>CAWIVD010000001.1:0-151809 GCA_963839435.1 uncultured Alphaproteobacteria bacterium
GCCGCCAGCCTCATCGGAGCCAGGCATGAGGTTGTCTGAGTTTGAAGGAACAGACACGGGCGGCGTGGTGCGTCCGGTCGAGGGCCTGACGCTGGAAGAGGCGAAGGACGAGCACGATTCCCTGGTCCGGGAGATCAAGAGACACGACCGCCTCTATTATCAGGACGATCAGCCTGAAATTTCGGATGCGGACTACGATCGGCTTCGGCTCCGCACCGAGGCGCTGGAAGCGCGCTTTCCGTCACTCATAACGGCGGAGAGCCCGACGCAGAAAGTAGGGACTGCGCCCTCCGAGAAGTTTGCCAAGGTCAGGCATTCGGTCAGGATGCTGTCGCTTGGAAACGTGTTCAGCGACGACGATGTCGAGGAGTTCGCCACGCGGGTGCGGCGCTTCCTGAAGCTTGGCTTTGACGCGCCGCTGAATTTCACCGCCGAGAACAAGATCGACGGCTTGTCGGTTTCGCTTCGCTATGAGCGGGGCGAACTGGTTGTTGCGGCCACGCGGGGCGACGGCTCCGAAGGCGAGGATGTGACCGCGAATGTGCGGACCATCGCGCAGATCCCGAACGCGCTGAAAGGTCGGACCATCCCGCGCGTGTTCGAGGTGCGCGGCGAAGTTTACATGTCTCACGCCGATTTTTCCGACCTCAATCAGCGGCAGCTCAAGGCGGGCGGAAAGATCTTCGCGAACCCGCGCAATGCCGCCGCTGGATCGCTGCGCCAGCTCGATCCAGCGATAACAGCCGCGCGGCCCTTGCGCTTTTTCTCCTGGGGCTGGGGCGAAGCCAGCGAGTTGCCGGCCGATACGAACCACGGTGTGCTCGAAGCGATCGCGAGCTGGGGCTTCTCCATGCCGCCGCTCAGGGTGTGCCGGACGGTCGAGGAGATGCTGGACGCCTATCGCGCCATCGAGTTGAACCGCGCCGTGCTCGGCTACGATATCGACGGCGTGGTCTACAAGGTGGACCGGCTCGATCTGCAGGAGCGGCTCGGCTTCGTCTCGCGGACGCCGCGCTGGGCGACGGCGCACAAATTCTCCGCCGAGAAGGCGACGACTGAACTTCGTGACATCGAAATCCAGGTGGGCCGCACGGGCGCGCTGACGCCGGTGGCGAAACTTGCGCCGGTTACGGTGGGCGGCGTGGTCGTGCAGAACGCCACGCTTCACAACGAAGACGAGATCGCGCGCAAGGATGTCCGCATCGGCGATATGGTCATCGTGCAGCGCGCGGGCGACGTCATCCCGCAAATCCTGGGCGCGGTGCTTGAGAAACGGCCTGCGGAGTCCGCTCCGTTTGTTTTTCCCGAGACCTGCCCGGTTTGCCAAAGCCACGCCGTGCGGGAAATGAACCCCAAGACCGGCAAGCTCGACGCCATCCGGCGCTGCACCGGCGGTCTCATCTGCGCGGCGCAGATGGTCGAGAGGCTTCGTCATTTCGTGTCGCGGCTCGCCTTCGACATCGAGGGGCTTGGCGAAAAGCACATCCAGGCGTTTTTCGACGAAGGCCGCATCCGTGCGCCCGCCGACATCTTCACGTTGAAGGCGCGCGACGGCGACTCCGTGCCGAGGCTGGCCGAGAAGGAGGGCTGGGGCGCGCAATCCGCCGCCAATCTGTTCGCAGCCATCGAGGCGCGGCGCACCATCTCGCTGGAGCGCTTCGTCTTCGCGCTCGGCATCCGGCATGTGGGCGAGACGACGGCCAAGCTTCTGGCGAAAACCTTTGGCTCGCTGGAACACCTGCGGCACGCAATGACCGATCCGCAGGCGCTCGAACGGCTGAACGAAATCGACGGCATCGGCGACGTGGTGGCGCAATCCATCGTCGACTTCTTCCAGGAGCCGCATAATCAGGAGGTCGTCGCGAACCTCACGCGCGAACTGACCGTTGAGGACTACAAGCCCGACGTGGTGTCGTCGAAGCTCGCGGGCGCGACGGTGGTGTTCACCGGCAAGCTCGAACGCTTCACGCGCGACGAAGCCAAGGCCCAGGCCGAACGTCTCGGCGCGAAGGTGGCGGGGTCGGTGTCGAAAAACACGCTGTATGTCGTGGCCGGGGCCGGGCGCGGGATCGAAGCTCAAGAAGGCCGAGGAGCTTGGCGTGAAGGTGCTCTCGGAGGATGAGTGGCTGGAGCTGATCGCCGCCGTTTAACTCTAAGGTCAAGTGCGGCCATGACGCCAAAGTTAAGCAGCGGTGCGGCGGATATTGTATGCACCGCACGGCGAGTACAAAGTCGGTACCAATTTTTCCCTGTCACCGTCAGCGTCTCCTGCCCCAGTGAAGTATTTTACAAAAATTCGCTTTATAGAGACGTTAATGCGGGGGCCTGAGCGAAAACGCCCATATTTAAAGGGAAATTTGGGCGGAGCGCCCGCCGCCGAGCCGCGCCTTGGCCGCCGCTTCCTGGGCGCCAGGCGGGAGCGCGCGTGGTAAATATGCGAAGCCGAAATATATTTAACGGACTTTTGCTGGCCCACTTAATGAAAGAATTCCGGCATTTAGTTCTATTTAATGGGAAGTCACGGACAAGAGAACGCCGTTTATTTTCAATGGCTTGCGGGAATTACTTCCCCCCGGAAATGTGGCACGGAGGGAAGAAATTCTGGCAGGAATTAATTGCTTGTTCAGCATGATGGTGAGCGGAAATAATTCCGGCGCACTCCTGTTAACCAATTTCAGGTAAACGCATGCCCGGTGCGGAAAACGGCAACGATCCGTTTATCTTTGGGACGCAGCTTTTGTGCCGTTCTTGGTTCATGGCCGTACTCTTCATGGTCATGGCCGCACTGGATGTACTGCAACAACCCCAGAAATTTAAACCGGACAGCCGCGCATCAAGTGCGGCCATGACAGTGGAGTGGAGAGGGAGTCGCAATGAGCAAGCTGCAAGCGTTGATTTTCGACGTGGACGGCACGCTGGCCGATACCGAGCGCGACGGCCATCGCGTCGCCTTCAATCGCGGGTTCGCCGACGCGGGGCTGGATTGGGATTGGACTGTCGAACTTTACGGCGACCTTCTTTCCGTGACCGGAGGCAAGGAGCGGATCACCTATTATCTCGAGCGATACCGCCCCGACTATAAGCCGCCCCGGCCCGTCGCGGAGTTTGTGGCCGATCTGCACGCCGCGAAAACCAGGCACTATCTCCAGATGCTCGCCGAGCGCGGCATTCCGCTTCGCCCCGGCGTCGAACGCCTCCTGACCGAAGCGCGCGAGGCCGGGCTCCGGCTTGCCATTGCGACCACGACGACGCCTGCCAACGTCACCGCGCTCCTGGAAAGCGTCCTGCCGGGGAAGCTCGACTGGTTCGAAGTCATCGGAGCGGGTGACGTGGTTCCGGCTAAAAAGCCCGCGCCGGATATTTACAATCATGTGCTGAACGAGCTGCGGCTTGACCCCGATCAGTGCCTCGCCTTCGAGGATTTAGAACTGGGGTTGCGTTCCTCGCTTGGGGCGGGCCTCAAGACTGTCGTCACCCCCAATCCCTACACGACTGGCCAAGATTTCTCCGGCGCCGCACTCGTTGCCGATCATCTAGGAGAGCCGGCACAACCCATTCACGTTTTAGAAGGTCATGGATTTGGATCGAATTACGTTGACGTTGATCTATTGTTCAAATTGTTCGGCAGCAATTAATGATAAATTGACCTTATGGTAATTAGAAGCGCGCTTGTTCTAGATACGCTTAAGTAATTATTACTTTTCATTAACCGGATCGGTGATGCAATTGGGGCATGAAACGGCTGCGGCATCGCGCAACGTAGGCTGTGCCGCAGGTTAACATTTGCCTCAAGAGGTTCACGATGCAAACAAAGAGGTTCTTGATCTCGGCTTTAGCCGCGCTGGGATTGTTTTTGTTAGGCTCAGCTTTAGGCTTGTCGTCCTCAGCGAACGCCGCGGGGATTTCGCCGCTTAGCGCCGGCCATGATCAAACGGCCATTTCCGGCAAAAGCGGCGTTACTCAGGTCCGCTGGGGTGGCGGATGGGGTGGCGGCTGGCGCGGAGGCGGCTGGGGTGGCCGCGGATTCGGCGGTGTCGGCTTCGGCAGAGGTTTTGGCGGCGGCTGGGGCTGGCGCGGAGGCGGCTGGCGCGGCGTAGGCTGGCGTCGGGGCTGGGGTGGCGGTTGGGGTTGGCCCGTTGGCGCAGGCCTTGTTGGCCTCGGATTAGGATACGGATACCCCGGTTGGGGCTATGGCGGTTACGGCGGTTACGGCGGCTGCAGTTGCGGCGGCTGGTGAACCTGAAGCTTGCCTGAAAAGAAGCCTCGGGTGCGCCTCGCACTCGGGGCTTTTTCTTGTCGGCGCCCACCTCAAGCCGCCATCACGCCATCCGCGGATGTGGCCGCGACGCCATAGAGAATCACATCCGCCGCCTTCTCGGCGATCATGATGGTGGGGGCGTTCGTGTTGCCGCTGACAAGCCTCGGCATGATCGAAGCATCCACGACCCGCAAGCCGTCGAGCCCATGCACGCGGAGCGTCTCATCCACGACGGCCATCTCGTCCTGGCCCATCTTGCAGGTGCCCACGGGGTGATAGAGCGACTCAGCCGTGGCACGATGGTAAGCGTCCATCTCCGCGTCGGTTTGTACCGCCGGGCCGGGGATGAATTCCTCGCCGCCGAAAGGGGTGAACGCCTTCTGGCGAAAAACCTCGCGCAGGATCTTGAGGCCATCGCGCAGCGTGCGAAGGTCCGTCTCGTTCTGGAGATAGTTCGGCTGAATGGACGCATGAGCTAACGGATCAGCCGATTTCAGCGTGATCTCGCCGCGCGCTTCCGGCCTTTGCATGTTGTAATAGCCCATCCAGCCATGCCGGTAGATCATGACGCGGCCGTGATCGGCATAAAGCACCGGCACAAAATGATATTGGAGGTCGGGCGCAACGGCATTCGGGCGCGTTTTCAAGAAAGCCAGCGTCTCGATGGCCATTTCGGACGCGGGGCCTTTGCCGGTCATAAGGTAATACGGCACGTGACGCATGAGAGCGGAGGGCTTCAGCACCGAGTAAAGCGAAACAGGCGCGCTGCAAGTGTGCTTCACCGCGCCGTGGAGATGGTCCTGCAGGTTCTTGCCGACACCGGGAAGGTCGTGAACAGGCCGGATGCCAAGACGCGCGATTTCGTTTGTTGGGCCGATCCCTGACAGGAGGAGAAGCTGCGGCGTATTGATAGCGCCGCCGGATAAAATGACTTCGCGGCTCGCCTGAATTTCATACCTTTGCTTTTTCCTCGCGTACTCCACGCCGATCGCGCGCGCCCCGCTGCACCAGGATCCGGGTGGCCTGCGCTCTCGTAATCACGGTGAGGTTCGGACGCTTGAGCGCAGGCCGCAAATAGCAGACCGCGGCGCTGGCGCGGCGGCCGCCTGCAATCGTGCAGTCGAGCGGCCCAAAGCCTTCCTGCCGGGCTCCATTGAAATCGGCTGTGGTGGGATACCCCGCCTCTCGGCCCGCTTCGATCCATGCCGCATTGAGCGGATGAGCGACGCCGGGCCTTGTTACTTTCAGCGGGCCGTCTCCGCCGTGATAGCTGTCTGCGCCCTGCCAGTAGCTTTCGGCTTTCTTGAAATAGGGCAGGACGCCGTCCCAGGCCCAGCCCCGGTTCCCAAGCTGCGCCCACATGTCGTAATCGCTCGGAACGCCGCGAATGTAGATCATGGCGTTGACCGAGCTTGATCCGCCCAGCACTTTCCCGCGCGGCCAGTAAAGCCGCCGCCCGCCCAATCCTGCCTGCGGTTCGGTGTGATAGCCCCAATCGACCCAGCCGGTCTTCATGAGCGCGGCATAGCCCATCGGCATGTGGATCAGGAAATTCCTGTCGCCGGGTCCGGCCTCAAGGAGCGCCACGTTGACGGAGGGATCGGCTGAAAGGCGGTTCGCGAGCACACAGCCAGCTGAGCCGCCGCCTACAATGACGTAATCGTAAGTCATGAGCACCTCCTCCCGGCCCGTCCGCTATCTATCTTATTTGGGTAGAGCGTGAGCTGGAAGAAGGGCATGTCTTTACCGGCTTCGGTTGGGCCAAAGAGACGCCTAACCTTCCGAAAGCGAAATTTAATTGCGCGCAGAAGGATAATTTTATATTCGTCGAATAGAATTGCACTTGCACGCCAACGGCAGTCATTGCTTAATTATGGTATAAGATTTTAGAATATGATGGACGCGTGGAAAAACAGGCCGTCATCGAATGACGCTTCGGTCAAAAGCCTCGGCATGAGTAAGAGATGATTGATGGCTGGGTCATAATTACCTGTTCCCTCCTGTATATCGGCGCGCTTTTTGGCATCGCCTATCTTGCCGATCGCGCCGGCGGGAAAGGCCAGACGCCGATTGGGCGCCCTTACGTCTATGCTCTTGCTTTGGGGGTCTACTGCACGTCCTGGACGTTCTTCGGAAGCGTGGGATCCGCCGCCGAAAAGGGTTTCGATTTCATCGCGGTCTATGTGGGGCCGATCATCGCCTTCACGCTCGCCCTTCCGGTGCTACGCCGCATAACACGGCTGACGAAAGATCAGAATATCACGTCGATTGCCGATTTCATCGCGGCGCGCTATGGCAAAAACCCTGCCGTGGCGGCGATCGTAACCATCGTGGCGGTGGTCGGCGTGTTGCCCTATATCGCCCTTCAGCTGAAAGCCATTTCACAAGCCATTGCCGTCGTCCTGGGGCATGCGGCGCAAGATGCCAACGCTGTTACGTTGCCGATCGGCAATATGGATCTGGTCATAGCCATCGTCCTGGCGGCGTTTACGATCCTCTTCGGCGCGCGGCACAGCGATGCGACGGAACATCAACGCGGGCTCATGCTTGCGGTTGCCGTCGAGTTGATCGTCAAGCTTTCCGCCTTTCTCCTGGTCGGCATCTACGTCGTCTACGGCATGAACGAAGGTCCGGGCAATCTGATCGCAACGGCCATGACACAGGCGGACGCCTATGTCTTCAACACCGGAATCCATGGCGGCGCCCTTCTGACCGTCTCCTTCCTCAGTTTCGTCTGTATCATCCTGCTCCCCCGGCAGTTTCACGTTACCTTCGTCGAGAATGTCTCCGAGGAAGAACTGAATAAAGCCTCATGGCTTTTTCCTCTCTATCTGATCGCAATCAATATCTTTGTCGTGCCTGTGGCGATGGCCGGAAGCCTCATGCTTGGGAATGCATATCCGCAGGACATGTATCTTCTTGCGCTCCCGCTCTATGCAAAAAGCCAAGTCTTCACCTTCATTGCCTTTCTGGGTGGCTTGTCAGCCGCGACGGCGATGGTGGTGGTTGAGACGGTCGCCCTGTCCGTCATGCTCTGCAACGACCTTCTGATACCCCTTATCCTGCAGCGCCCCGGCATGGCCGCGGCGGGGCGGCGGCGGGACATGTCCGGCTTTCTCTTGAACGTCCGCCGCGGGGTGATGCTTTCCATCATCCTCGCCGCCTATGCCTTCTACGATAAAATCGGGAATGCTTCGCTCTCGGAGATCGGGCTTCTCTCTTTCGCGGCCATCGCCCAATTCGCTCCCGCCTTTTTCATCGGTCTCTTCTGGCGCAGAGCCACGGCGCGCGGCGCGGCGGCTGGCATTCTCGCCGGTTTCGCCGTCTGGGCGTACACGCTTCTTCTTCCAAAGCTGATCGGCGATACCGCGGCGGGCGCAGCATTCCTGCAGGATGGCCCATTCGGCCTCGTTTTTCTGCGCCCGCAAATGCTTTTCTACCTGCAATTCGACCACCTCACGCACGGTGTGGTTTGGAGCCTCACGTTGAACGTTGTGGCGTTTCTTTCCGTGTCCCTGCTTCGTCCTCTCGAGCCGATCGAGCGGCTCCAAACCAATCTCTTCATCGAGGATGCCAACCCGCATCTGTTGCCGGCCTTTAAACCCTGGCGCACCAGCGTTCCCTTCAGAGATCTCATGTCGACGGTCGCGCGTTATCTCGGCGAGGAGAGAACCCGCCGGTCCTTCGCGGACTACATGTCGAGCCGCGGCATAGACCCGTGCTCGCCTGGACAAGCCGACCCGCACGCCGTCAAGTTCACGGAAAACCTGTTGGCCAGCGCCATCGGCGCGCCGTCCTCCCGGCTTGTCATGTCGCTCTTGCTGAGGCGTCTGAATGTGGGACGCGAGTTGGCGCTGAGGTTGCTCGACGAAGCTTCCGAGGCGGTTCAGTACAACCGCGATCTGCTGCAGTGCGCCCTTGACCACGTTGGCCAAGGCATCGCTGTCTTCGACAAGAAGATGCAGCTCAGCTGCTGGAATCGCCAGTATCGCGAGATCCTGATGCTGCCATCCCAGTACGCACGCGTAGGCACGCCGCTCGACGAGATCATCCGCTTCAAGGCGAAGCGGGCGCACAAAGACCCCGGCGCCGTAGAAGAGTTCGTCACCGACAGGATCGTGAAATACCAGCTCACCACGAAGGGCTTCCACGAGTGCAACATGGAGGGCCGCGTGATCGAAGTGCGCGTCAACGCCATGCCCCAGGGCGGCGTCGTCGTGACCTACACAGATATCACCGAGCGCCAAACCGCCGCCGAGGCTCTCGCTCGGGCCAACGAGAACCTTGAACGGCGCGTGGAGGCCCGGACTTTGGAACTCGCCATCGCCAAGGCGAAAGCCGATGAAGCCAACATCAGCAAGACTTGCTTTCTGGCGGCAGCGAGCCATGACGTTCTCCAGCCGTTGAACGCGGCCCGCCTTTACGCCTCGAGCCTGTTGGAACGCTCGCCTCCCGCGGAGCTTGGCCGCCTCGCCCGCAATATCGATGCCTCGCTCGACGGCGTCGAGGAAATCCTGAACGCTCTCCTCGACATCTCCCGGCTCGACAGCGGCGCGATGAAGCCGGAATTCGGCGTGTTCCCGGTGAAGGATCTCCTCGAACAGATTACCATCGACTTCGAACCGATCGCCAAGGCACGCGGGATCTCTTTCACCATCGTGCCGTCGTCTGCCCTGATCCGGTCGGACCGGAAGCTTTTGCGACGCATTCTTCAGAACCTTGTCTCGAATGCGCTCAAATATAACAAGGACAAAGGCCGCGCCTTGCTTGGTTGCCGCCGGCGCGGGCGCAATTTAATCATAGAGGTTCACGACAGCGGACCGGGAATAGCCGACGACCAGCGTGAATTGATCTTCAAGGAGTTCCAGCGCCTCGATCATCACAGCCACGCCCCAGGCCTCGGTCTTGGCCTTTCCATCGTCGAACGTATGTGCCGCGTTCTCGATCACCGCCTGGCCCTGGAGTTCGAAACTCGGAACAGGGTCATCGTTCTCGGTGTCGGTGCCCTTGGCCCGCTGGTCGGAAATGGAGCAGCCGCGGCCTTTCGTGACAAGGCCAGTGTCCTACGGCGATTTGCGCGGAGCGATCGTGCTTTGCGTCGATAATGACCGCACCATCCTCGACGGGATGAAGACCTTATTGTCCAGCTGGCAGTGCCCGGTTATCGCTTCAATGGACAGCGCCGGTGCTATCGAACAGCTCAGGGCCGCGCGGGTCACGCCAGACATTATCATCTCCGATTACCATTTGGATCGTGAGGACGGCTGCGCAGCCATTCGCGCGATAGAAGCTGCCTGCAACGCCGACATCCCCGGTATCATCGCCACCGCTGACAACTCGCACGATGTGCGGACGCTGGTCATTGAGGGGGGACACGCGTTCTTGCAAAAGCCGATCAAACCGGCGGCACTGAGAGCGCTGATTTCATCGTTGATTATTCAGCGCCAAGCCGCGGAGTAGATCAACCCGCCTTTGATTGGAATCGAGTTCCCGACCCCAATCCAATGGTAAACCGGCACTCGTGACCGCTGCAGAACTCGCAATCCACCAGCCTAAGTGAGGTTGCCTCGTCCGCTTCCGCTCGATGTTGTCATCTTAAATTTTCCAGTGTATCGCCGAACAAAGACACAATGAGAGATCGTTTTTCTTTGTTGGCAGATCACAGGACTGGGTTCCAAGCAAACGCTTTTGCTTTTGACGGCCGGGTGCAAATCAAGAATTTGTGGATTTCTTCTGTACAGAAGATTTTGGCCGCTCCCCAGCCCCTACATTTTTAATAGATGCTTATCTTTCTGGATTACTACAAAAGAAACAAATGCTTAGCTTCGCCCGGGCTTATGACCGAGACAGTCGGCGCAAAGCAGCATTGCCCATAGCATCCCTCTGGAAGCCGTTTCGGCGAATCAGAGACAAAGCCTGCGCGAAAAAGGTTCTTGCTCCGCATCGGCGCATTTTGATAGATTGAAACTAAAGCATATCGAAATACCGTTTTTTCAGGCAATATATAATAGTCACATCGCGTAGATTGGAAAATCTTGATTAAAACTTACTCGTTGAGGAGGGTTTCCTTGGTCTAGTGGTCGCGATGTGACCACTGTAAGGTGTGTCTGTTAAAGGCAGGGATTATAAGTAATGACCTATCGCCCACGGCCGTGGGAAAGCGAGAGTGCAAGCCTCGATTTCAACGGCTGTCGCCGGGATCATTCAGGTACCAGCGACAATGGGAAGGCGCACCCAATAGTCGCGCCACTCGCCTGGATTGCCTGCCTTCTTGCCGGAGCGGCATTTTGGATTGCTGTCATCAGCTTGTTTTTCTAACACGAATTTCGCTCATCTTTCCACCCCCCTTTCGAGGAGTGGGCCGTCTCCTCCGAGATACTCCTATTTAGGGGAAGCGATCTTTTGCAGCCTGCCGGAAGGCAGAGCGCCGTCGCGACATTCTGGATGGACCGACCCTGCGTGTTACTCCAGCCTTGCCGGACAGCTGGCGCAGCCGCCGCTGCCGCCGCAACTCATTTGCGGCGCGTCGTCGCCGCCTCTCGCGGGTGCGGCGATGAGCGAAAGCTGCTTTGTGAGGTCGGCGCTGCCGCATGACGGGCAGGCGGGCGTATCTGAAGAACGGACCAGCGTCTCAAACTCGTGCCCGCATTTATTGCAATCGTAGCCGTAGATCGGCATGTGAAGCCCCTGTCGTTCCGTATCGAGATAGAAGTGCTGCAGAAACGGTGCGCGCGCAAGAGGCGACATCGGCTCTGTTGTATTGCAGATATCGCCATGGTGCGGGCGGAGGGATTTGAACCCCCACGACTGTCGTCACTGGAACCTAAATCCAGCGCGTCTACCAATTCCGCCACGCCCGCCGCGGCTCGTCGTTGGCGGCACTCTATAACATGGTTCGCGCGCCATGCCAGTGCCACAAGCGCGCGGTTTTGCCGTTCTACAGGGCGCGAACCAGCCGTGATCGCCAGAACGAGGGTCGTCCCCGCGCAAAGAAATGCAAGGACAACGAGCCGTCGCTCCCGTGCGAGTGCCACAAGCGCGCGGCTGCTGTGTAATCTCGCGCCATGAAAGGTTGCCCGCCCGTGCAAACCGGTCCATCTTAGAAGAAACAAACGACACGGCTGATGCTGCCCTATGGTTCTTCCCTCCGACGCCTCCGGCGTTAAGTCTTCCGTTCTGGCCGCCATCGGCAATACCCCTCTCATCCGGCTGCGTCGCGCCTCGGATGAAACGGGGTGCGAGATTCTGGGCAAGGCGGAGTTTCTCAATCCCGGCCAATCCGTGAAGGATCGCGCCGCGCTTTTCATCGTGGAGGACGCGATCCGGCGCGGAACCTTGCGGCCGGGCGGCACCATCGTCGAGGGAACGGCTGGGAATACGGGCATCGGCCTTGCGCTCGTTGCCAACGCGATGGGCTTCAAGACCGTGATCGTCATCCCGGACACGCAAAGCCGGGAAAAGAAAGACGCGCTGCGGCTGATGGGCGCCACGCTCGTCGAGGTGCCCGCCGTCCCTTACAAGAACCCGAACAACTATGTGAAATATTCCGCGCGGCTCGCCGAGGCGCTGAACGAGGGCCGGCCCGAAGGCGCGGTCTGGGCCAATCAGTTCGACAACCTCGCCAACCGGCAGGGCCATTTCGAGACAACCGCCGAGGAAATCTGGAGCCAGACCGAAGGCAAGGTGGACGCCTTTATTTGCTCGGTCGGCACCGGCGGCACGCTTGGCGGCGTCTCTCTCGGGCTCAAGGCCAAGCGGCCGCAGGTCGCCATCGGCGTCGCCGACCCGCTGGGGTCCGCGATCTACAGCTATTACGCGACGGGCAAGCTCGAAGCGCGAGGATCGTCCATCACGGAAGGGATCGGCCAGGGCCGCATCACCGCGAACCTCGAAGGCGTCATCGTCGACAGGGCCTACCAAATTCCCGATACGGAAGCGCTCGACGTGGTGTTCCGCCTGCTCGCGGAAGAGGGCCTGTGCCTGGGCGGTTCGAGCGGCGTCAACGTCGCTGGCGCAATCCGCCTCGCGCGCGATCTCGGCCCCGGTCATACCATTGTAACCGTCCTTTGCGACTACGGGACGCGATATCAGTCGAAAATGTTCAATCCGCTGTTCCTGCGGAAAAAAGACCTTCCGGTTCCGCCATGGCTCGAGGCATCGCCAGCCGTGCCGGAGGTCTTCCAGCTTGAGGTTTGAGAGCGCGCGATCCTTTGGGGGTGAGTATGACCGATTTATCTTCGAAGTGGCTTGTTGAAACCGATTGGCTCGAGAAGCATCTCGGAGCGCCAGGTCTCGTCGTATTGGACGCCACCTGGACGATGCCGGGCGAGGCGAAACTCGGCTACGACCACTATCGCGAGGCTCATATTCCGGGCGCGCAGTTCTTCGATATCGAGGAGCTTTCCGATACCTCGTCCCCGCATCCGCACATGCTGCCGCCGCCTGAAAAATTCGCATCCCGGATGAACAAAATGGGTGTGGGCGACGGGATGAAGATCATCGTTTATGACAACAAGGGCATCTTCAGTTCGCCTCGCGCGTGGTGGATGTTTCGCGTCATGGGCCATGGAGACGTCGCGGTCCTGAATGGGGGGCTCAAGAAGTGGCTCGCCGAGGGCCGCCCGGTGGAAAGCGGCCCCGCAGGCTTGCGCACGACCCATCACTTCACGGCGCGGAGGAACGCCGAACTCGTCCGCGATATTTCGGACATGCTGAGGGTGGTTGAGGCAGGCAAGACGCAGATCGTGGACGCGCGGTCAAAGCCGCGCTTTCATGGCCACGAGGTGGAGGTCCGGCCCGTGCCGCGGCTGGGTCACATGCCGGGCGCGTGCAATGTCCCCTATGGCACGCTGATCGACGGCAACGGCGTCATGAAGCCCGCCGCCGAATTGCGCGCCGCGTTCGAGAGCGCGGGCATCAACCCCGGCAAACCCGTCATCGCGACATGCGGTTCCGGCATCACGGCTTGCATTCTTGCGCTTGGGCTTGCGATCGTCGGCAATGAACATGCGGCCGTCTATGACGGCTCCTGGGCGGAATGGGCTACTGTGCCGTCGGCTCCGGCCGTCACCGATTAAGCAAGTTGCGACGGCAACACGCCTGCTCGGCTGAAGCCAAAAGTTTCAAGGCGGTAGAGTATCTCTGTCAGCGCAATAGGAGCCACAGAACGTAGAACGTAAGCGCTACCAGCATCAGGTACGCCAGCCAGCGCAAGAACATCAGCGCCGAGTCACGCGATTCAAGCAGGCGGAGCCATCCCACAGGCACAGCCGGTTCGTCACTCGCCGGTGCGGCTTGCACGTTCAACTCTTCGATGACATCCCAATTATAGACCCGAGACTTGTCGGTCCTGATCATGACGATGTTGCGCGGAAACCGGTTCAGCTTGACAGTTAACCAGAGCGGAAACCAGTCCTCGCCGGCATCCGGTGGGAAACCGTTTTTCTTGTATTTATCCATATCAAACTGGTCGTATCCCACAATCTGCCTTACGCCAGGCGCGATGTAGGGCTTGCCGCCGTTAGCAACCTCATTAAAAATCTTGAGTTGCGCATTTCTCACGTTGCCTTCGTAGAGTTCCCGGAGGAGGAATGCCGTCATGCGTACCTTGCCCATTGCCGCACCCTGAGGTCCGCCCGATTTCAGGTCCTCTTGGTTGAGGTCAAAGAAACTTTTGTAAACATCGGCCAAGGCAGCGGGATTGGAGTTCGGGATCATTGAAAGCCAATCGGCGCGTTCCTTGACCACATCTTTGCGATTTCCGTACCCTCCGCCCCAGCCGCGCAGGAGAGAGTTCATCTCCCGCTCCGCGAGCGTGAGCCACTCCGCTATCTGGTAAGTTCGAGGGAGGAAGAGTAACAGCACGATAAGAAAAACAAGCAGAGGCAGCAAGACGAGGGCAGGGAGGCCATAGGTGCGCACGTCATCCCACGAGGAGGGTAGCCAATCTCGCCACCAGGACTTGCCACCCTTTACACAATCTTTGGCGCAGTTCGGCGAGCACTCTGGTCGGCAGTCCTTCACGCTGCGGTAGCTACCGACCTGCACTTGAGGATGCCGGCCGAAAAACTGGTCTACAGCAAACGGCACCGCCACCAGCAAACCGACAAGTAGAAGACCTTTTAGCAAAGCCTGCATGAGATCAAGCCCACCGTATTAAACGCGATCGTGCCCGCGAATCGCGGGCGCAATCATAACGGCATCGCCAGCTTCACGTAAGGTCCAAATTCCCTCACTTCGGCGCCTCGGGATGAGCCTGCGCCTGGGATTCCTCTCTCGTGGTAATCGTTGAGGTCTTCTCAAGCGTGTTGTGCACCGGGCACTTGTCCGCGATCGCAAGCAGCTTCTGCCGCGCCTCCGCATCGAGATCGCCATCCAGCCGGATCACGCGCTCGAAATGGTCGATCCTGGCAGCCTCCCCCTCTGCGCACTCCTTGCAGTCCTCCATGTGCCGCTTGGCGTGCCGGACGAAAACCTGAATGCGCTCGAGAGGCAGCTTTTTCAGAATCCGCGTAGAGGCGCAAGGTCATCGAGGTGCAGGCTCCGAGTGCAGCCGCGAGAAGATCGTAGGGGCTTGGCCCCGTATCCGAGCCGCCCTGGTTATAGGGTTCGTCGACGACAAGCTGGTGCTGCCCGACGCGGACATCCTGCTGAAACCGGCTGTGCCGCGTCTCCTTGACCGAAACCACCCCCGGCTCGAGCGCGGCCTCACGGCGCGCGCTAGCCCGGTCCGCGATGTATCGCGAAGCCCAGGCGCTCAAGACTTCGGCCACGTAAGTCGCGTCCTCGCGCCTGGCGAGCAAATGATCGGCGCCCTGCAGGGCAAGGAAGCTCTTCGGATGCCTGGCAGCCGTGAAGATCGTCGACGCGTTATCCAAGCCGACCACCTCGTCGGTTGGCGCATGAAAGATGAGAAGCGCCTTCTTCATCGTGGCGATCCGGTCGTGCAGCCGCGTGGTTTCGACATCCTCCAGAAACTGGCGCTTGATCGTGAATGTTCGCCCGGCGAGCGTCACGGCAGCCTCGCCCTTGTCGCGGATCTCGTCCAGTTGGGCAGCGAAGTTGCGCGTCACATGCGCGGCATCCGCGGGCGCGCCGATGGTTGCGACAGCCTTCGCCTCCGGAATGTCGCCTGCGGCGGCCAGCACCGCCGTGCCGCCAAGGCTATGCCCGATGAGAATATCGACGGGCATCAGGGTTTCGCGAAGGTATTGGGCCGCGGCAAGCAGATCCTGCACGTTGGAGGAAAAGTTCGTATTCGCGAATTCGCCCTCGCTCATGCCGAGGCCCGTGAAATCGAAGCGGAAGACGGCAAATCCGCGCTCGGTGAGTTCGCTCGCGATCCGCGCCGCGGCGTATAGATCTTTCGAGCAGGTGAAGCAGTGCGCGAAAAGCGCAAAGGCGCGCGTCTTCCCTTCCGGATAATCGAGCCGTGCCGCGAGGGCTACGCCCTGCGACCCTGGAAAAGTTATTTTCTTCGAACGGGAACCCATGTTTATAACCGCTTTACACCCCAGATCTATTTTTATCATAAGTATTCACCACGGACCTTGCACGCGGCCGTGATCACAGGAGGGAAATAAATCATGAAGAAAGCGGCTGTCCTTGCTTTGCTTGCCGCGCTCGTGGCGGGGAACGTGTCTGCGGCGGATGCCGCCGGACGGTGGGTAAGAGGCTATGGGTATCATCATGCCCCGCACTATGGGTGGCATGGACGGACCGTCTACTCGTATTCTCGCGGCCCTCGCTTTGTACCGCCCCCTCCCGCGCCGGATCCCTTTTTCTTCGAGTTCTTCCCGACCAATCGCGTGAACACGCACATGTATTAACAGGGATAAGCAAGCTTGGCTGGTCTGCCACCTGACTGCCATCCCGGCACAGTTCGCTTGCACCCCATCATCCCGGCCAAGCGAAGCGCGAGCCGAAATCGTAGAAAAGTCAGACGCTTCAATATGTAAAGATCCCGGATAGGGCTTTGCCTTTCCGGGATGACGACGATGGTGGCGATCAGCGGGCACGTCCAGCAAGTTTTGTTTGCTAAAATCCAAGCCGATGCAACGCAGGACTATAGAGTAGCGCCTAGCTCCGGCTAATACGCAATAATATAGCGATTTATATCAATGGGTTTGCACCTCGGGGGGGGCGCCATCCGTTTAGCCTGTGCGAAATTCATTCTTGGCTTTGAATATCGTTCGAGGCGTTTAATGTCTTTATACATTGATTATATTTTCAGCAAACAGAGATCTCATTGGCCGCAGGTGGGTTCGGCCTATGAGTGGACATAAAAAAGGGGTGCCGATATGGCACAGGGCGAAACCTCTCCAGTAGAAGAAACGATCAGGCCTCGGGCCGAGCCGAGCTTCCCAACCGTCGGCATCGGCGCATCCGCCGGCGGCCTGAAGGCGCTTCAGCACTTTTTTCAGGAAATCCCTCCAGATACAGGCGCTGCTTATGTGGTCATCGTTCACCTTGAGCCGACCCACACCAGCGAGCTTGCAGAAATCCTCGGCAGAAAAACCCAGATGCCGGTGCAGCAGGTGAACCAGAAGGCTCCGCTTGAGCCGAACAAAATTTTTGTCATTCCTCCGAACCGGAGGCTTCTCATTACGGACCATGAGATCGCGACCTTCCCGTTCGACGAGCCGCGGGGAAGACGCTCACCCATCGATCAGTTCTTCCGGTCTCTCGCAGATCAGCATGGCGACGGGTTCGCCGTGGTGCTCACGGGCGCTGGTTCCGACGGAGCGCTTGGCGCGAAGGCCATCAAGGAGGCGGGCGGCCTCATCCTGGTGCAAGATCCGAATGAGGCCGAATATCCATCCATGCCGCGGAGCGCAATTGCAACGGGGTTGGCCGACGTGGTGCTTCCCGTTCGCGAGCTTGCGCATCAGCTCGTGGAAATCATCAAGACAAAGGAGCACGTTCCCGCCGAACACTTGGCGCCCAGCGACGAGGAGATGCTGAAGCGCATCCTTAGCTACCTGCGCTCGCGCACCGGCCACGACTTCTTGCGCTATAAGCGCTCGACGATTTACAGGCGGGTCGCCCGGCGGATGCAGGTCCGCAAGGTGCCGAACCTCGCGGAGTACTTCGAGCGCCTCAAAGGCAAGCCCGAAGAGGTGGACAGCCTGTTCGCGGATCTTCTCATATCGGTGACGACGTTTTTTCGCGACCGGGATGCTTTCGACGCCCTTGCCCGGAAGGTGATCCCCGATCTGTTCGGGCAGGATGAACACCAAGACGGTCCAATTCGCGTTTGGGTGCCAGGCTGCGCCAGCGGCGAGGAGGCTTACTCCATCGCAATGCTGGTCGCCGAGGAGGCTGCTCGCCGGGAGGTTCGACCGGAATTGCAGATTTTCGCAACCGATCTGGATGTCAACGCTTTGGCCATCGCGAGAGAGGGGCGTTATCCCCTCGCGATAGAAGCCGACGTGACCGAAGAGCGCCTGCGGAAATATTTCACGAAGGAAGCAGATCATTACCGCGTAGCGCGTGAGATCCGGGAGATGGTCCTCTTCGCCACCCACAGTCTTCTCAAGGACCCGCCTTTTTCGAAGCTGCATCTCATATCGTGCCGCAACCTCCTGATCTACGTCGAAAAGGACCTGCAGGATCAGATCCTGGCGACCTTCAACTATGCCTTGAAGCCTGGCGGCTATCTCTTTCTTGGTTCGTCGGAAACAGCCGAGAGCTCCGCAGGCATATTCCGCGTTGTTGACCGGGATGCAAAAATCTACCAGTCAGCCATGCGGGAGGGGCATCATGGTGAATTTCAGAGCGTCGTTATCGGACCGCGCTCCCAGGGTATCCCACAGCAGCTCATTTCGGCGCAGACGAAGCAATCTCCCGCGGCAATACATCAGCGAGCGCTCGAACAGATTGCGCCGCCGACCATGCTCGTCGATGCGAACTTCCAAATCGTCCATATGTCTGAGAACGCGGGCCGTTTCGTCCAGCCTTCAGCGGGGCAGATGCGCAACGACGTCACGGAACTGGTGCGGCCTGAACTCCGGTTCGATCTCAGGGCCGGTCTTCACCGGGCCTTCGAGCGCAATCAGCAGAGCCTCAGCCTGCCTATTCCGGTCCGCTTCAACGGATCGCCTCGCCGGGTTTACCTCCAGGTCAAGCCCACCGCTCCCGATGGCGGCAATCCGCGTCAGGCTGTCGTCTTCTTTATTGAGGGTGATGCGGTCGAGGAGGCGGATCAAGACCATATTCAATCGATACGCGATCAAGCCGCGGCCGACTTCGTGCGGGTTCTCAAGGAGGAGCTCGAGGTCACGCGCTCGCGTTTGAAGGCGAGCCGGGAAGAGTTCGAGGCCGCCAACGAAGAGCTCCGCGCGTCGAACGAGGAACTGCAATCCGTCAACGAGGAATATCGCTCCACGGCCGAGGAGCTTGAAACGAGCAAGGAGGAACTGCAATCGATTAATGAGGAGCTTCAAACCGTTAATGCCGAACTTAAACTGAAGCTCGATAGCGTGTCGCGCGCGAATAACGATTTGCAAAATCTCATGGCCGCGACCGACGTCGGAACGCTGTTTCTCGACCATCAACTCCGAATCCAACGCTTTACCCCGAAGATCTCCGACCTTTTCAACATTCAAGCACATGACGAGGGCAGGCCGATTACGGACTTCACGCACCGGCTCGATTATCCAAACTTCGCAGCCGATGCGCATGCCCGTTCTCAAGGATCTCAAGATCGTCGAGCGGGAAGTAGAGAGCAACGGAACTTGGTTTCTAACGAGGATCAGGCCCTACAGAACCGTGGACGACAGGATCGACGGCGTCGTCTGCACCTTTTTCGATATTACTGCGCGTTTGAAAATGGAAGCGGATCTGAAGGCGAGCGCAGCGCACCTGCGGTTCCTCTTGAGCGAGCTTTCCCATCGCGTGAAGAATACCTTGGCCGTCGTCCAGGCGATGGCGCGCCTTTCGTTTGCGGAGGACGTTCCAAGGGATCAGGCACTGGAAGCCTTCACGAACAGGCTTACCGCACTTTCGGCCGCTCATGATCTGCTCGTCAGAAGCGATTGGCGCGGAGCCGCGTTGAAGGAATTGGCGGAAAAGCAGCTTGCTCCCTACGAGATCGAAGTCAAACGCATCGAGATGAACGGCCCGGACTTCTTCTTGCCGCCTGATCTCGCTACGCCATTCGCGCTCGTTCTTCATGAACTTGCGGCGAATGCGTTGAAATACGGGGCGCTTTCCTCTAAGGCGGGAACTCTCAGGTTGGAGTGGGGATTAAAGCCCGACGGGGCAGAACCTGAGTTTCAATTCCGCTGGCACGAGACGGGCGGGCCGAAGGTCGCCCCTCCCTCGAAGCAGGGATTTGGCAGCTATTTGATTCAAAATGGCTTGCCTGAGGCAAACGTTGCATTGAACTTTGATCCGGAGGGCCTTTTGTATACAGTGACTTTGCCGGCGAAGTCTGTGCGGATCGAATGAACCTGATTGCCGACCAGCCATTGCAAGGAACCCGGATCCTCGTTGCGGAAGACGATGCGATCCTCGCCTTCGACCTTGGCATTACGCTTCAAAAAGCGGGGGCAAAAATACTCGGCCCCACGCTGACGCTGGCCCATACTCTCAGCCTGGCGCAGACCGCGACCATGTGCGCCGCCGTGCTTGACGTCAGCCTTCGGGATGAGGACGTTTTCCCGGCAGCCCTCGAGCTGAAGGGACGAGGTGTCGGGATCGTGTTCTATACCGGTTACGCCGCCGTGGAGCAGCTGAGGCGGGATTGGCCCGATGCGCAGGTGCTCACGAAGCCCACCCCCGCGCGGGTTCTGGTCGAGTTGGTTCGCAGGGTCTTGCGTTCCGGCCCCGCTCAAGCCGCCGCCTCCTGAAACAGCGCTGTGTCAGCCATTCCGGTAAAAGGACCGTTGCCCTTATTGTCATGGCCGCCCCCGAGGCGGCCATCCAGGGCAACAAATTCCATGTTTTTGGATCTTGAGGCTGGATTGCCTCGGAGGGCGGCCATGACATCGGTTCCAACTCATCGCAATACGCTTTAGGCTCGGACAATTGAGGCGAACGCTCTGACGGTTGGTATGAGTCATCCCCGCGACTGGATGGAGGTTCGGCCCGAAGGGCTGTACTGCATGGCTGGAGACTTCTTCATCGACCCTGTGCGGCCCGTTCTCGCAGCGGTCGTCACGCACGGCCATTCCGATCACGCCCGGGCCGGGCATACGAAAGTCGTGGCCACGCCTGACACCATCGCCATCATGGCTTGCCGGCTCGGCGAGGGCTTCGCGCAAAAAAGCGTCGAGCTGCCATACGCACAAGCGATGCATTGCGGCGATGCGCGCGTCACGCTCTACCCTGCGGGACACATCCTCGGCTCGGCCCAGGTGCTGATCGAGCATGGCGGCGCGCGCCTCGTAGTGTCCGGCGACTACAAGCGCACCGCCGATCTCACAGCGCGGGAGTTCGAGCTTGTGCCGTGCGACGTGTTCATAACCGAAGCGACCTTCGGCCTGCCGGTTTTTTGTCATCCCGAGCCGCAAAAGGAGATCGAGAAACTTCTAACCTCGCTCGCGATCTTTCCCGGCAGCTGCCACGTCGTTGGCTGTTATGCGCTTGGCAAGACGCAGCGGGTCATGTCCGAGTTGCGGCGCGCCGGATACGACAAGACGATTTACCTCCATGGCGCGCTCGTGAAGACAACAGAACTTTACGAAGAGCGCGGCGTGGCGCTTGGCCCTTTCGCGCCTGTCACCAAGGAAAACCGCAAAAGCCTCGCGGGCGAAATCGTGCTGTGCCCGCCCTCGCAACTGGCGGACCGCTGGTCGAGGTCGCTGCCGGAGGTCATCCCAGCGGCCGCGTCCGGCTGGATGCAAATCCGCGCGCGTGCGAAGCAGCAACGCGTGGAACTGCCGCTCATCATCTCCGACCATTGCGACTGGACCGAACTCGTCGAGACGATCCACGAGACGGGAGCGGGGGAGATTTGGGTGACGCATGGCCGGGAGGAGGCGCTGGTCCATTATTGCCGGAAGGCGGGCCTTGAGGCGCGCGCTCTCTCGCTTCTCGGCTATGAGGATGAGGAAGGCGAGTGAACGCCCCTCACCCCGGCCCTCTCCGGCGAGGGGAGAGGGGGCAGGTCGCGACGGTTGCCACGGCGTTCCTTCTCCCGAACCGCATTCGCTCGCGGATGCGGTCACTCTATGTTGCAAGCTCGCCAAGGCGGCCTTGCCGGTAGAAGGACGGATGAGGGGGCTAAACGAACAGCTTTCCGCGCATGACGAGGCAGGCGTAGCCACCAATCCGCACGCGCTTGATGCGGCGGCCCGCGACCTCGATCTCGAGCTTGATCTCGCTCGGGCGTCCCATCTCGATCCCTTGCTCGATGACGAACTCGGACGTCCCCTCCGGCAGTTGATCGAAGCGATGGAGCACTGCCGGGAACGCCGCCGCGGCCGACCCTGTCGCCGGATCTTCCGGCACGCCCACGCCAGGAGCGAACATGCGGGCGTGGAAGGATGCATTGTGCTGAATTGTATCGCGGCAATAGAGAAAGACTTTGCCATTGCTTCCGTGGAAGGCTTCGTCCCAATGAGAAGGCATGATCTGCGCCCGCGTCATCGCATCCAAATCCCGCAGGGGAACGAAAGTAAAGGAGATGCCGGCGTCGTATTGCGAGGGTTTGTGGTTCGCAAAACCGATCTCCTGCGGCGCGAGGCCGAGGGCGGCAGCGATCCTGTCCTCATGCGCGGGCGCTCCCGCAAGTTCGGGCAGTTTGGGCACATCGAACTCGGCATAGGGCGCATGCCCGCTGCGGCCAACCACCCCCACGCGGATGCTGCCGATGCCTTCCTCCAGAACAATGAGGGCATCGCAATCGGCAGCGGCCCCCGAAATCCTGTCATCGGCAAGCTGGATGGCCGCGCCGACCGTGGGATGACCGGCAAACTGAAGCTCTGTCGATGGCGAGAAGATGCGGACGTGAGCCGTATGTGCGGGAAGGCGCGGCGGCAGCACGAACACGGTCTCCGAGAGGTTGAACTCGTGCGCGATCGCCTGCATGGCCTCGGTGGTGAGGCCGCCTGCGTCCAGAACCACCGCAAGCGGATTTCCCGCGAGAGGCGTGTTGGTGAAAACGTCCCAAATCGCATACCGCCGTGCCATTCGCCATCCTTGGTTCGGGCAATGTCCTTGGAAAAAGCACGATAATCCATTTGGCATTCGCGCGCATTGGAAAATCCGGTGAAATCGGGCCAGGCGGCGATCGGTATCTGGACACGGCGGCTTCGTTCCAAACAGCGAGAGGCGGACACGTTCAGATTGCTAAATGGCTCGAAATCAGCTCATCTTCTGACCGTCTCCCATCCTGTCGCGTAAGTACTAAGTGCGGTTTTGCGCTTTTTGTTGCTTATTTGCAACGCGATGAGCTGCTGGATTCGTCCGCTGTCGGACGAGTAAGCTGCTGTTTCGGCGCGATTTTTGTAATCAAGTTTGATTAATCCACCGTGCGCTGCTGATTTCTGGCGCGTGCGTTGTAAATCTTGCGCGCCGTCAGGGCCAGATCTAATATCCTCCCATCGATGAACGATAGGCACCGCCGAGGGCTCCTGTCCTGAGTGGTTCGTGTAAAACAGTTGACTAGATGGGGACTTGAGAGATGAAGCTTCCTGGCAATCTGGGCCTGAAGGCGTCCAGCATAAAATATATCACTACCGGTGTAGCAGCGCTGGGCGCCCTTGCCTTTGCGGCGCAGGCAGATGCAGCTGACATCTATGCCCCCGGCCCGGGCCCGGCTCCATTCCCAGTTGCCGCGCCAGTTGCGCTGTGGTCTGGCTTCTACGGCGGTGTGCATATCGGCGGCGCTTGGGCAGACGTGAACACCCATGACCTTGATGGCTACTGGGCCACAGATGCTGTTTCGGGCAATCAGGGCACTAACCTCGCTGCTTTCGGCGTGCAGCGTACGGACCAGTCTGTCAGCGGCGTCTTCGGAGGCGGCACGGTCGGCTATAATGCGCAGCGGGGCGGCGTCCTGTTCGGTATCGAAGCCGATTTCGGCGCCTTGGGTCTCAGCGGCAACAAATTGCTCAGCGCCCCCTATCCGCTCGTCGGCGAAACTGCATACTCTAGCATTTCAACCGGCTTTTATGGGGACGTAACGGGCCGCCTGGGCTGGACCTGGGGTCCGTGGCTGCTCTACGGAAAGGGCGGTCTCGCGGTCCTCGACGCAAAGTTGAACGTTTCGGATTCTTACGTAGGCTACACGGGATACAGTACGGGGGATAGCACCCACGTTGGTTGGACAGCAGGCGGCGGCGTGGAGTATCTTTGGAACCCGGCCTGGAGCGTGAAGGTCGAGTATCAGTACTTCGATTTCGGAACAAGTGTTTCCTCGCTTACCAGTTATAACCCTGACGGCACCGTCGGCGGCAGAGGCGCTTTCAATCATGACCTCGACATCAACACCGTCAAGGTTGGCTTGAACTACCACCTCGGGGTCGACAACACGTTTTTACCTCCCTTGAAGTAACTTATATCGCTGAGCTTGAACGGCGCCTTCGGGCGCCGCTTTTGTTTTGCCGGCTCGCCTCAGTAATTCAGGGACCGGTAGTATGATACGCAAAACTGCGGCTCCAGAGTGCGTCCGGAAAAGTGCGAAGCGGTTTTCCGATAATGAAAACTTAGAGCCTTCGTTGGCCCGCAAGTCCCGCCGCTGAAATCCCCGTCAGCGATACGACTGTCTTTCAGACAAGAGTCCGAATGCCACCGGCTTAAGCCGTTCTCTTTGCATCCTGGCAAACTCATCAATCACGCATACGCGGCCCAGCCTCGTGCCGGGATTGCAAAAAAGTCGCCGCTTCTATGTGTTACAATTCCGGGCAAGGCTTGCGCCTATCCGGGATCGTTGCAGTAAGGAAATTGGCGATTTTGACGGCCCAAAAAGGCGGAGAAGCGCTTTGCGGGCAGCGAGGTGGAGACCGCGCTCGTGTCGACTTGCCGCGCTCCGATCGTCCAGCGCAACGCGCAGGCCACGCCATCACTGAACATCCGCAGCCAAGGCTGAGGTATTATCAGAACTAGATGCTGGGGAGCGGATGCTCACCCGATCAACGCCTTTTAAACGGCTGATACAACTGTTAGGGAGAGAAAGCTTCTTGGCGCCTTTGACGGCAACTTCAAGCCAATCTGTCCGCGGGATCAACGACTATATCATGACCAGATCTCGACCGCGTCGTGATAGGCGTCCATGGCCTTACCTCAGATCTCGCAGTTCGCTGAAGTTGCAGCCACCGATGCCGCTATCCTTCACTTCCGTAGAAGGCAGCGTTGTAGCTGGCGAACCTCGAACTGCTGCAGTGCAAATGCTTGCTATGCAGGCGCACCTTATACTTCACGGCTTCAGCGGAGCTTTGCCCTCGCTCTATCCCAGCGAACTCAGCCCAACAAAAAAAGCTCCCGCAATAGCGAGAGCTTCTGATGTTCGAGAGGCCGCCCCAGATAAACTCGCCCTTAATCGATTCCGATTAAGGGCGGTAAGTTGACGATTCCAAAGTCCTGGATCTGCTTATCCCAGTCAACGCGGGCTGTTCCAGCGGCGGCCCGCGATGACCGTCTTACTTCTTCGCCGGCTGAGCAGCGGCGCCCGCCGCTTGAGCGTCCTTCGCATCTTCCCGCTGCTTCTTCAGATCGGCAAGCCGCTGGCGGATGACATCGGCAATCTTGCGCTGATCCTCATTGTATTTCTCAACAGGAACCGGCTGCCCTTCGAAAGCTTTTGCAAAGCCTTCCAATGGAAGAGGAATGCTCAGGGCACGGCCCGTAACGTCGATACCGAGATAAGCAATCTGTTTGCCACCCTTCATCTGATCGATGAGAACGGGCTCGATGTTGGCCTCCGCATAGCAACCGGCCTGGTCGCACGTCGTGTACTGGAGCTTGATCGGCTCCTTGTCATCGACCTTAACGAGCGCGCCGGGCGGCAAAGCGGAGCCGAGAGGCAGCATGGCAAGCATCTGCGGCTTGTCCTGCCCCGCGACCTGGCGAACGGCAATCTTGCCGATGAGGATGGCGGTCGCATTGTCGCGAACGTCAACCTGTGTCAGGCAGACATTTACCTTCTTCATGTCTTCGGGTTTTTGCTGCTTTGGCTGCTCACCCGGTTTCGTAGCCTCTGCAACCGGAACGTCGATACAAAGCTTGTACCAAACGTCAGCCGGCTTCTGGCCAGCAGCCGCTTGCGGTCCGGGAGCCGCGGGGGCTGCGGGAGCTTTGCCCCCCTTGTCTTTACCTTGCGCCATCGCATCGGTCAGGCCGAGCGTGAGCGCAAACGCTGCGACGAACCCAAAGGTTGCCGCCTTCACAAGCCTCGTGAAAACCATTAAACTGAACCTTTCACCCAAACGTGTTGGCTGTTCCCCTGGCCCCATACCCCAGGACCGTCACTGTTGCTTGAATAACCGGAATTGCGGCTTTCCCGTGACAGTTACACGTTGCCGTGAAACACTCCCCCGGACCGTTAACCTTTCGCCGAGGGGCGTGGCCCGTTTGCCATGATTTTGAGGGTTTCCGGGCTTAGAGCCTTACACGGCAGGGAATGAGGCGAGAAACGCTCGCCCCTTTGCCACTCGGGATTCCGATGCTTTTGACGGGGATGCAAGGTCGATTTGCTGTTCTGGTGCAAGCTGCGATTATCGCTGCTCTTGCGGGCGTGGCTTCGGCAAATGCCGATCCCCAACCAGGCATTGCCATGCACGACGCGCCGAAATACGGCGCGGCGTTTACACATTTTAATTATGTCAACCCGGATGCTCCGAAAGGCGGCGCTCTGCGGCTTGGCGTCCTCGGCTCGTTCGACAGCCTCAATCCATTCATCGTGAGGGGCGCGCCGGTCGCGGGCATGAGGGAGTATGTTTACGAGACCCTTCTGGCACGCAGCTTTGACGAACCCTTCTCGCTTTACGGACTGATTGCCGAAAGCGTCGAAACGCCTGAGGACCGGAGCTGGGTCGTTTTCCAGCTTCGTCCCGAGGCGCGATTCGCGGACGGGACGCCGATCACGCCGGAGGATGTGCTGTTCTCCTGGTCGCTCTTGAAAAGCAAGGGCCGGCCCAACCACCGGCTCTATTACGGAAAGGTTGCGACCGCGGAAAAGATTGGCGAACGCGGCGTGAAGTTCACCTTCGAGGGGGGCGGCGACCGCGAGATGCCGCTGATCGTCGGGCTTATGCCGGTCCTGCCCCGCCACGCGATCAGCGCCGAAAGCTTCGAAAAGACAAGCTTCGAAAAGCCTGTGGCAAGCGGCCCCTATAGTGTCGAGTCCGTCGATCCCGGCGCAAGCATCACCTTCCGCCGAAACCCGAATTATTGGGGCCGCGATCTGCCGATCATGCGTGGACAGTTCAATTTTGACACCATCCGCATCGATTATTATCGGGACAACACGGCCATGATGGAGGCCTTCCGCAAGGGCCTCTTCGATTTGCAGGGCGACAGCGATCCCATCGACGCGGTGAAATGGGCGGAGGCGTATGACTTTCCTGCTGTCAGGGACGGGCTCGTGAAGAAACTCGCGTTCGAGGTGGGCGTGCCCGCGCCGATGTCGGCGCTCGTCTTCAATACGCGCCGGTCACTGTTCGCCGACAAGCGCGTGCGCGAGGCGCTCACGCTCGTTTTCGATTTCGAGTGGTTGAACAGGACGCTGTTTCGCAGCCTCTACGCCCGCACCGAAAGCTTTTTCGACCGCTCCGAACTGTCTTCGCATGGCCGTCCAGCCGATGCCCGCGAGCGCGAACTGCTTGCGCCTTTCGCAAACGAGCTTGCGCCGGGCATCCTGGAAGGCGAATTCAGCCAACCCGTGACCGACGGCTCCGGCACCAATCGCGACGGCCGCAAGCGCGCCATCGCGCTGCTGGAGGAAGCCGGTTTCGAGCTCCGGGACGGCGTGATGACGAGCAAGGCGACCGGGCAGCCCTTTACGTTCGAGATGCTCTGCGCGACCCACGAGCAGGAGCGGCTGACGCTGGCCTATTCCCGCTTCCTGCGGCAGATCGGGATCACCGCGCAGGTCCGCCTGATCAATTCGGCGCAATTCCAGCGGCGCAGCACCTCGTTCGACTTCGATATGATGCAGACGAGCTGGTCCTCCTCGCTCTCGCCGGGAAACGAGCAGAGTTTCCGCTGGTCCCGCGAATCGGCATCGCAGGAAGGGAGCTTCAATTACGCCGGAGTGCAGAGCGCCGGGGCTGACGCCATGATCGCGGCGATGCTGGCGGCAAAGACGCGGGCCGAGTTTGTTTCGGCCGTCCGGGCGCTGGACCGGATTTTGCTCTCCGGCCGTTACGGCATTCCATTGTATTATGCGCCGAAGCAATGGATTGCAGCGTGGTCTTTCCTGCGACAGCCCGCGCTATCGACACTTTACGGCGCAAGGATCGAAACATGGTGGGCAGGCACCGCGAAAAGCGCTGCATCGCAGAGTTTTAAGGAAGGCCGTGAGCAACGCTAAGCTTGGATATCGCGGCGAGTTTCCGCCGCAAGCCTTCAACATGGCGCGCTATTGCCTCAATGCCGCGAGCGCGGCAGGAGATAAATCTGCGTTGCTTGTGGTTCACGATCCAGACGGGCGCGACGTCGAGACCTGGAGTTACGCCGCCGTCGAGCAGGCTGTGCTTCGCGCTGCCTATACCTTCGGCGCCAAGTATGAGCTGAAGCCCGGCAGCCGCATTCTCATCCGCTTGCGCAATCGCACCGCCTACGCAATCGCGTTTTTCGGGGCCATCGCGGGCGGCTTCATTCCCGTCCCCGCATCGCCGGACCTCACCGAGCGCGAACTGACCTTCATGCTGGGCGACTGCGAAGCCGGGGCGATCCTCCTCGACGACAGCCTGCCGCATGGCGCCTTCCCTCCCGACCTCGTCATCATCCCGAAAAAAGCCTTTGTAGCCGCCATCGAAACCGGTCCACTCGCCCGGTACGCAGACACCGCCGCCAACGATCCGGCCTTCCTGATCTATACCTCGGGAACGACCGCCAACCCGAAAGGCGTGCTGCATGCCCACCGGAGCGCCTGGGGACGGCGGCCCATGTATCAGGGCTGGTACGGGATCACGCCCAGCGACAGGCTGATGCACGCGGGCAGCTTCAACTGGACCTATACGATGGGAACGGGCCTCACCGACCCCTGGGCCAACGGCGCGACGGCCATCGTCTATACCGGAGAGAAAACCCCCGCTCTGTGGCCGCGCCTGATGCAGGCTTTCGATGTCACCATTTTCGCGGCGGCGCCCGGCGTCTACCGTCAAATCCTGAAATATGGCGATCTCAGTAGAGCCAGCACCCACGCGCTCCGCCACGGGCTGACAGCCGGAGAGGCGCTGCCGAACGCAGTCGCGGACGAATGGCGAGAGCGGGCAGGAACGCCCCTTTACGAGGCGCTTGGCCAGAGCGAAATCTCGACCTACCTTTCGAGCGCACCCGGCGTGCCGAGAAAGCCCGGAACCGTCGGGCGGCCGCAGGCGGAGCGATGCGTCGCAATCCTGGACGAAACTCGCGGCGAAGAACCGCTTCAGGCAGGCGCACAGGGACTGATCGCAGTTCATCGAAGCGACCCCGGCCTGATGCTTGGCTATTGGCGCAGGCCTGTGGAGGAAGCTGACGTCTATCGCGGCGCGTGGTTCATAGGCGGCGACGCCGGCGTCTTGGACGAGGAAGGGTATGTGACCCATCTCGGCCGCCGTAACGAACTGATGAACGCCGGCGGATTTCGCGTTTCCCCGGCCGAGGTCGAGCAGGAGCTTGCGAAGCATCCCGCCGTTGCGGAAGCAGCCGTCACGGAAGTTGGCGTCCGCGACGGTATCTCCATTATCGCGGCCTTCATCGTTCCGCACGACAAAACAAGGGGCGGCATCGCGGACGACCTCGCCTCCTTCGCCGCCACAACGCTCGCCGCTTATAAGCGGCCCAAGGAATATGTCGTCGTTGAAAGCCTGCCGCGCACCGCGAATGGCAAGCTCAAGCGCGCCGATCTCGGGCGATACCTGCGGCCGCCAGACTGATCCAACCGTCAGAGCTTTCGACCCATATCATCAACGCGGATGAGGATAAACCGGCGCTTCGGCATCAGCCGGAGCCTGTATTTGAGGCGCACCGCCGTTAATACAAAATAAATTGGGTTCGTTTTGCAAAAAGGGCTATCTATCTATATAGATATATAGTTATATAAATCCATTAATTATCAACATCTTAAGCAGGTTTCAAGGCTTGCGGTTAAGGTTGCAGTCCAGGCGCTTGAGCTTATTGCGGGAGCGGCGAACCTCACGCTCCTCGGCTTCAATTTGCGCGATGGACTTAAAATGAAGGGCTGGTTTCGGACGGCCCATTGAAGATCAAGAAGGAGAGCCGCAAGTTGAGAGCCGGTCTTGAGGGAAAAGCGGGAACCCGCGAAATCCAGGCCAATTCCGCAATCGACCTTTCGCAGAAAATTGTTCAAGCGTTGGCGAATCCATGTCGCACAACCTCGGCGACAATCATTTTGTGTCCAGAAATCCTCACTTTGGACATTCTTGCGCGCAAACGCTTCCTCCCAAACTCCACGGGAGAGGCCGGGGCTCGGTGAAGCGCGCCCGCGCTTCCAGTTCCGGAATCAAAATTCACAATGAGCGATTTTTCATTTCTAGGTCTGTTCCTTCAAGCCCATCCGGTCGTGAAGTTCGTCATGATCGGGCTGACACTGGCCTCGGTCTGGTGCTGGTCCATCGTGATCGAGAAGAGTTTCGCGTTTTCCCGCGCGCGACGCCAGACCGATGAATTCGAGCGCACTTTCTGGTCGGGACAGTCTCTCGACGAGCTCTATCAGGCGGTTTCGCAGAAGCCGGCAAGCTCCATGCAGGCGCTTTTCGTAGCGGCGATGCGGGAGTGGCGGCGGTCCATCGAAGGCACGGCCAAGCCGCTGTCGGGCGTGCAGATGCGGATCGAGCGCGTCATGGACGTGACGATCATGCGCGAGATGGAGCGCCTGGAGCGCAGGCTCCTGTTTCTCGCGACGGTCGGCGCGGTTGCTCCCTTTATCGGCCTGTTCGGCACGGTGTGGGGCATCATGACCGCCTTCCAGGGCATCGCGGCCAGCAAGAACACCAATCTCGCGGTGGTTGCGCCCGGCATTGCGGAAGCCTTGTTCGCGACGGCGCTCGGCCTTCTCGCCGCAATTCCCGCCGTGATTTTCTACAATGCGTTTACACAATCCGCGTCCCGGATTTCGCAGCGGCTGGAAGCGTTTGCCGATGAGTTCTCGGCGATAGTTTCGCGCCAGCTTGATCTGAAAGCTTAAGGAGAAGAACCTCGGTCATGGTCGTCATCCCGGAAAGGCGAAGCCTTATCCGGGATCGTAACATTTAAAAACGCCTCCCTTTTTACGATCCCGGCTCGCGCTTCGCTTGGCCGGGATGACGAAAGTGGCGAGGGAGCGGAGGGCGATTGTATGGGCGCATCACTTCAATCCGGCACGAGCAGCCAGGGCCGGGGAAGACGCGGGAGGGGGAAGCGGCACAAGCCGATGGCGGAGATCAACGTCACGCCATTCGTCGACGTTATGCTGGTGCTTCTCATCATCTTCATGGTGGCCGCGCCGCTCCTGACCGCCGGCGTGCCTGTGGATTTGCCGAAAAGCGAAGGCTCAGCGCTGCAGTCGGATAGCGAGCCGCTGACGGTCACGGTCGATCCCCAGGGCAAGATTTTCATTCAGGAGGCGGAGATCCCCTTTAACGAGCTTCAGCCAAAATTGGAGGCTATCACTCAGGCGCGCAAAGGCCTCGACGAAGCGATCTTCGTGCGCGGGGATAAAGCCACAAACTACGGGGAACTCATGCGCGTCATGGGACGAATCGCCGGAGCGGGATATAAGCGCCTGTCGCTGGTGACGGAGCTTGACGACAAGCGCTGAGGGAAGGATCGATTGTGCGGTATGGCCTCATAGGCTCCATTCTGCTTCACATCCTGGTTTTCGGGGTGGTGATCTTTAACTTCGTGGGCGGCGGCAAGGACGAGGCGCCACCGCCTTTGCCGGTGTCGGTGGAAATCATGTCGCCTCAGGATTACAGCGAGCGGCAAGCTGGCAAGACCGACGGCAAGGCTGACAAGCCGGCCACGCCCGCGCAGGTGAAGGCGCCGGACGCGCAGGCGAGCGCGAAGAAGGAGGTCGAGCAGAAGCCGTCTCCGAAACCAACAGAGAAAGAGGCGCTTCCGCCTCCGGCCCCGAAGGCTGCCGAGGCGCCAGCCCCTGCGCCGAAACCTGTGGAGCAGGCCAAGACCGAGCCTGCCGTCGAAAAGCCAAAGCCCGTTGTGAAGAAGGAACCGGCGCCGAAGCCCGCACCGAAACCAAAGGTCGCCGAAGCGAAACCTGCTCCAGCGCGGCCTTTTGATCCAAATCGCATCGAATCGATCCTTCAAAAGGACGCCCCGCGCGACTCGCAGCCGCACACATCGCAATCGACGATGGAAGCGCCTCCCTCAAAAGTCTATTCGGACCGCCAGACCGCTGTGTTGAACCGCGATCCGAACGCAGGCGCGCCGTCTGGCGATTATGATCCGAACAAGCCCTGGCATCCGGCCAGCTCGCTTCAGGATCAGGCCATGGGCTTGCCCCAGGCGCGCGGCGCGATGAATGCCGGCACCTGCGCCGATCTCGTCCAAAGCCGCATCGAGCAGAACTGGGACTTGCCCCCCGGCATGCAGTCCGCCGAAACCACAATTGTGCGCCTTCGAGTCGAGATCAACCGCGATGGCACTCTGCTGAGGCCTCCAACAGTGATGGATGCATCCGTGACACCGACCCAGCAAGCCATGGCGTCAGCGGCTATTCGCGCAGCGGAGCGGGGCCAGCCTTATCCCATCCCGCCGCAGCAATACGAGCGCTGCCGGGACATGGTTCTCAAGTTCAATCCACGCGACATGTATGGCGGCTGATACTGCAATCTGTCTCTGATGCATCAGTAATGTATTTAACTCCCGCCTGCATACTAGGCCCGATGCCATCGGGAGTTCTTAAATTATGGTTTCAGAAGTAGAGAAAGAGTACATTGAGGCCGGAGTGCGTTACCGAGCCGATATGAGGGCAAGGCGATGCACCAATAAGATCAGTATTCCTATTGCTTTCCACGCAAAAAGCTTCGGAATATTCCCAACGGTCGCAAGAACATGTCTCATCTGCAGCGGTGTAATTCTATTGGCTGTGTGGCTTCATGACTTACAAGGAATTAAGACTATCAATCCATATCAAGTCGAGACTTATCCCTCACCTGTCCCCCCTCGCCATGCTCCCTACCGGCAGTCGGCCTCGCTAAATGGAGACACGAACGGGGGCGTGCTTTCCAATACCCCACCGTTGGTCATCACCATCGATGCCCGGGGAAAAGTTCTCATTGGTGAAACCGAAGTCGAGCCAGAGCAGTTGAAAAGCAAACTGAATATGATTACGCAGAGACGCAAAGGTTTCGACGAACCGATTTACCTGAAGGTGGACAAATCAGTGAGTTATGGCGACCTCGCGCAGAGCATGGGCCGGATCAGTGGAGCCGGATATAAAAGCATCTCTTTAGTGACGCCATCCGAACCGGCGCCGACGCCTGCGCCGAAACCAAAGGCCGCCGGAGCGAAACCCGTCCCGGAGCCGCTTCTGAATGAAGACGCGCCCAGCGACCCGCGCCCACAAACGTCGCAATCGCCGATGGAAGCGCCGCCCTCGAAAGTCTATTCGGACCGCCAGGCTGCTGTGTCGAACCGTGATCCGAATGCTGGCGCGCCGTCCGGCGATTATGATCCGAGCCGCCCCTGGCATCCAGCCACTGCGCTTCAGGATCAGGCCATGGGTTTGCCCCAGGCACGCGGCGCTATGAATGCCGGCACCTGCGCCGATCTCGTCCAAAGCCGCATCGAGCAGAACTGGGACTTGCCCATCGGTGCGAAATCCGCCGAAGCCACGATCGTGCGCCTTCGCATCGAGCTGAACAGGGACGGCACGCTTTTGCGGCCGCCAAGCGTGATGGATGCATCCATGTCGCCGACCTACCAAACCATGGCCGATGCGGCCATCCGAGCCGCGATTCGCGGCCAGCCCTACCTTGTTCCGCCCGAGCAATATGAGCGCTGCCGGGACATGGTTCTCAAGTTCAATCCACGCGACATGTATGGCGGCTGACATGAACCCTCTTCCACCGTCATGGCCGGGTCCCCTTTCGTCATGGGCGCCCTTGAGGCGGCCATCCAGTGAAACTATCGGCGCTCTCATTGCAAGGCTGGATGGCCGGGTCAAGCCCGGCCATGACCATAGGGGGAGCAGCCATGACAACAGGGGTCGCCCCCATGACGAAAGGCGGGCGGCATGAGGCGGCGCGATATTCTTCTTTCCACGGCGGCGAGCCTCGCGGCTGCGCTGGTTCCCCGCAACGCTGCGGCGCAGGTCGAGGTCGAGATCCGGCGCGGGCAGGTGCGGGCGATCCCGATCGCCATCGCGGAGTTCTCCGGCGGCGGCTTCGCGGGCGAGATTACTCAGATCATCACGGCGGACCTGGATCGCTCGGGCCTCTTCAAGCCCATCAACCCCGCCTCGTTCATCGAGCGGGTCGCCAGCGTGGATGCCTCGCCTCAATTTCAGAATTGGCGGGTCCTTAATATCCAGGCGCTTGTCGTCGGCCGCGTCGTGGACACGGGCGATGGCCGGCTGAAAGGCGAGTACCGGCTTTGGGATGTCTACTCCGGCCGCCAGATCGCAGGCGAGCAGTTCTACATTCCGGCGAACGCGTCGCGGCGCCTGGCGCATATCATCGCGGATGCGGTCTACGAGCGCCTTACCGGCGAGAAAGGCTATTTCGACAGCCGCGTGGTCTTCGTCGACGAGACAGGCCCGAAGAACGAACGAGTCAAGCGTCTCGCCATCATGGACCAGGATGGGGCAAACCTCCGGCTGTTGACGCAAGGCCGCGAGCTCGTGCTCACGCCGCGCTTCCACCCGCTTTCGCAGCAGATCACCTATACGGCGTATCGCGATGGCGAGCCGCGAGTTGTGCTGCGCGATATCGTGTCGGGGCAGGAGCAGGTGCTTGGCGATTTCCCCGGCATGTCCTTCGCGCCGCGTTTTTCTCCACAGGGCGACCGCGTTGTGATGAGCCTCCAGGAAGGCAGCAATTCCAGCATCTTTCAAATGGATGTGCGAAGCCGCCAGCTTGTCCGCCTGACGCAATCTTCGGCCATCGACACAGCGCCTTGCTATTCGCCCGACGGCCGCTCCATCGTTTTCGAGTCGGATCGCCAGGGCAAACAGCAACTCTTCGTCATGAATACGGACGGCTCCGGCCAGCGGCGCATGACCTTTGGGGATGGGAGCTATTCAACGCCGGTCTGGTCGCCGCGCGGCGACCTCATCGCCTTCACAAAGCAGGTGCATGGCGGGTTTGCGATTGGCGTGATCCGGCCCGATGGCTCGGGCGAGCGCCTCTTGACCGAAGGTTATCATAATGAGGGGCCAACCTGGTCGCCCAACGGCCGCATCATCCTGTTCTTCCGTGATAGCCAGGGGGCCAATGGCGGGCCAAAGCTCTATAGCATCGACCTGACCGGATATAATGAACGACAGCTTGCAACGCCGTCATTCGCTTCTGACCCCGCCTGGTCGCCCCTTCTGAAATAGGACGGCATCGCGTGAAGTGGTTTTTTTGCATCAGGCGTTCGTGAATGGGGTTTATGCGCTTCGCAACCTTCCTGGATAGGTGCAAAAGCCACAAATCGGCCCGAGAAGCAGACTTGTGGTAAGCATTCCCTTACGTTTTCCTGATCAAAGTTCGCGTAGAAGTTGTGCGCGATAGGAGGAAAATTCGAATGCGACGTCATGGTCTCTTCCTGCTCGCGGCCTTTCTCGTTGCGGTCCTGTCCGGTCTTGGCGGCTGCGATAAGAATGCGCCGGCCGCGAATTTTGGCCTTGGTGGTGCCGGCGCCGGAAATTTCCCTCCTGGCAGTAAGCAAGAGTTCAATGGGCGGATTGGCGACACGGTCCGCTTCGAGGTGGATAGCTCGGAGCTCACGGCGGAAGGCCGCTCGATTTTGAACGCCCAGGCGATATGGCTCCGGCAGTATGCAAGCTATCCGATCACAGTCGAAGGCCACGCCGACGAGCGCGGAACGCGCGAATACAACATCGCGCTGGGCGGGCGCCGCGCGGAGACGACGAAAAGCTTCCTGATCGCGCAAGGCATCAACCCGGGACGCATTCGGACAATCTCCTATGGCAAAGAGCGCCCCGTGGCCGTTTGCGACGACATTTCGTGCTGGTCGCAGAACAGGCGGACCGTCACGGTGATTGATGGCGGCGGTTCCGTCGCTGCGTATTAAAGCAGCTGTGCAGGCGTGGGTCTAAAGCGGTTGACAGCAAGGCATGACCGTCCGAGAAGGGGGCAGATCTTAAGACAGGGCGCACCCATGAAAAGCATTGCCGCACCCGTGATTTTTCTCGCCATGAGCGCCGTGTTCGCTCCAGCATTCGCGCAGTCCCCGCGAGGCGCCGCCGACAGCAATTCGGCGTCGAACGCACGTCTTGAACGCCTGGAGGAACAGGTCGCCGATTTACGCGGCGTTGTGGCGGCGGTGGAAACGCTCGCGAAGAATAGCGGCGGCGGAGGCGGTTATTCGGCGGCAGGCGGCGGCGCAAACTCCGAACAGGTTCGCCAGTTGTCCGAGCAGATCGCAGAACTGAACCGGCGCCTGCAACGGCTTGAAGGGCGTTCCGGTTCGAACACGGGCGGGCCAAGCGCCGATGAGCCGCGGGAGCAAATGGGCTACAATACAATTGCGCCTGCGAGTGGCTTCGAGGAAAAGGAACAGCTCCCGCCGATCAGCGACCCACAGGCCGAGCCCGACCGTTACGCCTCGCGGCCCGCCTATAGTGCGCCCTCGCAGCAGACGGCGAGCGCCGGCCAATCACTTGCTCAGCCTCGCTCTTATGGCGCCGACTCCTATTCGCCGGCGCCCGCCGCCGCACCTTCCCCTGCGCCCCGCCCGACACCGGCCGCCGTTGCTCCAATGGCATCATCCGCCAAGGCTCTCTTCGATCAGGCCTACGGCGCATACAGCCGACGCGAATATTCCGCGGCCGAGACCTATTTTCAGCAGTTCATGGATCAGTATCCGAAAGATGCCATGGCGGGCGGCGCACAATACTGGCTTGGGGAAACGGCGTTTTCGAGTGGCGAGTACCGGAAGGCCGCCGACCGCTTCCTGAAGACATTCACGAATTTTCCGAATAATGAGCGCGCGCCGGAAGCGCTCTTGAAGCTGGCGATTTCGCTTCGGCGGCTGGGTGAGAATTCGGCAGCCTGCGATTTCTTCGCTGAATTGCAGCGCCGTTATCCGCAGGGCCCGAAGACGGTTCTGCAACGGGCTGACGTCGAGAAGAAAAGGGCGAACTGCACTTAGATCAACCCGACTTTAATCGGAATCGCCTAAAGCCGGGGAAAGTTGATCGAACTCGAAAGAGTTCGCCGAACGTGGTCGAGTACCGTGCCAAGTATTATCGACGATGCCGCTCTTTTGCGCGCGTTTTCCTGTCTGGCGCCCTTCCCGTCCGCCGTCCTCGCCGTTTCCGGAGGGCCGGACAGCATGGCGTTGATGAATCTCACCCGGCGTTGGCTGGACCTCCATGGGCGCCCGCCTCTTTCCATCACGGTCGTTACGGTCGATCACGGGCTGAGAGCCGAGAGCAAAGGAGAAGCGGCCTTTGTTGCCGGGCACGCTCGCGCTTTGGGGTTCTCGCACACCACGCTCGAATGGACCGGAGCAAAGCCGAAAACCGGTATCCAGGCTGCGGCGCGGCGTGCCCGGTACGATCTGCTCGCCACTCACGCCCGCTCATGCGGCGCGGCCTGCGTTGTCACGGCTCACACCGGGGACGATCAAGCCGAAACGCTGCTCATGCGGCTCCGGCGGGGGAGCGGGGTTGATGGGCTGTCGGCCATGGCCCCCATCTCCGAACGGAACGGCGTAGCGATCGTGCGCCCGCTTCTCGGCTTCTCGAAGGGGCGGCTCACGGGCTACCTCCGTGCCTCCTCCGTTCCTTTTCTCCGAGATCCGAGCAACGACAACGCCGCCTTCGAACGCGTCCGGTTGCGGCATGCCACGAAGGCGCTGGCCGCGGCTGGAATTACGCGGTCCTCTCTCTCCGTGACCGCGTCCCGGCTCAGCCGGAGCCGTGATGCGCTTGCGACGATAACCGAAGACCTCCTCCGCCAGCATTTCCATGTGACGGACCTCGCCCAGGGCAAAATCAGCCGCGGGGTTTTTGAGGCGCTTCCTGACGACATCGCCCTGCGTGCCCTGGGTCGCATCCTGTCTCTTGTCGGTGGCAAAGAAGCCCCGCCGCGCCTCATGAGGCTCGAGCACCTTCTTTCAAACCTTAAATTGAGAAAAAGAGAGACAACCCTTGGAGGCTGCATTATGATGGATGCTTCCGGAACACTTAATTTTTATCGCGAACTTGGACGCCTGAAAATGAGGCAGACGCCATTCGAACCCGGCGTCACGCGCCTTTGGGACGGCCGCTTCATATTGGCATTTGCGCCCATCGAAGATAGCACTTTGACAGTGAGGCAGCTTGGCGCGGACGGCTGGCTTTCTTACAAAAAGGTGATGAAGGAGAAGGGCTTGCCCATCAAGGCGACCCGTCTCGCCGCGCTTACGACACCCGCGCTTTGGAAAGGAAACCGCCTTCTATGTGCGCCTCTATTGAGCTTTTCAGAGCCCACGTCCGGACCGCCTGTCGAAGCGGCGCTCGCCCCAGGCCTTGCCCGGTTTTTAACCGCTACACCAGACGAAACCGCCAGCGTGCTTGGCAAAGACACACCCATACCCTATCTTTGAAAAAATCGGCACACTTACCTTCTTTTTAATGCAGGAAGGCTACGATCACTTAAACTTTGCCTTCATGCATCTTTCGGTGCGGCACCAGGGAAAACAAACGCCCCTATGAACTCAAACTTCCGTAATTTAGCGATCTGGATCATTATCGCTCTGCTTCTAGTAGCGCTGTTTAACCTGGTTCAGAACAATCCTCGCAGCTCCCGCGCGAATGAAATGAATTATTCGCAGTTCCTGAACGAAGTAGAGAGCAGGAACGTGCGGTCGGTTACACTCGCGGGTAATCAGATTAGCGGCAGCTTAAACAATGGGCAGACGTTCCAGACGATCGCGCCCAATGATCCGCAGCTTGTTGAGCGGCTCTATTCAAAGGGTGCTGGCATCACTGTGAAGCCCGCATCGGAAGACGTGCCGTCGCTTCTCGGCGTGCTCGTGAACTGGTTCCCCATGCTTCTGCTGATCGCCGTGTGGGTCTTCTTCATGCGTCAGATGCAGTCGGGCGGAGGGCGAGCGCTCGGCTTCGGAAAGTCGAAGGCAAAGCTTCTGACCGAAAAGCAAGGCCGTGTCACCTTTGACGATGTGGCCGGGGTCGACGAGGCAAAAGAGGATCTGCAGGAGATCGTCGAGTTTCTGCGCGATCCGCAGAAGTTCCAGCGGCTTGGCGGACGCATTCCGCGCGGCGCTTTGCTGGTAGGCCCTCCCGGCACAGGCAAAACGCTGCTTGCTCGCGCCATCGCGGGTGAAGCGAATGTGCCGTTCTTCACGATTTCGGGTTCGGACTTCGTCGAGATGTTCGTTGGCGTGGGCGCAAGCCGTGTCCGCGACATGTTCGACCAGGCCAAGAAGAATGCGCCTTGCATCATCTTCATCGACGAAATCGACGCGGTCGGCCGCCATCGCGGCGCCGGTCTTGGCGGCGGCAACGACGAGCGCGAGCAGACACTCAACCAGCTTCTCGTTGAAATGGACGGCTTCGAAGCGAATGAAGGCATCATCCTGATCGCCGCAACGAACCGCCCCGACGTTCTCGATCCGGCGCTTCTGCGTCCGGGCCGCTTCGACCGGCAGGTTCACGTGCCCGCTCCCGATATCGTCGGACGCGAGAAGGTCCTGAAGGTTCACGTTCGCAAGGTTCCTTTGGCTCCCGACGTCGATCTCAAGGTCATTGCCCGCGGCACGCCCGGATTTTCCGGCGCGGACCTCGCCAATCTTGTAAACGAGGCTGCCTTGCTCGCCGCGCGCCGATCCAAGCGCGTGGTCACTCAGCACGAGTTCGAGGACGCCAAGGATCGCGTCATGATGGGCGCCGAGCGCCGCTCCATGGCCATGAGCGAGGAGGAGAAGCGCCTCACCGCCTACCACGAAGCGGGCCACGCTCTTGTCAGCGTGTTCATCCCGGGGAACGATCCGCTCCATAAGGTGACGATCATCCCGCGCGGCCGGGCCCTCGGCGTGACATACAATCTGCCCGAGCGCGACCGTTACAGCATGAAGAAGCTTGAGATGGAGGCTTACCTCGCGATGGTCTTCGGGGGCCGGGTCGCGGAGGAGCTTGTGTTCGGGCCTGAGAATGTTACGACCGGCGCGGCGAACGACATCAAGCAAGCCACGAACATGGCTCGTTCCATGGTGACGGAATACGGTATGAGCGAAAAGCTTGGGCGCATCCGCTATCGCGACAATCAGGAAGAAGTGTTCCTCGGCCACTCGGTGACCCGTTCACAGAACATGTCCGCGGAGACGGCCCAGCTGATCAACTCCGAGATCCGCAGGCTCGTGGACGAAGGTGAGCAAAGAGCGCGAAAGTTCCTGACCGAGCACATCGACGATCTTCATACGCTTGCGAAGGGCTTGCTCGAGTTCGAGACGCTTTCTGGGCAAGAGGTCAAAGATCTCCTGCAGGGCAAGCCGCCCGTGCGTGAGTTCACGATGAAGGAAGATCAGCCGAAGCGGCGCTCCGCCGTGCCCTCAACAGGCGGCCGCGCGCCGCGCAAGGACCCCGATCTCGGCGGCATGGAACCGCAACCGTCGACCTGATCCCTTTTACTCACGATTTAAGTGGCCGCCCTCGAGGCGGCCATTTTGTTTAGGGAAGCTAATCGCGTACGCGGCGGAAGATCATCTTGAACATCCACGCGATAGCGAGGACCATCCACACGACAGCAAGATAGGGGATAACCTGGCCGGCGAGCGAAATCCTATCGGCGCCTGCAAGAACGGCAGCTACCGCGACGAGGGCAGGAATAGCGAAAAGCCAAAATTCTAGTCTCAAAAATCTCGACATGGCAACCTCGTATGAGCAAGCTGCGGAGCGACGCAAGGTATAGCTAAATACTCGTGCGTGCAATTTAGCTTGATTCGACGGCTCGAATTCCGTGATCCACACTTTTCGCCGGGCTTGGCAAAATTGCGGCGGTTTAGCGACAAGGAGAAGGCAATGGCCAGACTTGATCCTGTTCTTGAGTATGCCGAAAGCGACTTCGAGAATGCTGTCGCCCGATATCTCGCGTTTCTGCGTATCCCTTCGATATCGACCGATCCTGCTTACAAGGATGAGGTGAGGCGCGCTGGCAAGTGGCTCGAGGACGAGTTCCTGTCTCTCGGATTTGAGGCGACGCTGCACGAAACGCCTGGCCATCCCATTCTTCTTGCCCATCACGAAGGTGCAACGCCTGGCGCACCCCACCTCCTCTATTACGGCCATTACGACGTTCAACCGCCAGATCCGCTCGAACTGTGGGACAGCCCTCCCTTTGATCCCGCGATTGTGGACGGTCCCTACGGAAGGCGCGTCGTTGCTCGCGGCGCCGTGGATGACAAGGGCCAGGTGATGACCTTTCTTGAGGCGTTCCGTGCCTGGAAGGCCGTGCAAGGTAGCCTGCCCGCCGCTGTCACCGTCCTTCTCGAAGGCGAGGAGGAAAGCGGAAGCAAATCATTGCCCGGCTTTCTCGAGAAATACGCCGCGACGCTGCGCGAGGCCTCCGCAGCCATCATCACCGATACGAACGCCTGGGACATCGACACGCCAGCGATCACCTACCGGCTGCGCGGGAACGTTTACGTGGAGGTGACGCTAAGCGGTCCTTCGCGCGATCTGCATTCGGGCCTTTATGGCGGCGCGGTCGTCAATCCGCTGAATGCCTTGACCGAGGTCCTCGGCCAACTTCACGGCCGGGATGGCCGCGTTCAAATCCCGGGCTTCTACGACGATGTGCAGGACATTCCCGCTGGCGAACGGAAAGCCTGGGCGGCCCTTAATTTCGACGAGGCCGAGTTCCTGGGCGAAGCGGCGCTGACGCAATCGATTGGAGAAGCGCATTACACTCTGCTGGAACGTCTTTGGGCGCGGCCGACATGCGATCTGCATGGCATCTGGGGCGGCTATACGGGACCCGGCGGGAAAACCGTGATCGCGAGCCACGCCTCGGCGAAACTGAGCTTCCGCACCGTGCCCGGTCAGAAGCCGGCCAAGATCATGAAGGGCCTGCAGCAGTTTCTCGATGCCCGGACCCCGCCCGACTGCAAATGGCGCGTGGAACAATTCGGCGGCTCCGAAGGTACCCTTGTTCCCGCCGACGGCCCCTACATGCAGGCGGCTCGTGCCGGCCTCAAAGATATTTTCAAAAAGCCGGCGGCGATGGTCGGCTGCGGCGGGTCGATCCCGGTTGTCGGGGATCTGCAACGGCAGCTCGGCGTCGAACTCGATCCTCGTCGGATTCGGCCTATCGGACGACCGCATCCATAGCCCGAACGAAAAGTTCGAGCTGAAATGCTTGAAGAACGGCATTCTCAGCCATGCCGCCATCCTGGATCGCATGGGCAAGGTGGCTTTGTAGCTCCCGATTTTCATCCCGCGCTCGCCGCGCGGTGATACGGCCCCCCATAAGGCACGACGCCTTTGCCCATGGCCGTCCTCACCGAGAAAATTAGTTACATGACTACCTATGGCCACGTTTACAAAACAAAACCAATCTTAACCCGCTATACACCTAAAAAATCCCGCAACGGGGGAGCCACCCACACATGACGCCGATGTGGGTCGAACGTCTGACGGTTGAGGCGCAGACACGGGTCCGAAGTTTGGGATGCAACGATCTCGAGTTTGCAGCGCACCACTATCGAGTTGAGCCGCGCACGGCACGCTGTCAGCGCTTGCCGGAAAGATGCTGCTTCCGCGCCCCCGTCAGCCGCAAGCGCAGAGCGTTCAGCTTGATGAAGCCTGCCGCATCGCGCTGATCGTAGGCGACCGCGCCTTCCTCGAACGTCACCAATTCCTGATTGTAGAGCGAGTACGGGCTTTCCCGGCCGATGACGTGGGCGCTGCCCTTGTACAGCTTAACGCGGACCTTGCCGGTCACGAACTCCTGGCTCTTGTCGATGAGCGCCTGCAGCATCTCACGCTCGGGCGCGAACCAGAAACCGTTATAGATCATCTCGGCATAGCGCGGCATGAGGTCGTCCTTGAGATGCGCCGCGCCGCGGTCGAGGGTAATGCTTTCGATGCCGCGATGCGCGACGAGCAGGATCGCGCCGCCCGGCGTCTCGTAGATGCCGCGCGACTTCATGCCCACGAAGCGGTTTTCGACTAGATCGAGCCGGCCGATGCCATGCTTTCCGCCATATTCGTTGAGCCGCGTGAGAAGCGTGGCTGGAGACAACGCTTCGCCGTTGATCGAGACGGCGTCGCCGCGCTCGAAGCCGATTTCGATGATTTCCGGCTGGTTTGGCGCCTCCTCAGGCGAAACAGTACGCTGATAGACATAATCCGGCGCTTCCACGGCCGGGTCTTCCAAAAGCTTTCCTTCCGACGAGGTGTGCAGCAGGTTTGCGTCCACGGAAAACGGCGCTTCGCCGCGCTTGTCCTTCGTGACCAGAATCTGGTTTTTCTCCGCAAAATCGAGCAGCGCTTGCCGCGACTTGAACTCCCACTCGCGCCACGGCGCGATCACGGTGATGTTCGGGTCCAGCGCGTAATAGCTCAGTTCAAAGCGAACCTGATCGTTGCCCTTGCCCGTTGCGCCGTGACAAACCGCATCCGCGCCGGTTTCGCGCGCGATCTCGATCTGGCGCTTGGCGATCAGCGGGCGCGCGATCGAGGTGCCCAGCAGATAAAGCCCCTCATAGACCGCGTTCGCCCGGAACATCGGGAACACGTAGTCGCGCACGAAATCCTCGCGCAGATCCTCGATATAGATCTGCTCGATGCCCAGCAGCTCCGCTTTTCTGCGCGCGGGCTCAAGCTCCTCGCCCTGGCCGAGGTCCGCGGTGAACGTCACCACCTCGCAGCCGTAGGTGACTTGCAGCCACTTCAGAATGATCGACGTGTCGAGGCCGCCGGAATAGGCGAGGACGACTTTCTTGATGCTTTTTTTCTCGGACATGACAGGCTCTTGAGGAAATGATGATTTTCGCATAGCGGAGGCTTCGCCTAGAGCAGCGCGTCCACTTGGACGCGGATAAGCTGCTCTAAAACTTTATAATCGATCAACTTTTCCGCCCAGGATCGATTTCGATCAAAGGCGGGTTGATCTGGCGGCAAGAGGAACACGAACGATGGCCCATGTCACCTTCTGGTTCGATTTCGCATCGACATACAGCTATTTGTCGGCGATGCGGATCGAGGAGATGGCTAGAAAAGCCGATGTGGAGGTGATTTGGAAGCCGTTTCTGCTCGGCCCCATTTTCAAGGCGCAGAATTGGGACACGTCGCCCTTCAATATCTACCCTGCAAAGGGCAGATACATGGTGCGCGATATCGAACGCATTGCGCAGGAGCGGAGGTTGGTGTTTCGGCTGCCCGAGCCTTTCCCCCAGAATGGATTGCTTGCGGCACGTCTTGCGCTCGCGGGTCTGAAGCTTGGGTGGGGACCGGCGTTCGTCCGATCCGTTTTCAGCCTCGAGTTTGCGGAACTACAGAATATCGCTGAGCGATCGACGCTCGCGATGGCGCTCGCCGCTGCGGGGGCTTCCGAAAACGAAGCCTTCGAGCGGGCCCTGTCGCCGGAAATCAAGAGCAAGCTCCGCGTCAACACAGACGAGGCGCAAGTGCAGGGCATCTTCGGTGCGCCAAGCTTTACAACCGAAAGCGGTGAACTGTTTTGGGGCGATGATCGGCTCGAAGATGCTCTTTTGTGGAGCACTCGTAGAAATTAGTCGCTTTTATTGCAGTTCGGCCAAAAAGGTGTTCTAGGGATCGCTTCGATCCCGAAATGGGATCGACTGGATCTTTTCAGGAGACATAGATCTATGCGGATTCTATTTTCTGCCGTACTAGCGGCTTCCTTCGCAGCCGTGTCGCTCCCCGCGCTGGCTCAGACTGCCCCGGCGCCCACGCCCGCCAAGGAGAAGGCCTGCAAGACCTTCAAAGATGAGGCTTCTTGCCAAGCGCCGCGTTGCTCTTGGGCAGCTCCGACAGACACGGGCAAGAAGGGCAAATGCAAGACGGCTCCGAAGCCGAAAACGACGTAGTGCTTTCACGATGGCCGCCGCGAAGGCGGCCATCAAGGAATCACTGGCCCCAGGCAAAGCCCCAGGAGAATCCGCCCGGCGTCGAAACCTTTGTCATAAATGGCGAAGCGGGTGTGCTGTTTCCGAATGCGAAGGGGTTGCGCTGGGGTGCGGCAGGCATCCACATGCTCGTCCAGAACTTCATGCCCTCCGCGAAGGTGGCCAATGGATTCATGGCCAAAGGATTGAAGCCTTGCAAGATCGGAGAGAACGACATCGGATCCTGTGTCGCGCTCGCCCGGAAGGCTCCGAAGGGAGACGGACGCGCTCCCGATGGCAGCCCGAAGCCGGAAAACGTTGAATTGATGAAGGTAACAGCATCGCGGACAACGCGGTCAAAAGCGAGCGCCGCAGTCAGTTGAGCGAAGAGCGCGTTGGCGCGATTTCCGAGCGCAGTCAACGATGAGGTAAAGGCCGATATCACCTGCCTCAGGAAGTCGACGCCAAAATCCCCGAAGTCCGATGCGCGATCCGTTGCGCGCGAACTCGCCCTCGCGCTTCCGGGCGCGGGCAGGAGGGGCAGCGATTTGGCGTTCCAAGCCGATTGGCGCCCCGATGACGGCGGACTCTCGGCGTAGAATGGAAAGAAGAAAAACATGGGCGCCCCTTGGATTGGCTTTATGTCTCGTATCGAGGATAGCGTAATTTATGTTGCACTGCAACAGAGCGTATCCCGATACGTCAACACAACCGTCATTCGCAGGACGTCTCAAATATCCAGGTTGGTTACCGATAGAGCGTTTTGCTGAATGAACTCGCGCCGGGGCTCCACGACATCGCCCATGAGCTTCGAGAAGATCTCATCGGCGTCGTTAAGTTCTCCAAGCTTCACCTGCATCAGAGTCCGAACGTTAGGATCGAGCGTCGTTTCGCGGAGTTGCCCGGGGTTCATCTCCCCCAAACCTTTATAGCGCTGCATGGTAAGCCCTGCCCGGCCTGCCGCTAAGACCGCATCCAGGAGGCTGCGCGGCCCAAACACAGGTGTTTGAGCGCTTTTCCGCTCCAGTACGACCTGCCCCGAAAACAATTCAGAGAACTCGGCATGGTATGTATGCAGCTTTCGCGCATCCGCGGATTGGATAAGCGCCCAATCGACGTTGTGCGAATCCCTCACGCCGCGCACCTCGCGCGAAAAGACAAAGCCGCCATCGGAACCGCGGGACCAGCTCCAGCCCTGTTCCGTCTCCTCCGAGAGGGCCTTCAAACGCTCCACCACCATTCCGGCCAAGCGTTCCGCTTCTCCTTCATCGTTCACGAGCTTCGGGTTGAGAAGCCCCGCTATGGCAGCCTGTTCCACGACTTTGCGGTCATAGCGCAAGTGAATGCCCATCCAGCACATGGACAAAGGATCGCGCCCGCTCGACATTCGAGAGAAGATCCCGCCCCGATCGGCGCTCGCCACCGTCCGCTTTGAGAATAGCTCCGTCGAGGCCGCCCTCGATCAGGAAGTCGTCGAAAGCCGACTGGTCCTTGAGATAATTTTCGGAGCTTCCGCGCTTCACCTTGTAAAGCGGAGGCTGCGCGATATAGAGATGGCCGTTTTCCAGGAGTTGCGGCATCTGGCGGTAGAAAAAGGTGAGCAGCAGAGTCCTGATGTGCTTACCGTCCACGTCGGCATCCGTCATGATTATAATGCGATGATAGCGAAGCTTCGAGATATCGAAGTCGTCGCGGCCAATGCCGGTGCCAAGCGCCGTGATCAGCGTGCCAATCTCCTGGCTCGAAAGCATCTTGTCGAAGCGCGCGCGCTCGACGTTCAAGATCTTGCCGCGCAGGGGAAGCACTGCCTGATTGGAGCGGTCCCGGCCCTGCTTGGCCGAGCCGCCAGCGCTATCGCCCTCGACGAGGAACAGCTCCGACTTCCTCGGGTCGCGCTCCTGGCAATCCGCGAGCTTGCCGGGGAGGTTGGCCACGTCCAGCACGCCTTTGCGCCGCGTCAACTCGCGCGCCTTGCGCGCCGCCTCGCGAGCCGCCGCCGCCTCGGCCACTTTCAGAATTACGAGCTTGCATTCGACGGGGTGCTCCTCGAACCATGCGCCAAGCGCCTCCGTCATGATGCCTTCGACCGCAGGCCGCACTTCCGACGACACGAGCTTGTCCTTGGTCTGGCTTGAGAATTTCGGGTCGGGCACTTTAACCGATAGGACACAGGTCAGCCCCTCGCGCGCATCATCGCCGGTGAGTTGCACCTTCTCCTTCTTGGCGATGCCGGAGGAGGTGGCAAAGGTGTTGATCGTGCGCGTGAGCGCGGCGCGGAAACCCGCAAGATGCGTTCCGCCGTCCCGCTGCGGGATGTTGTTCGTGAAGCAGAAGACGCCTTCGTGGTAGCCGTCGTTCCACCACAGCGCCGCCTCGATTGTAATCCGTGGCTCGTCCGGATCGGTGTCCTTGGTTATCGGGGAGCCGTCCAGCAACCGCTCGGCCTTGATGGCGATAGGCTCGGCGAGCAAGGGAGTGCGCGCCCGGTCGAGATATTGGACGAACTCCCTGAGGCCGCCGTCATATTTGAACTCGCTCTTCACAGGCTCGACGCCGCGCAGATCCAAGAGGTTGATGTTGACCCCAGAGTTCAAGAACGCCAACTCGCGAATCCGATGCTCCAGCGTCGCGTAATCGAACTCCACCATGGTGAAGGTTGCGGGGCTTGGCGTGAAGGTGACGCGCGTGCCGGACTTGCCCGGCGTTTTCGCCACGATTTTCAGCGGTTCTTCGGGGACGCCGTCCGCAAACGCCATGAAATGCTCTTGGCCGCCCCGCCAAACCGTCAGCTCAAGCCGCGTCGAAAGCGCGTTCACAACCGAGACGCCGACGCCGTGCAGGCCGCCTGAAACCTTGTAGGAATTCTGGTCGAACTTCCCGCCCGCGTGCAGTTGGGTCATGATCACTTCGGCTGCGGAGACACCTTCCTCGGTATGGATTTCCGTTGGAATGCCGCGCCCGTTATCTTCCACGGTCACGGAACCGTCCGCGTTCAACGCAACGGTTACAAGATCGGCGTAGCCCGCAAGCGCCTCGTCAATGGCGTTATCGACCACTTCATAAACCATATGATGGAGGCCGGAACCGTCGTCCGTATCGCCGATATACATGCCGGGCCGCTTGCGCACTGCATCGAGGCCCTTCAGGACCTTGATGCTGTCGGCGCCATAGGCTTCCGCCGCCATGTCCATGCGTGTCGCTGCTTCCATAAAATGCACCTGAATCAGCCGCGGAGGTCGCGGACTTGCTTTTCTATTATTTAGTGTTCCGAAGTGGATTCTGCATCGTTTGCGGGCACGATAGCGCCGTTTGAAACGTGGAAAAACTGCGTTTCTGTGACATTCTGAAGGGGCGCAAATATGTCCGCATCGGTCCCCGTCATCCAGACTTGAGCGTTCAAGCTGGCGATGGATGAGAACAGAGCGAGGCGGCGGCCAAGATCGAGATGGGCCGCGATTTCGTCGAGCAAAATCAGAGGGGATACGCCACCGGAGGTTTTCTTGATCAGGCGCGCGTGGGCGAGAACAAGACCGATGAGGAGAGCCTTCTGTTCGCCCGTCGAGCACATCTTTGCCGGAGTGCCTTTGGGGCCATGAGCGACCTCGAGGTCGCTCCGGTGCGGACCTGTCAGCGTGCGTCCGGCGGCGCGGTCGCGGTCACGGGCGCTCATCAGAAGCTGGCGATACGCATCGCTCATCGCGCCTTTGTCCATCGCGCCGACCTGCCCTTCGAGATGACCCTGCAACGTCAGCCCCGCCCAGGGGAACACCGAGTCGGGATCACGCTCGCGCTCCTCTGCGATCCCAGATGCGAGGTTTTCGATGGCCCGCGTACGGGCCGCGGCTATGCTTACCGCCGCGTCCGCCATTTGCGCCTCTATCGCATTCAGAAGTTGCGGCGGACTGAAGTGACTCCAGCGCCTTGTTCCGCTGCCGCATCGCCCGGTCGAAGATGGCGGCGGCGCTGGCATAAGAGGGCTCCAGACTAAGGACAAGCCGGTCCAGGAAGCGGCGGCGGTCGCCGGCGGGTCCGGTGAACAGGCCATCCATGGCGGGCGTAAGCCATAACATGCGGACGACGGCAAGCGCGCCGGACCCTTTCGCGATGGCATGATCGATTTTCACGATGCGCGCGGCGCGGGTGCTCACAATTCCATCTGGAGAAGGTTGCACGCCGGTCCCGATCTCGATGTCTTCGCCTGCGATCGAGACGTGGGCGGCAATCGCCCAACCGCCGGAGCCGCCGCCTCGCGCGAGATCGGAAAAAGGCAGAGACCGCAATCCGCGTCCGGCGGTCAGAAGCGAAACGGCCTCAAGGCAATTTGTTTTACCCGCGCCGTTGGGACCAACGAGGACGACCGGGCCGGGCCGCACCGTCATGGTCGAGGCGCGATAGTTCCGAAAATCGGTGAGCGTCAGCTTGCCGATCCAGAGTCGAGATGTTGGTTCCAAGACCTGCGGCGCGGAATGCAATCGTCTTATCGAAGCGTGAGTCAGGGCTAAACGCGCATCGGCATCAGCACATACAATGCGGACGCATCGCTCTCATCCGAAATCAGGGTCGGGGAAGAACCATCGGCCAGCTTGAACAGCGTCTGGGGGCCATCGATCTGTGCCGTGATATCCAACAGATAGCGCGCGTTGAAGCCGATTTCGATGGGCTCGTTGCGATAGTCTGCGGAGATTTCCTCGGTAGCGGAACCCGATTCGGGGATTGCTCGCCGACACGACGAGGCGTCCCTCGCTGGCGTTGAGTTTGACGGCGCGCCCCTTTTCCGAGGATAGCGTCGAAACACGGTCAACCGCCTTAACCAGATCCGCATTTTCAAGAAGCAGATGCTTCTTGTTCGTTGTCGGTATAACCCTCGCGTAGTCCGGGAAGGAGCCGTCGATCAGCTTTGAGGTGAGGACCACCTCGCCGACGGTGAACTTTATTTTCGCTTGCGAGAGCGCAGATCTCGACGCGGGGCTTGATCGCTTTCGAGAAGTTTGATGACTTCTCCGACGGCCTTTCGCGGAACGATCACGCCAGGCATCCCGTTCCGCACCGGCGGGACAATCGGTCTGCACTTGCGCCAGCCTGTGACCATCGGTCGCCACAGCCCGAAGCTTCATTGCTGCCATCGCTCGCAATGGAATGCAGATAGATGCCGTTCAGGTAATATCGCGTTTCTTCGGTCGAAATGGCAAAGCGCGCTTTCTCAAAAAGGCGCTTCAACTCGCCGCTTTCCAGCGTGAAACGACTTGCCATCTCTGCTTGGCCCATGTCTGGGAAGTCATCGGCGGGCAAAATTGAAAGCTCGAAACTCGCGCGTCCGGCGGCGACTTTCAGACGGCCCTCGCCGCCTTTCCGTTCGATCCTGATCTCCGCTCCTTCAGGGAGCTTTCGGACGATATCATGGAGCGTATGCGCCGGAACGGTCACAGCACCCGCCGTCTCGACCTTCGCAGGGACGCTTTCTATGGCCTCCATGTCGAGGTCAGTCGCTTTCAGCGTAAGCCTGCCCTCACCCTCGGCGCCAATCAGGATATTGGAGAGGATGGGGATGGTGTTACGGCGTTCGACAATCCCCGTTATATGTCCGAGAGCACGGAGAAACGCATTCCGGTCAACAACAAAGCGCATATTTTACAATTACCCCGCTTGGGCGGTGTTTTGATTTGAAACGCCAGTTTCATGACTGGATAACATCTGTCAAGTCCAGCCGGTTCAACAGGGCAGGTTCTGTCAGATGTTTCCGTCTTTCAGCATCCGCGAGAGCGAACTCGAGTTCGTCTTTCAGGACGCCGTCGTTCTGTTTCAACGACTCGATTTTGCGGATGGCGTGGAGCACGGTGGTATGGTCTCGCCCGCCAAAGCGCCTCCCGATTTCCGGCAAAGAACGCGCGGTCAGGGTTTTCGCAAGATACATTCCGATCTGCCGGGGCCGAACGATGGATTGATTGCGGCGGCTCGACAGGAGATCGCCCCGCTGGACGCCATAATGCTTGGAGACAATGCGAAGGATGTCGTCGATCTTAACGCGCCTTGGCTCCTTCGACCGGATCAAATCGCCGATCGTGCCTTCAGCAGCGTCGATCGATATGCGCTCGCCCGTCAACTGGAAGGTCGCGTGTAGGCGCGTGATGGCGCCTTCCAGCTCACGACCGTTCTCGGTCAGCTGGGTTGCGAGATATTCGAGGACGTTGGCCGGAACCTCGAAGCCGGACGAAGCCGCGGCTTTTTCGGCAGCACGTCTGTGAAGAATTTTCAAGCGAAGCTCGTAGTCGAGGGCTCCTAATTCAGCGACCAATCCGCCCGACAGGCGAGACCGCATCCTTGCGTCGAAGCTCTCGAGAAGGAGTGGAGCGCAATCGGCTGCCACAACCACCTGCTTGCCACCGTCGATCAAAGAATTCAGCGTATGGCAAAACTCCTGCTGGAACGTGCGGCCTTGGAGGAACTCCATGTCATCGATAAGCAGGAGATCGATGGTGCGAAGCTTCTCTTTGAAGGCCGGAGCGTCCCGGGTTTGGAGCGCCTCCGCGAAGCTGTACATGAACCGCTCAGCCGTCAGGTACAGCACCTTCGCACTCGGATTGCGCTGCTTCATCTCCCACGCAATCGCGTGCAGAAGGTGCGTTTTGCCCATGCCAACGCGGGCATGAATGTAAAGCGGGTTGTATCTCAGAGGCTGATCCGGCCCGTTCTCGGCAACCTGCAATGCCGCCGCGTGAGCCAGCCGGTTCGGCGCGCCGACGACAAAGGATTGGAACGTATAGCGCGGATCGAGGGGTGACCCTTCAAAGCCATCAAGCCCGGTGCGTCCATCCCGAGCGGGCATGTTGAGGACGCGCAGCGGCGTTACTGTTGCCGGCGAAGCTTGGGACCGGGACGCAGCCATATCCGTCGCCGGCACGGCAGGCTTCAGCTTTTCAACCGGCGCGAGGTGCGGCTGGCGAACCCGGAACTCCAGGCGATTTACGCCGCCAAGTTCGCTGCCGCAGCAGGCGAGAAGCTTTTCGGAATAGTGAGATTGCAGCCAGTTGCGCAGGAACTTGGTCGGAACCGACACCTGCACCACCCGTCCGTCGTAGCCTTCGAGTTCAACACGTCCAAACCAGCTTGTAAATACGTCTTCACCAAGTTCCGCGCGGAGGCGACTCTGTACACGCCGCCATTTATGCTCAATCGAGGTCGAGAGATCCAACGCTTCCATTTCAAAATTCCTTCGCCGCCCCAGGGGCATCAGCGTTTCATCGGAAAAGGCTTTTATTTTGCGGACAAATCACGGGTCTACGCTGCCAGAGCGAGGCCCATCGCCAGCCTCTCCGCTTTATTGCGCGGAGTTTCACCGGCTTCCGGCAAAACAGAATCCAGGAGCGACCCAGCGGAAGGCTGACCAGCTGCCTGCGTGATGACGCCTAAGCTGGATGGACGCTCAGTTTCTGAGGAGGAAAGGCTTGTGGAAGACGGCGAAAAAACGGCGTCCGCAAGATCCGATGCTAAATTCTTAAATTCTCTTGATGCAAGATACGTCTTCCATGGGATGGAAGAATGATCCGATCTGGGAGCTTCACGCCTCGACCGCGATCCGGCCCGAGACGTTGCGTGATGGGTTTGATCAACCAGGACCGGACGCATCTGAAGCGCCACTGGTAATTTCCAAGTATAACAACATGTGGAGTGCGGCAAAGCCGCTATGCAATTACTTCGCATTCAGTTCCTCCTGCCCAATACCTTGCGGACAGAGAGGGGAGCCGAAAATTTCGGCGCGCACCATCCATCCATTGCCTGATCATGGACAAATACACACTCGCGCGCAGGGGCCACCCCACACAACGAGTTCTGGTACGCATTACAAGGTTACAATCTAGGAGGGAAAACTCCCCCGTTCGGAAGTCTCACCATACAAAGGGCGCCGAACACGCGCAAGAGTGGACATAGGTCGTGAAAATCGTCCGATTTTGACAATCTTCCGGGACCACGGCATGCATGCGATCCCTTTTTTGGGCGTAAGGCTTTGGAGGAGTTAACGATTTATTAATGACTTCCCAAGCCGATCTACCTGGGGTGGCGCCGTCGCCATGCACCCGGAATAAGTGTCAATTCGACGCTGATCCCTGCGGTGGTTTTAGGCATGCCAAAAGGCCCAGAGATTTGTCTTCTCTAGGACCTTGATTTAACACCGATTTTAGGTTCTTAGTCTGGCTGCATCAAAGGTCGGAACACACCGCGATGCAAATTTGCACCAGCACCGAAGAATTCTACGCAGCAGCGCTCAGGGCCTTGATGCGCGCGGATAGCCGGGAGATTTTTCGCGACGCGGTATTCCTATGGATGATTCCTTTTAAGGCCGAGCGCATGATCTGAGGTTGCGCTTCCCGCAGAGCGACGGCTGCCGCATCCTTGTCGCCGGAGGCAATCGCTTCCTCGACCTTGCGAACGTAAGTCCTCATCCGGCTGCGGCGAGCCTTATTGATCAGTGTCCGGCTTTCCGCCTGGCGGGCGGCTTTCTTCGCCGATTTCGTATTTGCCATGTCACAAATTCCTTTCGCGGGCGGGCGACCCGCGATCCAAGCTTAATATGGGATGGAAAGATGCCCGCATGCCCATAGGCAGCAATCTTCGATGCATATACCTTCGATGGGAAGGACCGTCAATGTTGACCAGCCGGTGTCCACCTATTGGCGATCATCTGCGCGTTGCAGAAGGTCCCCGCGGCTTAGAATGAAACCGCTCGCGATCCACTCTTCCTCGAGACGCCTTAGTTGATTACCCAAGGCTGGACCCGAAGTCCATCCTTCCGCGATCAAATCCGCGCCGCTGATCGGAAATTGCGGGCGAGGCCAGGAGCGAAGGAGATCGACGCCGGAGGTCCAGGCGACGTCGTTCGCCGCTGCGCCCGAGGACGCCCAAGCCAACAAGATATGCCCGAGGTAAAGGCGCGGCCCGAGCCGGTACAGCGCCGCCTTCAGTGCGGGCATGTGCGGTTGTGCCATGGCAGAGGCCGCAGCCAGACTGAGAAGGTCATTCGCCTCTTGCGAAGAGAGACGCAGCTTCGCCGAAAGACGCGCCGCATCCTCCTGGACGAAAACGCCGAGCGCCGCGAGCCGGAATATCGAGTCCGGCGGAAGCCCAAGCGCAGTTTCAATCCGGCAAAGCTGATTGAAGCGTTCGCGCCGCGCAACACCGCCAAGGATAAGAACGAGGAGACCGCTCTCGTCCATCACCTCGATGGCGTCCACCGCACGCCGCGCGACGAGGATATGAATGAGCTCGGACCGGATGCGCTCCCGCGAAAGGCGCCGCAAGCCGTGCCGCTCGCGAATTGAGGCGGCGACGCCTTCGCGATCAAACGGCCCGTGCGCATACTGAGCGTTGAAACGGAAGAAGCGCAGGATGCGCAAATAGTCTTCCTGGATCCTGGTGCGGGCATCGCCCACGAAGCGGACGCGGCGAGCCAGGATGTCCGCCGCGCCCTCTAATGGATCGTAGACGTCACCTTCGCTGCCGGCATAAAGCGTGTTCATGGTGAAGTCGCGCCGGCGGGCATCCTCCGTCCAGTCTTCGCCGAACGCCACCGTGGCGTGCCGCCCGTGCGTTTCAACATCCTGGCGAAGCGTCGTGACCTCGAACGGCATGCCGTGAACAATCAGCGTCACAGTGCCGTGGCTGATGCCGGTGGGCACGGTCTTTATGCCCGCCTGCGCCGCGAGACGAAGCGTATCCTCCGGCCGCGACGTCGTCGCGAAATCGACTTCTCTTACAGGCTCATCGAGGAGGGTGTTGCGCACGGCGCCGCCAACAACGCGCGCCTCGAAGCCTTCGCGGTTGAGGCACGCGAAGACGGCTTGCGTCTCGGGTTTCTGGAACCATTCGGCGTTCGCAACGCTTAAACCTGCCATGGGCGCTTCCGGGATCAGTTCGCCTCCGGCGCATAAAGCCGCTGATAGAGATTACGCAGCACGGCCGCTGTCGCGCCCCAGATGAAACGCTGTTCATATTCCATGGCATAGAAGAGGATGCGCCGGTCCTTCCACTCGCGCAGATGCCGCATATGGTTTTGTTCTTCCATGAGGAAGGAAAGTGGCACCTCGAAAACGTCCGCCACCTCGTTCGGGTCGGGCTTGGGTGTGAAGGAGGGATCGATGAGCGCGAGAACGGGAATGATGCGAAAGCCGGTGCCGGTATTGTGCAGGTCGAGAAGGCTCAACGGCGTCACCAGCTCCCGCGGCAATCCAATCTCTTCTTCCGCTTCCCTCAGCGCTGTCTCGATGGGCGTTGCATCGCCGGTCTCGATCTTGCCGCCTGGGAAAGCAATCTGTCCGCTATGAGCTGAAAGATGCGCGGTCCGGAGCGTAAGAAGCACCGTTGTCTCCTGTTCGTGCGCCACGATCGGCACCAGCACGGCCGCCATCTTCCAGGCGTCGCGGGCGACGAGGTCTTCCAGCCTTAAATTTTCGTTAGCCTTCCCGTCTTCGTCGAGCCTGCGCCCGGCATCGATCCCATAGGAAGCGGGCTGCGACGCCATCCACCCCGCTTTCTCGAGCGGAAGACCACAATCGCGCGCGCGCGCGGCAAAACCCTTGGGAGAAAAGGGGCTTAGCGTCTCCTCCTCCGTCAGCTCAAGAGGCTTTTGCATGAGCATCTCTCCACAATGCTGACAAACAATGCAGCGAAAACCACGGCATTCTTGCCGCGCAGAGGGAATTAGTGATTAGGCATGAACTTTGCCTAAGCGACGTTGTATCACCGGAAAGCATCAGCATATACTCGGAATTGGAAATTGGCCCCGCCTACAAAAGGTTGCTCAAAAAAATGCGCCACGCTGTCGAGCCGGACATTGTAAAACGTGTCGATGACATCCGGACGAAAGTGGCTCGCGTCAAGGAGTCGATTTCCAGGGTTATTTTCGGTCAAGATACCGTCATCGAGCTTGTCCTTGTTAATATTCTTTCGGGTGGGCACGCACTCCTGATTGGCGTGCCCGGACTGGCCAAGACCTCTCTTGTCGAGGCGCTCGGCGCAGCACTCGGGCTTCACGCAAAGCGCATCCAGTTTACGCCCGATCTCATGCCGTCCGATATTGTGGGCACGGAAGTTCTCGAAGAAAAGGCGGGCTCGCGATCTTTTCGGTTCATCGAAGGGCCGGTGTTCGCACAGCTTCTCATGGCGGACGAGATCAACCGGGCGAGCCCGAAGACGCAGTCCGCGCTTCTGCAGGCGATGCAGGAGCAGCAGGTAACCTATGCGGGCCAGACCTATCCGCTGCCCTCTCCGTTTTTCGTTCTGGCCACTCAGAACCCCCTCGAGCAGGAGGGCACCTATCCCTTGCCCGAAGCTCAGCTCGACCGTTTCCTCTTGCAGGTCGATGTAACCTACCCGGACGCTGCTGCGGAGCGGCGCATGCTTTACTCCACGACAGGTGTCGAGGACAGGACCGTGAAGCAGGTCCTTGACGCGGAAGAGGTTATGGCCGCCCAGCGGCTCGTGCGGCAGATTCCGACCGGCGATAGCGTGGTCGATGCGATCCTCAAGCTTGTTCGCTCCGCGCGTCCTCAAACGGCGGAAGCGGCTTCGCGCGTGGATGAGCTTGTGGCGTGGGGGCCGGGTCCGCGTGCGAGCCAGGCGCTCATGCTGACTTCGCGCGCCCGGGCGCTGCTCGATGGACGCTTCGCCCCTTCGGTCGATGACGTGATCGCCCTGGCTAAGCCGGTGCTGCGGCATCGCATGGCGCTGACATTTACGGCCCGCACCGAAAACATAACCGTCGATCAGGTGATCGACGGGCTCCTGGCTGGCTTGTGATGAGGCCGCAGAGCGTTTGATGTCATCGGATCTCCTCTCCAGGCCATCGGCTCTTGCCCTTGAGGGCGCTTCCCAGGACTTGGTGGGCAAGCTCCCCGCGCTGCTTTTGGAGGCGCGGCGGGTGGCCGTGACCGTGGCTCAAGGCACGCATGGGAGACGGCGTGCGGGGCCCGGCGAAACGTTCTGGCAGTATCGGAATTTCGAGGTCGGTGATTCGTCGGCGCTTATCGATTGGCGGCGCTCGGCAGGATCGAGCCACCTTTTCGTGCGCGAACGCGAATGGGAGGCCGCCCACACGGTGTGGATTTGGATCGACCTGTCGCCATCGATGCATTTTCGCTCGGCTCTGTCACCAGCCTCGAAAGCGGAGCGCGCGGTCGTTTTGGCGCTCGCTCTGGCCACTCTCCTGTCGGACGCGGGGGAACGCATCGGCATCCCAACGCTCATGGAGGCGAAAGCGCGCCATAATACCGCAACAGTGATGATGGAGACACTCGCGCGTTCACTCTCCAGTTTGGAGGGGTTGCCGAATGCGGCGAACCGGCTGAGCCGTCACTCCGAGATGGTTATTTTCAGCGATCTTCTCGAACCGGAATCAACCTTGGCAAATGTCTTCAATAAGTTTGCTGTGCAGGGCGTCCGCGGCCATCTCATGCAAATTCTCGATCCGGCGGAGGAAAGCCTGCCCTATCAGGGCCGCGTGGAGTTCATCGACGCCGAAACCGGCGCCCGCTATGTTGCCGAGCGCGCCGAGACTTTAAGGGCCGAGTACCGGAAGAAGCTCGCCGCCCATAAAGCGGCTATCGCGCTGCACGCGGCCAATGTGGCCTGGACGCCCTTCCTCCATCACACCGATCATCCCGCCGTCGAGGCGCTCCTGCCTCTCCACATGCATCTCTCCGGGCTTGAAAAAGCTTATCGCGCGAAGGGTCTCATCAAGGGCCAGACGGCGGCAAGGAATGGCTTGTCATGATGACAGCCCTGCTGAGTTCTCTTAGCTTCACCTCGCCTTGGATGCTTGCGGGGCTGGCGGCATTGCCAGTGATATGGTGGCTCCTGCGCTTGACGCCGCCCCGGCCCGAGTCCGTCGCGTTTCCGCCGACCTCGCTTCTTCTCGGCCTCAAATCGCGCGAGAAAACGCCGGTGAGAAGCCCCTGGTGGCTGACGGCCCTTCGCATGCTGGTCGCCGCGGCCGTGATCGGCGCTTTGGCTGGCCCTGTGATCAAGCACACGGCAAAAGCATCGGCGGCGGCGCTGACGCAACCGCTTCTTGTTGTTGTCGATAATGGGTGGGCGGCTGGAAGCCGGTGGGCTACCCGGCAGGCATTCGCCGAACAACTCGCAGGCTTGGCTGACGATAACGGCCAGGCGCTCATTCTCGCTGCAACGGCGGGGCCGGCGGCTCCGCTTCAACCGCTGACGCCCGCAGAGTTCCGGCAGCATTTCGCGTCGCTCACCCCGCAACCTTATCCAGGCGACCGCGCTGCCCTCGCCCAGCTCATCGAGAAGGACCTCGGCGTGCGTCGCGGCAAAATTCGCGTCGCATGGCTTGCCGACGGCGTGGACGATGCAGGAGCCGATGCGCTTGGCAAGACCCTCGGCGGTCTCGACGCGGATGGAACCATCGATATCTACGGCGATGCGGCGGGGTCGGGACCACTTGCCCTCACGCAACCGGCGCCAAGCGCCGCTGGTTCGATCCGCGCACGGGTCTTGAAATCAGAGCCGGGACCGCGAGCCGGGCTTGTCGCCGCCATGACCGCTCGCGGCGACAGGCTGGCTGCCGTCCCCTTCGGCATTGCGGGCGCGAACACGATTGCGGACGTGTCTCTCGATCTTCCGCTTGACCTTCGAAACCAGATCGGCCGGCTTGAAATCGTAGGCGAATCCTCGGCGGGCGGCGTCTATCTTCTTGACGGGCGGTCGCAGCGGCGGCGCGTCGGGCTTGTTGCAAGCGAAGGCACAGATGAGGCCCAGCCGCTTCTCTCTCCGACGTACTATCTCGAACGGGCCTTGACACCGTTCGCCGAGGTTACGAAAGCCCAGACCGCCAATCTCGATCAGGCCACAACAGACCTTACAAGCGCCTCGCCTTCCGTCATGATTCTCAGCGACGTTGGGCGCATCTCCGGCAATGTGGCCGAACGGCTTAGCGATTTCGTGGAAAAAGGAGGCATGTTGATCCGCTTCGCGGGACCAAGACTGGAACAGGGCGGCGATGCATTGCTGCCCGCCCCCTTGCGCGAAGGCGGACGCACGCTTGGCGGCGCGATGACTTGGACGTCGCCGCAAACGCCCGCTGCCTTTGAGCAGGGCTCTCCTTTTGAAGGGCTCGCCATCCCGAAAGATGTAACCATTTCGCGGCAGGTGTTGGCGGACCCGGCCGCGATGCCGAGAGAGACCCAGGTTTGGGCGCGTCTTTCCGATGGCACGCCTCTCGTGACGGCAACGAAACGCGGAGCGGGAACTCTCGTATTTTTCCATATTACCGCAAACCCGGATTGGTCTAACCTTCCCATTTCGGGCCTGTTCGTGGAGATGATGCGGAAAACTTTGGAGCTGTCGCCGTTACAAGTTTCGCAAAGCGGAAATGCCTCGGTGGCTTCCGGCGAAGCCTCATCCGCCAACGCCAGCCAGGAAGCATCCTTGAAGCCGTGGCGGGTTCTTGACGGTTTTGGAAAGCTCTCGGAGCCGGGCGAGCGGACGCAGGCGATCCCTGCCGCGAAGATCGAGAAGGCGCGGGCGAATGCGGCCAATCCGGCGGGGCTTTACGGTCCTCAAAATGCATTAAGGGCGATCAATGCCGTTTCCGAGGCCGACACGCTCAGCGCGCTCAGGACGCCGGGCAATGCGCATGTCATGGTGTTTTCGGACGCCAAGACGGTCGCGCTCGCGCCCTGGCTTTTCCTTGTGGCGTTGGGCCTTTTCCTGGCCGACGGCGTGGCTTGCACACTTTTGCTCGGGCCACACTCGTTGCGGTGGCGGAGAGCGGCTGCGATAGTGGCGTTCGGGCTGTTCATCGGCCCCGTTTATGGTGCGCGCGCCGATACGAAGCCCGCGAACAATGCGACAACTTTCGCATTGCAAGCCTCTCTCGAAACCCATCTCGCCTATGTGGTGACGGGAAACGCCGAGGCCGACAGGGTGAGCCAGGCTGGTCTTTCGGGGTTGTCGAAAATCTTGACAGCCCGCACCGCCGTCGAGCCGGGCGATCCGATGGCGGTCGATCCCGCTCGCGATGAACTGGTGTTTTTCCCCATGATCTACTGGCCGGTTTTGCCAAACGCCGAGCCTTTGCCGGACGCCGTTCTCGCCAAGATTGACGCCTATATGAAGCAGGGCGGCCTTATCATCTTCGATACCAAGAACGACGAGGCCAATCCGGCCAGCCTTTTGGCGTCGGGTGTGACGACACCCTTATCGCAGCTTCTGGGCAAACTCGACTTGCCGCCGCTTCAGCGTGTCCCGGAAGATCACGTACTGACGAAGTCGTTCTACCTGCTGCAGTCCTTCCCTGGCCGCTGGGACAATGGCGATCCTTGGGTAGAGGCGCGCTCCGATACGGGAGATGCAACAAAGCGCGCTGTGAAGTCGGACGGAGTCAGCTCCATCATTGTCACCTCGAACGATCTGGCCGCCGCCTGGGCGATGGACGACAATGACCGGCCGATGTTTGCCGCTGTTCCCGGCGGCGAAGACCAAAGGGAAATGTCTTATCGCGTCGGCATCAACATTGTGATGTATGCGCTGACCGGCAATTACAAATCAGATCAAGTCCATGTGCCCGCGATCCTGGAACGCCTCGGGCACTAATCGCATACAAAAAGCAGAATAGTCCTCATGAATTGGTCTGTTGAGTTCTTTCCCTTCTTTTCGCCGGAGCTGCTTGCGGCCTGCGCCGTTCTTTGCGTGGCGGCGATCGCGCTTTCGGCTTTGCGGAGGAACCCCAGGGGCGTTTTTCTGCGGGCCTTGAGCCTCGGCTGCCTGCTTCTCGCGCTGGCCAACCCCAACCTGAAAAACGAAGACCGGAAATCGCTGTCCAATATCGCCGTCGTCGTTGCCGATTCAAGTTCCAGCATGCAGCTTGCCGGACGAAATGAACGCGCGCGCCAGATCGAGGCCGAGCTGAAGGACAAGCTGGCGAAAATCCCCAATCTGGAAGTGCGCTGGGTCCACGCGGCCGGCACGGACCAGCCAGGCGGGGAAGCGACCAACCTTTTCGGCGCGCTCGATACCGCCATGGCCGACATCCCGCCGGGCCGCATGGCGGGGGCAATTTTCATCAGCGACGGCCAGGTTCACGATGCGCCGCAGGATCACGTCCACCTCGGCTTCGACGCGCCATTGCACGCGCTGATAACCGGATCGCCGGACGAAAAGGACAATCGCATCCAGGTCGTCTCTGCCCCGCGCTTCGGGCTTGTCGGTTCCGAGCAATTCGCAGAGGTGAAGGCAGAGCGCAGCGGGAAAAGCACCGATGGCGCACTCGCGACCTTTCTCATACGCCGCGCCTCGGGAGCCGTGGAAACAGTGCAAGCCCCTTACGGCAAGCCGGTTCCGATCCGGCTGCGCTTCGACCGGGCTGGTCCGAACATTGTTGAAGTCGAGTTGAAGCCCGAACCCGGCGAGCTGACCACCATCAACAACAAGACGGTGATCCAGGCCCAGGGCGTGCGCGAGAATTTGCGCGTGCTGCTCGTTTCCGGCGAACCCCACGCGGGCGAGCGCACCTGGCGCAACCTCTTGCGTTCCGATGCCGCGGTCGATCTCGTCCATTTCACGATTCTGCGTCCGCCCGAGAAGCACGATGGCACGCCCATCGACCAACTTTCGCTGATCGCTTTCCCAACGCGTGAACTCTTCTCCGAGAAGCTCAGCCAGTTCGACCTCATCATCTTCGACCGCTATCAGCGCCGTGCGGTGCTGCCGATGATCTATCTCGATAATGTCGCGCGTTACGTCGAGCAGGGCGGCGCCGTGCTTGTCGCGGCTGGCGCGGATTACGCCTCGCCCGTGAGCCTCGCGCGCACGCCGCTGGGCGCGGTGCTTCCGGGCCGGCCAACGGGACGTGTGGTCGAGCAGGCTTTCAGGCCCGCAATCACAAAGGAAGGCGAGAAGCATCCCGTCACCGCCGGACTTCCCGGCGCACCGCGCAAGGAGGGCCAGGAGCCGAGTTGGGGTCATTGGTTTCGCGTGGTCGACAGCCAAGCCGAACGTGGGGAAGTCGTAATGAGCGGCGCCGAGAACAAGCCGCTCCTGATCCTGGACCGCCGGGGAAGCGGCAGGGTAGCGCTGCTCTTGTCCGATCACGCCTGGCTTTGGGCGCGCGGCTACGAAGGCGGCGGCCCTCATGTCGATTTGCTGCGCCGTCTTGCCCATTGGCTCATGAAAGAACCCGACCTTGAAGAAGAAGCGTTGTCGGCGCGGGCGGGCCGCAACGAGATCACCATCGAGCGCCGCACCGTGAAGGCGCAGGTTGGCGAAGCGACCATGACGACGCCATCCGGCCACGAAGTCAAACTTACCCTCGATCAGCGGGCGCCGGGACGCTACGCCAAGACGCTCTCGACCGACGAACCCGGCGTGCATCGCATCACGATGGATGGTTTGAGCGCCATAGCCATCGCCGGGGACATGAATGCTCCTGAGTTTCAGCGTGTCGTCGCAACCGATGAGCCGTTGCGGCCGATCCTGGACAAGACAGGCGGCGGAGCGTTCTTCCTTGGAGGGACAGCAGGGGCGGCGGCCTCCAGCGCACCATCGATTTCAATGGTGAAGTCGGGACACCGCTTCAGCGGCGCGTCCTGGCTCGGCCTGAAGGCGCGCGACGCATTCGAGGTTACGGCGGTCTCCTATACGCCGCTTATCGCGGGGTTTGCCGCGCTCGCAATCGCGCTGGGGCTTCTGTCCCTGACGTGGTATCGCGAGGGTCGGTGAAATCCACCTTTCCCATCGGGAGAGGCGGTTGAGATGGAATCCCCCGGACGAGACCGCGATAGTCATTCAGCGCGCCGGGAATAAGCTCCACATGAAGGATGCGCGCGGGGTCTACCGGCCCTGGCAAGACGATGCGCTCGAACGGTGTCGCGCCAAATCCGGCACGCGCATAATAAGGCAGGTCACCGACGAGGATCACCAGCCGATAGTCTAGCTCGCGCGCACGCTCAAGGCCGTCCAGCATGAGCCAAAGGCCATGGCCTTGATTCTTGTGATCCTCCGCGATGATGAGCGGCCCGAGCAACAGCGCTCCCGAAACGCCGCCAATGGCGATCGGCGTGAAGTCTACCGATCCGATAATCTGGTGTTCGAAAACGGCGCAAAGATTGAGCCGGGAATCGTGCATCGCGCCCTCGCGCACGCGGTAGGCGGTGCGGGCGAAACGGCCCGGCCCAAAAGCTCTCTCGTTCATCTCGATCAGGGCGGCATAATCGTCCGGCGTTTGCAGCCGGATCAGGGCGGACGGCATCGTCATCGCGCAAACCTTTTAGAAATGAAGATAGGAGTGAGGAAGGCTCGCGTCGCTCAGGCGGAATGAGCCAGCCACGTGGCCGCTATCTGGGCTTGATCATCGTCGGTTCGCGAAAGCGCGACTACGGCAAGAGACAGGTGTGCGCATGGAAAATGAAATACCATGGCTGCCGCGGCGCGTAAACATGCGCGCTCGAAACAGGAGTGTCGCGTTAGGAGCGAAGCGCCTTTCATACGGCACGCCGTCAGTCACGAAGCCGTTGCCACGCCCGTCCGTGGTGGCAATAAAAACTATTTATATGTCTACTTATGCCATTTTTGCAAAACGAACCCAATTTCAATTTAGTTAACAGACCCGGCGCCCTTAACCGTATGGCGCCCGGCTCGGGGCCAAACGAACGATCAAGGCGGGATTCTCCTGACGGCTGGTTCTTTACCCGGCGAGCCTTCCAATTGCGGTGGCAAGAACGACAGGCAGGATGGCAATGATAGACCCCAAAAGGAAGAGCGCGAATGTTGCTGCGGGATAAGACGACGCGCTCACGAGGTCACGAATACCTGCTGTATCGGTGGCAAAGATGAGCAATCCCCAGATCAAGCCGATCATGCATCCCAAAACGCTCTGCGTTATGAGGTAAGATGCCATCGCTTCGGTGGGCTTGTTCTGTGCCACGAAAAGCAGAATACGGGCTGCATTCCCCGGTTCCGCGAGGCTGACAACAGAGCAGACTCTTCGGCGAACATAATTGCGTGAGGACCATTATGCTGAGGAGGCTTGTTTGCGGTGGCCGATGCCGACAAGCGCCGGAGCTGAACCATGGCTGGGCGCGAACAAAAACGCTGGTCGCAACATGTTACCGAAACGAGCGACGCGTTGAGCCTTGAACCGGACGTGTTCACGCTAAACGATCCCGTCAGGATCGCGCGAGCGAATCCGCCGAGAAAAGCACGCGGCGCAAGGTCGAACCCTTTCGCTCCGCGATGTCGATGCTGACCTTCACCATCAATCGCGCCGGCAAAGATCTTCCCAAAGATCGCAAGCAAATTCTCGAAAAAGCGAAGGATGAATTACGCCGCCTTTATGGTAGAGTGCCGCGCAGAAATCGGTCACATAAAAATGATTAGGATGCTCCCATGCCCCTCGAAAACGGCCGGCAAGGCAAGGATAACCAAAATCCCGAAAAACTCCGCTCTCTGATCGACGAAGGAGAAAGCTCGGACCGGATTGCCGCCGACGGCCCCGCGGAATTTACTCCTGAGAAGGTTCCGGCGGCGGGCGATGCCCCCGTGACACATCGAGAAGCAGCGCCCGCGATCAAGGATGAGATAAAGCCCAATCCGAAGAGCCCCGAGGAACTGGCGGAGATTGAAAAATCGTACTACGCCGAAGCCTCCCTCACGAAAAAGATTACCGTTTTTGCCTTGACCACCGTCGTGATCCTGATCGCGCTTGGCGCGATCTACGCATATTGGCCAAACAGCACCCCAGGTTAAGACGAGGCGTCCAACACCACCGAAATCTTGATTTTGCCGCTGGACTCCAACACACCAAGAGAAACTGTGCCATTGGGGTCCGGCCGCACCGTGAAACTGATCGACGCATCGCCCAGCCGCATATTGCGCACGGTAATCTGCCCAACCGACATCGGCACTGCGGGATTGCGTAAACAAATCGCCCGCGCCGATAGATCGTACTCAAGGCCAAGGACGGCTTGGAGCAGTTGGAACACCGCGCCGCTGGCCCAGGCTTGCGGCGAGCACGCCACGGGATAGAGCGTCGGCCCGCGGCTTCGGCGGCGCGGGAATCCACAAAACAGCTCCGGTAGCCGCCGCTGATCCATATAGGCAGCAGTCTGCATCATGCCGTTGAAAATCGGCTCGATACCATCGCGGAGGCCGTAGCGGGCGAGACCGCTTGCGATGATGGCGTTGTCGTGCGGCCAGATCGAGCCATTATGATACGACATGGGGTTGTAGCGAGCCTCGCCCGCGGCCACGGTCCGAATGCCCCAGCCCGAATAGAATGAGGGTCGCATGATGTCTTGGGCAACTTTGCATGCGCGGTCGGGAGCCATGATGCCCGTGAACATGGCGTGCGCCGGATTGCTGGTTCGCACTTTGCACGGGCGCTTCTTGCCATCAAGGGCAAGTGCGTAGGTCCCGAGATCCTCGCACCAAAAAGCCTCCTCGAACCGCTTTTGCAGCCTTTCGGCCTTCGCTACGAGGTCACTCGCCCTGTCCTGCTCGCCAAGCATCCGGGCGCATTTCGCGGCAGCAAGCAGCGCCGCATAGACGTAACCCTGGACCTCCACCAATGCGATCGGCCCTTCGGCAAGCTCGCCATCGGCGTGGAAAACGGCATCGTACGAATCCTTCCAGCCCTGGTTTGCAAGCCCCTTGTCCGTCGCGCGCGCATATTCGACAAATCCGTCGCCATCGCTATCGCCATGGACCTCGATCCAGTCGAGACCGCTCACGATGTTTGGCCAGATTTGCCGCAGAAACCCCGAGATCCCCCGTCCTCTCGACGTAAAGGCCAGCGAGGAGAATGAACAGCGGGGTGGAGTCTATGCTTCCGTAATAGAGACCGAATGGCACCTCGCCCAAATCCGCCATTTCCCCGCTCCGCATCTCATGCAGGATTTTGCCCGGCTGGGCATCGGAGGCGTCATCGAAGGTTTTGGCCTGGAAATGGGCGAGCCGTTGCAGCACGCCGCGTGCGACCGACGCATCGAACCAGAGCGTTTGCAAGGCCGTGATGAGGCCATCGCGGCCAAACGTCGTCGAATACCAGGGGATCCCGGCATAGGGATATTTGCCCTCTGGCGTTGCCGTCATCAGCATCCTGAGATCGGCAAGAGAACGGCAGACGATCTCGTTTACGACGGCGTTCGATGTTTCGATGGTCACGATGTCATGCGGATTGCCGACCAGGTCGCGCCGTGCCTGAAGAAGCCCCCGCAGGAATGAGGGAGCTGCCGGACGCGTTCTGCCATCGCAGGATACGGTTACGAACTGACGCCACGGAACCGACGGCGGCAGCGTCAGCGAATATCTTGCGCTTGTCGTCTTGAGTTCGGTCGGCTCCGGATCGAACGTCAGCGCGGTTTCCCGCACTTTATTATCGACGCCCTTATATCGCAGAATGACCTTGTTTTTTCCGACCACTTCCTTTTGAAGGCTTCCGCGGGCCGCGCGGCGCATCCCGCGCACCTCGAACAGATCGGCAAAATCGCTTTCGAAGTCGATTGTGACGTCGAGCGACACCGGCACGTTTCCGTGGTTGACGATCGCGCTCCGCGCGGACAACAGCCCGTTGTGAATGTAAATGGTTCGGCTGATATGAACCGTATCTTTGAGAAGCGAGATGCCTTCGCCTGCGAGAATATCCGGGTTCGTCAAATCGGCGCGCAGGTTGAGATTGTCGTCTCGGAGGGTCGAGCCGAGAAGCAGCGGTTCCTGGCCGTTAATCAGGAAGGCAAGGCGGGACAGATGACGGGTGTCCCGGGCGAACAAGCCGCCGGCCTCGTCGCAAGCGCACCCTATGGCGCCGTGATTGTCGAGCACGGCAAAACAATCATTCTGCTTCAGGATGCAGCGCGGCCGTGACGGTGCGCCCGCCGCGGCGATGTAGAACGGCGATTGCTCAGCCTCAAAACCTTCGTCCATCTCACGAGCCGCCTCTTGCTTGTCAAGCATGACATGCACCTTTCTACGCTATTCTACTCACCACCGAACGTCGCATTCGGCTTTTTTGAAAGACCCGATGGCGGCAAATGTTTGATGCATATCAGGCTAATTTGGCGCATTATCTCACTTGGACGTGAACTTATCTTCGGGGTGTGCGGCATGGCTCTCGAATCGCTCAAAGCCGAAATTGAAATGTTGCTGGAGACTCTAGCGAATACGCCGCACGATCGATACGAGCTTTACGTGCAGCTCAAAGAGAAGCTGAATGAATTTCGCGTGTTCGGAAATCCCCCGCCTCAGGATCTGCTGGAGCTGGAGGCTGCGCTCGACGAAGAGTTCTCCGCGGCAAGCCATCCGCATCAAACTCCGCATCCGCGCTAACGCCTCCGGTTGAAGTCACTGAGCGTGGGCCAGGGATGCTTCCCGCGCTTCTTCGCTTTCAGCATCCAGGGCCGATGCAACGACATCGTCCACCCTTTCAAGCCATATAAAGTCCAGGCTTTTGCGCGTGTCCTCAGGGATATCGTCGTAGTCTCGCTTATTCCGCGCAGGCAGCATAACGCGCTTCAACCCGGCCCGTGCAGCCGCAATCACCTTTTCTTTGATGCCGCCGACCGGAAGCACAAGGCCGCGCAAACTGATTTCGCCGGTCATGGCGGTGTCGTTGCGCACAGTCCGCCCGCTGAGGAGCGAGAACAGCGCGGTGAACATCGCGACGCCCGCGCTCGGGCCATCTTTCGGAGTGGCCCCAGCAGGAACATGAATATGGATGTCGCTTTTCTCGAAGATGGCCGGATCGATGCCGAATGACGCGGCGCGGTTCTTGACGAGGCTCAGCGCGGCTTGCGCGCTCTCCCGCATCACGTCGCCAAGCTGCCCGGTCAGAATGAGGCTACCTTTGCCCGGCGCGCGCGTGGCCTCGATGAAGAGAATATCGCCACCGACAGGCGTCCACGCGAGCCCCGTGGCGACGCCTGGGACACTGGTGCGCATGGCGACTTCGTTCTCGAAACGCGGCCGTCCGAGAATATCCTTCAGGTCTTGAGCCTTGATGTGGACCTTTTCGCCGGGCGCCTCCGCGATCCTCACCGCGTCATGCCGGAAAACCTTCCCAATCTCCCTTTCGAGGGCGCGCACGCCCGCCTCGCGGGTGTAGTCATGGATGATCAGCCGCAACGCGTCATCGTCGATTCTAGCCTGTTCTGTGGTCAATCCGTTCGCTTCCAGCTGTCGCGCCACGAGGTAGCGCCGCGCAATCTGCAGCTTCTCCTCCGCCGTGTAACCGGCCAGCTCGATGATCTCCATCCGGTCGCGCAAGGGGCCGGGGATGGTGTCGAGCAAGTTGGCGGTGGCGATGAAAGTGACGCGCGACAAATCGAAGGGGACGCCGAGGTAATTGTCCCGGAACGTCGAATTCTGCTCCGGGTCGAGCACCTCCAGCATTGCCGCGAACGGATCACCCTGGAAACCGCGCCCCATCTTGTCGATCTCGTCCAGCATCATGACGCAATTTCGCGCGCCCGCCTTTTTCACGCCCTGGATTATGTTGCCGGGAAGCGACCCGATATAGGTGCGCCGATGCCCGCGGATTTCAGCCTCGTCGTGGACGCCGCCAAGGCTGACCCGCACAAAGGGGCGCTGCATCGCTCGCGCAATGGATTGGCCAAGCGATGTTTTGCCGACGCCGGGCGGTCCGACGAAGCACAGGATCGGCGCCTTGCCTTGCGGCGCGAGCTTCCGCACCGCGAGATACTCGATGATGCGCTGCTTGATCTTTTCGAGGCCGAAGTGGTCCTCCTCGAGAATGCGGCGGGCGTCCGCGATGTTGATCGGCTTCTCTTCGGGCAGCGCCCACGGCAACTCCACCATGGTGTCGAGGTAGTTACGGAGCATTCCCGCCTCGCCGGCCTGCTCGGGCATGCGCTCATAGCGGCGCAGCTCCTTGCGCATCTGCGCCTCCACTTCGGGCGGCATCTGCGCCTTTGTGATGGCCTCGTTCAGCTCCGCGACTTCTGCCGACTTACCGTCGCCCTCGCCCAGTTGGCGCTGAATGGCGGCCATTTGCTCGCGCAAAACGGCCTCGCGCTGCCGTTCGTCGAAAACGGCCTTGGTCTGCCGCCCGATTTCCTGGCTCAGCCGGAGGACCTCGATCCGCTGCGACAGAAGCCGCGAAACCTTGTCCATCCGGAGCGGCAGGTCAATGGTCTCGAGGATTTCTTGCTTCTGTTCCGGCGGGATGTCCATATAGGCAGCCGTTAGGTCAGTCAGCGCGGAAGCCGATTGCGCATTCTGCATCGCGGCGACAAGCTCGCCCGGCACCTGCGGCAGAAGCTCGAGCGCCTCGATGGCCTGTTGGCGCAGCAGCATGGTCCGCGCTTCGATCTCCGGCCCATCCATCGAGGCTTCGGGTATGCGCTGGACATTCGCGACGAGCAGGGGCCGCTCCTGCGCAAAATCGACGATGCGAACGCGCTCGATGCCCTGCACGATGACATGGTGGCCGCCATCGGGAGCCGTAACGTAGCGAACGATATTGGCGACGGTACCGACACGGTGCATATCCGTGCCGGAGGGTTCCAAGACATCGCCGTCGCGCTGCATGAGAATGCCGATCTGGCGCTCTTCCCGCATGGCCTGCTGGACAGCACCAATCGAAACCGGCCGCCCGATGGAAATCGGAAACAAGACGCCGGGAAACAGAACCGTTTCACGCACCGGTAAAATCAGCAAGCTATTCGACTGCTCGGTTGAGGCGGTACTTTCCTGTACCTGCGCCTCTGCTTCCGGCGGTTGGCCGGGATTTGCATTATCCATTGTGCCCTCCCTCTGCTCAGGCTGATTTTTGGAGGCTTATAAGTAGGCAACCATTGAGCGCTTGCCGTTTCACCGTGTCGTAACAGCTAGGCGGGAGCGGTATTCTCCGGGCAAATCTTCCTTGCGGGAGTTCCAATTGGTGGATCAGAGCCGTTCGCAGTTCCTCGGGAAGGACGCGCTTGCCTGAGACCAAAAGTGCGCCCCCTTCGATCACAGCGTCCACACTTTCGGGATCGACGCCCGGTAACGCACAAAAAATGAGGACTTCTGTTTCCGTTTCAAGCACGTCAACAGGCGGCTGCCAAGCCGGACCTGCCCCATGCTCGTTGAGCGTAAAAAACTGCTGATGAAGACGCTGGGCCCGTGAAAGGCGGTCTACTGCTTCGAACCACATCCAGCTTGTGAATTCTTTCTTTGTCATCGGGCTCGTGCTTCCCTGCACTTCACGCAGAATGAAAACGGGGCGGAAAAGATCAAGCTCTCTTCGCCGAAGAGAGGACCATTCAACAGATATGGACAGTCAGGGGGATTGCTTTCAAGGCTTGACGGGCGTGCTTCGCCTTGGCCATGAAATTATATCAGAGTTCGCGTCATATGGAGCCGCAAACTTCGCAAGGCAATTCGCAGTTCTCAATAAAAATCTTCGAGACAATTCATAAAAGGCAAGCTTAAGCGCTGGGGAGGAAGATATTGGCGAGATCCGGCCTTTTCATTGTTTTTCGGAGGCCAGGATCACGCCTTTGAAAAGTTGCTCTGCTTATACCCAGCATAAATTACGAGCATACAATAACACTCACTCTGTTTTATCCATTGTAAGGCGCTTTAACAGACTTCGAAACGATTTGCTCCTTAGTCTGCCGTTGGCTTACTAGCGGAGCCAGAGATGTGCGGGATCCAGGTCGAATTCAGTTCTCATAACAGAGATAACCCAGGAGATGCTGTCGAAAAAGGCGTTCATGATGTCCTCAGATTTTGCGTTGATACAGCCCATCTGTATCTGAGAACCGCTTATAAGAACTGATTTCTATATTTTGTCTTAATGACATTTGCAGCAAGCGGGCGCCCGAGCGGTAAACTGGGCCTTCGAACCGCGAACGCACTAGCAAGCTTATAATTTTTCGTATGCTCAGCCGCTGCTCCGAATGCAATATTGCTATCCGCGCACAAAAAAGTTGCGACACCGCAACAACAGGGCCCACCGCCGTAAAACCAGACGAAGCCTTGCCTTAACTTCCGTTCTCCAACCGCTTTCCAAAGGACGACATCAAATCATCTTTCTGGGTGGGGGCGCCGTCGGTGACAGGTTAAGTCACTGTCGATGCCCGTTTTTCGGCGGGCCGCTCCTTGCGGGCGACATGAGGACCCTTAGGAGCCCCCGCAGCGTCACGAACCAGATCGGGATCATGCTCCCGTGCAAGCTCAAGGCTGTGGTCGTGGGCATGGCCGGTGGCGCCTTCGACGCTCCTGCCGGGAACGCTGTCCGCATGGCCTCTGTCTGGCGTCTTGGAAGGAGTGCCGCCCTTTGCAAGGATAACAGTCGCCGGCCGCAAAATGCGATCCGCGATTTTGTAGCCAGCCTGCAGAACCTGCACGATCACGTCTGCCGGAACATTGGGCACGTCCACCTTGACCACCGCCTCATGGATATGAGGGTCGAATTTTTCGCCCAAGGGATCGAAACGCGTAATGCCGTGCCGCTCGAAAGCCCTGAAAAGCTCGCGCTCCGTTGCCTCGATGCCCTCGATCAGCGCTTTGAGGGCGGGGTTCTGCTCTACCGCGTCCTTTGAAGCCGCCTCGATGGCCCGGCGCAGATTGTCCGCAACAGAAACCATGTCGCGGCCGAACTCGGACGCGGCATATTTCACGCCCTCCGATTTGTCGCGTTCTGCGCGGCGCCGGAAATTTTCCATCTCGGCGATGATGCGCAGGTTCTTGTCGCGGAGATCCGCGTTCTCAGCCTTGAGGTCGGCGACAACCTGAAGAAGGGCCTTGGTTGCCTGTTCTGTCTCTGCCGCTTGCGCCTTCGTGGAGGAATCCTTGACTTCCAGCCCGCTAAGGTCCGCAGGCTCTTCCGGTGTATCGTTCATTCTGATATGCCGTTCCCGTTATATTGAGGATCAGCCGAATCCTCGCTTACGATCCGCCGTAATTTTCAACGGTTATATCGGCGGTTTCAGAGCGATAATCAAGCTAACACGCGGCTGACCAGCTTCGCGGTGAAATCAACCATGGGGATAATGCGGGCATAGTTGAGGCGGGTCGGGCCGATAACGCCCAGCATGCCAACGATCTTTCGGTCCTTATCCTGGAAGGGCGCGACGATCAGCGAGGAGCCCGACAAGGAGAAGAGATTGTTCTCCGATCCGATGAAAATGCGCACGCCCTCGGCCTTCTCCGCGAGGTCGAGAAGATGAACCAGCGACTTCTTCGACTCGAGATCCTCGAAGAGGAGGCGGATGCGGTCGACATCCTCCACGACTTTCAGATCGTCGAGAAGGCGCGATTGCCCGCGAACGATGAGGCTCTTGGTGTCATCCCTTCCGCCGGACCAATGCGCCAGGCCCGACCGGACAAGACGCGTCGTAAGCTCATCCAGCTCGAACTGGCTCGCTTTCAGCTCGGCCTCAACGCGCTCGCGCGCTTCCGGCAATGTGGCGCCGCGAATTTTCGCGTTCAGATAGTTGGTGGCTTCGGAGAGCGCCTGCTGAGGTAGTCCTTCCGGCAAATTCAAAACACGGTTCTCAACGCCGCCATCATCTCCTACGAGCACGAGAAGCGCACGTTTCAAATCAAGGCTCACAAATTCGATATGCTTGATGCGGCTCACCTGCTTATCGGCCAGGACAACACCGGCGCATCGGGAGAGGCCGGAGAGCATGTCGCCGGCTTCGGCCAAAACTTCGGACGTTACGGCGGCGTTATCGCGGGCATAGTCATGGAGCTGGCGCTCAAGCTGGGCGCGCTCCGCGTCTTCGATGCAGCCCACTTCGAGCAGTCCGTCCACGAAAAGGCGCAGGCCGGTGTGTGTGGGAATTCGCCCGGCGCTGACATGGGGGGCATAGATCAGCCCCAGCGTCTCGAGATCCGACATGACGTTCCGAACCGAGGCTGGCGACAAGGTCATCGGGAGATGACGGCTCAGATTTCGCGACCCGACCGGCTCGCCCGTCGCGAGGTATGTTTCCACGATGCTCCGGAAGATCTCCCGGTAGCGCTCATTCAACTCGCGGACGCCGCCTGCCCCCTTCAAGTCAAGGGCGGGAGCGCGTAGTTCCTGCCTTCTCGACATCGTCTTCGCTTATCGCCTTCTGCAAACTTATTAAGTCTAGTCTCCCCAATCGTTGCAGTCAAACCGGGGCTGCTTCCCTAATTATATGTGTTCAAGGCAGGATAACACCAGAATGCTGTTCCACCGTAAAATCGAGCAGAGAGCCGTCCATATTAGATGAACGAAAAGCCTTATGACCTCGTTGCGTTTGGCGCCACAAGTTTTGTGGGGAAACTCTTATGTCGCTATCTTACCAAGGAATTTGGCTTTGATGGGCGGTTGAGGTGGGCTGCCGCTGGCCGTTCAAGAAGCAAGCTTGAGGTGCTGCGCTCTTCGCTTGGCGAGGCCGCGGCTGCACTCCCGATTGAAGTTGCCGATGCGGCAGACGAGGCGGCGCTCGCGGCGATATGCAACAGGACCCGCGTCGTTGTCTCGACCGTCGGCCCGTACGCGTTTTACGGCGAGCCTCTGGTCAAGGTTTGCGCTGCGACCGGCACCGATTATTGCGACCTGACCGGCGAGGTTCCCTGGATCAAACGCATGATCGAACTTTATGAGGCTGCAGCGCAGGCGTCAGGAGCGCGGATCGTTCACTGCTGCGGTTTCGACTCGGTCCCGTCCGATATGGGGGTCACCTTCCTGCAGCAGGAAGCGCGTCGTCGTTTCGGTCAGCCCTGTTCGCATGTGAAGATGCGCGTGAAGGCGATCCGTGGCGGAGCCTCGGGCGGTACCATCGCCAGCCTTTTGAACGTGGCCAAGGAAGTCGCCGCCGACTCCGAACTGCGACGGGAGCTTGCCAACCCATATGCGCTCTGCCCGCCGAATGATGCCTCAAAGGTCAGGCAAGCCAGCCTTTCGAGGCCGGAATTCGACCCCGATTACGACGCATGGCTCGCGCCCTTCATCATGGCCAGCATCAACACCAAGGTTGTTCACCGATCCAATGCTCTGTCGAATTACGACTATGGCCGTGACTTCCGGTATGACGAAGCCATGCTCGTCGGTCAGGGCTTGGAAGGCCGGGCGAAGGCTTATGCTATCGCGACTGGGCTCGGCGCGTTCGTGGCGGCCAGCGTATTTCCGCCAGCGCGCTGGGCTTTGGAGCGCTTCGTCCTCCCGGCTCCGGGCCAAGGGCCGTTGCCCGAGACGCAAGAGAAGGGTTTCTTCGACCTGAGGTTCCTTGGCAGGATGGCGGACGGCAGGACGATCCGCGCGAAAATCGTGGGCGACGCCGATCCGGGATATCTCTCGACATCGAAAATGCTCGGCCAGGCAGCGGCTTGCCTCGCTTCTCTCGACAAGCGGGAAAAGCCGGGCGGATTCTGGACACCCGCCACATGTTTCGGCGATCGTCTAGTCGGAGCGCTGAAAGCACACGCCGGTATCTCTTTTCAGGTGGACGGCTGAGAAGAGGTCGCTGGCTTCCTCCTGCGAATGGCGGCATCTGATTGTCCCCTACGCTTGCGCGAAGGCGGAGCCGAAGTTTTCGCTTCTCTGCACGACAAGGTCTACCGCGAAAACATCCTGGAGCACGGCTATAAGCTCACATAGCGTCGTGCAGTAGAGCGCCGTTGAGAGAGGACCGCGACGCCGACCACGAGGGGTTATCGCATTACCCAAGCCCGTTGTTTTTGCTTACGCGTTCGCTATCGCTAACATTTAGCCGATGTGCACCACGCCGGGCAGTGTTTTCAGCGCGGAAAGCTGCCGCGCCGAAATCGAGAAGTTGTTTCCGAGGAGGATTTCCACGGCCTTGCTCGCCTCGCGCAGTTCAACCACGAGCTTGAGTTCGAGCGAGCCATCGCGGCTTAGATGCTTCAGGAGATCGCGGACCTGAAGTTTCTCGTTCGCGGTGATCGACATTTGCCGCGTGCCTTTGCCGAAAACTTCGTCGAGTGTTTGTACCGTCTGGACGCGGACTTTGATGGCTTCTCCATCGGCCTCGCCTTCTACCTGGAGCAGCACGTTCTGGCCGGGTTCAAGCTTATCGCCCGCAGACGCCAGCGTGTCGGCGAAAATCACGGCCTCGAATTGTCCCGTGGGATCGGAGAAGCCCGCGAAGGCAAAGCGGTTTCCGGATTTTGCCTTTCGGTCCTGCTTGTAGGTTACGGTGGCGGCAAGGCGCGCTTCGGCGCGTCCGTGAGCCTGGGTGCGGGCCGCGAAATCGCTCCAGCGCATCACGTTGAGGCGTGCAAGCTGATCCACAAAGTCGTCGAGCGGATGCCCTGACAAATAGAAGCCCGCCGCAGCAAGTTCCGCATCCAACGTTTCAAGCAAGCCCCAGGCCGGCGCATCCGCAAGGATGAGCGGATGGGCCGCAGTTTCGGCTGAGGCAGTTCCGAACATGTCCTCCTGCCCCGCAGCCCGGTCATGAGCAAGACGCGCGCCGTACTCGACAAGGCGCTCCACGTTCTTCGCGACCTTGGCCCTGTTCTTCTCCAAATCCTCCAGCGCGCCCGCCGCGTTCAGCGTTTCGATCGCGCGCTTGTTCACAGTTTTCGGATTGACCCGCGACATGAAATCGGAAAGATCTCGAAACGGCTTGTCCCCGCGCTCCTCGACGATGTATGCGGCCGCCGCGTGTCCCATGTTCTTCAGCGCGGCAAGAGCATAGCGGATATCGCCGCCCTCCGGCTCGAAATCGACCGCGGACTTGTTCACCGAAGGCGGCAGGATCGCGATGCCGTGCTGCTTGGCCTCACGCGTGTAGCTGTACAGCTTGTCGGTGTTGCCCATGTCGAGCGTCATGGACGCGGCGAGAAACTCCTGGCAGTGGTTCGCCTTGAGATACGCGGTCTGATAGGCGATCAGCGCGTAGGCTGCTGCATGGCTCTTGTTGAAGCCGTAGCCCGCGAATTTCGCCACAAGTTCGAAGATGTAGCGCGCCCGTGCCTCCTCGATGCCTTTCTCCATCGCGCCTTTCACGAAGTGTGCGCCCTGGGCGTCCATCTCGGCCTTGATCTTCTTACCCATCGCGCGGCGCAGCAGATCCGCTTCACCGAGGCTGTACCCCGACAGCACCTGCGCGAGCTGCATCACCTGTTCCTGATAGATGATGACGCCGTAGGTCTCTTCCAGGATCGGCTTGGCTAGGGGGTGAAGGTAATCCGGTTCTTCGATGCCGTGCTTGCGGTTGATGAAGGTCTCGATGTTGTCCATCGGGCCAGGGCGATAAAGCGCGTTGATAGCGACGATGTCGCCGAAGCGGTCGGGCTTCAGCTTTCGGAGCGCCTCACGCATGCCCGTACTTTCGAGCTGGAACACGCCGCCGGTATCACCCTTCGCGATCAGCTCATAAGTGGCCGGGTCGTCGAGCGGCAGTGTGCCGAGTTCGACGGGCCTGCCCGCCTTTTTCAAAAGCGCGCACGCCTTCTGCAGCACCGTCAGCGTCTTAAGTCCCAGGAAGTCGAACTTCACGAGCCCCGCCTGCTCGACCCATTTCATGTTGAACTGGGTCACGAGCATTTCGGAGCGCGGATCACGGTAGAGCGGGACCAGTTCCACCAGCGGCCGGTCGCCGATGACCACACCCGCGGCATGCGTTGACGCGTGGCGGTAAAGCCCTTCCAGCTGTTGCGCCGTGTTGAGAAGCTGCTTCACGATTGGCTCGCGGTCGCGGGCCTCCTGCAGCCCGGGCTCGCTTTCGATGGCCTGGGCAAGCGTCACCGGGTTCGCCGGGTTGTTCGGCACCATCTTGCAAAGCCGGTCGACCTGTCCGTAGGGCATTTGCAGAACGCGGCCTACGTCGCGGAGCACGGCGCGCGCCTGCAGCTTTCCGAAGGTGATGATCTGCGCAACCCTGTCCGCACCGTATTTCTCGCGGACATAGGCGATCACTTCGTCGCGCCGGTCCTGGCAGAAGTCGATATCGAAGTCCGGCATCGAGACGCGCTCGGGGTTGAGGAAGCGCTCGAAGAGAAGCCCGAAGCGGATCGGGTCAAGGTCCGTGATCGTCAACGACCACGCCACCACTGAGCCAGCGCCCGATCCGCGGCCCGGCCCCACGGGGATGCCTTGCGCCTTCGTCCATTTGATGAAGTCGGACACGATCAGGAAGTAGCCCGGAAACTTCATGCGGGTGATGACATCGAGCTCGAAGGCGAGGCGCTTGTTGTAATCTTCCTCGCTCGCCGCGCGGAGGTGGTCGGGGATCGCGGCAAGTCGGCGGGCCAGCCCCGCTTCGGCTTGCGCCTTCAGCTCGGCGGCTTCTGCGGCTGCGGTGTCTTCCGCGCCGGGCACGAAGCTCGGCAGGATCGGCTTGCGCGGAACCGGCCGAAAGGCGCAGCGCCTGGCGATCTCGACCGTGTTCTCGATGGCTTCCGGCAGATCAGCAAACAAAGCCGCCATCTCGCTTTGCGGCTTGAGATAATGCTCGGGCGAGAGACGGCGCCGGTCGTCTTCCGCGACGTAGCGTCCTTCCGCAATGCAAAGAAGCGCGTCGTGGGCTTCGAAAACATCGCGCTTTTTGAAATAGGCTTCGTTGGTGGCGACGAGCGGCAAGCCATTGTCATAAGCCCAACGCAAGAGCTGGGGCTCAACGGCCCGCTCGCGACGCAAACCGTGCCGCTGGATCTCGATATAGAATCGCTCGCCGAAAATGGCGGCCAGCGCCAGGAGTCGCGATTCGGCTAAAGGGGCGTTACCGGCAGCGTATGCTTTGTCGGCCGGGCCATCCGGGCCGCCCGAAAGCGCAATCAGGCCTTCCGCGCTTTGCTCAACTTGCGCCAGCGTCACGTGGGGCGCGCCATCGCTCGAATTATCGAGGAAAGCCTGGCTGGAAAGGCGCATCAGGTTCAAGTACCCGGCTGCGTCCTTCGCCAGCAAGACCATCGAGCCGTGGTGGGCGGCGCGCGATCCGGGGCGGGGGCTCTCATCGGAGGCTTGCGGAAAAGCGACAGTCAGCGTGCATCCGATGACTGGCTGAACCCCCTCGGCCGCGAGCGCTTCCGAAAATTCGAGCGCGCCGAAAAGATTGTTCCTGTCGGTGATGGCGAGCGCGGGCTGGCCGTCGGCGGCGGCCAGTTTTGCCAGTGCCTTGACCGGCAGCGCGCCTTCCAGCAGCGAATAGGCGGAATGGACGTGAAGATGAATAAATTTGGGCTTCGTCATCAGCTCCCGCAGGGTCGTTTGAGCCGAAGCCGAAGATAGCGCACGCCGCAACGATTCGGCAGGGATGGCGGTCGAGTTATCCCATCGCTTCCGCTAAGCAAGGGTCGTTAATCTGGCCATCGGATTTTCATCCAGGACGCCGTTCGGTCCGCTTCGTCCTCCCGGAAAGGCGAAGCCTTAATCATAACAATTGAAACGCCCCCTCTTTGCGATCCCGGCTCGCGCTTCGCTTGGCCGGGATGACGGCGGCGGTGCCCCCTAACGGAAAGAAGATGGCTCGGCGTAAGCGGCTTCGGGCTTGGCCGGGACGGGCTTCCTGCTCACCTCGATAAGACGTCCCTCGTCAAGTTGCAGAACGCGATCCATGCGCGCGGCGAGGTTGAAGTTATGAGTTGCGATCAGGGCGGCCACACCGGTAGAGCGGATGAAGTAGGTCAGCTCCTCGAAAACACGATCCGCTGTATGAGGATCGAGATTCCCCGTCGGCTCGTCCGCCAAAAGAACGCTGGGGCCGTTGGCGACGGCACGCGCGATCGCCACGCGCTGCTGTTCACCGCCTGAAAGCTCGGGTGGACGGTGCGATGCGCGATCCTCAAGCCCGAAGTTCGAGAGAAGCTCCAGCGCGCGCGCTTTCGCATCCTTTTTTCGAACGCCCGCCAGAAGCTGCGGCATCATCACATTCTCAAGGGCCGAGAACTCGGGCAGAAGGTTATGAAACTGGTAGACGAACCCGATCTCGGTCCGCCGGATGCGGGTGCGCTCCTTGTCCGAAAGCGTGCTGCAATCGATGCCGTTCAGGATCACATTGCCGCCCCCCGGCTTCTCAAGAAGCCCGGCAACGTGAAGAAGAGAGGATTTTCCCGAACCGGAGGGACCTACGAGGGCGACTGCCTCGCCGTCATAGATTTCGGCGCAGGCTCCGCGCAGGATTTCAAGCGCGCGATCGCCTTGGAAATAAGTGCGCTCAAGCCCGACGATCTGAAGGACAGGCTTCGTCCCCGCGAAATCGCGCATCATCTTGGTCATGCCGCCTCCGCTCGACTGCGCCGTGCCGTTCAGCAACTCGGTCCCCTTTTCTAGAGCGTATCCGCTTTTGATGAACTCAAAAGCGGGCTCCAGGTTTTTGTTTTGCCGTGCGTCTTTATCGGAAAACCGCTTCGCACTTTTCCGGACGCACTCTAGCATCCTAAGACTTGCCTGTTACTGTTCCGCCGGAAGCAGCCAGCGCTCACTCGTAACGCAAAGCGTCGACGGGATCGAGGCGTGCCGCCTGAAGCGCCGGATAAAGGGTCGCCGCCATGGACAGCGCAAGCGCAACAATGACAATGGCCAGAACTTCCATCGGATCCATTTGCGATGGAAGGCTGGACAAAAAATACACCTGAGGATCGAACAGGTGTGTGTTCGTCAAAAAGGAAACGAATTGCCTTATCTCTTCCATATTAAGACTAATGAGCACGCCAAGAATAAGGCCGGCGAGCGTCCCGATGAAGCCGATGCTCGTGCCGCTGATGAAGAACACGCGCATGATCGACCCGCGCGTCGCTCCCATCGTTCGCAGCACGGCGATGTCCCGGCCCTTGTTTTTCACGAGCATCGTAAGGCCTGAAATGATGTTCAGCGTCGCCACCAGGACGATCAGCATGACGATGATGAACATCACGTTCCGCTCGACCTTCAGCGTGTTGTAAAAGGTCGCGTTTCGCTGACGCCAATCGTTCAAAATGAGATCGGGTCCGGCGGCATCCTGAAGGCTCGCCCGCATGGTGTCGACATTGTCCGGATTGTCGACGACAACCTCCAGAACATGAACGGCATCGCCAACGTTGAAGAAGGATTGGGCCTCCTTCAGCGGCATGAAGGCGATCGTTCCGTCATATTCGGACATGCCCATTTCGAAAATGGCCGTTATCGGATACCGCTTCACGCGAGGGGCGGTGCCGAAAGGCGTCGATGCGCCTCGCGGCGCGAGCAACGTTATCTCTCCGCCCACAAAAACATTCAGCGTATTGGCAAGCCGCGTTCCGATGACGATCCCGCCAGACTGATCGAAGTCGGCAAGAGACCCATAGCGGATATTGCCTGAAATGGCTTTCAGGGAGTCCAAGTCCTGCGCCCTCAAGCCGCGCACGATGATGCCGGACGAGTTGGATTGCGAAGAAACCATCACCTGCCCTTCGACCACGGGCAGAGAGAACTTGACGCCGGGCACGGCGTTGAGCCGGCCGGCCGTAGCAACGAAATCGTTAAAGGGGCGCGCGAGCGGCCGGATGATCACGTGGCCATTCAGCCCGAGGATCTTGTCGAAAAGCTCTTTACGGAAACCGTTCATGACCGAGAGCACGATAATTAAGGTCGCGACGCCCAGCGCGATGCCGAGCACGCAGAAGAAGGCGATGACGGACACCCCGCCTTTCTTGCGGCGCGCGCGAAGGTAGCGAAAGGCGAGCAGCCATTCGAATGGCGCGAACGCCATCGGTTCCCGTGCCGCTTTGACTGTCATGCGCTGATCCAAGTCCTGGCCTAGCTTCTGGATTTCGGCGGTGCGCCTGCATCCCCCGTTGCGGTTTGCTGCAACTTATTTATGGCCGCATCAAGGGAGAGATTGCTTCTTTCCCCGGTTGCGCGGTGCTTCACTTCGACCTCGCCATTCGCCAGGCCCTTTGGCCCGACGATAACCTGCCAGGGCAGGCCGATCAGGTCCATGGTCTTGAACTTGGCCCCGGCGCTCTCGCCTGTATCGTCGTAAAGAACGTCGTCGCTCTCACCGCCAAGCGCCGCGTAAAGCTTGGCGCAGGCCGCGTCGCAAGCGCTGTCACCCACCTTCAGGTTGATCAGGCCAATCCGGAAGGGCGCAACATGCTCCGGCCAGATGATGCCTGCCTTGTCGTGGCTCGCTTCGATGATGGCCGCGACAAGGCGCGACACGCCAACGCCGTAAGACCCGCCTTGCACCGTGATAAGCTGGCCATCGGGGCCCTGAACCTGGCATTTCATCTTCGCGGTGTATTTCGTACCGAAGTAGAAGATGTGCCCCACCTCGATGCCGCGCGCCGACAGCTGCCTTTCCTTCGGCACATCGCTCTCGAATCGGGCGGCGTCGTGCATCTCGCTGGTCGCCGCATATTTCGAGGTCCAGCGCTCAACCACGGAGCGGAGGTCCTGCTCGTAATTCGTCGTCTCGTCCGGGACGGGCATCTCGATGAGATCGCGGTCGCAGAAGACTTCCAACTCGCCCGTATCGGCGAGGATGATGAATTCGTGGCTGAGGTCGCCGCCGATCGGCCCCGTGTCGGCCTTCATCGGCACGGCCTTCAGCCCCATGCGTGCGAAGGTTCGCAAATAGGCGACGAACATGCGGTAATAGGATTGGCGCGCGCTATCGGCGTCGAGATCGAAGGAATAGGCGTCCTTCATCAGGAACTCGCGTCCGCGCATGACGCCGAACCGCGGCCGCACCTCGTCGCGGAATTTCCATTGAATGTGATAGAGGTTTTTCGGCAGGTCGCGATAGGACTTCACGGCATCGCGGAAGATTTGCGTGATCTGCTCCTCGTTCGTCGGCCCGAACAGCATGTCGCGCTCGTGGCGATCCTTGATGCGCAGCATCTCGGCGCCGTAATCGCCGTAGCGCCCGCTTTCCTGCCAGATCTCCGCGGACTGGATGGTGGGCATCAAGAGCTCGATGGCGCCAGCCCGGTTCTGCTCCTCGCGAACGATCTGCTCGATCTTTTTCAGAACGCGAAAACCAAGCGGCAGCCACGAATAAATCCCGGCGCTGGCCTGGCGGATCATGCCCGCCCGCAGCATGAGCCGATGGGAGACGATTTCAGCCTCTTTGGGATCGTCGCGCAAAACCGGGAGGAAATAGCGGCTGAGTTTCATGAGTCTGCTCCGCGGCTCGCCTGCCGTGGCGGCCTAAGCCGAGGGACATAGACCTTTCCAAAAGCGAGTGCAATCCAAGGGGCGGTTTTATCAAACAGATGAAATGGATTTTCGACACATCATGAACGCGGCTCGCCTGCAAAGGCGCATTGATTGAACCGCTTCACCTTCCGCGGAAGGCCGAACCCGCCATTCACCTTCTCAGTTGAGGCGTCTCTTCCTTGGGAAGGAAGCGAGCGGCCAGTTTGCCGCAAGCGCATGCGAGCCTGCCTCCGTAGCTCTTTCTCCACATCAGGCAGGTTCGCTTAACATCCGGTGAAGATTGGTTTCGTTTCGTAATCCGGCCTATAGGTAAGTATACAAGTATCTCTGTTAAAGTCCTGATTTTACGGCGCCGCCATGAGCGCTTTTTCCAAAAATTACGTTTTCTTGCTTCTATTTAAAATAAAGTTACACAAATCAGATGGTTAATTTTGACGAAATTCGTTAGCTGCTCAGATTGCGGCGCTGCTGGGCGAAAGCAGAAGAGGCGGGTCTCAAAAAATGCTCGAAAGGCTATGTCTGCTTTCGGATCTCGTAGCGGGTAATCTTGCAAGACACCAAGGAACGGACGCACGAATAAGTAGCTGGCGCTCGACTGGTCTCAGCAAAAACTCGCCAACAAGTGCATGGTCAGCTCATTTAACCACCATGGGAGGAACATGCATACATTTCTGGAAGGCCAGTTGAACTGAAGCAGGATTTATCCCTGATTGGCGACGTGTTGTCACTCGGATTGTGATTGAAGTAAACGGAGTTGCTTTGAGTTGGGCCTGCGCGGTTTGCATGAGGTCTGGCAGCCGAGGAAGTTACGGACGCTGCTACAAGCAGAACTGTAGATGAGAAGGTTAAGCTCATGTTCGGGCGAACGTAAGTCATAATGGTCTCCTCAGTTGATGAAGCCAATCTACTCGAGCTTCTGCACAAGGCTAGACCGGAACTCCGTCATAATTATTCCCTTGGCAGCACGGTCAAAATTTCTTGAAGCATCTTTGACCAAGTAAAGCGCGCTGATTCTGGCTTTAAACGCTTGGAGAAGCACCGCAAAAGGCGCATCAGCCTCACACTGCGAAGCTTGCATTAAGGCCGGAGGTGATATGCCAAAGGGAAATTCGGTCCGCGCCCGCGAATAAACTCGGCTGCTTCTTAGTCTTCGCTTCTGAAATAAGGAGTGAGACAGCTATGACAGCAACCTTTCTCAGAAGAGTAACAGAAGACCAGGACTCATCCTATTCACGTTCGTCAGCCGACAGCGCTCGAGGCAGTGGCGCATCCAGTTTCGATCCAGTTGCCCGGACGGCGCATTGGCTGACGCTCTTCCTTATTCTCGGCGTTTTCGCGACTGCCTTCCTGATGCATCGCCTTCCCGTTGCGTGGAATCTTACTCTCCAGCTCCATCGTTCTTTTGGTATTATGGTATGGCTGGTGACGGTACTTCGCCTGGTCTGGCGTCAGTTCGCCCGCTTTCCGGACTGGCCGGCAAACATGTCAAGGGCGACGCAACGGGCGGCCCAGGCGATGGAATACGCTCTCTACGGCCTTCTGCTTTTGCAACCCATCCTGGGATTGCTGCATTCGAGCGCTCACGGTGGCCGCGTAAAGGTGTTTTTTCTGTTTCGATTACCGCCGCTCATGGAGCGGAACCATGATCTCGCAGATAAGCTTCTGGTGGCGCATACGATTGTTGCCTATCTCCTCTTTATTCTTATAGCCTTGCATGCCTCGGCGGCTTTGTTTCACCACTTCATTCGCCGCGACGAAACCCTCGCCCGGATGCTTCGTGGAACGGCACGCATCAAAACCGCCTCGCGCGATTGCGATGGTCTGGAATGCGCGACGGGTTCCGACAGGCGCAATTAAACGCAGACCTTCTTTTTTGCCTCTTCAGGAACACAGTGCGGCCGCGCTGAAGGTGGCCGCCCGCATCGTGTTCAGCACCCGCGCGGCAGACCTCAATCTCCGCCGACTTTGTCAGGCTGGCGGTAGCATCGGCAAGCGATGCGAGACAGACCCCGATTTGCCTATGATCGTAGGACGAAAAGCTCCGAGCAAACCTCTATCGTCAGCGAGTAGCTTGTAAATTCAGGCAGAAAAGTGGGTTAGTTATCGGGTGTACCGGTCATGACTCGGCCTGTCGCTCTTTCACCTTTGGGGTTGAAAAACCAAGACCCCGCCGCTCGCGAAGCAGTGCCGGCCCCCCTTCCTTCCAAGATGTCGCCAAATACGCACATCGCTCACCGAGCTATGGCCCCGTCTTGCTAAAGCAAGTGGACCCCGCCATAAGCGGTGCCGGAACGTTGGATGGGGCAGTCATAAATCAAGACGAGACGGTTGCGCTGTTTTTGCAGGGCCGCGAGCCGTGGAACGCCTGGGCGGAAAAGATGCTCGCGGGGCGCAGGGCGCTGGAGGAGGCGGGCCGCTGGGCGGCGGAGAAAGATTTTATAGGCGGCCTCGAAGCCAAGAACGATGAAACCCGCGCTTGGATGGAAAATGCCCAGGCTGACTTCTCCTACTGTCTCTTTCTCGTAAGGCAAACTGAGGGGACCAAAGAGACAGTGGGAGAAGAAAAGAAAGAGGCTCAGGACTCAGGCCCGCCTGTCACGTCAATTCAGCTTAAAAGCGTCGACGTTGATTTCAGCGGGTTCGTATTTCCCGGCGATGCCTTGTTCCTGGGCGTCACTTTTTCCGGCAACGCCCGGTTCCAGAACGCTACCTTCACCGGCGGCGCCCGAGGCCACCTGGCGACGCGTTTGAGAGCGCCACCTTTGCCGGCGACGCCACATTCGAGAGCGCCAGAGGCGGCGACTCGGTCCTCAAGATACTTCACCGGCGCCTGGTTCGAGAACGCCACCTTTTCCGGCGACACCCGGTTCCAGAACGCTACCTTCACCGGCGGCGCCCAGTTCGAGCGCGCCACGTTCACCGGCAACGCCTGCTTCAATAACGCCACCTTCTCAGGCGGCGCCCGGTTCGGAAGCGCCACCTTCATCGACGCCGCCACCTTCGAGCGCGCCACCTTCGGCGCAACTTCTGACCTGCATCATGGAGCAGGCCTCGCCCGGTTCGAGCGCGCCACCTTCACCGGCCCCGCCACCTTCGAGGGCGCCACCTTTACCGGCGGCGCCCGGTTCGAGAGCGCCACCTTCACCGGCCGCGCCACCTTCGAGAGCGCCACCTTCACCGGCGGCGCCTGGTTCGAGAGCGCCACCTTTATCGGCCCCGCCAACTTCGACCGCGCCACCTTCACCTCGACCGCCGGGTTCAGGAGGGCCTCCTTCAGTGGCGAGGCAAGTTTTCAAAGCGCTGATCTCAGCGTCGGCGGTTTCGAAAGCACCGCTTTCCAGAGATCCACGAGCTTCATCGCCGCAAAATTTCGTGGCGAGGCGCGCTTCTTGGGTGTCAAAGTGGAGCGGGCTTTTTACATGACGGGCGCTGTGTTCGCAGACGTGCCTGCCTTCAATTGGGCCGACTTCAAGCAAGCCCCCGATCTCGACGGCGTGCGCTTTCCGCTGCCCAGTTTTTGGCGGAGAGGCAAGACGCGGATGATCGCGCAATATCGCGCGATCCGGCGGATGGCGATCCAGGGCGCCGATTACGAGCGCGAGCAGATGGCCTCCAAGGGCGAGCTGCGCGCGCGGCGCTGGACCACGGACAAGTTCTGGCATCCCGGCTTGTGGCTCGGCATCTTCTATGACGGCGTGGCGGATTGCGGACGCTCCATCGTCCGGCCGGCTTTTGTTTGGCTCGCCAGCATCCTCGTTTTCGCGGCGTTCTATTGGCTGAGGGCGACGGCGGATATCGAAACGCGCTGCGCCGAGGCCAGCGGCCCGCTTGTGCAGGCGCTGTATCTGTCGGTGAAGAACGCGCTGGTGCTGTTCGGCGGCACGCGCGACGCGCGGGCGAACCAAGCCTATCTCTGCCTTTACGATGGCACGCCGCAGCAGCCGCACATCCCGGCCACGGTGACGTTTGCGGAGACGCTCTTGCAAATCCCGGTGAGCGCCGCGCTGATCTTCCTGCTCCTGCTCGCGGTGAAGAACAGGTTCAAGATTAAGTAGCCGATGTGAGCGACGCTTGTTTCAAGAAAAAACTGGTCGCGAGAAACCGCTTTGACGCGAGCTAAACGACGGAATACTCGTTGCGAAGGCAGAGAAATAGTTGACTGCCTGAAGCGTTTCGTTAGCGCGTCCCGATAATTGCACCATGCGCCTATGTTGCCATTCGTCAACATGCTGTCTTCGTTTGGCAACTTCGGCTCGATTGGGTCAAGGGCGGGATTGCATTGGCGTTTTCGGATGAGCCCGCAATTGGATCCATCAGCCGACGTGGTGCGCGAGGGATCGCGAGAAAACCGGCACAGTCGCTCCCAACCCAAAAGCTCGCATGCGTGTTAGCGGGAGCAGACCCGAAAAACGCGGAGGAACTGCAGGCAAGCCCCTTTCCGGCGGCAGGCTGCATCGCCGCCTTCCGTTGCGGTGTGAACTTCGTATTTACGTTAACCCTTTAAGCTCAAGCTTCTGATAAAGAGGTCGCAGTACACGTTGTAAGTCATGGTAAGTCATGCGTTGCGTTCAGTCGTTGGAGCGTAGTTTCAGCCCCGATTGCGAGGGCAGCATTGTTCAAGGCGAGTGCATCGAGGTGCTTCGCCGGATGCCAGCCGGCTCGGTGGATCTGGTCTTCGCCGATCCTCCTTATAATCTCCAGCTTGGCGGCGATCTTCTCCGGCCCAACAACACGCGCGTCGATGGCGTGAACCACGCCTGGGACCGCTTCGACAATTTCGCCTCATACGATCAATTCACCCGCGCGTGGCTCTCCGAATGCCAGCGCGTGCTGAAGCCGAACGGCGCGATATGGGTGATCGGCACCTATCACAACATCTTCCGGCTTGGCACGGCGCTTCAGGATCTCGGCTATTGGCTCCTGAATGACATCATCTGGCTCAAGACGAACCCGATGCCGAACTTCAAAGGCACGCGCTTCACCAACGCTCATGAGACGCTGATCTGGGCCGCCCGCGACGAAGCCGCGCGGCCGACCTTCAATTACAACTCTCTGAAAGCCTTCAACGACGACCTTCAGATGCGTTCGGATTGGCTTCTGCCGATCTGCTCCGGTCCCGAGCGGCTGCGCGACGACTGCGGCCGGAAGGCCCACCCGACGCAAAAGCCCGAGGCGCTGCTTGCCCGCGTGCTGCTGGCGACCACGAAACCGGGCGATCTCGTGCTCGACCCGTTCTTCGGAACCGGGACGACGGGCGCCGTGGCGAAAGCGTTGAGCCGCCGCTATATCGGCATCGAGCGCGATCCCGATTACGTCGCCGCCGCGAAGGCCCGCATCGCCGCCGTGAAGCCTTGCGATGCCAAGACCGCCTTCCCGATTGTCTCCAAGCGTTCCGAGCCGCGCGTACCTTTTGGCATGGTGCTTCAGCTTGGCATGCTGCGCCCCGGCGATGCGCTGTTCGACGCCAAGGCCCAGATCAGGGCGCAGGTCATGGCCGACGCGTCGGTTGTGTGGGACGGCGTGCGCGGCTCGATCCACTCCGTGGGGGCGAAGGCGCAAGGGCGTGCTGCTTGCAACGGCTGGACGTTCTGGCACTTTGAAAAGCCGAAAGCAGGGCTGGCGCCCATTGACCTCTTGAGAGCTGAGGTTCGGCGTACAATCATGCCCGCCGCGGCTTAAACCCGAACCTAAGCGGACTGCACCGGACAGGCAGAGATAAGCCTGATTGGTGCGCGTGGCGCGGGAGGTATGGCAGCCGGCCCGGCATTGGGTGCCAACAGCATCTAAAGCCTCCTAAAGCTTTTGAAGCGCAGGGCTGCTTTGAAACCTTGACAATCTTAAGTTGTATATGCTACGAGAATTGCAACTTTGAAATAATCGAAGTTGAGCAAGTGCTCTTGTTGCGTCTCTCGGCGTTGTATTCATGTTAAGAGTAATGGCAGCCCCGTCTTCGTTGCCTATAGCCCCATAGCGGCAAGCTTTTTCGCCAATGCGGCGGCCATTTTTTTATGACGCAGAAGGAAATTCCGCAGATCATCTTGAGAGTTATAACGAGGCAGCCGATTGCTGCTCTTCTCAGCCAGATTGTCGGACGATAAACACCCGCGCACTATCCGAATACTTGCACCCGGCTTGACCAGATGCCTTTCAAAAACATGCGATGGAGAGAAAAATGATCCGCTGCCAATCAACCGTGATTGCTTGTGCTCTCGCAACCGCGATTTGGATGTCGCCTGCGGGCGCTGTGGAACTTTCAACCAATGTCACGAGCCCTACCACGATTCCGGCCAATGGCATCATCGAAAGCAACTACCCCGCGACGACCGGCGAGACGACCTATTATTTCGCCGCCGATCTTAAGGCCGGGGTGCTCGCCAGCCAAGCCAAGGCCACGGGTACGGAGGCTTCCAAATTTCTGGACCTTGCTTTGCTGGACAAGTCTGGCGGCGTTATCACCGGATATAAAATCGACACCGGCTCTGGCGACGATGGTGACAATTTCCGCAATTGGCCGATAAATCACACTGGCCGCTATATCATTCGGCTGATCACCAAAGGCCCGGAGCTTGCCAAATTTCGGATAGCGTTCGGCGGCTCGGCCTTCGGGGGTCACCAGCCCAATTCGGTGGACGCCGCCTCCGGTTACTCCCGGTCGTTTCTCGATCCAACCCATTTGCCTGCCAATGCGACCATCTCCGGCACGTTTCCGGCTACCCGGAAGACGACCTATTACTATTTCGATGCCGATCTCAAAGCTGGCGTGCTGATAAGTCAGATGTCGATTGAGGCGCGAAAGGAACTCGGAGGCACCAAAGAAATCAGCTTTGTGATCTTGAAGGAGGACGGCGACACGCTCGATGCGGCTGGCCTTGAGCGGACCTTTGCCCCCAAGAGCGAGGGCACGCGCAACTTCGCGATCAGCCATTCAGGCCATTATGTCATGTATGTCGGCATCAGGGGCACGGAGGGCACGAAGTTCAAAGTGGAACTCGGCGGCGACGCGCTAGGCAACTCTCACTAGCGGAGGCCGTCATGCGTATGAGATCAATGGCCACGCTGGCCATTCTGATAAGTTCGGCGCCGGCCTTGGCGGACGAACTGTCCAACTCGATCATGCGGCCGACCAAACTCGATCCGGTGGCCACGATGATAAGCGGCAAGCTTCCGGGTGGATCCGGTTCAACCGCCTACTATCTGGCAGCCAATCTCGAAGCCGGCAGCCTCATGGCGCAATTGCAGGTCACGGCCCACGGTCACGAACGCCGCCGTCTCACGTTGGAGTTGCTCAACGCCAGCGCCGAGCGGGAGGATTCCGCGTCGGTCATCGAGGGCTTTGCCGGCAAGGACGAAACCACCAAGGCCTTCGCCATCAACCACGCGGGACGCTACCTCTTTCGGCTCATCGCCGACGGCGTCGAGACCGGCGCTTTCTGCGTTACCTTGGGCGGGTCTGCGCTGCCGGACGCCAAGCCCGAGGGCTGCCCAGCGCCGCAACTCGGTCAGGCCGACACGCCGCCACCCGAGCAGACGACAGTGCCGCCGCCTGCAACGGTCGAAGCCGTAGCATCGCCCAAAGCGGTCGAGGTGATCATCTCGAAATGCGAGGAGCGCATGCGGGTTGGATCAGATTTCCTGTTCGACTTTGATCGCGCCGATGTACGCCCCGAGGCTGATCCGGCGTTGGCTGAGCTGTCCCAGCGCATTGCAGCAGCACGCAAGCGGGCGACGGTCGAGGGTCACACGGACGGCATTGGCGCCGAAAGCTACAACCAGCGCCTCAGCGAGCGCCGTGCCGAGGCGGTTCGCGTCGCGCTGCTCGGCCGTGGCGCCGCGGACCAAGCTATGGTCACCCACGGTTTTGGCAAGAGCCGGCCGATCGCGCCAAACCAGAACCCGGACGGCTCCGACAATCCCGACGGGCGCCAGAAGAACCGTCGTGTCGAGGTGGTGATCAACACCTGCAACTGAACAAGCCGGCGCCGCCTTCGTTTTGCGGTCCCGGCTCGCGCTTCGCCCGGGCACCACCACGAACCGCTGGTTCGCGGCGTTTGCTTCGCAATGAGGCCAGGACAGTTACTCGGCCGCTTTGAAAGCCTTGCCCTCGGTCTCCCCGGCGCATTTGACATTCACGCTGGTGAACGCGCCGCAGCAGCCGCATGAGATATAGCGCTGCACGCCTCTGTCATGGCCGAAGCCATATTCGACGTCTCTCACGCTGAGAGAGGTGCCCCCGCAGCAAGGGCAGGCAACGGTCGATGCAGAGTGGCTGGCGAGGTAATTCGCAGTATCAACCCATTCTTGAAATGCGGGTTCTGTTCGTTCTCCCATGCGCCAGGGCTCCCTTAATTACAGAGTTTGTTAGACGTGACCCGAGGCTTCCGTAACACCTTGCACCCGCTCGCGACTGGCGTCGCGGGCGTTGTACTCAGCTTCGCCTTCTTTGATATACAAGTAGTGTCTCAAGAGGACTCCGAACAATCAAGGTTTTCTTTGTCGCTTTTGCTGGTTTTAGTAAGTCACTGCCAAAGCAATAGCTTTTTCACCAACACCCTCTTTTCGACGCCAAACAGTACACGGCAGATTGCGCATAATTTGGCCCAGATTGCATAAAAAAGCCCCGGAGCACCGGGGCGATGGATCAACCAATTCCCGAATCGGTCAGGCTGCGGCAAGGTTCCGCAGCACGTAATGCAAGATTCCGCCGCTCTTGAAATAGTTGAGTTCGTCGAGCGTATCGATCCGGCAGAGCAGCGGCACATCCTTCTTTGCGCCATCCGCGAAGGCGATGCTGGCCATCAGCCTTTTCATAGGCTTGAGCTCTTTTATGCCGCGGATGGTTACGGTCTCGCTGCCCTTCAAGCCCAGCTCTTTCCAGGACACGCCCTCCTCGAACACGAGGGGAAGGACGCCCATTCCAACGAGGTTCGAGCGATGAATGCGCTCGAAGCTCTCAGCGATCACAGCCCGCACGCCAAGCAGGCGTGTGCCTTTTGCGGCCCAGTCGCGGCTCGATCCGGTGCCATATTCGCGCCCGGCGAAGATGACGAGCGGCACGCCGTCTGCCTTGTATCGCATGGCCGCATCGTAAATCGGCATCTGCTGGCGGTCCGGATAGTGGACCGTGACGCCGCCCTCCACACCCGGCGCCATCTGGTTCTTGATGCGGATATTCGCGAAGGTGCCGCGCATCATCACTTCGTGATTGCCGCGCCGCGCCCCGTAGGAGTTGAAGTCGGCAGCCGTGACATCGTGGGCGAGAAGATACTTTCCGGCCGGGCCCGATTTGGCGATGGAGCCCGCAGGGCTGATATGGTCCGTCGTGATCGAGTCGAGGAAAAGGCCGAGAACGCGCGCATTTTCGATGTCGGAAAGAGGCGCAGGCGCGTCGCCGGTCAGGTCCTCGAAATAGGGCGGGTTCTGGACGTAAGTCGAGGCTGCGTCCCACACATAGGTCTGGCCTGTCTTCGAGCCGCCGACGGCCTGCCAGCGAGTATCGCCCTTGAAGACATCGGCGTATCGCGTCCTGAACATGTCGGGCGTGACATAGGTGCGGATGAAGTCCGCAATTTCCTCGGATGATGGCCAGAGGTCGGCGAGGAAAACGGGCGCGCCGTCCGTGCCAGTGCCGATCGCCTCCGTCGCGAGGTTGAGCTTCATTGTGCCCGCGAGCGCATAAGCAACGACCAGCGGCGGCGAGGCGAGATAATTGGCGCGCACATCGGGGTTCACGCGGCCCTCGAAATTCCGGTTGCCCGAAAGGACGGCGGCCACCACCAGATCATTGTCGTTGACGGCCTTCGAGATCGGTTCAGGCAGAGGGCCGGAGTTGCCGATGCAGGTTGTGCAGCCATAGCCGACGAGTTCAAAGCCAAGCGCATCCAAATCGGATTGCAGACCGGACTTCGTCAGATAATCGGTGACGACCTGGCTGCCGGGCGCCAGCGAAGTCTTGACCCAGGGCTTCGGCTTCAAGCCTTTCTCGCGGGCCTTTCGGGCAAGCAGACCCGCCGCGATAAGAACGCTCGGATTTGAGGTGTTCGTGCAGGACGTGATCGCTGCGATGACAACGTGGCCGTCCGAAATCGAGTAGGTCTCACCTTCGACGGGGCCGGACCGTTCCAGAGGCTCGATGCTGCCGCCGCCCTCGCTGACCATCTCCGCCGCTTGGCTTGCAGGCTTCACATTCCGCATCTCGGCCAGCGCATCGAGAAACCCCTCGGAAGCGCGCGCAAGCGGAACGCGGTCCTGCGGACGGCGGGGCCCGGCGAGGCTTGGCTCGACCGTTGCGAGATCGAGCTCGAGCGTGCTTGTAAAAACCGGGTCCTGCGTGCCGGCGTCGCGCCAAAGCCCCTGCGCTCTCGCATAAGCCTCGGCCAGCGCCACGTGATGCGGATCGCGGCCCGTCGCCCGAAGATAATTGATCGTGTCCTTATCGACGGGAAAGAATCCGCAAGTCGCGCCGTATTCGGGCGCCATGTTCGCCATCGTCGCGCGGTCTTCGACAGAAAGCAGAATCGAGCCCGTGGCCGAAATATTCGACGAATTTGCCGACCACGCCCTTTTTGCGCAGCATTTGCGTGACGGTGAGAACCAAGTCTGTCGCCGTAACGCCTTCCTTGAGCGCGCCGGTAAAACGGAAGCCGACCACCTCGGGGATCACCATGGAAATGGGCTGGCCGAGCATTGCCGCCTCCGCCTCGATGCCGCCGACGCCCCAGCCGAGCACCGAGAGCGCGTTGACCATCGTCGTGTGGCTGTCCGTGCCGACGAGTGTATCGGGGAACGCCTGGGGTATGCCGCCCTCTTCCTTTGTCCAGACCGTCTGCGCGAGATATTCCAGATTGACCTGATGGCAGATACCGGTGCCCGGCGGGACGACGCGGAAATTCGCGAATGCGTTCGATCCCCAGCGCAAGAACTCGTACCGCTCCTTGTTGCGCTGATATTCGAGATCCACGTTGATCTCGAAGCTGCGCGGATTGCCGTAGCTGTCCACCATCACGGAATGGTCGATGACGAGATCGACAGGGACGAGCGGATTGATTTTGGCGGTATCGCCGTGAAGGTTTGCCATCGCGTCGCGCATCGCGGCGAGGTCGACGACGGCCGGCACGCCTGTAAAGTCCTGCATCAGCACGCGCGCTGGACGAAAGGCAATTTCACGCGTGGAGCTTTTTTGCAGAATCCACTGAGCCATCGCACGAATATCGTCCGCCGAAACCGTGCGCCCATCCTCGAACCGCAGAAGGTTTTCCAGCAAAACTTTCAAAGAATAAGGCAAAGCGGCGATGCCCGGCAGCCCGTTCGCCTCGGCATCCGGCAGCGAGAAGACCTCATATTCCTTGCCTTCGACTTTCAGTGTTTTGCGGGAGTGGAAGCTGTCGAGAGAGCGCGGGGTCAAGGAAGCCACAGCGAATTCTCCTTACTGCGTGCGAAAATGCATCTTGTGAGCCCGCGGCAGACTAACATAAAGATGGGCAAGCCTGCCCTCTGACACGAGAATTTCATTTGAAAACCATCGAGCCGTTGGCCCGCTCCGGCGCATCTTCTTCTCGCGCGAAAGCCGTGACGGCGATCGCGGTGGAAGGGCTTGCCTGCCAGCGGGGCGGGCATGTTGTGGTGCCCCCATTATCGTTCGAGGTGCGCTCGGGGAATGCGCTCATCCTTCGCGGGCCGAACGGCTCAGGGAAGACAACGCTGCTACGAACGATTGCGGGATTTTTGCCGCCCGCCGAGGGCCGCGTCCGCGTCAACGGCCCCAAGGGAGACACGACCACAGAAGGCCATCTCCATTACATCGGCCACGCGAACGGCATCAAGCCGAGGCTGTCCGTCATCGAAAATGTGAGCTTCTGGCAGCGCTATTATGGCGGCGGCAGCGACCTGGAAGCAGCCGAAGCGGCGCTCGACACTTTCGATCTCCTCGATCTGGCGGACTATCGCGCTGCGCATCTTTCGCAAGGGCAGACACGACGGCTCGGTCTCGCGCGCCTTCTGGCCGCTCGCCGCGCCATCTGGCTTCTCGACGAACCTTCGGTCTCCCTTGATACGGCATCCACAAGACGGCTCGAAACGGCCATCGCGGATCACCTTGCTTCGGCAGGCATAGCGATTGTGTCGACGCATCTTGATCTGTCGGTTGGCGAGGCGTCCATCCTTGAACTTTCGCGAGCGCGGATCCTGCAATGAACGCTTTCCTCGCCCTCATCGAACGCGACCTGCGCCTCGCGCTTAGGCAGGGCTCCGCCATTGGGACGGCACTCGGCTTTTACCTCATTGCCGTCTCGATCATCCCGCTCGGCCTCGGCCCGGACCTTGCGCTGCTGACTCGAATCGCTCCGGGGATTCTGTGGATATCGTTCCTCTTGTCGGCGGTGCTGTCAGTGGACGCGCTTTTCCAGGAAGACCGCGACGACGGTTCGCTCGATGCGCTGGTCATTGGTCCGCTTCCGTCCGAACTGATCGCGGTCTCTAAAAGCATTTCCCATTGGCTGACGACATGCGTGCCGCTTATTATCATCACGCCGCTTGCCGGTCTCCTCCTGAATATCGAGCTTGATGCGGTGCCTAAGCTGATGGCCTCGCTCGCCGCAGGCACCGTCGGCATTAGCTTCATCGCGGGCGCGGGCGCGGCGCTCACACTTGGGCTTAGGCGCGGCGCGCTGCTTCTTCCGCTCCTCATCTTGCCACTTTTTGCGCCATTCCTCATTTTTGGGGTTGGGGCGATGGCAGAGGCTCCTGGCGCATTTGTTCAGAGCATCCTGTTTCTTTGTGCGCTTTCGTTGTTTTCAATAGCGGCGATGCCATTTGCCGCTGCACTTGCTCTTCGGCTCAGTTTAGAGTGAGCCCATATCAAGCCTGAATTGGACTATTACCGATGGCCGAACTTTCTGAACCTCAAACAATGAGATCCTGGCGGCTAAGTACGCTCGCGAGTCCGACGGTTTTCATGCGCTTGAGCGGCAAGCTTCTTCCTTGGCTTATCGCGATCACTTTGATTCTTTTCGCCGTCGGGCTAACGCTGGCCTTTCGCGCGCCGCCCGATTACCAGCAGGGCGAAACGGTCAAGATCATGTATGTGCATGTCCCCGCGGCATGGCTGGCGATGGCCTGCTACAGCGTGATTGCGCTTTCATCGGCAGGTTATCTCATCTGGCGGCATCCCCTCGCCGATGTCTCGGCCAAGGCCGCGGCCCCGATCGGCGCGGCGTTCACCTTGCTTGCGCTTGTAACGGGATCGCTCTGGGGCAAGCCGATGTGGGGCGCTTACTGGGTTTGGGACGCGAGGCTGACATCCGTCCTGATCCTCTTCTTCCTCTATCTCGGGCTGATCGCCTTGCGGCAGGCTATCGACGAGCCAGGGCGCGCCGGGCGTGCCGCCGCCATTCTGGCCCTTATCGGAGCCGTCAATATTCCTATCATCAAGTATTCGGTGAACTGGTGGAATACGCTGCACCAGCCGGCGAGCGTCATCCGTGCTGACGGCCCGACCATAGCGCCGTCCCTCCTTTGGCCGCTTCTTATCATGGCGCTGGCATTTACGATCCTTTTCGTCGTGCTGCATTTGAAGGCCATGCGCGCCGAAGTTTTGAGACGCAGATGCGATGCCATGATCGCCGTCCATGTGCGCGGCGACGCCGCGCAAGAGCCTGTGGCCGGGGAGGCGATATCCCATGTTTGACCTCGGGCCGCATGCCGGTTTCATCTGGCTTTCGTATCTTGCTGCCGCGCTCTGCATAACCGGCCTTGTCGTTTGGGTTTGGACCGACGAGCGAGCACAGAGGCGGCGGCTTGCGGACTTGGAACGCCGCGGAATGCGCCGGAGATCGTCGCTGCAGAATCAGGACACGCCATGAGCGAGACAATTCCAACCGAGGAAACGCCGGTCCAGGAAAGGCCGCCCAAAAAGAAGTCGCGGGCGATACTCATCCTGCCGCTTGTGCTCGTGCTCGGCGTAGTTGCCTTAATGTCTTTCAGGCTCCGGTCGGGCGTCGATCCATCAAGCCTTCCCTCGGTTTTGATCGGAAAGCCGATTCCCGAGTTCACCCTGGCGGCCATTCCGCGCCTGCAGAACGAAACGGGAGCGCCCGTACCGGGATTTTCCTCCGCGACGCTGAAAGACGGCAAGGTGAGCCTCTTGAACTTCTGGGCGTCGTGGTGTGCCCCATGCCTTGCCGAACACCCGCAGCTCGTTGAACTTTCGAAGGAGGGCGTTCCTCTCTACGGGATTGACTACAAGGGTGACACGTCAGAGGCGGCGAGGCGGTTTCTCACCCGCCACGGCAATCCCTTTCTTGCCGTCGGCGCCGATGAGACGGGCATGACCGGGATCGACTTAGGCGTTACGGGCGTTCCAGAAACTTTCGTCGTTGACGGTTTCGGGCGGATCGTCATGCGTCATCAGGGGCCGCTGACCCCGGAAGCCGTCGCTGAAAAGATCAAGCCCGCGATGGAGAAGGCAGCGAAGGAAAATGCTGCGCCCCGCTCTTAAGGCTATGGTCGAAGTGTGTATTGCCGCCGCCAGTTGCGCGGCATGGTTGCGGGAACTGCGTCGATTAGACAAAGCGAAGATCGAAAGCGCAGTTTGACCCTAACGCGGCACGGAACTACGATCCGCACAATCGGTTGGACTTCAGCCGTTACGCAAGAAAAGGGTTATATGATGCTCAGGTCTTTGCTCGCCCTGCTATTGATTTTGGCGGGCGTCCCATTGGTTGTCGCAGCGCTGAATGGCGACCCTACGGTCATTGAAACTCAAGATGCGAGATTGCATGGCCTCTATGCCGGCGTCGTCCTCGTTATTGCTGGCTTCATCCTCGGCAAGTTCTGGTCGCTGAAGTGGGAAATGGGACGCACACCACTGCCGCCGAAGCCGGTCGAGGAGCAGATCGACCTCTTCGAACCTCGAAAAGATGCTTAAGCTGCCTCTACTCCCCCACGATTTCCGGGGGAGGACGGCGGTATCCCGCAAGGAAGATGAGAGCCCCCGCCGCTCCAAACAGGATCGAGACGGGGAGCACGAGCATCGGCTCTATGAAGCTGTTCCACAGGTAGGGCGGCGCGTGATTTAAGAAAAAGCCCTGCACCATCTCGCGGCCCTGGGGAATATGGTTCAAGTGCGTGGAAAGAGAAGTGAAAAGCAGCCCTTCCCCGGGACTCGCCAAAATCCGGGCGCCGTCATAGGCCAAAGCTGCAAACGCCGCGAGAAGCAGCGTTTTTCCCAAGAGCCGTAGAAATAGCATCGCTCACTCCCGCTGTGGCGTTGACTTCCTGGAGCCCGCATCCATTTGGACGCGGATAAGCTGCTTTTAGCACTTCAGAATTGATCAACTTTTCCCCCTTTAATCGATTCCGATTACAGACGGCAGGATTTAGACGCATGACCTGCACGGCGCAAGATTTGTTATGCGCCGCAGTATCGCGTCAGTTCCCTTCTCTTCGAGCGCGGGCAGCCGGCGAAACACTATTTTTACCAAAAAGAAACAGACCTGATCCTATATGGATAGGGCATTGATGGCCTTGGCTGTACGGCCGGGAGCGAAGGCTTGCTCAACTCAGATATAAATTCCGCCCGGCGCAACCTTCGGCCCAGCAACCGGCGCCTTATCCGGCGCTCCGGCCGGAGACTCAAGCACGCGATAGCGGTGCTGGCCTCCGTCATCGTGCTCGGAACGATCCTCCTTTTGGCATCTGTTGCGACAGAGCAAAGGGAAGCCGCTGAAGAGCGGGCATGGAACGACGTCGACAATCTGTCAGGTGCCTTTGAAGAACAGGTCTATCGCGTCGTTGATGATGTGCGGGGGGCGATCGAGTTGCTGAAGCTGCGGCTCGCCATCGAAGGAGCTGCCTTCAATCTCGTCGACTGGGCGCGGCGTATTCCGGAATTTGCGACATCAACCGTCCAGATCGCCATCGTCGGGCCGGACGGAAAACTCCTGGCCACATCCCTCTCGCGAAACCCGGAGCCCATCGATCTGTCGGATCGCGAGCACATTCGCGCGCAACTCACCGGCGAGCAAAAGGGCCTCTTTATAGGCAAGCCCGTCATCGGACGCGTGTCCGGACAGCCCACAATTCAGGTCGTCGACAGAATGAACGACGCGGATGGAAAATTGGCCCGGATTATTGTCTTTTCGCTCTCGCCGGAATTCCTCACCACGCTTCATCGCGTCGTGAACCTCGGCAAAACGGGCTCCATGATCCTCATGGGAGAGGACTACGTCGTTCGAGCCTCCTACGGGACATGGCAGCAATCGGACCTCGACTTCATCGGGAAGGCGGTTCCTGGGATGGAGGCCATAACCGATGCCCGCAACTCGACGTTGCCTGAAGGTCAGTATCGCGGCATCAATCCTCTTAACGGCGAGCCCGCATTTCTGCATTGGCGGAAGGTGAACGACTTTCCCCTCATCGTCGCCGTCAGCTTCGGGGAGTCCGAGGTCTTCGCCGTCGCCAATCGAAGCGCCGCCATGCTTGCCGCCCTTGGTGCGGGCGTTCTCCTCCTGACGCTGACAACAACGCTGATTCTCTTGCGGGAAATCTCCCGGCGTGTCCACCGCGAGATCGCGCTTTTTGACGAGAGCCGCAAGCTTGTGCACGTCAATGATAATTTGCAGCGCCGGCATCGGCAGCTCCAGACGACGAGCGCGCAGCTGGACTCCGAGCGGACACGCTTGCAGATCGTCAACAGGGAACTCAACGCGGCCAAAGAGCAAGCCGATCGGGCAAACCAAGCTAAGACCTCGCTCTTGATGAACATGAGTCATGAATTCAGGACGCCGATGCATGCGATCCTGAACTACACGAGCATGGGCCTGAAAAAGCTCGACTCTGCTGAACGTGAGAAGCTTAAGAAATACCTTACCAACATACAACACTCGGGTCTTCGCCTTCTCGAATTGCTGAACGCACTTCTTGATCTCGCAAAACTGGAGTCCGGAAAGCTCGAGTTGAAGCCGTCGCGCGGCGACTTGACGCAAACCCTCAGGCAGTCTCAGGCGGAACTCGGCTCCCTCTTTGAAGCAAAGCAGCTTGAGCTGATTGTCGATTGCCAGAGCAAAGACCCGTGCGCCGTCTTCGACAGGGAAAGATTGATACAAGTGTTTATTAATCTCTTATCGAACGCGATCAAATTCTCCCCGAAAGAGAGCACGATCCAGGTCACAATAGCGGACAGCAACTTGCCTGAACGCGGCCCGGCATTCCATTGCACCGTTTCAGACAACGGCGTCGGAATCCCGGAGGCGGAGCTTGAAGCCATCTTCGATAAGTTCACTCAAAGCAGCAAGACCAATACCGGCGCGGGCGGCTCTGGCCTCGGCCTTGCCATATGCAGGGAAATCGTGCACCTCCACGGCGGCGCCATATGGGCGGCCGCGTCTCCTTCGGGGGGAGCTTCTATCCACTTCGTCATACCGCGAGAAGCAGAAAAAGCTGCTGCTCTGCTCGTCGCAACGAACTAAGGCCTGATGCTTTCATTTTTCGAAAAATGGCATAATCCAAGGTTGCAAAGCCTTTCCAGATTCTAACTACATTTAGAATGACAGCACTAATGGTGCGCACGTCTCGCAGAGCTCGAAAACAATGAAAATTCCGCAGAAAATCCTCTCTGTAGACGATGACCCGCTCAACAGGGATATCCTCACGGAGTATCTGACCGACGGCGGTTACGAAGTCATCGAAGCAGACGATGGGGATACAGCGCTCAAGATCCTCAACGAGGTATCTGGGATCGACGCCATCGTCCTTGACCGCATGATGCCCCGCCTCAACGGCATGGAGGTTCTGAAGGCCGTCAAGGCGGACGCGCGCTTCTCCGATATCCCCGTTATCATGCAGTCTGCGGCGAGCGCGCGGGACCAGATCCTGCAGGGGATCAAGGCCGGCGTCTATTATTACCTCACCAAGCCCTACGAAGACCAGATGCTCCTCGCCATTGTAGGAGCAGCGCTTCAAGACGCGGCGACAAAGAAAAAGCTTCGCGAGGAGGTCAGCAAGCACAGGCGCGTGATGGGCCTCATGGAGCAATCGCGCTTCCGCTTCCGCACCCTGGAGGAGGCGAGGAACATCGCATTTCTGGTCGCGAATTGCTTTCCGGAGCCCGAGGCTGCAGTCTATGGCCTCAACGAGATGCTGATCAATGCCGTCGAGCACGGCAATCTCGGCATCACCTACGCCGAAAAAACGCAATTCATACTTGAGGGTCAACTCTATGAGGAGATCAACCGGAGGCTCGCGCTGCCAAGTTACCTGAATAAGTGGGCGTATCTCAACTTCGAGGCGGACGAGAATTCTCTTCGCGTGCGGATCAAGGATCAAGGTGCGGGCTTCGATTGGCGGCCCTATCTGGACATCAGTCCCGACCGTGCCACCCATCCAAATGGCCGCGGCATCGCAACGTCGCGGCTGATGTCGTTCAGCTCGGTTGAGTACCAGGGCTGCGGTAACGAAGTTCTATGCACCGCGGCTATTAGATCAACCCGTCTCTAATCGGGATCGATTAGAGACGGAAAGTTGATCGATTCTAAGGTGCTAGAGCAGCTTATCCGCTTTTGATGGACTCAAAAGCTGGCTCTAAGTTTTCGTTTTGTCGTGCGCCTTATCGGAAAACCGCTTCGCACTTTTCCGGACGCACTGAGTCGCCACGGAGCCCGGGATCGGAGCACTGCAGGAACTGCTATTGAGGCGCCCCGCGGAAGCCCGGCATAGGCGAGTAGCCGAACGGTACATTCGAATTTGTCTGGTTCGAATTGAAGCCAGACTGGCCGAATGTCGGCTGCGTCGGGCCGGTTGAAAAGTAGAAGCCGCTCTGCTGCGAACTGGTCTTGCCGTTGACCTTATCCTCAAGCGCCTTCAGCGGATCCTCTTGATCGGCGAGATTCGCAGCTGCACCACTAGGGCTGGCCTGTTCTGTGGTCCAGGCCCAAACCGTCGCCGGCGCCATCATGGAAATCGCCAGAGCGGCAAGGCCGGACAGAGCAAATGCGCGCATTTTTCCCCTCGTCAACAATTGCTTTCCCTATCGACTAACACGATGTGGCCCGATTCGTACAGTGGTGAGGCAAGGCATTGAAATTTAAAGCAAGTTCTGGGCAGGGGTGCGGCGAACGGTGTCAGAAGCCGAAACTTCGTGTTTCAAATCAATGCCTTATAACTGTGTCCGAGCGGCAACTTGCTCCGCGCATTAATCATTTCTTGACTTAAATCAACTTTGTGCACTGCACAAAATGCCAAAATGACTCCTTAACACTGAAGGAGGATGAGTTGGCCTCTAAGCACAATCGTCCAGATAACCTCATGCGGCGGGCAAAGGAAACAAGGTCGCATGCGAAGGCCTTGGATGAAATCTGGCTCAAGAACGCGCTCGAAGATGTCGCCCAGGCCTATGAATGGCTTGCATTGCGGCTCGCGTCACCGCCCACCAAGACCATCAACTAAACTACGCAGATCGGGGCCCACGCGGCCCCGCTGAACTTTTCCCCACCCATTTACTTGAGTTCGGCCGCGATGCGGTCCGCATGATAGACTTTGGTCAGCGCCTCGCGAAGCGCCCCAACGCTCACCGCCACGGCGCGGTTGACAGCCGGGTCAAACCCAAAGTCGCCGCCGAGCGATTGAATGTTTCCGTCGAAAATAAGCCCGACGATCTCCCCCGCCTTGTTGATCACCGGCGAGCCGGAGTTGCCGCCGATAATGTCGTTGGTGGTCACGAAGTTCATGGGCTGGTCCATGTTGAGCGCGGGCTTCGCGGCGAGCCAGCTTTCCGGTAATTGGTAGGGCGGCGCGCCGGTTGCCCGCTCGAAAAGCCCGCTGATCCGGGTCACGGGCTCGATGAATTTGTCGCCCTGCCAGTAGCCTTTCACGGCGCCGTAGGAGATCCGCATCGTGAAGGTGGCGTCGGGATAGATCGACGTTCCGTAAATCTTGAAACGCGCCCGGGCAATTGCACTGCGCGCCTTGTTCAGCGGCGCCGCGAAATTGTCTTCGTAGTCCTTGCGGATCGCGCGGAAATCCGGGTCAACGAGCCGGGCGAGCGCGATCATCGGATCGGACGAAGAGTCGACCGCGGCTTGGCCGCCTTCAAGAAGCGCCTTCCGGGCGGCCACGTCACCGAGCCTGGAGTTATCGACGAGTTCCTTCGCCAGCTCTGCCGGCGACTTCTTGCCGAGGACCTTCCGCACAAAGGGATCATCGGGGCCAAGCACCTCGCGGAGCTTGGTCAGCGAAAAGGTCAGCGTCAGCTTTTCCAGCTCGGGGTAGAAGGGCCGGTCCGCCAGGATTGACTGCTTGAGGCTGGGGAAGTTCGCGTCCGTATACTCCGGCAGCCGCTTCTCGTCCGGCTTCGTTTTCTCCGCCGGGTAGCGCACCAGAGCCATCGCATCGCTGAACAGGGAGGTATCGAAGGCGGCATGGCCCTCGGTGTAGGCGTAGCGCTCGCCTTTAGGCTTCCAGCGTTTCAGCGTGTCGCGGATCGTATCCCAGGCCGCGCCAGCCTCAGCCTTCAAGGCGGGGTTTTCATCGACATGCACGCGAAGGTCGTTTTCCTCTTTCGTCTTGGCGGCGATCAGCGCCGGGTCCACCATCGCCTCGAATCGGCCTTTCCGCGCCTTAAGCGAGTTTTCAACGCTGAAAAGCTGGCCGGTGGCGATGCGCTTTTCTTCGGCTCCCTTCGTGCGGAATTCCGTAAGCACCCCCCTAAGCTCGGAAAGCCGGAACAGCGAGCGCGGCAGAGTGACGTCGCGGTCGTATTCAAGTTCGGCAACGGTATCGAGACGTTCCGTCGAACCCGGATTACCGACCGTGAAGGTAAGATCGCCCGCCTTCACATCCTCCGGCGCGTAGGGAAAGTAGTTTGCAGCGGTGTCGAGAGGCTTGCCGTCCTGGTAGACCCGAAGGTAACTCACGTCGAAATCGTAGCGGGGGAACTCGAAATTGTCGGGGTCGCCGCCGAAAAACGCGATGGCCTGCTCGGGCGCGAAAACAAGGCGCACATCCTGAAACGGCGATAGGTGTAGAGATTGTAGATCCCGCCTTCATAGAGTTCGACCACATCGCAGCGAAGCGCGTCGTCGCCGCCTGAGCATTCCTTCGCAATCGCGGCCTTGACGGCGCGCTTGGCCTCCGTGAAGGCTTCGCCCTCTTTCCCATCGATGGCCTGGCGGACGCGGGCGGTGACGTCGCCGATGCCGGTGAGCTGATTGAGCTCGAAGTCCGGGCATTTCGGCTCGTCCTTCTCCTCTTTTGCAGTGAAGCCGGTTGTGAAGAGATCTTTCTTGCTCGTCGAAAGCTCCTCAAGGCATTCCTCGACACAATGGTGGTTGGTCTGCACCAGACCTCGCGGCGAGACGAAGCCGGCCGAACATCCGTGCGCGAGCCTTGCCGCTGACAGCCGGACGCGATCGAGCCATTTTTGATCGGGCCGAAAGCCATAGAGTTTTTCGACGCGATCCGAGGGGAACTTATCGAGAAGCCACATGCCTTCATCGGCTTTCGCCGGGGAGAAAGCGCTGGCGACAAGGGGGAGGCAAACAAAGACGATCCAACGAGGCATCGAACAATCCTGGATTACGACTCTAACGCTTGGCGGCCTGTTATCCTTGCCGCCGCTCACTCAAATCTCGCTGTCCATACCCCCTGGACCAGACAATGGTCCAAAAGTTTTATAGTTTGGACCAAAATCGCGTGCGGAAGGCAACGAATCCGCCTGTCATTTTGGCTGGGCGGTATTTTAGGAGGATGCGCCTTGGCGGGAGGTTAATTTCCACAACTCACTGATTCTAAAGCTAAAATTCAAGGAAAGATGACGGCGCCGAAACCCCCGCTGCGGATGCGAGAGGAGCGCACAGAGTTAACAGGCGCGATGGCAACATATTTAACGGACTTTTGCGCGTCCAGTTGATGCGAAAATTCCGAAAATTAAGTTCCATTTAATGGGACAAGATTGAGAAAAATAGCTATCATTTTCAGTGCGTTAGAGCGGCCTATCCGCGTCCGGGGCGCTTGATGCAGAGTTAACTCATTGTTAGCACCATTTGGACCAAAAAAAAGTCGGGCGCTCTTCTGTTAACCAGCTTCGGATTAAGAGACCGGCGCGGCAAGGATGCGTTTACCGGTGGGGCGGCGCTTTGCGTCGTGCGCCGGGAAACCCCGGCTGCTGCGCGGCTGTAGTGCTGGCGTCGCGCTCCTTTGTTGGCGCTTGACATTTGACCCAACCGATACAGTGGTATATTCTTTTGATATATACCAACCGGAGACCGCTATGGAAACTGCGCGCGTGTTTTGGTCGGGCCGCTCTCAGGCGGTGAGACTGCCAAAAGACTATCGATTTGAGGGTAAGGAAGTCCGCATCCGCCGGCACGGCGCATCCGTCATCCTGGAGCCAATTCCAACGGATTGGGCATGGCTGGATGGTCTGTCCGGCTCGCTGGACTCCGATTTCGTTGAGGCGGCGCTGGAGCAGCCGCCGATGCAGGAGCGCCCAGCGCTCGATGAAGCCTTTCGCTGATGCGCTACCTTTTTGACTCCAACGCGGTGATCGCCTTGCTCAGAGATCCCGGCGGCCCGCTCGCTCAGCGTGCGCGGCAGCACCACCCAGCCGACATCGGCTTGCCCGCCATTGCTGTTTATGAGCTTTACTTTGGCGCGTGCAAGAGTCAACGCCGCGCGCACAATCTGACCATCGTCGATAGTTTGCAGTTTGAGGTTGTCTCGTTCGACAAGGAAGACGCCCGGCAAGCCGGAGAAATCCGCGCTGCGCTAGAGGCATCGGGAACGCCAATCGGTCCCTACGATGTCCTGATCGCGGGGCAGGCGTGCGCCCGCGGCCTCGTGCTTGTGTCTCGTAATTTGCGGGAATTTCAACGCGTGGACGGATTGGCGGTGGAAGATTGGGAAGGATGAAAACATTGCGGTAGGAGGATGATCTGCCGAAAAGCCTGGGTTAGGCCGATTCCACACCTCGCCAGCCGACACGGCCCCGTCCGCAATCGAGAGAGGAGCCGATAGGCGTTTCCGGGGCCGGGATTCCTCAGGCACGCAGGTAGAGCCGATCACCCCGCGTACTTGTGCCCCCAATCGCGCATGGCGGCAACGATCGGGCCGAGGTCACGACCCTTTGGGGTAAGCAGGTATTCGGCTCGCGGCGGGTTCATCGAATAGAAACGTCGCTCCACTACCCCATTCTGCTCAAGCGTCCTGAGGCGGTCCGATAGCGTCGTCGGCGCAATGCCATGAAGGGAGCTCTGCAAGTCCTGAAAGCGCCTTGCGCCATGGAGAAGAAGGTCGCGCAGGATGAGGCAGGTCCAGCTCGATCCGATGATGCTTGTGGTCCGGGCCACCGGACAATCCGTGGCGGCGTCTTGGTTCTGCATAGTCCTATCTTAGCGAACGATCACATAAACGGCAATTGACTATGAAAAATGTAGTGACTACGATTCTTGTATTAACAGGTAAATGGAGTTCGTACCATGACCCCACAAGTCCCCGAATACGTTCTGACGTTCGAGCTTATCATGCGGACCTTCGTGGCCGCTATCGCGCTGGGCCTTATCTGGATGGGTGCCGCGCGCTTGAGGGTACCCGCACGAACGCGCTACGGAACCGCGGCTACACTGTCAGCAGCCCTCATCGCCTGGCTCGCCGCCGCCCAATACCTTGCCGCGCAGAATGTCTACTACGCATCCTCCAACTCGCCGCCGACCATTCTGCTCGGTTTGCTGATCCCACTGATCGTCGCCGCCGTCAGCTTTCGACTGTCGCCGAGCATCGCAAGCCTTGTATCCGCGATACCGCTGCCCTGGATCGTGGCGGCGCAGGTTTATCGTGTGGGAGGCGGCATCTTTCTCGTGCTTTGGGCTGACGGACGCATGCCCTGGCAATTTGCGCTGCCCGCAGGGATTGGGGACGTTATGACCGGTGCCATTGCGGTCGCGGTTGCGATTATGCTGACGCGAAAGGCGCCTCGCGCTCACGAAGCGGCCTATGCTTGGTGCTTTTTTGGCATTGGCGACCTCGTCGTAGCGGTTACGATGGGTGCATTGACCTCTCCCGGGCTTCCCCATCTGTTGGCCCACGACGCCCCGAACCTTCTCATCACGTCCTATCCGCTGGTGATGGTGCCAACCTTCGCTGTCCCGCTGGCTCTGATGCTCCACGGCCTCGTTCTGTGGCGGCTACGGCAGGCGAGTGACGCCCCGGCAGGCCAACTCGCCCTGGCATGACGCGCGATTGACTAAGTTAGAAAGAGCGGCCAAGCGCCGCTCTCCGCCGTTGCCGACGCAGGAAGCAATAAAGCTGGAGGTTGCCCTGTAGAGCCCTCATGGCTCTCGATGTTGAGCTAAAGATCAGACTTCGTCCAAGCGTTGGCGAAGCCAAGCACGGTAGCCTGGAAAGTCAGTGCTGCAATGATTTGCGGAGCGGCCTGTTCAGGAGAAGGATCGACACGCCCGCGGCGGCGGCCACGCCTGCGATCATGAGGAAGAAGTTGGGCTTCTCCATGCTGCTCCAATAGGAGCCGAGCCAGCCCGCCAGGAAATTGCCCAGAAAGCTGGTGGAAAGCCAGACCCCCATCATCATGGATAGGATGCGCGTCGGCGCCACTTTCGAGACGAGCGACAGCCCAACCGGGGAAAGATAAAGCTCTCCGATCGTGATGATGGCGAAGTAGAGGAACAGCCAAAGCCAGCTCGATTTGCCGCCCGGCTGTAAATAGAGAGCCGCCGCAACCATCACGAGGTAAGAGAGCGCGACGATGAAACAGCCCATTGCCATCTTCGTCACGGTCGATGGTTCCTGCCCCCTCCGCGACTGGATCGCCCACAGCTCCACGATCAGCGGCGTGAAGGCGAAGATCATGAACGGGTTGAACGCCTGGAACCACGTCACCGGGATCTCGCCTTGCCAGAACAGAAGGTTGATCGAGCGGTCGGTGTAGCCATCGGCCCAGAGCGCGACAGTATTGCCCTGCTGCTCGTAGGTCGCCCAGAAAAGCGTGTTCGGCAAGAAGAGGATGAGGAGCGCGAAGATCGCGCGCCAATCCTCGCGGCTCATCGGATTGTGCTCGATATGCGCGGCTTTGGCCTTTTGAAGCTCATCGGGCGGCAGTTCGCGAAGCCCACGCAGATAGATCAGAAGCCCGATCACCATGCCGACGCCCGCCGCGCCGAACCCGTAATGCCAGCCCCATTTCTCGCCCAGCGTTCCGCAGATGAGCGGCGCGAGAAAGGCTCCCACATTGATGCCGACATAGAAAATCGAGTAGGCGCGGTCGCGGCGCGGATCGCCCTCGTTGTAGAGCCCGCCGACTTGCGTCGAGATGTTCGGCTTGAACAGGCCATTGGCGAGGATCAGCGTCAGGAGCGCGAAAAGCAGAAGCGGCTCGAACGCCATCATGAAGTGCCCGATGGCCATCAAGCTCGCGCCGATGACGACCGTTTTGCGCTGGCCGAGCACCCGGTCGGCCAGCAGCCCACCGAAAACCGGCGTCAGGTAGACGAGCGCCGTGTAGGTTCCATAAATTTGCGAGGCGAACGGCTGCGCTTCCAGTGGCCCGAAGATCGTCTCAAGGCCGCCTTTCAATGTCGCGAGCCCGATCACCTGCGAGGAATGCTCCGGCAGGAGTACATATTTCACGAGGTAGAGCACGAGCAGGGCGCGCATCCCGTAATAGGAGAAGCGCTCCCACATCTCGGTCGCGAACAGAAAGGACAGCCCGCGCGGGTGGCCGAAAAGCTGTTTGGGTTCTGCCTCTAAGGCGGCGATCTTGGCTTCCATGGCACTCCCTCGCAACGGGGATTAAGCAAGGTTTTCCGGCTTTTTCAACTCCGATGCTTTGCCCCGATTTGCCAGCCTGCCGGATAGTCGCGACTTTCGGATCTTGAAGCGGGCGATTCCGCAAAGTGCCGCTGACCCACGCAGTGGGCCATCAGCAGTCCTGTGAATGGTTCAAGGAAACCGTGCGGTCTAAGCCGCTTGGCGCTGCCCGCTCGCGTCCTGTGGAATGACGAAGGTGAAGATGGCTCCTTTCGGCTTTCCATTTTCAGCCCAGATCCTGCCGCTGTGAGCCTTGACGATGTTGCGGCAGATCGCCAGCCCCAAACCCGTGCCTCCGGCTCCGGTTTTCGTTTTGCTGCTCTGAACGAACTCGTCGAAAATGCTCCCGAGTTCCAGTTCCGGAATGCCGGGCCCCTCATCGATAACCCTGCATCGAAGCTGCGGCCCACCATCAGGCGCACCTTCTTGAGATAGCTCGATGGAGATCTGGCTTCCCGGCGCCGAAAACCTAACCGCATTGGAGAGAAGATTCACAAGCACCTGGATCATGTGGGGTTTGTCGAAAACGGCCTCTGCGCAATCTCCAAGCCTTGCGCAAACCCTGATATCCTTGGCCTTGATCAGCGGATCGAGCTCCATGAGCGCTTGGTCCACAACGTCCTTCATGTCGGCTAGCTCGCGCCGATACTCTATTTTGCCGGCCTCCATTTTCGCCAAGTCCAGGAGATCGTTCAAAAGATCGAGCAGGCGCTTGCCGGATAGTGTGATGTTTTGGATATACTTTGGAATGTCTCGAATGTTGCCCTCGTCCGCGTCGCTCAGGCAAATTTCGGAGTATCCCAGGATGGCGTGCATGGGCGTTCTGAGCTCATGCGACATGTTGGACAGAAACTCGGCTTTGGCTTTTACGGCCTCCTCAGCCTTCTCTTTCTGTTCGGTCAGAAGCGCGTTTTGCTTGATCAGAAGCTTCGTTTGCTCGCACACCTTCTCTTGAAGCGTTCGCTGCTCGATCGCGTTTGTGCGCAGGACATCCAACGCCTCAGTAACTTCGCCGAGCTCTGACTTTTCGTTTGTTCCCACGGCTAGATTGGCGAGATCGCCTTCCGCAAGGCCCTTTATTGTGCTGACAATACTCGAAAGCGGATCTGTGATCGATCGGCTGATGAGGAAACCTAACAGCGTGATGACAGGCATCACGAGCGCAAATAACCCCGCCTCCAGCAGGATCCGCCTTACGAAGATTGCGTTCACGTCGTCGATAAAAACGCCCACGGCGACAAGGCCCCTTATTTCCGGGACATTTTGGATCAGCGCCAGCTTCCGCGTAACCTTTCCACCCACGCCCTTCGGCACTTCATATTCGAAGTAGCCGGAGCCGGAAGGGCCCCTGGCGATGTCTATAAATGCGTTGGTGACGTCAATGCCCTTGTAGACAATGTTGTCTGGGCGACCCTGTATATTGGGATTGGGGTGGCTCACCATCACGCGGTTGTAATCTATAGATAAAAAATAGTTAGCGCTGTTACCGCCAAACTTCACAGATCGCAGCTTGTTGAAAAAGGCCTTTCGCCCGGATTCCGTTTGAGGACCTCCAGCCGAATTCATGTCGGAGCGGGCATCGGGGAGAACCACCTCCATAAGATTAAGGAGGTGAGCGCGCTTGTCCTCCATCATCTGTTCACGCATCTCCCAGATCCCTATGGCAGCGGAGATGCCGATTCCGAAGGCGGTGAGCATGAGAAGGAGGTTGAGACGCTTCGCAATCTTAAGCCGGGACAGCACGTCAGCAGCGCTCCATCTAAGGCAACTCGCGGCCACATTATTAGCCCGGCCTCGGTGAAGGGTGCGTTGCTGAGTTTCCAAGAAATCGATCCGTCGGGAACTCCACTTTAAGCACAAGCAAAGCCGCCAGGCCGGGATCGATAACATCTGAGCGCAACGCCTCCCCAAGAGACTGCAATGGGTCAACGGCGGGATTGTCGCGGCCTTTCATTTGGAGCCTGAAGCCGACTTGACGATGCCGCACCGAACGCCAAGCGATTCCCTATTTAATGAAATTATCATCATGTTGACGCTATCCGGGTCTAATCCGCTTGGCCGGCAAGCCTGAATTAAATGAGTTGTAACCCAAATTCGGCATTGTATGCAGGTATGTGAGGGGTTCACGATGTGGCGTGCTGTCCGTTTGTTGTTGCTTTGCGCGGCCTTGGGCGGCTGCTCGACGACGCCGGGCGGCATTACGTCTCTGACGAGCATAGGAGGAAGCAGTTCTCCCGACATGCCGTCCAAGACAGCCGCGCCGCCAGCATCCGCGTCGCAAAACACAGGGAGCGGCGGTATCTGGACTAATTTCTCGTCGACTTTCAGCTCTGGCGAGCAGCCGGCGCAAGCTCCGCAGAAAAATAGCGATGAGGTCATAACGGGGCTGGACCCGGATGAGGCGCTTCGCCTTGTCAACGAGTACCGGTCGTCAAAGGGCCTGCCTGCCCTCTCCTTGGATAGCCATGCCACGGCAGCGGCCGAAATTCTCGCCAAGGACATGGCCGGTCACGACCGCATGTCTCATGTCGGCCCCAATGGAGCGGATCTCCAAAAGCGGCTGAGCATGGCGGGCTATCGCTATAAAGTGGCGGCCGAGAATGTCGGCGTAGGCCAGAGGTCTTTCGCCGAGATCGTGGAAGGCTGGAAAAAAAGCACGCCTCACAGCCGGAATATGCTGCTCGCCGAAGCGAAGCATATGGGTGTTGCCTACGAGTATAAACCGGATACGCAATATAAGACGTACTGGACACTCGTCGTGGCTGCGCCTTAATCAGGGTCAAAGAAACTGACTTAATGCGGCTGCTATAATGCCATGGTAAAAGCTGCTCACGTCCTCGCAGCACCATACCCGGATCAATTATGAGTAGTACAAGCTCCACGGCTTACCTGCCGCAAGCCGTCGCTGCGCATCCTCATGGGCACGCCAGAACACTGGCCCTTCCAGCCCTCGGCGTCGTTTTCGGCGACATCGGCACAAGCCCGCTCTATACGCTGAAAGTCGTGCTCGGCGCCGCTGGCTCGCACGCTGCGGATCGCGCGATCGTCCTGGGCAGCCTGTCGCTGATTTTGTGGACGCTCATTATCGTAACAACGATCAAGTATGTTGGCGTCGCCATGCGCGTCGATAACCATGGTGAGGGCGGGATCATGGCGTTGATGGCGCTTCTCACCGGCCGAAAGGGCCTGGGAAGCGGCCGCACGAAGAAGAAGGCGTTTATCGTCGGCGTGGGCCTGATCGGCGCCGCGCTCATCTACGGGGACGGCGTGATTACCCCGGCCATCTCGGTGCTGTCCGCCCTCGAAGGGCTTTCGGTGATTACGACCCGGCTTGAAGACTTTGTTGTGCCGGCGACGGTTCTCATTCTGATTCTCTTGTTTCTCTTTCAACCGCAGGGCACGGCGCGGATCGGCAATTTGTTCGGGCCGGTGATGGTCCTATGGTTCCTTGTTCTCGGCGGTCTCGGCCTCTGGGGGATTATTCAGAACCCCATGGTGATCGCAGCAGCGAACCCAATCTATGGCCTTAAGTATCTGGCATCCGGGGGAATGACATCCTTCCTCGTTCTCGGCGCTGTCTTTCTCTGCGTCACCGGTGCGGAAGCGCTCTATGCGGACATGGGCCACTTTGGACGCGGCCCCATTCGCCTGGCCTGGTTCGGCGTCGTATTTCCCTGCCTCGTCCTGAATTATGCCGGTCAGGCCGCCCTCGTTCTGAATGGCTCTCCAATCACCGAAAATATGTTCTACGGGCTCTGCCCAAGAATGGCTCTGGCGCCCTTCGTCATCCTGGCGACCGTGGCCACCATCATCGCGAGCCAGGCCATCATCACGGGCGCTTTCTCGATGACGCGGCAGGCTATCCAACTCGGCTGGCTGCCCCGTCTTCAGGTCACGCAAACCTCCGCGCTCGGGTATGGCCAAATCTATATCAGTACCGTGAACTGGATCATGATGATCATCACCATCGGTCTCACGGTCGCTTTCCGGAAATCCGATAACCTCGCCGCCGCGTACGGCATCGCGGTCTCGGGCACAATGCTGATGACCTCGATGCTTCTCTACATCGCCATGGTTGAAAAACTCAACTGGGGCCTGCCTCTGAGCATCGCCGTGGCCGGATGTTTCATCGTGGTCGACAGCGCGTTCCTGATCGCAAACTCGGCAAAGATGCTCGACGGCGGCTACATCCCACTTGCGCTCGCCACGGTCATCTATGGCGTGATGTGGGTCTGGCACTCCGGGCGCGAAGCCGTGATGCAAGTTCTCAAGTCGAGGTATCAGCGGACCGAGACCTTCCTGAATCATCTCGCCGCAAGAGGCATCCCTCGGGTGCCCGGGACTGCGGTTTTCCTCACGCGATCCAAGGAAGGTGTGCCGCCGGTCATGTCCTGGCACGTCAGGCACAATCGCGCGCTGCACGAGCGGATCATGATCATTAATGTATCGATCGAATCCGTACCCTTTATTCACCCGACCGATCGCTTCCGCTTCTTCGAGGAAGCCCCGAATTTCTGGAGGGCTTCCGTGCATTACGGCTACATGGAGCGGCCCGCAATCCCTCCCATTCTTGAAGAAGCGAATGCAGAAGGCTGCGATCTCGATTTGAGCGACGTGACCTACTATGTAGGCCGGGAGACGGTTGTTTCGCGTCCTGACGGCAAGGGCCTTCCGAAATGGAAGCGGCTGCTTTTCGCCGCCATGGAGCGCAACGCCACTCAAGTCACCGACTTTTTCCGGCTGCCTGTCGATCAGGTGGTGGAGATCGGGCGGCAGGTCGCGATCTAGGCTCTGAATTTCGGGTGTCGCCATGTGCGGACGTTTCACGCAGGCTTTTACGTGGGCGGAGGTCATCGCCTTCTATAAGCTCGTGGATGAGATCGCGCCGTCTCTGGCCGCCTCCTGGAATATCGCGCCGACACAGACCGCTGGCGTCATCGTTCTTGACCGCGATGGCCTCTCCATCCAGCCCATGCGCTGGGGTCTCGTGCCGTCCTGGGCGAAAGACCCGTCCATCGGCTCGAAGCTCATCAATGCACGTTGCGAAACGCTTGCCGAAAAGCCCGCGTTCCGCAACGCGCTGAAGTCGCGCCGATGCATCGTGCCAATTTCGGGCTTCTATGAGTGGCAGCGGCAGGGTCGCGGCAGGCAGCCTTATTTCGTTACGAGCGCGGACGGCAAGCCGCTGACGCTTGCCGGACTGTGGGAAGAACGGAACGGACTTCTCTCCTTCACGGTCATCACCACCCCTGCGAATGAGCAGGTTGCCGCCATCCACGACCGGATGCCGGCCATCCTCTCGCTGGAAGAAGCGCTCGCGTGGCTGAAAACCGGCGATACGGCGCTTCTCAAACCCTGCCCCTCAAATGCGTTGGCAACTTGGACGGTTTCGACCCGCGTGAATTCCCCGGCCAACAACGATCCCCGGCTGACAGAGAAGACCACACCTGCCGCCGCGGCAACGTCGGGCGATAAGATCGAACACAAGCCAACACAGCTTTCCCTGCTGCTTTAGCAGCTCGCTGAAAAATGGAAGCGTGTAGAATGGCATCTCTGACGGCCTTTTCGAAGGCAGCAGGCATGCGGTGTCCAGCCGCTATGCTCTTTTTTTTATGCGGGGAGCAGCTTTGGCAGGCGAGCAAGATTGTGCACGGCAAGCGTGAGGGTGAACTGGCCACCCACGCGATCGAGGCCGCGCAGCATGGTCTTGGCCACTGACCCCACGGTCTTGCTCCAGCCGAACGTCTCCTCGATCCGTTTGTGGATGCAAAAACTTAGAACCCGCTTCTAAGCGCATTGCAATTGGGCCGCCGTTGCGTAAGCGACGGCTGGCCGCTTGGCCATCTTCAACTCTGAACGTCTTGCTTGATTAGTAAGGCGGCGCCTTTCGCTCGCGCTGGGCCTTCGCGGCGTCCATCCACCAGGCGAGATCATCCGCGAAGCGCGGAAAGGCCTTCTCCAGCGCTTTGCCGGCATCGCCTGTCGGCCTGCCGTCCGGACCAAGCGCCGCCGCAATCGGGCCGACGGAGAGGGTGCTTGAAATCACCACCATTCCCATTTCCGAGAGCGTGCCGTGCCACGCCGTATTCGACCGCGCACCGGCGAGCCGTCCTGACGAATAGCTTGCGATCGCCGCCGGACGCCAGAACCACTCTTCCAGATAGTGATCGGTCAGGTTTTTTAGGCCAGGCTGAACACCCCAATTATATTCGCCTGTCACGAAAACAAAGGCGTCTGCAGCACGGAGCTTCGTCGCCAGCGCCTCCATGGCTGGAGGCGCTTCGCCTTTGGGATATTCCTTGTACATGCGGTCGAGGATAGGCAGACCGACCGCTTTCGCGTCGATCAGTTCAGGGTTGTCGCCACGTTTCGCAAGACCATCCACGATATAGGTCGCCAGCCGGATGCCCTGGCGATCCGACCGGTAGGACCCATAGAAAACCGGGATATAGCTGCTCATCAGCCTCTACTGCTGCCCATCCGCGATCACTCGTTGAAGTTCGGCGGCCGATGAGATGCCTCGTAGAGAAACCAGCTGCGCCGCTCGGTTTCGTCGATCCAGACCTCGAGCAAGCTCGCGGTCGCAACGTCGCCGTAGCTGTCGCAGGTGTTGTGGACTTCCCGCATCGCCGATGTGACACGAAGATTATCATCCCTCAGTTCGGCGAGCATATCCTGCGGCGTGACATAGTCTGCATCATTGTCGGCAAGTCTTTTCAATCGCGCGATGTCGCCTATGGAGCGGAGCGTAGTTCCCCCGATCTTTCGGGCTCTTTCGGCAATCGGATCGGTCATTGCGAAGATTTGGTCGCTCTGTTCGTCGAGCATCAGGTGGTAATCGCGAAAATGGGCTCCGCTCATGTGCCAATGGAAGTTTTTGGTCTTCATGTAGAGAGTGAAGACATCGGCCAATAAAGCGCGGAGAGCCGCGCTGATGTCACGGGTCGCGTCATTCGAAAGGTCGGTCAGGCCGCCCGGCCGCTTATATCCGGAGGCGCGATCATCAGTCGAGGTCATGGTGCTCTCGCTTTCTCAGTTGCGTTTATGTCGGGCGTCCTATTGGTTCCGCGCGTATCTCTTGCGGCCCGCGGCAGCCAGGATCAGGTCTGCGATCTGCCGGGGATGGGAGACGAGCGATAGGTGCCCGGCATCGAGTTCAATCGTGGTCGCCTTCATGCGCGCGGCAAGGAAGCGCTCCAGCTCCGGCGAAATCGTCTGGTCATCTTTCGACACCGCATAAAAGCTTGGCTTCGAATGCCACGCTGCCGCCGTTGTGCGATTGCCAAAGATCGAAGCGGCTGTGGGCTGTTGCACGGCGTAGAGCACCTTCGCTTTCTCTCGCGCGACACCATTCGCGAAATCGTTGAGAAATGCCTCTTCGGAAAGGCGCGTGAAGCCATTATGTTCCCGAATGCCCGCCCGAGCCGGCGCGGCGGGGAATTTTGCCGACAGCGCGACGAAATCCTCTCCCGCATCGGGCGCCCGCGCCGCCACATAGACGAGCGCCGTTATCTTCGGGTCCGCTCCCACTTCGCTCACAAGCGTTCCGCTCCAGGAATGTCCAGCCAGCACGGCCGGGCCATCTTGAAGCTCCAAGGTGCGCCGTGTTTCCGCGACGGCATCGGCCAGCGAAGTCAGCGGATTTTGCACGGAGGTAACATGCATGCCCTCGGCCTGAAGCAGCGGGATGACCTCGGACCAGCTCGACCCGTCCGCCCAGGCGCCGTGCACGAGGACGACATTCTTCACGGGCTCGGCACTGGATGCGCCAGTGGATAGGACCGCGCAAAATGCCACTGCTGCGGACCAAACTCGTAACCTGCGATGCACCATGGAAACTCCCGGCTTTTTCGGAGCGGAGGCTTACGCCAACGACGCTTTTTGATTGGCACGAAACAACGTCGAAAGGCGCCGCCGGAATGCACCTTGATTGACGCGCGAAAGCGTAAAACAGCGATCCAGACGCTTAAAGTAAAATCTGTTTCAAGGGATTTAACTGGTAAATAGAGTACTTAATATCTCCTGCCCATTTGCTCTTTAGCAATTAATTAACCAAAACGAGCATTCGTGACCGCTGCCCCAATTGTTTTCTCAGCTATGATCGATTGCTCTTGAAAGCCCCCTTGGCAGATGACCTGGCGCACCCAGGTTTTACCAAAGGCGCGCACTGGAGCAGAAGAAACGCGATGAGCCTGATCGAGACCCGCAGCCACCAGCTCTTCCCGACGCTTGACGCAAGCCAGATAGAGACGGCCAAGAGATTTGCGAGCGGCCCCGCGAGGACGTTTGCTCCGGGAGAGGTCGTCTTCGACGTCGGGCAGCGCGACGTGCCCATGTGGCTCGTCTTGAAAGGATCGCTCGATGTGGTGCGGCGTGACGGGCTTCGGCACGAGGCGCCTATCGTCAGTCATGCTGCCGGTCAGTTCTCCGGCGAAATCAGCCAGCTTGCCGGCCGGGACACGCTCGCCGCCGCCTGCGCCGGGAAGGACGGCTGCACGGCCATACCCTTCGATGCAGGGCATGTGCGGGCGCTGATGATCGGCTCGGCCGAATTGGGTGAGATCGTCATGCGCGCTTTTATCCTGCGGCGTGTGGGGCTCATCGAAGAGGGCGGTGTTGGATCGGTCCTGGTCGGCCATCTTGGCAGCCTTGAGCTGGTGCGCCTGCAAGGCTTCCTGGGCCGCAATGGCTATCCCTATACGGTGCTCGATGCGGATAGCGACCAGGAGGGCCGCGCTGTCCTCGAACGTCTTGGCGTGCTCCCCGAGGAGCTTCCGCTGATGATCTGCCCGAACGGAAGCGTGCTGAAGCGCCCGAGCCTCACAGAAGCTGGCGTTTGCCTCGGCCTGACCCCGGAACTCGACCCTGAGCGGGTCTATGACGTGGCGATCGTCGGCGCGGGACCGGCCGGCCTTGCAGCCGCGGTCTATGCCGCATCGGAAGGGCTTTCGGTGCTCGTGCTCGACGAGCGCGCTTTTGGAGGACAGGCCGGAGCCTCGGCGCGCATCGAAAACTATCTCGGCTTTCCAAGCGGCATTTCCGGCATGGCGCTCGCCGGGCGCGCGTTCAATCAGGCCCTTAAATTTGGCGTCGAGATCGCCATTCCGCTCAAGGTGTCGCGACTGGATTGCAGCCGCGCGTCAGGCAATCCCATGCGCCTTGAGCTCAACAATAACGGTTCGGTTCAGTCGCGGACCATCGTGGTCGCCTCGGGCGCACGCTACCGCCGGCCGCCCATCGAGAACCTTTCGGTTTTTGAAGGCCGTGGCATTTCTTATTGGGCGTCGCCGGTGGAGGCCAAGCTCTGCGAGGGCGAGGAGGTGGCGCTCGTTGGGGGCGGAAATTCGGCCGGCCAGGCGGTCGTGTTCCTTGCGCCGAAGGTCAGATGCTTGCATCTCGTGGTGCGTGGCGCAGGTTTGGAGGCTTCCATGTCCCGCTATCTGATCGAGCGGATCGCTTCCCTGGCGAATGTGGTGCTGCACACCGGAACCGAGGTCGTCGCGCTCGACGGAGACGAGGTGACGGGCCTTAAGGCGGCGACGTTCCGCGAGCGTGCAACAGGGGCGACCCGGACGTGTCCGCTTCGTCATCTCTTTTTGTTCATTGGCGCCGACCCGAATGCCTCATGGCTCAAGGGCTGTGTCGGGGTCGATAGCAAGGGGTTCGTCATTACGGGTGCGAATGGCTCGGATCGGACGAGCGCCGGTCCCCGACTGGCGTTGCCGCTCGAGACAAACCGCCCCGGCGTGTTCGCCATCGGCGATGTGCGGGCAGGCTCGACGAAGCGGGTCGCCGCGGCTGTGGGGGAAGGGGCCGCAGTGGTCGCGCAAATCCACAGTGTCCTTGCAGCTGCTTAACGGACTGAGTGGTTCTGCAGGATGCTGGAAAGTGATGCTGCCCATGGTTCGACAAGCTCACCATGATGAGGGGTAGCGCGTTGAAAACTCTCGACCTCATCCGGATCTTGTGGGCTCTCGCTTGTCGAAGGATGAAGCCAAGATTTCGTGTTTCACCCGCCTGTTAAGGCTTTGGCTGAAGGAGACCGCCATGAGCAAAACCTGCACGCACCTCGACAGCATCAAGACGGTAAAACCGAGCGCGCGCGGTTGCGAAGAATGCCTCAAAATGGGCAGTGCGTGGGTCCATTTGCGGATCTGCCGGACCTGCGGGCATGTCGGCTGTTGCGACTCTTCGCCGAACCGCCATGCGACGGCTCATTTTCACGAAACGGGTCATCCGATCATCGAAGGCTACGATCCTCCCGAAGGCTGGGGCTGGTGCTACCGCGACGAAGTTTTCATCGATCTCGGGGCCAATACCACGCCGCAAGACGGGCCTATTCCGCGCTTTTATTGAGGGGTGCGGTCGAAACTCAGCCGTTCCCAGCTTGACCGGCGCGCCAAAAAGCTGGATCCAGACCGCACCTCCATCGGGTGCGGAGCCATAGCCGCCCGGGATATATCGTTTCAAAGGGTCGGAGATGCGCTTCTCGGTCTGTCACGAAACACATTACCGCTATTCTGCGCCGGTGCTCTTCGCCCCGCATGTCCTTCGTCTCACGCCGCGCACGGACAACGCCATTCTGCTGACGCACAGCTTCACCATCGACCCGGCGCCGAGCGTCCGGCAAGATCTGGCAGACCACCACGGTAATGCCATCACGCGGCTGGAGTTCGGGGGCCCTTCGGGCCATCTCAGCATCGAGAGCCGTTTTGATCTGGAGACGAGCGCCACCCACGCGCCAGCCTTTTCCACGCTGCCGCCTCTGCCTTGGCCCCCAGCCATGTTCGACGCGATGGCGGACTATTTGCCGCCCGGAGATCAGGACGAGAGCGTCCGCGCCTTCGCCGCCGGACTGGCGTCCGAAAGCGGGTGCGATGCTCTCGCCTTCCTCGCGCTCCTCAACCAGACGCTGTTCACCCGGACGGACCGCCACATCAGGCCCGAAGGCGCCGCCCAAACGCCCGCGCACACGCTTGCGACAGGCAAGGGGGCTTGCCGCGATCTTACGGTGCTTTTTATGGGAGCCTGCCGCAGCCTTGGAATCCCCGCCCGGTTCGTCAGTGGGTATCAGGCGCACGCCGACACCCCCGACGGCCGCCGTCACCTGCATTCATGGTCGGAGGTGTTCCTGCCGGACGCGGGCTGGCGAGGCTTCGACCCGATGCATGGGCTTCCAGTCACCGATGGGCATGTGGCTCTCTGCGCGGCACCGGACCAGGCCGCAACCATGCCTGTGGAAGGCGGGTTTTATGGCGATGGCGTAACCTCCACGCTCGCCTACGGCGTGCGGATCACGGTCCAGCCGTGATGCCGTTACGAAACCAGCTCCTAGAACAGGCCCAGATTGAGCAACGATTCGTATGCGCGGCCGTGCATTGATCATTATCGACATAATGGAAGCCGTAGCGCTTAAATAGCCGCGCTCTCAACGGCTTAGCAACGGCCACCGCGTCTTTTAAGGGATGACTGAAAGGCCGCGGCCGTTTTAAACGCGCGATGCCTGACCTGGGTCATTATTGCGGCATTGCACAATTTGCCATTTCTGGTTGTATCTTTTTCAAGATCTGTCCCCTTATAGTTGCGCATCACGAGTTGGTGAGGGCGTAGATGAGACACGAGCGTAACATCGAGATCAATCAATCCTACATCAGCGAAGCATATGTCGAGCCTTATCCATATTGGATTGTGAGGCTCGTTTGGCTTTCCGCTTTCCTGTTCGGAGGCTTCTTCTGGTGGAGTGTAATAGAGGTTCTTACTCGCTGAAGTGGTCGTCGACGAGTTAGGTTTCTCTTTATTTTCACGTCACACGAATAGGATATGGAGTTGTCCGTTCTGTCATAAATGACACGGAGCCAAAGCATGGCATCGATCACTCAGGCTGGAACTGATTTAACTGATATTCTGGAACGGCTTCGCACGGTGGCTCGAGCGCTAAAGCGTATGCCAAGCGATCACACTTGTTGCCCTGAGGAAGTGGATGGCCTCTGTCAAGAAGTGCGCGCTATAGCAGCGAAGATTCGCGGGAACTGAGCAAAGCCTAGGGACGAAGCTGTTGATCTTGCCCAGGGTTGTCTTACTCGGCAGGCAGAATGGCGAGCTTGACGAGCTTTGAATCGACGCCGCTGACCTGGATTGTAACCGCCCCCGATTGCAGATCAAACCTGACGCTCTTTCGGACATCCGGGCAGTCGCGCCGGCCGCTGTGGGCTGCAGAGGCGAGCGGCTTGCCATCCTGAATAACGTCAATCCAGCCCTCGGCTGACGCGGTGATCTGGTATTGGCCCGCTTTCGGGACACTCGAAATCACAACGAAGCCGCCGGAGCTGTTCGCGATTTTTGGCTGCCGCCCAGGTGGCAACGCGTAAGGCGCCGAGTTCATGCGGTTGAAGCTCAAGAGCGATGCCGCGGTCTGGAAATGACGCGATTGTGGCCCCGGAGGCGACGTGCTGCAGGTCCTTCGAGCCGAAAAGCGTCTGTTCGCGTTTGACCGGCCAGTTGAACTGGTCGCACGCAGACATGTCCTCGGCCGCGGAGGGTTTTCCGGGGGCGAATGTCAGGGCGGTTGCAACAGCGGCTGCGAGAGCGAAATCTCTAACGCTCGTCTCACGGAATGGCTGCGAAAGCTTTGATGGAGAGAACAACACCAGCGTCTCCTTCTGTTTGGCTTATGCGCAAGATCGGGGTTGTGCGGTATTCTGCAAAGGCAAGATGCTATATATGAATAGATATAGCGTCGTTCGCATGGCGAGCGAAGGCGAGAAGCGGGAAGACGGCGCATGGTCCACACCGGCATGAGACGAGCGGGCGTTCATGTGAGGCTTTCGCTCCCTAATGGCGGCAGCCTTGATGAAACGGATATCGCGCTCATCGAGACGTTGCAGAAATGCCGGTCGATCCTTGGCGCCAGTAAGCTCCTCGGCCTGTCCTACCGGAAAACCTGGCTTATGGCCGATAGTTTGAACCGGATATTCGAGACCAAGGTCATTGAAACATTCCCGGGCCGGAGAGGTGGGGGCGCGGAAGTCACGGCCTTCGGCCAGCGCATCGCGGCTCTCTTCCGGTCGATCGAACGCCGATCGTCCCGGGCAGCGGCGGTGGCTCTCGATGAACTCACGGCGTCTCTGGATCGGTCATTCGAGGGCGAAGAGGTGGGCGAGGCTCGGGAAGACAGTCCGCATTGAGGTTTGTTCTTTCGATCGCGACCGTCTTGATCATCGCCCAGGCTTTCAATCCCGGCTCCAGCGCAAGGCGCTCGACGGATTCCCATGTCACGAGCGAATGAAGGTGGCACGCGCCGAGGTCGAAGGTGACGCGCGCATAGGGAGCATCAAGGTATTCCACCTCGGTGATTGTTCCCGGCAGGCGGTTTGTGATCGACACATCCATGGGACGCGATAGGGCAATCGACACATCGCTGGCATTAATCGTGATCGCGACGCCCGTTCCTGGCTCCGCGTCAACCTTGGGCACGCGAAGCTCGAAGTTGCCAAGGAAAAGCGTCGTGAGCCCGACTTTCGGATGGTGGTGCAAGACGCGCGCTTCGAGCGTGGTGGAGAGCCGGATCATCGTGTGCTGCGGATCATGGTTCGCGGAAATAGGTGGGCCGTGGCGAGGGTCATGCAAAGAGTGAGCCACTGATAACAGACGCTGCCCGTTACGCAATCTGCAGAAGGATGTATTTTTGCGGTGGTTACTTCCCGAACAGCGGTCCTCGTGTGTGCATGAGATGATGCCTTATCGCAGGCAGGCAGGAACGAAGGACTTAAGAAGATGTCACGGAACCATCAAGAGCACACCTATGGTAAGCGGGTACGGACATTGCGGCGGTTGCTGTGGGTGCTGAGCGAAGTGCGCATTGCGGTAGCGATAACTGATGACCCGCTTGGCAGCGCTCCAGCTCATCCAGCAGTCTGCCCTGCGCTCGAACGCGAAGGTGTGGCTATCTGAACGAATACCTAAATGTGTTTAATAAAATTTCAATCAGCTTGGTATGATCGTTAGCTTGCTTACTTAAATTGAGATTAAATAGCTCGAGTAAAATCTTTTTCTCTTCTCCTGCAAAATCATCAACATTTCGTAGTGCCATATACCACTTATCAAATATGCGGTTTTCAATTGGCTGATCTAACATTGTGATAAAGCTCGCGTGCCGAATATCTTCTTGTATTTTTGCATAAAGCGTATGAATAATGCTCTCATCGCCCTCTAAAAATTGCAAAAAACTCATATCGCGATAGCACAACAGTCCGGTTATATCAAGTTTCTTATTATTTGCTATGGATCTGTTTACAATATCATTGAGGTCGGTCTCGTTAAATTTCGAAGTCGCCGAGCTGAAATATGACAAAATGTGCAGCATCATCGTGGCCTTTCTTTAAGCGTCACCGGCCTGATTGACATTCGCTCGACTGAGAAAATGGGCAAAGGACCGCGACGCAGCGATATTTGCCCTAAGGGATGAATAAACAGCGAAGGTAACGCTAGTGGAACGAATTGACATTTGAGTCCCGTCAGCCACATGCCGCGAGTTTCCCTTGACGCCGCATCTCTCAAAACGCTTCGACGTCGACACGACCGTGACAAAAAGCAGCCCGACACCCTAACGGTAAGTTTACCTATCCACCTTTACACACAAGCGAACCACAACCTTAAGTGGAGGATGCTTTTGTGCTCTCCCGACTTAGGATCACGGCGCGCATCTATTTCATTCTTATCCTGGCCGCGTTCGGAATGCTCGTCTCCTCCGGCATCGGGCTTTGGACGGTTCGCTCGCAAATACTGGATGACCGACGCATAGAACTTCGTAATCTTCTGGATATGGCCCTTTCGATCGCCCGCGCCGGCATGATGGCCGCCGGGGGGCCTACAAGCGAGACCGGCCAGAAAGCGTTCTTCTCAATCCTCCTCTCAGCTCGCTTCGGAGATGAAAAGCAGGCGAGCTATGTTTTTGCCTATGACTATAATGGTGTTACGAAAGTTTTGAATGATCCGATTAAAATTGGCTTGAACCGCATCGAACTTACCGATCCGAATGGCGTAAAGATTATCCAAGAGTTTATCAAGACTGCCGGCGGGCCATCGGGAACGGGCTTCGTTAGCTACGAGTACGAAAAAGGAGCAGGCGGTTTAATAAAGCCCAAGCTTTCACTTGTTCAGAACGTTCCAGAGATTGGAGGCTTGGTTGGCGTTGGAGTTTACCTCGACGATGCGAACGCCATCTTCATGCGACGGCTTCTCATGGACACGGGGTTGTTTACTCTTGCGCTGATTGCTATCGCGCTGTTGGGGTACGTGATTAGCCGGTCCATCACGGAGCCGCTTTCCAGCCTCGTCATCAAAATCACGCGCCTCGCCAAAGGCGATTTGGAAATTGAGCCCGCGCGCCCCGCGGAAAAAACCGAACTCGGCGATATCGCTCGAGCCGTCGATGTTCTGCGAGCCAACGCTGTCCAGCAGAGGGCGCTTCAGTGGAGGGTGCAAGAGCAGAACAAACTTGTGATTGAACAAAAAGAGAAGGCGGAACAGGCTGTCCGGGCAAAATCTGAGTTTCTGTCAAACATGTCACATGAACTACGAACGCCGATGCACGGCATTCTTGGTTATTCAGAAATATGCCTTACTTCTCTTGACGAAGGAAACACAAAAAGTATCAGAAAATGTATTGAAAATATAAGAATATCGGGGACGCGTCTTCTCGAACTTCTGAACAATCTCCTGGACTTGGCCAAAATGGACTCGGGTAAAATGATCTATAAACGTGAGCCCGGTGATTTCAAGCAGGTGATCGAGCACGCGCTCATGGAGCTGGATGGCCTTCTCTCCCAAAAAAATCTTGAAGTGAACACCAAGTTTGAACATCAAAACACGGAAGCTGTGTTTGATCGACAACGCATGATTTAGGTTCTTATCAATCTTATTTCCAATGCAATCCGGTACTCGAACGTAGGAAGAAAGATCTCTATTGAGCTTTCCGGTGACCGTATGCCGGACGGCGAACGCGCCCTTTGCTGCCGGGTGTGCGACGAGGGGCCAGGCATTCCCGAGACAGAGCTCAAAACTGTGTTCGACAAGTTCATGCAGAGCAGTAAAACGAAGACCGGCGCAGGTGGCACCGGTCTTGGACTTGCCATCTGCAAGGAGATCATTGAGTTGCACGGCGGAAAAATTTGGGCGGAGAACAGGAAACCAAATGGCGCCGTTTTTTGCTTTGTCTTTCCGGCAAGACAAATCTCAAGGACCAGCTTGGCGGAACGAACATGAGCGCCCCCGATTAAAAATACTTGCCGTTGATGGCGAGGAATTCAACCTCGACATCATGGAACACTATCTGGCTCGGGCTGGCTATGAGGTGGTGCGGGCCGAAGACGGCATCGAATTGATCGTTCTCGATAGGATGATTACCGATTTCGGGGTCGCGGTGATGCGCCAGATCGTGCCATTGGCATCTTCGCTGACAAGCAAGGAGCCGTCACGCGCCGTTACGACCCCCACGGGCCGGCCCCAGACCTTCGTGTTGTCTACGACGAAGCCCGTGAGAAAGTCCTCATAGTCTCCCGTCGGCTGCCCGTCCCGCATGATGATGCGCACGACCTTGTAGCCCGTGCGAGTGGCTCGGTTCCAGGAACCGTGCAGCGCGGCGAAGGCGGTGCCCCGATGGTCTGAAGGAAACGCGGTTCCGGTATAGAAGGTCATCCCAAGTGGAGCGGAGTGCGGCTGGATCAGCACGTCCGGATTTGCGACCTTGCCAACGAGGTCCGGCCTCGCTCCCTTCCAGCGCGGATCTTCGTGATCGCCCATGTACCGCCAGGGCCAGCCAAAGAATTCGCCCTCGCGCACGCGCGTGACATAATCCGGCACGAGGTTGTCGCCGAGGCCGTCGCGCTCGTTCGTGGAGCAATAGACATCGCCGGTTTCCGGATGAACGGCAAGGCCAACGCAATTGCGAATGCCGGTCGCGAGAGTTCGCCGATCCTTCCCTTCCGGGGTAAACGTAAGGACATTGGCCCGGCTCTCTTCAGAGTCCCAGGCCGCTCCGAGACCATGCCCCGCTTCCCACATTTGAATCTCTTGCGGGCTCTTCTTTGGCATGTCTTCCGCAACATTGGATTCGGAGCCGACCGAGACGAACATACGCCCGCCGTCATTCGAAAACACGACATCGCGCGTCACATGGCCTCCGGTGGTGGGAGCGAGTTTGGTCACGACAATTTCAGGCGCGGATCGGGGCGCGAGATCGCCATTTGAATATGGGAAGCGGATGACGCGATTTTCCTCCGCGACATAGACCCACTTAGGGTCTGGTCCCGCTGGATAGAAAGCGATGCCGAACGGGGTGGAAAGGTCGCGCGCATATGTGGCGATCTTTGCCGCGGAGCTTCCGTCTGCTCTCGGCCTCACAATACGGATGTTCCCTGATGCCGTTTCCGCCACGAAGATGTCCCCGTTCGGCGCGGTGCGGAGCGTCCGCGGCTGATCGAGACCGTCGGCGAAGAGGCTGACTGCGAAACCATCGGGCACGCCCAGCTTTGCGCCGGATGGCCGCTTTACCGCGCGGGGATCGTTGCTGGCGGATCGCGTGGCGTAAGGGGGCGGCAGATCTTCTATTGTTATTCGGTGCCGCAGACCGGGACGGTCTGCACGCCAATCTCTGAAAACGGAGTCGTTGGCGGACCGCGCTTGCTCCGCCTGACTTCTTTCCTTGGCCCACAGGATGGCGATCAGGCTGGTGCTTAGAAAAGCTGCGATGAAAAGAAATCTACCCATGACACACATCCAAATACTTCGATTGGTGAACGAAGCAGACCTCAGTCTGGCATTGCTGTGCTGGCGCAGGCCGTCTTGCCGACTTTGGTAGAAACGCCAATTGTCGGGGAGGCGCTATTTAGATCCCGACTTTTCAGGAGCGGAAGAAATCAGGGATTGCAGTTCCGCCTGCTCTTCAGGCGTAAGGGGCCGCGCGGGGCTTTCTGGCGGAGGGCGACTCACAACACGCGAGGCGAGGAGAAAACCGCCGGCGACGAGCACTATCGGCGCAAACCAAAGCAGAATTGTATTGAGACGAAGCCTCGGCTCAAGCAGCACAAATTCGCCGTAGCGCGCGACGATATAATCGACGACCTGCTGGTTGCTCTCGCCTTTTTGCAACTGGCGCCTCACAAGAAGGCGCAAGTCTTTGGCAAGGGGCGCATCCGAGTCGTCAATCGACTGGTTCTGGCAGACAAGGCAGCGAAGACCCGCGGATATCTCTCTCGCGCGCGCTTCCAGCGCAGGGTCCTTCAGTTGCTCCAGGGGATCCACAGCGAGGGCCGGTCCCGCGCAAACAGCAAGAAACAATCCAACAATGAAAGTCTGGATGAATCCGCGCATCTCTTACTCCGCCGGTGCGGGTGCTGAGGGGAATGGCGCTTTCGTGGCTCTCTGCGGCAGACCGATCCTCAGTCTGCGGTCGAGCAGCGAGACAAGGCCGCCCATGAACATAATGAGCGCTCCACCCCAAATCCAGCGCACAAAGGGGTGGTAATAGGCCCGGATCGAGAACGCTCCGTTTTCCTCGTTACCGAGAACCACGTAGACATCGCCCACGGGCCGGGACGAAATGCCGGCCGCGGTCGTGACCTGCGGCGGCGCATCGTACTTCCGCTTCGACGTTGTGATCGTGCCGATCTCTTTATCGCCGCTCTTCAAATCGAAATCGCCCGCAAACTCAGCATAGTTCGGGCCAGCCCGCTCATAGACTTTCTTGAACGTCAGCTGGTAGCTGCCGAGATCGACGGTGTCGCCGATTTTCATGACGGCAAGACGTTCGACATTCCATGCGCTGGCCCCGGCGATGCCAATGACCGTAACGGCAAGGCCGATATGCCCGAGCGTCGCCCCGAACTGTCCGCGGCGCATGTTCCAAATTCGGCGCGCAGTCTCAGATAAGGGCGCGGACATGAAACGCGCCCGCCACAAGACTTCCCAGACGGAGCCCGCGAGAACCCAGGCTCCGAGCGTAATCGCCAGGCCTTGCTTCCCGTCTGCGCCAAATGTGATCGCTGCGGCGCCCGCGATCACAGCGATGATGGCGACAACGCCAAGCCGCTTTGCCGCCTCAGCGAGGTTGCCGCGCTTCCAGGCGAGGAAGAGGCCGAAAGGAACCGCAAGCAGCAGCGGCATGAAAATCCAGACCACCGTGGAATTAAAGAACGGTGCGCCGACGGAAATCTTGTCTCCCGTCAAGGCTTCGAGCGCCATCGGGTAGAGGGTTCCGACGAGCACGATCCCGCACGACACAGTCAAAAGTAGGTTGTTGAGAACGAGGCTCAACTCGCGGGAGATGATGGAAAATGCGGTGCTGCCGGAAAGCGCACTGGACCGCCAGGCGAACAGCGCCAGCCCCCCCGCTGTGAAGGTGCTGACGATGACAAGAATAAAGACGCCGCGCGCGGGGTCCGACGCGAAGGAGTGGACCGAAGTCAGCACGCCGGAGCGGACGAGGAACGTTCCCAGGAGGCTGAAGCTGAAGGTTAGGATCGCGAGGAGTATGGTCCAGGCCTTCAGGCTGTCCCGCTTCTCCATCACGATGGCGGAGTGCAGAAGCGCCGTTCCCGTAAGCCATGGCATCAGCGACGCGTTTTCAACCGGGTCCCAGAACCACCATCCGCCCCAGCCCAGCGTGTAATAGGCCCACCAGGAACCGACCGCGATGCCGACGGTAAGAAAAATCCAGGCAGCCAGCGTCCAGGGCCGGACCCAGCGCGCCCAGGCGGAATCGATGCGGCCGAGCAGGAGCGCCGCGATGGCGAAGGAAAAGGCCATCGAGAAGCCGACATACCCGGTGTAGAGCAGCGGAGGATGGATCGCGAGCGCTGGATCCTGAAGGATCGGGTTCAGCCCCTGGCCTTCGATGGGAGGCTGCGCGATGCGCGCAAAAGGGTTCGAGGTCGCGATGATAAAGAGCACGAATGTGGCCGAGATCGCGCCCTGGATCGCAAGCACCGCGGACCGCAAATCAAGCGGTAGATTTTCGCCGAAAAGCCAGACCGCCGCGCCAAAAAGTGAAAGGATGAGCACCCACAAGAGCATGGAGCCCTCGTGGTTGCCCCAAACGCCCGAGATTTTGTAGATGAGCGGCTTCGCGGAATGCGAGTTCTCGTAGACGTTCACAACCGAGAAATCGGATGCGACATGCGCCCAGATCAGCGCGAGGAAAGAGCCCGCGATCAGCGCAAAGAGCACAGGAGCCGCGGCGTCCGCCATCGCCATGAGCCGCGCGTCCCGCGTGCGAAGCCCGATCATAGGCGCGCCAAACTGAATGAGCGAAACGAACAAAGCGAGGATAAGGGCGAAGTGGCCCAATTCAACGATCACGATCTCTCACTCCAGCCTTCAGGTGCCCGGTGCTTTTTGCTGGCCGCCCTGCTCCTGCCACCGGCCATTCTTCTTCAGGGCGGCAGCCACCTCGGGCGGCATATATTTCTCGTCGTGCTTCGCAAGCACCGTATCGGCGACGAACACGCCATCCGCGCCAATCTTGCCTTCGGTCACGACGCCCTGACCTTCGCGGAACAGATCGGGAAGAATGCCCTTATAGGTCACAGGGAGCGACGCAGCATTGTCGGTAACGGTAAATGCAGTCACGGCATCGCCCTCGTGCCGGATGCTGCCTGCCTTGACAAGACCGCCCAGCCGAAAGCGCGTTCCCGGCTTGGGCATCGTCTTCTCCACTTCCTCGGGGCTCATGAAGAATGTGACTTGCGTCCTCAGCGCGCTCAGGACGAGCCCGGAGGCGAGCCCGATCATGGCAATCCCAACCACGATGACAACCGCGCGGCGTTGCTTTCGCGTCATGTTTTTGGCTGTCCTCCGTTGGCGCTTGGCGAAGCCAGACCCAGCCCCTGAGCCAGCGCGTCGATCTGCTCGAGAGCCTTCGCGTCGGATGCGAATTGCTGTCTGGCGGTCGCGGCGGCGACTTGAGCCTTATCCGTTTCTTTTAACACGGCATAGGAACGGATGAGCCTTAACCACCCCTCGAGATCCGATTTATTCTCTTTCAGCCGCTCAGCAAGCCGCTCGACCATGCCGCGGATCATCTTGCCTTGCTCGCCCTCAAGCGGCATCGCCGCGGGCTGCGAAGGGGTGGCCATCTCCGGCTGAGGAGCGGGCGCGCCACTGCCAGCGAGCGCGAAGCTCAACTCTTTGTTTATGGTGTCGATTTGTTCGAGTGCGCTCGTATCCGAAGCGAACTGCTCGCGGGCAGAGGCCATAACGGCCTTGGCCTTATCGGTTTCCTTCAAGACGGCGTAGGACCGGATCAGCATCAACCAGCCGTCTAGATCCGACTTATCTTTCTCCAATCGGGCGGCAAGCCGTTCGACCATGCCGCGGATCATCTTCTGTTCCTCGCCACGGTCTGTAACCGTGTCCTGCGCGGCCGATTTCCTCTCGTCGGACGCCGTGCTGTTATCCGCAACCGCCGTCAACGCTTCCAGACGCTGCGTTACGATGTTTCTCAGGGCCGGATGGATTTTTGCTGCAAGCAGGTCGCGGTAGATCTTTTCTGCGTCAGCTTTCTTCCCGTCCTGCTCTGCGAGGAGAGCACTCCAGAAACGGCCGCGGGTAGAGTCCGGGTTGCGCTTCAGCGCCGTTTGCAGCGCTTGGGCAGCCTGCTCCGAGATGAAACCGTCATTAGCGAAAGTCAGCGATTCAGCAAGACCAAGAAGGATGGTTTCGTTTTCGCCGCCTGCGTCGATCGCCCTTTGGTAGGTGTCCGCCGCCTTCTCAAACACACCGCTCTTGAAATAGATGGACGCGAGAGCCGCCCAGCCGGTCACATCTGCCGGGTTCCGCCTCAGGCGGCGCTCCATATTGGCGACCTGGACATCGAGAGTCTGCTCTCCGAACGGGGCGCTCAGACGCGCCTCCAGCGGCTGATCCGGAATGCCGGGCTTGCCATAATAAACGTAAGTGCCAATCGACCCGAGGGAAACCACCGCCGCGACGGCGATAAAAGAAATGGCTGCGCTTAAGCCACTTGGTTTTTTTGAGGAGGCCTCGACGCTTTGCCGGCTCGCCCTCAGCAACCGGCGCGACACCTCGGCGCGTGTTTGCTGCGCTTCCACCTTGCCGAGGGTACCGCGCTCTTCCTCACGGTCAAGCTCGTTGAGCTGCAGCTTGTATGCCTCAATTTCGGAAGTCCCGGCGTCTTCGGACGATGAGGCGCGACGAAGGGAGCGTGTTATCCCGAGGATCACGCAAGCCGTCAGCGCTGCAAATATCAGCCAAATCATCGCGGTGCGACACTACTCTGCCCGACTAGGGAGTCAAGACGGTCCAAGGTTACCATTCGGATAAGATAAAAAGCGGGATGCCGGTCCATCGGTAGACCGCGTTCGCGGCCCCGAAATGTAAAAAGGCGGCTCAATAGATCGATGAGGCCGCCTGAATGATCGCCATCGCTGCGGCGATGAGGCCGCAGCTTTAGGAGAAACTTCGCTTAAACGCTTAAGCAGGCTTCTTGGCAAAGAGAATGCAATAGCCGTTGGGGTTGATCTCACCGTCAACAATCCGGCATGAAGAGGGGGCCTCGAAATGCTGGCAGCCGCTGCACTGCTTGCCGTCTTTTGGGGTCTGCTGGTACATGACCGCTTTCTGCGCAGCCTTCTTGGCCACCTGGCCCTGGGCATTCGCGCCGCTGACGATGCTCATTGCGCCGATCGCGCCGAGGCCACAAGCGCCGAGCTTCAGAATTTCGCGCCGCGAGGTCTTCTTGCCGTTGTTTTCCATGGGTCGTCCTTGATTCTTAAGTTGCTGGTCTTCCTTGGCCGTTTTCCGGTCCTTATCGATATGTCACCTTCGATTCGCGAACGAGGCTTTAGCCGCGAGAACGCCCTGGCTCAAGTGGCTCTGCCACATCGTCAACTGCTGGTGAGTCTGTTTTGCATTTCTCATTGGCGGGAGGCCGCGACCGTATTTGACATCTGAGAAGACGTCCCCGTCCAAGCTTGGTGACCAGTGAGACCCTAGCTTGTACTTGGGTAAGAAGCAAGGCGCCGGAGCCCCATGGTGGGACGGCGCGAAGTGCTGGCATGCGTCCAATGCAATCACTGGCTGTAGAAAAAGTACAAGCGTACGACTGAAATTGACAGTCCTAGGGGAATGTCCGGGGTAACCCTCTGAGCTTAAGGTATGTTAATGCCCGACGCTTTCGATTGTGAGTTGTCGCTTTTCGCGTATCGTATCTAAAAAGGGATATTTTTTAATCTTTGGAAGTCTTTGAGCAACCGGATAACCGAAGGTATGTTCTCGATTAGAGGGCGCCATTTGGTGGCGCCCCTATGGTTAATACACCGGATGCTCTGACCCGCCTCGCCCTGCCACAATCTCTGAGCGAAGCACAGTCAAACTGACGCAGGAGGCGATATCTTGATTATAATCAAAAATTCCGCTGCGAAATGCCGGTCGGGCGAAGGCAGTCCTTACTCTCGAATGGTGATCTGCGAGTATAATCGCCGTCTTTGAATGACCCGGCAGAAGTAATGCAATACCGAGGAAATCGCAGTTAAGCTTAAGTATAAAAAATAAAATACAATATTCCAAAAGATATTTTTTTAGTAAAATGATTAACATCAGATTTATGGATCAATAATAGTGGGTGCTTGTTTATTTTTGAAGCTGTAAACTTTATCCACTGTACATCATAAACCGGAAAGGATTATCGTAATGCTGCGAACTTACCGACAAGTTTACCAAATGTAGCTTGTTTTGGAATTAAACATCTACACAGTTAGGTCCGTAAACTCCGTGCATCGAACGACCAAATTGCACTCAGGCGACGAAAACCGGCGCAGGGCCGGTCAGATGCTGAACCGCATCGCCGCTCTCAGCATCGCGACCGTAGTCGCGATTGGCGCGATCGTCGCGGAGGCGGTCCTTAATGAACGCGAGGCGGCGATCGACCGCGCAGGCGCCGAGGCCGCGAATCTGGCCTGCGAGATTCGAAGAGCGAATTCAAAGCACGCTCGATGCAGCCCCGGATTTGAAACGAAGGATAGAGGCTGGAGCCTCGACGTTCGGCCTGGAGGAGTGGAAAAGCGTCGCTCGCGAGCTTCTCAACAATCAGCCAAAGGCCTTTCTTGGCGAAGCCGCGGCGGTCGATCTCATCCGATCCGATGGAGCGAGGCTTGCCCACTACACAGCGGAAGGAGGCTTCGATACGGCAACTCATCGAGCAACGGAAGGTCTTGCGGCCATACTCGGCGCCGCGCAAACGGCGTCGAATGGGGCTTATTCCTCGGAAGCTGCGACCGATGGTGTCAACCGGCTTTATCGCTGGCGAAAAGTTCATGATTATCCTTTGATCGTAGCAGTCGGTCTGGGAAAAGACGAGGTTCTTGCTCCCGCTAACCGGCAGGTGAGGATCGTAATCGGCCTGGGTGTCGCTGCGCTCAGTCTTCCCCTGATCATAATGGTCATGCTTGGCCGCGAGATTTCGAGCCGCGTCGAAAGTGCGATTGCGCTTGACCGGGAAAGCGAGAAAGTCCGGCAGGAACATACGGCCTTGCTATCGATCAGCGAAGAGCTTGCCCAAGAGCGGATAAAGCTTCGAAGAATGAATATCGAGCTTATCAGGGAAAAACGCCGCGCCGAGGAGGCGAACCAGGCGAAGTCCATTTTTCTGGCGAACATGAGCCACGAGCTGAGGACACCGCTGAACGCCATTCTCGGGTTCTCGGAAATCATTCGCGACAAACTTCTCGGCAAGGATGTCGACCGGTACGCGGCCTATGCAGGCGACATTCATCGCTCGGGAGCGCACCTCCTTGGCGTTGTTAACAATATTCTTGATGTCACGCGAATAGAGGCGGGAAAGCTCGAATTGCGGGAAGAGCGGGTCACGGCGACGGCGCTCATCCATCGATGTGTGATCACGCTGCGGGAGATGGCGGCCTCGGGCGGCGTGGATCTTGAAGGCCCCGCGCACGATCTCGGAGCCTCGATCTATGGAGACAAGACCAAGCTCAAGCAAATCCTTATCAATCTCCTGTCCAACGCGATCAAATTCACGCCTCCAGGGGGCCGGGTTGAGATCGGCGCGGAGGCCGCGCCCGAAGGAAATGGCCTGCGCTTTTGGGTCCGGGACACGGGAATAGGAATGACCGCCGACGAGATCCGCCAGGCGCTTGAACTCTTCCGGCAGGTCGATAACAGCCTTTCCCGCCGGTTCGAGGGAGCGGGTCTGGGACTGCCCCTTGCCGTGAAGCTTACGGAACTGCACGGGGGAAGGCTTGAGGTTCGAAGCGCACCGCGCCGGGGGACGACGGTTTCGGTTTATCTGCCTGCCAGTCGCATTATCTGGGATTCGGCGATGGTGCCGAAGCCGCAGCTGGAAGACGTTCCTTACAAATACGCATCCGCATCCTGAGCTTCGTATAGCCCGCCCACGAAAAAGTGCGCGGCTAGGCGAACCATCCAGGCTTGACCAACGGATGGGCGAAGTTAGCCAGCATCTCTACCAGCGCCATGATCCCGGCTATGGCTCTAAGAGTCCGTCCAATAAGTTTAAACGTTTTTACATAGTCTTCTCATCATGAACCGAATGGAAGCGAGCTTGACGAAGGTCAGCGCTATCCGGGTCAGGTTCTCGAAGTCTTTGGCGAGCCTGCGACAGCGCCCAAGCCAGGCAAAGGTTCGTTCGACGACCCATCGTTTCGGCAGGCTCTTAAAGCCCTTGGCTTGATCGGACCGCTTGACGATCTCCACTTGCAGCTCCGGCAGTATTTTCGCGACGGCCTGCTCGAATCGCGGCCCTTGATAGCCCCCATCGGCGAACAGCTTTTTCAGGAATGGGAACAGCCCAAACAGCGTGGAAAGCAGCAGGACCCCACCATCGCGGTCTTGAATATCGGCAGGATGAACGATGACGTGAAGCAGTAAACCAAGGGTGTCTACAAGAATATGCCGCTTCTTGCCCTTGACCTTCTTTCCTGCATCGTAGCCGGCCACATCGATTTGCGCCCCCCTTTTTCCGCGCTTTTCACGCTTTGACTATCGACGATCGCGGCTGTTGGACTTGCTTCGCGTCCTGCTTTCTCGCGGCATTTCACGTAAAGCTCGTGATGCATGCGCTCAAGCGTGCCGTCGTAGCTCCACAAATCGAGATAGTGCCAGACCGTGCTCTTGGGCGGAAAATCCTTTGGCAAGGCCCGCCATTGGCAGCCGGTCGAGAGCACGTACATGATGGCGTTCACGATCTCGCGCTCGTCGACTTCACGTTTGCGTCCGCCGCGTTTGGCGGGCGCGATTTGAGGCTTGATCAGCTCCCATTCCTCATCGCTTAAATCGCTTGGATAACGTAAATGACTGCGGTCATAGAGCGTGCGTTTTTCCGGCGTCCACATCGGCGGCCCCTCCGAATCATGGCCGCCCCCGTTGAATCACAACCGATTCCTATGACTTAAGAAGTTTTTAGACGGACACTAAGGCCGCCTTGAGCCAAACTCGGACATCGCGGTTTTAAAACAGCGTGGTCGCCACGCCGGTCATTGGCAGGCAGCACAACGCGCCTGGCGGGAATTTCCGCCTTATGCTCTAAGCGGCGCCTGAGTTCTGCAACAAGAAGGTCCCGCTGAAGCGGTTTCGCGAGCGCAGCGGCGTGCTCAAACGCGCTTGCGCGTTGCTCCTGTGAATAGCCTGTTAGCGTCACAAACGCTGTGCCGCGATCGTTGAGTTCGCGAGCGACAGGCTCGGATGTTGCTTCGTCGAGATTGATGTCGAGAATCGGCGGCGTCGCATCCAGTGTGCTGAAAGAGCACGGGCCACTGAGTTTCGCCGGTCCAACAACCTCGAAGCCTGCGTTTGTGAGAACTTGGGCAATATCGAGCGCTACAAGATCGCTTTCGCGATCATGGTGCGGTTCTTCCCCTCCAAGACTTTGTCGCTTGCGCACCGGAGCCGCCAGATCAACCCATCTGGCGCAAAGTCCAGGGGCCATTTGCTCGCTTCGATGCGCGGGTAACAGGCGCGGCACTCAGCACAGCGTCCGCAGCAAGTTCGTCCGCGTGTTCGCGATCGCTGCTTCGCCTGAGTAGTTTCCGAGCCTAGCACTCAGGCTTTCTCTATGATTTGGTATTGACAACTTTTACGTCGGCTCCAAGCCGCTAAGCTCTGAGTGGTTGCGCGAAAAAACTCGCGTTGCGGCCCTAGCGAGATCCGCTGCGCTTTTTTGGTCAACGCGAAATTGCCGCTCCAACAAAGTCCGCAAAGAGGAGAGTTCCGTAGCCACTGACCCCGCCCTGATCCTTGTATTGAACAGCGGGTCATCGTCGCTGAAATTTGCTGTCCACGCGGCCGGCATAAGGACACCGAAGCTATCGGGCCTCGCCGAGCGCCTTGGCGCAATGCGGCCGTCGATCACCTTCGCAGACGAGGAGGGGAAAGCGACAGTCGCGCTCCCAGCCGCTACCCACGCAGCCGCCTTTGAGGCGGTTCTGGCGGAGCTTGGTCGGCGCATGTGGATGGGTAACCTGTCCGCAGTCGGTCACCGCGTCGCGCATGGTGGCGAGTTCATAAGCGCCTCTGTCGTCATCACGGCGCGCGTTATTATCGACATCGAAGCCTGCAGCCATCTCGCGCCCCTGCATAACCCTCCGGCGCTGCTTGTCATTCGGCATGCGATCGAGCAAATGCCGGCAATTCCGCACGTCGCCGTGGTAGACACGGCGTTCCACCAGACCATGAAGCCGGCAGCCTATTTTTATGCCCTGCCGATGTGGATCTACCGCGATCACGCCGTCCGCCGCTACGGTTTCCACGGCACCAGCCACCGTTACGTGGCGCAGGAAGCGGTGCGCATGCTCGGCCTCGACCCCGCCGACCATGGCCTGATCACCGCGCATCTCGGCAACGGCGCCTCGGCCACCGCGGTGCAGGACGGGCATAGCGTCGATACCTCCATGGGCATGACGCCGCTGGAAGGCCTGGTCATGGGCACCCGGCCCGGCGACGTAGACCCCGGCGCGCTCATCTACCTCATGCGACGCACCGGCTGGACTTTCGACGAGATGGACACCATGCTCAACAATCAGTGCGGCCTTCTCGGCCTTTCCGAGCTGTCCAACGATTGCCGCGAGCTAAGCGACGCGGCTGCCGAAGGACATGCGGGGGCGATCCTGGCGCTGGAAGTGTTCGTTCATCGCCTCGCCCGCTACATCGGTGCCCTGACTACGTCGCTCCGGCGTCTCGATGCCGTGGTTTTCACCGGCGGTATCGGCGAGAACGCGGCCGGCATTCGCGCTATGACGGTGCAACGCCTGCGCCCGCTCGGCCTCGAAATCGACGACGGCGCCAACCTCCGCGCCGTCCGCGGCGTGCCCGGCATCATCAGCGCCGGCACCAGGCCGGTGGCGTTGGTGGTCAATACAGATGAGGAATGGATGATCGCGTGCGACGCCGCCGCGCTGGCACATTCCGTTGCGGAACCGCAAACAACGGAGAAGGAGCCCGCCTGATATGGATCGGCCGCGCCAGATTTTTTTCCTGGCCCCCGTCTCGGATGACGTGGGCCCGACATCGATGGCGCTCGGCTTGGTGCAGGCGCTGCGCCGTGACCAGGTCTCGGTTGGCTTCGTCGAGCCGATCCTGCATCCGGCTTCCCACGGCGCCGCCGATCTCGCCACCTACTTTGCCCGAACCATCCTGCATCTCGATGCGCCCGAGCCCATCTCCTATGAAGCCGCGGAGACGTCGGTGCGCGGCGGCGGCCTCGACACCCTCATGGAGGGCCTAGTCGCCACAGCAGAGGCAGCCGGCGCCGGCTGCGATGCGCTCGTGATCCAGGGCCTGATCCCCTTTGCGGACCTGCAGATCGCAGCAAAGCTCAATGCCGCCATGGTGCAAAGCTTCGCCGCCAGCCTGGTGCTCGTATTGTCCGGTACGGGCCAGACCGCTCGGACGCTGGCCGAGATCGTCGACCTGACCATCCACCAGTTCGCCGACGACGAAGAGCCTCCCCCGGTCGTTGGCGTTCTGGTCAACCGCGTCAAGCCCGGGCCTTTGACAGGCGCGCTCGGCAAGTTCCTACCTTGCGCCGCCGGCCCCCTGCCGCTGCTCGCCGACGTACCGTTCGAGCCGCTCCTCAGCGCCCCGCGCCTGAGCGATGTTGTTGAGGCGCTCAATCTCGGCATCGAGCAGGCCGGCAACCTCCGTAAGACCCGCGTCCAGCACCTCGTTACGGCCGGCCGCGGGGTGGAGGGTGTCATCGACCGCTTGCTCCCCGGCTCTCTTGTCGTCACCGCCGGCGAGCGCAGCGACATCGTGCTGGCGACCGCCCTCGCGCACATGCAGGGCATTCAGGTCGCCGGTCTGCTGCTGACCTGTGGCACGCGCCTGTCGCCGCAGATCGCGGCAATGCTGCGCGCGCCCATGCTCGCGGAATTGACCATCCTGACCACCACGCAAGACACCTTCGCCACCAACACGCTGCTGGCCGGCCTGTCGCGCCATGTGCGCCGCGACGACACCGAGCGGATAACGCAGGCGATCGCGCATGCCGAAGCCCACATTGATACCGCTGCGCTGCGCACTCAGCTTCGGCACGCCGGCCCCGTGCGCATGCCGCCGGCGGCGTTTCGCCATCGCCTGGTGCAGGCGGCACACGCTGCTTTGAGGCGGATCGTGCTGCCTGAGGGCACTGAGCCGCGCACGGTGCAGGCCGCCGCCATCTGCCAGAGGAAGGGCATCGCGACCTGTGTGCTGCTCGGTGACCCCGCCCGCATCGGCGAGGTGGCCCGCGCGCATGGTGTGGTTCTGCCGGCCGGCATCGAAATTGTCGATCCAGCCGTCGTACGTGGCGCCTACGCGCTGCCGATGACCGAGCTGCGACGCGCCAAGGGGCTCACGCTGGCGCAGGCCCGGCAACAGCTTGAGGACAATGTTGTGCTCGGGACCATGATGCTGGCCGCCGGCGATGTGGACGGCCTGGTCTCGGGCGCCGAGCACACTACGGCGAACACCATTCGGCCGGCTCTTCAATTGGTCCGTACCGCGCCGGGCGTTTCCGTCGTCTCCAGCGTATTCTTCATGCTGATGCCGAATGAGGTGCTGGTGTATGGCGACTGCGCGGTCAATCCAGACCCCAGCGCCGAGGAACTGGCGGACATTGCAATACAGTCGGCCAATTCCGCGGCTTCGTTCGGCATAGACCCACTTGTGGCTATGATTTCCTACTCCACAGGCAGTTCGGGCAGCGGCGCAGATGTGGAGAAGGTGCGGCGCGCGCTTGACCTCGCGCGGGCGAAGCGTCCGGATCTGCTGATCGACGGACCGATGCAATACGACGCGGCGAGCGTTGCGAGCGTCGGCCTGCAGAAGGCACCGGCCAGCCTCGTCGCCGGCCGGGCGAACGTGTTCATTTTCCCCGATCTGAACACCGGCAACACCACCTACAAGGCGGTGCAGCGCTCGGCGCACGTGGTCAGTATTGGTCCGATGTTGCTTGGCCTGCGCAAGCCGGTGAACGACCTCTCACGCGGGGCGCTGGTGGACGATATCGTTTACACAATCGCGTTGACCGCCGTTCAGGCGCAGCAAGCGGCCTCCGCCAGGAACGGCGACGTACGCCCGTTTTCGAGGGCGTCACAGCACGATCCTCTTCCCAACGCCGCGGAATAGGTGGTCGCTTGGCAGAAGCACCAAGGCCGCCACACCTATGGCGGACCATAGCGGTGCGAAACCGATCAAACCGGAATCAAGAGATCGCCTCCTCCATTGCAGGCAAGCTGCCTGCACACGATCCCGCGAATCCAGGAGATGGCCTCGCCCATGTATTGCTCCGCCATGGCGTGAGGTGGACTTAGCGTTGGTTTTGCATCGTAGGGCATTCGCTGCACCATCCAAAGGCGCTCAGGCGTTGCGACCGGAACTTTCCGTAATGGGTCACTTTGAGAAAGGCTCATTGTGAGCATATACGACTTTGCCCTCGGGAGCGGACAAAGCTGGACGTGGTTGACCAGCTTGTAAAAGAGCACCTCATCGAACATGTAAAATTAGTTCGGGTGCGGATGGCTAACTACTTGAAAGTACTGGTGCCGCTTGCGTGACTCGAACACGCGACCCCATCATTACGAAACAACTATTTTTGGCGCAAGTGACGAATATTGCAAGGGAAGTGTTTTAGAAGCTCGTCGCGAATTATCGTTATAAATCATGAGGCGGCTTTTGAGCATGTAAAACGCGGGATGTGGTATCAGGCGGAGGCGAACCCTCTATAAATCCAGCGTACAATTAATGCAACCAACCGAAAGAAGACGGGCATGATGATTCCATGCACCATATGAAAATGAGCAGGGTATTCACCCTGATTGAGCCTGGGCCTGTGGTCCTCGTGACGACCCGCGACGGAATCAGGAACAACGTCATGACCATCTCATGGACCATGGTGTTGGACTTCACTCCGGCATTCGCCATCACGACGGGCGCATGGAATTATTCTTTCGCGGCCTTACAAAGAACCAGGGAGTGCGTGATCGCCATTCCAGCGGTCGACCTGCTGGACCAAGTTGTCGGGATCGGGACGTGCTCAGGTGCCGATACCGATAAGTTCGCTAAGTTCAAGCTGACGGCCGTGCCCGGCAAGCTCGTCAAGGCCCCTTTGATTAAGGAGTGCCTGGCCAACATCGAGTGCAAAGTTGTCGGCCTGATTGAGAAGCACAACATTGTCGTGCTGGAGGCGGTCGCGGCCTATGAGGATTCTGCGCGTAAGGAGAAACGCACGGTTCACGCAGTTGGCGACGGGACTTTCATCGTCGACGGCCGCAGGCTCGACCGAAGGAAAATGATGGCCTCCAAGCTTCCAGAAGGACTCTAGGCGTCGCTAACCAGGTACGCTCCTGCACTTGGTCAGCTGGTTTCGCTTTTGATATGCTCTATGAACGCCCTCAGTTTTGGCAAAACCTGAGAACGTTTGGGGTAATAGAGATAGAAACCGGTGCTGCTGCTTGCGTATTGGCTGAGCACAATCTCGAGTTTGCTGGCGCGGACCCTGTCCTTGATCGCCGCTTCCATGGTGTAAACGACCCCAGATCCGTGCGCCGCCGCGTCCAGCATCAAAAGGGCGTCATTCATGATGATAGCCCCTTTGACCTGCACCTCGAATTCCTTGCCCTCGTGCGCAAACTCCCATCTGTCGTAAAGGCCTGCTCCCAAGCGTGGACATATGCAGTTGTGCGACAGCAGATCTTTGGGATGTTTAGGCCGCCCCACTGTGTTCAGGTAGGCAGGAGAAGCGGCGGTGACGAAGCGTAGCATTCCTTTGAGGTATTACGCATAATGAACCTCGCATCGTTAGATTAACTCAAATCTTAACAATGAATGATGCGAAGCTGCAGAATCGGAAAATACTTACAGCCGCGCCTCCCGCGGATCAGATAGGAAAAACGCCGTGCGGATGGTTTAAAACCTTTCGCTTGGAATTTTCGTCAAATCCTTGGCCAATTCGCCGGCCAACGCATATTTGAGCGTCTTGTCCAGATGCTGGTGAAAATCGCGGGATTTCGGGAAGCGCACGAGAACCCAGCGATCGAAGTCTTTCAGGGAGAGCTTTTTTTTTAGAAAGGCGATCAGCGTTCGCACGAATCACGCAAAGCCGCTTCCGGCGCTCCTACGCGCCGCGCACTCTGCAGCCTGAACAACCACAACAATCTCCTCCGGAACTTCCGCCTCGTAGCCCGGACAGGTGTACTGATACTTTTGGAAACTACCGCCAGTGAACAAACAGAAGCTCGGCAATAGGTATTTTCCGTATCTTTACCCCACAGCGGATCTCGTCTGTACATACAGTATGTGGCGGCGAATTCGTCTAAGACTGCAGCTGCGACAAATTTATGGGTTACATCACATAAGAAATTCTCGGCGTCGGCAAGCCAGTTCATACGCCTGCATCGATCTTCTCTGGATTTGCGAAGCGCTCGACTTGAGAACGGCCGTGGATGACAAAACTACATGAAAGTTCTCCCGCCCTGACCAAAGCCCCCACCGGAATCCAGGGGCTCGATGAGTTAACCGGGGGCGGGTTCCCTGCAGGACGGCCGACGCTGATCTGCGGCACCCCAGGGTGCGGCAAGACGATGCTGGCTGTGGAATTCCTCGTGCGCGGGGCGACGCAGTTTGGCGAGCCGGGCGTGTTCATGATGTTCGAAGAAAACGCAGCCGAACTCATGGCCAACGTCCGCTCAATCGGCTTTGACTTGCAGCAACTCACAGCCCAGAAGCTAATATTACTTGATTATGTCCATATCGAGCGCAGCGAGATCGAAGAGACGGGCGAGTATGATCTCGAAGGTCTGTTCATCAGGCTGGGGCACGCCATCGAGGCCACCGGCGCGAAGCGCGTCGTCCTCGACACGATCGAGGCGCTCTTCGCCGGGCTGCCAAATCACGCCATCCTACGCGCGGAGTTGCGTCGGCTCTTTCGCTGGTTGAAGGATCGCGGCATGACTGCCGTTATCACTGGCGAAAAGGGCGAGGCCACGATTACGCGCTACGGTCTCGAAGAATATGTCGCCGACTGCGTAATTATCCTCGACCAACGCCTTACGGAGCAGATTTGCACCCGGCGGCTTCGCGTGGTGAAGTATCGAGGCACGGCCCACGGCACAAACGAATACCCCTTCCTCATCGGCGAACATGGCTTTTCGGTGCTGCCGATCACATCGCTTCAACTCAATCACAAAGCCTCCGCTGCGCGCGTCGCCACAGGTGTCGCCCGCCTCGACGACATGCTCGGCGGGAAGGGTGTGTTCCTTGGCAGCAGCGTGCTCGTCTCCGGATCCGCGGGCACGGGCAAGAGCAGCATCGCCGCAAGTTTCATCGACGCCGCGTGCCGTCGCGGCGAGAAGGCGCTGCTTTTCACCTATGAGGAGTTCGAGCGAGCAGATCGTGCGCAATATGCGCTCGATCAACATCGATCTCGATCCTTGGGTAAAAAAGGGTCTTCTCCAGATTCACGCTTCCCGCCCCACGTTGCAGGGGTTAGAGCAGCATCTCGTGATGATGCACGACGCCGTGCGCGCTTTCCTGCCAAACGTCGTCGTGGTCGATCCAATCAGCAATCTCGACCTTGATCGCCCCGGTTCGGAGGTGAAGCCGACGCTGATGCGACTCATCGACTTCCTCAAGCAGCGACAGATCACCACGCTCTTTGTTAGCCTCACCTCAGGTGGTGGCGGGAGTGCGGAAGATTCTCAAGCCGGCGTGTCTTCGCTCATGGACACGTGGTTGCTTCTGCGCAACGTGGAGTTCAACGGCGAGCGTAATCGAACGATACACGTGCTGAAATCGCGCGGCATGTCCCACTCAAATCAAGTGCGCGAGTTCGTCCTAAGCGACAAGGGCATAGACCTCGTCGACGTCTATATTGCGGACGACCGTGTCCTCACCGGGACGGCGCGCATAGCTCAGGAAACGCAGGAGCGCGACGCGACTGAGCAGCGCCTGCAGGAGCACAAACACAAGTTACACATGCTCGCGCGCAAACGAAAGGCGATTGAGGCACAAGTTGCTGCGCTACAAATCGAGGCAGAAACAGAAGCTGCAGAGGTCAATTTCGCCATGGCGCGCGAGACTTTGCAAGAAAAGGGCAAGCACCAAAACACCAAAGCCATGACGCAGCTGCGCGGCGGCGCCAGGAGCGGCAACGGCCTGAAGATGGAAGCGAAAATTTCAAATTGACATCCCAAATGACAAGTTCTGCTGCGCACGCCATTGCGGCTTTCGAGCTGCGGCTCTACGTCGCCGGCAGGACCGACAAATCAATCGCCGCATTCGCGAATCTCAAGCGGATCTGCGAGACGCACCTCGCCGGGCAGTATCGCATCGAAGTCATCGACTTAACGAAGACGCCGCAACTCGCCGCCGGGGATCAGATCTTCGCGGTACCGACGCTCGTGCGCCGCCTTCCCGAGCCGATAAAAAAAATCATCGGCGACCTTTCCAACGAAGAACGCGTCCTCGTCGGGCTCGATGTGCAACCGGTGAGGGGCTGACCTTCATGACTATGAACGCTTCTATCGCAAACGAATTCGAAGCAGACGCGGTGGCGCGCGTCGATGGCCGCTACGTGCTGCAGCTCTACATAACCGGCATCACGTCTCGATCCGCGCGGGCGATCTCAAACGTCAGGAAGATTTGCGAAGAGCATTTGGAAGGACGCTACGATCTGGAAATCATGGACATCTCGCAAGATCCGGCGCTGGCTGGGGGCAACCAGATCATAGCCGCGCCAACTTTGATCAAAATTCAGCCGTTGCCCGGGCGCCGGTTCATCGGAGATATGTCCCAAACCGAGCGTATCCTGCGCGGGCTTGAACTCCGCACGGCGGACGTGAAGACGTTTTCCACAAATCTGTTTTGAGCCGCCATGAACGTGGGATCCGGCACCGAAACAATGCTTCTCGCAGAAAATGCCGAGCTGCATGTGCGTCTGGAAGAGGCCGGCGAAATGCTCCGCGCGATTCGTCAGGGTGAGGTGGACGCGCTCGTTATCGAGAACGCCAAAGGTGTGCAAGTCTATACGCTGCAAGGTGTGGACGCCGCGGCAAGCCGCTTCCGCGGCGAAATCCTCGCGCAAGTCAGCGACGCAGTGATCGCAACCGACGGCGACCAGCGCATCACATATTTGAATGCTGCCGCCGAACGGCAATACGGCATCAGCGCCTCAGAGATGCTTGGTCAATTCCTGTCGAAGGTCTACCAATCCAGATGGCTCCATCCCGGAGACGAGGCCATTGCCGCGACCGCGCTGCGGGAGTGTGGTGAATGGCGCGGCGAAAACCTCCACATCAGAAGGGACGGGCTAGAGCTGCAAGTCGAGTTGAGCGTGACAGTCTTGCGGGAACCGGTCGGCCTGCCAGCCGGCATCCTCAGTGTCATCCGGGACATCTCAGGCCGCAAGCAGGCTGAGGAAAAAAGGCGTGTTTCGGAAATCCGCTACCGCCGGCTTTTTGAGGCGGCGCAGGACGGTGTCATCCTTCTCGATCCCAGCACGTGTAAAATCACCGACGCTAATCCTTTCATGACGAGGTTGCTGGGTTACTCTCATGACCAGTTGGTCGGGAAGGAACTGTTTGAAATAGGTCTGCTCAAAGATGAAGTTGCGAGCCAAGAAATGCTCCGGGAATTGAAAAGTAAGCGCCAAATCCGTTACGAAGACTTGCCGCTCGAAAGCCAAGAGGGACGCCATCAGGACGTCGAAGTGGTGGCCAACCTTTATGATGAGAACGGCCGTCCTGTCATCCAGTTCAACATCCGCGACATCACGGAACGCAAGCGAAGTGAAGAGCACAACAAACTGCTCATGGCAGAGGTCAACCATCGCTCCAAGAACCTTCTTGCCGTGGTGCAAGCGGTTGCCCAGCAGACAGCACGAGCCGGAGATCCAGCAACTTTCGTTGAGCGCCTGTCTGAGCGTATCTACGGGCTCGCCGCCAGCCAGGACCTTCTCGTCAAGAATGAGTGGCAAGGGGTTGAGATGGCGGATCTCATCGAGGTCCAGCTCGCCCATTTCGAGGACCTGATCGGCACGCGTGTGTTTATCGATGGCCCGGCAACGCGCCTGACGCCAGCAGCCGGCCAGAGTATAGGCATGGCTTTGCATGAGCTGGCCACCAATGCTGCAAAGTACGGCGCCCTCTCGAACCGAGAGGGGCGGGTGCACATTTCCTGGCAAGTCACAACGGCCAAAAAGCCAACATTTTTAATGTCCTGGCTGGAGCAGGGCGGCCCCAAAGTCACCCCTCCTAGCCATAAAGGTTTCGGACAAATGGTGATCGGACAAATGGTTGAGGCGGCGGTCGACGGTACAGTCGAGTCGGACTATCGGGAAAGTGGGCTTTCCTGGAAACTGAATGCGTCCGCTGCGGACATGTTGGAAGGGGGACGAGTAGATCCGTCAAGATCGAATGCAAGTCGATAAGCAGGAACGCAGGCGGATCCTCATTGCCGAGGATGAGCCAATGCTCGCGATCACTCTCCAAGAGTTGCTCATCGGTGCTGGTTTCGAGATCGCCGGTATCGCGGGCAAGGTCGAAAATGCGGTTGCGCTGATTGAAAGCGATGTCTGCGATGCGGCCATCTTAGATGCCAATCTCTCTGGAGTGATCGCAAGCCCTGTTGCATTGGCGCTCGCGGCGCGCGGTCTGCCCTTTATCATGCTCTCAGGCTATACGCGCGAGCAACTTCCGGGTGCTTTTTTGGGAGCCCTTCTCCTTCAGAAGCCGTGCCGGCCAGCTCGGCTCATTCAGGCTCTGAACTCGGTTATGCTCAAGCAATAAAATTGTTTTAGAGCGGAACAGCTATGCGTGGCAAATCTACAACCCTGGATGCCTTATCGTGACCCCGGCCAGCCGATATGGCCCCCAAGAACCGCTTGCCTGGCGCGTCTTGGATGTCCAGTGTGTGCATAAGAAAGCTTGGCGTCGATGAAGAAGATCCGATGATCAATGTTCTGCACCGGGTCATCCGGGGCGCCGTCGCGTGTTTGCGGTGTTGATGGTCGTGACCATTCTGTGGGGGTGTGCTTGACGTGGCGCTAGTCCTTTACGGGCAGGTTCTCCGGCCTAGTTTCGAAGATCGTGACATCATCGTCACCTTCGGCGCATTTTTGGCGGTGTTAATCGCCATCGAGATTTTCCTCAACATCACGCTCTATCTCCGCGACGACGTGGTTCACGTCAAACTCGTCGTCACCACGGCGCTGATGGCGATCGCCCCGAAGGTCAACGTCTTCGATTTTGGCAAGATTGACGGAATTGAGATCCTGGGCGTCGGGGCGGTTGTCTTGGCGCTTGGGATCGTCTACTGGTTCATTGACCGTAGAATGATCTGGGGCGAGGGAAATCATAGGCATTAGAGCCCCCTGCCACGTTCGAGACCGGATTGCCTAGGCCAAGAGGCCGCCATTTTTCGTGGTTGCGCCGATTGCATCGGCTATCAGGGGTTGAGCGGCGTTGTCCAACTCGTGCTTGATCATGTCTCATCGCGCTGGACGACGATGTCCGCTGCTCGAGGTCGTGCTGTCCTCTGAATAGGGAATTGCGGGGACTTGCCGGAAAGCGCCTGCATGTCAGCTGATGGGATTTAGTGAAAGACTGTTCATTGGTGATGGCCGCGGTGACCGAGGAAGCGACGGCGCTTGAAAATCCCGCGGATAACAGGAAAGCAAGGGCAGCTTCTTTGTCACCACAGCCAAAAATTGGCGATCGTTCGCGGTGCATGTAGGACCTTGAGATTGCGGATGTCTTCAATCGAACTTCTTGTCGAACGCTTCCGTCGGGTCCCAGTGAAAGGTTCTCTCTTTCTCGGACCGCACGATGAGCGGTCCGGAACTCTGCTTATAAGGAATCGGCCTCTCATGAAGCGCTGGCGCTTGGTGAGGGGCAGCCCCGCGACTAGACGGCTTAAAAGCCTCAAGCGTGGAGTGCGAGACACAATCGCGACGTTTCTGGTGAGCACGAACCCAGCGTGTGAAGGTGACGTAGCTCATCCTCAAACGAGCCCGGTGCTTCTCATAGACTTGCTTCTTGCTCGCCGACGCATCGAGGTCGGCCACTATCTCCGCTGCGAGCACACGAAACGAATGTCGTGCCTCTCCCCACCTCGCTCTGTCTGTTCCCTTTCCGGCCATGACGCTCTCCAGACGCTGATCGTCTAAACGCTATCACAGTGTCCCAAGCAGAACCACGGGCTCGGCCGAGTTCTGCTCCAACAATTTCAGAATTTTTTCGATCGGCTCCGAGAATGTCGGAGAATTTCAAAGAGTTTGCGAGAATTTCAGAGTTTTCCAGAACGGCTCTAAACGGCTCTGAGATTTTCAGAGAGTGTCGGAGAATTTAGGAGATGCGAATGGCAAGATGTGTGATGTGGGCCTACATTTGGGTTCGCCGAGGCCCACATCACGCTAGCCTTACTCTCCTTCGGCTCGACGGGAAGAGCAGCGATTGAGATCGATGCGCGGACTGCTATGGACTAGCAACACGAACCGCCCGCCGATCGCCACGCTTAACGTAACGACGAGAGCGAATGCTAAGGAAGTCGGCGATCAACTGACAGAACGAACGGCGATACCGTCCGCATTCGCTTGGCGCGGCGCCGCGGTAGCGCTGATGAGGGCGTCGATTCGTCTTCTGGGATGTTGGCGAGACGAAGGGCGTTACGCCGTTGACGATCTGAAAAATCGGCTGCTTCACCGCCGGATTTTCTGGAAACCACATCGGCGCCGTCTTGGATCTCAGGTCACCTGCCTTCCATATCGCGCGCGCCACATGCGGGGCCGTCACTTTTTTGCCTGGCGCTACCATGTTGCGGGTTTTCGAATGTCCGGCTTTCCGGGGACAATGATCGGGTTGGAAAGCTGGCACGGTCCGAGATAGGGCACAACATGCCGGACGTTCGCCGGACCGACAGTCTGACAAAGAGAGGCGGCTGGTTTTGCCACCGGGCTCAGCAGGATGACCGGAAGTCCGATTTCGGCGACGACAATGCGAATCGGTTCCAGCAAGTCCGTATCGTTGGTCAGCACTGCGGCGGCATCGATAGCGCCGATAAAAGCGTCTCGAACCAAGTGGACGCCAAGATTTACGTCCGAACCCTTCTCTTCAGTCTTCCAAACAAACGCAACCTGCGGCGGCGGTCCGGCTGGTAGGGCGACCTGCGGGCGGAAGTCGGGCGGTTGAACCAGCCCCGCCCATTTTTTGCTAACAAGAAAGTTGCCAAAATGCAGGCTCACATTTGGCAAGGTTTCGAGCGCCCGCAAATATGCATGCTGGCGTCTTGGCGCGTCGGGATCGGTGCGGCCTGATACGCGCGCGGTGTAGTAGTTGACACGAACAATCGTATAAGCTGCGGGCAGGACAGCGCGAGCCATGGCGGCGATATCGAGCCACTTATGCGCCGTTCCCTTAAGAGCCCGGTAATAGAGGTTGAAGCCGTCGATGTAGACGATGGTGCGCACTTGGGAGGCCCTTTAAAAGCATAAGGCCGCTGGAGCTTTCGCTCAAACGGCCTCTGGGCCTGCAGCACGCTGCAGGTGGGTTACAGAGCAAATATAGTGACTCGCGCCGCAAATTGCAACGAGATTCCCCTTAGAAGGCCGCGGCCTGACGGCGACGACCAAATTCGCCGGCTTCTCACAAGGCCTGCTTTCACTTCTTCGGCGGCACGATCCCGCCGTTCTCGGTGAATTCGATACCGGCGGCTTCGAAGGCTTGCCGGATCGCCGCCAGCGTAACCGGATTGGGAGTGTTCCGACCATTTTCGAAACGAACAACGGTGTTTGGGTTGATCTTGGCCACCTTCGCCAAGTCTCGAACACCCCAATCCAGCGCGGCGCGAGCCATTTTACATTGTGTCGCTGTCAGCATTTGGTTCGTTTATCTACACGACGCCATTGACGCAAATGGCCCGAAGAGGCTATTAAGAGTACACAGTACGCATTTGTATTTCTTGTACGCAAAGAGACGCCGAAATCCACAATTTCGCGTACGGCGGAGCTTTGCCGAGAGGAGCGTTGTATCATGAAGCTTTCGGTTTCCGAATTAAGCACGGCCCATACCTTCTTGCGCCGAGCTCACTTGCTGGTTTGCGATGTGGCCTCGAAGTTCTTCAACTCTGGCGACAGCAACTCCGCGGCAAGGTTGAGGGATATAGGCAACCGCCTCACCGATGAAATTCAACACATCGATAGCCTTCTACGGGCTCCACCGAGTGGAGGCCAATTATGAGCCAAGATCCTACGTCCGTTTGATCGAACAGCGCGCGCGGCTGGTGGCGAATGGCGGCGGCGATCCCAACACCTGCGACGCGGACGAGCAGGACAACGCACTTGCCGCGAGACGCTTATTCAGCTCCGACCTCATACGCCGGGGAGTTATCGCGGTTGCAGCCTTGCGGATGAATAAAATGCTTTCACAAAGTACTACTTCCCTCGTGGGCGTAAACGGCGCTTTAGCATTCCGGCATCGTCGCTATCGGTGCAACCGCCGCCGCCATAAAACGGCCTAGACTGCAACAAGCCGCCTGTATCGGCCTCTGGCTCACTGCGCTGCCCGCACGCCGTCTACTTCTCCGCTGCAGGTAGCCGGCGCGGACAAGCAAGAGATCAGCGAGCGCTATGCCAGGGCGGAACATGACGGCGTACGGCGAGTTCAGCGCCATGAAGTCCCTCGGCAACAGGCTGTGCGCGAGCAAAGTTGCTATGCTGATTATCTATTCCCAAGGCTCGCCACCTCGCCCCACTCCTGCGCCGCGTTAGCTTCACCGACGCTATGCCGTGGCCGCCGCAAAGTTTGCACGACCTCAGGGGATCGCGATAGGGCAACTTTACAAGGGCTTCGTGAAATGTCTCCCAATCATGATCCCGTCAATCTTTCCACATGAGCGCCCCATTTGATCAGCGCATCCCTTCGGGCCCCGCGAAGTTGCTGCAGTTGATAGGGACCGCGCATATTGGCTCTCAGCCCGGTGGCGTGGTTCTGAATACGATCGATCACAGCCGGATCGATCGCAAGATCGTCGCCCATCAGAGTCGAGACTGTCCGGCGAAGGTCGTGATTTCGCCAAGGCGGCAACTCGCGCCCAAGCTCTTTGACCATCAGAGCGTCAAGGCGAGCTTTGACCTTTGAAAACCCGCTTATCGGCGTGGCGCCCGTTGTTGTAAACACTAACTCTGCGCGCGTGCCCGGCAGAGCTTCGAGGATTGCAAGAGCCTGCGAGTTCAGGTCGACAAAATGCTCCTGGCCATTTTTTGTTCGCTGCGGCTGATGCTCTTCCAGAGACGGCAAACGCCAGATCGCTCCTTTGAGGTCGATCTCTACCCAGCGCATTCCGGCCACTTCTTCACGCCGCTGGCCAGTAAGCAACAGCAAACGATAAAATTGCGTCCATGGCCAATCGAGCGCGGCCGTCGCCTTCCAGAACGCTCGCAGCTCTTCATGATCGAGCTTGCGTTTCCGGTCGGCAAGCGGCGCGGGACCGCGCATGCCAGCCATCGGATTGCTCTCGATCGAGCCGCAATTCAACACCCATGCGAAAATCGGCCTTATGTCTGCGAACAAAAGCCGGGCCGCAGCGTGGGAGCGGGTTTGCACCGCTTCGATTGCGCCGGATATCCGAGCCCGGGTGATTGTGTGGATTGGCTGGCCGCGAAGATTTTCGAGATCACTCGATTCAAGCCGCGCCCGCTTTTCACGCCAATAGCGCGTGTCTTTAGCGTGGATGGCCAGAAAACTCTGAACAATATCCTTGAACGTCTCGCCAGCCAGCTTGCGCCGTTCCTCCCGCTTGGCGCCAGCGGGGTCCTGTCCTTCAGCGACTTTTCCAAGCACCGACCGAGCCATCTTGCGGGCCTGGTCTGCGGTAATTTTGCCATAGGGACCAAGCGTGCAGCGCTGCGTCTTCCCAGCCCTTCCACCAAGGCGGTACTGTACGACAAAGACCTTTTTGCCGCTCGGTGTGGCCTTGCAGCCGAAGCCCTTCAGTTCCGCGTCCCATATGTAGCCGTCGGCGAGAGACCCATCGGCACAGCGTTTCGGTTCGAGGGTATCTACGGTGGTTTTTGCGATTTTAGCCTTAGGCATGACAGTGAGGCGTGATTACTGGCGCTGAAATAGTAAGCACCAAAAAGGAAACTACGCGCAAGCACAGAATAGTCTTAGCTGAAAAATTTTGTGCATATCAACATCTTAGGAAGTTACGGGAAAGTAGGGGAAACCCCATGCAGTGCGATTTCACATATTCCTAATCTGGGGGTCACAGGTTCGAATCCTGTCGGGGACGCCAGTAAAATCAACGGCTTAAGCCGAAATCTGGTTAAAGGGGCAAAAGTCCGGGCGGTCAGGCTGTAGCGTGCCGGCGGATGAGTTCCGCGAGCCTTGCAACGGTTGGCGCTTCCGCCACTCCGACGCGGTCGCCGAGATAGTCCCAGAAGCTGATGGCCAGCTTGGCGCAGGTTTTCATGAGCCCAAGGAAAGCGTCGAAATCTGCGAGTGTTGACACGGAAAAATCGCTGGCCATGTCAGCAATATGTCAACATTTGCCGCCCCTCTGAGCAGGGCAATCGGGTGAATTTTTAGGTGACAAAGTCGGCGAATGCTGAATTGATGGCGCTCCTCTGATTCGTTTGGGGGGAACGTGGCTATGGACAGCGGTGCAGCAGAGAGTGGGGCATTAGGCGAAGCGATTGTATTTCTATATTATTTCAAGCATTTGAACGATCCCCGGCAGCAGGGGAAAGTTCAATACCCGTTGAACGAAGTGCTCTTGCTGTGCCTGCTCGCGATCCTGGCTGGAGCTGAGACAATCGCCGATATAGCGCGCTTCGGCGAAAAGAAGCTCGCTCTGCTGCGGCGGTTTCTTCCGTTTCGTGATGGTACGCCGGCTCACGATCATTTGGGCGATATCCTTGCTGTGCTCGACGCGGAGAAATTCCAGCACTGTTTCGTTTCCTGGGTTTCAGCGCTAACGGGGCGCCCGCGGATGTCATCGCGATCGATGGCAAAACGTCACGCCGCTCCTATCAGAAGAAGGGGGCGAAAAACGCCATCCATATCGTTTCCGCCTTTGCCTCACGCCAGCGGCTCGTCCTTGGACAGACGAAGGTGGCGGAAAAATCGAATGAGATTATAGCCATTCCCAAGCTGCTCGACATGTTGGTCATCGAGGGCGCCATCATTACCATCGACGCCATGGGCTGTCAGCGCGGTATCGCCCAGAAAATCATGGACAAAAAAGCTGATTACGTTCTGGCGCTCAAAGGCAATCAGAGCTCTCTGCGCGAGGATGTCGAGTTGTTCGCCACAGAGCAGAAAGCCAACGGATTCAAGGATACAAAGGTTAGCCGCGATGAGACCGTCGATGGCGATCATGGCCGCATCGAGACCAGAGTTTATACAGTAATCCACGATGTCGACTGGCTGCAGGAACGCCACGATTGGCCAGGACTGAAAAGCGTCGTAATGGTCGAGAGCACGCGTGAAATCGGGGACAAAATCGAGGAGGAGACCCAATTTATATCACCTCCCTGGTGCTGGCGGCGCACTTGGTCGGCCCAGTTATCCGCAGCCATCGGGCCGTGGAAAATAGCCTGCATTGGGTGCTCGACATGGTCTTCCGCGACGACGAATGCCGTGTCCGCAAAGATCACGCGCCCGCCAATTTTGTTACACTCAGGCACATGGCGCACAACCTCATCCGTAGGGCGCCAGGTAAGGATTCACTCCGAATGAAGCGGAAAGTTGCGGCATGGGATGACGACTTCCTCGCAAGCCTCGTTGCGGCATGACGCCGTTCACCC
>CAWIVD010000002.1:0-137268 GCA_963839435.1 uncultured Alphaproteobacteria bacterium
GCGGAGGCCGCCTCATCGTTTCTAGTCTCTCAATCCGTTCACAAATTCCACTAGAACCTCAGTAAATTTTCGTTGCGCTAGGATCGTGTTGCTCGCAAACTCTGAGTTGCGTCAATTCGATTTGGCGCTCTTTCAGAGGTGAGACGACTATGGCAAAGAAACCTGAAGCCAAGCCCAAGGAAGCCCCTAAACCGCAGGAGAAATCCGGCGAAAAAGCGGGCGCCAAAAAGGGCGGCAAAAAGTAGGGCTCGCGTCAATGGAAAAGGAGGAAGACAATTTCTTCCCCTTTTTCATATTCCTCCTATAAGCATGGCAAGCACGGCATCGCTCCAATCCAGGATGAGGTTACCCATGCGGCTTGCTAGTAGGGTTTTGATTTTGGCGCCTCTCGCGTTTTGGCCCGCTTCGCGCTTTCGGCATAACATTGACGAACCGCGATACCGGCGACCAGACGCTCATTATTACTGAAGGCGACAAACAAAACGAGCGCACCATCAAGGCGGGCGAAAAACTGCAGCTTTGTGAAAAGAGCTGTGTTATTCGCCTGCCGGATGGAGAAGATTACGAGTTCGACGGGCCGGAGATCGTTTCTTTAGAGGAAGGGCTGCTCTTTCTCGACAATCCCGAAGACCAGAGCAAGGCGGAGCACTAAGCAGAGTCGCCTCTGCTTCAGGTCCGCCTTATACTTCAGTTCCGGTAATCCTGGACTTTTGTAGCCCTCAATCCCGGTAAGCCATGCCGGTCGATGAGGCGTTGCCAAGTCAAGAATTCATCAATCGTCAACTTATAACGTTTGCAAGCATCGTCGAGGCTGAGAAGTCCACCGCGCACGGCGGCGACAACCTCCGCCTTTCGGCGGATAACCCAGCGCTTTGTGTTTGGAGGAGGAAGATCCGCTATTGTCAAAGGACTGCCATCGGGCCCAAGGACGTAACGCAGGCGGGGACGGAACAAATCGGTCATAGTACTCTCACACGCGATCAAGACCACGGAAGGCACCTTATGCCCTGCTAATTAAAACACGCTTAACCGGACCGGTATAATAATCCACATAATACTCCACCTTAGATTGTTTTATTAATTATTGCACTCCCAGGATGTATTTTATCAACTCCTCAACTTCGCCTCCCATATGAAAACCGCTGGAAAACTTGCCGCAAGCGCTCATTATGCTCGACAAGTAAAGTGTTTCGGATAGAACGATCTTGAACCCGATAATCCTCCGCCGTTGGGGTTGGCGGGGCCTGCAAGCGCTCATAGGATTGTTGTGGCCATGTCAGGGGGCGTGGATTCGTCGCTGGCTGCGGCTCTCGTGAAGCACGCAGGCTACGAAACAATAGGGATCACACTTCAGCTCTATGACCATGGGGCCGCAATATCCCGCAAGGGCGCCTGCTGCGCGGGCAGGACATCATGGACGCGCGCCGCGTGGCGAGTTCCCTTAACATTCCGCATTACGTGCTGAATTATGAAGACCGGTTCCGGCGAGGCGGTTATTGACGATTTCGCAGCGAGCTACATGGCGGGCGAAACTCCGGTCCCCTGCGTTCGCTGCAATCAAACGGTGAAGTTCTCAGACCTTTTAAAGACTGCCCGCGAACTCGGCGCATCCGCTTTGGTCACCGGCCATTACGTCCAAAGCCAAGCAGGCCCCGAAGGGTGGGAGATGCTGCAAGCGGCCGACGCCGAGCGCGACCAGAGCTATTTCTTCTTTGCGACCACCAAGGAGCAGCTCAAATTCCTGCGCTTCCCTCTCGGCTCGATGAACAAAGGCGAAACACGCGCATTCGCCGCGGCGCTCGGCTTGCCCGTGGCCTCAAAGCCCGATAGTCAGGACATCTGCTTCGCACCAACCGGCGATTATGCCTCCGTCATTCGCAAACTGAAGCCAGAAAGCGATGAACCGGGCGAGATCGTCCATGTCGAGGGCCGCGTTCTGGGGACGCATCGCGGCATCATCAATTTTACTGTAGGTCAGCGGAAGGGACTGGGCATTGCAACGGGAGAGCCGCTGTTCGTGATACGCATAGAGACATCTTCAAGACGCGTGGTCGTGGGGCCACGCGACATGCTTCGGGTTTCGCTGCTTAGTCTGCGCGACGTAAACTGGATCGGCAGCGGGACGCTGGATGACGCGCTGGCCCAACGTCGGACTATCTCCGTCAAGGTGCGCTCGACACAACTCCCTCGATCCGGACTCTTTCCGCCAACAATGGCGGCGCGTGCGTCGAATTGCTCAGAGGCGAATTCGGCGTGGCAGCCGGCCAGGCCTGCGTCTTCTACGAAAACGGCGACGGTGCGGCTCGCGTGCTCGGCGGCGGCTTCATTGACATGGCGGCGGCTTGATATGGCAGATCGCCTCCAACACCCCGCGCTCGACGACCACGCAGTCCGCGAGGCCTATCGATTTTGGGCGCCGATCTATGATTACAGTTTCGGGCTGATAGCCGGACCGGGCCGTCGCCTCGCTGTTCAGAAGTTGAACGGGGCCGAAGGAAGGGTGCTTGAAATTGGCGTTGGCACCGGGCTTTCCCTGCCCCGCTACAAGCCAAGTCTTGAAGTCACCGGAATCGATCTTTCCCCGGACATGCTGGAGAAGGCCAAAGAGCGTGTGGAAAGCCTCAAGCTAACCCGCAAGTCGCTTATGGTCATGGACGCAGGCAGGCTTTCCTTTGCCGATGAGAGCTTCGACGCAGCAGCCGTGATGTATGTGATGACGGTTGTGCCTGATCCAGCGGCGGTGATGGCCGAGATGTGGCGCGTGTTGCGTCCGGGCGGCATGGCGATTGTAGTCAACCATTTCAGCCGCGAGCATGGCTTGCGCGCGGCCACCGAGCACGGGCTCGCGCGATTTTCTCGGCGGCTCGGCTGGCATCCGGTGTTCCCATTAAAGACGGTGACTGGAGCGCCGGGCTTCCGGCTCGTCGAAACGATCGATCTTCCTCCATTTGGACTTTTCACTCTCCTGCGTCTTCAGAAAGTGGTGTAAAGCTTTCCCGCGCTTTACTTGACGGCATCGCCGCACATTCTTATACCAGTACGAAGTGTGGCCGTTGCCGTATCCTTATTCGGAAAGGCGGAGTAGCTCAGCTGGTTAGAGCAGCGGAATCATAATCCGCGTGTCGGGGGTTCGAGTCCCTCCTCCGCTACCAATAATTTCAATGAGTTAGCCCAATTTTCAGGTTTTTGCGGTTAATTTTCCGCCAAGGAGCAGATACAAAGCTCGAAAAAGCAATGGTTTGCGGGCGTTACAAGCCATTGTCGGTTATTCCGTGCAACACGCTGCAACACGCAAAGCCCGAATGTTCGCACCTTGTTCCACGCACGAGCCTTCGTCGCTTGCGAGCGAAGAGGGCGCGTAAACGCACTGGGGACCAGGGCCTCATGTGTGTACGGAGTGGGGGATGCCCTCGTGTGCATCGCCAGAGTGATTCGAACAATCATCAGCGTGTCGGAAATCGTAACGGCCTCGGTTTGGACGCCGCCGTCGATCATGCACCGTCGTCGGAGCGTTGCCTGTTCTCTGCCCCGGCGCCCGCTCGTCATTCGCCCAGCACGGTGACAACCACGGTCCGTTCACGGGGACGAACATCGCATTCGATGTGAAGGATCTGCTGCCAAGTGGCTTATCGAGCGTCACGCTGAAAAAGAACCGCAGCGCCTGCATCGCCGTGTTGACGCTGGGCACGCCCAGCGAGCTTTCGATGAGATGCAGGCGGAACCGGCGCAAGTCCTCAAGATCCGCCGTCTCAGGCGAGCGTCCGAGAAAGGCGGCGAAGTTCTTGACACAGCGGATGTAGTCCTTCTGTGCCTTCTCTCCGAAATTCCGCGCAGTCATGTCGTCGATCATGCGCTGGCGAAGCGGGCTGATAGACATATGGTGCTGCGCTAGTCCTTCCATAGCGTGCTATGGTTCCGCAAATTCGAACCGCGGCTTTTTGGCCGCCATTTCAACTCCGAAATGCAACAAGCGGGCATGCATGGCATGGCAGAGCAAGCGGGGGATAAGGCAGGCGGGGTCAAGGGCTGGTCGCCGGAGGCGATGCGAGCGTAGCGAGCACCCTTGAGGCTGCCTGCCTTATCCACCACCCTGAGCCAGGCTGTGTATGCCGGCAGCCAGGTGAAGACTATCCTCGCGTGGGACTTCCACATCTCACTCGAGGACACATGCCCAAAGGCTATCGTCACCTGACCTATGACAAACGCTGCCAGATTTACGCGTTCTTGAAAAGCGGATGCGCCAAAACCGAGGTTGCGCTGCTGCTCGGCGTGCATCGTTCGACGATCACGAACGAACTCAAACGCAATACTGGCGGCAAGGGGTATCGCTATCTCCAGGCGCAGGAGAAAGCGTCCGCCAGGCGCGCCGCCGCATCGGGCGCGCCGCGCAAAATGAAGCCAAGCCTCGTCCGCGAGATCGAGGAAAAACTGACGCAAGAACAATGGAGCCCCGATCAAATCAGCGGCTGGCTGAAAAGGCGGGGACGGGGCCTGCGTCAGCCGCGAACGCATCTACCGGCATATCTGGGAGGACAAGAGAAATGGCGGCGAGCTCTGGCGCCATCTGCGCCAGAGCGGCAAGAAATACAACAAGCGCAAAGGCAAAAACTCCGGCCGCGGCCTGATCCCCGGCCGCGTGGACATCACCGAACGGCCCGCTATCGTCGCTGAAAAACGTCGTATCGGCGACTGGGAGGGCGACACCATCATCGACCGAAGCCTCAAGGGCGCGATCCTGACCCACGTGGACCGCACGTCAAAATATTCAAAGCTCGCCATCCTCCCGAACAAAAGCGCGGCCTCCGTCCAAAAGGCCTGCGACGCCTCGCTTCTGCCCATCGCCCACAAGATCGAAACCATCACTTATGACAACGGCAAGGAGTTCGCCGGCCACGCTCGGATAGCAGCCAAGCTTGGCGCTCAAATCTACTTCGCCAAGCCTTATCATTCCTGGGAGCGCGGCCTGAACGAACATACCAACGGTCTCGTCCGCTCGTATGGCTATCCCCAAATCGCTGCTCCCGAAAATTGCGATTGAGCTTCGCGCAGTGGGCTACTGAGGGCCGTATTCCCGAAAATTTGATGAATAAGTCTTAGTAATTATTACAGCAAGCCTAGCAGCGACTGATCAACGGTGGCAAACTTTGGAATCCGCAGAGGAGTTTTCTGAACTTAGCGGGGCGAATATGCTGGAATTTTGCGAGATTGCCGTCATTGGGGCTGGTCCCTATGGTCTGTCGATTGCCGCACATTTGTCGGCCCGAAATATACCTCACCGGATCTTTGGCAAGGCGATGGAGACCTGGAGCACGCAAATGCCGAAGGGCATGCTTCTGAAGTCGGACGGTTTCGCCACCTCCCTTTATGATCCCGGGCGTACGTTTACCCTGGAACGCTATTGCCGCGATCGGAAGATACCCTATGCCGACCTTGGCCTGCCCGCACGTCTCGAGGATTTCGTGGACTATGGCCGGGCGTTCCAACGCAAGTTTGTGCCCCATCTTGAGGAAGTGCTGGTTAAGAGGTTATACCGCCGCGGAAATCACTATCGCTTGGAACTCGAAACAGGCGCCGAGTGTGCGGCTCGGGCCGTGATTGTGGCGGCGGGCATTTCGCACTTTGCCGTGCTACCCGAGGCGGTTTCCGGAATGCCAAAGACTTTGGTAACGCACACCTCCGATCACAACAATCTGGACGCTTTCAAAGGGCGGAAGGTCGCCGTTGTCGGTTCTGGCGCGTCAGCGGCAGACGTGGCAGGCCTACTGCACGAGGCAGGTGCTGACGTGCATCTCATCGCGCGCGGTGCTCTGATTCCCTTTCACACCAAGATGCGGCTGCCCCGGCCACTCAAAGATCGATTGCTTAGCCCTGGAAGCAAGATCGGCCCGGGCTGGCGATCCCTTCTCCTCACTAAGTTTCCACACTTCTTTCGTCGCCTTCCAGAGGCAAAACGCCTGCATATCGTTCGTAACTATCTTGGGCCGGCGCCTGGGTACTTTATGCGCGACCGGGTTATTGGAAAGGTTGCGATTCATCTTGAGCACGAACTGAAGGAAGCAAGGCCTCACGCAGACGGCGTCGTCTTGATCCTTTCCAGCAATGGCGAGGAGCGAGAGTTTCACGCCGACCATGTGATCTGCGGGACAGGCTACAAACCGCAATTGTCACGTTTACCTTTCCTCGATGAAGAGTTGCTGTCGCAGATTAAGGCTGTTGAGGGCACCCCAGTTCTTTCCGGAAACTTTAAATCCTCAGTGCCTGGGCTCTACTTCGTCGGGGCGATAGCCGCAAACACTTTTGGTCCAGTGTCGCGCTTCGCGTGTGGTGCTGAATTTGCGGCTCCCCGCCTTGCTCGACACCTCAGCCGCCATAAGCGTCTCGCGCCCCTTGCCTTGACAGCGCCAGGGCCTGAGGTAAAGGTACAATCGGCCACGGCCGCGGCCGGCTCCTAGCAGCCGAACTACAAGGCTCGGGCAATGCCTGAGCCAACAACCAATATGCCTGCGGCAACCATGGTCGAGACTAAAATACTGCTTACTACAACAACCAAGTGGCCGAACGCTGCTCGAACTCATGATCGAGTTATTGCGAGCGGGTCACGCAGTATCAATCCTGTGCCCTAATGATCATCCCTCTGTAAAGATTCGGCGCGCTCACGACACATTTCTATATTCCGGTCTTGGCCCCTCGGATTCGCTTGTCAAAGCGATCGAGGCAATTAAACCGGATATCGTCATTCCCTGTGATGATTTGGCGGTCGTTCACTTGCATCAATTGCATTCGAGCGAACGAGCACGTTCTGCCTCCCAGGTCGATATTCCGGCCCTGATTGTGCATTCCCTGGGGCATCCAGAGAGCTACCCTATAGTTGATTCCCGTTACATGCTCCTCAAGATCGCCCGCGATGAAGGAATTCTGACACCAAGGACAACCGCCGTCAGCGGTCTCCAGGATCTCCATGAGTTACTTCCGCATCAGCCTTTTCCCTGGGTCCTGAAGGCCGATGGATCAAACGGCGGAGGCGGCGTGAGGATCGCGGCCACGCTGGCCCAAGCTGGGGAATATCTGGCTGACCTCCGCCGATCTATCGGACTATTACGCTTTGTTAAACGCCTGACTGTAAACAGGGACGCATTTTTGCCGGTGCTATGGCGGGACGTGGTCTGGGGTGTCCGGCCCGCGGTGATAAGCCAGCCGTTCATCCACGGCCGTCCCGCCAACTGCGCGGTAGTCTGCTGGAATGGGGAGGTCCTGGCTGGGGTGGGTTGCGAAGTCGTAAGTGAACAGCTGTCACTTGGCCCCGCGAGCGTCGTACGACTAGTCGACAACTCGGACATGATGGATGCCGCCGCGAAAATCGCCCGCCGATTGAGCTTGTCAGGATTCTTGGACTCGATTTCATAATTGAGGAAGAAACCGGCTCGACTTTTCTCATTGAAATAAATCCGCGATGCACTCAGCATTGCCATTTGCGGTTAGAACAGGGGCGCGACATGATTGGAGCTCTCTCCGCAGTGCTAAACGGAGAACCACCTGGCGAGTTCGCGCCGATCGCCCAGAACGACCACATTGCCTACTTCCCCCAAGCTTTGCTCACGGGAAGCAAATTTTTGTCATCGAGTTATCATGACGTGCCTCTGGACGAACCTGAGTTGATCCGGGAACTCCTTCTTGCTGAACTTGGGGTCTTGCACAACGAGAAGCGACAGGCTCGGAGGGAGTCGCCTAAGACTACGGCTGCTTGTTTGTTAGCTCATCTGCCAAAGGCGCACGAAGCCTTCATTACCTGGGATGTACCTGCACTTCGAGACACTAGTGGAGAGTGAGTGATGCTGGGGATACCCTTACGCTATTTACTAAAGCATCCTGTAATTGCTGTTGCTGATTTAGCGGCCGATCCACTTGAAATTTGGACAACGATTTATGACGACTATGTATATCGGCGCGAGCAGCGCGGACCTAGATGTCGATACGAGTTTGACAACAGTTGGGAGCAGCGGCTTCATGAAGCGCTCGGGGTTCCATTGCCCTGCAGCGCGACTTCGGAGTTTTGGAATTTATGGCCTGACGTAATAGGTGAACTAGAAGCAAAAGGGATTCGGGCCGGCCCGGAGAGCTTTCTGGCCTGGAATGATGGCGATGCCGGATTGGTCCGGGCCATATGGTGCCTCATTCGTCACCTGAGGCCGAAAAAGGTCGTCGAAACAGGGGTTGCTCACGGTGTCACCTCGCGTTTTATTCTTGAGGCGCTAAAGAGAAATGGAGACGGTCACCTCTGGAGTATTGACCTTCCGCCCCTCGAGAGGGTTTGGCGCGAGCAGGTCGGGGCGGCCGTCGGCAACCATCACTCAGATCGATGGTCATACATCAGGGGTTCGAGCAGGCGGCGCCTTCCCGAGCTGCTTTCTCGCCTCGGCCAGATTGATCTCTTCATTCACGATAGCCTGCACAGTGAGCGCAACGTGCGTTTCGAGCTGGATCGGGCGTGGCCAGCCTTAGGACCAAACGGCGTACTCGTCGTTGATGACGTCGATGCGAATAATGGCTTCCGGTCCTTTGCTCAGACCTTTTCCGGTCATCAATCCCTGATTTGCGAGGCCGAACCGCTCCACCCGGATCTGAGGCGCTTCAACAAAAAGGGGCTATTCGGAATCATCCTGAAGCGGGCACAGCGCAATGCTAGTGCTGCGGTTGGCTGTCTGCCGGAAGGGCCATGAGGTCTCTTGTCGGCCCACTGCGCCAATTACGCCTTCTTCGCGCCGTTCTTCGGCCGCGCCTTGTGACGCTTCCAGGCAGGCTGGTGCGTGTGGCTTGAGAAATGCGGAACTGCTTTCTTGACTTCCTGCACCACGACCGTCGCCCTGAAGGGAGACGAGCGGCGATATGCGCGAACTGCAAAATAGCGACGATCCAAGAGCGAAGCTGGCCTTCGATTCCTTCGTGTACGCCATTGTGAAGGACGCCGGCGCCTACGCCTCCGTCTTGGGTGGATCGGATGCGCCCGTCTTTACGGCAGGGATCGGGGAGAACTCTGCGCCCGTTCGTGCCGCCGTTTGCGAGAAGCTCAATTGGCTTGGCGTTTCACTCGACGAAGCGCAAAATAAGAAAAATGGCCCGCGCATTTCCGCTGCCGGGAGCCGCGTTTCGGTGTGGGTCATTCCCACCAATGAAGAGCTGATGATTGCTCAGCATACACAGGCGATCACAAGCTCCAGGAAGGTCTGAAGTGAAGCGAGCAGTGAGAGGCCGCCGTGTCTGAACTCATTCTGCCTAAAGGAAACTGGACCCCGATGCAAAAGCTCTCCGGCTCCGCATCTCAATCCGTTGACGTCGATCAGGAAAGAAGGCCTTCCCGTTTTCTCAGAGCGCTACCTTATCTGATTATCCTGATCCTGACCCTCGTCGGGGTTGCCTATACCAGCATCAACAAGAAGCCGCTGGTCTACTACTGGGAGTTTCTCGCCGTCTCGACGGGCATCTTATGCGTGGTAAGCGGCTGGCCGCACGCCGGCAAAGATGGCCGGGTCAGGCTCATCGGGACGCAGGCGCTTCACTGGGCTGCGTTCCTGGGGGCCATGAATCTCCTCCTCTATACAGACGTTCAGCGGATGCTGAACGCGGATGCGACGGGGCTTGCGACCCTTCTCCTCCTTGCCCTTGGAACCTTCGTGGCGGGCGTCCACACGCTGTCCTGGCAGACGGGCGTCCTTGGCGTGGTGATGGCGCTTGCGGTTCCGGCCATCGCCTGGATCGAGGAATCGGCGCTGATCCTCATTCTTGCTGCGATCGCCTTCGTTGTGCTCGGCGCCCTTTTCTGGCGGCTTGGGCACAGCAAGGCCGCGTCGCCGACACCTTAGACTGTCTCATCCTTTCTTGCCGTTGCGCCCGGAGGCGCACGGCCCTTCTTAGCAGTGGAGGCCGCAATGGCTGGTGAAAGCATCAAATCGGGTCTGACGGCCGGTTTCGCTGCAAGCGCGGTGATCGGCATCTTGATGGTCATCAAGACGCGGCTCGGGCTCTTGCCTGAACTCAATCCCATCGCGGAGGTCGTCGCCATCGTGGATCATTACACCGGCTTGCAGTTTCCGCCGGACACGGGCTGGGTGGGGCACTTCCTCATCGGCACCTTTGGGTGGGGCATCATCTATACCTGGGTCAGGAAAATCCTGCCGGGACCAGCCGCCGTCAAAGGCATGATCTTTGGCGTTCTCGCGTGGCTCGCTATGATGCTCGTCTTCATGCCTGCCGCAGGGCATGGGTTTTTCGGCCTTGCCATTGGATGGATAGCGCCCGTCGCGACACTCATTCTTCATCTGGTCTTCGGCGCAGTCCTGGGATCCGTTTATGCCAGCACCCGCAGCAGCGCCGCCATCGATGATGTCACTCCAGCCTGATCGCGCTTAGGGCGCTGGGATGCTGGTGGCGGGCTCCCAGCCTATCGTCAGCTCGTGAAACGGTTGCACCCCGACCAGTCGTGCGGGCGTTAACCCTTTAGAAATTGGGTTCGTTTTGCAAAATGCATATAGGTAACTATATAAGCAATTTAACCGACGCGAATTGGTGGGCGGAAGCGCCGCGATAGAGCCGTCGCTGACCGAGAAGCCGCTGGCATCGGGGAAAATCACTGTAGGCACGCCGTGACCGACGCCCGTCTTCCCCGTAGCGAGAGCTTGCACTTGGACTCCGCCTCCTAGCTTGGTGGGAGTGAGCCAGCCGGAAGTCCGGCATCATCACCGGCCTTCCCGATGACTATGGTCGCGGCCGCATCAGGCGCGTCGCCCTTTACGGCGTGGGTCGGCTTCTCGAAGCAAAACAGGCCGAGCGGGCACAGGTCGACGACATGCGGCCCTGCGAGGAAGGCAGGGCCGGGCGTTTCGCCCAACGATGCGAGCGGCGCGGAGGTTTCGCGCCCTCGAGAAAGACGTGGGCAACGAACGCAACCGATGCACGGACGGGCTGGCGCCGGGCTAAGCTTTGTCATCCTTCCGAGTCAAACGGAGAAAAGCAATGTCACAGACATTTTCGCAATCTGGCATCTTACAGGTGCAGAGAATGGCGCTGGAGATCGGCCTGTTTCTCTCGTCAGGCTCCGCGTCCGCACAACAGGCCGGAAGCGGCGCTTTCTCTCAATTTGCCGGCGATTGGTCCGGCGAAAGCACCGTCAAGACGACAGCCCGGCATGAGCGAAGTCTGCCACAAGGTGCATTCCATCGAGGCATCGGCCGGCGCGTCGCTCGATCAGACTTTGCATTGCGCAAGCGAACCATTCTCTTAGCCAAAATACCCGCAGCTTTAAGCGAGGGCTCGATACGCCGATGGTCTCGGCAAATCAAGTTTTCCTATGGACGACACAATCGCGGTTGCGATGAAGGCTCATTTCGTCGGCAATGGCATGGCCTCAACGGTCTTTTGGAGCAGAAAGCTTTGTCTAAAAAAATTGCAAATCACGTCGCAGGTCGTTTTTTTAAGCTGACGTCTTCGCTGCTGTTTCTCTTCCTTTTCACGCAAATTGCCTTCGCGCTCGATGGTGGCATTCCTGCAGGCTGCAAAGATTTCATCTCCCCCGTAGGTCGTTTGAGTTTTGAGAATGAGACGCACAGAAACTGGTATTTATCTTGGTGGGACGGAAAATGCGAAGGGCTTCCTTCGTGGCCATTTTGCCAGTCAAAGCCGTATTGGAGCACTGTCGTTGAACCGGTCCTTGAATCAAACCCCGACGCCGATCGGAAATCTCTTCTTCGAGAGCTGTGCAGACTTGGAGAACTGCTTGGTTATGAATTTGCACGTGATAATACATGGCGATGCATCGATCGCGACGACTTAAGTGCCTGGGTGACACGATTCTCATCCACGAATGGGAATATATTCCAGAACATTGCCGATGTTAGATCCGAAGCGGAGCGCAAAATAAAAATGTCGCATCCGCCCTATCCCTGCCCAAACCGTTGAAATGCATGACATCAACCCACTTTGCTGAGAGGGAACGGGTGTAGTCGCTCAAGCTTAGCAACGCGCCCGGTTTTGATTGCGGCTGCCCCCCCGATCGAGGCCGGAAAAATCGCCCGACCAATTGCGACTGCACTGCAGCGACGCGTTCGAATGCTCTGGCGCTTGCCAAAGCTGGCAGCGGCAATAAATTATTGAGATGACAGCGAAAGACGCAAAGCGGCTCCGCAGCCGCGCGTGGTGGGACAATCCCGATAATCCGGGCATGACGGCGCTTTATCTTGAGCGCTTTCTGAATTACGGGCTGACCCGCGAGGAGCTGCAAAGCGGCCGCCCCATCATCGGCATCGCGCAGACCGGCAGCGACCTCGTCCCCTGCAATCGCCATCACGTTCAGCTCGCGAGCCGGGTGCGCGACGGCATCCGCGACGCGGGCGGCGTCCCGTTCGAGTTTCCGGTGCATCCGCTGCAGGAAACGGGAATACGGCCCACGGCCGCGCTTCATCGCAACCTCGCCTGTCTCGGCGTGGTCGAGATCCTTTATTGCTATCCGCTCGACGGGGTCGTGCTCCTGACAGGGTGCGACAAGACCACGCCCGCGCTGCTCATGGCGGCTGCGACTGTGGATCTGCCCGCCATCGTCCTGTCGGGCGGCCCGATGCTCGACGGCCATTTCGAGGGCAGGCTTGCAGGCTCCGGCACGGTGAAATGGGAGGCGCGCCGGCGTTACGCCGCGGGCGAGATCGACTTTGACGGTTTCATGGATATGGTCCTGGCGTCCGCGCCCAGCATCGGTCACTGCAACACCATGGGCACCGCAAGCTCGATGAATGCGCTCGCCGAAGCGCTCGGCATGTCGCTTCCCGGCTGCGCGGCGATTCCCGCCCCTTACCGCGAACGCGGGCAAATGGCCTATGCGACGGGGCGGCGCGCGGTTGAGCTGGTTCACGAGGATCTGCGCCCCTCCAGGATCATGACGCGCGAGGCCTTCGAGAACGCGATTGTCTGCGCGTCCGCGATCGGGGCATCCACCAACTGCCCGCCGCACATGAACGCCATCGCCCGCCACAACGGCGTCGAGCTGAACAACGACGACTGGGACCGCATCGGCTACGACATTGCGCTGCTCGTGAACATGATGCCAGCGGGGGCTTATCTCGGCGAAGCCTATTTCCGCGCGGGCGGCCTTCCTGCGGTAATGGCGGAACTGATCGCGGCCGGCAAACTGCACGGAGCCGCGCTGACCGTGACGGGCCGCACCATCGCCGAGAATATCGCAGGCGCGAAAATCCTGAATGAGGATGTCATTCGCCCTTATTCACGCCCGCTCAAGGATAAAGCCGGTTTCGCGAACCTCAAGGGGAACCTGTTCGACAGCGCTATCATGAAAACGTCCGTCATTTCCGAGGCTTTCCGCAAGCGCTACCTGGAACGCCCCGGCGACGAGGGCGCCTTCGAGGGCCGCGCTATCGTTTTCGACGGCCCCGAGGACTATCACGCCCGCATCAACGACCCCACGCTCGACATCGACAGCAATTGCATCCTGGTGATGCGCTATTGCGGCCCGATCGCCTATCCAGGCGCCCCCGAGGTGGTCAACATGCTGCCTCCCGATGCGCTCGTGAGAGAGGGCATCTCGCAACTTCCCTGCATCGGCGACGGCAGGCAAAGCGGCACCTCGGGCAGCCCCTCGATCCTGAATGCGTCGCCGGAGGCCGCGGCTGGCGGCGGGCTCGCGCTTCTCAGAACAGGCGACCGCATTCGCATCGACCTGAAAAAGAGAAGCGCCGATATCCTGATCTCGGATGAAGACCTGGCTGAGCGGCGGCGCAGTCTCAAACTGCCCGAGATCATCAGCCAGACACCGTGGCAGAACATCTACCGTGAACATGTGGGGCAGCTTGCCTCCGGAGCAGTTTTTGAGAACACCGTGCAGTATCGAAGCATTGCCGAGCGCTTCGGCGTCCCTCGCGACAGCCATTAAGGCCGAGCCTACCGGGTGCCGGGAGGTCGTCTTCGCCGTGTCACATGGCGCGCCCAACTTAATGGAAGAGCATGGCTCCCAATAGCTTAGCTGTCGCTTTGTCATCGGCCACGCACGGAATTTTGACCTAGAGCTTCACTTTTGAGATGGAGTTACGGAATGGACGACACTTCAAAACTCGATGAGATGCAAAACGCATATAAAGCGGCGGTCGAAAAGTGGATCGCGGCAATCAGAGAGGAGGAAGCGCTTGCCTCGGTCAATCATTCTGTTGCCGAGGTCGACAAATGGGAGGCGGCGCATTTCAAAGAAGACGAAATTCGCCAACAGGTGAAGACTGCCAAAAAGGAATACGAGGACGCATTGCGCCAGAAGTTCTTTGGCTTCTGAGCAGCGATCGGCTCCCTGAAAAGGCTTCATTCGCCCTTGAAAACGGGCTGACGCTTCTCCTTGAAGGCCGCGATGCCCTCCCGATAATCCGCGCTTTCATAGACTTTGCGCCGCATGTCCTGGATGCGCTCGAACACCTGCGCGGGGATTGGCTGGTAGTCGCTCAGTACCCGCAGTTGTTCCTTGATCACGGCCATCGCGAGCGGAGCTTTCTCGGCCATCTGCCGTGCGGCAGTCATCGTATACGCCTCCAGTTCCGAGGACGGCAGAAGATGGTTGATGATGCCCCATTCGAGCGCGACGTCCGCCTTGACGGGTGCGGCAGTAAAAAACAATTCCTTCACGAGGTTAAGCCTGAGCCGGCCCATGAAATGGAGAAGTCCGGTCGTGTTGTAGGGCAGGCCCAGATTTACCGGAGTGATCGCAAATGTGGCTGTCTCGTCCGCGAACACCAAGTCGCAACTCAGCACCAGATCGAATGCGCCGCCCCATACGGCGCCTTGCACCATGGCGATCACGGGGCCGGGAAACATCCTGATCGCCCGCAGCGTTTCTTCCATCGGATCGGCGTAGCGCAGCGGGTCCATGCCGCCGAGCGGCAGTTCGCCGATATCATGGCCGGCGGACCAGACCTTGACGCCCGGGTCTGCCCGTAAGATCGCGACGCGGACCTTCGCCTCCGCGAAACGGGTGAACGCCTCACTCAGCGCATGCATCATGTCATGGGAAAGCGCATTGCGCTTGGCCGGATTTTTCAAGGTGATGACGCCGATATCGCCGGCGGTCTCGACGGAGGCCAGCGAACTGGCGCCATTGCTCGCGCCGCCATCGTTTATTTGGTTCATCGGACGTTCCTCTCAAAGGCGGTCGATCTTAGGGAAAAGAGCGTTGCGGCGAGGTTAATGGCGTTGCCAACCGGTTTGATGAGACCATGGTCGTTCGGTCCTCTGATCGCATCGCCAAGGGTGTCGGGCCTATGGCGTGAGTGTCAGCGTGAACAAGCCGTTAATATTGGTTTTGTTTCGTAGAGTTGGCATAAGCAACCATATAAGTAATTTAAATAGCCTAGAATGTCATGGCAATTCTTATGACGGGGCACCCGCGCCGTCGGGCCCGCAAAGGGCGGCATGGTTAATTCAGGGGCCTAAAACATATTTAACGGACTTTAGAGCGTCCCATTCCGCGTAGAAACAGGCTGTTTAGCGGCCGAAAATCGCATGATCGGGTTCGGTTGGGTTCGTTCCGGCCGGAAAATTGGTCCTTTGCGCGCTTCCGTTAACCATCAAGGGTTAATGGCCAGCGGCGGAAGCTTCCACCCGGAGATTGGTTGGTTAGCTCCGCGAATTAGGTGATTTTGTATCCACTTGACGTGAACATGATCCTCGCGCCACAGCCTGCGAAGAATGCGCGGTTGCGGCTCAGGGTGTTCCGTCATATGTGCCGGGATGGCCGCGGCTTCAATTCCGGCAAAGCCGCAGGAGGGACTTTCAATTTTTTTAGGCGGCCTCGCGTTGCATGTCAGCCTGGGGCCAATTTGAAAACTTAAAATTTGGCGGATCGCACACGCATGACCCGCTCCAGAAAATATTGGATGCTCTACGCTTATGACGATATTTCTTTCCGTCCTTCTCATTCTGGTCGTAGCGGTCCTCTTCACGCGTCTGGCCACGGCGCTGTCGGTGCCCTATCCATCGTTCCTGGCGCTGGGCGGCGCGCTCCTGGCTCTTCTGCCGGGGGCCCCTTCAATACAGTTCGACCCAAGCTTGGCGCTCGCGATTTTCGTCGCTCCGGTCCTGCTCATGGCGGCTCTTGAAACATCGCTGCGGGATCTTCACGATTACAGCCTTTCCATCATCATGCTGGTGGTGATTGCCGTAGGGATCACCACGGCGGCGGTTGCCATCGCATTTCACGCTCTGGTCGACGGCGTACCCTGGGCCGCGGCCGTTGCGCTTGGCGCAATTGTGGCGCCCCCCGATGCAGCCGCCGCCACAGCGGTCTTGCGAGGAATAAAAATCCCGAGCCGGGTTGTCACCATTCTTGAAGGCGAAAGCCTGTTCAACGACGCGTCGGCGCTGTTGATTTTCGCCGTGGCGCTTCACATGGCTGAGGACGGCAACGCCACCCTCGCGGTCCTGGTTCCGAGCTATGCGGCGCGCATCATCGGCAGCATCGTTCTCGGTGTGGCGCTCTCCAGGCTGGTCCCTTTCGTCCTAAGACTGGCCGATGACGCTCCGGCTTCGATCGTCCTGCAATTCTGCTCGATTTTTGGCATCTGGATTCTCGCCGATGAACTGCAGTTGTCGGCGATCCTGACGGTGGTTGCCTACGGGATTGCCCTTGCGCGCCGCAGCCCTCGGCGAAGTGCGCCCCTCTTGCGCAGGAAATCGTTTGCGGTTTGGGAAACGGCCATCTTCCTCGCCAATGTGCTGGCCTTCACGCTCATCGGCATGCAACTGGCGCCCTTGCTGGCCGAACTCAACCCGGATCAAAGGGCAAGCTATTTCATGACCGGCATTGCGATTTTGGTCACGGTCATCGTCGTGCGCATTCTGTGGGTGACGAGTTACAATTACGCGTTTCGCGCCGGAAACGCCTTGTTCGCAGCAAACTTGCCCGAGCGGGTGCTTCCACCCACCGCAAAAGGCGGCATCATCGTTTCGTGGAGCGGCATGCGCGGCATTGTGAGCCTTGCTGCCGCCTTGGCGTTGCCGACAGGTTTCCCCGAGCGCGATCTCATTCAATTTGTTTCGTTTGTTGTTGTCTTCGGCACACTCGTGATTTAGGGATTCACGCTTGGGCCGCTCGTGAGATGGCTTCAGGTTCCCGAAGACCGCCGGCTCGACAGGGAAATAGCGCTCGCACGGCGCCGCGCTCTCGAGGCGGCGATCGGCACTCTGGACGGGAATGCCTCGCCCTACGCCGACGCGCTTCGACTTGAATATCGAACTCTTCTGGACCTTCATGAGGCCAGGGATAATGGCGATCTCGTCGAAGTCGCCGATAATGCAGGCATGCGCCTGAGGGCCGCCCGGGCCGCCCACGCGAGTATCCGGCAACTGCGCACCAGCCATGAGATCAGTGAGACCGCATATCAGCGTATCGAGTTGGCCATCGATCGCTCATACCTTTATGCGACGCGCTACGAGGCTGCGGAATAATCCGGCCGCTCATCCTCCAGATCAGCCGTAGCTGCCTCCCGCATTCATGGCGAGATTGCCGCCATCGACGGGAAGCAGAACCCCGTTCACGGAGGCCGCGGCATCGGACGCCAGGAAAATCGCGGGGCCGACGCAATCCTCCGGCGACAGCAACCGGCCCATCGGCAGGCCCATCAGAATGCGCGGCAAGACCTTGTCCCGGAAGTGAGGGTTTTCGAGATGGGCCTTGAGCCCCGGCGTAAGAACCTGCGCGGGAAGGATGGCATTGGTGCGGATCCCCTTCGCCCCGTATTCCACCGCGAGTTCCTTGGTCATCTGATGAACCGCGCTTTTGGTGCAACTATAGGGGAAGGCCCCTCGGCCAAGCGCTGTCTCGCCGGCATTCGAACCGATATTGATAATCGCCCCGCCCTGCCCTTGCGCCAGCATCCGCTTTACGGCCTCGCGAATGCAGAGGAAGTAACCCGTCACGTTGACGGCGAACATGCGTTCCCAATCCTCGAGCGCAACGTCGTGCGGCGCCGCGCGCCGCGGAAAGAAAAACGGAACATTGACGAGGATGTCGACGCCGCCCAGGACGTGATCGGCCGTGGCGAAAAGTTTCTCGACCTCTGCCGCCTTCGAGATGTCGCACAGTTCTGCCGCGGCCAGCGCCTTGAGAGAGGACAACTCCTCCGCTGTTCGAGCGAGCCCGTCGGCATCGATGTCGCAGATCAGCAGATCCGCTCCGGCGCGCGCGAAACCAAGCGCAATCGCATGGCCGATGCCCCCATTCGCGCCCGCGCCTGTAACAACAGCCGCGCGCCCCGCCAAGCTGAACGGTCCGCTTGTCATGATGCCGCCAGTTCCTCGATAAGGTCGATGCGCCCGGTCGCGCCGTCGATGGTGATCGCCATGCCTTCTTGCAGAATAGAGGTTGCCCCGGCAAGGACAACAGCCGGAATGCCGCTTTCCCGCGCCTGGCAGGCGGCATGAGCAAGCACGCCGCCAACTTCGACGACAAGCCCCGCCGCCATTCGCATCAAGGGCGCGAGACCGAGATTTGCGGATCGGGCGACGATGATTTCATCGCCCCTCATCGCTTTGCGCCCCCAGGGCTCGCCGCCTGTATCGTCGAGCACGCGCACCAATCCCGTCGCGCTGCCGGGGGCTACGGGCACCCCTTTCAAGCGTCTCGATTGGTGCGCTTTCGGCCGCGAACCGAGTGCGCCCGTGTCGCTGGCGAAAACAACCGGGGGCACCCGTTGTTGTCCGGCCAGGAGGGCGGCAATCTTTCGTTGCCTGCGCCGTTGCGACACCAGCGCGGCGAGCGACTCCCGCGATTGAAAGCAGCCGGAAATTTCGGAAGGATCGAGGTAGAAAATATCGCCGTCCTTCCATCCGAGGCGGCGGTTGATTTCCCGAAGGGTCTCCCTCAAGACCCGGTATTCGCCCGTATAGGTGTGCTTGATGGTCTCGCGGAGCGGGAGGAACCGCTGCGCAAGGCGCAAATCGGCGAAAAATGCGCGAAGGTCTGTCGTGCTGACCCCCTGCGCCTCCAGGCGGCGGCGCACATCGCGCTCAGCGTCGCGGCGGTGGTGCTGCTGTGCCTGAAATTCGTCACCTGGCTGACGTCCCGAGACCGCCAGATCGTGCAGCAAGCGCTCAATGTTTCGGGGCTCCTCGGACAAGCGCGGCAGCGAGATTTCCAGCTCATTGGTCGAACTATGCCCATACGCGCGCAAGAACGCTTCCCGCGTGATGCGGCCCTGAGCCAGATTTTCAAGCTCGATGGCCTGCCGGGTGATGAGACTGCCCTCAAGCCCCTGAAAGAGCTTCTGGGCAAGCGCGGGCTCGCCCAAATGGTGCTCAAGCCGCCAGCGCACCATATCGGCAAAGTAGAAACCAAGGCGCGCCGCCGCGACGAACCAGACGCAGCTGAACTGCCTCAGATGATCGATCCGCTGCTGAAAGAGGGCCAGCAGTGCAGCATTCCCGGAAGCGAGGAACCTGGACTCGACCGGCTCGAAGGAGCGGCGCAGAACCGGCTCGATTTCGCTCCGATAGCGCCGGGAAATAGTCCGAGCCGCCTTTCGCATGGCGCAGTGGAATTGCCAAAGGGCGGAATGCCGCCTCCGCCCCTCCGCTTCGCCGTGTGTCGCAATCGCCTCCGCAAGGCTCATCGCCTGGGCGTAGAGGCCGAATTCGGGGTAGCTGGCGCGGGCGTGATCGTCCGCAATGCTCGACAGAATAGAGTCGATGTCGATGGGCAGGCCGATGTCGAAGGTTCGCGCATCGATTTCAACGTTGAAGGTGACCTGTCCGCAGATGAGTTCGTAGAGGCCCTCCGCGCTCGTTTCGTCCAGGCGGTAGCCGAGCATGCGCCGGCCGGTGGCGATTGCTCCGCCACTGTCGGCGAAAATGGTACGAAACAGGCCGAAGCTCATCGGCGTGGGCGTTGGGAGGAGTTCCCCGACGTTTCCATTGCTGAAGATGGCGTCAGCCCCCTTGAGCCGTCCCTGACGGCGCAACGCCTCCACGCGGGTGGCAAGCCGCGCGCGCTCGGAGGCGAGATAGGTCTCGATCTCGATGTCGCTTATTGGCTCCTCGCCGGGCAGCCCGGTTATGGGCCTCGCCTGAAGAAGGTAGATTCGCTCGCTGGCGATGGCGAACTCGATGTCCTGAGGACGGCCGAAGACCCTTTCGACCCGTGTCGCTAAGCGAGCCAGAACTGCCGCCTCGTTGTCGGTGAGCGCTCGCTGTTCGGCCCGGTCACGCGGCAGCGCAATCTCGCCCTCCCAGGTCAGCATGAACGGCTTGGCTGTTATCGATGCGGACTTCACGGTCCCATCCCGGCCTACGACGAAAACGTCGCCGCTGATGCGGCCAGCCGAAAGGGGTTCGCCGAGACCGGGAACGGCATTGATGACGATTTCGTCCCTGTCTCCGGTCATAGGATTTGCGGTAAAGGCAACGCCCGCCGCCTCAGCGTCGATGAGGGATTGGACCAGCACGGCCATTGCAGGCGGCTGCCGTCCTTGCTCGCGCGCGCTGCGGTACAGTTCAACGGAAGGTTCCTGCAATGCCCTGAAACAGGCCTCCACCGCAGCCAGCATCTCGCCTTCGCTGGTAACGGGCAGGACGGTGGGGAAAATGCCAGCCCATGAGGCATCCTCTCCGTCCTCCTCGCTGGCCGAACTGCGTACCGCTGCCATATTCAGCCCACTGCGCCGCCACGCAGCCACGATGACTTCGCGCAAGGCCACAGGCAGCACCGGTTCGCCTCGGCCTGCCGCCTGGCAGTGACGAAAGGCTTCGGTGGTAACGCAGAAGCCGGGAGGGACATCGAACCCGCTGCGGATCAGCGTTGCAAGATGGAAAGCCTTTCGCCCGACCAGCGACGCGTCTCCCGGAGCAACCTCGCCGAGATCGAGGATATAAGCGGCTGGCGCAGCGGTCGCAGGCCGGTCTAAGCAAAGTGTTTCGAACATGGCCGCCGATCGCAGTTGTTGTCATCCCGGAAGGGCGCAAGCCCTATCCGGGATCGTAACAGATTGAAACGCATGGCTCTTTACGATCCCGGCTCGCGCTTCGCCTGGCCGGGATGACGAAACGCGAAGCGAGCGGAGTCCGCCATCTGTGGTCAGTTTGGCAAAGTTGCTTAGCTCCAAGACGCAGATCATGAACTGGCTCTACGGCGCTATCGCCATCGACTGGGCGCGCGTAATCCGGCCTTCGTCGCGGCGGCCGCGCTCGCTCACCCAGCGGTCGCGGACCTCGTTCCATTCCTCTTCGAAACGCGAGACATCGTTATTGCCGGCGAGCACGTGGTCGAGCACGCGCCGGTAGAAGGCGCAAATGTCGGCAACAAGGTCCACCGAGCGCTCACGGCCAGGAATCTTGAAGCGGTTCACCCCGAGCCTCGCGTAATCCGGCATCTCCCAAAGCAGAAGCTCGGGCGTGCCCTTCAAATCGGGCTGGCCCATCAGCTCCGAGTCCGACGTCAGATCCCATTTCGCGCGGCAGATGCGATGGCAGCTTCCGCCCCGGCTGGCGCTGCCGATGAAGTGGTTCTTGCCCGCCGCGTCTATCGTATGCGCGATCTTGAAATAGCTGCTCGAGTAGCAGCGGCCCGGACAGATGCGGCCGCGCCTCATGCTCTGGAACATGAAGGCTTCCAGGCCAACCCCCGTCTGGTCGCGGATTTCCTCGAGTTCCGCGACGCCCCAGCGGTACGGGATGACGACGATGTTCGCGCCAAGGCTGGAATAGAACTGGATGTCGCGCAGGTTGAAGATGCCGGCCGTGACGCTGACGTGGATGTCCAGTTGCGGCAATCGTTCGTGCACGAGCTTGATGCAGCCGGGATCGCAGATCATCACGCCGTTCGCGCCCCAGGCGGCGTAGCGCTCGACCTTCGAGAGGAAGACGTCGATTTCGTCCGGAGCAGGCATCACGTTGATTGCGATGCGCACATCCTTGCCGCGGGGCGCGCTCCACTCGATCAGCTCGCGGATTTCGCCGTCTGCGAGTTCATCCGTGGCTGGGCGGCGGCTCCAGCCCTTTCGGCCCGACGAACACGGAATCGCACCCGCTTTCCAAGGCCCGCACCGCCATCTTGAGGGTTCCGCCAGGGCCCATCAAAGCAACCATGATTACTCCCCCCTTTGCATGAACGCCGGGCCGAAGAGACCTTGCGGCATGTGATCGATACCGAGGGCTTTCTCGCCAGCGATGGCCTTGAGCCGCTCGAAAAGGTGTTCGAGATGAGCGCTGTCGTCCGGCCCCCATTCGTAGCAAATGCGCCGGAGCCAGGACAGGCGAAGGGCAGCCAGCGTGTCCGGGCTGTCATCCGGCCCGGCAACAGCTGCGCGCCACACCGTTTCATCCGCGCGCATGAGATCGACTGCATCGGTATAGGCGGCTCTGAAGGCCGTCATCAGCGCTTGCCGGGAGCTGGCGAATGCAGGCTGAACCACAAAGAAGGTGGTTGGAACCGACGCCCCTCCAAGCTCTGAAATGAGGTCGAGCACATCGCACACCTTGCTGAAGCGCCCGCCCGTGATCAGGCGCGGTACAAGTTGCCAAGGCAGCACCGCGGCATCCACCTCGCCGGCCTTGAGCCACTCCATCAAGGTCGTTTTCGACAGCGCTTCCTTGACGATCGCCTGTTCATGGACATCGCAGCCGTGTCTGTGCCGAAACGCGGCGCGGATCACGATCCAGTTCTTCTCGTTCGCGCGGATGACGCCGACGCGCCGGCCCGGCAGATCGGATAGATGGCTGATCCCCGATCCCGCCGCCGTCACCATGCCGCCCATGATGCGGCCATAGGGGGAAATCGGGGTCAGCGGCTCGCCGGTCTGGCGGCTGCGGGCGATGGAGATCCAATCGGTGTCGATGAGATCGGCCTCGCCCGCAGCCAGCGCCCCCTGTGTCGCCTGGGCCGTCGCGCTCCCGCGATCCCCGCTCTGCGTGAGGTCCAGCTGGAAGCCATGGCGGCGGTCGAAGCCCTGCTCGCGAATGACCCGCATCACCCAGGACGGGCTGCCCGTGGCCTCGAACGCCGCCCGCAATGATCCCAAAGGGGTCGTCATGTTAAATTCGCCTGCTTGCTTCTTGTCATCGGGTGGTGATGCCGCCCCCTCCCGTCATGGCCGGGCCTGACCCGGCCATCCAGTACATCATTGGAGCTGCGGCCTGTTTCCCTGGATGGCCGCCTCAAGGGCTGCCATGACAAATCAGCCGGGGCCGGGATCATGCCTGCACTGCGCCTTCCTGCGTATAGGCGCCGGCGCGGTCCATCAGCACGCCCACGCGTTTGCGCTTTTCGACGTTCCAGCGCACGCGCAGAGCCGCCAGTTCCTCCACATAAATGCTCATGTCGGTCTGGCTGCCGGTCGTGATGCCGTCGATCGCCTTGCGATAGAAGCGCACGAGATCGCGGATCATGCTCGTGGGGCGCTCGCGGCCGGAAATCTTGAAGCACTCGACGCCAAGCCCGATGAAGTGCGGCAACTGCTCCAGCATGAGGCGGGCGTCGCGCCTCAGCTTGAGGCTGACCGGATCGCCGTCCTCGCTCGCGAAATCCCACTGCGTCTGGCAGACGCGGTAGCATTCCTTGGCGCCGCGGTTCGCGCTTCCGAAAAAGTGGTCCTTGCCCTCGATATCGAGCCAGTCTCGGAACTTGAGATAGCTCGACATGATGCATTTGCCGGGGCAGACCTTGCCGGTCTGGACCGTCTCGAAGAGGAAGACTTCCAGGCCAATGTTCGAGGTCTCGCGCGTGGCCTCGATCTCGTCGGCGCCCCAGCGATAAGGCAGAATGATCACGTCCGCGCCGAGGCTCTTGTAGAAGCGCGCGTCGAGCGCGTTCGTGATGCCGCTGCCGATGCTGACATGGATCAGCGTATGCGGCAGCTGTTGCCTGATGAGAGCGATCGCGCCCGGATCGGTGACGATGAAGCCGGACACGCCCCAACTGTCGTAGAGACGAACCTTCTCGATGAAATCGCCCATCTCGAAGGGGCTGGGGAAGGTGTTCAGCACGACACGAACTTGCTTGCCGTGCGCGTCGGCATAGCGGACAGCGGCGTGGATGTCGCCGTCCGTCATCTCGGATTCGTGGGGCCGCCGGCTCCAGCCCAGGGGACCGACGTAGACGATGTCGGCCCCTTCATCAACGGCCATCGTGGCCATCTCCAGCGTGCCGCCCGGCGCAAGCAGCGCTGGCATCTCAAACTCTCCCGACGTAGCGGCGGCCGGCGCTCTCGTAATAGTAGCCGTTGCAGAGCCCCATCCTGGCCAGTTCGCCGAGTTCCCGCAGCGCCGCGCCCTGGTCGCCCAGCGGCTGGCCGGTGAAAGCCTTTGTCAGCGCTTCGCGATAGATGCGGCCGACGGCAGCGATATAATTGGTGTCCTCGCCGTGGCTCTGGACGTAGAACGCGTTGAGCTTCGCGGCGGCCAGTTCATCGACGTGTTCCAGCATGCAGAGATCGCTGCCGCTCAGTGTCATGCGGCCCGTGTCCTTGAGCGACCAGTCGCCCTCGGAGCGCGTCAGCCAGTGCTCCTTGTTGCAGGGGAAGGTGCATGTCTCGCCTGGAGTTGCGCCTGAATTTTCGAGGATGAAGCAGGTCTCCGAGATCACCAGCGGGATCTTGCCGTGGACCGGTATCAGCACCTCGATCGGGGTCTTGTCCCTGATGTAGATCGCTTCCTTCAGGGAAAGTTCGGGATTGGGGTAGACGCGGGTCACGCCATAATCTTTCAGCACGCGCGCCGTGGCGTCGGTGTAGAGATTGCCGAAAACGCCCATATGGATCGGCTTCGTGCAGCCCATCTCGCGCAGCATCTGTAAGACGCCGAGGTTGTGCACCTCGAACGCGTCGAACGGCAAAGGCATCGCCGTCTCGATGAACTGGCGCACGAGCGGCAAATCGTGATTGCTCGGCACGGCGAAGACGCGCAGGTAGCATTTCTTGCCTTGCGCCGCGACGAGCGATACCGCTTCCTCAAGGTATTCCGGATGCGCGCAGAAGTTCTCGGGATAATCCAGGCAGGAGAAATCGCCGAGATAGAGGGCGTCATAGGCCGAGTAGTCGCCCCGGCGAAGACGTTGCGGCGAGGCGACATTGGTCGAAAGCTCGAACATGGATGCTCCTTGGAGTGCGTCCGGAAAAGTGCGAAGCGGTTTTCCGATAAAGATGCACGACAAAACAAAACTTAGAGCCCGCTTTTGAGTCCCTCAAAAGCGGGCTCTAGAGAATGGCGCTGAGGGGGAACTCCGCGGCGGCCCGGGTGGCGCGGCGCGCCTCCTGCTCGGCCTCGCCGATCAGCCGCCTGTCACGCGAGCTGCGCTCGGTCTTCCAGCGGCGATTGAAGTCTTCCAGTTGCGGGCGGAACGGCGACAAATCGGGGTTGTCGGTGCTGGCGATGGTATCCAGCACGCGGCGATAGAAGCGGACGATGTCGCGCACAAGTTCATTGGAGCGGTCGCGCCCCGGCGCTTTCAGGCAGTCAACTCCGGCTGCAAGATAAGCCGGAAGCTCGTCGAGCCACAGAGCCGGATTGGTCTTGATTTTCAGGTCGTGGCCGAGGTCTCTTTCGTCCGCGCCGAAATCCCAGTCGGTCTGGCAGACCCGCAGGCAGTCGCCGCCACGGCTGGCGCTGCCGTAGAAATGATCCTTGCCGTTCTCGTCGAGCCAGCGCCGGTAGCTGAAATAGCTCGACATCATGCACTTGCCGGGGCAGATCTTGCCGCCGGACGGCGTCTTGAACAGAAACACCTCGATGCCGATGCCGGTCTTCTTCTTGATGTCGGCGATCTCCTGCACGGACATCCGGTAAGGCAGCACGACGTGCGTCGCGCCGATGCTGCCGAGGAAGCGCACGTCCTCGAAATTGGTGATGCCGCAGCCGACGCTGGTGTGGATGGCGACGTGAGGCGACAGCTCATGAACAAGCCGCATGCAGCCGACATCGCTGATCATGAAGCCCTTCGCGCCCCAGTTTGCGTACATCTGGATGCGCTCGATGAACATCGGGATTTCGGTCGAGCTTGGCAGCGTGTTGACGACGACGCGGACTTCCTTGCCGCGAGCGGCTGCGTAGTCGATGGTCTCGCGGATTTCGTCGTCGGTCAGTTCATGCTCGGAGCCACGGCGGCTCCAGCCCCTGACCCCGACATAGACGGCATCCGCCCCCTCGTCGAGAACCAGGCGACACATCTCGCTCGTCCCCCCAGGGGCCATCATCATGACCATCTCGTTCCCTTCCCCGGCTCCTGGATCAACCAGCGCCGAACGCGTCTTGCTTTTTGGGGAGGAAGATACCGGCGGCGCATGCGGGCCGTATATCTATGAGTGCCATTGCTGTTTCGAATAGGGGTTCGGGCGTCCGCTTCGCCGCGCCTAAAACATTCCTGGCTTCCACAACGAAGAGCCAGGACCTTGTGGCCGGAGGTGACGAACTATTGGCAGGTTCCCTCGCAAGAGCGGACGTGCATGACGTCAATAAGCTTTTGAGCTAGGCTCCGGCCGTTTCAGGTTCGCGAGCTAAGCAGACATTCCTTGGTCAGCCAACGAATATCTGCTTGGCTCACTGTTCAGGACATCCCGCCCATGCCCCAGTACGGCCTGGATCTGGCCCTCTACAATTTTCTGCCGGTGCTGTTCACTGCCCTGGCCCTGTTCTACGTCGCCCGCCTGACCCGCGATCTGGCACCGGCGAACGAGCCCATGGCCCTGCTCGGGGCAGCGCTGGTGGTGCTGGCAGGCTTGTGCAAGGCCCTCTGGAAACTGATCCTGGCGCTCGGCGGCCCGGACCTGCCGTGGCTGGCCAATGCCCTGTTCCCGCTGATGGCGCCGGGCTTCACCCTGCTGGCTCTCGCCTTGTGGCATGCCCAGCGCGAGACCCCGGCACCGCCCAAGCGGCCCTGGCTCATGCCCCTGGCGCTGATCGGCCTGGGCTACGGCATCGCCGCCCTGCGTAGCTGGGGGTTGGCCGTGGAACGGGGCTGGTTCCTGCCCCTCATGACCCTGGCCGGCCTGGCAATCTCACGCTGACGGCCCTGTTGCTGCGGGAGGCCTGGCGCCGTCGGGCCTTGTGGCTGGCGCCCCTGTTCCTGGTGAACCTGGCCATGGTGTTCGCCTTGCAGCGCATCGCCCGCATCGAGCCCAAGACCCTGTCCCTGCACTGGCTGGAGCAGAGCCTCACCGCCCTGGGCGCCGGGGCCTTCGCGCTCGGCGCCTGCCTGCTGTACCGGCGGGCGCGCCGGGGGCTGGCCAGAACGGAAAGCGATCAACTTTCCGCCCTTGATCGAGCTCGATCAAGGGCGGGATGAGGCCGCGCGCGCGATGAAAGGCGGGACCGGAAGAATCGGCGGCATGCGCACCGCAGCCCCTGCCTGCCGCAACGCTTCGAGGAACGCGCTATACGGTTCAACGCGCTGATACTGCGATGGCACGACAGCCACCGTTCGCCGGTCGGGCCGATCGGTGGCGTAGAGGTTCATTCCGCCCGATCCGCAGCAGTTGTCGTACACCGCAAGGGCCGGAACGAGGCATACGCCCAGCCCCGCGCGCACCATGCTGAGCGCCACCTCATAGCTGCGGCATTGCGCGAAGAGGCGGTGCGAGGGCAGCATCTCCTGATACCAGTACTCGACCTGCCGGGAATGCTGCGAGGCGAAATTGAAGCGTATGCAGCTATTGAGAACCTTGCGCTGATCGGGAGGCAGATCGGCATCGGGATCGCTGATCGCGGCCAGATCAATGCTGGCGGGCACGGCAAAAACGTAAGGGTCGCGCACCACCGGAAATTCCTTGAAGGAGCCGCCGCTAAGCCCAACGGAATTGGCGGCCACGAGACCGATATTCACCTGCCGCGCGTAAAGCAGATCCAGCACCTCCGCCGGGGCCATCTCGTGAAGGTCGAACTCGACTTCGGGGAACTGGGCGCCGAAGCGCTCGATCGCGAGCGGCACGACTTCACGGATGATCGAGTTAAGGCCCGCGAGCCGGATGATGCCGCGCGTTCCCGAGGCGAACTCCCGAAGCGCGCTTTGCGCCTCATCCACCTCGTGCAGGATGACCTGGGCGCGCCGCAAAAGATACCGGCCCGCGTTCGTCAGCTCCATCTGATTGAGGCCGCGGTCGAACAGCTTGGCCCCGATTTTCTGTTCCAGCTTCGACAATTGCTGCGACAGCGTCGGCTGGGCGAGCCCGAGCTGCTTGGCCGCCTGGGTGAGGGTGGCTGATTGGGCAATCGCGCAGAAGATGCGCAACTGATGCAGGTTCATGCTGGTCGCTTCCCTCTATGAAGCCTCTGCAGCGACCCCTGAGCGTCAAGCACGGATTGCGCGTTGCAGGCCCTCAATGAACCGGGCGTTTTCGGCAGGGGTGCCGACGCTGACCCGAATGTATTCGGGCAGATCAAACGCATCGAGCTGTTTAACGAGAACCCCGCCCTGTTTCAAAGTTTGATAGACCCGCGCGCCATCGCCCACCTTGATCAGAAAGAAATTGGCTTCGGACGGTAGAAAAAAGAAACCGAGTTCCGAGAGACGCGCCGACAGCCATTTGCGGCCGCTTGCGTTCAGAGCGATGGTTTCGGCGAGATGGTCAGTATCGCCGATGGCGGCAATGGCGGCGATCTGGGCCAAGCGGCCGGTGTTGAACCGCTGGCGATGCTTATCGAGGCTGAGAGCGAGAGCCTTGCTTGCGGTTGCGTAGCCAACGCGCAAGCCCGCGAGGGCATAAGCCTTCGAAAGTGTATGCACCACCACCACCGGGCGCCCCTCCGCAATAAAGCGCTGGGAATCCGGAAAGTCGCGGCTTTGCACATATTCGCTATAGGCCTCGTCAAGGCAGACAATGCACTCATGAGGCAGGCGATCAAGAAAATGATCGAGGTCGGCGTGAGTAAGTGCGAGGCCGGTTGGATTGTTGGGGTTGCCAAGCATGACAAGGCGCGTCCGCCGACTGGCACGCCTGGCCATCTCATCGAGATCGTAGGCATAGTCCCGCAGGGGCACGAGTGTCACTTCCCCGCCTGCGCGCAGGACAGCTGCACGGTAGCTCGGAAATGAAGGCCAGCCGATGATCGCCTCGCCCCCACCGCGTAAGAGGGTGCCGGCGATCATGTCGAAGATTTCCGATGAGCCGTTCCCAGCAACGATATTCGCGGATTCAACCCCGAGCTTTTTCGCAAGTGCAGCCTTCAGCGCTGTTCCCTTGCTATCAGGGTATCGGTGAACCGTCCCCACATCGCGAGCGATTGAGTTGATTACCGCAGGCGATGGCCCCAGCGGGTTTTCATTGGCCGAGAGGTCGGCCACTGGCTTCTCGCCTTGCAATTCCTTCGGCACCTCTATCCCCAAATCTAAAAGCCTGCCGAAGCGGGCGCGCGCCCATCAATACGTAAAGGGGCTATATTTGAATGCCGCCGCGGCCCCCCATCCCAGCATCGGTACTATGCAAAAATCTGAATGGATTGTCAGCAGATGAAAACCGCGCGGCTGGTCCGTCCACGTCATTCGCCCGCTCATTTCGGCGGTCATGAACGCGGTCAAAAGGACGCGGTTCCATCCTCTTTGTATGGCTGCAAGAGAGGGGTGATGGTTGTACCTTGGTGCCATTGACGGGCTGAGGTTTGTGGCTGATGTAGATACGATGCTTTTCTGTTCGTATCGGCACAAATTCAAAAGAACCGTCGATACAAAGTTGGCAAACTCAGCGCTTATTGGAGCGGGAAGCAAGAGGGTAACATGAAGAATTCCATGCTGGCTGCCGCTTTGATTGCAGCGCTTTCAATGTGCGGACAAGCGCGGGCGGACGAGGTCGCGAAGGGTAAGGCAATCTTCGACCGTACTTGCGGGAACTGTCATCCGACACAAATCGGGATGAATAAGATCGGCCCCTCCCTGTGGGCCGTTGTCGGGCGGCCTGTGGCGAGCGTCCCGGATTACAACTATTCGGGCGCGTTGATCAGCAAGCGCCAAGACTGGGGGACATGGGACGAGAAGCGCATCAACGCGTATCTTGTCAACCCGCGAGAAGTCCTGCATGGCGTGAAGATGTATTTCAAAGGCCTTCCGGAAGAGAAGGACCGCGCAGCCGTGATAGCCTATCTGAAGACACTGACCTGGCCGGATCTTTAGGCTTGCTTCTTGGATTTAACCTTCACACGCAGAAGCTGTTGCGAGGCACTTATACACGCTTTACTCTAGGCTTAAGCAGAGCAGATGGGAGTATGTCTGTTCTGCTGGTTTCCCAGAGCTGTAATGCGTGTGTGAAACCAAGCCCCTAGCGCACTTCAACGCTAGGGGCTGCCATCGCCGGTCATGGACTCATCCAGAATGGCCCGCGCAAACCGCACTTGCGAGTGCGACCGGTATTTCATCGATTCTCACAAAGCGGCATGTCAGGAAGAAACTTTGTGTTTAGGCAGGCTCCCCTGACGCTTAGATCAACCCACCTTGAGTTGATAACGGCGGAAAAGTTGATCAATTCAAAAAAATGCCAGATAGGTTCCGCGCCCAAAGGGACGCGGGCCGCCCTTAGTCCGCTTGCACCGTTTTAAGAAACGCGAGGATCGAAACGAACTGATCCTCAGTGAAAACGTCCTTCCAAGATGGCATGCCCTTCGAGGGCCGGCCGTTATTCACGGTCTTGAAGAACATCTCCTCCATGCTCTCCTTATAGCGATGGTGAAGCAGGCGAAGGTCGATCTTGCGCTCCGCCTGTTCGGCGTTCGGGCCATGGCAGTGGGCGCATGTGCCGTTGAATACTTCCTTGCCCTCGCGAACCCGATCCTCATTCGTGGCCGCCAGCGCCGGTGGCGGGGTCAGTGCAGCATTCTCGACTGCGGCCTGAGGCGCATCGGCGGGAGCGCCTTCGGCCTTTGCCGGGGCGGGAACCTTGGTCGGTGATTTGTCTTCGGATTTAGCGACGGCAGCCTCGCTCGCGGCTTGTCCTTCAGATTTCACGCCCGCGGAAATCTCTATCGTGGCCTGTTCAGCGGATTTGACGGGCGCGGGCGCTTGTTCTGCGGATTTCGCCGGCGTGGCTGCCTCGGCGAGCGTCACAGGCTCAGCGGCGGGGAAACCATACTTGACCTTCAGATCATCGATCTTTGCGGAAATCCGGTCGAGCACACCGTTGACGGCATCTCTCAGAGCCCCATCGCGCTTTCCGAAAGCGACGGCAACCGGCCATTGCATTCCGGCGCCAGCTACCGGAATGATCGTGAAGCCATCGGAGTACACGGTCTTATTCAGATAGCCAGCCGTCGGCGCCCAAACAAAGGCGGCATCGGCTGCGCCGCTCGCAAGCGCTTTGACCGTATCCTCCGGACTGAGTTCCGTAACCATGGTAATATTGTCTTTGGCCGCCAGGTAGCTCTGCGGCGTCGAGTTTTGTTGCACCGCGATCGCCTTGCCGCTCAAGTCGGCCCAGTTCGACACCGTGGCCGGTTTTTTCAGAACGAGCGCATATCCCGCCTTCATAAAAGGCCGTGAAAAGATGACGGCCGGCCCCATGAAATCGGATTCGCCTGGCAGCCCGACCGAAAAGTCACATTTTTTGGCAAGAAGCGTCACGCGCGTCGCGCGCTTGCCGAAATTAGTCCTGTACCAGACCTCCGTCAGCGGGCGGTTGAGTTCTTGCGCGATGGCTTTGCCGATCTCGCGATAAATCCCAGGAGTTTCAGCCTTATCGCTCGTAAAAGGGAGATTATCGGGGTCTGCGCAAAGGCGAAGCGGCGCTTTCTCCGCGGCGGAGGCGCCAATACCAAGGATGGAAAAGCAGAAAGCCGTAACGGATGCCTTGAGGATTGTTCCCCTCTTCCGGCCTGCAAAACCACTTCCCGCTCCCGGCGAGACCAAAGGCATCGATGTCGAGATCATTTCCTTCCCCAGCTCTTTTAGATGTTCTGTGGAGTTCTCTTCGAGGAACTCAGCTACAGACTATACGGCGGCCGGGGAGGCCGCCGCAACTTTCATGGATTGAGAGCAATCTCTACTCGACCGTGAAGACGAACAGCTGGCCAGCCTCGGGGGTCGCGGCAACCAGTTTCTTGCCGATATCGCCAAGAAAGGCGGGGAGCGAGACGCTTCTGCCGGCAACGATCGCGATATACTGCTTGCCGTTGACCTCGTAGCTGATCGCTCCTGGCCCAATGCCGGACCCAAGCTGCATCTTCCAAAGCTCCTTGCCGTTTTTCGCGTCAAAGGCGCGGAAAAAGCCGTGCATGTCGCCCCAGAATGTCAGGTTTCCGCCCGTCGTCAGCGTTCCGCCGTTGAACGGCAGGTCGGTCTTAACGCCCCAAGCCTTCTTCTGCGCAACCGGATCCCAGGCGATCAGCTCTCCCAGATAACCACCGGGTCCAGGCAGCGTCGGGAACTCCGCGCCAAGAAAGAAAACACCCTTCTTGTAGGACGTGTCGCTGACGGCCCAATCCATGCAGACATTGTTCGATGGAATGTAGACGAGGCCCGTTCCCGGATTATAGGACATGGGCTGCCAGTTCTTGCCGCCAATGAGGTTCGGGCAGGCTCCCTTGGCTGGCTTGCCGGGGCTCGCCCGTCTCTCGGGATCCTCGACCGGCCTCGACGTTGCAATGTCCCACTTCGAAGCCCAAGTCGTCGGGACGTATTTTTCGGCGGAAAGCGCCTTTCCGTCCTTGCGGTTGGCGACAAAGAAGAAGCCGTTGCGGTCGGCTTTCATCATCACCGGCACTTTTTTGCCGTCGATGGTGAGGTCGGCGAGCACGGCTTCGTTGACGCCGTCATAGTCCCAGGAATTGGCGGGCGTCCCTTGCAGATGCCACTTGATCTCTCCGGTATCCGCGTCGAGCGCCACCGTGGAGGCGGAATAGAGGTTGGTCAGCTTGCCGTAATCCCCGGTACCGGTGCTCCTGATCGACGCATTCCAAGGGCTCGGATTGCTGGTTCCGAACATGACCAGATTGGTTTCGGGATCGTACGAGCCGACGAGCCAGGCGGCAGCACCGCCGTGCTTCCAGGTGTCGCCCTTCCAGCTGTCATTGCCAGCTTCGCCGGGGCCAGGAACCGTGTAAGTCTTCCAAAGTTCCTTGCCGGTGTTCACGTCGTAGGCCTGCAGGCTGCCGCGCGCGCCGTATTCGCCGCCGCCGAAGCCTGTAATGACCTTGTTCTTTACCACGAGCGGCGGAGAGGTGATGACCGACCCCTGCTTGTAGTCCACAACATCCGCCGTCCAAAGCTCCTTGCCCGTCGCTGCATCGAGCGCGGTCAGCTTTCCGTCCAGGCGGCCGATAAAGATCTTGCCATCGGCATAGGCCGCGCCGCGATTTTGCACGTCGCAGCAGCCATATTGCATGACGTCATCGGGGATTTCGGGCTCGTAGACCCACTTCTTTTCGCCCGTCGCCGCATTCAAGGCGTAGACGAATTTCGGCCCCCAGGATGACGTGACATACATCGTGTCGCCGATCACGAGCGGGGTGGATTCATTCGACCGCAATGATGCCAGCGAGAACGAGTAGGCGAGCTTCAGCTTGCCGACATTGCTCGTATTGATCTGCTTGAGCGGGCTGAAGCGCGTGTTGCTGTTGTTCTGTCCGTAGACAGGCCAGCCAGCATTGTCGGCGCACAGACCGGCTGCCGGGGCCAAAGCCACGGCGCTGGCTGTAAGCAGCGCTGTGGTGACCCATTTCAACCTTTCTCTCATGACGTTTCTTCCCGGGTTGTTGATCTCAGTTGCACTTATTAGTCGGACGTCATTGCGCCGACCTTGATGGGCCCCAGCAGGCAGCTTCGCCAGAGTGGCGCAACCAGCTGGGGTGTCTTCTTCCGTTTACAGTGAAAGAGCGCAGAGCATGGGCCGTGGCTCAGAAGAAGCCAAGAGCTTTCGGGCTGTAGCTCACCAAGAGGTTCTTGGTCTGTTGATAATGATCGAGCATCATGGCGTGGTTCTCACGGCCAATGCCCGACTGCTTATAGCCGCCGAACGCGGCGTGAGCCGGATAGAGGTGGTAGCAGTTCGTCCAGACGCGGCCAGCCTGAATGGCGCGGCCAAAGCGGTAGGCGCGATTACCGTCACGGGTCCAGACGCCAGCGCCAAGCCCGTACAGCGTGTCGTTCGCGATGTGGAGCGCTTCCTCTTCGGTGTCGAACGGGGTCACGCACAAAACCGGGCCGAAGATCTCCTCCTGGAAGATCCGCATCTTGTTATGGCCTTCGAGCACGGTCGGCTTGACGTAATAGCCTTCGCGCGTCTCGTCGGAGGTGACGTTGCGCTCGCCGCCGCAAAGCACCTTCGCGCCTTCCTTCTTGCCGATATCGATATAGGACAAGATCTTCTCGAGCTGGTCGTTGGAGGCCTGCGCTCCGATCATCGTCGTCGGATCGAGCGGATGGCCTTGCTTGACTTTGCCCACGCGAGCAATCGCGCGCTCCATGAAGCGGTCGTAGATGGAGCGCTGAACGAGCGCGCGGCTCGGACAGGTGCAGACCTCGCCTTGGTTCAAGGCGAACATGGCGAACCCCTCAAGCGCCTTGTCGAAGAAATCGTCGTCCGCCGCCATCACATCGGCGAAGAAAATATTCGGAGACTTGCCGCCGAGTTCCAGCGTCACCGGAATGAGGTTTTCCGACGCATACTGCATGATCAGGCGGCCGGTCGACGTCTCGCCCGTAAAGGCGATCTTGGCAATGCGGTTGCTCTGAGCGAGCGGCTTGCCCGCCTCGATGCCGAAGCCGTTCACGACATTGAGGACGCCCGCCGGCAAGAGGTCCTTGATGAGGTCGATCAGGACCATAATGCTCATCGGCGTCTGCTCGGCGGGCTTCAGCACCACGCAGTTTCCGGCCGCGAGCGCAGGCGCGAGCTTCCACACCGCCATCAGGATCGGAAAGTTCCACGGTATGATCTGCCCGACGACGCCGAGCGGCTCGTGGAAGTGGTATGCGACCGTATCGTGATCGATTTCGGAGAGCGAGCCTTCCTGCGCGCGAATGCAGGAGGCGAAATACCGGAAATGGTCGATAGCGAGAGGAATGTCGGCCGCCGTCGTTTCGCGGATCGGCTTGCCATTATCGATCGTCTCGGAAAGGGCGAGAATGTTGAGATTCTGCTCCATCCGGTCGGCAATCCTGTTCAGGATGGCGGAACGCTCCGCAGGAGAGGTGCGGCCCCATCCGTCTTTTGCCCGGTGTGCGGCATCGAGAGCAAGGTGAATGTCCGCTGCCCGGCCGCGTGCAATCTCGGCGATGGGCTTGCCGGTAATCGGGCTGATATTGGTGAAGTATTCTCCGCCCAATGGGGGCACCCAGCCTCCGCCAATAAAGTTGTCGTAGCGGGGGCGCCAGACGACTTTTGTCCTGATGGCATCAATTGCTTGTTGAAGCATCATCGTTTTCCTTCCCTGACTTCAATTTTCGGCTGTTGTTACAGCCGCTGCAGGCACTAGGCGGAATGGCCGCCGGGTGGCCCTTATAGTCGTTCCGTCGCCGTCGCGGACCGCGCCCAATCGTAAATTGACAAGTATCAGCTCCGGTATTGTACTTTCGGTCGTAATCGCTTCGCGGTATGTTCAAAAAGGAAAGCCGGCGCCGGAAGAAGCGCCGCGATAGAGGAGACTGGTTTGGAGAGCGTTTCGGTCGGCCTTGCCAGACGCAAATCTTATGCTTGCGGCGTGCAGGTGGCTTGGACTGAAGAGCCTTCCGTCGACGCGGCGATAGCCTCCATCGCGGCGGCGTTCGATTGTTCTGAAATCGGCCAGCTTCTCGTCTTCTTTTCGCCCTCCCGTCTGGCGAGCACCCTGTCGCGCGCCCTTTCATGCGAATTCGCCGGCATCCCGGTTGCAGGCTGCAGCACGTCGGGGCAGATCTCTCCGGATCGTTTCAGCGAGGTCGGGATCCTGGCGATGGCCTTTCCAAAAAAAGGGTTCCGCGTCGTCAGCAAAGTCTTGCGAGACATCCACGGGTTGTCCATCGAACGCGCGATCGAAGTTGTCCGCGATCTTCGCGCGCAGCTCGATCAAGCATCCGCGGGTCAAAAGCGCAACCGATTTGCCCTGAGCTTTATCGATGGGCTATCCAACAGCGAGGAAATGATCGTGTCCGCCCTTGGCTGGGCGCTCAACGATATTCCGCTCGTTGGCGGTTCGGCTGGAGATAATCTGCTTTTTGCAAGGACGGCGCTCCTTCATAATGGGGAAGTCCATCACGAAGCAGCGCTTCTGCTTCTTATCGAAACCGATTTCTTTGTGCGCACTTTCAAGCACGACAATTTCGAGCCTACGGATAAAAAGCTCGTCGTGACAGCTTCGGACAGCGAGCGGAGGACGGTGCTTGAGTTGAACGCCGGATGCGCGGCCCGGGAATACGCCTCGGCCGCGGGTCTCGACGACGGAAGCCTGACGCCCATGAGCTTCGCAGCCCATCCCGTCGTCGTCAGGGTCGGTGGAGACTATTACTGCCGCTCGATCCAGAAGGTGAACCCTGATGGCTCGCTCACGTTCTTCTGCGCCATCGACGATGGCGTGGTTCTAACGGTGGCGCGCGCCAGGGACATCGTGTCGTCGGCTGAAAAGGAGTTGGACAGGCTCGATCATGAAACGGGCGGCCTCGATTTCGTGCTGGCCTTCGAATGCGTGCTGCGCCGTCTTGACTTCTGAAATTCATCAAGTGAAGCATCGCATGTGCGAACTCTACAAAAAGCACAACCTTGTCGGCTTCCACACTTATGGCGAACAATACAACTCCATGCATCTCAACCAGACTTTGACCGGAGTCGCCATCGGTTTGAAGAATGCCTCCCATGTCCAGCGGTCTTGAGGCCGACACGGCCGCGGGGGCAAACCAGCAGCTTTTGGATCAGATCAGGAAGCTGACCAAAATCAACGCCGTGCTCATGGATCGCGTCGAGCGCTCGGTCGACCGCCAGGGAAATGCCTTCGCGCTCTTTCAGACGGCCATCGCGCTCGAGGCGCAGGTTCGCGCGCGCACGGAGGAATTAACTCACGTTCTCAGGAGCCTGGAGCGGACCAACGCGCAGCTTTCCGCCGCGAAGGAGGACGCAGAAAAGGCGAATTTGAGCAAGACCCGATTTCTTGCGGCGGCAAGCCATGACCTTCTGCAGCCCGTGATTTCGGCGAAGCTGTCGATCTCGACTCTCGGTGAACTGCAAGACATCCCCGAAGGCAAACGGCTCGCGCAACACGTCGAAGGATCGCTGCAGACGATCGAGGACCTTATCAGGACTCTCCTCGACATTTCGAAGCTCGACGCAGGGGTCATCGTCCCCGAGGTCCGCGCCTTTCCTCTCGACGATCTCCTCGCCGACCTTCACCCCACCTTCGAAAGTGTGATGGCTTCGACCGAAATCAGGCTCAAGGTGAGGCGCTGCGGCCTTGTCGTCGAAAGCGATCCTGTTCTTCTTTGGCGGGTTATCCTCAATCTCGTTTCCAACGCCATTCATTATACGGCGCGCGGCGGAGTGCTCGTCGGCATTCGCCGCCGCGGCCAGACCTGTCATCTCGATGTCGCCGATACGGGGGCCGGTATTCCCGAATGCGAACAGCAGCGCATTTTCGATGAGTTCTACCGCGGCGCAAGCTCGGTGGCCGGCAACCGCGCCGGACTGGGGCTTGGCCTGTCGATCGTCCAGCGCATCACCCAGACACTGGGGCACGGGCTTACGCTCAAATCATCCCCTGGGCGCGGCTCCCGCTTTCGGGTCGCGCTTCCTGTCGTTGGCACAGCCACGGAGCGGCCGCCGTCGCCGAGCTTGTCCGCGCTTTCCGGCCTCGCCGGCGTTTGCGTCCTGATCGTTGAGAACGATCCGGCGGTCGCCAAAGCCATGCAGCGGCTCTTCGAGCAATGGGGATGCCGAACCCTTGTTGCCTACGGCCTCTCGGACGTCGACAAGCATCTGAAAAGCATCGACCGTCTTCCCGATATTGTCGTTGCCGATTACCATTTGGATGGGAACGATCTGGGTGTCACGGCAATCGCGGCGGTGCGAGCGATTTTGCCCGGCATCCCCGCCCTTGTGGTCACCGCCGATCACAGCCCGCAAACCGCCGAGGCTGCGCGGGCTATTGGGGCCATGCTCTTGCAAAAGCCCGTCTCGCCCGGCCGGTTGCGGGCAAGCTTATCTCACCTGCTCGCCAAAGCGGGAGGCTCGCACACAGCTCTTTGACGGCTGTTGTTCCGAAGGGTCTCGATGACCTCGGCGCTGAATTTCAAAAAGGTTGCCGGCTGGCACGGGAAGGTGCGTCTCGCACTGTGATGCGGCTGCTTTCACGGCCTCGAACTCTTTCAACGCTTGAATTTTCCGTGGGCGCATAAACCACGCCCAGCCCGGCCGGCCTTTGAACCGTACCGACATTCGGGTTCCCGTTCTGGATTGGCTGTTGGAATGACCATCTGGCTATTGCGGAAGCGCTGGCGGACAGAAAGGCAAGGATAATCACTCGAGCGAAACGCATGACAATTTTCCAAATCCATCCAGGTTTACAATCGCGGAGGCGGTGAGCCGGCACAGCTTCGCCTTTTAGATAAGCTTAGCATCCATAAACGAACGCAATACTCCTTGAAGCGGCAAAAGACTCTGGAAGGCCTTTACCGAGCGTTAGTGACGACTGCATTACCGGGCTTTGGAACAGGCGCTGCCGACATCTGGGTTGGCGTCTGAGTGGCCGCCCTCAACCTTTTGACGGCTGCTTGCCTGGCATTGCATCGAAGTTGAGGTGCGAAGTCTCGATGACCGCCTGAGTCCGGCTCGCAACGTTGAGCTTCCGGAGAATCTCGCTGACATGCGCCTTGACTGTCGTCTCGCCAACGCCAAGCTCGTGAGCGATCTGCTTGTTGAGAAGCCCCTGCCTGATGAGCTGAAGGACCCTGATCTGAGCCGGAGTGAGTTCCGAAACGCGGCTTGCGATGTCTTTGGTTTGCCTTTTCTCGACGAGCAATGCCCGGACTTCGCGATCCATATCCTTGGGAATATAGATGCTGCCCGCATGGATCTCCCTTATGGCCTCCGACAAATCCTTCTTGCTGGCCGATTTCGGTACAAATCCGGCGGCGCCCATCCGGATGGCCTGGGCGGCGATTTTCGGGTCGTTCAGAGCGGAGAAGATGAGAATCGGGGATTGAGGAAACTTGGACCGGATGAGAAGCAAGCCGTCGAAGCCGGATACGCCGGGCAGCATGAGATCGAGCAAAATCAGATCGAAGCTTTCGCCGTCCGGGACGCTTTTCGCGAGGTCCTTGATCGCGCTTGCCTCACGGATCGCGGCTCCCGGCAAGGCGAGTTGAACCGCGCTTTGGACCGCTTCGCAAAACATCGGATGATCTTCGACGATCAGTACAGACGCCATGGGGTCCGCCAGCGCTGATTGGACAAAAGCCGGTACCGCCGACTCCAGGCGATGACGCTACATCAAATATTTGAGCCGGTCACGAGATGACTTTCCCGGAGCGGGCCGCGTCCAAGTGGACGCGGGGTAAGCTGCTTGTCTTATTATAAATTGCCAGCGGCGCCGGAGCGTCCCATTTACTAGCCTTTGCAAGTCTCAACAGTGATTTCGACGCGCCGGTTTTTCTGACGCCCTTCGGGGTTATCGCTTCCGTCGTCGAACTCATTCGGAGCTACCGGCATCGCTTTCCCGAACCCTTCGATTTCGGTGGCCGAGGGCAGAACCTGGCGGCTCACCAGCCAATCCCTCACAGAGCGGGCCCGCGCTTTCGACAGCCGTAAATTATAAGCCTCGCTTCCTTTGCCGTCAGTGTGGCCTTCCACGCGCGCCGGATGCTTGCCTTCTTCGGTGACCTGCCTGATTTGCGGGATCGCGGCTTCCAAAGTCCCTTCGGCGTCCTTGCGTAAATCCGCCTTGTCAAAATCGAAAAGGGCGTCGGCCAGTACCGAAAGGTGCGTCTCGCATTCCGACGCGGTTGCTTTCACCGCCTCAATCTCATTCGGCGCTTGAATTTCGGCGGGCGCGTTAATCACGCCCGGCCTCTGGATCTCGCCGACATGCGGGTTCCAATTGCGGATGCAATTCAACTGGTCGGCGGACGGCCAGTTGCCGACAAATGAGCCATCTCCGGCTAATGCGGGACAGGTGGCAGACAGAAAAGCAAGGACGATCGTTGGAGCGAAACGCATGACGGTTTTCCAAAATATGTCTGAGTTTGCGAATGGAAGAAGCGGCGGCGGCCCAGCCCTCGCGCACCGCTTGCGAAAGGCACCGGCTTCAGCCTGGAACGAGCTTAGCATTTACAGACGAACGCAATACTATCTGGGATTGCAAAAGGTTACGGAAGGTTTTTACGGAGCGGTAGCGACGATTGCGTCACCCGATGTTGCCAATCCTCGCGTGGCCCTTTTTCATGAGGAGTCCGCGCATAAACGTCCCTTCCATGCGGCTGATAACGCCGTTTGTGGTCACTCTACCGTTACCGGGAGGAGCGAATGCGCTCGGAAGGTCGTTGCAGTCTCCAGATCGCTTGAATCTCGACCATGTTTGCTCCAAGAAAAAGAGAGGCCAATGCGGCCACGAGAAGGGGAGTGACGATCGTGAGAATGTCGGACGCGGGTTGGCAGGAGCCTGGAACGCTCGTGCCTGGCGAGCGTGTTACGTCTGGCAGCATGGTTCCGCTCCCTGATGAGAACTTCGATTAACTGGGGCGATCCTCTCACTCGGGCCGGAACGCTGCTGTTCCCTGCGGAACATGCCGCATCGCACGCATTCGGCTCGGAGCCACCCGTTTCGGGCCGGCCGATCGTCGCCGCGCACCGCTCTGCGGCAGGGACCGGGACAATGTTTCTGGAGGGAGCTGATGAGTCAGGTCAATGAGCGGGCGTTCGTTCTGGTCACGGGGATGTCGGGAGCCGGCAGAAGCACTGCCGCGAAGGCGCTGGAGGATCTTGGCTGGTTCGTAATCGACAACCTGCCGCCCGGGATGCTGTTCTCGTTCGCAGAGGAGGCCCTGCGGGTGAAGCTCGCCGAGAACAAGGTGGCGGCGGTGGTGGACGTGCGGTCGCTGGCCTTTACCTCAGACCTGAACGCGGCCATCGAGGAACTGGACGGCCGCGGCATCGGCGTCCGGGTGGTCTTCCTGGAGGCCAGTGACGACGCCCTGATCCGCCGGTTCGACAGTGTGCGCCGCCCGCATCCGCTGCAGGCGGACGGGCGCCTGGTGGACGGCATTGAACGGGAGCGCGGCATTTTGCGCGAGGTCCGGGCCAACGCCGATCTGGTGATCGACACCTCCAACCTCAACATGCACGAACTCCGCAAGACGATCGTCTCCTTCTTCGGCGGCGAGCGGCGGTCCGGCCTGATGATCAACGTCGTCTCCTTCGGCTACAAGAACGGCCTGCCGGTTGACGCCGACATGGTGGTGGACTGCCGTTTCCTGCCCAACCCGCATTGGGTTCCGGAACTTCGCCCAATGAGCGGGCTGGACGCCCCCGTTCGGGACTACGTTCTAGGACAGCCCTGCGCGAAAGAGTTCCTCGACGGCTACGTGGACCTGTTCGGCGTCGTGGCGGCAGGCTACAACCGCGAGGGGAAAAGCTACGCCACGCTAGCCGTGGGCTGCACGGGAGGCAGGCACCGCAGCGTCGCCGTGGCGGAGGCGCTCGGCGCCAGGCTGCGCGAGCGCGGCATGGCGGTGCAAGTGAACCACCGGGATGTGGGTCGCGAGTGAGTGAGGGTTCACCGGCCCTCGAGGTCGTCGCACTCGAAGGACAATCACGATTGCATGCGTCCCTGCCGGCGCGCTGAGCCGATCCGCCGGTGCGGCGCCCGCCGTTTCGCACTTCCGCATAAGCATCGCGCCGTGCTACTTTCGCCGCGACACCGAAAGCGGTGCAATGGCGCCACGCTTTCGTCAAATCCTGGTAATCGGATCAAAGGGAGGTAGCCTATGTTGAAGGGCAAGGTACTGATCGCTCAGGGCGGCGGGCCCACGGCGGTCATTAATCAATCGTTGGCGGGCGCCGTCATCGAAGCGCGGAAGATCCCCTCGGTGGACCGGATCTACGGCGCCTACCACGGGGTCAGCGGCATCATCAACGAGAACTTCATCGACCTCACCCTCGAGACGACCGACAACCTCGAAATGGTCGGCGATACGCCGGCTGCCGCGCTCGGGTCGACGCGCGACAAGCCGGACGCCAAGTACTGCGAGCAAATTCTCAAGGTTCTGCGCGCCCACGAAATCCAAACCTTCTTTTACACGGGCGGCAATGACTCGTCGGATACGCTGCGCATTCTGCGCGATCAGGCGCAGGCCGCCAACTATCCACTGCAGTGCGTCCACATCCCGAAGACGATCGACAACGACCTGATGGTTAACGACCACACGCCGGGCTACCCGTCGGCGGCCCGCTTCGTCGCGCTTGCCTTCGCCGGCGCCAACCTCGACAACCGGGCGTTGCCGGGGGTCTACGTGGCCGTTGTCATGGGCCGCCACGCAGGCTTTCTGACCGCCGCAGCAGCCCTTGGCCGCAAGTACCACGACGACGGCCCTCACCTCATCTATGTCCCGGAACGCACTTTCGACCTCGAAAAATTCGCTACAGATGTCAAAGCCGTGTACGATAAGTACGGTCGCTGCATGGTCGCCGTTTCCGAGGGCGTCCACGACGCCAGCGGCGAGCCTATCGCCACGAAGCTTGCCAAGAAGGTCGAACGCGACGCTCACGGCAACGTGCAGCTGTCCGGCACGGGCGCGCTGGCCGATCTTCTCACCGATTATGTGAAGACCGCGACGAAGATCACCCGTATCCGTGGCGATACCTTCGGCTATTTGCAGCGCTCGTTCCTCGGCGTCGTCTCCGACGTCGATGCCCGCGAGGCCCGCGAAGTCGGCGAGAAGGCCGTGCAGTACGCTCATTTCGGCGACGCTAACGGCAACACCAGCGGATCGGTGACCATCCACCGGACCGGCTCATATGCGGTCGAGTATCAGTTGAGCCTGCTCGAGGATATCGCCGGAAAGACCAAGGTCATGGCAGACGAGTTCATCCATGAGAACGGTCACGACGTCACCGACAAGTTCGTGGCTTATCTCCAGCCTCTGCTTGGTTCGGGCATACCGGACGTTGCCCGCTTGCGCCTCAATCGTGTGCCCAAAATCCTCAAGGCATGACCCTTCCCTGCCGTTGCCACGCCCTGCCGAAATCGGGGGCGTGGCGACGGTATTGAAATACGCACCGGCGGAAGCCGCGTCTTTATCGAAAAACCACTTCGCACTTTTCTGGACACACTCGACATTTCCCTTCAGCCTACGGGCCGGAGCTGGTTCCTCCAGCCGCCCCCAAGCGCCTGAAAGAGCAGCACCGTGTCGGCAAGCCGAGCCGCCTTGGCCTGCGCTTTGGCCGAGGTTGCCTGCGCATAGAGTTGCTGTGCGGTCAGCACTTGAAGCATGTTCGCCTGCCCTTCGGCCAACAACCGTCGTGTCATGTCAAGATTGATAAGCGCCGCCTTTTCCCCCCGGATGGCCGCAATGTATGAGCGCCTGTCCGCCTCGATCGCCTGCAGGACGTCGGCGATGTTCTGGAAAGCGGCTATGACCGCGCTCCGATACAGCGCCGCGGCTTGATCGAGCCCCGCTTCGGCGGCGCGCTGCTTCTGCTTCAACGTCATGCCATCGAACAAGGTGAGCGCCGCGTTTCCCGCGAGCGACCAGAACAGAAGCGGCGAAGAGAAGCTCGCCAATTTTGCTATAGCCGATGCGCTCGTGCCCGCGTTGGCCGTCAGGTTGAACTGTGGAAGCCGGTTTGCAATCGCGACGCCGATCTGAGCCGTTGCCGCATGCATATTCGCTTCGGCCGCGCGCAGGTCCGGCCGGTTCTGAACGATAGACGACGGAAGGCTGAGAGGAAGATCGTATGGCAGATGGAGGCAGGCGAAGTCGAGTTTCTCGCGCAACCCCTCGCCGGCAAAATGCCCTGTGAGCGCGATCATGAGATCCCGATTGGCCCCAATCTGCTTCGACAGGGCCGCGAGCTGTTGCTCGAACTGAGCAAGCGCGGCCTCCTGCGTGGCGACATCGACGCGGCTTAACTCATTGGCGTCGAGTTGCTTCTCCAACAGCGCAAGCACATCGCGAGCGATATCGATGCTGGCCTCGGCCGATTTGATCTGCTCGCGAAGGGACGCTTCCTGAACGGCCGCCAGGGCAAGTTTTGACGTGAGCGTCAGATAAGTGGCATCGAGTTCGAAATGCTGAGCCTCCTCCTGAGCTGCGAGCAACTCCACCTGCCGCCTGGTAAGGCCAAAAACGTCGGGCATATATGAAACGGTGAGTTGCCCGGTCGACAGGGAATAGGGCGAGGTGCTGCCGCCAACGCTTTGAACCTGCGCCGCAGCAGGCTTTTGCGACGAGGAGCCCAGGTTTGCGCCGATCTGAGGGAAGAAGCTGCCGCGCGCCGCCTCGGTGTTCGCATTGGCAATCCGCACTGCGGCTCGCGCTGCATCGAGGTCGGCGTTGCCTTCTATTGCCCGCGCAGTGATCCGGTTCAACGGCTTGCAACGAAAAAGCGACCACCACTGCTCGGGAATATCCAGTTCCTTTACATAGGCTTGCTGATCCGGAGCAGGGATGGGGGACCGCGGCAGCGGCTCCGGCGTCAAGGACGAAACATTTGGCGGCGGAGGTGAATTAAAGTTCGGCCCAACGATGCAGCCCGCTGTGAGAAACGCTGTGAGGGCCGCAGGTGCGACGCCCACGCCGCGCGTCAAGACCATGGCCATTCCTTGCAACCCGCCATGCACTGCCATCCTGAGGCGGTCCAAGCTCTTATGACGACAGGGGTAGCGAACACTCAAACTGAACCTCCGATGACACCCCTCAGTTTGCATCGGAACCCGGCAAGAATGAGCTTATATTGTGTGATTCAGTAGATGAATACGTCTGAAACCGTCATATCTATTTAAAAAAACAACATAATCAAGATAAGAAAGGCAATAATGCGGCTAGTTCGTATCTATATTCCGTAACAAGCTGTTGACCGATCTGATAATCAATTGTCACAATATCGTCTCGTTCGTAACAAGACTTATCGATTACGAGCTCGTGCCGAGTTTTGCTGTCTCCTGGACGGTCAGCAGCGTCTCAATGTGCGCGAGCAGACCGATCAGGAGAGGAACAGAGCATGACGACAACGAATGCGACCCCGGCATTCGCGGACGCGGGAACAGCTCCTGCCGGTCCACCCGCGCTCGATACCGGCGCGGCTCACGATCCGGCCGCTCGACTGCAACCACCCCATCTTTGGCCATATGTGAGGCTGATTTGACTTGCACCGACCACAAAAGCGCTGAGACGCCTGCTTCGGCTTCAGCGCACCGCTTCCCTGAAAAGGGATTGCCATTCTGGCGTGCGGAAGCTTCGGATGCGGTAGCGGCTGCGCTGGGCGATGCCCGCCGGCGCGTCGTCAGCGTCGCCGCTTTCAGCGGCGCGATCAATTTGCTGACGCTGTCCGGCTCCCTCTACATGCTGCAGGTCTATGACCGCGTCCTGCCCAGCCGCAGCTTCGCCACGCTCGCCGGATTGTCCATGATCCTTCTCGCGGCCTATCTGTTGCAAGGTTACCTGGATTCGGCGCGCTCGCGGATGCTTGCGCGGATTGCAGCGCTGTTCGACGCCGCCCTCCAGAGGCCGATCTATGGATCCATTGCCAGCCTGCGCCTGAAAGGGGGAAATAGCGCGAGCGTGATGCAGCCCGTCCGTGACATCGAGCATGTCCGTGCGTTCCTTTCCGGGATGGGGCCGACCGCTTTCCTGGATATGCCCTGGATCCCGATTTTCATTCTGGCGCTCTTCGTCTTCCATCCATTGATCGGGCTCGCCGCCACGGCTGGAGCCGTCCTGATCGTTGGCTCGACGCTTCTCGCGGAGCGCCAGTCGAAAAGGTTCGTCCAACGGGCAGCCGAGATCGGAACAAGGCGGGCCGCGCTTGCGGAATCGACGATCCGCAACGCGGAGGTTATCCACTCGCTTGGCATGAGGAACCGCCTCACGGAAGAATGGAGCCGGCTTAACCACGCCCATATCGCCGAAACGCTGCGCATGCGTGATGTGGAGGCGAGCATCGGCACATTTGCCAAGATCCTGCGCTACGTTCTGCAGTCTTCGATTTTGGGCATCGGTGCTGCTCTCGTCATCGCGGAGCAGGCCAGTGCTGGCATCATGATCGCCTCCTCGATCATGATGGGCCGGGCGCTGGCTCCAATCGAGATCGTCCTTGGAACATGGAAGCAGCTGGTCTCCGCGCGGCAGTCGATTGAAAGGCTGAGCGGCACGCTGCGTGAGAACGCTCCGCCGCCCGCGCCCGCCGTCGCCCTGCCCCGCCCCGCGCGATCCTTGTCGGTTCAGAACGTCTCCGTCTCGCCGCCAGGCTCTATCAAGCTCTCCGTCCGGAACGCGTCGTTCGAACTCACGGCGGGCACGGGGCTGGCGCTGCTCGGGGCCAGCGGCTCGGGCAAGTCTTCGCTCGCGAGAGCGCTCGTGGGGATTTGGAAGCCGGCTCAAGGCGCCGTACGCCTCGATGGCGCCCGCTTCGATCAATGGGACACCGATGAACTCGGCCGGCACATCGGCTACCTTCCGCAGGACGTGGAGTTGTTCGACGGCACCGTGGCCGAGAACATCTGCCGCTTCGAGAAGGGAGCGCCGGACGGTGGCATCGTCGAAGCCGCGCAGATCGCAGGCGCCCATAATCTCATCCTCTCGTTACCCGCTGGATACAGCACGCGCATCGGTGAAAGCGGCGGCCTTCTCTCTGCGGGGCAGCGCCAACGCATCGGGCTTGCGCGCGCGGTCTATGGCAGGCCGTTTTTCGTCGTTCTCGACGAGCCGAACGCAAATCTCGATGCGGAAGGCGAAGCCGCGCTGACGCAAGCCATCGCTGTCCTTCGCGCGCGCCAATCCATCGTGGTCGTCATCTCCCACCGTGTCAGCGCGCTTGCGGCGCTCGACAAGGCGCTGGTGCTGTACAAGGGCGAAATGCTCGCCTTCGGCCCGCGCGACGACGTGCTGGCGCATCTGGCTGGCTCAAAGAAGACCGGTCAATCTGATGCCGGCACGCATGCACAGCCGGCCGCTCGGCAAGATTGCGTCGCATGAGATCATCCGCCCTGCGCCCCAAAGTTGCTCAGCGAAGGCCAGCAGCGATACCAGCCGACACCTCGCCGCAGGCGGTTGCGGAATCCCTTGCCAAGGCAGCGCAGCTCAAGCACCGCGAGGCGGACCTCACGCCCCATCATCCGCCGGGCTTCGTCCTTCCCCATGAAACTGAATGGGCGCTAGCGGAACGAAACCTTTCCGGGAAAGTCTGCGAAACCGCTTCGCCCCGGCTCCCAGAGCAACGTCCTGCTTTCCACGCCTTGAGCCTGCGCTCGCCTCAGCTGAAGGCCGCCATTCGGGATGGCGCCGCAGTGGCGGCTCCGGTCGTGAAAGATGCCTTGGCGTGGCTGCGCGAAGCATTGCGGCCTCAGCCTGTGTCGGCTCCACGGGGCAACACGGAGGCGGAGACCTTCAGTCACCAATTCGAGCACGCGCTGGCGGGCGAACTGCGCCGGGGCGGACGTGTTCTTGCCATCGCCGGCGTGATTGCGGTGGGGTGGGCGGGGCTCATTCCGCTATCTGGGGCCGTCATCGTTGCGGGCCAGCTCGTGCTGCACTCCAATGTCAAGAAGATACAGCATCCAACGGGTGGCGTTGTCGCCGAAATCTCTGTTCGCAATGGCGCCAAGGTCAATGCGGGCGACCAACTCGTGCGGCTCGATGAGACAGCAGCCCGCACAAACCTGCAGGTCATCGCCCGGCAGCTTGATGAAGTGCGGCTCAGGATTGCCCGCCTCAATGCCGAACGCGACGGAGCCGCCGAGCCTCGCTGGCCAACCGCCCTTGCCGCGGAGATCGTCCCCCTTGAGCGCGATCGCCTCCTCAACTCGGAGCGCGACTTCTTCGCTGTCCGCGCGATCGCGCGCCGCGGCGAACAGAACCTTGCTCAAAGCCGGATCGATCAGCTCGACAAGCAGATCGCCGGCCTTCAGGCGCAACAAGAACTCGAACAGGCGGCAGATGGGCATCACGGCGGGCGAGCTGAAAAGCGTCGAGGGCCTCTTACAGGAGAAGCTTGTGACAATGCAGCGCGCGACGACCCTGCAACGCGACGCCGCGCGAATGGAGGGCCTCGACGGGCAGATCGCGTCGCAAATCGCGGAAGCCGGCAACAAAGTTCACGAGGCGCGGTTGCAGGCCCTTCAGACCGAACAAAGCTTCCGGTCCGAGATCATCCGCGATTTGAACGAAGCCGAGGCGAAGGAGGGCGAACTCATCGAACGCAGGTTGGCGGCCGAAGATCAGTTGAAGCGAACCGTCATCCGCGCGCCAACGCACGGTACGATCCATGAGCTTGCCGTTCACACGACGGGCGGCGTCGTCTCTCCAGCGGAAGTGCTGATGCTCGTCGTACCCGACGGCGACGCCCTCGAGATCGCCGCCCGTCTCACGCCCGACAAGATCGACCAGGTCAGGACAGGCCAAAGCGCGCGCATCCGGCTTTCGGCCTTCAATGCCGGCACCACGCCGGAACTCAACGGCGCCGTGGACGCCGTTTCGCCCGATCTCGTCCGCGAGTCGCAATCAGGCGGATATTACGATGTGAGGATCTCCCTGAAGCAGGAAGAGATAAGCCGTCTCGGAGACTTGCAGTTGACGCCAGGGATGCCGGCGGAAGTCTTCCTGCAGACCAAAAGCCGGACGATGATGAGCTATCTCTTCAAGCCCATTACCGATCAGTTGTCGCGGATGTTCAAGGAGCGCTGACCCCGCCCACGGCGTTTCCGGGACTCGATGAACCGGATCTTTCCGCCAGCAGAAGAAGCCATGAAAACATTGGGGAATTCTCGCTCCACTGTCATGGCCGGGCTTGACCTGGGCTTGACCCGGCCATCCAGTCATAACTCGAAATACCTTGTGTTTTTCTGGATGGCCGCCTCCGAGGGCGGCCATGACAGCGGAATTGGCGGAAACATCCGGGTCATCAAGTCCCGGAAAGGCGATGCCTTGCCGGGATGATGACGGCGGAATCCTTCTTAGTTCGTCACCGGCGTTGCCGACCCGCTGGGAATGAAACATGATGCAGATGTTTCCATCTGCATCTTCAGGCGGCGAGTTTCTTTTTCTATTGACCCGGCACGGTGGGATATGGAAGCCTCTCCCAGTGGGAGAGGTCGGATCGCTCGCGGTCCGGGTGAGGGGTAACTGCTTGATAATGGAGCTTAAAACCCCTCATCCTGTCCTTCTCCCCGTGGGAGAAGGGACGCCCAAATCGGCGCAATCGCTCCAAACATAATCGGGCCGGATCAATAGCGGCGTACTCGCTATCAGGCATGATGCCACATCAGTTCGAAGTGGTGTTGTGCATTTGCCAACTGCTGAGGATCGTGTCCGAAACCTGGGTCGCTGGATGTCGGGCTTGCGGTGCCGGTTCCTGCCCCGGAGCCGTTTTGAGCAACGGCTTGCCCAGTCGAACCCGAAGCAGCGCCTGCAACAGGGATCGTGCCTTGCGCAACGCCTGCGACCGAGGTCGCGCCCGCGACTGTGGTCGCCGCGTCGACATAGGTGCCGCCTCCCACGGGAATGTTGTTGCCCGACACGTCGGCGGCATCTGCGGCGAAGCCCTGCCCCGCAGCCAGAATTTGGGCTTGATCGGCAGCCAAAGCTGCGCCGGTATCGCCTTTGGCGATCCCCTGAAGCCCCTGGACTGCGTTGTTCGTATCTGCGAGAAGCGTACCCCCTTGCAACTCGTTATTGAACCGCGCACCAAATATTCCCCCTTGGCTCTGAGAGAAAGATGCGCCGAACTGCTGGTAATTCTGGATCTCGGTGACGAGAGATTGAACTTCCGCTGGCGTGGCATTATTCCCGGCAGCAACGTTCTGCAACTGACCGTTGATGACGTTGGCCTCGGAGAGGAATTGAGCCCAGAAGTTGGTCTGCGCCTGATTATCCTGAAAATGCGTGATGGTCCCTGTGAGATATGAAGGAAGTTCGGCGAAGCCTCCTGTCGATGCGGGGGTTCCGTTGCCTCCCGCTGCCGTATTCAAGGCGGCGTCGCCCTGAACGATATCGATCATGTCGAGCACATTGTCGTTGGTCGAGCGCGCGGCGACATTGGGGTTGCTCGCGTAGAGCTTATCGAAGCTGTTGATCTGAAGGTTGGTCTGGTTCAGAAGCGTGTCGAGGTGGACCGTAGTGAGCGCTGCGGCCGAACCGGTTTCGCCGGCGGCTGTTTCGAGGGCGGAGAGCTGAGTCGGGTTATTGATGAGATTGGTCAAGCCCGTCGCGACGGTCTTCATATCCGAGTTGAACTCGGAAAGGTTGTTATGGTTGAGGCCGCCTACGGCCAGATCCGCCGCGGCATTGAAGACATTTCCAATCTGCGCCAGAGACGCACCGGAAGCGGTGGCGGCGGCCAGCGCCGTCGCTGAATCCGATCCCGCAGGAAGGTTCTGGAAGCCGACATTCGTAGCGCCAGTGCTTGTGGGATAGGGATTGGCCGCCAGCGCCGTAGCCAACGCGGGGTCGTTGGCGATTTCAGTAAGAATGCCTGTTTGGATGCTATGCAGCTGCGCCTGGGCATCCGCCGCGGCGTTGCCGTGCCCGACGGATGACGGCGCCTCGTTAAGAAGGGTCTGCAACTGCCCCTGGACCTGGGTAAGAACAGCCGTATCCTGAGCTGTAGGGGCGAACGCGGCGCCGCTTACGGTGATTGCATTTGGATTGGCGAGCGCGGCGTTCACGTCATTCAACACGGCGTGAATGTCCGTCGTATACATGCCGAGATAGGCCAGCTGGTTGTTGCTGTCGGCCGGGGTGCTCCATAGCCCGCCATCAAGCAAGCGCGTTAAATCGTTGAATGCCGTGCCAGCTTGAGCGAGATCTGTCGAAAGGTTGAGAGCGGTGGCTCTGTCTGTCGAAGGTAGGGTGGCCATGTCCTGTTACTCCGTTACTTCAGGACACGAATAAAAACTTCGAAATGTGTTTCAAATAGGTACAGATCTTTAGATATCGTGCGATATTAATGTGTTTCATCTGTCAAATTATCGTGCCAGCCATATCAATATTTATTGAAATGATATTGTAATTGTTGAGCAACAATACTGATAGTGGCCTTTATATGTTATTACTGACACCGGATCAGCTTAATAGATAGCAGTGATAGTTAGCCTAATGAGTTTTAAAATTATCCGCCTTTGACCGATCCCGATCAAAGGCGGGTTGATCTGGCGTTACGCGCCCCGGCTGAGACCGAAGAACCCGTTCGGAAGCGCAAGGCCCATGGCCCGGCCCTGGACAAGCATCTGCTTCAAGCGCCGCACGCTTTCGAGGAAAACCGGCTCGCCGCCCGTCTGCTGGGCCGGCTCGAAAGGATCGCTGTAGAATTGAGCTTTCGCAGCCACGGCGACCGGTCCAAGGGCCTCGATCAATTGCGCGGGGCCGCAGGCATAGACGATGTCGTTTGCGTCCAAGGCCGGCAGATGGTCGTTCGGATAGCCTTTCCTCACCAGGTCAGACAAACCCGGCCGCCTCCCTATCGTTACGATCACCTCGACATTGGGAAATCGCACAAGCCTCTCCAGCGCCGCGCTCATGTAGATCGTATCGTCCGTGCGCACGCCAGCGATGACGAGGATCCGCCGCAAGGGATTCTCACGCAAGGCGGCGCAGGCGACGCTCCAGATCGGCGCGAAGCCGGTCCCGCTGGAAGCGAGGATAAGGCGCGCGGTTTTCCCCTCGCGGAAAAAAGCGCTGCCAAAGGGCCCCTCGATAGCGACGGGGTGCCCTGCGCGAATGTCCCGTCCGATCTGGCTGGAAACCTGACCGCGTTCATGACGGCGGATCTGGAGCGTAATGCTTCCCGCCCGCGGCCGCCTGTCGAGAGGACGCGTCGGACTGTAGCTGCGCGTCGGAAACCCGCCGAATTTGAAGTTGAAATATTGCCCGGGCCGATGCCGCAGGCGCTTGTCGGGCTCGACGGTCATCTCCACCACATCGGCCGCCAGACGCCGAAGCCCGCTCACATGCCCATCCGCGAACGAGATTGCGGGAGCGTCCTCCGCCTCGATGTCCAGATCGGACAGGATGCGGGCCTGGCAGGCATGAACCATGCCGGGAACAGTTGTCTCCCCCAGGATGGTCGAACCGCGAACGACCTTGGTGAGGCAGGAGCCGCAAACGCCCGACCGGCAATCATGGGAGATATTGACCCCGCTAACCAGCGCCGCGTCGAGAAGCACGTCGCCCGCCTTTGCCTGGAAGGTTTGGCCATTCACCGCCACAGTGCACGTTTTCGCCATTACTCCACCTCCAACTCAAGGGGCCTCACATGATAGGTGTGCCATGTCTCGGCATGATCGAACGCCGCGACCCACATCAATGCCCCGGTCTTGATTGCAACATCGAAGGAGCCGCCCGTATCGAGGCGGCGCTTCACTTCGAGAGACCAGCGCCCGCTGGCCCAGCGAGCGGACCCGACGACGTCGGTGGGCCGCTCGCCCTCCTGTGGCGTCAGGAGAACGCTGGGAATCATCGTTCCAACCGGGACCTTTCGATCCAGCTCTTCGGTGAAAGGCTCGGTTTCCTCGATGCGGAGCCACGCCGCCGATCGACTCCGAAGTCGCTGTGTTCCGGATCGAGGCCAGGAGACTGAAGCCGCGCGAGCGCATCGCGGCTCTTGGGAAAAGAGCGGGGCCACACCAAGGGATAGGTTTCGCGATCGGAGCGAAGTTCGAAATTGTTCTGATACGGAAGGGAACCGGGATCCAGTTCGAAGCCGCCTGGATACCGCCCCGCGGAACGTGCCGTGGCCGCCGGAAGCGGCGGTCCGAAATGCCCGTTGTCCACCCGGCCATTCAGTCCCCCGTGGGACGCGCGCCATTGCCAGATATCGCCATAGCCGCCTGCGATGTAATGCAGGCCTCGGCCTGTCGCGCCTTCGGGCTTGCCGGGAATGGGCTGCCGCCCGAAATGGATGCCCGCCCCGATCAGATGCGGGCCGCCCGCCGCCAGCAGGACTGCGAATTTATCCTCGTGAAGCTCGGCCTCGTTGCCCGCCGGCGCGCTCCGCATAGAGTCTCCATCCGTCGTCCTGTTTCACGAGCGGCATGTGCTTCAGCGAGCGCGTGGGGTCTGTCCAGGTGAACGAGAAATAAGCGAATGTGCCGTCGTGGAGGGCGCGGACTTCGACCTTCAACTCGCCGCCGTCGAAATTCGCCCCGTGCTGCGTGACGATCGTTTGAGCCAAAGCACGCCGCCACACCGCATCCGAGACATCGCCGTCTATAACCGGCGCCTCCGCCGCGTTTATTTTCACGATCCTGAGGCTCTGGCGCGATTGTGTATCGACCATGGGGCTTACGAACGCGAGTGCCGCTCCCACTGTCGTGGCTATGGCGAGAGGAACCGCGACCGTTGTAGGCTTGGCAGCCTTGACCACGCTGACCGCCGTTGCAACGCGCTGTTCGCCAACGGCAGGCGGGCGTGCATTTTCGACTTCCAGTCGCTGAACGCGTTCAATCAGCGCCTCAAGAAGCTGCGGCGCGCGCTGCGGAAGCCGCCATTCCGGCCTGAAGATCCGAAGCAACTGCCCCTCGCCCCCATAAAGCCAATGCCCAAGGGCATGCAGGAAAGGGAAGGCAAGAAACAGCCAGACGGCATGCAAATGGAGCGTCAGGAGAGATCCGCTCCAGCCGAGAAAGAGAAGAGTTCCAACGGCCGTCTCGAGGACGAGAGCGATGAACAGGACCCAGTAGAGGAGAACGTTGACGGTTGCCCAGCGAGGCCGCCCGCCAATCAGAAGCGCCCTCAGCCGCGCTTTGCTCAGGCGAATGCGGTCCGTGAGATCGGTCCGCCTGATGTACACGGCATAAGCCGCGAAGGAAGCAACAAGCGCGATCCCGAACCCGAGATGCAGATGCCAGACGTTCTCTCCCGGAAGAAGGAAGGCGACATAGGGCAGGATTCGCAAGCCGGGGTTATCGAGAGCAGCGATCGCAAGCCCCGTAAGCGCAGCGCCACACAGTGCCAGGACGATCAGCCAGTGAAGAAGGATGGTGCCCAGATCGCTCTTGGGCCGTCTCAGATGTGACATACGCATACGCTCGCAGAACTGCACCTCGAACTGCGTGCAGCGCCAATACGGGAGTACCGGCGTCAACACCAGCGAGGATTTCGGAGGTGTAGGTTCATCTGTCTTGATGACTATACGTAGGCGGGAATCAGATAAATTGTGTCGAAAACTTGAATCAATCCAAAGCCAACATCTCATATCAGTTCAATGTATTGAACCTGAAAAACCTCACTTGATCTCGGATGCAATGAAGTGAACAGTCAGACTGTGCAATATATAAACTTCGTCGCCTTTGCATTGCTGGCAGCGCAGCCTCCCGAGCAAAGGCGCGAGAGCATGGTCGGCGGCTATCTCAAGAAAGAGGCAGCTCACCGTCGTCTATTTGTAAGTGCTCGCAAGGTAGTCGACGATTGCGCTTGCATCGTCTTGCTTGATCGGTGCGCCGAAGACCTTGATCATCTTGGTAACTTCAGCCTGCCAGAAATCCCGGCCAAAGCCCGGTCCTCGCGGCTGAGTGAGGATGTATTCGTAGGAGTGGCAAACGCCGCAGTAGTCCTCGGCGACCTTCGCATTGGAGCCTGGGGTCAACGTCGCGGTTTCCTCAGGCGCCTTGTAAGCGGGCGGAGCGCTTTCCGCCGGCGTCATGCCAAAAATGAGTGCGCCAAGACCTGCGGCCGCGATAGCTCTCGCGCTCATGTCCAAGCTCCTGCCATGACTCTGATTTTTTCGACGACGTTTCGCATATACCCCGCGGGGTTCCACAGGGCCTCGACGGGCTGCGTTTGACCGATGCGGTTGATGGCTCTGACGGCGAGCACATGGCTCCCCTGTTTGAGCGTCACCTTTGCGGTCCACTGCCGGAAGGAGTACTTTCCGAGGTCGGCGCCGAGCTGAGCACTTCGCCAGCTTTTGCCATCATCGGTGGATAGGCCAACCTCTGTAACTCCGTAGCCGCCATCGAAAGCGATGCCGCTGATCGTGACAAGATCTCCGGCAGTAACCTTCGCGCCGTCGGCATGGCTCGTGATGAGGGACCGGACATTCATCCGATTGATCGGCACGGTCGATGCCGGCTTCGTCCCGGGCGCGACACAGGCGCACTGATTGTTCGGGATCTTGTAGGCCGTCTTCATCCAGAAGCCATCGTATACGCTATCGATGACCGTTATCTCATTGAGGTGCTTGACCCAATATGTGCCGTAATAGCCGGGAACCACAAGGCGCAGGGGATAGCCATTGAGAATGGGGAGATCCGCGTTGTTCATGGCGTAGGCGACGAGGACTTCGCCATCACGGGCGTGATCGATATCGAGCGCCTTGATGAAGTCCGGTATCGTTTCCGCAACCGGGGCGTCGGCGCCGTTGAAAATCACCTGCTTGGCGCCTTCCTGGACGCCCGCTTTGTCCAGAATGGCCTTCAAGGGCACGCCTTTCCATCGGGCATTTCCCATAGCGCCGTTGCCGAGCTGGCCTCCCGCGACGCGGGGACTGGAGAAACCGCGGCCATTGCCTGAGCACTGGTTTACAGCCACCACTTCCACTGGCTCAAACCGCCGAAGATCCTCGAGCGTCAGCATCAAAGGACTGTTCACCTTCCCCTTGACCTCGAGACGGAAAGTCTCGGGGTCGATCAGCGCGGGAGCCCGGCTGAGGTGATAGCGAACGAAGAAGGCATCGTTCGGCGTGATCACGGATTCATTGAACACCGTCAACGGCGTTTCCAGCTGGGGCGGCCGGGTCGTGAGCTTGATGAGCGGCCGCTTCTGGGGAAACCGCACGAGAGGGCGTTCGCCGTTGTCGAACGGCAAGGTGACATTGGCGGCTTGCGCCGGGAAAGTTCGCGCCGCTCCATAAAGCAGCGTCGCGTTCAAGCCAACTCTCAGCAGCTTTCGCCGAGATATGAATTCAGATCTTCCAGTCATGTAACTATGTACCCCGGCTCCATGATTGCTACCGGTTAGTGTTTCTTGTCATGCACCACAGCCGTTTGATTGCGCAGCGCGAGAAGGAACCTCTGTAATACTACTGCTCAAGCTTCGATCTGTGGTCTGATGCAAGCTAACATTTTACCGCGCCGTTTTGTTACTTTCCAGATATTGTCTTATGCGGTTGAGCAGCGCTTCTTTCTCGCTTGGACTCAGGTCGCGGCTATTTGCATCCGTCAACATGCCGTTGATCGTCTGCTGAACGTTTTCCGGTTGCTCTTTGGCAAGCTCGACCGCAACGCGCGCCATCCTTTGGTGCGCGGCAAGCCACTGCGAAGCAGGCTTGAATCTCGTCCAGCCGGGGATATCGGCCCAAAGATTGATTTCGGCCCATTTGGGATGCCTGGCAGGCGAGTGGAACTCGTCGATCTTTCCGAAGAACTCGTTCACAAACTTCGCAATCCTGTTGTAACGCGGCGTGCCTTCGGGCCAGCCATAGGTGACAAGCAGCGCACGGTTGGCAATCGTGGGAACCGATGTCCCTTCCGGCACAAGATTGGGATAGGTCTTGCTCGTAAACTCGGCCGGCAGATATTCCCCGATCACGGGCGTGAAATCGATGCCGGGCAAGCTATCCTGATCGATAGGAACGAAATGCAGGCCGTCCTCTTTCTTGAGCTTGGCCAGCGCCGACTGCGGAGCCCCCGTCACGATCATGATGGCCGCCAGATCGCCGCTCAAGAGCCGCCTGATCGATTCGTCGACATCGTAGTTCGTCTTTTCGACGGGGATGTTCAGCATCGAAAAGAGGTGGTCGCCCGTAACCTCCGTTTGATGTTCCTTGACGTTGAAGTTGACCCTCTTGCCCTTGAGGTCCGCGAGAGACTTGATGTCGTTGCGGGCGAGCACGTGAAGTTCCGCGTTGTACAGCTTCGTAATATACTGCACGCGCTGTTCGATGTCGGCGTAGAGCTTGGGATCCCTCTTTTTGAGGAGCGCCAGATTATCCTGATCCACGATGCCCATGTCGATGCCCCTCAGGAAGAGGACGTCTTTCAGGTTCTGCAAGCCTCCGACGCCGAGAACAGGCAAGACGCGGATCCCGTCCGGCCTGAGGTCATTGACGACATTGCGCATATCTTCAGTAAAGCGAGCGCAGGTGCACGAAAGCCCCGAGACGATGATTGCCACCGAGATGTCGTTGGCCTCTCGCTTTTTCTGATCGTAGGTCTGCGTCTTGAACTGCGCCGACGCCGTATCCAGGCAGACAAAAAGGCAAAGACCGGCCATGAGAAGACTGGCCAGCCAGCGCGTGGCTTGCGGAACGACACGTTCAGGCGACGAGTGTCTCATGATACCCCTCAATGAATTGAGATTTTGAGCTTCGCTACAGGATCAGGGCTTCTCTTTGCGCAGGATGGCAGCAGCTTCCCTGCTGCCCATTTCGGCCGCGCGCGCATACCAGGTGCGAGCCAGATCTTTATCCGGGGCCATTCCGGTAACGCGGTGGCTGCCCCATTTCTTCGGGTCGTAGCTCTCGGCGAGAGCAAACGCGCCGCCGGCGCTTCCATGGTTCGCCAGATATTGGAAAATCAGGCGCGCACCGGCGATGTCATTCTGACCGAGGAGGATCGATGCCCGTTTCAGCATCTTATCCTCCTGCTCCGCGGGGAGTTTCGGAAGTGGGGTAACCCGTTTCGCGGCGCCCGGATCGGCCTTGTCACTTGCGGGAAGCGGCCCTTCCTGAAGGGCTTTGGGGGCAACCAGCGCGGGAATTGGCGCGGCCGGAGTTGGCTCCTCAACAGGGGCGATGGCGGCTGTCTTGCTCCTGGTCTCAGGCTCCTTCGAGTCCGCGCTCTTGGAGGAGACTGTCTTGCTTCCGGCGTCAGGCTCCTTCGCATCCGCCGCCGTAGTGGCGGGCAGGATCCCCGTTGGATCCATGACTTCGACAGCTTTCCTGTTCGACTCTGCTGGGGGGGACGAACCGCTCGCATTTAGTGCCGGGCCGTCCCGGCGCTCAACGCCGTCTGCTGGCAGGGACACTGCTTTGGAGACAGGGGTATACGAGAGCGAGCGCTCGATGACAGGGCGATCTGAAGTTTCGCCTTCCCCTGCCCCGGGCGCAGATGAAAGAGCGCTGCTGGATTCAGTGTCGTGGGGAACCGCGTAATGGAGCAGGAAGTAAAGTAACGCGCCTCCCGATATCCCTCCGGAAAGTATAGCAATTGCTAAATACGATAAAATTGACGGGAAGAGCTTTCTCGAACGCCTTCCGGCAGTCAAACCTGTGTCGACGCCTCGCCCCCATTTCTGCGGGTCGCGGTGTGTGAGCGCTTGATCGTCTAGCCGCTCATGACTAACAAGGTTGTTATCTTTGCCATGCCTTGAGGCAAGTACGATCCCGTTTGCGTTTGGAACGGAAGTTGCCAGATCTTCAAGGCTATTTCGCAAATATGATTCAAGGGTGGATTTGTTTTCCGCAACTCCGACCGACAGCGACTCTGCGATGCGTTCGCTTTTTCTTTTACTCAGTTCACTGCTTGTCATGAGATCCTCACCAAGCGGATAATCATATAGTCTTGATCATGGTATATTTATGGCACCTAAAGCCTCGATATTATGGATTTTATATAGCTGCATTAGCCAAGCCTTGTCCGCATCGCCATGAGCATCCACTAGTTGCCTAGAAAGAACTTTCTGATTCTACCGCTATAGTTAGAAAACTTAGCTGACAATGAAACGGGAAATCAAGCGAGTTATTCCATTTTTCGGAAAAAATGTTTCGCCGAAATTGTAGACAAGCTTATGCGCAAGCGTATACGCGCCTTTTCGAGGAGGGTAAGTTGCTTAGGGTTAAGTTGCTTAGTTCTTGCCCGGCGTTGCGGACGACCCGCTGGGGAACGAAATAAGTTGCATAATTTCGTTACTACTACTTAAGATGGTAATTTTCTTCTTAGACGGCGCCACCTTTTACTACCGCGGCAACCCAAATGGCCAGCGCATCCAGCATCCCGGCCCGCGCCTGCGCATCGGTGCGCCCGCTGCGGGCCGGCACATGGAAAGAATGGTCAGCGTCTGGGAAAAGCTTCAGGGTGGCGTCCGCGCCGAGTGCCTCGCAAAGCGGCTCGAGTTCGCCCATCTCGGCCAGAGCGTCTCGCGTCCCCTGCAGGAACAGCATGGGGATGTGCACTTTGAATAAATGATCAGCGCGGTCTTTGGAGGGCCGCCCGGCCGGGTGCAGCGGAAATCCGAGAAATGCGAGCCCGCGGACGCCAGGAAGCGGCTCCATGGCTTGCGCCTGCGATGTCATGCGGCCGCCGAAGGATTTGCCGCCGGCGACAAGGGGGACGTTCGGCAGCAAGCGCCGCGCCTCGGCCACGGCAGCCCGCACGGCGGCCTGGGCAAGCTTCGGCGGGTCCGGCCTCTTGCCACCTCGCTCCATGGAGGGGAATTGGTAGCGCAACGCGGCGATATTCCGTTCGGCGAGACCCTCGGCCACCGCTGTCATGAAGGGATGCGTCATACCCGCGCCCGCGCCGTGAGCCAGCACAAAACAGGCTCGCGTTTGCGGCGCCTTTTGCAATAGGCCAGAGACTTGGGTCGCGTGATCGATCGCAATCGTGACCGGCTTTGCTTCCGACAGCGGCACGGACGGGTTCCCAATCAATGAACGCGCAGTTTAGCATGTCTCGCGCCATCCGCGATCGCGCCATAAGCCCGTCCAAACTCCAGTTACCGGAAATCGTAATTATTGAAGCTTGAGATAGCCCACTGCGAGCGCGAGTAGCGTGGTTATCACTGCATTTCCAGCACCAAGTCTCAATTCATAAATGCCGGACGGCAGGTCCTTTATCAAATTTACCACCTCTAACATCGCACGAATATCTCTATCTTGTGCACCGAAATCGCTTTTGCTAAACAGATTAGCGCCTAGAACATGGTCAATAAGCTTGTCGACCTCTGCTCTCAGCCTCCGTGAGAAATACAAATATGGAAGGGATACAATTAGAAATGATATTGATACCAGGGCAGCAATGATGGCTACCGCGTAACGGGATTTTAAATTGAAAGCAGAAAGTACGAGTAACACGCCTACTGAGTAGCAGATAGAGACCGTGAAATTGAAATTTGTTAGCTTACGGAACCGAAGGGCGGCTATCGGAACCACATAAAGAGACCTAAAATTCAGATCACCTATGAATTTCATAAGCTGGATATAAGCTACAAACCCACGTATAGTTAGTATTATAAAAAATATGGCTATTGTCCAAACTATAGCCGGTATTATCAACTTATTAAAAGACGTATTGTGATACCAAAGCGAGCTTGGCATTATCCTAAGAAGATCAACAAGATCTCTATCTTGCTGATACGCATTATCATCACGGCTAACAATGCCTGAATTGCCTACTATTGCTGCCGGAATTGTAACAATTATACTGAATAATAAATTACGCGGCCCATACAGAACTCTTCGAACAAATTCATCTAGGCGCTTATTGTATGCTTCCGAAGATATATCAAATAGAGGTTGGAGAGAAGTGAGTGTACTGAAGCAAAGCGGTGCCAACACGCCTATCAAAAATATAAATGCCGAAACTCCAACTAGACCAATATAAATTGGCCAGGAGTTCTTTGTAGATAGAAACAGAGAACCAAATGAGTAATATTCAGATATAAAAACAAAAACAGAGAACAGAAAAAATGAAAATAAAATCGCTCTTGTAAACACCTTTCCATAATATTCATTCGACACAAGGGGTTGGAACTTGTAAAACCATAAATAACGATATGGCCAGAAGTCATAAACCTTTGGAGGTAGCTCAGACACTCTATTAAATTCTGATCGCTCAACCATAAACGTGCTCGATGACTCCGTAGCCAGCTTACGCAGGTCGGTCTAGTTTACGTTGAGATGACTATTCGGCAACATGGAAAATCAGTTCCGGAGTTCCTGACCCTGGCTGCGCTGAGCGAAGGGCGAATATGATTCCCGTCCGGCAAACTTCGCTTACCCCAAATGAGCGTGATCGTTATAAACCCAGACCCGCCAGCCTGGTTCTTCTTCGAAGCCCCCTTGGTAGCAAACGACCGTAAGCCCAGTGTTCTCCATGGATGCCCTGTGCTGAAAGCGCCTGAAGGTTTCGCCGGAAATCATCTCCCCCAACACGATGCGGGCGAGGATGGTGCGCAAGAAATACCCGTGAGTCACGACGACCAGGGAACGCTCGGCGCGGTTTCCAAGAAAGGCAAGCGCCTCGTCGGCCCGTCTGACGAGATCGTCGAAGTTTTCGCCGTCCGAGACCCGCCTCACCGGTGTGTAGAGAGTTTCGTTCCATTTCCTCCAAACCGCGTTGGCGGCTTCGTCATCATGAGGCTTGCCGTTGATGCATGTCGGCTTGATGCGTTCGACAAAAAGCTCCGAGTATTCCACCTCCATGCCCGTAAGCTTGGCGATGATTTCGGCGGTCTCGATCGAGCGTCGAAAAGGGCTGGCAATGAGCGCTTCAAATGAAAGCTTGCAAAGCCGCTCGGCAACCCGCCCGGCCTGCGTGCGTCCCACTTCGCTCAGCGGCGAGTTGGGAGACTGAAACACAGGCGCGGCATTGTCCCGGCTTTGACCGTGCCGCACGAAATACACAGTTTTTTCTATCATGATCATTGAAAGTGAAGACGCTTCCTCATGATTACGTTTGCTCGCCTAATTCCTCAGGATGACCGAGTTTTGGCTAAGTCTCCGTTTCATTCAACTCTGAAATCTTGAACCGATCGATGAGCCACCGGCCGGCCGGTCCCGGCGGCGAATCGGTGCGATAAGTCGCGAACATCGGCATGATGAAGCCGCCGGTTTCCGTGTCCTGCAATTTGATCTCGACAAGGGAGCCGTCCGCGAGATCGCGTTCGACCATAGCGAAGGGCATGCCTCCCCATCCCAATCCTTCGCGCAAAAAAGCATGTTTCGCTCCCAAATCGGCAAGCCGCCAGTTCCGGGGCGACAAGACCTTGAATTCCTGTCCTTGCGAAAGATCGGTACGATCCGTAAGAACGAGTTGGACGTGCTCTGCGAGCGCGCATTGCGGGATCGGGCCTTTGTAACCCGCGAGAGGATGTCTCGGCGAGGTTACGAAAACCATTTTGACGCCGAGCAGGCGCTCACGGCCAAGCTCGGGCCGTTCAAGCGTCAGCGAACCCATGACTCCCAATCCACAACGGCCCGAGAGGACGGCCTGTGCCACGCCTCCAAGCGCCTCCACATAAAGTCTTAGCGGCGTTACTGGAAAAGCTGCGCCAAACGCGGCGGCGGCCTTTGTGAGTTGGCTCATCGGAAACATGACATCGACCACAACGGACAGTTCCGCTTCGAGGCCCGAGGCCATGCCTTTTGCGCGGGCTTTCAAGCCGTCGGTCACACGCGCAACGGCCCTTGCATCCGCGAGCAGGATACGGCCTTGCTCCGTCAATTCGGGATATCTGCCGGAGCGCTGGAACAAGGGCAAGCCGAGCTGAGCTTCCAGATTGGCGATGGTCTGGCTTACCACCGACTGAGCGCGTCCAAGACGCCGGCCCGCGGCCGAGAAACTGCCTTCCTCCGCAGCGGCGATGAAGGTTCTCAATTGGTCAAGCGAAAGCCCGTCAAGCATCGTGTTTCCTGCATGATCCATCTTTTCTGACGATGGATAATATCGAAACATATAGGCTATCCGAGGGGTATTTGTCCTCTATATAAGCACAAAGGCCATGTGCCGCTGGTTCGGCTCCGCCCCAAGCCTCTGATTTTGAAAGGATTCCCTGCCGTGAAGCTTTTGCATATCAATTTAAGTATTTTGGGTCCCCATTCGGTTTCCCGGATTTTATCGGGCGAGATCGTCGATCAGCAGCTGAGGCTGCATCCCGGCATCGAGATCATCTATCGCGATCTTGCCGCCGATCCCTTGATGCATCTTTCGCCGGCGCATATCGCGGCCTTTCATGGCGCATCGCCGGAAGACGGCGCGGTTCAAGCCGATATCGCCGATGGTGGGAGAGTTCTGGACGAACTCTTTGCGGCATCAATCGTCGTGATTGGGGCACCCATGTATAACTTCGCGATCTCAAGTCAGCTCAAAGCCTGGATCGACCGGGTCGTCGTTGCGGGACGCACCTTTCGCTACACGGAGAAAGGGGTTCCGGAAAGCCTTCTGCCTGCGGGCAAAAAAGCGATTATCGCTTCCTCGCGCGGCGGCTCCTATGGGAAACATTCGCCGGCGGCTTTCCTCGACCATCAGGAAAGCTATCTGAAGGCGACGCTCGGCTTCATCGGCATCACGGACGTCACCACCATCCGTGCCGAGAATATCGGCAAAGGTGCTGATGCCAGGAATGCCGCTCTTGCCGCAGCCCGCCGTGAAATCTCCGCCCTTGCCGCATGACGTCAGTCCAACCGAGTTCAACAAAGGAAAGCAAATGAAAACGCATACCAAACTCCTCACGGCTGCTCTTCTTCCTGCGGCGGTTCTGTGGTCCTTGGCCCACGCGCAAGCGACGGTGGACATCGCTCCGGCAAAGGTTCAGGAGGGAGCGTACACGGTCGAGCCGCACCATACGCGCGTGCTTTTCGCGGTCTCCCATATGGGTTTCACGACCTGGTACGGGGAATTCACGGAAGTCTCCGGCAATTTGACTCTCACGCCGAAGTCGGTCGGCGACAGCACGTTCGAGATCCACATCCCGGCAAGCACCATTTCGACCAGCAATGCGAAGCTGGATGGCGAACTCAAGAGTCCCCAATGGCTCGATACCGAGAAATATCCCGAGATCGTCTTCAAGGCGAAGGAGATCGAGCGCGGGGGCGAGAGTTCGGCCAAGGTTACGGGCGACTTGACGTTGCATGGTGTGACCAAGCCCGTGACACTCAATGTGACGTTCAACGGCGCGGGCACGAACCCGCTCGACAAGAAATACACGGTTGGCTTTGAGGCCAGCGGTGCGATCAAGCGCAGCGACTTCGGCGTGAACACCTATATCCCGCTCATCGGCGATGACGTCAGGCTCATCATCAGCGCCGGCTTCGAACACGGCTGAGCCTGCGGCGCGGCGATCATGGCTTCCAAAGCGTCGTTGCGCCCACTCAGAACTCCAAAAGCTATCTCGAAGAGATCCGCCCATCGGCAATATGACCTTTAATGCCTGCCGAAGGCTGCAAGCCTCATGGCTTCCAGGTAAGAAGTATCCGCGCGCCGGCATAGGTTATGATGGTGGCGCCGGCGATGAAATACAGGCCAAGGGAAATAACCCCTTGCCCCGTTTGGGCGTCGCCGGCGAACGCGAGAAGGATCAGCGCCGCAAGCGTTCGCCACACCCACAAGGCGACGTCGCGCAGGATCATGGCGGGGTAGAAATCGCTGGCGCGATGGCTCATCCCGTCCATGGTTTTGAGGTCGAGGACGTGCTGGGAAACGCGCATGACGGGCTGCGTAATGCTAGTGCCGATCGTGTACACGACAAGCGTTACAAGCGTCAGCGAAAAGCCGAGCATGACATTGAGCGCGACCAGGATGATCGAACTCATCCCGAGGATGAAGAGGCGGTTTTCCGGACGGCGGCGCGAGCCCACCGCCAGCAGGGCGATTGCTCCGGCAAGGGCGAAGATCGTGTTGAAACCGCCGACATTCAGCGCGGTGCCGAGCACGGTTATAGCCGCCAGCGGAATCACGGCCTGCTGCAGGATATGCGTGGCCGCACTGCCCATGAGGTAAATCTGGGCCGCCTGATTTCGCCTGTCCGCGAAAAAATACACAAGGTCGTGCCTTCCAATCGGGGCCGGACGGTAGTCGTTCAGCCTGGCAAGGGCCGGGAGCCCGAGCAAAAGGAGCGGTGGCATGGCCACGAACAGGAGCGTGAAATCGCCAACGCCCAGACGATGCGAAATCCAGATCAGAAAGGTCGCAAAGGCGGGGCTCGCCAATGTGACGATCTGGTCGCCGGCGGACAGAAACGTCGAATAGATGTCGCGTTCATGATCGCTTGTTTCCATCAGCTCATAGGTGTGAATGGTCAGCCAGAACAGGCCGCTGCCAATCCCTCTTATGGCGACGGCGCCGCATGCCTGCGGCACATCATGCGCCAGCGGCAGAAGGATGAGGCCCAACCCGGTAAAGAGGAAACTGAGAAGAAATCCGTGCTTTGCATTCAAGCTGTACCAGGCGGCGACCACGCCGCAAATGCAGAAGCCTATCATGATGCCGGTAAACATGACTATTGCTGCAACGATAGTAAGCTGCACGCTGTTGAACATCTCATAGATGTAAATCTGTGAAAATGTACCGACAGATCTGCTCACAAAACTGTAGATCCAAAAAAGATAAATCAGCGAACGCAGCGTGCGCCGCTGTAGCCGGAAATGTGCCAGGGAAAGCATCGGAAACCATGGTGGCAGGTTGAAAACAGGCGCAGGCATCTCTGCGCGAAGCCGATAAGCGAGCGCAATCCTTGCTTTTTTAAGGGTGGCGCGCAAACGCCGGGGAATGCCCGACGCTACCCGATATGTGGCGAGCGACCCCCGCCGAACGGTTTCCGCCCTTTCCGCATACGAACCGCCATGAATGACGAGGCCTTCGCCCATGGCGCGTCCTCGAAAGCGATAGAAAACTATCTATATAATTACTTAGGCCCCTTTTACCAAACGAACCCAATCTTAACCGATTGTACACCCTCACAGGATGACGATCAGGCTTGGGAAATTCCTGGCGGCAAGGGGACGAACGTTCCGACGGCCGCCATCAGATGCCGCTCGACTTCGAGGAGAACGTGAAGCCCTTGATCATGAGGGGTGGCACCGAGATCGCATGATCGCCGCCATAGCCGCTGATCGTGCGCTCGGCAGGCCCCATGGCTTCGATATTACTGAAGGCGGAGACCGGGCTTTCATTGAACCGGAGATTGAGCGCGGGCGCTACGATCTTCCCGTTTTCAATGAGGAAGTTGCCGTCGCGGGTCATGCCGGTGGAGAGCAAGGTTCTCGGGTCCACCGTGTTTACATACCAGAAGCGCGTCACCAGAATGCCGCGCTTGATGTCCCGGATCATGTCTTCAAGGGGCACCGTACCGCCCGCCATCGAGAGGTTATGGGAACGTGGCAGGGGATCCCGGCCTGTCTTCTGCGCCCAAAAACGCGAGCAGCTTGCTTGTCTGGCGACGCCTCGCTCAAACCAGGCGGTCCGCCTCTTGGCCACGCCGCCTTCTCCCCAAAGGGTCTCGGGCGCGATGGGATCAGCCGGATCGGACGTTATCGTGACGCGCTCGTTCAGGAGCTTCTCATTCAGTTTTGTGCCGCCGCCGGGTTTGGAAAGGAAGCTTTGGCCTTCGTCTGCACCGCGAACATCCATGTGGCCCAAGAGTTGCAAAACGAGATCGGCGACGGCGGCGCGCTCCAGCACGACGGTGTAGGCGCCCGGCTCCAGATCCACCGGATCGCCCCTGAAAACCGCTTTTTCGACGGCGCGTTCGCCAAGCTGTTCCGCATCCAGCGCACTGAAGCGGTTCTGTGAGCTTCCCGCCCAGCCTGACCAGCGGCGGCCGGTATTGCGGGCGGTTGCGGTCAGCTCGGCGCTCGTTCCCTGATCGTAAACGAAGAGGCCCGCGCTGTTGGCAAGGGCATTGAAACTATGGCTGGCTTCGACAAAGCCGGTGAGAGCGGCTTCGCGGCCCTTCACGGCTCCGATCGCTAACTTCGCCGCGCCGGCAAGCGCGTCCGCCGTCACGCTGGCGGTCGAAGCGTCGAAGCGGGCTCCCCCCGCCTCGTAGGTCTGAGGCGAAAGCGGTGGCATGAATTCCGGGTTCTCGGGAGAAAGGCGCGCAATCTCCTCGGAGTGCGCTTGCGCTTTTTCGAGAGCCGTGTCGTCGAGCGAATTGACGGTGACGGTTGCAGACCTCAAGCCGAAGCTCGAACTCGATGGAAATCGTGACGTCGCTCAACGCGCCATTGGTTGTGGGTTCGTTTTTCGCGAAGCGGAAGTGACGGCTGCTGCCTCCCGAAACCGAGACTGTGCACGTGTCGGCACGCGAGCGGCCGATAATCTTGGACGCCAAGGCTCTTACGTCTTCCGGGGAAAGAAGCATGATCAAAGTTCCGTCCTGTCAGTATTGAGGACGGTGATGCCCCGGAAGCGCCCGGGAACCGCCCCATGAGACACCGGCGCAAGCTGCATCGGCTGCGCCTTGCCGCAGGTGAACGCTCCGCCAAGCTCGTAGGTGGATGGGCCGCCGATCCCGTCGAGGCTGTTCCAGAAGGACACCGTGCGCCCCTGATAGGCGACATCGCGCAGCATCGGCCCGAGCTTGCCGTTGTCGATCTCCCAGAACAGCTGCCCGCCAAACTGGAAATTATCGCGCTGCTGGTCGATGCTCCAACTGCCCGCGCCAGAGACGAGGATGCCGCGCTCGACGCCTGCGATGAGATCGGCGAGCGATGTTTCCTTCGTGTCAGGCTGCAAGGATATGTTGGGCATGCGCTGGATCGGGAATGCCGTTGGAGCATCGGCATAAGCGCAGCCGTTGGAGCGGGTTTTCCCGATCAGCTGGGCCTGCCCCATCGCCATCTGATAATTCCGGAAGACGCCGTTCTCGATGATCGGAAACTCGGCGCCTTCTGTGCGAACGCCATCGTCATCGTAAGCTACGGTCGCGAGGCCGCCCTCCTGGGAGCGATCGCCGATCACGGTCATCAGCGGGCTGCCGAATTGAAGCCTGTCAAGGTGGTCCGGGGAGACGAAAGAGGTGCCGGCGAAGTCGGCTTCCCAGCCAAGCGCGCGATCAAGCTCGGTCGAGTGGCCGATAAACTCGTGAATGGTCAGCCACAGATTTGCGGGATCGATCACGAGGTCATAGGCTCCCGGCTGAACGGATTTCGCATGAAGCTTTTCGCGAGCCTGGGCTGCCGCAAGAGCGGCCTCGGCCTTGCCGTCCCACGCGCTCACATAGTCCCACCCGGCCGCTCGCGGCGGGAGCAAGCTGTCTCTTGTCGCAAACCTCCCCGACTGCTTATCGATAGCGGTCACGGAAAATTGCGGAAAGACGCGCATGCGGGTCTGGTGAATGCGGCTGCCGCGGCTGCTGGCGAACACTTTCTCTTCGCGCACGGCCCAGAGCATGGAGTTGCAATAGTCGGCGCCTGCCTTCAAGGCGGCGGCATTGATGTCAAGAAGTTTCGCGGCCTTCTCTTCGACCGGCACCGCGAAGGGATCCACTTTCACGGGCATGGCCCAATCGTCCTGATAGGCCGGAATCTCCTCCAGAATAATGGGCTTGGCCTGCAAAAGCCGTGCGGCCCGCGCATTCTCGACGGCCTGCTCGACAGCTCTTTTCGCGTCGGCTTCGCTTGTCATCGTGCTTCCGGCGAAGCCCCAACTGCCGTCCAGGAGGACGCGCACGCCAAGCCCCGTGGAGTATGTGGCGCTGAACTTTTGCAGCTTCTCTTCCCGCGCGAACAGGAATTCGGTTTGATCGCGGCCGATGCGAACGTCGCAATAGGAGGCGCCGGCCTGGCGTGCGAGCCGCAAGACGCTGTCGGCAAGATCGCCTTGCGCCCCGGCTTCAAGGCTTTCGAAGGCTTTGGGGGAGGCCGCGAACGTCTCCGATGAGGAGAAGGCGCCGGACGCCGCCGCGCCGCAGGCATATCCCGTTGCCTTCAAAAAAGTTCGCCGCGCTGCATCGGGTATCATCGAACCTCGCAATGATGAGACAAGCCTGCTTCGATCTGGCTGGATTTAGTCTCGCATCGGCAATTTTGGAATAGAAGGAGGTCCCGCCGGTTTAAAACCGGAGGCTGCTGCTGAACCTATACTCCTTACACCCCGCATCTAGGCATTCGCATTCCCGATATCCAAATCTACGGACCAAACACTTTGCCTTCCCTGCTTTCAGATCATCCTTATGCCGATGGCAACACCACGAGGGAACCTCCGACAATGCGCTCAAACGGGCTCGCGCAGATCGTTGAAACCAGCGAAAATGAAATCCTGAACGAGTGGCTTGGAAAATTGAAGGAGGCGGGGGCAATGGGCGCGGGGCGCATGTCTCCGCAGGACCTTACGACCCAATGTCAACAATTTTTGAAAGCGTTCAAGACAGCGCTCGCCTCAGGCGCCGACATCAACGCCGATGCCTATCGCGAAACTCGGGCGATGCTCGACCATATCTCTCGCTCGCGGGCGCTCCAGGGCTACTCTCCGAGCGAAACCGCGACATTCATCCTGTCTCTGAAGGAGCCGCTCTTCAATAGACTGACGGCGGCTTGCGGGCGCGATGCGGCGCAAGCCATTTGGGAGGCGACCCAGATCGTCGACAAGCTCGGCTTGTTCACCTTCGAAGCTTTCGTCAAGGCGCGCGAAGAGGTCATCAACCGGCAGAGCCGCGAGATCGCAGAACTTTCAACGCCCGTGGTGAAACTCTGGGACGGCATTCTCGCCGTCCCCTTGATCGGAACCCTCGACAGCGCCCGCACGCAGGTCGTCATGGAGACGTTGCTGGAAGCCACGGTGCAGCAGAGCGCTCAGATCGCGATCATCGACATCACGGGCGTACCCACCGTCGACACCCTTGTCGCGCAGCACCTCCTGAAGACGGTGGCGGCGATGCGGCTCATGGGCGCCGACTGCATCATCTCCGGCATCCGGCCGCAGATCGCCCAAACCATGGTTCACCTCGGCGTCGAGTTGAATGTGCATTCGAAGGCGACGCTTGCCGACGCTTTCAAACTCGCGCTCGTGAAGACAGGCCGCAGCGTTTCTTTGCAGAAAGGCCGCGCGGCAGATGCTTCAACCTCCGCCTTTTAGATGGGAAACATCGAATGGAGCGCATCCCTATTCTAAAGATGGGCGAGATCCTTCTCGTCACGATTCAGGTCGACATGCACGACAAGATAGCGGCCGCGCTGGAAGAAGACCTGACGGGGCGGATTGCCGAAACGGGCGCGAAAGGCGTGCTCATCGACATTTCTTCGCTCGAAATTGTCGACAGCTTCATCGGACGGATGCTCGACAACATCGCCGCCGTCTCGCGCATCCTCGATGCCGAAACCGTGGTTTGCGGGATGAGACCCGCCGTGGCTATCACTCTTGTCGAACTTGGCCTTTCGCTCTCAGGCGTAAAGACCGCGCTCAATGTCGAGCGGGGCATGGACCTCATCCGTAGCCGCCTGAACGGCGAGGGAGAAGCGTATGCAGGTCTTGAAGAGTGAGACTTTGCCGCTCCTCGCCGATGAACAAGTGGTTGCTGTTCGTCAAGGCGTCCGCAACCTGGCGATTTCCGCGGGGTTGTCGCTCGTCGAACAGACCAAGATCATCACCGCTGCGAGCGAGCTTGCCCGCAACACCATCATTCATGGGAAGGGCGGCCATGTCGTGATGGAACTTCTGCAAAATGGGGTGAGAAAGGGCGTGCGCCTCACGTTCGAAGACTCCGGCCCCGGAATCGCCGACATCGAGCGGGCCATGACGGATGGCTTCACAACAAATAAGGGCATGGGATTGGGCTTGGGCGGAGCGAAGCGGCTCTGTAATGAGTTTACCATCGAGTCCGCCGTTGGTCAGGGGACGCGCATTTCGATAGCTCGCTGGAAGTAGCATGCAACTGAAACTACCCGTTGAGGACGCGAGCCATGTCGCGGAAGCGAGGCGTCACTGCGTTCGTCTTGCGGAGCAGGCCGGTTTCGGCGAACCCGACGCGGGACGGGTGGCCATCGTCGTGACCGAACTTGCGACGAACCTTTTGAAGCACGCATCGCATGGGGTTCTGATCGCCGGTTTGATCGAAGCTGGAGCCGGCACCGGCGTCCAAATTCTCTCGCTCGACAAGGGGGCGGGAATTTCGGACCTGGCGGCTGCAAGCCGCGACGGCTTCTCCACCGCGGGCAGTCCGGGCACGGGGCTCGGGGCGCTTTCACGGCTGAGCAACATCTTCGAGGTCTCGACGGCGCCCGGAGGCGGCACCGCCATGCTGGCTGTGCTTTACGCAAAGCGCACGCCTGATAACGGGGAGCGTCCGAAGTCGGGCGCCATTTCGATCCCTAAACATGGCGAAGAGGTTTGTGGCGACGCATGGGCCGAAATGTCCGATGGGAGCCGGACAACCGTGCTTGTCGCTGATGGACTGGGACATGGATACGCCGCGCACCAAGCGGCGCAGGAAGCCGTCCGGATCTTCCGGCAGCAACCGGCAGCCCCGGTTTCGGAAATTCTCGCGGCCGTCGACGGCGGTCTCAAGAAAACGCGGGGCGCAGCGGTCTCCGTCGCACGGATCGACCGCGAACGGGCTCTGGTGACCTATGCCGGCATCGGCAACGTCGCCGGTGCGATTTTCGCCGAAGATTCAGTTCGCAGGATGGTCTCGCTGAACGGGACGGCCGGATTGGCTGTCCGCCACATTCAGGCTTTCGACTATCCGCTTCCGAAAGGGGCTCGCGTCGCGCTTGCGTCCGATGGGATCGCTTCCGGCTGGTCGATCCTCAAATATCCCGGTCTCCTGCGCGCGAGCCCGGCGCTTGCCGCTGGCGTGATCTTTCGCGACTTCGAGCGCGGACGCGACGACGCAACGATCTTCGTGGCCGCGGGGGAGGACGCATGATCCGCCTCATCATCACGCTCATGGTGGAGATCGAAGCGGATGTTGTCAGCGCCCGGCAGAGAACGAGGCGCGTGGCGGAATTGCTGGGCTTCGATACTCAGGATCAAACCCGCGTCGCGACGGCGGTTTCGGAAATCGCGCGCAACGCTTTCGCTTATGGCCATGGCGGAAAGGTCGAGATCGGCATCGAAGAAAACGGTTCGGGGGCTTTTCTCCTCATCCGGATAACCGACAAAGGCCCCGGCATTACCGATCTGGACGGCATCCTTGACGGCCACTATCTGCATCTGCCCGGATGCGGGCGCGGGCTTATCGGGGCGAAACGCCTCGTGGATCGGTTTGATGTCAGCTCGGTCTCAAAACAGGGGACGACGGTGGAATTGCGCAAGCGCCTGCCTCCGGCGTCTTGCCCCGTCGCGGCCCGAACCCTCAGCGATATCGCGGCAATTCTCGGACGAGAGAAGACGGGCGACCCGGTGACGGCGTTGCGCGATCAAAATCGGGAACTGCTCCTCAGCCTGGAACAGTTCAGCCGTGAGCTTGACGACACCAATCGCGGCGTCGTGGCTCTTCACGCGGAACTCGACCAGCGCGCCGAACAGTTGAAACAGGCGAGCGATCTGAAGAGCCGCTTCCTCTCCAATATCAGCCACGAGCTTCGTACGCCGCTCAATTCGGTTCTGGCCTTGGCAAGGCTTCTTGCCGATCAGGTTGACGGCGCGCTCACGTCCGAGCAGATGAAACAGGTTGGCTTGATCCGCAGATCGGCCGAAAATCTGCTTGAGATCGTCAACGACCTTCTCGACTTGGCGAAAGTCGAGGCTGGCCGAATGGAAGTGACGCCATCGAATTTTTCGATCGAAGAAGTCTTCGCCGGTCTGCGCGGCACGCTCAAGCCGCTGCAAATGCAAAGTGCGGTGACGCTATCCTTTGCCGTCCGGGACAAGCTCTCGGACCTTCACACCGATGAGGCCAAGCTCACGCAGATTCTGCGCAATCTCGTCTCCAACGCTTTGAAATATACGGAGAAGGGAAGCATCAGCGTCAGCGCGTCGCGGGATGCGGAACGGAGCCTCCTGACAATCGAAGTGCGAGATACGGGCATCGGCATCGCGCCCGAGCATCAGGAGATCATTTTCGAGGAGTTCGCGCAGGTTCAAAACCGCCTGCAAATGAGGCAAAAGGGAACCGGGCTCGGACTGCCGCTCTCCCGGCAACTCGCCCGCATGCTGGGCGGCGACATCACCGTGCAAAGCGAGCTTGGCCGGGGAGCCACCTTCACTCTGACATTGCCATTGACCTATGGACAGGTTCCGGCGGATGCGCTCATCGAGCCATCCTCCAAGAAGCGGGTTCTGGTCGTCGACGATGACGATACGTTTCGCTACGTCCTTCGCCAATGGATCGGTGGCGCCGGACTTTACGCTATTACGGAGGCGTCGAACGGCGAGGAAGCCTTGCAACGCCTCGCCGCGGAGCTTCCCGACGTCATGGTGCTCGACCTCACAATGCCCGTCGTCGACGGCTTCGCCGTGCTTGAAAGCCTCGCCTCACAAGGCGGCGCTCCGCTTCCTACCGTCGTCGTGACTTCCGCCTCCCTCGAGAGTTCGAGTATATTCTCCTACGGAGGCCTCCAGCATATCATCTCGAAGAGCAATCTCACGCGCGATGTCATCCTGGATGCCCTCGAAACCGCCTGCGTCCAGTGTGCGGCAAGCCATGCATAGAACCGGCATTCTGCTTAACGTCGATGATACCGAAGCGCTCCGCTACGCGAAGACGCGCATCCTGCAGCAGGCGGGCTTCGAAGTTCGGGAAGCGGCGACCGGAGGCGAGGCGCTCGACCTCGTGGGTGAAATCAATCCGTCGCTTGTGTTGCTCGACGTGAAGCTGCCCGATATCTCCGGAATCGAAGTGTGCAGGCGGATCAAGGTCTCGCATCCTTCGGTTTCGGTTCTGCAGATGTCGGCGACGTTCGTGACCGGCGAGTACAAGGCGGCGGCCTTCGACCAGGGCGCGGACTTTTACCTCGTCGAACCGGTCGAGCCGGTGGTCCTGGTGGCCGCGGTACGCTCATTGCTGCGCCTGCGGCAAAGCGAGGCAAACCTCCGGCAGAGCGAAGAGTTCGCAAGAAGCGTCCTCGAAGCAAGCACCGATTGCATCATGGTTGTCGATCCTGCCGGCAAGCTCGAATATGTCAATCCGAACGGTGTCAGGCTGCTCGGCGCTTCCAGCCTCGATGAGCTGTGCGGGCGCCCGTGGTCACAGATTTGGTCTGCAAACGCATGGCCGGGTGTCGAACAGGCGTTTCGCGCGGCCCTTCAAGGCCGGACGCATCAGCTTCAAGTCCGAAACGCCTGTCTGACGGGCGAAGGAAATTGCTGGGATGTCACCATCAGTCCCGTCAGAACCAAAAAAGGCTCGATCAGCCAACTCGTTGCAACCGTCCGGGACATAACCGAGCAGCAGCGGGCGAGCGCGGCCGCCAACCGTCTCGCCGCGATTGTCGAACAATCTCAAGACGCCATCGTCAGCTTCGGCCCCGACGAAAACATCCGCTCCTGGAATCCTGGGGCGACCCGGCTGTTTGGATACTCCGAACGGGAAGCGATGGCACAATCGGCCGCCTTTCTCTTGGGCGACGGTAACGGCAGCCAAAACCTCGACGCGATCCGGTCCGCACTCAATGGGACTATCCTGAGCTTTGATGCGCAGTCGCGAACCAGGAGCGGACGGATTGTCGATGTTTCCATAAACCTCGCCCCTCTCAGAGCCTCCGACGGCTCGATCCTGGGGGCGTCCGCCATCATCCGCGATATCAGCGAGCGCAAAGTGGCTGAAGAGCGCGCTCATATGTTGATGCGTGAGGTCAACCACCGCGCCAAGAACCTGCTGACGGTTGTCCAGGCGATCGCTCATCAGTCGGCGAAAGGCCCGAACCCTAAGACATTCACGGAAAATCTGACACGCCGCCTGCAAAGCCTGTCGGCTTCGCAGGATCTCATCATATCTGGCAATTGGGTGCACGTCCCGATCGCGGACCTGGTAAAATCGCAACTCGCGCCGTTCGGCGTGACAGCGGACAGGCTCAGCATTCGCGGCGATCCTGTCGTTCTCAAGCCGGAAGCCGCCCAGGGTATCGGGATGGCCGTGCATGAACTCGCGACGAACGCCATCAAATACGGAGCTCTCTCAAATGATCGCGGAAAGATTGCCGTGGGCTGGGCTACGGTTCAGGACGGCGGCAGCAATTACTTCGAAATGACCTGGACCGAGATGGATGGCCCACCGGTCGAAACCTCCACTCATCGCGGGTTCGGACGAAAAGTCATCGAGCGGATGGCTGCTGAAGCGGTGCAGGGCGAGGTGGACTATCGGTTCGATCCCGATGGCGTGCGCTGGACTTTGCGTGCTCCGGAGGGTTACGTCCAGCTTGAGCCCGAGTCTCAGCGCAGCGCTTGATCCGGCTCTGTGACGCAATTTTCGTAACGGCCCGGAATGCGCCGGCGCCAAATTCCGGGCGGCGGTCACACGATGCCCGCGTCCGACCGAGTGCGGGTGCTTGAGACATGCTTCGTTATTCCGGCCATCGCCATCCCCGGACGGTGCTTAGCGCGCGCCTTATGGTGAACGGTTCGTTCGCGCGCCGAGGAATTAACCGAAGACGGTTAACAGGAGCGCGGCGGAATTATTTCCCGCCATGTATTTGGTTAAAAAGTTACTCATCGGGCGAAAAATATGGACCATTTCGGCTTCGTGAGCCGACAGGGGATAAGATGTAACAGGGGCAAAAGTCCGGGCGCCCTCGTTTGGCAGGAACTCATGGCGAACTCATTTGGTGACTCCCTTGGGGGATGGCCGAAATCGACCCGCGATAATTCGGGGCTTGGCCTCGAAGAGCTGAAGGCGTTGCTGCTGCAGGCTCTGGAGGACAATGCCCGGTTCAAGGCAGAGAACGCAGCGCTGCGCGAGGAGATCGCGCGTCTCAAGGGGTTGAAGGGACGCCCCAAGCTCAAGCCCAGCGGCATGGAGAAGGCGGCGGAGACAGCCGGCGCGAAAGGCGGCAAGCGCAAAGGGCGCCGTGGCGCCAAGCGCTCAAAACTTACACTTGACGAAACCCGCATCCTCAAGCCGGACAGCCTTCCGGACGGCGCCCGTTTCAAGGGCTACGAGGACTTCATCATCCAGGATATCGTCATCCTGCCGTGGACGGTCCGCTACCGGCGCGAGCGCTGGCTGCTTGCGTCCGGCGAGACTGTGGTCGCGGCGCTGCCAAAGGGCGTCGCCGGTCATTTCGGGCCGAACCTCAAGCGCTTCGTGGTGAGCCAATACCACCAAGGGCAGATCACGATCCCGCGTCTGACCGCGCAGCTGACCGGCTTGGGCGTCGAGATTTCCAAGCGGCAGATCGTGCGGCTCTTGAGCAGCGGGCAAGACGCGTTCCTTCAAGAAAACATGGACGTCCTGCGCGCAGGGATGGCTTCGGCGTCCTGGCTGACCGTCGACGATACGGGCGCTCGCCATAAAGCCCGGAACGGCTTTTGCACGCATATCGGCAATGACTGCTTTGCGTTCTTCGCAACCACCGGCTCAAAGAGCCGGCTGAATTTTCTCGCGTTGCTCAGGGCTGGGCGCGACGACTACGTCATCAACCGGGCCGCCCTCGATTATATGCGCGAGCACAATCTGCCCCTGGCGACTATCGCCCGTTTTGGGGACGCCGAGCAGCGCTTCGCTGGCCGCAAAGCCTTCATGGCCCATCTCCAAAAACTCGGCCTTACGAACCTTACGGTCCAGCCCGACCCGGTCCAGATCGCAACCGAAGCCGCGTTGTGGGGCTCGATTGCCGAACAGGGCCTTCTGGACGGTACAGTCGTCGTCTCCGATGGCGCCGGCCAGTTCAGGATCGCGGAACACGCGCTCTGCTGGGTCCATGCGGAACGTCTCATCCACAAGCTCGATACGGTCTGCACGGCGCACGTCCAGGCAAAGGAGCGCATTCGCGCCCGCATCTGGCGCCTTTACAAGGACCTCAAGGCGTACCGCCGGGCGTCAACTCGGCGCCGCGCCCGCCAACTTGAATGCCGCTTCGACGCCATCTTTTCCACCGAGACGGGCTTCGTCACACTCGACAGGCTCTTGGCGCGGCTTCGCGCGCAGAAAGACGAACTGCTGATGGTGTTGACGCGCCCCGACATTCCGCTCCACACCAATGGTTCGGAAAACGACATCCGCTGCCAGGTCACGCGACGCAAGATCTCCGCTGGAACCCGCTCCGATGCAGGCCGCGACGCACGAGACGCCTTCCTTGGGCTCATGAAAACCTGCGCCAAGCAAGCCATCAGCTTCTGGGACTACCTCGGCGACCGCCTCGGAGTGCTGGAAGCCCCTGCCGTCCCAAGCCTCGCCGCTCTCGTCCGCCAGCACGCCGCACCCTAAAGGCCCGGACTTTTGCCCCTGTTACGATAAGATGACGTAAGCTTTTGAAAACTAGAGGAGTTTTATGGTTAATCAATCACCCCATTAAATAGAATTTAATGCCGGAATTTCCTCATTAAAGGGACGCGCAAAAGTCCGTTAAATATATTTCGGCGTCGCGAATTAACGCTTGCGAAGAGCCGAAACAGCGGCGGCGCAGGCGGCGCGATGGGGACCCGTTCGGTGTTTTTCCCAGCATTATCAGGGGTTGGAGCGGGGTGCAGATCTGTTAACCCGCCGGCAAGACGTTTTCGGCGAAAATCTTTCAGGATCAGGAAGGCGGACGAAAACGTAAGGGATAATTTGACATGCAGAGGCCAACATCCGCCGGGTGCATACAAAATGAGGGGGTGATCTAACCAGCCAAAGCGGACTGCCGCACCGCGACGACATCGAGTCCAAGCGGATGAAGCGTACTTGCGGCGAAGTGTGTGGGCATAAAGCCATGGTCCCGCAGAAACTCGGAAAGGCTCGCTTTTGAAAAGGGATAGCTTTCCATGGCGTGGGGTTGTTCTCCAACCAAACGCCACAATGGCGATGCGTTGTTGGTGGTGGACACAACCAGAATTCCACCTTGTGCAAGAAGCCTCCGCGCAGCGAGCAGCGCGCTGACGTGAGTGTCAAGGCGAGCGATATTCGTCAGGCTGATGACTCGATATCGCCCTGGCTCCTCCAGCGAAGAGATGTCCTGCTTATGCGTTTCAAAACCTAGCTTTTCGAAGATGGAAAAATTCTCGGCGCGGCTGTTAAGAGAAACCGGTGTGAACCCCCATTCCGCCGCAGCAAGCATCAATGCGGGATCGCTGTTTTCCACGTCCAGCCAGAGTCCATCCTGCGCGTGGGCCGAGACGCGCTCGATAATCGGCATAATTTTCAGACGCGCTGCTTCCGCTTGGGCCAGGGAGAGTTCTTGGGCAGCCGCTCGTGCGGGACCACCTTCCTCGACGCTAATGACGTCAGGCAAATGTCCCGCCTGCCACCGATCGAACATCATCTGATAGGCGGTTTCCAGATTGCGCGTGAAGCGAGCGATGTCGAACAGGGGCGATGTCAGTCTGTTTCGGGCCAGCCTTTCGCGAAACGCCTGCAATTCAGCCGGATTTTGCGCCAGATGCAGGGCTTTCGTCTCGTATTCCTCCAGCGAGTTTGCAACTAATTCCGGCAGCCCGATGCTATGGAGTATACTTCCCGCGACGCGTCCCACGAACGCTTCTCCTGCGCATGTCAGCAGCGGCAATCCCGCCCAGAGGGCGTCGGAGGCCGTTGTGTGGGCGTTGACGGGCAAGGAGTCCAGAAACAGATCTGCCAGCGCCATTCGTTCCAGATGCTGGGAATGGATAAGGCCCTGAGCGAAGATAATCCGCTCCGGGTCCACGCCGCGAGCCTCCGCCTCCCGCAGCAAATTCACGCGCGTGCCGGTCTCCAAGAGCCAAAGCACGCTTCCCGGCGTGTTTTTCAAGAGCCGCATCCATACTTCGAAAAAGGCCGGCGTGATTTTGTAATTGCCGTTGAAGCTGCAAAACACAAAGCCGTCTTCGGGCAAGCCGAACTGGCGCCGCGTAAGGCCGAGCGAGGCAATTGTCCGCTGTGTGTCATTGGGCTGATAGCAGTGCGGGAGGTAGACGAGCTTCTCGGAAAAATGCTGGCGCTGATCGGCGGGAACGACAAAGTGATCGGCTATCGCATAGTCGATGCAATCGGTGCCCATTGTGCCGGGATAACCGAGGTAGGCAACCTGAATAGGCGCGGGGCGGCCTGCCATGATCTCGGTGCGGGCGTTTTGCGTGTAGCCTTTAAGATCGATCAGAATATCAATGCTGTCTTCATGAATTCTGGCGATGGCGGCTTCGTGCGAAGCCGCGCCGATGTCGATGAAATGATCGAACGCAGCGATGAGGCGTCCTCGGATTTTGCTTCCATCATCGACGCCGTAGGAATAGGCAAAAATTTCAAATCGCTTATGGTCATGTCGCTCGAGCATTTCGGCCATGAGAAAGGCGGTGGCATGCTCTTTGAAATCGCAGGACAAATAGCCAACACGAATGCGCCCAGGCTGACGGGGGCCGGGCGAAATGGGGACGGCCTGGGCCGGAAGCAGAGACGCCGCCCAGTTGCGCGCGCAGATCAGTTGCTCATCCGGCGGCGTGTTAGCGGTGATGAACGAGAAGGGTGAGATTCGCTCGCCGGCCCGCACGAGGTCCCGCAGCTTGTGTTCCGATGCTTCGAAATCCTGCCAGTCGCAAAGGTGGCGCTGTTCGAAGAAGAGAGTCGCAACCGCCGGAGCGAAATTCGGATTGATGCGTAGAGCCCTGCGGGCGAGCGCGACGGCTTCCTCGCGCCGTCCTTGTTGCGCCACATTGAGCGCAAGATTGCTCAGCGCTTCGACAAAATCCGGCTTCAAATCCACCGCTCTGCGGAAGCTCGCTTCCCCTTCCTCGATGCGTCCCGCCCGATGCAGACACGTGCCAAGGCTATTGAAATCCCGCGGGGTCGGGTTGCAGTTCGTTGGCTTTCTGCAACACCTCAGCCGCTTCGTCGAGCCGCCCGAGTTCAGAAAGCAGGCTTCCCAGATTGACATAAGGTTGAAATAGTGAAGGCTCTATCCGAATCGCCGCCCGATATTCCGCAATCGCCTGATCGTATTGTCTCGTCGCGCAAAAGGCATTGCCTAGGTTGAAATGCGCCTGGACTAAACCGGGATCCAACGTCAGGGCTTTTTCCATAAAAGCGATCGCTTCGGCGTAATTACCCTGATCCATGAGTGTAGCGGCGAGATTGCTAAGGGCGAGCGCGTTGCCCGGATTAATCTGCGCCGCACGTCTGAACGATTGAGCTGCCTCGTCTGTCTTGCTTTGCGCGCGCAGCACATTGCCAAGATTATTGTGTGCTTCAGAGGAGGCGTCATCGAGCGCGAGCGCCTGCGTTATGAGGCGTTGCGCTTCCTCCAGATTGTTTTGCTCAAAGGCGAGGACGCCGAGATGATGCAGCGCCGTGACATTGCTGGGATGCGTCCTAAGCACCGCCTGGTAAGAAGCTTGCGCTTCCTTATGCTTACCTTTCCGGTGCGATGAAATAGCGTCGGTCAACAAAGCATCGGCGCGCATGGATACACCCTGGGTTGCCGTTTTGATAACGTACAACTTAGTTTGCGAGACAATTCAAGAAAAATTGCCATTCCCTGCGTCTCGTCCAGTTCCACACGGCCGAATCGAGACCGGCTGATCTCTGCATGATGCCTTCACGACCCCGATAGATCCTGCCTGAATGGACGGATGGACCACATAACGCATGAAGGGGGCCTAGGCCCCCTTCATGAGCGTCGCAAGAGACGCATTATCCATTTCAACTAGTGCATGGGACATGCACCTACTATAGGCGTGGTATGACGTAGGCTAGCTGGGTAGACGACATCGCTTGCAGCTGGGTTGTTGAGAACGCCTGTATCTGGGTCGTGGTCAAGCCGCCTGTATTCAGCGCGGTTGTCGACAGACCCGCAACCTGCGTCGTCGTCAGCTGGGTCACCGTCACGGCGTCGAGATTGGCCGACGTCAGATTATTCAGCTGCGTCGAGGTCAGGGCCTGCGTCTGCGCCGTGGTCAGCCCGGCCAGCGCCGAGGTCCCAAGCGCGTTCACCGTCCCCGTCGACAGGCCCGAAAGCTGCGTCGCCGTCAGAGCCCCGAGCTGGCCGCCGGCCACCCAGTTCGACTGCAAGCCCGTCGCGATCACCGCCGTCAGACCCGTCGTCGAGATCGCCGCAACCTCCGCGCTCGTCAAGGCCGCAAGCTGCGTCGTCGAAAGCGCCGTCAGCGTGCTGCTGGCAAGGCCCGAAACCTGCGTCGTCGTCAGCTTGGTCACCGTCACGGCGTTCAGATTGGCCGACGTCAGATTATTCAGCTGCGTCGAGGTCAGGGCCTGCGTCTGCGCCGTGGTCAGCCCGGCCAGCGCCGAGGTCCCAAGCGCGTTCACCGTCCCCGTCGACAGGCCCGAAAGCTGCGTCGCCGTCAGAGCCCCGAGCTGGCCGCCGGCCACCCAGTTCGACTGCAAGCCCGTCGCGATCACCGCCGTCAGACCCGTCGTCGAGATCGCCGCAACCTCCGCGCTCGTCAAGGCCGCAAGCTGCGTCGTCGAAAGCGTCGTCAGCGTGCTGCTGGCAAGGCCCGAAACCTGCGTCGTCGTCAGCTTGGTCACCGTCACGGCGTTCAGATTGGCCGACGCCAGGTTATTCAGCTGCGTCGAGGTCAGGGCCTGCGTCTGCGCCGTGGTCAGCCCGGCCAGCGCCGAGGTCCCAAGCGCGTTCACCGTCCCCGTCGACAGGCCCGAAAGCTGCGTCGCCGTCAGAGCCCCGAGCTGGCCGCCGGCCACCCAGTTCGACTGCAAGCCCGTCGCGATCACCGCCGTCAGACCCGTCGTCGAGATCGCCGCAACCTCCGCGCTCGTCAAGGCCGCAAGCTGCGTCGTCGAAAGCGCCGTCAGCGTGCTGCTGGCAAGGCCCGAAACCTGCGTCGTCGTCAGCTTGGTCACCGTCACGGCGTTCAGATTGGCCGACGCCAGGTTATTCAGCTGCGTCGAGGTCAGGGCCTGCGTCTGCGCCGTGGTCAGCCCGGCCAGCGCCGAGGTCCCAAGCGCGTTCACCGTCCCCGTCGACAGGCCCGAAAGCTGCGTCGCCGTCAGAGCCCCGAGCTGGCCGCCGGCCACCCAGTTCGACTGCAAGCCCGTCGCGATCACCGCCGTCAGACCCGTCGTCGAGATCGCCGCAACCTCCGCGCTCGTCAAGGCCGCAAGCTGCGTCGTCGAAAGCGCCGTCAGCGTGCTGCTGGCAAGGCCCGAAACCTGCGTCGTCGTCAGCTTGGTCACCGTCACGGCGTCAGATTGGCCGACGTCAGATTATTCAGCTGCGTCGAGGTCAGGGCCTGCGTCTGCGCCGTGGTCAGCCCGGCCAGCGCCGAGGTCCCAAGCGCGTTCACCGTCCCCGTCGACAGGCCCGAAAGCTGCGTCGCCGTCAGAGCCCCGAGCTGGCCGCCGGCCACCCAGTTCGACTGCAAGCCCGTCGCGATCACCGCCGTCAGACCCGTCGTCGAGATCGCCGCAACCTCCGCGCTCGTCAAGGCCGCAAGCTGCGTCGTCGAAAGCGCCGTCAGCGTGCTGCTGGCAAGGCCCGAAACCTGCGTCGTCGTCAGCTTGGTCACCGTCACGGCGTCGAGATTGGCCGACGTCAGATTATTCAGCTGCGTCGAGGTCAGGGCCTGCGTCTGCGCCGTGGTCAGCCCGGCCAGCGCCGAGGTCCCAAGCGCGTTCACCGTCCCCGTCGACAGGCCCGAAAGCTGCGTCGCCGTCAGAGCCCCGAGCTGGCCGCCGGCCACCCAGTTCGACTGCAAGCCCGTCGCGATCACCGCCGTCAGACCCGTCGTCGAGATCGCCGCAACCTCCGCGCTCGTCAAGGCCGCAAGCTGCGTCGTCGAAAGCGTCGTCAGCGTGCTGCTGGCAAGGCCCGAAACCTGCGTCGTCGTCAGCTTGGTCACCGTCACGGCGTCAGATTGGCCGACGTCAGATTATTCAGCTGCGTCGAGGTCAGGGCCTGCGTCTGCGCCGTGGTCAGCCCGGCCAGCGCCGAGGTCCCAAGCGCGTTCACCGTCCCCGTCGACAGGCCCGAAAGCTGCGTCGCCGTCAGAGCCCCGAGCTGGCCGCCGGCCACCCAGTTCGACTGCAAGCCCGTCGCGATCACCGCCGTCAGACCCGTCGTCGAGATCGCCGCAACCTCCGCGCTCGTCAAGGCCGCAAGCTGCGTCGTCGAAAGCGCCGTCAGCGTGCTGCTGGCAAGGCCCGAAACCTGCGTCGTCGTCAGCTTGGTCACCGTCACGGCGTCGAGATTGGCCGACGTCAGATTATTCAGCTGCGTCGAGGTCAGGGCCTGCGTCTGCGCCGTGGTCAGCCCGGCCAGCGCCGAGGTCCCAAGCGCGTTCACCGTCCCCGTCGACAGGCCCGAAAGCTGCGTCGCCGTCAGAGCCCCGAGCTGGCCGCCGGCCACCCAGTTCGACTGCAAGCCCGTCGCGATCACCGCCGTCAGACCCGTCGTCGAGATCGCCGCAACCTCCGCGCTCGTCAAGGCCGCAAGCTGCGTCGTCGAAAGCGCCGTCAGCGTGCTGCTGGCAAGGCCCGAAACCTGCGTCGTCGTCAGCTTGGTCACCGTCACGGCGTCGAGATTGGCCGACGTCAGATTATTCAGCTGCGTCGAGGTCAGGGCCTGCGTCTGCGCCGTGGTCAGCCCGGCCAGCGCCGAGGTCCCGAGCGCGTTCACCGTCCCCGTCGACAGGCCCGAAAGCTGCGTCGCCGTCAGAGCCCCGAGCTGGCCGCCGGCCACCCAGTTCGACTGCAAGCCCGTCGCGATCACCGCCGTCAGACCCGTCGTCGAGATCGCCGCAACCTCCGCGCTCGTCAAGGCCGCAAGCTGCGTCGTCGAAAGCGTCGTCAGCGTGCTGCTGGCAAGGCCCGAAACCTGCGTCGTCGTCAGCTTGGTCACCGTCACGGCGTCGAGATTGGCCGACGTCAGATTATTCAGCTGCGTCGAGGTCAGGGCCTGCGTCTGCGCCGTGGTCAGCCCGGCCAGCGCCGAGGTCCCAAGCGCGTTCACCGTCCCCGTCGACAGGCCCGAAAGCTGCGTCGCCGTCAGAGCCCCGAGCTGGCCGCCGGCCACCCAGTTCGACTGCAAGCCCGTCGCGATCACCGCCGTCAGACCCGTCGTCGAGATCGCCGCAACCTCCGCGCTCGTCAAGGCCGCAAGCTGCGTCGTCGAAAGCGCCGTCAGCGTGCTGCTGGCAAGGCCCGAAACCTGCGTCGTCGTCAGCTTGGTCACCGTCACGGCGTCGAGATTGGCCGACGTCAGATTATTCAGCTGCGTCGAGGTCAGGGCCTGCGTCTGCGCCGTGGTCAGCCCGGCCAGCGCCGAGGTCCCAAGCGCGTTCACCGTCCCCGTCGACAGGCCCGAAAGCTGCGTCGCCGTCAGAGCCCCGAGCTGGCCGCCGGCCACCCAGTTCGACTGCAAGCCCGTCGCGATCACCGCCGTCAGACCCGTCGTCGAGATCGCCGCAACCTCCGCGCTCGTCAAGGCCGCAAGCTGCGTCGTCGAAAGCGTCGTCAGCGTGCTGCTGGCAAGGCCCGAAACCTGCGTCGTCGTCAGCTTGGTCACCGTCACGGCGTCGAGATTGGCCGACGTCAGATTATTCAGCTGCGTCGAGGTCAGGGCCTGCGTCTGCGCCGTGGTCAGCCCGGCCAGCGCCGAGGTCCCAAGCGCGTTCACCGTCCCCGTCGACAGGCCCGAAAGCTGCGTCGCCGTCAGAGCCCCGAGCTGGCCGCCGGCCACCCAGTTCGACTGCAAGCCCGTCGCGATCACCGCCGTCAGACCCGTCGTCGAGATCGCCGCAACCTCCGCGCTCGTCAAGGCCGCAAGCTGCGTCGTCGAAAGCGTCGTCAGCGTGCTGCTGGCAAGGCCCGAAACCTGCGTCGTCGTCAGCTTGGTCACCGTCACGGCGTTCAGATTGGCCGACGCCAGGTTATTCAGCTGCGTCGAGGTCAGGGCCTGCGTCTGCGCCGTGGTCAGCCCGGCCAGCGCCGAGGTCCCAAGCGCGTTCACCGTCCCCGTCGACAGGCCCGAAAGCTGCGTCGCCGTCAGAGCCCCGAGCTGGCCGCCGGCCACCCAGTTCGACTGCAAGCCCGTCGCGATCACCGCCGTCAGACCCGTCGTCGAGATCGCCGCAACCTCCGCGCTCGTCAAGGCCGCAAGCTGCGTCGTCGAAAGCGCCGTCAGCGTGCTGCTGGCAAGGCCCGAAACCTGCGTCGTCGTCAGCTTGGTCACCGTCACGGCGTTCAGATTGGCCGACGCCAGGTTATTCAGCTGCGTCGAGGTCAGGGCCTGCGTCTGCGCCGTGGTCAGCCCGGCCAGCGCCGAGGTCCCAAGCGCGTTCACCGTCCCCGTCGACAGGCCCGAAAGCTGCGTCGCCGTCAGAGCCCCGAGCTGGCCGCCGGCCACCCAGTTCGACTGCAAGCCCGTCGCGATCACCGCCGTCAGACCCGTCGTCGAGATCGCCGCAACCTCCGCGCTCGTCAAGGCCGCAAGCTGCGTCGTCGAAAGCGCCGTCAGCGTGCTGCTGGCAAGGCCCGAAACCTGCGTCGTCGTCAGCTTGGTCACCGTCACGGCGTCGAGATTGGCCGACGCCAGGTTATTCAGCTGCGTCGAGGTCAGGGCCTGCGTCTGCGCCGTGGTCAGCCCGGCCAGCGCCGAGGTCCCAAGCGCGTTCACCGTCCCCGTCGACAGGCCCGAAAGCTGCGTCGCCGTCAGAGCCCCGAGCTGGCCGCCGGCCACCCAGTTCGACTGCAAGCCCGTCGCGATCACCGCCGTCAGACCCGTCGTCGAGATCGCCGCAACCTCCGCGCTCGTCAAGGCCGCAAGCTGCGTCGTCGAAAGCGCCGTCAGCGTGCTGCTGGCAAGGCCCGAAACCTGCGTCGTCGTCAGCTTGGTCACCGTCACGGCGTCGAGATTGGCCGACGTCAGATTATTCAGCTGCGTCGAGGTCAGGGCCTGCGTCTGCGCCGTGGTCAGCCCGGCCAGCGCCGAGGTCCCAAGCGCGTTCACCGTCCCCGTCGACAGGCCCGAAAGCTGCGTCGCCGTCAGAGCCCCGAGCTGGCCGCCGGCCACCCAGTTCGACTGCAAGCCCGTCGCGATCACCGCCGTCAGACCCGTCGTCGAGATCGCCGCAACCTCCGCGCTCGTCAAGGCCGCAAGCTGCGTCGTCGAAAGCGTCGTCAGCGTGCTGCTGGCAAGGCCCGAAACCTGCGTCGTCGTCAGCTTGGTCACCGTCACGGCGTTCAGATTGGCCGACGCCAGGTTATTCAGCTGCGTCGAGGTCAGGGCCTGCGTCTGCGCCGTGGTCAGCCCGGCCAGCGCCGAGGTCCCAAGCGCGTTCACCGTCCCCGTCGACAGGCCCGAAAGCTGCGTCGCCGTCAGAGCCCCGAGCTGGCCGCCGGCCACCCAGTTCGACTGCAAGCCCGTCGCGATCACCGCCGTCAGACCCGTCGTCGAGATCGCCGCAACCTCCGCGCTCGTCAAGGCCGCAAGCTGCGTCGTCGAAAGCGTCGTCAGCGTGCTGCTGGCAAGGCCCGAAACCTGCGTCGTCGTCAGCTTGGTCACCGTCACGGCGTTCAGATTGGCCGACGCCAGGTTATTCAGCTGCGTCGAGGTCAGGGCCTGCGTCTGCGCCGTGGTCAGCCCGGCCAGCGCCGAGGTCCCAAGCGCGTTCACCGTCCCCGTCGACAGGCCCGAAAGCTGCGTCGCCGTCAGAGCCCCGAGCTGGTTGGCACTCCAACCCTGCAACGACGCCGTCGACATGATAAAGCCGGTCAGCTGGCTGGTCGTAAGCGCGCTAACCTCCGAAGGCGTCCAGGGCTCGCTCAGCGAGGAATTCAATTGCAAAAGCAAGCCAATGTTCAACCCGGGCAGCGCTGCAGCGGAAAACGACTGAACCTGCGACGTACTCAACGCTGCCACATCGGTCGTGTTCAAGGCCAGCGCGTTAAGCTGGGTAGAGCTAAGGGCAGCGACTTGCGCGGTGCTCAACGCATCGATGTCCGTTGTTTGAAGGTTGTATATTGTTGTCGTTGACAGGATGGAGATTTGATATGGAGTCAGCGCGCTTATTGAGGTCATGGCGGTAAAATCCCGGATGTGATGGTTACGTCAAAGACAAACCCAGATCCTTCAATCTTATCTTCGATTTACAGCAAGTATTGCCAAGTGGGTCCGACGAAAGTGGGTGACGGGACCTACCTTCGTGACCGCCGATTGCTGCACTAAATAAGGATGGGCTCGGACGCAGTTCGTATCTTTGTGGCCCCCCGAGACTGAACGTTCGGTTATGGTCTGACCGCTCAAATTATGGATCATGGTGGGGGTCCCTTTTTTGGCTTACGGGACATACCGGACTCTTACCGGTATACGAGTACGGCTTCATGCCTGCAAAACGCTCGCAACCAGAAAGAGAGTTCTTGCACTCGGATGCAATTATTAGATGCACAGGGATGTGAATTAAGCATTAATGCCAGCCTCCCGGCGATCATGCCCGTGAGCGTGATGCACCTGCACCGCGGTGGCTTGGGGGGGAATTAAACGTCAATCGAACTCGACGAAGATCTCGTGTTCGAGCGCCGAGTTTCGGGTATTCCGGATAATGCTCTTGGGGTCGGCCGAGAGAAAGTTGTAACGATGACGAATCAAAATCCCAGTGTTGAACCGGGCTCGAGCCGCTCCTGATGGATGCTCATAACGTAACTAACGCCGCGCAAATTATTAAGGCCGAAACTCGTCAGGCTTAGCGGACATTGACGCGCAAGACCTTCGCTGAAAGCCATCCTGAAATCCTGCTTCGCTTGCAACAAGCGCTTTCAAAATTTCCCGCGGGCCGTTCTCAGCTCAGTCAAAAATTGCCTTGAGTTCCCGCGTCAAGGCACCGGCCATCACCGGCTTCTCAAGGCGGGGAACAGAAGCGAATTCGGCCGGAAAGTCGCGGAGCCGGCCGAAGCCGGTCTGGAAAAGGAAAGGCACCTCTTGCTCTTTGAGCGTTCCCGCCAATTGCCACGCGTATGCGCGCTCGACGAAAACGTCGAGCACAGCCGCGTCGATATCCCGGGCGGCCGCTATGGTCATGGCTGTTCCCAGCCGCAACGCGGGCCCAATCGCGGTGCAACCCGCGCGTCTAAGCTCGCTGACGATGTCGAGAGCGATAAGCCCGTCATATTCGACAACAAGGATGCGCTTGCCGTTCAGGCTGGTGCATGGCTTGAACTCCGGTGCTTGCGCCATGGACTGCAGAGAGTCCGGTACGGTCTCCTCTTGGAGAATGGACATTGAACTCCGGCGTTCGGACATCGAAGCCTGAGCGGGAGGGGACTTGCGAGCGCTTGAGGATGCCGCGGCCTCGCTCCACAGATGGGGACCATGACTCCTCTGCTGCCTTGCCGGCTCGGTCGCGCGGAAAGGTTTGCCTTTCGCGACCCGTGCCAAGATGGGCTTGGAATAAACAAAAGGGCTGCCCTGCCCGGGACTGCGCCAACCAAGATGTTCGCTATCGTGCAGTCCCTGCTTGAAGAAGTGATCACGCTCGCCGGGATCTTCTTTCGCAAGCGGCTGGATCGCCACGGAATCGTCTGGGCCCGCTTCGTGCGCGCCTGGTCCATAGGCAGTAAGCGACCCCGCTGGGCTTAGAATGCGATAACCCTGCGCTCCGAATCGAGCTTTAAAAAGAAGAAGATGGGCCCTGGCTTTGATGATGGCTTCGCCTTCGGTCTTGGCGAATTCCCACGATAAGGCTTCACCCTCGATCCCGGTAACATTATCGACATATTCTATGATGAAATACATGCTCCACCGATTCCCTTGCTCGCTCATTATAATAGCAAAGAGCAAGTTTTGATCTAGGCCGCGTCAAACTGAAGCACAGCTTTCTATTTTGCCGGCAGCATTGACCAGATGATCGCCCGAAATGAAAGAATACCGGACAGATACCTATTTATCTTTTGTATGCATGAAAACAGCAGAAACTCGCTTCGCGCGTTTTGTGACTTCGCAGGGGATAGCGGCCGCGCCCAAAAACCCAATAAAACTATCCTCAGGCAAAGATATCTCACGAAAGTCGTATGGAAGAGCGCGAAACTTCACGCCATCCTCACCAACTCGCATCGGTCTCGTGAGCGTTGGAGCAGCCGTCCAGTCCGGAAGCTTCGCGCGCTCTCAAAGGAGAGTTCCCTGCTGAAGTTTTCCTCGCGCATCAGAGCCCGTGCCCGCTGTCGCATTTCGATGACGGCCGCTGTGCGATACCGTCACGCCTTAACTCAATCCTTTTTCGACAGTGGCTTCTTGGATAGTCAACCCTTTATTACTAGTGAAGGTTTTTGTTACGCCAGCATAAAAAGGGCGCCAAGGCGTAAAATCCTTCGGCGAGCGCGACGATGAACCCAGCGAAAATCCTTGTGGTTGAGGACGAGTTTCTCGTCGCCACTCAGATCGAGTCTATCTTGACCGGGGCGGGATGGAGGGTCATTGGGTCGGCCGGAACTCTTGCCAGCGCCGTAAGCCTGGCTAGGAAAAGCCCGTGTGATGCTGCTGTGCTGGATGTCAACCTTAGAGGCGAGCGCGTAGACGAAGTGGCGTCTATTCTCTCCGAGCGGCGTATCCCTTTCCTGTTCGTATCCGGTTATGGCCGAGGAAATCTGCCGGCGGCATTCCGGGAGAGCATCGAATTCCTTGCAAAGCCGTTCAGCGATCAAATGCTCGTTCAAACCGTTGGAGACCTTCTGCGGAATAGAAGGCTCTCGTAATCAGGCTTGTACGGTTTTGCCAACGAATAGTCCGATTGCAACTTTGGCCGCCTCATCCTCATAGATGAAGGGGGCAAGTCCAGAGCCTTCAAACAACTGACTTGCGGCCGTCCAACCGGACAGCCACGCGCACATTCCTTGAAATCCGAGCCGACGCCAAAGCCCAAGTCAATAACCACCAGCTAAGCTGGTGGTATGGTGGGGAACCGCTAAAAGCGGTTTGAAAGGACTCTGCTACTTTTGTGATGGGACTATGGGATCAGCGCAAGTTGATCCATGTGGCGATCCTGAAGCTCCTGGTTCCTGATGTAAGCCCGGATCGTCTCCTCGTCCCGGCCCACCGTCGAGACGAAATACCCGCGTGCCCAGAATTTGTGCCCGGTGAAGTTCTTCGCCTTTCGCTCGATATTCTGCGCGATCCAAATCGAGCTTTTGCCCTTGATGAAGCCGATCACCTCGGCAACCGAGTATTTCGGCGGGATCGAGATCAGTATGTGGACGTGATCAGGCATCAAATGGCCCTCCTCGATCCGGCATTCCCGCCGCCGGGCCAAGTCGTGGAACACGGCGCCAAGGTTCTTCTTGATTTTCCCGAAGACCGCTTTCTTCCGGTACTTCGGTATGAAAACCACATGATATTTACAATCCCATGTGGCATGGTTCAGGTGATGCTGCTGCGTCATTAGGATCTCCTTGTGGGAATACCGGTTCCCGTCGGAGATCCTTCTCAGCTACTCATGCCAATGTTGAACTGCCGTTAGTCGCTCCAGCAGAGCTGGAGGCTTAGCGGTCGGGTTAACTCCGTCGCGTCGCGTAGGCGCGTCGGAGTAGGTCCTTCCCGCGCGAGGGTCCCTGGATTGGGGGAAAACTGACGAGGGTTAGAGAAAACCCCAAGAGCAGAGCCGTAAACAAGCCTCGGCGTTTAGGACGCCAAGATAAGCGCTCTGCGAGAGGGTAGCGTCGTGCCAAGGTCGCGGTGCAAAAATTGAGGGTCCGCTTAATAGACCGGCGTTCTTACCTGATCCTCGATATCCACGTAGCTGAACAAAGACCCAGAAACCTCGTCCGATCCCCGCATGCAAGCCTACCTCGGCGAGTTCGATCAGCGCCATCAACAAGACGCTCGACGAGAGTTTGCGGGCGTTTTCGGAACGCCGCCTGTCCGACGCCTATCCCTATCTCATCCTCGATGCCCGTTACGAGTGCATCCGCGAGGGTGGGTCATCACGAACCAGGCCGTGTTGATCGCTGTGGCCGTGAACTGGGAAGGCCGGCGCCAAATCCTGGCTGTCGAACTCGCCAACCGCGAGAGCCGGTCGAACTGGCGGGACTTCTTGCTGGCTTGAGAAAGCGCGGGCTTGCGGGCGTCGAGTTCGTGGTCTCGGACGATCACGCGGGCCTCAAAGCGGCAATCGGTGAAGTGCTGCCGGAAGCCGTCTGGCAGCGCTGCTACGTACACTTTTTAAGGAACGCGCTCGATCACGTGCCACGCAAGGTGGACGACGACTGCCTGCGCGAGTTGCGCTGGTTCTACGACGGGCGCGAGCTTACCGAGGTCCGTCGCGACATCGCGGCCTGGCTCGCCAAATGGCAGGCGAAATATCCAAAGCTCTGCGCCTGGGTGGAAGAGAACATCGAGGAGACGCTCTCCTACTACCGCCTGCCGCTCGCCCACCACAAGCATATGAAGTCGACGAATATGCTGGAACGGCTGAACCAGGAGATCAAGCGGCGCACGCATGTGGTGCACATCTTCCCAAACCCGGAGAGTTGTCTTCGGCTCGTCCGGGCGCTCGCCGTCGAGATACACGAGAACTGGCTCGAAGCCATGCGCTATCTCAACATGGATCACTTGCGCGAGCATAAAAAGCAAAGGCTGAGGCAGGTGGCATGAGCGGCCCGGCTTGCTCAACGATGGCGCCGTGCTCACGGCCCTCAACATCGCTTCGCGCCGCTGATCGCGGTGACCTGCGGCCAATGTGACCGCCGCTGTGCGCGGCGCTCCACGGAAATCAGGCCGGGACGAAGAAACGCCCCCAAGCCGAACAAAGAAACATCACTGCAGCTATGGCACAGCCATTTTGCAGAACTTGACGCACGCAACTGAGAGGACGTAGTTCGCGGTGGCTGAACCGGCGTTCCTTCTCCCCCGCCGCATCCGCTTACAGATGCGGTCATGTCGAGTTCCGAACTCGCGGAGGCGAGTCTACCCGGAGAAGGACCGGATGAGGGAGCTTTCGCGATCTACTGCGGAAATACAGGTGGCATATATTGAAGCGTGCCCGCGAAATACCAAAGCAGGAACAGCACAAGCGGACCATTCACCAGCAACTGCAGAAAGGTAAAACCGACGATGTCGCGCGCCTTGACCCCGAGAATGCCGACAAGGGGCAGCATCCAGAACGGGTTGATCAGGTTTGGCAACGCCTCCGCCGCGTTGTAGATCTGGACCGCCCACCCGAGATGAACGTGAAGGTTGTTCGCCGCCTCCATCACATAGGGCGCCTCGACGACCCATTTGCCACCGCCAGATGGGAGTAAAAATCCGAGGACGGCCGAATAAACACCCATGATCGCAGGGAATGTATTGGTGTTGGTCAGGCTAACAAAGGCTTCCGCGAGCCTGTGCGAGATGGTGGCTCCTCCGTATCCCCCGGCCGCCGTGAGGATCGTGGCAATCGCGCCGTAAAGCGGGAACTGGATGAGAACGCCAGTCGTGGCAGGCACCGCGTTGGCCACCGCGTTAAGGAAGCTCCGTGGCCGCCAGTGCAGAAGAAGCCCGAGCATCAGGAAAGAAAAATTGTAGGTGTTGAGGTTTGAGATCGCCAGGATGGGGCTCTTGCTCGCGAACTCTTGCCAGAGCCAGCCGGCGCTGAGCGCGACAAGAAGGATCGTGATCAACGGGCTATATTCTAGCCATTCGCTGGGGCGTTCGCGTGGAGGAAGCGCGGGGACGGCAGTTTGAATATCGACGCCAAGCTCTTTCGCCGTAACCGCGTGTGCTTTTGTCGGGGCGGACAACCAGGCAATCGTTGTCGAGACAACGATGAGGATCGCGCACAGCGCCATGGACTGCCAGAGAAAGATCGTCTCGGTGAACGGTATGGTACCGGTGATCTGCATCAGGGATTTGGGCAGGCTCGCGGGATTGGCCTGCAGCTGAGCTGCCGATGAACTTAAGCCCAGCGCCCACGTCGCGCCAAGCCCGAGATAGGCGGCGGCGCCGGCGGCGCGGTAATCCATCTCCAGATCGGACCGCCGCGCCAGTTCCCGAACGAGAAGACCGCTGAAAATAAGAACTCATGCCCCAGTTCAGAAGCGAGGAAAGCATGCTAACTGCGGCGACGAAGGCAACCGCGCGAGGCCCGCTTCCGGGGATCGACGCCAGACCGCGAATGAGCCTCGCGGCTGGCGGCGACATCGCGACCACATAGCCACTGATGACCACAAAAGCCATCTGCATCGTGAAGGGGATGAACGTCCAGAAGCCGTCACCAAAGGATTTTGCCACGGCCTGCGGCGTTGCGCCGTTCACGAGAGCGGCAACCGAAACCAGGATCACGGCAAGCGCCGCGAAAATATACGCATCCGGAAACCAACGTTCGGCCCAGCTTGTGAAGCCTAGCGCGGCCCTAGCGAGAGCCCCTTCCCTGGCAGCAGGCAGATCACGGCTTTCGCGTGCTATTGTCATGCCCGATCCTCTTTTTTTCAGGCATAGCAGAATTAAAAATGTTTTCCCAGGTGTTGCGAAACTAAAAACTTCGCGCTTCTCAACTTAGAGTGGTTTATCCGCGTCAGCATGCTGCTGAAAAACGCCGTTGGAGCGACGGTTGTGCGAATAAAATTCCCTTCGCCTCATGTGACCGCAAAGCGACTCCGTCACGGCCTTCACTTTGCGCGTCGAAACGCCCTGAACAGACATCTCCGCCAACGTCCCAACCAAGGCCTTCTCCGAGCTGATAGCGTTCGAACAGCTCCGTCGAAAACCGTCCGGCGCGGTCTTGGGGAACCCGAAGCTCCAAGGTGCCAACCCGCGCAATCAGAGCCCTTTGGTAATAGCCGCTGCAATAGCCGAGCCGTCCCTCGGTCCGTTCGCCTTTCTCAGCCGCCAGCACTTCGGTCATCTCAGCTTCGAGCGCGGCCTGCACAAAGCCCTGAACCGCAGCGCGGACAAAATCCTCATCACGCTCCAGAAGCTCCTTGATCGCTACAATCTTCGATCTATCCTCGGTCTTGGTCATGGTCTGCTCCCTCGCCAAAGGGTTGGTGACTTCGATCATCACCTGCATACCATGGCCACCTCAGCCGATTTTGCTGAACTCTCCGCACACTACCGTCCTCTCCCCTGTGGGTGGGAGAGGGCTGGGGGGGCGCGCCACCTATCGCATCAACTCCGTGATCGCGGCGTCGATGCCGTCGAGCGTCAGCGGGTACATGCGGTTGCCCATGATTTGTTGGATGAGCTTGAGCGATGGGGTGCTGTTCCAGTAGCGCTCCGTCGTGGGGTTCAGCCATACGGCGTGCTTGTAAACGGCGAGCATGCGCTGAAGCCACACCTCCCCCAATTCCTCGTTCCAATACTCCACCGACCCGCCCGGCATGATGATCTCGTAGGGGCTCATGGCGGCGTCGCCGACAAAGATGACCTTGTAGTCCGCTGGATAGGTGTTCATCACCTCGTAAGTCGGAACACGCTCGTCCCACCGGCGCTGGTTCTTGCGCCACACGCCCTCATACAAGCAGTTATGGAAGTAATAATAGTCCATGTGCTTGAATTCGGAGCGCGCGGCGGAGAACAACTCCTCGCACTCGCGGATGTGGTAGTCCATCGAGCCGCCCACATCAAAGAAAGCCAGCACCTTGATGGTATTCCGGCGCTCCGGGCGGAAGGCGATGTCGAGATAACCCTTATGCGCGGTGCCTTTGATGGTGTTGTCGAGGTCCAACTCATCGGCAGCGCCTTGGCGGGCGAAGCGCCGGAGCCTGCGCAGCGCGAGCTTGATGTTGCGCGTGCCGAGTTCAACCTCACCGTCGAGATCCTTGTAATCGCGGCGGTCCCAGACTTTCACGGCGCGGAAATTGCGGTTCCCGTCCTGGCCGATGCGCCCGCCTTCGGGATTGTAGCCGTAAGCGCCAAAGGGCGAGGTGCCGCCCGTGCCGATCCATTTTGAGCCGCCTTCGTGGCGGCCTTTCTGCTCCTCGATGCGCTTTTTCAGCTCCTCCATGATCTTGTCCCAGCCGCCAAGCGCCTCAATCTCCGCCTTCTCTTCCTCAGTGAACAAGCGTTCGGCAAGGGCGCGCAGCCACTCTTCCGGGATTTCGGCCTCGATCCCTTCGGCCAAGCTCTCAAGACCGCGGAAGACATACCCGAAAACCCGGTCAAACTTGTCGAGGTGGCGCTCGTCCTTCACGAGCGAGGCGCGCGAGAGATAGTAGAAGTTGTCGATCTTGTTGTCTGCGACCCCGGAATCCACCGCCTCAAGGAAGGTGAGATACTCTTTCACGCTCACCGGGATGCCGGATTGCTTCAACTCATAGAAGAAACGCAGAAACATTCAGCCTCAATTCCGCATGGACTTGAAAGGACGGAAAGACCGGCGCTTGGGAACGGTCTCCCCGTGCAAAGGAGAAAAGTCGTCAGTCTCGGCCTGTTCATCATTATCCACGTTTGAGAGCCTGTCGAGAAGAGAGCTGGAGCTGACGGAAGCGGGGCGGCCGGTTCTCGGACGCGGAGATTCGGCGACGGCAACGCCGTAATCCGCGAGCGCGGTTTCACCGGTGACGAGGTCGCGCAGACGACCCGAGGCACGCGCCGACGCTGATGCCGATTGGTAAACTGTCTCGGTTTCTTTGCGAGGTTTCCTGGTTTTGGCACCACTGCGGGGCTTTCCTCTGCCATTATTGCCGCCGGCATAGGAGGACGAGGGCAAGAGCAAGACTCTGAAAGGCTCTTCGGAGGAAGCGGTCTCAGCGGGGGCACGGACCGTCTCCTCTGCCGAGGCCAGCACAGCAAGCTGTTTGTTCTGTTGCGGCGTAATCTTCGCCTGAATGTATTGCAGGCTTCTGATGAGATGCGCAATCGCCAACACGACCATCTGCCGGGTCCAGTCAGCCGCGTCGCCGGAGGATTTACGAAGCTGTTCGGCGCGCTTTTCAAGTTCGAGGCGAGCAAGGAACTGCTTGCCCTTCTCGGTCAGAATCGGTGCGCGGGCGAGAAGCTCTGCATAGCGGGCACGCAATTCCTGCGCCTCCAGCACAAACTCGTAATGCCGCTTCAGCCCATCGCCGCCTTTCCGGGCAAGGCCACCGGCGCGCTCGAAAGCGTCCGCGAACTGGCTCGGAAGGTCGCCGCGCGCTTTGCGCAGTTCCTCCGCGGCTCCCTTCAGGCCCTTTGAACCGACCGAGCGAGCGAAGGTTTGGGCGGTCGCGGCAGCATCCTTCAGGATATTGCGGCCTTCGCGAGCCACGAATGCAGCCGATCGCCCGAGATGCACGGGCACGGCGATGATCTCGGCTGGCGTCGGCGCCCTGCCCTTTTCCAGCTCGGCGGCAATCGTTTCCTCAACGTGCACGCTGAAGGCCGTGGCCTCCTCGCGCGCTATCGAGAATCTCAACTCAACCGGATCGCCATCGCGCCCAGTCGTAAACTCGTCCCTGAAAAGCAGCGCTAGAGCCTCCGCCCTGAAGGTTTCATAGGACTTGGCGTCCACAAGCTCCGCTCCCAAGGCCCGAATGTCCTCGATCAGAAAAATCTCGGACGCTGCCCAGAAGTCGCGCCGGATTTGCAGAATTTCGGCGAGCGGCGCGAAGTCCGACAGTCCGAATGCTTTCTCTATCTTCTTCTTCGCTGTCTTGACGCGATCGAAGTAGGAGCTTCTGGCCTCAATGGCATTGAGAAGAGCGCGAACATCGTCCTGTAGTGCCTCCCGGCGGTCACCGGAACGCCATTCATACGATCCCGAGGCGCCCACGGCCTCGGAAGCAGGCGCCCTCAGCGCGCTGAAAACCGCCGCGCCTTCGTCAACGAGCCCCAGCGCGTTCGCGCTCAATTGCTTCTGCCTGGAGCCGTCACGCCGGCGGAAAAGCCTGTAGAAAAGCCATAGCGAGAAGCTGACGCCGAGCCACAGCGCCACAACCGCCGCAAGAGATGAAAACGCTTTCATGGCGTCCTTTTGCCCGCACCCCGCCCACCGGGTCGCGCCTGCCTAGTGGACCGAAAGGCCCCGCCTTGATGCAGGTTGCGGCAAGACCTCGTCAGGCGCCCCGAAATGCGAGAAGTAGCGTGAGTTGATAGCCTCGACTGGCATAATGATGAGGACATCGGTCGTGCCGAACTGCTTGTCCACAACTGCCCCATCGCCCACATACGCGCCGAGCCGGAGATACCCCTTGATCAGAGGCGGCATCAGCTTCAGCGCTTCCTTCGCGTTCACCTCCTCCTTCGGCATCATGTTCATATCGACCCTCTGCTCAGGGTGAGCCGACGCCCTCCATTCCTCGGGTGCGAGCGAGTGATGGTAAAGGAAGCTGAGTGCCAGCGCGTGAGCCTTGGGATCGGTGCCGGGGAAGCTCGCGCATCCGATCATCACATTCGCGCCATGCTCGCGGATATAGGTCCAAAGGCCTTGCCACAAAAGCTCCACAGAGCGGCGGTTGCGATAGGGCTTCAGAACGCAGGAGCGCCCGACTTCCATGAAGCTATGGGTGGCACGTTTCTTAGCGATGAGCGGCGCGATGTCATACTCGCCCTGCGTGTAGAATCCCTGGTTCTTTTCCGCAATGTCTTGCAGAAGGATGCGATAGGTGCCCACTACCTTCGGCCGCCTCGGCCACGGTCTTTTTGCCACGCGGTCCGTCGATTTGTCGATTACAAGCAGATGATCGCAAATGACGTCGTAGTCGTCTTCGTCGCGCTTTTTCGTGCGGGTTCTCGCGTCCGCGACAGCTGCCATCTCTTTGTAGAAAACCTCGAAGCGCAAACGCTGCGCTTTCTTTATGTCGGCGATCGACCGGGCGAGCCGCACTTCCAGGTTCCCGATCTTGCCATAAACTCTCGCTGGCTTCCTGAGCGGAAAAAGCGGAAACCGCCGCCGTTTCTGCGCCGCAAGCCGCAAAAACGACAAGGGCCGCGACCTGAAGGAAGGCACTTTGCCGGGCCGCCCGTTCGAGGGTAAGCGCATGGAACCTCTTTCATATATCATGGCCCCCGTGTGCGGCCATGGGAGCTCTTCGGCTCCAGGCATTTTTCGCCATTGGCTAATATACGATATTAAGCCATCGGCATATTGCCGCAAGGTCCACGGTGAAGCATCTGCTTAAAAGATCTCACGACCCTTCATAGGAAGCGGGGGCACACATACGCTTGCACTAACTTTCGCCGGTGTCCTCCCCGCGCGGGCTTACCTTAAAAAGACAAGCTGATGGGCACGATGGTAGCGATCTCCAGGATCGAACTTCTGAAAACATTCGTAAATATCAAGGCGCACGAGCAAAGCGAAATTTACCTGCGTATCGGGCTGCACTTCACCTTCGTCGTATCCGGCGTCCTGTTTGCGCTCATGGATCGGATTTCAAGCGGACACGAAGCGGTTCCCGGAGACGTTTCGCCGAGACACGAAAACCATTGGTCTGGCGAAGCCGCAGTTTTCATGAACCATAAGCCGGTCGAATGAGCGGGCATTGCTGGAGACTTGTTCGAGCCGCGAAAATATGGTTATACTTGCACGAGAAACTGGATCGACGAAACAAATGGCACGCGCCTACTTCATTTCTGCCGCTTCTCAGGTCCGCAAGACGGACCGTGCGGCGTTGCGCGGCCTTCTTCTCCTTATTCGCCCCTGAGCGCTGGCTGCCCGGCTGACGGGCGAGCGCTTGGGGGTTAAAGCCCGGGCGCTCGATGGAGGACTTGCTGGGTTTGTGATATTTTGAACAGATCAGGCAAGGATCCTTAAGAATGACTGAAACTCCTTCTTCGAAGACCGTCAGTTCGGCCGCCGCAAATCGCTCCGAAACAAACCGCGTTTTGATTCTCGACACGACGCTGCGGGACGGCGAGCAGTCGCCCGGCGCAACGATGACGCACGAAGAAAAGCTCCAAGTCGCGCAGGTGCTGGACGAGATGGGCGTCGACATCATCGAGGCCGGATTTCCGGCGGCCTCGAACGGCGATTTCGAGGCCGTCGCCGAGATCTCGAAGCTCATGAAGAACGCCGTGGTGTCCGGGCTGGCCCGCGCCAATCCGAAGGATATCGATCGCGCTGGCGAAGCGATCAGTCCCGCAAAGCGCGGCCGCATCCACACCTTCATCGGAACCTCGCCACTGCATCGGCAGTATCAGCTGCAGATGAGCGCGGAGCAGGTTTACGACGCCGTCATTACTTCCGTCACGCGCGCGCGGTCGCATACCGACGATGTCGAATGGTCGGCGATGGACGCGACGCGGACCGAGCCCGATTTCCTGTGCCGCGTGGTGGAGGCCGCGATCAAAGCCGGCGCGACCACCATCAACATCCCCGACACGGTTGGCTACACCGTCCCGGACGAATTCACCGAAATCATCACCATGCTGCGCGAACGCGTGCCGGGTGCTGACGGGATCGTGTTCTCGACCCATTGCCACAACGATCTGGGCCTGGCCGTCGCCAACAGCCTGGCCGGTGTGAAGGCAGGCGCACGCCAGATCGAGTGCACGATCAACGGCCTCGGCGAACGCGCGGGCAACGCGGCGCTGGAAGAAGTTGTGATGGCGCTCAGGACCCGCAACGATGTCCTGCCATACTGGACAGGCATCGACTCCACCATGATCATGCGCGCCTCGCGGCTTGTCTCGGCTGTGACGGCGTTCCCGATCCAGTACAACAAGGCCATCGTCGGACAGAATGCCTTCGCGCATGAAGCCGGCATTCACCAGGATGGCGTGCTCAAGAACGCACAGACCTATGAGATCATGACGCCGGAGAGCGTCGGCGTTCGCGCAAGCTCGCTCGTGATGGGCAAGCATTCCGGTCGCCATGCCTTCCGCGAGAAGCTGAAGGATCTGGGATACGAACTGGGCGACAACGCGTTCGCGGATGCGTTCCAGCGCTTCAAGGATCTGGCCGATCGCAAGAAGCACGTGTTCGACGAAGACATCGAGACGCTCGTCGACCAGGAGATCAGGCACGCGCACGACCGGATCAGGGTGTTGTCTCTCACCGTGATCGCAGGAACGGGCGGCAACCAGAAAGCAACCATTACGCTCGAAGTCGATGGGAAGCACGAGACCGCGGAGGCGAAGGGCGACGGGCCGGTCGACGCCACCTTCAACGCGATCAAGGCGATCGTGCCGCATGAGGCGCGGCTGCCTCTGTACCAGGTCCACGCCGTGACCGAAGGCACCGACGCACAGGCGGAGGTGAGCGTCCGACTCGAAGAGAATGGGAAGACCGTCACAGGCCGCGGCGCCGACACCGACACCATGGTTGCTTCCGCGCGCGCCTATGTCTCGGCTTTGAACAAGCTCGCCATCAAGCGCGACCGGCTTCACGCCCAGGCGGACGCCAGCTCAGCCGTAAGTGCATGACTCATATGCAAAAATTTAAATAATCACGAAAAATTTGAAAGCGAAGGCGGGGCACCTGGCCCCGTTTTAGGTGTTGAAGACTTCGATCGGATAGAGCACCCCGAACGAGGTATAACAGCACGTATGCTTACGAGAAGGCTGGTGGCTGGCGGCATTTCAAGTCTCGGCTGGGCTGCTGTGGGACTTCAGCTTTATCTTACTTGGGAAAATGCCATCGAACACGATGACTCCGTCGTCTGGGATGTTGTAAGCTACCTAAGCTTTTTTACTACGCTCACCAATCTCCTCATTGCAGCCTGCCTCACCTTGGTGGCCTGCGAACCGGATGAGGAGAGCTTTTGGAACTGGGCAGGCGTGCAAACGGCGCTTGCGGTCTACATCCTCGTCGTCGCGATTGTTTACGCTGCGGTTCTTCAAGGTCTTTGGATTCCGCAAGGCCTTGAGTATCTGACCGACCGTTTCTTCCACGCCGTAATGCCGATGCTTTATATCGCGTATTGGGTCTTTTTTACACCCAAGGGCTCGCTTCGTTTCGGGGATCAGATTTTGTGGCAAGGCTATCCATTAGTCTATTGGATCTATACGCTGGCCCGCGGCGCTGTCTTTGGAATTTATCCCTATCCCTTCCTCGATGTTATCCATGACGGATACGAGGGCGTTTTTCTGAATAGCTTGATACTTCTCGCCTTGTTTTTCACGCTCGGCAGCGTCCTCATCCTGATCGATTGGCTGCTCGCCAATCTTCAGGCGCGCTGGCAGGGCCAACTGCCTGGCTAACAGAACCACCACAACTAAATCGTAACCTTGGCCCGGTATTAACCCTGGGCAACTTTCCTGCTCGGGCATTCAACACCAGACTTCTTCGGCCCGCTTATTTGAAGTAACTTGGACCGATTGGTAAGTGCTGGGTACCCGGGAAAGGCTCAATATGTCGCGTCAAGCTCCTGGTGGTGGGACATTCTCCGTGGAAGCAATCTTTCTTCGTTCATTTCATGCATCGCGGCGGTGGCGGCGGCTTTTAGTCCTTGCTTTCGTCGCGAGCGCTTCCCTTTCTCTCATGGACAACGCGATTGCGCGATCCCGGCATCGGGGGGGTTATGAGGAGTCGCGCCTTCCTGCTGATCACCATGGCAGCCGGCATCGGGGGGCTTCTGACAAAAAAGCGCAGAAGCCGGCGGAAGCGGCGGCACCAAGCGGCCCCATGTTTTTCGTGGTGTCGCTTGGGGGCAGCACGTTTCCGTCTACTCCAACGATGGCCTCTTCGCCCGGGCGCCTATTTCGACCGGTATGCCCGGCCACCCGACCCCGATGGGCATCTTCAACATCCTCGGAAAAGAACGGCTGCATCATTCGAATATTTACAGCGGCGCACCGATGCCGTTCATGCAGCGCATCACCTGGTCGGGCGTCGCCATGCATGAGGGCGTTTTGCCGGGCTATCCTGCGTCTCACGGCTGCATCAGGCTGCCGCACGAGTTTGCGAGTCGTATGTACGGCGTGACCCAAGGCAATGAGCGTGTGATCATCACGCGCCAGGATATCGCGCCTGCGCCGTTCTCCCATGCGAAGCTTCCGGTGCCGGCTCTCCTGCCCGAGCCAGGGCCGGATAACATGAACGCCATATCGGCACACATCCTCCAGAACGCTTTGGCGACGTCCGATGGAGCGGCGGAGAGAGTTGCCATCAAGGCAAATGGCGGTGAGACTCAACCGGGCGGCGCTCCGCAGAAGCTTCTGAATCCGCTTGAGTACGCCAAGGCCATGAAGGTATTGGCAGCCAAGAAAGCCGAGGAAGCGGCGGCTGCAACGAGCCCCGCGCGCACCGTCATCCAGGCCAAAGCCAAGGAAATGCAGGCCGCGACCATCGACCTGAGGAAGGCGCAGATCGCGCTCAGCAATGCCAAGGACCGGCTCGAAGCGGCTGACCGGCAGCTCCAGAAAGCGTCAGGGGCGGCGGTGAACGCCGCCAATACCGCGAAGGCCGAAGCAGAGGAAAAGGTCAAAGAGGCGGAAGCGCAGGTGGAGACGATTCGGCTCGCCAAAGCCCAAAAAGACGATGAATGGGGCGCGGCGCTGAAAACTTACAAGGATCTCGATAACGTTCAGAGGTCGGCTGCAGAAGGCGTGAAAATTTGGACCCGCAGGCTCGCACCTGTCTCGGTCTTCATCAGCCGCAAGACCCAGCGCCTGTATGTGCGCCAGAACTTCCTCAAGGTTTTCGATGTGCCGGTGACGATCCGCGATCCCGAGAAGCCTCTTGGCACCCACCTTTACATGGCCATGCCGCCCGCAAAGGGCGGCGCGACCGAAACCCCGAAACTTCGCTGGCTCGTGATGACGTTGCCCGAAGCAAGTGCCGACACGGACAGCCCGCGCAAACGCCACAGCCGCTATTATGACGAAGACGACGACAACCGTCGCGTCCCTGCCCCATCGACATCGGCTTCCACGGCGCTTGACCGCATCGAGATGCCGCCCGAGGTCACGGCAAAAATATCCGAAATGATCTGGACGGGCGGCTCTCTCATCGTATCCGACAGCGGAATTAGCCGCGAAACCGATGATTACAGCGATTTCGTCATCCTAACTCGGTAGGCACACGGAAGTTTTTGGAGGGCCGCGGCGACAAAACCGCAGCCTTGTTGTTATTCTGGGCCGGAAGCAAATCGCACCCCATTTTTCGCAAGGGAACTTGCTTCCAAAAGCTGTACCAGAGTCAAGAACTTGCTAGTACGCCTTATCAGCGGGAAATCCTGGAAGCACTCGCCGCAAGCGGGGCATGGTTTCCGCGGGGCGTACCAGGGAGCGAACCCCGGAGACAACGATGAGCGAGACCCCTCGAACGCAAACCGCAAGGCCCTCTTTGCCGAGCCAGGAAGGGCGAACGGCCATCGTAACGGGCGCAACCGGCGGGATCGGGCTTTGGACCGCCATCGGCCTCGCGAAGGCGCGCGCTCAGGTGGTCATGGTTTGCCGCGATCCGCATCGCGGCGAGGACGCCCGCGCGCAGGTGTCGAGAATGGGCGGTAAGAGGCCCGACGTGGTTGTCGCCGATTTCGCAAATCTGAAGACGGTGCGTGATGCGGCCGCGAAAATCCTCGACCGCTATCCCCAGATCCACATCCTCGTCAACAATGCGGGGCTTTTCTCGCCGCACCGCGAACTCACGGTGGACGGCTATGAAATGACGATTGCCGTCAATCACCTGGCGCCTTTTCTGCTCACAAACACGATCCTGCCTTCGTTGGAACGGGCAGGCGAATACGGCCGGAATGCCCGGATCGTGAATGTGGCATCGGAGGCCGCAAGGCGCGCCTCGATCGACCTCGGCGATCTCATGCTCTCGCGGCGCTACAAAATGATGGCGGCCTACTCGCAGTCGAAGCTTGCCAATATTCTGTTCACGAAGGAACTGGCGCGCCGCCTCCCGCCCCGGCACATCACGGCGAACTGCCTCCATCCTGGCCTTGTTGGGACCGGGATCGGAAACAAGGGGGGCGTTTTCGGCTTTGGCTGGTCTTTGATGAAGCCCGCTATGCTGTCACCAGAGCAAGGCGCGGAAAACTCGCTCTTTGTGGCAACCTCGCCCACGATCGAAGGCGTCAGCGGCGCCTATTTCGTCAAGAAAAGGCCGGCCGCGACAAATCCTGTCGCTGACGACCGGTCTATTGCCAGCCGCCTCTGGGCCGATAGCCAGAAACTCGTCGATGCGGCTTTGAGCAAGGCACGCGTCGTGGCCTGATCGACACAGAATGAAACGGTCTACGGAACTCTCCCGGACAAGGCGCGTTTGCGCTTAAGCGGCAGTGCCGCCAACCATAATGGAAACGCCATAACCTCTTACCCCGCACCCCGTTCGGGTAAGGGGTTTTTCGGGAGGTCACCTGTGAGCATCGCTGCCACCGCGCAGGATTCCCTTTCCGCGCGTGATCATCAAAAACAACTCTATCGAGCCATTATAGCCAGCACGATCGGAACAACGATCGAATGGTACGACTTCTTCCTCTACTCCATCGTGACGGGTCTTGTTTTTGCGAAGCTTTATTTTCCGAATTCCGAGCCGCTGGCCGGTACCTTGCAGGCGTTCGGGATCTACGCCGTCGGGTTTGCCGCCCGACCTGTGGGCGCAGCGATTTTCGGGCATTACGGCGACCGAATGGGCCGCAAAGCCGCGCTGATAGCCACATTGTTATTGATGGGTCTGGCAACCTTTGCCGTTGCCTTCGTTCCAACCTACGATCAGATTGGCATCTGGGGTGCGGTCGCCCTGACGGTCTTGCGCTTCATCCAGGGCGTGGGCGTGGGCGGCGAATGGGGCGGCTCGGTGCTGCTTTCGATGGAGTGGGCGAGGACGACCAAGAATCGCGGCCTCATTGCCTCCTGGCCTCAATTTGGCGTTCCCGCCGGCCTGTTTCTTGCCAACCTTGCGGTGCTGGCGTTCAGTGCCATTTCTGGCGACGAATTCCTGACGTGGGGCTGGCGTGCGCCGTTCATGATCAGCATTGTGCTGGTCGGAATCGGCCTTTGGATAAGGCTCGGCATTCTGGAGACACCTGTCTTCGCGAAGCTTGTGGCAGAGAAGAAAGTTTCGCGGGCCCCATCCGTCGAGGTTTTGGGGCGCTATCCGAAGCAAGTGATCCTTTCGGCGCTGGTGCGGATGGCGGAACAGACCCCGTTTTACATCTTCACCGCTTTTGTCTTCACCTACGGTACGACGGTGCTCGGCAGTTCCCGTGATCTGATCCTCATCGCCGTGCTTACGGCATCGGTACTCTCGTTCTTCAACATTCCCTTCAGCGGCTATCTCTCCGACCGCATCGGAAGACGGCGCATGTACATGATTGGCGCGGCTTGCGTCGGCATCTACGGCTTCGTCTACTTCGCGCTCCTCAACACCGGCGTTCCGGCCTGGATCTTTCTCGCCATCGTCCTGTCGCTTGTTCCGCACGCCATGCTGTATGGGCCGCAGGCGGCGCTGATCGCGGAGAGCTTCCCAACCCGGCTGCGCTATAGCGGCGCCTCCCTCGGCTACCAGCTCGCGTCGCTCATAGCGGGCGGCCCCGCTCCGCTGGTCGCCACAGCACTGTTCGCGCACTATCAATCGGGCTACGCCATCGCCTTTTACATCCTGGCCTGCTCAATAATCAGCCTTATAGCCGCCGCTCTCCTGAAGGACTACACGAACAAGGACATCTCCGAAGACTACGACACGCAACTGGAGGCGAGCGCGTTCCCGGCTGCTGCCGAGTGAGACTGATAGAGGCGCCGCGTGCGCCCGCCGCCTGCTTCCCCTGCCCTGGTGACCACTCGCGGGGGGTGAAGAGAGCCTACAGTCCAACCGGCATTTTGTATACAACCTGGCAGTAGCGGCATCTGCATGTCAACTTGCCCCTTACGCTTGCGTCGGCATTCCTTCTTCTGAAAGATTCTCGGCGCATTCTCCTTGCCGGCAGGTTAACGAGAGTTCCAGCCCATCCAATCCTTTATAAGCGAGGAAAAATACCGAATGGGACGCCGTCACAGCCGCCTGCGCCGCAGCTGTTCCGGCTGCCCGCAAGCGTTAATACGCAAAGTCGCAACATATTTAACGGACTTTTGCGCGTCCCGTTAATGAGAAAATTCCGGCATTAAATTCTATTTAATGGGCAACTCATTAACCATAAAAAATCTATGATTTTCAGTGGCTTATAGCAGGACATCGGAGTCTGGTCAAAGGTGCGACGCTGCTCAATCTCGCGTCGAGTTAACCACTTTTTAACCAAACAAGTGACGGGAAATAATTCCGGCGCGCTCCTGTTAACCATATCCGCATTAACGCCTCCGAGCTGCAACGAACGGTTTACCAAACGGCGTGCAGTGGAGCGCCATCTATATATATTGACAAACGACAGTCTGGCCGCGCCGCACACAAAGGAGGCCGCGCGACCGCCGGTTTAGAGCTGGGACTCCAGAAATGCCCGGATCGTCGATCTCGCGACGTTGCGGGCGACAAACGTATCTCCCATTCCACGGAAGAGGACGAACGTCATCTCGCCGTCCTTGACCTTCTTGTCCTGCTCCATGAAGGACATCAGCTCGTCGAGGCCTGGCGCGCGGCCCACCTGCTTGCGGAGGTCGGCGAAACTCACCGGCAGGCCGTATTCGCTGAGGTGCGTCTTCAACCGGGAAGCCACCTGCGACCCGCAGAAGCCTTGCTTGAAGGAGAAATCGCCCGCGAGAACCATGCCGAGCGCGATGGCCTCGCCATGCAGCACCTCGCCCGAATAGCCGGACCATGCCTCGATCGCGTGACCGAACGTGTGCCCGAGATTGAGGAGCGCGCGGTCACCTGCCTCGCGCTCGTCGCGGGACACGATTTCCGCCTTCATCTGGCAGCTTGTCTCGATGGCGTAGGCCAGATCATCGCGTTCCTGATCGAACACCGGGTCGGCATTCTGTTCGAGCCAGCGGAAGAAGACGGCATCGCCGAGCGCGCCATATTTCACGACCTCGGCATAGCCCGAGCGGAATTCGCGCGGCGGCAAGGTCTTGAGCGTGTCGAGGTCGGTCAAGACGAGCGACGGCTGATGGAAGGCCCCGACCAGGTTCTTGCCGTGGGACGTGTCGACGCCCGTTTTCCCGCCGACCGACAAATCCACCTGGGACAGCAGCGTCGTCGGAACCTGAACGAGCCTCACGCCGCGCTTGACGCTGGCGGCCGCGAAGCCGGCCAGATCACCGAGCACCCCACCGCCAACCGCGATGACGGCGTGGTTGCGCTCGATGCCGAGATCGAGAAGAGCGGTGCACACGCGTTCAAGCTCGGGGAAGCTCTTGGACGCCTCGCCCGACGGAACATAAATCGGCGCGCCAAGAAGCAAGCTCTTTGCAGACAGGCCGCGTTCGATCACCTCGGCATAGGCTCGCACCGCGCTGTCCGCCACGATGGCGAACCGCGCATCCGGCAAAGCTTGCACAAGATGATCGGTCGCCGAGGCCAGGAGGCCGCTCCCTATGAGAATGGGGTAGCTCCGGTCCCCGAGTTTGACATCGACGCGAGCCGCGACGTTCGCCGCCATGATCCCTCCTAGTCTTGTTGTGTCGGCGCCCCAGCCTGTTCCTGCGACGCAAGATACGAGGACAAAAGCGCAAGGATTTCATCCACGACCGCCTCGTGCGGGGCGTCGCGGCTTTCAACTTTCAGATCGGACTCAGCGTAATAAGGCTGACGCTCGAAGAGAAGCCTTTCGAGAACCTCTCTCGGATTATCGGTTTTGAGAAGCGGGCGATTGTCGCGGCGCAAGACACGCTGCAGCAGAAGGTCCACGGGGGCGTCAAGCCAGATCGAGATGCCGCTCCCTGCGATTGCCGCCCGCGTCTGATGTGAGACCACAGCGCCTCCGCCGGTCGAAAGCACCTGCTGGCCCCCCTGGAGGATCCGCCGGATGACGCGCTCTTCCCCTTCGCGGAAATAAGGCTCCCCATGCACGGCAAACATGTCCTCGATCGTCATTCCCGCGGCCTGCTCGATTTCGGCATCCGCATCGACAAAATGCAGTTCGAGCGCCGCGGCGAGGCGGCGGCCTATCGACGACTTGCCCGACCCCATCATGCCGACAAGAATAATGCTGCGTTTTTCGAGCGCGCGCCGCACGGACCGCGCCAGAGATCTGCTACCGCCGCTGTCGTTGTCCGCCGTCATCGCTGCACGCTTCGAACTTGTATGGATCGCAATTCCCCAACTTATGCCTACATCCCATCCTTGACAACGGGCGCGAAGAGCGGCAGCCCATTTGTAAAGGAACCGGCCTGGAGGCTTTCATGCCGACACTTTTACGATTTTTGACGATCGTTGGCATTCTCGTCGGGTTGTTTTACGGCTCCATGTTCGTGCTCGCAAACTTCTTTGAGCCGCAGTCACACGAAATGACAAAGTCGATCCGGGACGCAAAGATAAAATAGGATGGCACGGCCTCAAGCTATCCCCGCTCAGACCGCGGATGAGGCCCCTATCGAGGCTTTCCTCTCGATGATGCGGGCCGAGCGGGGCGCTTCTCCCAATACGATTTCAGCCTACGCCGCCGATTTGCGGGAGATATCCGCCTTCCTTGCCGCGAATCGCACAACGCTTCTTTCCTGCTCCCGGCAGAACCTTGAGGCCTTCTTCGCGGATCGCGCCGAGAACGGGCTTGCAGGCAATTCCGCGGCCCGCAAGCTTTCCTGTGTCAAGCGCCTGATGCACTTTCTCGTCGCGGAAGGCCTGCGCGCCGACGATCCGGCCCGGCTCATCGATGGCGTAAAAGCGAGGCGGAGCCTGCCCGCGACATTGTCGATTGCCGAGGTGGACCTTCTTCTCAATGCCGCCCATGTTGCGCCCGCATCGGCAACTCCGGGCGCGCTGCGGCGTGCGCTGCGTCTCGCCTGTCTGCTTGAACTCCTCTACGGAACGGGATTGCGCGTCTCGGAACTCGTGGGCCTGCCGCGCAGCGCGCTCCGCGGCGACGCGATGATGCTGACGGTCAAGGGCAAGGGCGGGCGCGAACGCATCCTGCCGCTCAACCGGAAGGCCCGCGACATCCTCGACAAATGGCTTGAGGCGACCCGGCCGACTGCGGGAAGCGCGGCCGCCGAGCAGAAATGGCTGTTTCCGTCCTGGGGCGAGGAAGGCCACCTGACGCGGCAGAAATTCGCGCGCGATCTGAAGGCGCTTGGAGCGCGGATCGGCATCGACGAGGAGCGGCTATCGCCTCACGTCCTTCGCCATGCCTTCGCAACCCACCTGCTGGACCGCGGCGTCGATCTGCGCGTCCTGCAGACACTGCTCGGGCACTCCGACATTTCGACGACGCAAATCTATACGCATGTCATGGAAGAGCGGCTGCGCCAGACCGTGTTCGATTTTCACCCGTTGAGTGAGCGCGCGGAACCGCAGGACACCGACTAACAGGATGCGAAAAAGGCGAAAATCCTGCCTTCATCCTTCGACAGGCTCAGGATGAGGTCGAGTGATATCAACGGCTTGGACCTCATGAGCTTGCCGTGGCTCGCCCATGGGCCGCATCGTTTGTCAGCAACCTGCTAAAGGCCAAAAGACTCAGGAACCTGCCGCTTATCGGCCTTGATCGGAAGGCAGAGCGCTGGTCTTCTGGCGGCGGCTCGCAGCCTTGTTCACGATATTGAAGAACTGTGCCTTGCCGTAGTAACCGGAAAATCGTCCCACCTCGACACCGTTATCCATCCAGACAAAAGTCGGTGTGAACGTCACCGGTTGACTGAGCCGGAACGACATCTTGCCGCCCATCTCAACAACCCAGAGCGGAAAGACTTGGCCAGCGGGGCTTGCCGCGTAAATCGGGAGAACTTCGCGCTTGAAGAGCTTGCATGTTCCGCAGGATGGCGACTTGAACATGACGAGATCCATCGCTCGCGCCCCCACGCACGCAAACCCAAGAATTGCCATAACCGCAAAAAAAGACCGCAAAGGGTAACGAAATGCAAGCATACTTGTCCTCATAACCGAAACAAGCAAATCTCCAAGGTCATCTTGCCCGGCGCCAGCGCCGCAGGCCATTGTGCCCCAAAGCGCTTAATTTTCCTATTCACGCCAGCACTGCACCATAGGAATCACGCAAAATTTAGACGCGCCTCCGTCCTGCGCGAAGTCCGGTGGTCACGCGCCCGCCGCAGGAGGGAAGTTGCATGGGTTCACCCGATCCAGCCGATATGGTATGCTTTCTATATTAACCCGAATTGATTGGGTCATATGTCACCGCGTCGCGTACTGATTGTTCCGGCCCTCGTCTCAGAAGCAAAAGCTATTTTATCTTTCTTCGAGGACGTCGGCGTAAAGAGCACGCCAAGCGGCTTGTCCTATACGACTGGAAAACGAAAAATCTTCTGTCCAGAGTTGAAGCAGAAGCCCGATGCCAATTGGCACTATCTCATTGCACCACCAACAGAAGCAGGGAATTTGCAAGCATCGCGAATGGTGGGACAGCTTATTCCCGAGTGCCAGCCCAACCTCGTTGCCTTGATTGGATGCGCCGGGGGCTTTCCCGGCAAAATCGAACAATACGACGTCGTGGTTGCAACTCACGTCCACTATATTGCTCACAGTAAAATTGGCGCCAAGGTGGAAGTCAGGCCGGCTCAAGAGTCCTGTTCGAGGATTTTTGTCGACCACTGCAAGAATGTCCAACTCCTCGATGCATGGCATCAATACCTTGTTCCGGAAGCTCCGAACGCACCAGTAAACGTCTGCTTTGACCCTGTCGTCTCAGGCGAGACCGTGCTCGCAAATTCCAACTGCGAATACTATAGAGTTGCCACAGCTGCCTCTCCAAAGGCGGTCGCCATTGAGATGGAAGGATACGGATTTCTTTCTGCCTGCCGTGAAAATAACGTCGATGCCATTGTTATAAGAGGCATTTCGGATACGCTCGATGACAAGCAGCACCAAAATGACAATCAATGCGGCTCCCCGGCAGGATTTGACAGGGCGCAATACAGGGCCACCCGGCATGCTGCAGCGCTGTTTTTCGCCACCCTGGATTTCGTAAATCCTGCCGCCTTCACGAAAAGCAGCGCAAAAGCAAAGAAGGAAATTACAAAGGTTTCGATGATTTTGGATGCAGAGATGCACGACGTCACCGAAATTCAAACAGAGCTCTTCGAGATTTTCAAGAAACACGGCATCAAGAATTTCTCCTTCAGGCAGGCCAATAGTGTTCGCGTCGAATTCGATGCCGAACTCGATGTCATGCGGATATTCCATTCGTTGGTTCGGGCAGGTATTGTAGAGCAACTCGCCGGATACCGGTTGATTGACTTCAAGATAAAATCCGACAAGCGACCGAGCGCCCAGCTTGCCAGTTTGATCGAGCGTATAGAAGGGTTGGAGGGCAATACGGTTGAAGATCTCTCTGAACGCAATACGCGTAGAGAACTGGATCGAAGAGTTTCCAGGCTACGCAAAAATCCTGGTTGATACGCTCAGACATTACAAAAAGCAGTCAAAACAGGACTTCCAAAAAAAAGGCCGCATCCTATACCCTCAGCCGGAAAAGCTCGACAAAGACTCGGCATCGGAGCAGTACCTCGGAGCCCTTTCGGTTCCCAAACTCGTCACGCTCAAGCCTCATCCCCTTCTTGATGGCCTGTGGAAGCGCAGAGCCGCCAAAAGCCCCCAACAACTACGTTCGCTGGCTTTTGGGCAATCATATTTTCGATCACGACATTGCGCTTGACGTGGTGCTCTCGCTCTCGAAGCGGAAGCTTTTCTATTCTTGGCCGAGCTTAAGTGTTCTTCAGGAGGCTTCTTCGCTTGCTGCACAGGAGTTCATCGACGCGTGCAGTGCCGAGTGGGAGCATTTGCGCGGAATTACGGGCCCCTCCGTCCTGCAAATCCTTGACCAGGAGCGCTGGGATCGTCTCGGAAAACTCAGCTTCGTGCCGCCCTTGAAGGCCGGCCGGCGACGCTTGGCAAAGCGGTCGATTTGCTCGCACTCACATCCAGGATCCTGGCTCAGAACGATCTTCCGCCGCGCGCGTGCATCATTCCATCGGTCTATATGCTCACCTTCAACGGCGTCATCGCAGGGGATGGGGTTGTGGAGCGAATGCTCCTGACCGGCATGGCAGGCGATCTGCAATCAATCGCCGATGCGGAAGCTATACCCTTGCGGCTTCTCCAGAATGCCATCAGGGGGAACCTGCTTCCCTATCAGTGCGCAGAAGATTTTGTCCGCATTCTCACCAATAAAATCCTGAAAAAGACCAAGCTTCGCTGCGCGACCGCGCTCGCTGATCCCGATTATGTCATTCGCCACAATAGAGAGGCCGGAATCCTGACGTCTGTCTCGATGGTGAGCCGTTATGTGCTTCCTCGAAGCCTTCCCTCTTCCGCGATCCTATAGATCGAGAAGCCAGACTCCGAAGACATAGGGCAGCGCCGTAAAGGCAGCGGCGACAAGCCAGGGCACGTCGTGAGGTAGATCCTGGGAATTCGGAGCAGTTGCGATCAGAGCGACAATCGACAGCAATACGTACGAGTCGAAGAAGAGCTGCAGAACAGTACCAATTGCCTGAATCGGCCTCTAGCACCGACCGCTCGATCCACGATTCGCACGACGATCCGCCGTAGGAGCAATGGATCAATCCGACGGGAATCTTAAGCTTCTGGTGAATCTGGCCCGAAGAAGTACGCGGCGGCGGAGAAGCCTGGCACGGTTCTCCCGGAACTGGCACTCGACCCATTTGCCCTGGAAATCGTCGGTGGGCGTCTCGGCTGCCGCGGAGCGGCACGCTGATCAGCCGGATTTGGGGAACTTGGCCGCGGCAATTTCCTGCTGGGCGTTGTTGGCGGAGCCACCGGAAACTGCATGTTCGATTGCCCGGAGCAAAGCCAGACCTCGCCGACCATGATGTTTTAAGCGTAATCGTGTTCTTGCCGGCAATGGAAAGGTGTAGGGGCCGCCCGCCTTCATGGCATCCAGCTTGACCATCCACTTGCCGGAGGCGTCCGGCGTGGCGGTCTTCGTCTGCTTGTCGAGCGTGACAGTAACCTGCTCGCCTTCATCGGCCCAGCCCCAGATCGGCACCGCCATATCACGCTGCAGCACAGCGTTGTCGGTGAAGACGGCCGGCAGCCGCACGTCGGCGATGCCTCGCAAAACGAGGACAAGGCTCACGGCCAAAGCGAGAACAGCAAAACGATGCCAGCGGGGAACAGATTTCATGGCGGGCTCCTGGGAAGGGGTGAGATTGGCGGGAATTCTCTGAGCATACCGCAGGGCGGTGCGGAGTGCAATGAGTCGAACGGAATTTATTCCGTTTGAGCGCACCTTGCCGTTTGCAATTGGCATGGTGTTTTCTGGCGATGGTTGAGAAAATGTCGCCGGACCGGGAAGGAATCTGGTAATTTGCATGACACATGGAGGTTTGGGCGATGGGTTTAGCGGCGGAAAAGCGGGGACAATTACAGGAACTGGTGAGCGAGGCCAGGAAGGTTTTTGGAGGATGCTTGCATCCGGACGGTCGGCCCAAGACTTTTGCCGAGTTGGAGGAGGAGTGCATTGAAATCGGCGATTTGTTCACCGCCGAGTTGCTCTTAGGACGCGTGGTCGAGCGGGCCCCGGATGCCCCTTCGGCCTGTTGCCCCACCTGTGGGCGGGTCGGGGAACGATCCCCCGACGAGCCACGGGTCCTCGAAACCGATCGCGGGGAGATCGGTTGGAAAGAACCGGCTTACTATTGCCGCTGCTGTCGCCAGTCTTTTTTTCCCTCGCTCCGCTGAGTTGGGGCTGGCCATCGAGGATACGGTCAGCCCCCGAGTCCTGGTCAAGGTGATTCATGCGGGGACCTCGGCGGGGAGTTTTGCGGGGGCCGCGCAAGACCTGTTGCAACTGGCCGATCTATCGATCAGCGCCGAGCGGGTGCGGCGGGCATGCCGACGGATCGGCGAGGAACGGATCGAGCATCAACAGCGGATGCAGCGTGCCTTTGAGGAGAAGCCATTGCCAATGCAAGTCGGGGAGAAGCCCGAAGGCGTGGAACCTCCCGGTATTGCTTGCGTGATGTGCGATGGCGGGCGGTATCAACTTCTCGATCGGAGCCTACCCCGCACCGCCCCGCGCTCGGCGCGGAAAGGAGAGCACTGGAAGGAAAGCCGGATCGGGCTGTTGCTGGGGATGAGTGGCCCGGAGCATGTGTGCGACCCCCAACCGGCGTTGCCGCCGGAACTGTGTTATGAAGCCATCGCCGAGAAGCTTCTCGGAAATCGGACGCACGGGCAAAAGCGGCGATTTGCCGCAGGAAAACGGCAGCCACGGCCCCCGCGCCGCCCAGCGCGGTGAAGGACTTGTGGGGCCGGAGTTGGAACACCGTGGCGTGGTGGCTTCGCGGCAGAATTGGGAGGAGTTCGGACGACTGCTGGCCAGCCAAGCATGGTATCAGGGCTTTGCCGCGGCGGGGCGCAAGGTATTTGTTTCCGACGGCTCGACGACGATCGAGAAGTTGCAACGCACACACTTCTCGCACTATACGTCAGTCCTGGATCTGTTGCACGCGCTTTCCTATAGTCTCGCGGCCGCACGCGCCGTCAACCCCAGCGAAGCGGCGGCACGCGACACCTACAGCGACTGGGCGGCGAAGATCTGGGCCGGAAACGTCGGCGATGTCATCGACGAGTTGCTGGCTTGGTCGATAAAGTTTGGCCCGCCTCCCGAAGATGCGCGCAATGACGACCCGCGGTTGGTGGTGCGAACGTCGTTCGTCTTTTACGAGAACCATGCCGGACGCATGGATTACCCCCGCTACCGTCGCATGGGACTGCCGTTGACCAGCAGCCTGATGGAGTCGGCGGTCAAACAGGTCAGCCGACGTGTGAAAGGGACGGAGAAGTTCTGGTCGTCCGCCGGGGGGGAGGCCATGCTCCGTCTTCGCGGGGAGGCCCTCTCCGATGACGCCCCCCTCCGCAACCATTTGCAAACCCGCTCCCGCCATGCCACCGGACAGCGAGCCTACCGCTCTCAGACCCAATTGCCGCTCAAGTAACCTCACAAAGTGCAAGGTGCGTCTTTCATTTGGATTGCCCAACGTCTATAATGAAATCGTTGAAGGGCCTTCTATCCACATCCGCCTGATTTTTATTGCTTACGCTTGACAGTGATGCGAACTGCCGCTTTTGGCCAGTTTCGGCGTCATTTCCAACCGTGTCAAGCATAACTCAGTCCGAGTTGGCTGCGGTTCTTCTGGTTGTTTCCAATTGTTTTGGCTGGCCCTTAACGGCAGGCCGTAGTTTTTTCAAGGAGTTTGAGTCGTGGGTAAGAAGTTGTATGTAGGCAATTTGAGCTATTCGGCGACCAACGCCGACCTGGAAGGGTTGTTTGCCCCCTTCGGCAGCGTGCGGAGCGTCGAGGTGATCGAAGACCGTGACACCGGTCGCAGCAAGGGATTTGCCTTCGTGGAGATGAGCAGCGATCAGGAGGCTGCGGCGGCGATCGCCGGACTGAGCGGCAAGGAGCACGATGGCCGCGCGTTGACGGTCAACGAAGCCCGGCCGCGCGAGGAGCGCAGCGGTGGCGGCGGTGGCGGCGGTCGCGGCCGCGGCGGTTACGGCGGCGGTGGTGGTGGCGGCGGCGGCGGTCGCGGTGGACGGCGGCGGCGGACGCTACTAATTCAACGCCGGCATCGGCGTTGTCTTGCAAAGCCAGGCTTTATGGCATGCAGCCGAATGCGGTCTGCATGCCTTGCCTTGCGCGCTGCGCATCGAACAGGGCCGGCCCGGTTATTCACGGCCGCCCTTGAAGCCTGAGTGCAAGCGAAGAATGGGCACCGAGTGAACTTCGCTTCGCTTCAGGCTTTGATGGCGCACGCTGCGTGAGGTTCCCGTGAAGAACAGCGTCGTATATCGCGAGCATGGTGTGCGCATCGGACCGGCCGCCTATGGATTGGGTGTTTTCTCCGTCCGGGCATTTTCCGCGAATGAGGTGCTTGGACCGATCAAGGGCCAGGTCTTCCAGGATGAAGTCTATGAGTCGGACTACTGCATGGAGTTGGGCGTGGACGGGTGCATTGAGCCCGATGCCCCGTTCCGCTTCCTGAATCACAGTTGCCAGCCCAACTGTTGTCTTACCGAGTATGAGGTCGAGCACGATAACGGCACCTGCCACGCGGAACTCTGGCTGACGGTGGAAACTGCCATCGCCCCGGGCGAGCAAATGACGATCGACTACGCCTGGCCGGCCGAATGCGCGACTCCCTGCCGCTGCGGAAGTCCCGAATGTCGCCGGTGGATCGTCGCGGCCGACCAGTTGACGCGAATTGGCAGGGAGGGCAAGACGTGAAAGCGTCCGAACGAGCGGCCGTCGATCGATTCAAGGCAAGTTGGTGGCTGCCGGAGGGACATGCACAGACGCTCTGGCCGGTCCTGACGCGGCGGGTTCGGCTGGAAGTTCGGCCAGAGCAACTGGAACTTCCCGACGGCGATTGCGTGCGACTGGACTGGATTGGCGCCGGCGGCCCCATCGTGATCGTGTTGCCGGGACTTCAGGGCGACCTGAGGTCCGGCTATGTGCGAGGGCTGTTGCGGGCGTGCCAGGCGCGGGGCTGGCGCGGCGTGCTGCTGAATTATCGTGGCCGCGTTGAGCCCAATCGCAAGCGGCAAAGCTACCATTGCGGGATGACTTGCGACCTGGACTACCTGGTCCAACGCCTGGCCCAGCGAGAACCGGGCGTGCCGATCAGTGTCGTGGGCTTCTCCTTGGGGGCGAACATCTGCCTGAAATGGCTGGGCGAGTGCGGCCAACGCGGCCAGGCGCTGCCGGTCGCGTCGGCCGTGGGCGTATCGGCCCCATTTCATTTGGGGGCCGTGGCCAAGAAGATCACTCGCGGGTTTTCCCGCATCTACCAGTGGTATCTGCTGCGGAGCCTCCACCGCGACGTTCAGCGCAAGATGGCGGCAATGGGACGATAACTTGGGCGTCACCCGCCGGGAACTGCGGCGATTGAACACCTTCTTCAAGTTCGACGACCGGATCACCGGGCCTTGGAACGGGTTCGCCGGCGCCGAGGACTACTACGCCAAAACGCGATCGGACGTGCTGCTGAAGCATGTGGCGGTCCCCACGCTGATCGTGAACGCAAATAACGATCCTCTGGTGCCGGTTCACCTGATCCCGCACGCCCGCGATGTTTCCGACAAGGTGACGCTGGAGATCACGGACGGCGGCGGCCACTTGGGATTTGTTTGCGGCCGCTGGCCCTGGTCGCCGCGATTCTGGTTGGAGACGAGAATACCGGAGTTTCTGTCGTCGTTCTTCGGCGAATGAGATTGAAGCCTAAAGCGCAAGCGAAGCCCGTAAGCCGCGACTTCGCTTGCGATTCAGGCTTCGAATCGGGCCGTCGATAAACCGGGTTAGCCCGCATTTCTCACAGTAGTCGTTCATGCCGCTGCGCGGCACCTGGAATGATGAAAATTGGCCGTACGTGTAATAATGGTAGTAAGTGAATACTCCGGCGTCTTGGTCGAAGGCCGACTTCCAGTGGAGCTTCGAGCCCGACTATCAGTCTGGCCTGGGTGTCGCCACGAACCTGCAATTGTCGCCCCCGGTGGTCGGGGAGCACGCGAGGCAGATTGTTGCCTCTTTCGATACCCCCGAGTCGCCGGCGAGCATAGGAGGGTGTATCGTGGATATCATCTACCAGCGTGTGGCAGGGCTGGACCTGCATAAGGAAACGATTGTCGCGGCGGTGCGTCGCATCGGCGCCGGCGGGGAAAGTGGAGACGGATCTGCGTACCTTCGGTACCATGACCCGAGATCTTCTGGAACTGTCGGATTGGTTGGCGGCCTACGGCGTGACGCATGTCGCCATGGAAGCCACGGGAGTCTTGTGGAAGCCGGTGTGGAACATCTTGGACGGCCGTTTCGAGTTGTTGCTGGTCAACCCGCGGGAACTGAAGCAGGTTCCCGGCCGCAAGAGCGACGTCAAGGACGCCCAATGGATTGCGCAGTTGCTGCAGCACGGCTTGCTGCGCAGCAGTTTCGTGCCGGGCCGGCCGCAGCGCGAGTTGCGGGACTTGACCCGCCATCGTGCCCAACTCGAGGGCGAACGCACGCGGGCCGCCAATCGCATCCACAAGCTCTTGGAGGACGCCAACATCAAATTGGGCGTGGTGGCCAGCGATATCCTGGGCGTTTCCGGGCGCGAGATGCTGGACCGACTCGTGGCGGGAGAGGAAGACGCCGCCAAGCTGGCGCAATCCGCTCGACGGCCGCATGAAGTCGAAGATCCCGCAGTTGGAACTGGCTCTGCAAGGCAAGTTTCGCGACCACCATCGCTTCATGCTCAAGCAACTGCTCAGCCATCTGGACCATCTCGATCAGCAAATCGCGCAGTTCAATGCACGGATCGAGGAACTCATGGTCCCTTTTGTGGACGAGGAGTTGCAGGAGAAGCTGGACGCGGTTCCGGGCGTTGACATCAACACGATCCAGAATGTCACCGCCGAAATCGGGGCCGACATGGACCAGTTTCCCAGCGACGCGCATCTGGCTTCCTGGACGGGGATCTGTCCGGGCAACGAGGAATCGGCCGGCAAACGAAAACGGAGCAAGACCACCAAAGGCAATCGCTGGTTGCGGCGAGCCCTGACCCAAGCGGCCTGGGCGGCCACGCACACCAAGGACAGCTATCTCGGTGCTCAGTATCATCGTCTCGCCGGCCGAAGAGGCAAGAAACGAGCCCTGGTGGCCGTCGGCCACACGTTGTTGGTGATCATCTACCACATCATCAAGTACCGCGTCGATTATCAAGACTTAGGCCCCGACTACTTCCTCCGCTTAGAGCCCGAGCGCCAGAAGCGCTATCTGGTCAAGCGTCTGGAGCAACTCGGCTACGAGGTGCAACTTGCGGAGAAGCACGCCGCATGATACATTATCTCGAACACTCCACTATCGCCAACGCCCGCTACCACTACGCGCCCACCTCAATCAATTTTCGAGGCAGGGTGGGTGGAGCACGAAAACCCCGGGGCGATGGTGCGTTGCGCGAACCGGTCTCAGCCAGAGTGAACCGTTACCACTCGTTGGGCTCCGTGCATAACCCACCATTGCTCTGCCGGTTCGCTTCACGCACCCTACAGGTTGGCAAGAATGCCGGCATCAGTTGTGTTCGCCGCACTTTGTTCGGCCGCAGGGGCACGGTTCCGCCTGGCGGAGCATCACGCGGCTGTCGGCCACCGAGCAGCCCTGGCCCTTGGCGTGGACGATCAGCGGGTTGATGTCCAGCTCGGAAATCTCCGGATGGTTGCAGACCATGTGCGAGAGCCGCAGCAGGGTGTCGACGATGGCGTCGACGTCGGACGGCGGATTGCCGCGGAAACCGTCGAGCACCTTGAAGGAGCGGATCTCGCGGACCATGCGCTCGGCCGAAATCTGCCACATCGGCGCCAGGCGGAAGGAGACGTCCTTGAGCACCTCGACCAGCGTGCCGCCCAGGCCGAACATCATCAGCGGTCCGAACCGCGGCGTCGCGGCTGGCGCCGAGGATCACCTCGACGCCCTTGGGGGCCATCTGCTCGACGAGGATGCCCTGGATCTTCGCCCCGGGCACGTGCTTTGCGCACGTTGTCGTGGATCTTGTCGTAGGCCGCCCGGGCCTCCGTCGGCCCCGCGGATGTTCAGGATCACGCCGCCCGCGTCGTACTTGTGGACCACGTCGGCCGACATGACCTTCATCACCACCGGCGCGCCGAACGATTCGGCCAGCTTGGCCGCCTCGTCGGCGCGACGTGGCGATGCCGCTCTTCAGCAGCGGCAGGCGGTAGCACTCCAACAGCGGGCGGCATTCGGCCTGCGTCAGGTAGCGCTTCTCGTTGCCGTCCAGCGCCTCGGCGATGATCTTCTGCGCCCGGGCCACGTCGCAGATCGTCGAAGTCGAGCATCTCGCGGCGGGGAATGTCCTGCAGGCTGACCAGGCGGTTGGCGGCGGCCAAGGCTCTGCACGCCGTCCTCGGGGAAGGGATAGTTGGGCACGCCCGCCTTGCGGAGGATGGCCACGCCGGGGGCCACGTCGCGGGCGCCCATGAACGAGCAGACCACCGGCTTGTCGATGCCCTTGATGGCCTCGGGCACGACGGCGGCGGTCTCTTCGATGTCGGTCATCGACTGCGGCGTGAGGATGACCATGCCCATGTCCACGTCGTCGTCTTCCAGCACGGTGCGGACGGCGGCCTTGTAGCGGTCGGTGCGGGCGTCGCCGATCACGTCGACCGGGTTGCGGAGCGAGGCGGCGGCGGGCAGCGACTCGCGGAGCTTGTCCTTGGTGGCCTCGCTCAACTCGGCCAGCTTCAGGCCGTGGCGCATGGCGGCGTCGGTGGCCATGATGCCCGGCCCGCCGGCGTTGGTGATGATCGCCACGCGGTTGCCGTGCGGCAGCGGTTGCGTGGTGTACAGGGCCGCGTAGTCGAACAGCTCGGCGATGGTGTCGACCCGCTGCACGCCGCTCTGGGCCAGCAGGGCGTCGTAGACCGAATCGGAGCCGGCCAGCGAGCCGGTGTGGCTGCTGACGGCCTTGGCCCCTTCGGGCGAGCGGCCCGACTTCAGGCAGAGCATCGGCTTGTGCGGTTTCCCAGAAGATCTCGCGGGCCGTCTCGATGAACCGCCGGCCGTTGGTGATGTCTTCCAGGTACATGGCGATCACCGACGGTCTTGTCGTCCTTGGCCAGGTAGTCCAGCAGGTCGATCTCGTTGACGTCGGCCTTGTTGCCGAAGCTGACGAACTTGCTGAAGCCCATCTGCCGCTCTTCGGCGTAATCGAGCACCGAGGTGCACAGGGCGCCGCTTTGCGAGAGGAAGGCCAGGTTGCCGGCCGCCGGCATCTTGCGGCCGAAGGTGGCGTTCATGCGGACGTCGGGGTCGGTGTTGATCACGCCCAGGCAGTTCGGGCCGATCAGCGGAATGCCGGCCGCTCGGACCTTGTCGCGGACGCTGCGTCTCCAACTCCGGCCCCTTCGCGGCCCGACTTCCTTGAAGCCGGCGGAAATCACCACCAGGGCCTTGACCCCCTTGGCGATCGCCTCGTCGATGACGCCCAGGACCGCCGCCGCCGGCACGATCAGCACGGCCAGGTCGACCGGCCCGGGAATGTCGGCCAGCGTGGGATAGGCATGGACGCCCAGGATGCTGCGTGGCCTTCGGATTGACCGGGTAGACCGAGCCGTTGAACTCGGCGAACAGCAGGTTGCGGAAGATATCGTTGCCGACCGTGCCCGGCCGCGGTGGAGGCCCGACGACGGCGATCGATTTGGGGTGAAAGATGCCCGTTGAGCCTGGAAACGCCGTGGCTTCCGCCATTCTTGCCACTCCTCGAGGTGCTATGGGGCAATCCTGGCCGGGGAACTGGTCAGGGCCCCGCGCAGATAACCCTGAATGAAGCCATTATCATTCTTCATCGCCGCCCAGGCGACAAGGGGTGGGGCCGTAGCCAATCAGCAGCCGGCCGGGCAACCGGAAAAAGGCGGGAGCGCGAAGACGGAGAACATTGCCGGCCATTACCCCGCTGGTCGGGCGCATAGCGGGTCTGGAGGACTTCGGTACTTCGCTCTTGGAGTTAGCACAGTCCGAGGCTCGAAGAGATGCCGTTTGCGGCTTCTCGTCACCCCCAAGACCTACGGCCCAAGACCGCTCGGCAAAGCGGAGCTATTTACCGATGGATCGGCCCGAAGCCGCGAGCTGTCGGCCGCTTCGGCCGAAGTCATTCCGGGAATCGGGCAGCATGGCGCGCGGCCCGAGTACAGCGTGGCTAGTGGGCGCTCGTGGTCGTGCCAGTTGTCCAGGTAGCGTGGCGGCAAAGTCCCGATCGCGAATGATCGAGCAGGTTCTCGGCATTGGACAGTTCTCGGCCTGATGCGTGAAATTGAACGAACCGGTGATCACCACCTCGCCGTCGAGGATCATGATCTTGTTGTGGGCGATCTCGTGGGCGGCGTCGATCAGGACGGCGGATGCCGCATGCGGCCAGAAAGTCGGCGAGGGAGTAACGTCTCGGCCAAGGTGGCTGCGGGTCGAGGATCGCGGTGGACCGCCGCACGCGCGTTGCGGGCGCCGGACCAGGGCCTCGGCAATCGCCCGGACGTGAAGCTATAGGCCTGGACGAAGATGGTCTGCTGTGCGGGAGTCGATCTCGCGGACCACGGCGTCGGTCGGCCGCCTTTGGGCGAGAAATCGAGACCTCGATCGGCGGCAGCGTCCGCGGTCCCGCGGTATCGCACGCGGACCCGTGACGGCCAAGCGGGCCGGACTCACCAGCCATAGATTGCGAAGGTTCATGAGATGAGAGAGGGGTACGGGGGATTGGGGATTGGCGGATTAGAAACCGGAAGGAGAGCCACGGATTGGCACGGATGAAACACGAATGGGCGGCCGGGATTTTCGCCACGGATGAAACACAGATTGAACACGAATGGGCGAGCCCAACAGGGACGAGTGAACAGTGCTTTTTTATTTATGTTTCATCCGTGCTCCCTTTCCTTTTCGGGATTCCGAGCAATTCGTCCAGCGGCCGGGCGAGGCGGCGGAAATCGGCGGCCGGCATGGCCAGCGTGTCCCACTTGGCCGAGATCGGCCGGGCATGGCCGGCGTAGTCGCATCAGCCGCACGGCCACGAAGCCGTAGAGCTTGTCGCGGAACTCGAAAAGCTGCTCGTAGGGCAGCGGCGCCCGGTCGCCCAGGATGTTGTAGGCGAAGACGAACAGCCCGCAGAAACCCTGGCCGAAGAGCCGCTCCCATTGGGCCAGGCTGACGCAGGTCGTCGCGGGTGGACCAGTTCTTCCAGTACTGCTTCTGGATGTCGCCGCTGGGAAACCGCCGGCCCTTGACGTCGACCAGCCAGGTGACCTGGCCGGGCGTCGAGACGATGAAGTCGAGGCTCTTGATCGAGCCCCCGTCGGAGAGCACGCTCCGCTTGGCCTCGTCGACCGCCACGTACGGCACGCCGCGGCTGCGGAGGTACTCTTCGAACGCCGCTTCGTAATGGTTGTCGCGATTGGCCATGGGATTATCCTATACCATCGCCGCAATCCTTTGCAAACCCTGGGAGCACGATCGAAAGTCATTCGCTCCCCGTCGTCAATTCCGATGGGGCGGCGTATAATGACCAACCTGTTGGCAACTGCCCTCACCCTAACCCTCTCCCCGAAGGGAGAGGGGACTTCTGACGCCGCCCACACCCCATGCCCAAACCACGACTTTTGACACCCGGTCCGACGGAAGTGCCCGAGGCGGCCCTTCTGGGCATGGCCCGGCAAGTCACCCACCATCGCACGCCCGAGTTCCGCGGCCTGATGGCCGAGGTGTTCGCCGGGCTGAAATATGCCTTCGCCACCGAAAACGACGTGCTGGTGCTGACCAGTTCCGGCACGGGGGCGATGGAGGCGGCCATGGTAAATCTGGTGCCGCGGGGCGGCAAGGCAATCGTGCTGGAGTCGGGCAAGTTCGCCGAGCGCTGGCGGAAAATCGCCGAGCGGTTCGGCATCCAGGTCGTCCGCTACGAAGTGCCCTGGGGCGAGCCGTTCGAGGCCGCCGAGGTCGCCCGACTGCTGGAAGAACACCCCGATACGGCGGCCGTCTTCGCCACGCTGTTGGAGACCAGCACCGGCGTGGGCCACGACATCGAGGCGATCGGCCGGGTGGTTGCCCCCAGCAATGCCCTGCTGGTGGTCGACGGCATCAGCGGCGTTGGGGCGATGGAGTGCCGCACCGACGCCTGGGGCATCGACGTGCTGGTCGTCGGGGCGCAAAAGGCCCTGATGACCCCGCCGGGGCTGGCCTTCCTGGCCGTCAGCCCGGCCGCCTGGAAGCAGATCGAGTCGATCCACCGGCCGGCCTTCTATTTCGACCTGCTTGGCCTATCGCAAGTCGCTTTCGCAGTCCGACACGCCCTACACGCCGGCCATCCCGCTGGTGAAGGCCCTGGCCGAGAGCCTGCGGGCGATTCGGGCGGCGGGAATCGAGCGGATTTGGGCCCGAACGAAGGTTTTGGCCCAGGCCACACGGGCGGGGATTGAGGCCCTGGGGCTGCGATTGGTCGCCGCCCGGCCTGCCGACGGCATGACGGCCGTCTATTTCCCCGACGGGGTGGATGGCAGCCCTTTTGGAGCGGCTTCAAGACCCGCTTCGGCCTGAAACTGGCCGGCGGCCAGGGACCGCTAAAGGGCCGAATTTTCCGCATCGCCCACATGGGACTGGTCGATGAACTCGATATTCTCTCCACCCTGGCCGCCCTCGAACTGGCACTTGTCGAGATTAGGACAAGACGTTAAGCTAGGAATAAGTGTGGCGGCGGCCAGCCGGGTGTTGGCCGATACACAAAGGGTCGAAACGGCTGACTTCCGTGATGTCGATCCCCGGGAATTGCGAGTCCCGCCGTCTCGTCGCGCAAGGTGCCGACCCTGCCAAGCTGCAACGGCAAATCGCATTGTTCGGCCGGTCGGCGGTTCGGATGCCGCCGCCGTGGGTATACGAAGGGTCGGATGGCGTTCTTATGCTGTATAATGGAGTTACACGGGCGACCCGCATCGCCAAGCTTGCACCTGGCACCTTGATCCGGGTCGAAGTGATCGGTAAACTTCCCAAGGCGTTCGCCGGTGACCCCAAGATCGGAGACCTGTTGCCATGACCGATGTGCAGAAAGAGGCGTTAGCGTTGCTGGCCGAGGTGTGGGAGTTGTCGCCCGACGTTCGGCTCGGGCAATTGATGGCCCACCTGGGCTTCCTGGGCGAAGTCCACATTGAGCGGGGGCTCGGTTACATCGAAGACGATGAACTCATCGCGATCCTGTATCGTCATCGGGCGGAGCTGTTGGCCCGGTTGCAAGGCACGCCGAACCAGGCGCCGCCGCCGACCGGGGCCGCCATCTCGGTTTCTGGGAGTTCAAGTCTTCCGGCCCCGGCGGCAAGCCCATGAAGACTTATGACTTTGAAGTAACCCTGACAGCCGGGATTAACGACATGACCGAAAAGTTGGCCGACGTTCAGAAGGCCGGGGCTGTGTTGTCCAGCGAGTCCAGATCGAACACGACTCGCCGTTGTTGTTCCTCCGGGGCAGGCGCTAGTCTCAACCAGAAAACAAGAAAGACAAATCATGGCACAAATCATCGTTCTCGACGATTTGTCCCAAGACGGCCTGAACCTGTTGCAGATCGGCCGGAAACATCGAAGTGGAAGTCCGCACCGGCCTAAAGGGCGAGGACCTGCGCAAGGCCCTGCTGGAGGCCGACGGCGCCATCTGCCGCAGCGGCGTGAAGATCACCGCCGACGTCGCTGCAGGGCAACACGCGGCTGCGGGCGATCGCCCGGGCCGGCGTCGGCGTGGACAACATCGACACCCAGGCCGCCACCCGGCAGGGCATCGTGGTGATGAACACGCCCGGCGGCAACACGATCTCCACCGCCGAGCACACGATCGCCCTGATGCTCGGCCTGTCGCGCAACATCGCCCCCGCCTACCAGAGCCTGATCGAAGGCCGCTGGGACCGCAAGAAGTTCATGGGCACGCAACTGGCCGGCAAGACGCTGGGCATCGTCGGCCTGGGACGCATCGGCCAGGCCGTGGCCACCCGGGCCGTGGCCCTGGAAATGCAGGTCCTCGGCTACGATCCGTTCCTCTCGGCCGCCCGGGCCAAGGAGCTGGGCATCGAGACGTGTCGGCTCGCCGCAGGAGATGCTTCCCGCTGGTCGATTACCTCACGGTCCACACGCCGCTGACCGAGGAGACGCGGAACCTGATCGGCGCCAAGGAAATCCAGATGATGAAGAAGGGCGTGCGGCTGATCAACTGCGCCCGCGGCGGCATCTACGACGAGGCGGCGCTGGTCGAGGGGCTCAAGAGCGGGCACATCGGCGGCGTGGCCCTGGACGTCTATCGCGAAGGAGCCCTGCACCGACAGCCCGCTGTTCGGCATGCCCAACGTGCTCTGCACGCCGCACCTGGGCGCCAGCACCGAAGAGGCCCAGACCAACGTGGCGGTCGAGGCGGCCGAGCTGCTGATCGACTTCTTCACCACCGGGGCGATCAAGCAGTCGGTGAACATGTCGCCGCTGGACCCGAAGACGCTGGAGAGCCTGCGCGGCTACCTGAACGTGGCCTACCGGCTGGGGCTGCTGCTGGCCCAGGTGGATCACTGCCCGCCGACCACCTGCCGGCTGAGCTACAAGGGCGAAGTGGCCAAGAAGGACACGCGGCTGCTCTCGTCGGCCTTTGCCGCCGGGCTGTTGGAGCACGCCATGGCCGACGGCGTGAACATCGTCAACGCCGAGGTGCTGCTGCGCGAGCGGGGCATCGAGCTGGTCGAGCAGCGCATCACCGACATCGGCGACTTCAGCTCGCTGATCACCGCCGAGGTGGTCAGCGAGGAGAAGACCTCGATCGCCGCCGGCACGCTGTTCGGCAACAACATGCCGCGGCTGGTGCAGAAGGGCGACTGCCGCCTGGAAAGCTACCTGGACGGCATGCTGATGATCTTCGTCCATCGCGACATGCCGGGCGTGATCGGCAAGGTGGGCAGCATCTTCGGCCGGCACCGGGTGAACATCGCCCAGATGTCGGTCGGCCGGCCGACCAACAAGCCCGGCGGCGAGGCGATCGGCGTCCTGGCGCTGGATTCGCGCCCGCCGGCCGAGGCCCTGGCGGAGATTGTGGCCATGCCGCACGTCGACGCGGGCGTGGATCGTCAAGCTCCCGCCGCCGGCGAATATCCGCCGTGGATGGGCGGGTGAACGACGAGCAGGCGGAGTGCAGAGGGCCGCCGGGTGCCACTGCTGGGCTTGTCCAGGGTCACGTGCCGAACCATCACGAGCCACCACACTGCTGGATCTTCAGCCAGCAGTGGCACCCGCGCGTCGAGGCTTCGCTCCTCAGCCATCGCTTTCCTACATTCCGGCAACTGTTTCTCTTAAATATCGCAGGCAATTGTATTGCTTGCGCTTATGAATTCTCGACGCAGATTGCCGATAGGGAATCAGGTAGACGTTGGCCGCACAAGCCTCCTCTCGCCAAGTCTCCTGTTGCCGACCCCATGATCGACACGCCCCCCCTTGAGCGACAGAGTCCTGATCGCCTTGGAACGAATCCTTATCTCCCGCAACGAAACTGCATTTCGAGACCAGCGAGGCCGGGTGACGCTCCGCGGCATCGTGGGCACCTATTTCCAGAAACAGATGGCCCAAGAGGCGATCCGCCACATCGCCGGGGTTCGAGAGATCGCCAACGAATTGGAAGTGTGTTGGACCTGAGCCGGCTTCGCAGCGACGGCGCGGATCGCAAGTGCAGCCCCGGCCAAGGCGTCGTCGCGCCGTTCGTAGGACCGAAGCAATCTTCCAGGGCACAGATGTGCAGCACGCGGCGGTTATCCGCCGACAGGCCGCACAGCCGCAGCACCCCGTCGTGCTCCCGAATCCGCTGGTGCAACTCGGATCAACTGGCCCAATCGAGGTGGCTGGTGAGCAGCATCGACCTGGTCCAAATCCAGAACCAGCCGATAAGTGAAGTGTTTCTCGGCCAAGTCCCAGAGTTGCTCAGCCAAAGGAACGGGATCGGCCGGGTCGGCGGCGGATTCCGCACCCGGACGAGGAGCCAGTCGGGCCCCCGTTCGATCTCGCAGATTGTAGAGCGGCAGCGATTGCTAGCATTTGGGCCTCCTTCCCAAGGGCCTCAGAACAAGCGCTGCGAATTGGGTAACACGCATACTCTAACTGGCTAATCTAGCAACCGTCCGCCTCGGCAGGCAATACGAGCGGAAAGGCGGCAGGGCTTACTGAAACAGGTCGACGCTGCGGCCCATTGCGATGGCTGTGCTGCATAAATCGCCCAGCGAGCGCAAAGCGCCCAGCCCCAAGGTAAAGTTGTCCAGCGGGAAAAGCCGTTGCTTGCCGGCGCCCTGAGTTCGCTTCCGGGCAAGGGACCGAGTCCGAGGTGCTCGAAGGCGGCGGGCGTCAGCTTGCCGGCCGCGCGGCGTGCGGACCACCAGCTCGCTGCGCAGCAGGAACGGCTCGACCTCGTCGATCAGCGTGTCGGGCGGCAAGGTTCATGGTGTGGGCCACGGCCTCGACGCCCACCGGCCCGCCGACGAAAACGCGGGCGATCGTTTCCAGGTACTTCCGGTCCTGGCGGGTCGAGCCCCAGCGTGTCGATGCCCTGCATCTCCAGGGCGTCGCGGGCGACCGGCAAGCGTGATCCGGCCGTCGGCCTTGCTCTGGGCGTAATCGCGGACCCAGCGCAGGCGGTTGTTGGCCAGCCGCGGCGTGCCGCGGCTGCGGCCGGCGATCTCCGTCGGCCGCCTCGTCGACGATCTCCACCCGCAGCTTCTTCGCGTTGCGGCGGACGATCTCGGCCAACTCCTCGACCGTGTAGAAATCCAGGTGCTCGCGCATCTGGAAGCGGTCGCGCAGCGGGGCCGAGAGCAGCCCGGTGCGGGTGGTGGCCCCGATCAGCGTGAACGGCTTGAGCGGCATGTTGATCGTCCGGGCGTTGACCCCCTCGCCCAGCGTCAGGTCGATGCGAAAATCCTCCATCGCCGGATAGAGGAACTCCTCGACCGCCTTGGGCAGGCGATGGATTTCGTCGATGAACAGCACCGACCGCTCCTCGGCGTTGGTCAGATAGGGGATCATGTCCTTCGGGGCGGCCAGGGCCGCGCCGCTGGCGATCTGGAAGCCGACGCCCAGATCGCGGGGGATGCACATGGCGAAGGTCGTCTTGCCCAGGCCGGGCGGGCCGTCGAAGAGGATGTGCCCCAGCGGTTCGCCCCGTTTCGAGGCCGCATCGACCGCGATTTCCAGCCGGGCATACACCTCCCGCTGGCCGACCATGTCCTGCATCCGCTGCGGGCGCAGGTCGCGGTCCTCGTCGTCGAATCGTCCGGGTTGCAGGATCGGTTCGCGGGACATCTCTGGCCAGTATAGCGGCTTTGGGGCCGGTGAGAAGGGAGTTCAGGCCGGTCAGCCGCTTGCGGCTTCGCAATGCACAATCGCCCGGACTAGCCTTTCAGGTCCCAGAAGTCAGCGGGTTTTCCGCCGAATTTCAGGAACTGCCGGGCGTCGTCGCCGATGCGATCCAGGACCCAGCGCGGTGCCTCGGCGCTCCAGCGGATGGGCTTGGTGAACCGCTTTCTCAACCCCAGCCATTTCGTCAACTGCGCTTTCCGGGATTCCGACAGTCGATCCCATCGCTCGCGCAACCAGGCGTGCCGGCGAATCCGCCGCATGAGCCGCGAATCATAGCACTTTTCTTCGCGGGTGTTGAGCCGCCGATCGAGGTTCCCGATGCGTACCGACGGGTCCACTCCCAGGAACTGGAAACAACGTTCCAGTTCGACGGCCGGCTGCCGCTGGAGGTCCTCCAGGAACATGACCAGGATTCGGCTGTCCGGCACCTGCTGGCGATAGGTGCGGAGCCGTCGCCAGTAAAGCGTGTCGTCGATCATCGCGTGGATAAGCCGCACGGCCTCGCCAATGTCATAGGAAGTCTCCACGCCCAATGCTCCGCCACTGTGGTGGTATTCGCGAAAGCTCGACTCCAGTCGCTTGATCGGGTCTCTGGCAATGAAGATGAAGCGGGCGTCCGGGTAGGCCTGCACGATTCTTGCCGAGGAAACCTCCGCGAATTCGGTGCTCGAATAGTAGGTGCTTCCCTCGCCACGAAGTTGTTCCTCGCGGGCCGTCTCGAAAAACTTCGCGTACCAGTCCCAACCGTAGTCGTAGGCGAAAGCGAAAAAGGCGGTTTCCTTGACTTCCGGTATGAAAATCCGCGGATGTTGGGCCAACAGCCACAGAGCGTCGTCGTGCCGCACTTGCTGAATCCGGCGACGAAGAAATCGAGCTGTGGCCGGGCGGGAACTTCGTTGTGATTCATAACTGCGTTGGAATGCCTGGACGGCCGCTAATTCGATTCCCGAACCGGCTTCTGTTGGGGCGTCAGCACCTTCTCGACGGCCAACTGCATCGCCCGCAATTTCGTCCGCAGCGTGACTCGGCTGAGGCCAAGCATCTCCGCGGCCCGGTTCTGCTGGCCGCCAGTGTGCCGCATGATGCGCGGGACGAGCAGGCGGTCGAAATACTCCAGGGCCCGGCGGTAGATGTCCGTCTCGCCTTGGGCCGTGGCGGTCTCGACAAATTCCGGAAGCATCCGCCAGTCCACGTCGGGCATCGCACCGATCTCGGCTTCGGTTCGGTTCGGTGCCTCCCTCGCGGTGCAGTTCGCAGGCAGGAACTCGGGCAGAATCGTCGGGCCGGCAGAGACGATCAATGCCTCGCGCACCACGCTCTGCAACTCGCGCACGTTTCCCGGCCAGTCGTATGCTCCAACAGCTCCAGTGCCTCGGGAGAGATCGACTGCACGGCCGTGCCGAGTTGCCGGTTGAAGCGGAACAGGAAGTAGTGGGCCAGCTCGGCGATGTCTTCGCGGCGCTCGCGCAGGGGCGGCAGGTGGATCGTGAGCCGCGCAGCCGATAGTAGAGATCGTTGCGGAATTGGCCCTGCTCGATCAGCGCGTCCGAGGTCCTGATTGGTGGCGGCGAGGATCCGGACGTCGGTCTGGATCGGTCTCGCTGCCGCCGAGCCGCTCGAAACGCTGCTCCTGCAGCAGCCGCAGGATCTTGGCCTGGGTGCCGGGGGCCATGTCGCCGATTTCGTCCAGGAAGAGCGTGCCGCCGTGGCACTGCTCGAACTTGCCGATCCGCCGGCGGTCGGCCCCGGTGAACGCCCCCTTCTCGTGGCCGAACAGCTCGCTTTCCAGCAGCGACTTCGGGAATGGCCGCGCAGTTGATGGCCAGGAACGGCGGCTCGGCGCGGCGGCTGTGGTGGTAGATGGCCCGGGCGACCAGCTCCTTGCCGGTGCCGCTCTCGCCCAGGATCAGCACGTTCACGTCCTGCGGGGCCACGCGGCCGATCTGCTTGCAGACCTCCTGCATGGCGGCGCCGCGCCGATCGAGCCGGTCGGGCCGGTCTTCGCGGCCGGTCGCCGTCTTCCACGATCGCCGGCACGTGCATCAGGCGGCTGATGGCGAAGCGCCTGGTCGACCACCTGCTGAAGCTGGCCGGCATCCAGCGGCTTGACCAGATAATCGTAGGCCCCCAGCTTCATGGCCTCGATGGCGGTGTCGGTGGTGCCGTGGGCGGTGATGAAGATGATGGGGCTCTTGGGGTGCGGCTGGCGGAGGTCGTGGAAGACGTCCAGGCCGGCGAGCTCGCCCAGGCGAATGTCCAGGAATACATCGTGCGGCGATTCCTCGGTGGCCATGCGAGACCCTCTTCAGCGGTTTCGGCACGGAACCTGTGATGTCAGGCCCTCCTCGAAACCTGTTCGATGCTGAACGAATGCTCGGCTCGTCGTCAATGACCAGGAGTTTATGCATTTCTCCTGCCTCTTGCCTGATGGATTTTCACGACGGGTGGCTGGTGGCTGACAGCGAAGCCCCCAGCGTGGGGCTTCGCTGCGTTCAGCCACCCATCGCACATAGTCGCCCTTTCGCTCCGCGAAAGCAACACGCAACTTTCGCGGAGCGAAAGGCGACTATGTGTCGATTGTGTCATTGGCTCGCATGGGTAATTCGACGGTAAACACGGCACCGCCTTCCGGGCGATTGGCGGCCTGAAGCGTGCCGGTGTGCTCTTCGACGAGCCGCCGGCTGATGGCCAGCCCCAGGCCGACCCGCACTCCTTGTTCGTCACGAACGGCTCGAAGATCTTTTCGAGGACCAGCTCGGGGATGCCCGGCCCGAGTCGGTAAAGACGATTCGGCACGTCTCGTTTGCCGGCCCGGCAGAAATGGCGACCCCAAGCGTGCCGCCTCGCGGCATGGCCTCGACGGCGTTGAGGGAGAGGTTGACGAAAACCTGGTGCAGTTGTTCGGGATCGCCGGCAATCACGACGGGCGAACCAGGGAAGTCCTGCACGATTTCGACTTGTTGCTGCCTGGCCCGCCCCGCGACCAGATACAACCACCGCCGCACCGTTTCCCGCAGGTCGTGATTGACCCGGTGCAATTGGGGCGGCCGGGCAAATCGAACAGTTCCTTGGATCGTGTTCTCCATCCGGGCGATTTCCTGGAGGATGACCTGGAACGGCCGGTCGCGGTTCCGGGTTGCGGGGCAGGCGGGGCACCCTCTGGGTCGCCTGCCGTAGGACGAGGTTTCCAACCTGTTTCGCGCAACAGGTTGGAAACCTGTCTACGGTCCGGCGAGCTTGCAAGACCGGCCAGCCGCCGCTTCCGGAAGGCGAGATACCCCCGCCGCCCGCCTGTCTTTGGGCCAGAGTTTGCACGAGGAGTTTGACGGCGCAGAGCGGGTTGCGGATTTCGTGGGCCACGCCTGCCGCCAGTTCGCCGACCGCCGCCAGCCGGTCGCTCAGCATGGCCTGCTGCCGGGTCTGCTGCAATTCCTCCATGATCTGCCGGATGCGGGCCGCCACTTGTTCCACGCGTTCTTGCACGGCTGGCAAGTCGTCCGAGGCCCGCAACCGCACGTGTCCCACTTCGCACGATCCGACTCGCCGGTGGCGTCCTGCAAAGTGATGTTGATCTGGGAGATCGGGCGAGTTCCAGGCCCGGCGCAAACCAAAGCCCGCACACAATGCCCAGAACCGGGCCGGCGGTCATAACCCCTGCAAGGAGCCAAGTGATCCAACGGCTGATCTTGGCCGTTCTTGTGGTTGTGTCCACGAAAAATTGCTCGTTGATTTCCCGAAGCTGCTGGATCGGTTCCGCCACGGCACGCATCAGTCGCCGGCTTTCCCTGCGATTATCCTGGCCGGGGACCGGCGGCTTGCCGGCCGCGAGCAATTGCGATGGCGACGGATGTATTCCTGGAAAACGCGGAAGTTCTCGCCGATTGTCTTGGACAAGACCTTTTCGGGCGGCGTGAAAGAAGTGTCTTCGCCTTCCTTGAAATACTTCAGGAACGCCGTCTCCAACGCCTCCGCCTCGGCCTGCGACTGGTGCGGGACCTTTTCCCGCGACTCGGCCAACACCGTCTGCAACCCGACGAGATTCTCCCGCATACCCACGGCGGCCTCGATCGTGGCCACGTCCTCTTCCAACGTCCGCCTGTTGGACTCGTATACCCGGTAGGTGAAATACGTGACTGCGCCGCTGACTACAAGCCAGAAGACACTCACAATAATCGTCGGCGCAATGACCGTTTTCCACATGATCCTGCTATTATCGCTTGCTTTGGACGAGCATGTCTATAGTAGATATAGTACATGCAACCGGACTCGACGCATCGCATCTTCATGCAATCCGGCCGCGAAAAGCGTTTCCACCTTGGCCAGATAGTGTTCCTCGCCGAGCGCGGGCGGTGGCCAGCATGACTACATCGCCCCTATTTCTGACTCTGCTGATAGATCGCCTGCAGCAGGTCCTGCACGTCGGCGTATTTCTTCTTCGCCGCCAGGGCCGCGTCCAGCAGCCGCCGGGCGTCGCTCTCCGAATGGCCCAGCTTGCCGCAGCACCTCGTAGGTCTCGGACGACCACGTCGGGCTGCGACGTCCGCCTCGCGGGCCTCCTGCTGGGCGACCATCAGGGCGAACTTCGGCACCTTGCGGCGCAGCTTGGCGATGATCCGCTCGGACATCGCCGGCCCGATGCCCGGCAGCGACGACAGCACCTTGGCGTCCTGCTCCTCGATGGCCGTGGCCACTTCCTTGACCGGCCGGACCATCGCCCGCAGGGCCTTCTTCACGCCCACGCCGTCGACCGAGCAGAACAGCTCGAAGAACTCCCGCTCGACTTCGCTCAGGAAGCCGATCAGCCGCGGCGTCATGCGGCCTTGCATCGGATTGCCTTCCAGATACTCGATCGTGTGCAGGCTGATCTCCTGGTTCGATCTGCTGCTGCAACTGCCGGCGGGTGAACTCGGGAATGAGCACTTCGTACTCGAAGGCGTCGATCGCGCAGCGTCAGCGTGTTCTCTTGCAGGGCGATCAGTTGGCCGGTGATTTTCGTGATCATGGAGCGTAGGCGGTATGATACATGAGGGATAGGGGATGAGGGATAGGCCATGAGGGATGGGGGACGGAGGATGGGGACTGGGCACTTCAGTGCCCGTTGCTTGCGGCACCACAACGCAGACTCTGTCATCCCTCATCTCTTATCCCTATGCCTCATCTCCCATCACTTCATCCGGGGTTTGTCTTTCAAGTAGCAATGGCACAGGCGATGGCCAGGGCGTCGGCCACGTCGGGCGGCTCGGGCAGCTTGGGCAGGGCCAGTTCCCGCTGGATCGCCCGCTGCACCTGGGCCTTGCCGGCGCGGCCGGCGCCGGTGAGGATCTGCTTCACCTGCGTGGCGGCATAATGGACCACGGGGATGCCGGCCTGGGCGGCGGCCAGGCAGATCACGCCGCGGGCGTGGCCCATGAGGATCGCCGTCCGCGGCCGCTGGTAATGCGAATAAAGCTGTTCCAGGGCCATGACCGCGGGGTGCAGGCGCGATGACGTCGGCCACGCCCTGGTGGATTTCCAGCAGCCGGCCGGTGAGCGAGCCGCGGCGTCTTGCCGCGCACGACGCCCGCCTCGCACAGCCTCGGCGGCCCCGTCGCCGACTTCCAGCACGCCGTAGCCGGTGATGTTCAGGCCCGGGTCGATGCCGAGGATGCGGAGAGGGGAGGGGGAATTGGGCATTGAGAACTTCAAATCTCGAATCTGAAATCACCAACTGGGCGGGGATGAATCACTTGTGTTCCTCGATCCAGACCATGACACCGTCGCAAGGTTCGCCGTCCGTCGTGGAAGAATGAGGGCCGTCTGGCGACCCCTGCGTGATTTTCATCTTCCGCAATTGCAACAACACCAAGCGCAATCCCGGGTATGCCGCCTCCTGACGCGTTTCATTGACGCCAATGGTTTGGACGTCCCTGGTCAAATCGAAACGGGAATTCAGTGGTTCCATTTCCGAGTCATGGACACTGCCGTCAAAGGTCGCAAAATGAAATCGCCACTTACCGCCCGGGCCCGGTTCTATTCCCGCGTCGAGGAGTCGCTCTCCCGGCTCCAGAATGATGGCGCGCTTCCCAGGTCGGAAACCCGTCCGCTGGAATTGCACGTGTTGATATGCAAAGCAGGAGTTGGGGATTGCTGGGCAATGGGCTCGCCAAGACCACTTGCTGGCGCTCATCGTCCTGACGCCGCGCACGTAGACCTTCTTCGGATCGGTGACTTCCAGGTATCCCATTTCGTCGCGGTACTTCTGAACCTCGTCGCAGGACGCCCGCAGTTCGGCCTTGGTTTGCTGAAGGTCGCGATACATGGCCCACAGTGCGGCAAGACAGGCCGCGACCGTGGTCAACCACAACAGGCTTGCCAGCGAGAACTGGAACCGCCATCGCCGCGGCGGGATCGCGGGACTCGGGATGGTCGAATCGGCACCGTTCCGTAATGCCCCATGCTCATCGGCCATTTTGCAGGTCCCTCCGCGGGCTTGCGATGGTTCCGCCCCGCTGCCGCTATTTGGGTTTCAATCGCCGTTTCCAATACCCCGGCCTTCGTCGGCCGTGTGCGACCGCGACAATTTCAATTCGCTCGGCAGCAACCCGATACACGACGACAAACGGATACCGTTTCAACAGGTATCGCCGCGTGCCGTGCAGATAGGCACGCCCAGAACTCAGGAAATTTCTGGATGGCTATTCCCGCATTCTGGAGTTCGTCCCGAAAGGCGTCAGCCGCGGTCTGGCTCCGCCGAGCGTACCAATTGTACGCCTCGATTGCCTCCAAGCGGGCCTCGGGATGAGATTCAAGTGGCAGTCTAGCCATGCCTTCCGCGACGCATTTCCTGCATCACGTCGTCCCATGGAATGAGCTTGACCTCGCCCTTGTCGATTGCCTCCACGCCGCCGCTGGATTTCCGCCGCCCAGGCTGCGTCCGCGTCCGCGTCCGCCTCTGTGTCGAGGCTCCAAATGAGCGAGGCCGCGATCTCCGCTCGATCGGAATCGGGCAGGGCAAGCACCATCTGGAGAATGTGCTGAGATTCAGTGTCCATGTTCTTTTTGTCCTCCCACAATCAAGCTTATTATCTTTGAAGTCGCACGGCAACCAAGCCTCACCGCCGGGCATCCTACTTCACGCTCCACTCCGTGCCGCCGGGCCGGTCTTCGAGCGTGACGCCGATCTCGGCCAGCGCGTTGCGAATGCGGTCGGCCGTGGCGAAGTCCTTCTTCTTGCGGGCTTCGGCCCGAAGGTCGATCAACAGCTTCATCAGCTTGCCGGCCAGATCGTCGTCGCCGGCCGGTTGCTTCTCCTCGCGGCTTGCGGAACAGGCCCAAGCGTGGCCGCCAACTCGCGAAGCACCGCCGTCCCGCGTGCAGTGATTCCAGTGCCTTCTCCTCTCGCGCCGCTCGTCCGCTCGCCGGGCTCTCTCGAGCTTCTCGTCGTCGACGAACTTGTTCAGCCGGCGGACCAGATCGAACAGGTCGCCGATGCCGCCGCCGGTGTTGAAGTCGTCGTCCATCGCTTCGAGGAAGCGGTTGCGGTGCTCGGCGACGTCTGCCAGCAGCGGATCGCCGCCGGGGTCGAAATCGCCCTGCTTCGCGCGTGGCCGGCGGCGGCGAGCGCGTAAAAACTCTCGCCGGTGACCCGCTCGAACCGCTTGAAGAAGCGGTAGAACGTGTCCATGCCGGTCTCGACCTCGCGGAGCCGCTCCTCGCTGTAGTCGATCGGGCCGGCGGTATTGGGTCGAGAGGAGGAAGAAGCGGATCGTCTCGCCGGAGAACTGCTTGAGCATCTCGCGGAACGGGGCCGAGCCCTTCGACTTGCTGATCTTGCCGACCTCCTGGGCGGCCAGATCGCCTTCGGCGGGCCGGGTGTTGCGGCCGCCGACCTTGCCCACCTCGCTGCTGGCCTGCATCAGGCCGTTGTGCATCCAGTACTTGGCCATCGGCTGGCCGTGGCAGCATTCGCTCTGGGCGATTTCGTTTTCGTGGTGCGGGAACATCAGGTCCAGCCCGCCGCCGTGGATGTCGAACGTCTCGCCCAGCAGCTTGCGGCTCATGGCCGAGCACTCGATGTGCCAGCCGGGCCGGCCGGGGCCCCAGGGGCTGGGCCACGAGGGCTCGCCCGGCTTGGCCGATTTCCACAGGGCGAAATCGGCCGCCGGCCCGCTTGCGCTCGGCCATGCCGCCCCCTTCGCCCTGCATCGCCTCGACGCCGCGATGGCTCAGCTTGCCGTAGTCGGGGTCCTTGGCCACGTCGAAATAGACGTCGCCCTCGGCCTCGTAGGCAAAGCCCTTGTCGATCAGCGTCTGGGTGAAGTCGATGATCTCGTCGATCGTTCTCGGTGCAGCGCGGGAAATGGTCGATCGCGTCGACGCCCAGGGCCGCGAGGTTGTCGCATGTAGTCGGCCGTCATCTCCGCGGCCAGGTGCGGCCATGGGCATGCCGCGCGCTGTTCGACTCGGCGATCAGCTTGTCGTCCACGTCGGTGATGTTGACCACCAGCGTGACCTGGTAGCCGGAGTAGGTCAGGTAGCGCTTGATGGCGTCGAAGATCACCGGCCCGACCATGTGGCCGATGTGGCTCGGCTTGTAGACCGTCGGCCCGCAGAGGTAGATGCCGACCTTGCCGGGCTGGACCGGCTCGAAGGGTTCTTTGGCTTCGAGTGAGGGTGTTGTAGACGCGGATCATGGGGTAGGTCTTAGGTCTTAGGTCTTAGGTCTTAGAAATGGAAATGGTAAGGCAGAAACATGAGGGGCAGAAAAATGAGCAATACATC
>CAWIVD010000003.1:0-5000 GCA_963839435.1 uncultured Alphaproteobacteria bacterium
GTGTGACATCCAATCAAGAAGGACCCATGAGGCAAGGACAGCAAAGCCGCAGAGGCCGTAATCGCGGTGGCCGCAAGCCCCAAAACGCAATGAGCCGGAACTACGAATTAAGTGGTCCCGACGTTAAGATTTGCGGTACCGCCATGCACATCGCAGAGAAATATTCTTCTCTCGCAAGAGATGCGATGTCATCCGGCGACACGGTGGCTGCGGAGAATTATCTTCAGCACGCCGAGCACTATAACCGCATCATTATCGCCGCGCAGGCGCAGAACGTAGGCGTGCCGGGCATGGAAGGTCAGTCTGGCTTCAACGGATCGGGCCGGTTCAATCAGTCCGAGCCTTTCCAGCGTGATTATGACGGCGATTCGGATGACGGTGATCAAGAGGACTTTATTCCTCCGCAGCGGTCTTTTCCTGAGCGCACGTACTACAATCAACCGGAGCGTGCGACTTACAATCAACATCAGCAACCTCAGCCCTATATTCCGCAGAACGCCTTCCCGCAAATCCAGCCGCAGCCGCTCCCGCAACCGGTCGTTGCTCCTGCCCCGAATGGCGCGCAACCCGTTAGCGGGGAACCGTTCGTGCCGCCCCAGGGACCACAAGCAGAGGGCGATAGATTGCCGCGCCGCCGCCGTCGGCGCCCAATTGGCGAACACGAGCCCAAGACCTTCAATGGCCGGAGCGGAAACGGCAGCGCTGCGCAGGGGCCTGGCGCTGCTCCGCAGCCAGGATGAAGTCGAAGCCCGACGAGGCGGCGTCCTAGCCGGACGCGCCTCAAATCAGGCTCGCGGTGTCCCCGGTTGAGATGACGCCGCAACGAACAACTTTAGTATAAAGGCCAAGTTTGTCGTGACCCCACGTACGCAGCAATGCGGACGGGATGGAAGGACCACGCTTTGCGGTCCTTGGATCGACGCTGGTTGCCTCGCAGCGCCCCGTCTCCGCGAATACCCTCAGGTGCGCATCGCCACATACGATTGTTTTGCCGAGCCAGTGCCGCTCCTGCCAAGCGGGCACGCCTTCAAGATAGACGTTTGCTCGAAAGCGCAGCGGGTCGAGATCGACGCCGATGACGCGGCTTACGTCGCGAACGGTCTCCAGGTTTACGACGTGCAGGGCTTTTTCGGCGATGTCCGTGAAGCTGTGGCTTTCGGCGCATACAATTCGCGGGGGCCCCATCAAATCTGACCTCATGTAGCTCGCAAGAAACTGTTCGATAATCTGCCGGCCGAGCTTTGTATTCAGGGCCCCCTTTGCAACCTGCTTTCCGTCGCGGAATAGCGCCAGCGTGTGTCTCTCCTCATCGAATGTGAGCCCAAGGCTTGCAAGCCGCTCGTTCCGCATGAGCTGCAAAAAGTGCGTTTTCGGAAGCCATTTCGGATTCTGGGCATCGAAGCGGTGGCTTCCGTTCTCGATGGCGTAGACGCGGTCCAGGGGCATGCCTTTGCCCGTGGTGAGGGTTGCTTGAACCTTCGCCAAGCCACACAACCCCTTCACGGGGTAATGCACGAGCTTCGCAACTATCAGCGGCGGGGACATGTCCGGTGACCTTTTCTTGTCTGGCAATGAGGCCATATATCCACAAAATCGATGCTACCTCTCCCACGAATTAGCGGCGAGGGCCGCAGCCATTGAGGCAACAATGAATTTCGAGAAACTGACCGATCGGTCCAAGGGCTTCTTTCAATCCGCCCAATCGCTTGCGCTTCGTGAAGGCCATCAGCGCCTGACGCCGGAGCACCTCCTGAAAGTTCTGCTCGATGACAGCGAAGGACTAGCGGCGGGGCTTATCGCGCGTGCAGGCGGGCGGCCGGAAGACGCGCTCGCTCGTGTTGAGCAGGCGCTGGCCAAGACGCCGAAGGTGTCGGGCGCGGGCGCGGGGCAGGTCTACATTTCGCCTCAGCTCGCAAAAGTCCTCGACCAGGCGGAGAAGATCGCGGAAAAGGCCGGGGACAGCTATGTCACTGTTGAAAGGCTTCTCCTCGCGATGGCGATGGAGAAGGATGCCGAGACCTCAAAAATTCTGGCGGAGGCTGGTGTCACGCCCACGGGGCTGAACGCAGCCATCAACGATCTGAGGAAGGGCCGCACGGCGGACAGCGCTTCTGCCGAGCAGGCTTACGACGCGCTGAAGCGTTACGCTCGAGATCTAACCGATGCCGCCGCCAAGGGTCAGCTCGATCCGGTGATAGGCCGGGATGAGGAAATTCGTCGCACCATCCAGGTTCTCTCCCGGCGCACGAAGAACAACCCTGTTCTGATAGGCGAGCCGGGGGTTGGAAAAACCGCCATCGCCGAAGGGCTTGCCTTGCAAATCGTCAACGGCGACGTGCCCGAGAGCCTGCGAGACAAGAAGCTTCTTGCGCTCGACATGGGAGCGCTCATTGCGGGGGCGAAATATCGTGGTGAGTTCGAGGAGCGGCTGAAATCCGTGCTGCAGGAGATCACTGCGGCGGAGGGCGGCATCGTCCTGTTTATCGACGAACTCCATACCCTCGTCGGCGCCGGCAAGGCGGAAGGGGCGATGGACGCGTCCAACCTTTTGAAGCCAGCCCTGGCGCGCGGCGAGCTTCATTGCGTCGGCGCGACCACGCTCGACGAATACCGCAAATATATCGAAAAAGACGCTGCGCTGGCCCGGCGCTTCCAGCCTGTCTTCGTCTCGGAGCCGACCGTCGAGGACACCATTTCGATCCTGCGCGGGCTCAAAGAGAAGTACGAGCTTCATCACGGCGTTCGAATCACCAATTCGGCGCTGGTCGCCGCCGCCACGCTTTCGAACCGGTACATCACCGACCGCTTCCTTCCCGACAAGGCGATCGACCTCATGGACGAGGCGGGCAGCCGGCTGCGCATGCAGGTCAATTCGAAGCCGGAGGAACTCGACGAACTCGATAGAAGGATTATCCAGCTCAAGATCGAGCGCGAGGCGCTGAAGAAAGAGAGCGACCAAGCCTCCAAGGATCGACTCGCCAGGCTTCAAAAGGAAATCGCCGATCTGGAAGAACGCTCGTCTTCCCTCGCCCGGCGTTGGAGAGAGGAAAAAGATAAGCTTGCTTCGGCGCAGAAGGTCAAAGAAGAACTCGACGCGGCGCGAAACGAGCTGGAGCAGGCGCAACGCAAAGGTAATCTCGCACGCGCGGGCGAGCTGTCTTACGGCGTCATCCCGGATCTCGAAAAGAAGCTGAAGGCCATGGAAAACGCTGCCAATTCGAATCGCGGCATGGTCGAGGAGGCTGTCACGCCCGATCACATCGCTGGCGTCGTCTCCCGCTGGACGGGCATTCCGGTCGAGAAGATGCTTCAAGGCGAGAAAGACAAGCTGCTTCGCATGGAGGACGAGATTGGCAAGCGCGTGATCGGGCAGGCGGAAGCAGTGCGCGCGGTTTCGACAGCGGTTAGGCGGGCGCGGGCGGGCCTCCAAGATCCGAATCGGCCCATTGGCTCGTTCATGTTCCTCGGGCCCACCGGTGTCGGTAAAACGGAGCTGGCCCGTGCCTTGGCTGCCTTCCTTTTCGACGACGAGCATGCCATGACGCGGATCGACATGTCGGAGTATATGGAGAAGCACTCCGTCGCCCGGCTCATCGGCGCGCCTCCCGGCTATGTCGGCTATGAGGAGGGCGGGGCGCTCACCGAGTCCGTCCGCCGCCGCCCCTATCAGGTCGTGCTCTTCGACGAGATCGAGAAGGCCCACCCGGATGTCTTCAACGTGCTTCTTCCAGGTGCTCGACGATGGCCGGTTGACCGACGGCCAGGGCCGCACCGTCGATTTCCGCAACACGATCATTATCATGACATCGAATCTCGGCTCCGAGTACCTCGCAAATCAGCCGGCAGGACAGGACGCGAACGCCGTGCGCGATCAGGTCATGGCAGTGGTGCGCGCCCATTTCCGCCCCGAGTTCTTGAACCGGGTCGACGACATCCTCCTCTTCCATCGCCTGCGCCGCGAAGAGATAGGCGCGATTGTCGATATTCAGCTAAAGCGGCTGCAGAAGCTGCTGGATGACCGCAAAATCACCCTTGATATCGACGATAAAGCCCGGGTCTGGCTCGCTGACCGCGGTTACGATCCGGCTTACGGCGCACGCCCGTTGAAGCGCGTCATCCAGCGAGCCGTGCAAGACCCGCTTTCAGAGCTGATTCTGTCAGGGGTGCTCAAGGACGGCGACACCGCGCGCGTCACGTCCGGATCCGACGGCTTGATCATCAACGGACGGGCTTTCAGCCTCGCCGCCTGAAAATGCAGTAATCCTCCCGGAACGGTCCTTCCGGGGGGCCAACCTGCTGCGGACGAGATCACTTTTCGACAGTTGCAACCCTGGTCTTGACCGGCGGGCGGTGCATCAAATCTTCAATTCGCGCTTTCTCGCGGCGAAAGTCCGTAAGCAATCGGCCCTGCAGCTGGCGGCTCTTTGGGATCTTGATCGAAAGCGGGTTGGTGAACTGGTTGTTGACAAGGACCTCATAGTGCAGGTGAGGCCCGGTCGACATTCCGGTATTGCCCAAGTACCCGATAATCTGACCCTGACGAACCTTCACGCCTTTCGCTACGCCGGAAGCGAAACGCAGCATATGCGCGTATGCCGTCTTGTAGCCATTGGCGTGACGAATGCGGACATAATTTCCGTAGTTGCCCTCGCGGCCCGCGACTTCAATTGTGCCATTGCCGGAAGCCATGATCGGCGTTCCGATCGGTCCACCCCAGTCAACGCCCGAATGAAGCTTCAAAGTTTGAAGAAGCGGATGCCTTCGGTAGCCGAAGCCTGATGTGAGCCGTGCACCGCGAATCGGCGTCCGCATAAGAAATTTCTTCGAGTTCGACCCCTTGTCGTCATAATAGTCGATGGCTCCGTCCGACGTTCGAAACCGGAAATAACCGTGGGTTTCTCCGCCGACGGTCACTCCCGCGTAGAGCAGCTCGCCCGGCCTCTCGGCGCCGTTTTCATCCTGCACGAGCTCGTAGAAGAGTTCGAACCCGTCGCCGCTCT
>CAWIVD010000003.1:10000-53624 GCA_963839435.1 uncultured Alphaproteobacteria bacterium
AGGGGTAGAGCACTGGATGGGCTAGGGGTCCTTACCGGATTACCAAACCTAACCAAACTCCGAATACTGGAATGTCTTATCCGGCAGGCACACGGCGGGTGCTAAGGTCCGTCGTGAAAAGGGAAACAGCCCTGACCGCCAATTAAGGTCCCCAAGTCGTGGCTAAGTTGGAAAGGATGTGAAAACCCCAAAACAACCAGGATGTTGGCTTAGAAGCAGCCATCATTTAAAGAAAGCGTAACAGCTCACTGGTCTAAATAAGGGTTCTTGCGCCGAAAATGTAACGGGGATTAAGCCACGCACCGAAGTTGCGGGTTTGCAGCAATGCAAGCGGTAGCGGAGCGTTCCATAAGCCAGTGAAGGTGTGCTGTGAGGCATGCTGGAGGTATTGGAAGTGCGAATGCTGACATGAGTAACGATAAAGAGTGTGAGAGACACTCTCGCCGAAAGTCCAAGGGTTCCTGCTTAAAGTTAATCTGAGCAGGGTTAGCCGGCTCCTAAGACGAGGGCGAAAGCCGTAGTCGATGGGAATGAAGTTAATATTCTTCAGCCAGGGGATGGTGACGGATTGCGTAAATTGTCAAACCTTATCGGATTGGTTTGGCCGTGAAGCAGTCCCAGGAAATAGCCCCCCAAACGACCGTACCCTAAACCGACACAGGTGGACAGGTAGAGCATACCAAGGCGCTTGAGAGAACTGCGTTGAAGGAACTCGGCAAATTACCCTCGTAACTTCGGGATAAGAGGGCCTTCGCTTTGCGCAAGCATTGCGGAGGGGCACAGACCAGGGGGTGGCGACTGTTTACCAAAAACACAGGGCTCTGCGAAGCCGCGAGGCGACGTATAGGGTCTGACGCCTGCCCGGTGCTGGAAGGTTAAGAGGAGGGGTGCAAGCTCCGAATTGAAGCCCCAGTAAACGGCGGCCGTAACTATAACGGTCCTAAGGTAGCGAAATTCCTTGTCGGGTAAGTTCCGACCTGCACGAATGGCGTAACGACTTCCCCACTGTCTCCAACGCAGACTTAGTGAAATTGAATTCCCCGTGAAGATGCGGGGTTCCTGCGGTTAGACGGAAAGACCCCGTGCACCTTTACTATAGCTTCACACTGGTATTCGTGATTACATGTGTAGGATAGGTGGGAGACTACGAAGCGGAGCCGCCAGGTTTCGTGGAGTTACCCTTGAAATACCACCCTTGCGATCATGGATATCTAACCGCGAACCGTTATCCGGTTCCGGGACAGTGTGTGGTGGGTAGTTTGACTGGGGCGGTCGCCTCCCAAAGAGTAACGGAGGCGTGCGACGGTAGGCTCAAGCTGGTCGGAAATCAGCTGTCGAGTGCAAAGGCATAAGCCTGCCTGACTGCGAGACCCACAAGTCGAGCAGAGACGAAAGTCGGCCTTAGTGATCCGGTGGTCCTGAGTGGAAGGGCCATCGCTCAACGGATAAAAGGTACGCCGGGGATAACAGGCTGATGACCCCCAAGAGTCCATATCGACGGGGTTGTTTGGCACCTCGATGTCGGCTCATCGCATCCTGGGGCTGGAGCAGGTCCCAAGGGTTTGGCTGTTCGCCAATTAAAGCGGTACGTGAGCTGGGTTCAGAACGTCGTGAGACAGTTCGGTCCCTATCTGCCGTGGGTGTAGGAGAATTGAGAGGAGCTGTCCTTAGTACGAGAGGACCGGGATGGACACACCTCTGGTGGACCTGTTGTGGCGCCAGCCGCAGTGCAGGGTAGCTAAGTGTTGAAGAGATAACCGCTGAAAGCATCTAAGCGGGAAACTCGCCTCGAAACAAGTTCTCCCTTGAGAACCGTGGAAGACCACCACGTTGATAGGCTGGATGTGGAAGCGCGGTAACGCGTGGAGCTGACCAGTACTAATAGTTCGATCGGCTTCATCGCTCTCATTAGTCAATGCTCACTCCATGGAGTGAGTTGACGAAAAGACAAACCAGATCATTCTGAGCACAAGATCAGCCGAAAGGTCGGCTTGTGATCCAAAACATCCTTCGTTTGCCTGGTGGTTATAGCGGAACGCCCCCACTCGATCCCATCTCGAACTCGACCGTGAAACGTTCCTGCGCCGATGGTACTACACTGTGGGAGAGTAGGTCGTCGCCAGGCATACCAAGGATGTTAAAATCCCCTTCGCGTTTTAATCAAAGCCCCGTCTTCAAGACGGGGCTTTTTTTATGCCCCTATTCGATCACAATCGAAGGCGCTGGCCGCGTCGCCTCCTGCGTGCGAAAAGCAGCCGAAGCGTGTTGGCGCTGCCCTGCTTCATATCCGCCTGCTATAATGGAATCACCGACCTCGCGGATGTTGTTCTGTTGAAAATGAGCATCCTGAAGCTTGCGCTTTCCGGCCCGTTCGATAAAAGCGCAAGCTATGAGGGCCGGTTTCTTGTCGAAGTTGAGAGCTATTGCAGCGATCGCCATTCTGGTTGCGGTGCAGGCCGCCGCCATTAATTACCTTGGCCGCAACAATTACCTTCCCGAGGGCTCCGAGCATTGGACAGAAGATTGGCTTATTCATTATTTTTCAAAGCGTCTCGAGCAGCCTCATAAGAATATCGCTCTCGTTATGGTCGATGCGGAGAGCCTCGAAAAGGCAAACGTCCCGGCAACGGTTCCGGTTGATCGGGGATGGATGGCGGAGCTTATCACGGCGGTATCGGAGCGAAGTCCGGCCGCGATCGGCCTCGATTTCTACTTCACGTCCGCAATTGATCCCATAAAAGACGAGCAGCTTGTCGCCGCAATTCGGGATTCGGAGACCCCGATCGCGCTAGCCGCCGTGAATGACGAATTTCTGCGCACGGACAGCCAGCGCAGCTTCCAGCGCGCTTTCCTTCAGAAGGTGAACCGGCCCGCCGGACACATTTATCTTCAGCAGTCGAAGGAGATATTTACACTCGGCGACAAGGCAACGCGAGGCGTGGACCACGGCCTCGCCGAAGGCCGCTATCGATCGTTTTCGAGCGCTCTCGCGCGGCTGCCCGAAGTGGAGGCTATTTTTGGCGCGCGGAGGATCCCCGATGGGGTGCAGCGGATCGACTGGCTTCTCGCCCCCGATGGCGGCGAGACGTTCACCCGCATCTCCGCGCACGAAATCCTTTCGCCCGGCGATGCTGCAAAACTCAATTCGCTGAGAGGAAAAATCGCCCTCATAGGGCCGGACTTCGCCGGCCTCGATCAACATAGCGTCCCATTTTCTCTTGGAAGCGAGCAGGACCTCTATCCCGGCATCTTTGTGCATGCCCAGGCACTGGCGCAAATTCTCGACAGGCGATTCTTCTTCAACTGGAACTCGAAGGAGCAGTTTCTTCTGCTTTTTGCAATTGGGCTTCTGGGCGCTGCCGCAGGCTGGGCATTTCACAACACGCGCGCCGATCTCGTCATTGGAGTCGGCGGCTCTCTTTTGATCATTGCCTTAAGCGTACCCTTTTTTATTGCACATGTTCCACTTCCAACAGCGTTGGCGATCCTGTCTTGGGCTGTATCCATCTCGATCGCCCAACGCATCCGTTCATGGCGAGAGTCCTCGCATTCTCAAGTTAGACCCCTTTCAGGGAGCAGGGTAACATGAATTTTCCAGCCTTCATTCTTCTCGCTCTGTCAATTGCAGTCTTGGAAACCGGTATTTGCCAGGCGCAGCAGGCTCCCCAGCAGCCAGTCGAAAAGGCTGCGCCGCCCCGCCCCGGCGTCCCCGCATGCGCCCGCGCCAGCCCATCACTCAAGATCGTTGCAGAAAGCTCCTGCCTTGGAAGCTCCTGCTCCAGCGGGAGCTTCGAAACCAGATTCCGGCAATCCTGACGTCGTCGTTGGCGGCCTGCCAGGCGAGCAAGCAACACCCCCCGTCGAAAAGCAACCTTGACTTAGCCAAGCCTAAGTTGTGCGTGTTCGAACACAATCGGGCCCTACAGGTGCCGAGTGCGCCTTTAGGCCGCGCCGCGAGTGGTTCGGAAAAGCGGGTCAAATGGCCACTTCTCTTGCAGACACGCATAGTTAATCGTTGCTCCGCGCCATGCCTTGATGACATAAAGCATCCGGGACGAGGCGCACGAAGGATAAAAATGCCGAAGCTTAACATCAACGGCAAGGTAATCGAGGTCGAGGACGGGATTACGCTGCTTCAAGCGTGCGAGGAGGCAGGCGCTGAGATTCCGCGCTTCTGCTATCACGAGCGCCTATCCATCGCCGGGAACTGCCGGATGTGCCTCGTCGAGATCGGCGGCATGCCAAAGCCGATGGCCTCCTGCGCTATGAGTGTCAACGATTTGAGGCCGAACCGTGACGGCACCCCGCCCGTCATCAATACGGACACGCCGCTCGTAAAGAAAGCGCGCGAAGGGGTCATGGAGTTTTTGCTCATCAACCACCCGCTGGATTGCCCGATCTGCGACCAGGGCGGCGAGTGCGATCTTCAGGATCAATCCATGTTTTACGGCTTCGATGGAAGCCGTTACAAAGAGAACAAGCGCGCCGTCGAAGAGAAGTATCTCGGGCCGCTGATCAAGACCTTCATGACGCGCTGCATTCAATGCACACGCTGTGTCCGCTTCATGACCGAGGTCGCGGGCGTGCGCGAGCTTGGCGCCATCGGCCGCGGCGAAGACATGGAGATCAGCACGTATCTGGAGCAGGGGCTGCAATCGGAAATGTCGGGCAACATCGTCGATCTCTGCCCGGTCGGCGCACTGACTTCGAAGCCCTATTCCTTCGTCGCGCGTCCCTGGGAGTTGCGCAAAACAGAGTTGATCGATGTGATGGACGGCCTCGGCTCGAACATCCGTATCGACAGCCGCGGCCGCGAGGTCTTGCGCATCCTGCCGCGCAACAACGATGGCGTGAATGAAGAGTGGATCTCAGACAAGACGCGCGCCGTTGTTGATGGGCTGAAGAAGAAGCGCCTCGACCGCCCCTATATGCGGCGCGGCGGCAAGCTCGAAGAAGTTTCCTGGTACGAGGCGTTCAACGAGATTGCGGCGCGGGTCAAGAAAGGCGGCGGACGAAAAGTCGGCGCGATTGCTGGTGACCTCTGCGCGGTCGAGGAGATGTTCGCCTTAAAGGCGCTCCTGGACGAACTTGGCTCGCCGCACCGCGATTGCCGTCAGTTCGGTGCGAAGCTCAATCCGAAGAACGGGCGCAGCAGCTATCTTTTCAATTCGACCATCGCAGGTGTCGACGATGCCGATGCGGTGCTCCTGATCGGGACCAATCCCCGAAAAGAGGCGGCGGTCCTCAATACACGGCTCAGGAAGGCATGGCTGCACAACCGCGCCACGTTCGCCTTGATCGGCCCCGAAGCCGACTTGACCTATCCCCACCATTGGCTTGGAAACTCGCTGAAAGCGATCGACGACGTCGCGCGCGACGGGAACCCGTTCCTGAAAGCGCTGAGCGGAGCTTCGCGCCCGCTGATTATTTTGGGGCAAGCGGCGCTCAATCACGCTCAGGGCGAAGCCATCCTGTCGAAGGCCGCAGAAATCGCGAACAAGGCCATGAAGGGCAAAGAGAATTCGGGATGGCATCCCCTCAGCATCCTTCATTCCAGCGCAGCGCTTGTCGGCGGCCTCGACATCGGCTTTGTTCCCGGCGAAGGCGGACTGGATGTCGCCGGAATGGCGGAAGGCGCGGCAAGCGGCGATATTGAAGTCCTGTATCTTCTTGGGGCCGACGAGTTCGATGTCAGCCGCACCGGCGATGCCTTTGTGATTTATCAGGGCTCGCATGGCGACAGCGGCGCGCGCATCGCCGATATCGTTCTGCCGGGAGCCGCTTACACCGAGAAGAATGGGACTTACGTCAATACCGAAGGCCGCGTTCAGCTTGGCGAGCGGGCCATCTTTCCGCCCGGCGACGCCCGCGAGGACTGGACAATCATCAGGGCGCTGTCTGAGCATCTGGGCGCGCGCCTGCCATTCGACAGTTTGCGAGACCTGCGAAGCGCGATGTATAAGGCTTATCCGCATCTGGCAGCAGCAGATGTGCTTGAGCCGGAAAAATTCACGGCGAGCCCACAGAACCGGTTGCCGCCTCTCCCCGACGAGCCGCTGCCGGAGCTTGTGGATGACTATTACCAAACGAACCCAATTGCACGGGCGTCGTCCGTGTTGGCCGAGCTTTCGGCAATAAGTCAGCAGGCGACAGAGGACGGGGCGACAGGCACTCATGGGTAGCTGGGATATATTCTGGGGCAAGTATGGCTTCCCGACGGCGCTCATTCTCGGGCAGAGCCTGCTGACGCTCGTCGCGCTGCTCCTTTTCATTGCCTACATCCTTCTTGCCGACCGGAAGATTTGGGCGGCCGTCCAGTTGCGGCGCGGCCCGAATGTTGTGGGCGCGTTCGGCCTCCTTCAATCCTTCGCGGACTTCATCAAGTTCGTGCTGAAGGAACCGATCATCCCTGCCGGATCGGACAAAACCGTGTTTTTGCTTGCGCCGATGGTCACATCGGTTCTGGCGCTGTCAGCCTGGGCGGTGATACCGGTGGCGGACGGATGGGTGGTCTCGAACCTGAACGTCGGCATCCTTTACATTTTCGCAATTTCGTCGCTCGGCGTGTATGGCATCATCATGGGCGGTTGGGCGTCGAACTCGAAATATCCCTTCCTCGGAGCCCTGCGCTCGGCAGCGCAAATGGTGTCGTACGAAGTCTCGATCGGCTTCGTGATGATCACGGTCCTTCTCTGCGCGGGGTCGCTGAACCTGACGGACATTGTAAAAGCGCAGCACGGACCGTATGGGCTTTTCAGCTGGTACTGGCTGCCGCTTTTCCCGATGTTCATCATATTTTTCATATCGGCGCTGGCAGAAACCAACAGGCCCCCCTTCGACCTGCCTGAAGCAGAGTTGGAGCTGGTAGCAGGCTTCATGGTCGAATATTCGTCGACGCCTTACTTGCTCTTCATGCTCGGCGAGTATGTTGCGATCACCGTTATGTGCGCGTTGACCACCATCCTCTTCCTCGGTGGATGGCTTCCGCCCGTTGATGTCGTGCCCTTCACCTGGGTGCCTGGCATCATCTGGTTCATTCTGAAATTCTGCTTCGTTTTCTTCATGTTCGCGATGGTGAAGGCGATCGTGCCGCGCTACCGCTACGATCAGCTGATGCGGCTGGGCTGGAAAGTTTTCCTGCCAACGTCGCTCGCGATGGTGGTGATAGTGGCGGCGGTTCTACAATTCGGAGGCTTGGCGCGTTAGCGTCAAAGCTTTTTCGTCAAGGAGTGCATGAATGGGAGGCTTCGGCCAATCTCTTCAATCGGCGGTTTTAAAGGAGTTCGTTGCCGCGTTCTGGCTTGGGATGAAGTATTTCTTCAAGCCGAAGGCGACAATAAACTACCCTTACGAGAAAAACCCCGTCAGTCCGCGCTTTCGCGGAGAGCATGCATTGCGCCGCTATCCTAATGGGATGGAGCGCTGCATTGCGTGCAAGCTTTGCGAAGCGATCTGCCCGGCTCAGGCGATTACGATTGAAGCCGGGCCGCGCCGCAACGATGGGACGCGGCGCACGACGCGCTACGACATTGATATGGTCAAATGCATCTATTGCGGCTATTGCCAGGAGGCATGCCCGGTGGATGCCATCGTCGAGGGGCCGAATTTCGAATTCGCGACCGAGACGCGGGAGGAATTGCTGTACGATAAGGAGAAACTGCTGGCAAACGGCGACAGGTGGGAGCGCGTCCTCGCTAAGAACCTCAAACTCGATGCGCCCTATCGCTAACCGTTCTGCTCGTTCGTCCACCAAGTCCGTTTGAAAAATCCGTTAATCCTGATTGCCGGATGGCTGGCAATTCGGAAGTCAAGATAGGCTCTACGCTGACGAGGGGCGGGGTGGGGCAGGCGTCGGGCCGACCGGAGCCGATACAAGAACTCCCCTCGCCGAAACGTTGATCCGAAAGGGACAAAGGAACCGGCATTCCTTCCCTTGAAGAAAGCCGCATGAGGGGTTCCGCTTAAAAGACACACGGCTCACGCCGCACAAAACGAGATCGGCCGCGCATGACAATCGCTGGGTTCTTCTTCTACCTGTTTTCAATCGTGCTCCTCGGGTCGGGCGCGATGGTGATCACCGCGCGCAATCCGGTTCACTCCGTTCTTTTCCTGATCCTCGCCTTCTTCAACGCGGCGGGGCTTTTCGTTCTTCTGGGCGCGGAGTTTCTGGCGATGATCCTCGTGATCGTCTATGTCGGCGCCGTCGCGGTTCTTTTCCTCTTCGTCGTGATGACGCTTGACATCGATTTTTCGGAGTTGCGCGCCGGGACCGGTCGCTATCTGGCTGTAGGCCTCGGGATCGGCCTCATCCTTCTCACGGAGCTCATTCTCATGGTGGGCAGCTTCGCCGTGGCGCCGGGTGCTGTCCAACCCATCCCCGCGGAGCAGGTGACGAACGCGGCTGCCATCGGCCGCGTGCTTTATACGAAATATGTCTATTTCTTCGAGCTGTCGGGTGGGGTGCTCCTCGTCGCGATGATCGGGACGATTGTGCTGACGCTCCGCCATCGCGTAGGGGCCAAGCGGCAGGACGTCGCCGAGCAGGTCGGCCGGCGTCGCCAGGATGCCATCGAAGTGGTTAAAGTCCAAACAGGGAAGGGGATTTCCTGACCGCCATGCCAAACACGATCTCACCTATCGAGGCAGCGACCGGCATCGCGCTCCAGCAATATCTGACGGTGGCGGCGATCCTGTTCACCCTTGGCGCATTCGGAATTTTCCTCAATCGCAGGAACGTCATCATCATCCTGATGTCGATCGAGTTGATGCTTCTCGCTGTGAACATCAACCTGGTGGCCTTCTCGGCCTACCTGAACGACATCACAGGCCAGATTTACGCGCTGATTGTGCTGACCGTTGCCGCGGCCGAGGCGGCCATCGGACTCGCCATCATCGTGGTTTACTACCGGAACCGCGGCTCCATCGCCGTCGATGATATCAACTCGATGAGAGGGTAAGGCGCGCGAATGTATCCAGCGATTGTATTCTTACCCTTGGCCGGCGCGGTCATTGCAGGCTTTTTCGGGCGCACGCTTGGCGATAAGACCTCCGGTTTTCTGACGAGCCTGTTCCTCGCCGCCGCTGCGGGCCTGTCCTGGATCGCCTTCTACCACGTCGGCTTCCTGGGCGAAGAGGCCCGCGTGCCGCTTCTGCCTTTTATCGAAGTCGGCGATCTGCAGACCGCGTGGTCGTTGCGCATCGATACGCTAACGGCCGTGATGCTGGTGGTTGTGACGACCGTCTCTTCTCTCGTCCACATTTACTCTGTTGGCTATATGTCAGACGACGACCGGCAGCCGCTCTTTTTTGCGGAGCTGTCGCTCTTCACCTTTGCCATGCTGTCGCTTGTCACGGCAGACAACCTCGTCCAGCTCTTTTTCGGCTGGGAGGGCGTGGGGCTGGCCTCCTACCTCCTTATCGGGTTCTGGTATCATCGCCCGTCAGCGAACCAGGCCGCCATCAAAGCCTTCATCGTGAACCGCGTCGGCGATTTCGGCTTCGCGCTTGGCATTTTTGCCATCTACTACATCTTCCGCGATGTCAATTTCGACACGATCTTCGCCGCCGCGCGCGAAAAGCAGTCGGTGATGATGCCTGTCTTTGGGTATCAGGTGGATGCTCTGACGGTGATCTGCCTTCTTCTTTTCATGGGCGCGATGGGCAAGTCGGCGCAGTTCCTGCTGCACACCTGGTTGCCTGACGCCATGGAAGGCCCGACGCCGGTCTCCGCGCTCATCCATGCCGCGACCATGGTGACGGCAGGCGTATTCATGGTTGCGCGGCTGTCGCCGTTGTTCGAGCTTTCTCCCGTCGCGCTGACGGTCGTCACCGTGATTGGTGCAATCACTGCATTCTTCGCGGCTACTGTCGGCGTCGCCCAGAACGACATCAAGCGCGTCATCGCCTATTCGACCTGCTCGCAGCTTGGCTACATGTTCGTCGCGTTGGGCCTTGGCGCCTATGCCGCGGGCATTTTCCATCTTTTCACGCACGCCTTCTTCAAAGCGCTGCTGTTCCTCGGGGCCGGCTCGGTGATCCACGCCCTCCACGGTGAGCAAGATTTGCGGAACATGGGCGGCTTGCGCAAGGCGATACCCTTCACATTCGCCATGATGGTGGTGGGTACACTGTCGCTGACCGGCTTTCCCTTTACGGCAGGCTTTTTCTCGAAGGACGCGATCATTGATGTGGCCTGGGCTTCCAACGCTCCGATGGCTCACTATGCGTTCTGGCTGATCGTGATCGCCGCTTTCCTGACGTCGTTCTACTCCTGGCGGCTGATCTTCATGGCGTTCTTTGGAAAGCCGAAAGATGAGCATGCGTTCGAGCATGCCCATAAATCGCCGCCGGTCATGACGGGTCCGCTCCTTGTCCTTGCCATAGGCGCGCTTGGTGCGGGCATCGTGTTCGCTGACTACTTTATTGAAGGCGGGTATGCGCAATTCTGGCGCGGCTCGATTTTCACCTCGCCCGGAAACACGGTTCTTCAAGCAAGCGAGCATGGGGAGTCGCCACTCATCAAATGGCTGCCGACGATCATGATGGCGGGCGGCTTCCTGGTCGCCTACTTGGCTTACATCAGGGAGACCTGGCTGCCAGCGTGGACGGTGCAGAATTTCAAGCCCATCCATGCCTTCCTTTACAACAAGTGGTATTTCGATGAGCTGTACCATTGGATATTCGTGCGGCCCACAGCCTGGCTGGCTCGCGTCCTTTGGATTTACGGCGATGGCGTTATCATCGATGGGCTGGGTCCGGATGGGATTTCGGCGCGCGTGATCGCCATCACGAAACGCGCCGTCCGGTTTCAAACAGGCTATGTCTATCAATACGCTTTCGTCATGCTCGTCGGCGTGGCGGCTATCGTCACCTATTTCGCCTATCTCTTCCGCGGGGCTTTGTTCAAGATATGAAAGATTGGCCCATCCTCACCACGATCATCTTTTTGCCGGTTGTCGGCGCGTTTTTCCTGGCCATCCTGAGGGGCAATGACGAAGCCGCGGATAGGAACGCGCGCTGGATCGCGCTTTGGACAACCTTGGTCACTTTCGCGGTGTCGCTGGTCCTTCTCGTCCAGTTCGATCCGGCGAACAGCGGCTTTCAATTTGTCGAGCATCATCCCTGGCTCAGCAACAAAATCACCTATTACGTCGGCGTTGACGGGCTTTCCTTGCCTTTCGTGATCCTCACGACGTTCTTGCTGCCGATCTCGATCCTTGCGAGTTGGACCTCCATCACGGAGCGCGTGAAAGAGTACATGATCGCGTTTCTCCTCCTTGAAACGCTAATGATAGGCGTGTTCGTCTCGCTCGACCTCGTGCTCTTCTATCTCTTCTTCGAGGGCGGCCTTATCCCGATGTTCCTTATCATCGGCGTATGGGGCGGCCCGCGGCGTGTCTATGCGAGTTTCAAGTTCTTCCTCTACACACTGCTCGGCTCGCTCCTTATGCTGCTTGCGATCCTGGCGATGTACGGTCAGGCGGGCACGACCGAAATCCCGACGCTTCTCAAGTTTCATTTCCCGGAAAATTTGCAGACCTGGCTGTGGTTCGCCTTCCTCGCCTCGTTCGCGGTGAAGCTGCCGATGTGGCCGGTTCACACATGGTTGCCCGACGCGCACGTCGAAGCGCCAACGGCGGGGTCCGTCATCCTGGCTGCGATCCTCTTGAAAATGGGCGGTTACGGCTTCCTCCGGTTCTCCCTACCCATGTTTCCGGAAGCGTCCGTCACCTATGCGCCGCTCATGTTCGCGCTTGGCGTGGCCGCCATTCTCTACACCTCGCTCGTGGCTTTTGCGCAGAAGGACATGAAGAAGCTGATCGCTTACTCATCGGTTGCGCATATGGGCTTCGTCACGCTCGGCGTTTTCTCGGGCACATTCCAGGGCGCTCAGGGGGCGGTCTTCCAGATGATCAGCCACGGTATTGTGTCCGGCGCGCTCTTCCTTTCGGTCGGGGTCGTCTATGACCGAATGCACACGCGCGAAATTTCTGCCTATGGAGGGCTTGCCGACCGGATGCCGATCTATGCTTTCGTTTTCATGGTTTTCACCATGGCGAATGTCGGGCTGCCGGGCACAAGCGGTTTTGTCGGAGAGTTCCTGTCTCTTCTCGGCACATTTCGCGTAAGCAGCATTACCGCGCTTTTCGCGACCTTCGGGATCATCCTCTCGGCCTTGTATGCGCTGACCCTTTACCGGCGCATTATTTTCGGCAAGCTGGAGAAGCCTTCGCTCGCCAAGATCGCGGACATGACCCCGCGCGAGATCGCGATCATGGCGCCGCTTGTCATTTTGACGATCGTGCTCGGCTTCTATCCAAAGCCTGTATTCGACACGACTTCCGGCGCCGTGAAAGCGATGATAGCCCCCTATGAGAAGCTCATGGTCGCGCAAACAAACGAGGGCGGAGCGCATGTTCTCGCCAAGCTTGAGAAATAGGCGGTATCGATGCTCCTCAACTCGTACTCCAAGGCAATGACGATGCTCTCCTATTACGCGCCGATCTTTCCCGAGCTGTTTATCGTCCTGGCCTCCTTCGTATTGCTGATGTGGGGCGTCTACCATCGGCGTCAGACCGGCTTCATCATCAGCGTCGTCTCGATTCTGGTCCTGCTCGGCTCGGCGCTCCTGATCGCGCGCCATCCTCCCGTGTCCCAGGAGCTGTTCAACGGCGCTTTCGTGGATGACCGCTTCGCGCGCTTTATGAAAATCCTGACGCTTGCAGGCTCGGCTTTCACGATCCTGCTGTCGTTCGACTACATGCGCCGCGAACGCATCCTGCACTTCGAATATCCCATCCTCATCCTGCTCTCGACCGCAGGCATGATGCTGACGATCTCTGCCAACGACCTGATCTCGCTTTACCTGGCGCTTGAGTTTCAGAGCCTCGCGCTGTATGTGGTCGCCGCCTTCCATCGCGATCATTTGCGCTCGACCGAGGCAGGGCTGAAATATTTCGTGCTTGGCGTGCTGTCTTCCGGGCTTCTTCTTTACGGCTCCTCCCTCGTCTACGGCTACACCGGCGCAACCGCCTTTGCCCGCATAGCCCAGGCGGCGCAACTGCATGGGGCGTCCATCGGCTTCATCTTCGGGCTTGTCTTCATCCTCGCCGGACTGGCTTTCAAGATAGCCGCGGTGCCCTTCCATATGTGGACGCCAGACGTTTACGAGGGAGCGCCCACGCCTGTGACGGTCTACTTTGCGTCGGCTGCGAAAATGGCGGCGATGGCCATGGTCATTCGCGTGATCCTTGGCGCCTTCCCGAACGCGACGGAGCAATGGCAGCAGATCGTCATCGCGATTTCGATTGCCTCCATGGCGCTGGCCTCCTTCGCCGCGATCGGCCAGACGAACATCAAGCGGCTGCTCGCCTATTCATCCATTGGCCATGTGGGCTACGCCCTGATAGGCGTCGCGGCCGTCGCCGCCGCACCCGCAGAAGCCAAGGCCGAATGCATTTCGAGTGTTTTGATCTATCTCGCGATCTACCTCGCGATGACGGTTGGGGCCTTTGCCTGCGTTCTTGCCATGCGCCAGGGCCGTTTCATGAGCGAGGCGATCCAGGATCTTGCGGGCATATCAAAGGAGCAGCCCCTCTACGCATTCCTGTTCGCGATGCTTCTGTTTTCGCTTGCCGGAATCCCGCCGCTCGCCGGCTTCTTCGCGAAATTCTACGTATTCAATGCTGCCATTCAGGCTCATCTGTACTGGCTCGCTGTGGTCGGCGTGGTTCTATCCGTCATCGGCGCTTACTATTATTTGCGCATCGTGAAGCTCATGTATTTCGATGAGCCGGGTATCACTTTCGATCCAATGCCATCGTCGGTGCAGTTCACACTTGCTGTCACCGCGGGGTTCGCGATCCTCTTCTTCGTCTATCCAAGCCCGCTTAAGGCTGCTGCGGACGCAGCCTCGCGGTCATTGTTCTGAGCCGTGAGCGCCCTCGCAGACATCCCGGTTTTACGTTTCGAAAGCCTCGAATTCGACTAACGAAGAGGCGCTGCGCAGGCTGGCGGCTCAAGAGAGAACACCCTTTTGGATCGTCGCGGAGGAACAGACGAGAGGGCGGGGGCGCAGCGGACGGCGATGGCAGTCCCCTGCGGGCAACCTCTATGCGACGCTTGTTATCGATACACGCGTAAGCCCCTCGGTCGCGACGCAACTGTCCTTCGTGGCCGCGCTCGCAGTTCACGAAGCGGTTGCCGCGCACCTCCCGGCCGATCAACTTCCGCGCTTGCGCCTGAAATGGCCGAACGACGTGATGCTCGGGGCTGCGAAACTCGCCGGCATCCTCCTTGAAAGCCTCCCTTCACCGAAACGGAAAGGGCTCACCGTCATTCTCGGCATGGGCATCAATGTCGCGTTCGCGCCAACGGAGACCGATCGGCCCGTGGTGAGTTTGGCGCTTGAGCCAGCGGACGTGCCACGGGTTTTCGCCAAACTGGCATCGGCGCTCGAAACATGGCTCGCGCGATGGGACGAGGGCCGCAATTTCCCCGCGATCCGCGAAGCGTGGCTTGACCGCGCGCTTTCGCTCAACGAATTGATCAGTGTGAATTTGAACGGGTCCGCAATTCGCGGTAGGTTCAGAGGCGTCGATGCTGCGGGCGCGCTTCAGCTTGAAACGAAGCCGGGGGTTGTCGTAACAGTGACCGCAGGCGACATTTATCCGGACGCGCTCGCCTAATCAGCAAAGCAAGGCGCGTCGCCTTAATGAGCAGGACACCACAAAAAGTATGCCACCGACAGGAACGCCTGCGACGTCCGAACTTGTGTTTTTGCCCCTTGGCGGCATCGGCGAGATCGGCCTTAACGTCTACCTTTACGGGCTTGGCCCAGCAGAAGATCGCCACTGGCTCATGATCGATTGCGGGATCACCTTCCCGGACGCCAACGAGCCGGGGGTCGATGTGGTGCTTCCGGATCTCCGCTTCATCGAGGAGGAGAGAAAGAGCCTCGCCGGCATTCTCATCACGCACGCGCATGAAGATCATATCGGCGCGGTCGCCGAGATGTGGCCTCGCCTGCGCGCCCCGGTATACGCGACGAAGTTCGCGGCGAGGCTTCTCAAGGGAAAGCTCCAGGAATATTCGTACGGCTCCGAAGTGCCTATTGTCGAGATGGTGCAGGGCTCGCGCTTCAATATCGGGCCGTTCGACGTGGACCTTGTCACGGTGGCGCATTCGATCCCCGAATGCAACGCCGTCTACCTGCGTACACCCGCTGGCAACGTTCTTCACACGGGCGATTGGAAGTTCGACGACACGCCCGCCTATGGCGATCCCAGCGACGAGGCGAAGCTCGCCCGCTGCGGGGAGGAAGGCGTCCGGGCTCTTGTCTGCGACAGCACCAACGCGCTGCTCGAGGGCATCAGCCATACCGAGCAAGCCGTTTCCGAAAATCTGAAGGCGATCATCGGTCGCCTCAAGGGCCGCATCGCGATTACCACCTTTGCCTCAAACGTCGCACGGCTCATCGCCATCGCGGAAGCGGCCCGGGCTGCAAATCGCGAGTTGGTTCTGGTCGGCCGCGCCATGCATAAGGTGGTGGAAGCGGCCCGTGACACTGGCCTCTGGCCCGGACACCTCAGCTATTCGGATCAGGACACTTTCCCCTCCATCCCACGCGACCGCGTTGTGGCGCTCGTGACGGGCAGCCAAGGCGAGCCGCAGGCCGCTTTGGCTCGCATCGCCAGAGGTGAGCACCCCTTCGTAAAGTTCGACAGCGGTGACTCCATCATTTTCTCCTCGCGAACCATCCCCGGCAACGAGGATGGTGTGATCCGCATCCAGAACCAGCTTGCCGAGCGGGGCATCGCGCTCATCACGGAAGCGCCGGACGGCCCCATTCATGCGTCGGGTCATCCGCGCCGGGGCGAGTTGACGAGGATGTACCGCTTGACACGTCCCTCCTACCTGGTCCCCATGCACGGCGAACCGCGCCACCTGGAATCGCACGCGGCCTTTGCCGAGGCGCACGGCATCATGGCGGTGAGGCGCGTTCGCGACGGGCGCATGTTCCATCTCGGGCCGAACGACCCGCATGTTATCGATGAGGACGTGCCCGTCGGCCGGCTTTATCGCGACGGCAATATTGTTCTCCAGGCCGGAGACCCGGCGATAGTCGAGCGCAAACGCTTGTCCTGGAACGGGCATGTTGCCGTGTCGGTCGTGATGCACCGAAATGGCGAGATGGCCGCCGAGCCGGAGGTCGATGTAACCGGCCTGCCGTCCCGCGATGCAAAAGGCGCCGACATGGCCGAGCGAGCGCTTGGCGCGGTTTATAACGCCGTCGAAAGCATTCCCAGGCCAAGGCGCAAGGACCGCGAACTCGTCCGCGATGCCGTCGCGCGGTCGATCCGTGCCGAAATGAAGCACATTTGGGGCAAGAAACCGGTCTGCTCGGTTCTCGTCTCTGTTATCTAGAGTGCATCCGGAAAAGTGCGAAGCGGTTTTCCGATAAGACGCACGACAAAACAAAAACTTAGAGCCCGCTTTTGAGGCTATCGAAAGCGGATAGGCTCTGAACCCGCGCAGGAGGTTGCAATGATCGGGCGCCTAAATCACGTTGCGATTGCAGTCAAGGATTTGCACGCAGCCGCGGCAGTTTATCGCGATACTTTGGGTGCGACGGTTTCGGAAGCGGTGCCTCAGCCCGACCATGGCGTGTCGACGATTTTCATCACCTTGCCGAATACGAAAATCGAGTTGTTGGAGCCGCTCGGCGCCAATTCTCCGATCGCGAAGTTCCTGGAACGGAACGCGGAAGGCGGCATCCACCATATTTGCTATGAAGTCGACGACATCGAAGCCGCCAGCAGTCAGCTTGTTGCGAAAGGTGCGCGCGTCCTCGGCGACGGGAAGCCTAAAATCGGCGCGCACGGCAAGCCCGTTCTTTTCCTCCATCCCAAGGACTTCTGCGGGACGCTTGTCGAACTCGAACAAAGGTAAAAGGCCGTGAGCATCTCGCTGGCGATCGCGCTCTACGCGATATGCTGGTGGGTCGTGCTGTTTGCCATCCTTCCGCTCAGGATGGGCGAGAAGCCAGCGCCCCCCGGAAGCGATCCCTTCGCCGAAGCCGTTGGCGCTCCGAGCGCGCCAAAACTGAAGCTCAAGTTCCTGCTGACGACGATTGTTTCGGCGGTGATTGTCGGCGCGCTCTATACGGCTTTTTATTACGAGCTTATTCGGCTCGACAGCCTGCCCTCTATCAACCTCTCAGAAATGAAGATAACAGCAAGACGATGCTTGCTGTTAGTTTCATAGCTGATGCTTTTTGTTATGAGACCGGCGCGAAAGGGAAGAGCGCAGGCTCACTTTTTCCTCCCTAGACCTGGGTGCCGTGTCTGTTTTGTTTCTCGACCATTCTCTACCCATGTCAATTCGGTATGGCAGAGTAGCTAAAAAAGCAGGCCTTGTCATCAAATCTTAACGCTTGACAAGCTGAAAAATGCACAAAATGCCCAATTATTGTTCTCCAGGAAGGCGCCGGCCGGAAATATTCGTACATGAATATGTCGGCCGGCAGAAATGTTGGGTCAACTCGCCTTAAAATCGGAATCGATCAAAGGCGGAAAAGCTGATCCATTCTAAGTGCTAGAGCGGTTTATTCGCGTCTAATTGGACGCGAGCTGCTCTAGTGCAGACCATTAATGCTTAGTTCCTTTTTTTCGCGGAGCAACGACGCCAAGTCTAAAAGCTCGAGCAGAGTTGCCAGGATAAACTCTCTAATCTCTTCATCGGAAGCGTCTCTTAAAGTCTCTCCCAAGTTTAAATCCATGCTCATTGCAGCCCCTCACGCCTGATACTCAAACAAGATGCCTATTCCACGAAGGATTAGGATTTAGGTTCACTGGGCATAGGTTTTTTCGCCGGATCGTTGCAAGCCAATTATTACTAGAGTCTTAAGCAGATGGAGGTTGACAGTTCTCGGGACTTCCCCCTCGATGCGCCGTCACTGCAGCAGGACGAGCCAGCCTTTCTCGATATTGGGGAACTTCAGAAAGGCGCTCCGGTGTGCCAGGAGCATCGCGCGCTCAATCGCACGCGGGCATTCTAAAACGCGTGCTAGAGCAACCTATCCGCGTCCAAACCGACGCGGGCTCTCTAGGCGGCCCTTTTGAGCCGGGGCCGGCTGCCAAAGCTGCGATGCTCGATATAATCGAGGACTTGGCCCGCAATGTCGGCGCCGGTCGTCTTTTCAACGCCCTCAAGTCCTGGTGAGGAGTTTACCTCAAGAAGCAGCGGCCCTTTCGACGAGCGCAAAATATCCACACCCGCAAACTTCAAGCCGAGCCGGTTGGCGGCCTTGACTGCGATCTTGCGCTCCTCCGTCGAAAGCTTCGCCGCAAAGGCGATGCCGCCTTTGTGCAGATTGGCCCTGAAGTCATCGCCGTGTGCGCGCCGCACCATGGCCGCGATGATCTTCCCGTCGAGCACGAGGCAGCGAAGATCCTGACCGGCCGCCTCGGAAATGTATTGCTGGACAAGGAAACTCGCCTCGGCGTTGCGCAAGGCGTCGATGACCGAAGCCGCCGACTTGCGGTTTTCGGCCAGCACGACGCCTTTGCCCTGGCTGCTCTGCAGGAGCTTGATAATGAGCGGCGTGCCGCCAACCATTTTTATGAGGTCATCCTTGTCGTGATGCGAGCTTGCAAACGCCGTGTCCGGCATCGGCAGCTTGTGCATGGCCATGAGCTGATGCGCGAACAGCTTGTCCCGGCTTTGAACGATGGACTGCGACGAATTCAGCACATGCGCGCCAGTCATCTCGAATTGCCGCACCACGGCAGTCCCGTAAGCCGTGATCGACGCACCAATTCTCGGGATCACATAGTCGAAATCGGGTAGCGTCTTGCCTTCGTAATGAACAGCGCTCGCGATCGACTTGATGTTCATGTAGCAGCGAAGCGTATTGATCGGTTCAATCACGTGGTCCCGCTTCTCCGCCTCTTCGATAAAGCGCTTGTTCGAGAAGTTTCCGGGCTCCATCGTGAGAAGCGCGATTCTGAGCGAGCGCTTCACAGGCCCCGCCCGTTCCTGATCCGCGTATACGTCGTAGCTTCGCTTTTCCTGGCGGTATTCGGACCAAGGAAGAATGCTTGCGGCCTGAGCTTCGAGGGCTGTGCGGCCCAGCAGCATGCGGTGCGCCATCGTATAGCGGTTGGAGAGAGATATTTCGACGGGCCATTCCCGGTCGCCGATGCGGATGGGCGTGTGGATGATATAGCGATTCTCGGCCTGGCCGTTCGAGCTTCGAACATAGCGCCGGTCGACTATCTTCGCGGTGCACCAGATCTCGACTTCGTTGTGGTAATCGACGGGGTGTACGCCGAATCTTACGCGCGGCGCATCGATCGGCCCAAACGTCTCGATCGAGAACGCATGCAGCGCGGACGTCTTCGCGCCGGTATCGATTTTCGCTTTCAAAGCAGGCAAGCCAAGCTGCGGAAGCGCGACCCACTCGCGCCAGCCCAAAACAAATGGCTCCATCAAACCTTCCCCGGTTTTCTCAATCCAATCCGTTGCGAACGATGCTTTTATGCCGCGGGCTTGCGCAGGGTCTTATCAACCCCGCTGTTTTAATGCATTTAAGCTAACGCAACGCCGGAAGCTCTTGTTCCGCTCCTTCAAATTCGCGGCGGACGCTAAAGGAGAAACAATTCTATTTTATGACAGTGATTTGAGTTCATTTTGTCGAAGCTCTGGTTACTCCGAATGGGCAGGCATAAATGCATTTTTGGTATTCGAAAGCAACACAAAGTTTACGAAATTTACGCGAGCATGGTATGCACCCAACTTTATAGTGTTGAAGGATCGGCGGCTTGCCGTTGATCGGGCCTCGCTGCCGCCATCACACTCGCTTATCTGTGGGCTTATGTAGCTAGAGCACCAACTGAGCTGTAACGCCAAGCATCAAAAATTTACAGAATATCGATGGAGAATCTATGGGGAGCCCAAAGTTCTCCCTGCCCGATCTGCCCGATATCATGAAGGCGGGTATGAGGTTAACCGAGGCCCTAGCGTGGTGGAGCAACATGACGAACACGCCAACTCAACCTCCACCAAACGGTCCAACTTTGCACTGATGTGGTGCAATTGCGCTGCGATGTATTCGAGCGCATTTGCAATTCGAAGCTCCGACTGTGCGCCGCTATGAGATGGTTCAAAAGGGTGCTTGTAGACTTCCTGCGATCGCTTGCGTTGCTCGTTGATAAAGTTCTGATCCATGGGTTTCTCCGTTTCAAAGTTAATTCTTTCTGAGGTGAGTCGCCATGGCTGACACTAAAAAAATCCGCTGAGCATGGCAGAAATCCGCACCGTAACAACGCGTCGGGCGAAGCGGGAAGAGATCGTCGCATCGATCAAACTCTATGAGGACCGGATCAAGCAAGCCCGCGCAGAAGCGCAAGAGCAATGACGGAAAATGAATTTCGAATACTCATCCAGCATGGACACCCTTTCGCTAGGTTGATTAAAAATCTAAGCATAAGAGCGAAATGTGGATAAATTTTACTTAGGTGCGTTTGCTACAAAGGCCGCTTATATGCAGGCTTATGCCGCTGAAATCGAGCTCTCGCGTCTAACTGAGACTTGATCGTGTTTGCAGGTGGATAGAGAGGTGGTGACCATTTTTTAGCATGAAAGTGCGTCGCATTGCAGTAGGATGGCCGCTTTGCCACACGTTCTTACATATTTGATGCTGCTTTGCCATACAGGCGCTCTAAACATGGGCCAGAGGAGAGGCCATGGAAACTACGCTTCATATTCTTGTTGTCGATGATCATAAAGACATTCGTGATCTGCTCGCCAAATTTCTTGTGAAACACGGCATGCGGGTGACGGCGGCGGCTGACGCCGCGGAAGCACGGCGGCATCTCAAAGCTGGCGCTTTCGATCTTATCGTTCTCGATATCATGATGCCCGGCGAGGACGGGATTTCGCTTTGCCGCGCCTTGCGCGAAGGCGTGGCGCCTCCGATCATTTTTCTTACGGCGGTTGCGGAGGACACGGACCGCATCATCGGCCTCGAATTGGGTGCCGACGACTATGTCACGAAGCCCTTCAACCCGAGGGAACTTCTGGCGCGCATCCGCGCCGTCATACGCCGCGCGCAAAGCGTGCCCCAAAGCCGCGACGCTCCCGCGGGCGAAAGGCTGAAATTCGGACAGTTCATTTTCGATGCGGATCGCCGCGAGCTGATAAATGGCCAGGACATTGCGACGCCGCTCTCCTATGGCGAATATCTCCTTCTCTCGGCCTTCCTTCATCGCCCCAACATTGTGCTGAACCGCGACCAGCTCCTCGATATCACCCGGGGGCGCGCCGCAAATCTGTTCGACCGGAGCATCGACAATCAGGTGAGCCGCCTTCGCCGAAAAATCGAGGATGACCCGAAGGATCCGAAAATCATCCAGACGATCTGGGGCGGCGGCTACAAGTTTGTTGGTGTGGTTGAGCGCCTATGACGCGCTTTTTGCCACGAAGCCTGAAGGGCCAGCTCATCCTCCTCATCCTGGTTGGGCTCCTGCTTTCTCAAGCGGCTGGCTTCCTGTTCATCCTGAACGATCAGAAGTCCACGATCAAAAGCGAGTGGTTGCACAATATTTTCACTCGGATTGCGACAGTTCGAGATGTCATCGAGTCAACGCCAGGCGAAATTCACGGCAAGATCCTGAAGACTTCCAGTTCCTGGGCTCTGAAGTTCTCGATAGACCCGCAGCCGTTGTCGCGCACCAAGGAAGAGGCGCAGTCGGAAGCCGTTCAGCTGGAGCTTGCGAGGGTTTTCGGTGATCGCTCCGATGAGGTCGATATAACGATTTTGCTCTCTTCGATCGAAGAACCCTATTGGGAAGTCTTGCTTGATGGCGTTTGGCGAGACATCAGCCAGACATTTTCGAGCGCGCACTCTCACGCTCCCAACCCTCCTGCGAGACCGGTCTATGCCCACGTTTCCGCTCCATTGAAAAGCGGGCTTTGGCTGAATGTAACCGTCTCGCCGCGCGGGGGCGCGCCTCACGCGTCGCCCTTGCTCGTCCAGTTCGCAACCATGGCGGCCATCTCGGCGATTGGTATCGTCTTGGTTCTGAGCCGCCTCACCCAGCCGCTCAAGGAACTGGCGCAAGCGGCAGCGGCATTGGGCCGAGGCGAGTCGGCCGCCAAGCTCGAAGAAAAGGGGCCGCGTGAGGTGCAGGACACCATTCGCGCCTTCAACGACATGCAGGAGAGGCTATCGCGGTTCGTGCTCGACCGAACGAAAATGCTCGCCGCCTTGGGGCACGACCTGCGTACTCCGATAACGACTTTGCGCCTTCGCGCTGAATTCATTGAGGAAGATGAGGTCAGGCAAAAAATATTGCAGACGCTCGATGAAATGCTCGAGATGGCCGAGGCGACGCTCTCCTTCGCTCGCGAGGAGGCAGCGCAGGAAAAGACCCGGCTTGTCGATGTCGCGGCGCTGATTTCCACCGTTTGTGCCGACCTCACCGACACCGGCTACCCGATCGAATGCGCCGACACCGGCAGCTTTACGATCCGCTGCCGTCCTTCGGGGCTCAAGCGCGCCTTGCGCAACATTCTGGAGAATGCGGTGGCCTACGGCCGGCGGGCGCGTGTATTCGTGGAGCATCGGCGCGCCGATGTTGCGATCGTCGTCGACGACGATGGGCCGGGCATCCCCCAGGGCGATATGGAGCGAGTCTTCGGTCCGTTCGTGCGTCTGGAGAATTCACGGAACATGGACACGGGCGGCGTTGGCCTGGGCTTGGCGATTGCCCGATCCATCGTTCGCAACCATGGCGGCGATATCACGCTGAAAAATCGCGCAGAAGGCGGGCTCAGAGTCACGATCACTCTCCCCGGCGTCACCGTCATTGAGACGCCCGATAAACTCCTCTCCGAGAGCGTGGCCGCCGCTTGAGGCTTCCTCCAATCGAAACCGGCAACTCACGTTTGGGGTAAGCGTCACATGCGATAAGCGCTACGCCCACGGTGCTCAATTGGAGAGGAAGTCATGTATCAGTTCGCTTATTCGGAGATTTGCGAAGAGTTGCCCTCACAAAATGTCCCGAAAACGCGCAGGCTCTCCGATGCGATCGAACTGATCGAAGCGGTGCAAGCGTCGCCTTCTCGATCCCATGAATGGCTCGGCGTTCTTTCGGACTTCCGGAAGCTGTGGCTTATGATTTTGGAGGACCTTCCCTCAGGCAACCATGACGGGGCCGATGCCCAGCCGCAAATGGTGCCGCTTGCGGACAGTATTCTGCAGGAGATCGAGCGCTGCCGCTTCCACAAGCCTGAAATCCTCGCATACGCTTGGAGGGCGACTTGGCCCCAATGACATCGCAGGGCGCATTTTCGCCTGAAAGCACGATGAGTTCGGTTCCTCTTGCCGAGATCGAGCGAACGCTTGGGGCGGCCCTGAAGGATCTCGGCTTCGGAGCTCAGGCTTATCGATGCCACAGACTTCGCGGCGTTCATTCGGATTGGCCATATGGCGAATTTGAGAAGTCTCGTGCAATCTTCGGCCGAGCTACATTTCAAGCCCGGAACGCTGGAGCTTGCCGAGCTCGGGGAAATCGATCTCGGATGGCTCAAGCCGCCGCTCATCACCTTGCCGATGAAGTTTCGCCATAGCGGCGTCCGGGTCTACTTTCGCCTGCGCCTGGCCGCCCTCGTGGCGGCCGTGGAGGTGGAATCGATTACGGCCGAAAATGGAGTTGAGGGCGAGGATTTGAATCTGAGGCTTCGAGAGGCTCTTCGGGATGCCCGCACGAAACGGCCGGCGCCGCCCGCGTAAGGGAACATCTGTTAACCAGCCAACGGATGAAGGAGATAGACCGGAGGGCAGTGCCCGCTTTCGAGGCATCAGTCGCCGTTGCTGCCTTCACACACGGCCTCTGCTTTAAGCAGATGAGCGAGCAAACAAGCGGCCGTAGTCTTACGCGGCTACCTCCGGACTCTTCGCTTCATTTTTTGCGGGTTCCGGAGTTCAGCAAGAAGGAGTTCCCGGATCAACTCAGGTTCGTCCAGAGGCACGTCATGATAACTCGATGACAAAAATTTGCTTCCCGTGAGCAGAGCTTGGGGGAAGTAGGCAATGTGGTCGTTCTGGGCGATCGGCGCGAACTCGCCAGGTGGTTCTCCGTTTAGCACTGCGGAGAGAGCTCCAATCATGTCGCGCCCCTGTTCTAACCGCAAATGGCAATGCTGAGTGCATCGCGGATTCATTTCAATGAGAAAAGTCGAGCCGGTTTCTTCCTCAATTATGAAATCGAGTCCGAAAAATCCTGACAAGCTCAATCGGCGGGCGATTTTCGCGGCGGCATCCATCATGTCCGAGTTGTCGACTAGTCGTACGACGCTCGCGGGGCCAAGTGACAGCTGTTCACTTACGACTTCGCAACCCACCCCAGCCAGGACCTCCCCATTCCAGCAGACTACCGCGCAGTTGGCAGGACGGCCGTGGATGAACGGCTGGCTTATCACCGCGGGCCGGACACCCCAGACCACGTCCCGCCATAGCACCGGCAAAAATGCGTCCCTGTTTACAGTCAGGCGTTTAACAAAGCGTAATAGTCCGATAGATCGGCGGAGGTCAGCCAGATATTCCCCAGCTTGGGCCAGCGTGGCCGCGATCCTCACGCCGCCTCCGCCGTTTGATCCATCGGCCTTCAGGACCCAGGGAAAAGGCTGATGCGGAAGTAACTCATGGAGATCCTGGAGACCGCTGACGGCGGTTGTCCTTGGTGTCAGAATTCCTTCATCGCGGGCGATCTTGAGGAGCATGTAACGGGAATCAACTATAGGGTAGCTCTCTGGATGCCCCAGGGAATGCACAATCAGGGCCGGAATATCGACCTGGGAGGCAGAACGTGCTCGTTCGCTCGAATGCAATTGATGCAAGTGAACGACCGCCAAATCATCACAGGGAATGACGATATCCGGTTTAATTGCCTCGATCGCTTTGACAAGCGAATCCGAGGGGCCAAGACCGGAATATAGAAATGTGTCGTGAGCGCGCCAAATCTTTACAGAGGGATGATCATTAGGGCACAGGATTGATACTGCGTGACCCGCTCGCAATAACTCGATCATGAGTTCGAGCAGCGTTCGGCCACTTGGTTGTTGTAGTAAGCAGTATTTTAGTCTCGACCATGGTTGCCGCAGGCATATTGGTTGTTGGCTCAGGCATTGCCCGAGCCTTGTAGTTCGGCTGCTAGGAGCCGGCCGCGGCCGTGGCCGATTGTACCTTTACCTCAGGCCCTGGCGCTGTCAAGGCAAGGGGCGCGAGACGCTTATGGCGGCTGAGGTGTCGAGCAAGGCGGGGAGCTGCAAATTCAGCACCACACGCGAAGCGCGACACTGGACCAAAAGTGTTTGCGGCTATCGCCCCGACGAAGTAGAGCCCAGGCACTGAGGATTCAAAGTTTCCGGAAAGAACTGGGGTGCCCTCAACAGCCTTAATCTGCGACAGCAACTCTTCATCGAGGAAAGGTAAACGTGACAATTGCGGTTTGTAGCCTGTCCCGCAGATCACATGGTCGGCGTGAAACTCTCGCTCCTCGCCATTGCTGGAAAGGATCAAGACGACGCCGTCTGCGTGAGGCCTTGCTTCCTTCAGTTCGTGCTCAAGATAAATCGCAACCTTTCCAATAACCCGGTCGCGCATAAAGTACCCAGGCGCCGGCCCAAGATAGTTACGAACGATATGCAGGCGTTTTGCCTCTGGAAGGCGACGAAAGAAGTGTGGAAACTTAGTCAGGAGAAGGGATCGCCAGCCCGGGCCGATCTTGCTTCCAGGGCTAAGCAATCGATCTTTGAGTGGCCGGGGCAGCCGCATCTTGGTGTGAAAGGGAATCAGAGCACCGCGCGCGATGAGATGCACGTCAGCACCTGCCTCGTGCAGTAGGCCTGCCACGTCTGCCGCTGACGCGCCAGAACCGACAACGGCGACCTTCCGCCCTTTGAAAGCGTCCAGATTGTTGTGATCGGAGGTGTGCGTTACCAAAGTCTTTGGCATCCCGGAAACCGCCTCGGGTAGCACGGCAAAGTGCGAAATGCCCGCCGCCACAATCACGGCCCGAGCCGCGCACTCGGCGCCTGTTTCGAGTTCCAAGCGATAGTGATTTCCGCGGCGGTATAACCTCTTAACCAGCACTTCCTCAAGATGGGGCACAAACTTGCGTTGGAACGCGCGGCCATAGTCCACGAAATCCTCGAGACGTGCGGGCAGGCCAAGGTCGGCATAGGGTATCTTCCGATCGCGGCAATAGCGTTCCAGGGTAAACGTACGCCCGGGATCATAAAGGGAGGTGGCGAAACCGTCCGACTTCAGAAGCATGCCCTTCGGCATTTGCGTGCTCCAGGTCTCCATCGCCTTGCCAAAGATCCGGTGAGGTATATTTCGGGCCGACAAATGTGCGGCAATCGACAGACCATAGGGACCAGCCCCAATGACGGCAATCTCGCAAAATTCCAGCATATTCGCCCTACTGGATTCCAAAAATCCTCTGCTACTTTCTGAAGTTTGTCTTTTCTGATCAGCAGCTAGACTTGCTGATAATTGCTAAGGCACGGGGAATCAAGCTCTTTGTTTCACGAACAGGGCCGTCAGTAACCCGTCCTGTGTCGAAGTTGCGTCCTCATAAAGCTCCATTGCAATTTCGAGGGCAATACCCATAAGCTATTGACTGAAGCGGCCGGTAACTAAGTATTTCGGATTTGATAGCCGGTTCGATTGAAATCTGGACAACTGCGTTCCTGTTAGGATTGGACGTCAAGAACGGGACATGAGCAATGAGCCGGCTCGTAACTGCACTCCTGAACATATTCCGGCAGTTACCAAGCTCTTCCAAAAGACGGTCTGCGATTCCAGTTAGCCTGGTGTTGCTTGGTTGTGCTGCCTGTGCTCAGGTGTCGAGTGGACACATGCTCGACGAGACGGTTGCTCCCGGCGCCAATTACGATAAGGCTGATTTCAGGTTATGGTACCCGGACAGTGCAAAATTCCTGCGCGCTGTCGTTGTTCTCGTACCTGGTTCGAACGCCGACGGGCGGTCCGATGTGGGCGATCGATTTTGGCAAACCTTTGCCAGCCGCAACGACGTCGCGTTAATCGGTTGCCGCTTTACCGACAAGCCGCACGAAGAGGCATTTGTTGAGAATTACGCAAACGCCGCGCAAGGCAGCGGACAGGCGCTCCTGGATGCGCTCACAGCTTTTTCCGGGCGCTCCGATCATCCGGAATTAGCGAATGCACCGCTCTTGTTGTGGGGAATGTCAGCGGGTGGCCAATTCAACTACGAGTTCACTGCCTGGAAACCCGAGCGCGTCGTCGCGTTCGTCGTGAATAAAGGCGGGATTTATTTCTCTGCTCTCTTGCCAGCGGCGGCTCGACGTGTCCCGGGATTATTATTTGTCGGGGATGAGGACCTGGACTTCGCGCAAGCGCATCATCGCCGGCCTATTCGCGTTAAATCGCAGAGCGGGGGCGCTATGGGCTCTTGCCGAGGAGCCGAACGTTGGACACGAGGTCGGGCGGTCGCAGGAAATGGCGGCAATATTTTTCGATGCGGTCCTGCCTCTGCGTCTTGGCGCTCCCGCGAGCGCCGCATCCTCCGCACCATTGAAGGCGCTTGACGAGCGGTCCGGCATTCTTGGCGATCTTGTTCAGAGGAGCTTTCGCCGGGCATCTTATGGTCCCACACCGACCCAACCAACCGCATGGTTCCCCACTGAGCGCGTCGCCCGCGCCTGGCGGGCTCTTCTGCTGAAGGAGCCCTTTGAGCGCTAGCAGCGGCTTCGGAAATACACAGCTTAGCTCGCATCAAAACTCACCGTCAGTAGGACGCCCTGGTTCCTGTAAGCGCGCCGCAAAGCTTTGGTTTGGTGCTTCCGCTACTGTGGGTACAGAAGTTGTGTCCTGACATCGCGCCCTATTCAGGTTTCGACTTCGGCCAAGCGTTGGCGAAGCCCTCAACGTTTGCTTATGTGTCGAGCGCCGCCACAAGTTCCGGCATTTCGCAGGGAGGAGAATTGCTTATATATTTATCTACCCCCAGTTTTACGAAACGAAACCAATCTTAAGCCTATTTTAAGTATCGCAAAGGCCACCGAATAACCGGCAGAGGCTTGACTCTCGCGCGGGTTTACTCGCCCGAGGGGCGTGCCTGAATGACATTCGCGTGAAGGTCCGGAAGGGGCAGGCGTCGAGCGCAGGCGCACCATTTCAAACCCGTCCCCGTGACCCATATCATCATCAGGGGCGGAGAAGTCCGGCGAAGGAGGCGTTCTGCGATGGGGCCGTTTCCCCACGATGGGCCGCGGGCAACCCTATCGGCCGACAATCCGATGGGGACCGACGGTTTTGAGTTTGTCGAGTTTGCCCATTCGGAGCCACGCAAGCTCGGCGCCCTTTTCGAACTGATGGGCTTTTCGGCCGTCGCAAGGCATCGGTCCAAAAACGTCACCCTCTACCGGCAGGGCGGCGTAAACTACGTTGTCAACGCCGAGCCGGACAGCTTCGCCGCCGACTTTGCAAAAAGCCATGGACCGTGCGCCTGCGCGATGGGCTTCCGTGTCGTCGATGCAGCGCAGGCGCTCAAACGAGCCGTCGAGCTTGGCGCCAAGCCGGTTTTGGCTCCCGTCGGTCCGATGGAACTCAACATCCCGGCCATCGAAGGCGTCGGCGGCGCGCTCATTTATTTAGTCGACCGTTATGGCGAGAAGGGTTCGATCTGGGACGTCGATTTTTGCTGGATGGGAGCGCGCGATCCGCACCCGGAGGGAGCTGGCCTCTATTATATCGATCATCTGACCCATAATGTTCAGCGCGGCCGCATGGACTGGTGGGCGAACTGGTACAAGCGCTTTTTCAACTTCCGCCAGATCCGTTACTTCGATATCGAGGGCAAGCTCACAGGTCTGCACTCGCGGGCCATGACGAGCCCCTGCGGCAAGATCCGCATCCCGATCAATGAAAGCGCCGACGAAAAGAGCCAGATCGAGGAATATCTCCGCGATTACAGAGGCGAAGGCATCCAGCACATCGCCTGCGGCTGCCGGAACATCTACGGCACGGTTGAAAAGCTGAGAGCAGCAGGCTTGCAGTTCATGCCACAGCCTCCGGCCGCCTACTACGGCAGAGTTGATGAGCGCGTGCCCGGTCATGGAGAGCCTCGGGAGAGGCTTGAGCGCCTCGGCATTTTGATCGATGGCGAGGGCGTCTCTGGCGGCGGCGAAACCAAGGTGCTCCTGCAAATCTTCTCCAAGACCGTGATCGGCCCGATCTTCTTCGAATTCATCGAGAGGAAAGGCGACGAGGGCTTCGGCGAAGGGAATTTTCGTGCGCTGTTCCAGTCCATCGAGGAGGATCAGATCGAGCGCGGGGTCCTTAAGCCGAGCGCTGCGGGGTAACGCTGATGGCCACCACGCCGGAAGGCTATCTGCCGGGCTTCGGCAATGATTTCGAGACCGAAGCACTGCCCGGCGCCTTGCCGGTAGGCCAGAACTCGCCGCAGCGATGCGCCTATGGGCTTTACGCCGAGCAGCTTTCCGGCTCGCCCTTCACGGCGCCCCGCGGGAAGAATGAGCGCTCCTGGCTCTACCGCATGCGGCCTTCGGTGCGCCACACTGGCCGCTTCAAGCGCGCCGCCGCTCCGTTCTGGAAGACCGCGCCTGCACCGCATGAGGTGGAGCGTCCCATCGGCCAGCTCCGATGGGCCCCGGTTCCGATCCCCGAGGAACGCCTGACTTTCGTCGATGGCGTGCGGACCATCACCACGGCTGGAGACGTGAACACGCAAACCGGGATGTCGGCGAGCCTGTATTTCGTTACGCTGTCCATGACGGACGAGTATTTCTACAACGCCGACGGCGAGCTTCTCCTTGTACCGCAGCTCGGGCGGCTGACGATTTTCACGGAGTTCGGGCGGATCGGGATCGGCCCCGGCGAGATTTGCGTGATCCCACGCGGCGTGAAGTTCAAGGTTGGGCTTGAGGATGGCCCTGCGCGCGGTTACCTCTGCGAAAACTACGGGGCGAAATTCACCCTGCCGAACCGTGGCCCGATCGGAGCAAACTGTCTTGCCAACCCGCGCGACTTCAAGACGCCTGTGGCGGCCTTCGAGGACAAGGACACGCCCTGCCACCTGACCGTCAAGTGGTGCGGCACGTTCTATTCCTGCGATCTCGATCACTCGCCGCTCGATGTCGTCGCCTGGCACGGGAACTATGCGCCCTGCAAATACGATCTGAGGACCTTTGCTCCCATCGGCGCGCTTCTCTTCGACCACCCCGACCCGTCCATTTTTACGGTGCTGACCGCGCCCTCCGGCGAAGAAGGGACCGCAAACGTGGACTTCGTGATCTTCCCCGAGCGCTGGGCGGTGGCCGAGCATTCGTTCCGCCCGCCCTGGTATCACATGAACATTATGAGCGAGTTCATGGGCCTGATCTGGGGGCAATACGAGGCAAAGCCGAAGGGCTTCCTGCCCGGCGGCATGTCGCTGCATAATTGCATGCTGCCGCATGGCCCGGATGCCCAGTCCTTTGAGCGCGCGTCCGAAGCGGTGCTTCGCCCGGTGAAGTTGACTGACACGTTGGCATTCATGTTCGAGACCCGGTTTCCGCAGCACCTGACGCGCTATGCGGCCGCGCTGACGACCCTTCAGGAAGACTATCCCGAGTGCTGGGCGGGCCTCAAAAAGCGGTTCAACGGGCAGCCATGACCATCTCCTACGGCATACCCCCTCAGAACGCCGCTTCCACGGGCACGCCCAGCTCCCTCTCCCCTTGTGGGAGAGGGGTGGGGTGAGGGGTTTGATCAGATGAAGCTCGCCTCACTAACGTCCGGCCGCGATGGCCGGCTCGTCATCGTATCACGAGACCTGACGCGCGCCGTTCTGGCCAGCAGCATCGCGCCTACGATGCAGGCCGCACTCGACGACTGGTCGGGCATCGCGCCCGCTCTCGCGGCGCGAGCCGAAAAGCTTGAGGCCGGTCTCGTTGCCGCGATTCCTTTCCGCGAAGGCGCCTGCGCCGCCCCGCTGCCGCGCGCCTACCAATGGGCCGACGGGTCGGCTTACGTAAACCACGTTGCGCTTGTGAGAAAGGCGCGGGGCGCGGAGATGCCCGCCTCATTCTGGATCGATCCGCTGATGTATCAGGGCGGCTCGGACGTATTTCCCGGCCCCCGCGATCCGATCCCGCTTCCCGGCGACGAAAGTCTTGGCCTCGATCTCGAAGCGGAAGTCGCCATCGTAACCGACGACGTTCCCATGGGCATCACGCCGGAAGCGGCTCGGGCGCATGTCCGGCTCGTGATGCTCGCCAACGATGTGACCTTCCGAGGGCTTGTCGCGCCTGAGCTTGCGAAGGGCTTCGGCTTCTTCCAGTCGAAGCCGCCAACGGCTTTTTCGCCGATTGCGGTAACGCCCGACGAGCTGGGCGCGGCCTGGGATGGCGGGAAGCTCAATCTTCCACTTCTGTCGTTCGTCAACGGCGCGCCGCTCGGCAGGCCGAACGCAGGAGTCGACATGACCTTTGACTTCGGCGCGCTGATCGCTCACGCGGCAAGAACGCGCCCGCTTTCGGCGGGCACGATCATCGGTTCGGGGACGGTTTCCAACCGTGGCGCCGATGGCGGGCCGGGCAGGCCTGTTGCCGAGGGTGGCGTCGGTTACTCCTGCCTCGCGGAGCGGCGAGTTGTTGAAACACTCCTGCATGGAGAGCCGCAAACGCCATTTCTAAAAGCCGGCGACACCGTCCGCATCGAAATGCTGGACGCCGGGGGCGCTTCGATTTTCGGCGCCATCGAGCAGTCGGTCACGGCGCGGCGTTGAGCGCTTTACCCTTGGCGCGAAAGTAATGGAGGTCGCCTCGGGAGATGACGCGATCGCCTTCGGCCAGTTCATGGGCCTCGATATCGGGCGCGTTTCGAAGGCGGTCGTAGACAGGCCCGAAATCCTGGTAGCACTCCTCAAGCAGCGTCTCGAAGCTGTCGATCGCGAAATAGGCCTGCTGAAAGTCGTCGATGATGTATTTCGTTCGCATGACGCGTTCGAGGTCGAACACGATGCGGTTCGGCGAACTGTCCTCCAACGAGAAAAGCGTCTCGGCCGGGGACGATAGGATGCCCGCGCCGAAAATTCGCAAGCCGTCGGCGGCTTGGATCAACCCGAACTCGACCGTATACCAATAAAGGCGCGCCAGATTCTGCAACTGTCCGCGCTCCATGGCGCGGCGGCCTCCCTTCCCATAAGCCTCAAGGAAATCGGCATAGACCGCATTGGCGAGCAGCGGCACGTGGCCGAAGACATCGTGGAAGATGTCCGGCTCCTGGAGATAATCGAACTCCTGCTCGGGCCGGATAAACGCCGCGGCAGGGAAACGCCGGTTCGCCAGATGCTCGAAGAAAGCGTCGTCGGGGATGAGCCCCGCGACGGGCGCCACGCGCCAGCCGGTGATTGCGGCCAACCGCTCGCTCAAATCGGCAAAGTTGGGGATCCCTGAGCGCGAAAGCTCAAGCCTTGTCATGGCAGCAAGAGCCTCCTCGCAGGCGCGCCCCGGAAGCAGCGCCGATTGGCGCGCAAAGAGACGGTTCCAGCGGTCGTGCTCTCGTTCTGTGTAGGATGGCCAGTTTTGCGCAATCGTCCAGTCGGCGTTGCGGGGATTTGAAGCGTACCGGTTCTTAGGAACCGGCGCTTCGATTTCGGCTCCGGTTAACATGGTTTCACCTTGGCGGTGAGGCGGAAAGCCATTCTTTCCGCTATTGATATCTAGTGCGTATAACCCCGTTCTTCGAAAAACGGTTTCGTGACTGGCGTTGACCCTTTGGCTGCTCCCTCTCAGATCCTGGAACTCGGGGAACGAATAGGGCGATCCAGTTTATGAAGAGGATATTGTGTCAGACTTGTTTCATAGTTACGAACCGCGGCAAGGTCACCGCTTGCCGCACGATCCGCTCAATATGATCGTCGCGCCGCGTCCGATTGGCTGGATTTCGACACGCAGCGCATCAGGGGGCCTGAATCTGGCTCCCTATAGTTTCTTTAACGCCTTCAACTACAAGCCTCCTATCATTGGGTTCTCCAGCGTTGGCTACAAGGACTCGGTGCGAAATGTGGAACAGACGCGCGAGTTCGCCTGGAACCTTGTGACACGATCGCTGGCCGAGGCGATGAACCAGACGTCTGCTCCTCTTCCTCCTGAGGCCAGTGAGTTCGACTTTGCTGAGCTGACGCCGCTCGAATCGCAACTGATCTCTGCTCCGAGGGTGGCGGAAAGTCCCGTCAGCTTCGAATGCCGGTGCAGTCAGATCATCCAACTGGCCACCGCTGATGGAAACCAGATCCCGTCGTGGCTGGTCCTTGGCGAAGTCATAATGGTCCACATCGCTGATTCGCTGCTGAAAGATGGCATCTACGATACCGCTGGAGCCGGCCATGTTCTGCGCGGCGGAGGCCCTAGCGACTATTTCACGATCGGACCCGATCAACTGTTCCTGATGACGCGCCCGAAATAGCTGATATTTCAGATTGACTGGTCTCATAGTAACTGATAATTAACAAAATCAAGTCAGTATCTTAGCGTGGTGCTTGAAGCCTGCCCTCGCTGATAGCGCTGCGAAGTTTACCTTCCGGGTGGTTCCCCCCGGTGCCGCCCGGAAGGTACACAAGCATCCTGGCAGTTAACCAACTGCATTCTTGAGAGCGGCACTGCCTGCAATCTCTTCCTCCATCGACAGTTCAGCCTTCAGGCTTTCGATATCGCGATAGATCGAGGCAGCAGCAAGCGTTCGCCCGCCGCGCTTGTAGCGGACAACGCAGTCCTTGCCCGTAATATCTCCATCAATGGCGAGATCATCCCATTTCTCCGCGTGGCCGACATAGTTGATCGGAACGTCGTAGTGCTGGCTCCAGAAGAACGGCACGGCATCGAACTTCTGATGCGCGCCAAGCATGTTCAGCGCGGCAGTCTGTCCTTGGCGCTCGGCCACGGCCCAGTGCTCGACGCGAATGTTCTCACCGCTATAGGGATCGGGCCAGCGTGCGATATCGCCCGCCGCAAAAATGCCGGGCGCGCTCGTTTCGAGGTAAGCGTTCGCGGTGACGCCGCGGTCGATGGCCAGCCCGGCCTTCTGCGCCAGCTCGATCCGGGGGCGAACACCGACCCCGGCGACGATGAGATCCCCTTCGAGCGCGACACCGCTTTGAAGCTTCACTTTCCGGCCCACGATCGCGCTGACGGGTTCGCCAAGGTGAAAAATGACCCCGTGCTCCTCGTGCAGGGCGCGGACGAAGTCGCCCATCTGCGGCCCGAGGATGCGCTCCATGGGCCTCTTCTCCGGCGCGACCACATGAACTTCAAGTCCACGGGCGCGCAACGACGCCGCAACCTCAAGCCCGATAAAGCTCGCGCCAATCACGACGGCCCGGCTCGAGGTCTTGGCGCGCTCGATGATGGCGTGGCAATCGGCCAGTGAGCGCAAGGTATGGACATGCGGCTCGTTGAAGCCGGGGAGCGCGGGGCGGATCGGCTCCGCACCGGTTGCAAGCAGAAGGCGGTCGTAGGGCAGGGGCTCTCCTGCGCCAAGCGTGACTTCGCGCGAACGCGTGTCGATGCCGGTCACAGCCTCGCCGAGGCGCAGATCGATGCCGTTCTCGGCGTAGTAGCTGTCGGGGCGGAGCGGCACCCATTCCTCCGGGGCGGCGCCGGCAAGATAATCCTTCGAGAGGTTCGGGCGATCGACAGGCGGAGCGGTATCGCTGCTCACCATCACGATGCTGCCCTGATAGGCGCGGCGCCTCAGCATCTCCGCGGCCGCAAAACCGGCAGCGCCTCCGCCGACGATGACAATCCGGTCAGGCGCTTTGCCCGAAGGCACGCCGAGGGGCTCCGATTTCGGTGGCGTCCGTCTCTCCTTCACGAAGACCTTGCCATCTCGCTGTTCCACGGACCAGCAGCCGATCGGGCTCAGGGCAGGGGCACGGACGGCTTCGCCTGTGCGCAAATCGAACGCTGCGTGATGCCAGGGGCAGCGGACGGTGCCGTTCACCACCAGGCCATCGGCGAGCGGGCCGTGGTAATGGGAACAGTGAGCGCCGACCGCGAAAATCTCGTCTCCCCGGCGGACCAGCAAAATCTCCTCGCCGCCGCGATGGCCGGCAAGCATGCCACCATCAGCGATTTCGGTGAGCGAAATCCCTTGAGCGAGATCAGGACCTTGAAGGGTTTGTTCCTGCGACATGTCACTCTCCCTTGCAACCAACATTCTGGGCGTACCAAAAGTTAGATGGCTACCCTTATGCAAGAACGCCAGCGTCGACGTTTGAGCTGATGAGTTAAATATTGCGAGGCATCCGCGCCGATCATCCTGCTTCTCGGCCTCGTCACATCGATTACGAGGGGCTCAGTTTCCCTCGGCAGGAGGCGCGTTCGATCCTGCCAGCGCGCGGGGCGCCAGGCTGGGCAAGACCGATAGGCATGAGGTGACGAACGCGGTACCTGCGTTTGCGCACGGGCTGCCAAAATCGATTCCGATTTAAGGCAGGTTGATCGAAGGCTTGGCTGAGTGACGCGGGAGGCGGCCAATGAGCCGCCTGGGCTTATCGCTCACGCAATCCATCATGGCGATACTCGGACAATGGCGATAGCAAGAAATCAATGATGCGACGGCGTCCGGTGAGGATTTCTGCCTTGACGGCCATTCCGGGCAGGAGCTTCAGCTGCTCCCCTTTGCTCCGAGGAAGGTCCTTCAAGAGTTTGATCCTGGCGCTATAAAAAAGCCGTTCGCTCTCGTGGAGAGATTCGGTTGTGTCCGATGCGCGTTTCGAACCGGACTTCTGGTTCGGCGGCGTCATCGCTTCCGCATCGCGGTCAACGCTTGCTACCACGCCCTTCGCCAGCCCGAACCGCGTGAAGGGGAATGCGTCGATCTTGATTTCAGCCTCCTGCCCGGCTTGCACAAAGCCAATGTCCTTGTTCTCCAAGGCAACCTCGACCTCTATGGGATCGTCGTCCGGCACCACGCTTGCGAGCTGTTGCGCGGACGTGACGACGCCGCCCACACTTGTGACGTTAAGTTGCTGCACGGTTCCGTCGATAGGCGAGCGCAGAGTGGAAAGCTCGACCTTATGCATCGCCTTTGTGAGCGCCTCGTGCGCGCTTCGCATTTGTTCTTGCGCTTTTGAAAGATCGGTGAGCGCGGTTCGCCGCGTTTCTGCACCCGTCGCCTGGATCCGCTGATCGATGGCAAGAATCGCGGCCTCTATGGCGTTCATCTTGCTTTCCGTCAGCCCAGCTTCCGCTTTTATTTCCACAAGTTGCTGCTGAGTTTCAAGATTGAGGAAACGGGAGCCAAAGGCGGTATCGGCGGATTTCTGCCGGATTTCGGCGCGTTCAGAAACAATGGGCAAGACTGCCTTGAGTTTGGCTAATGTCCGCAAGAGCGTCTCGCGCTCGCCCAGCTTTTCATCGCGATCGCGGCGCAGCGCAGAGAGTTTTGCATCTGCTTCCGTCTTCTGCGATGCAAGGCGCGCCTCCGTCTCGATCAGCTGAAGCTCGGTCGCGTCACCGGTTTCTTTGGGATCAAGTTTGTCGGAGCCTGCGAGAAAGGCGCGAAGGCGCACGATATCGATCGGGGCCGCATTGAGATCCTGGCGGGCTTTGCCTTCTTCGGCCTGCGCCGTCACTTTCTCCAGCTTGATGAGCGGCTGGCCTGCCTTTACGTGCTCGCCCAGGCCGGACGAGAATCGCTTTAACCGAAGCTGTCTCAAACGGCTCGATCACTTTTGTGCGGGCTTGGCTTATAATTTTTCCGGAAGCGACCGCAACGATGTCGACGTGACCAATGATAGCCCAGCAAAGCCCCGCAATCGTAATTGTGATGATGGTGTAGCTGACCGCGCGCCCAAGAGGCGATGGCGGTGTCTCAGTGATTTCGAGCGCGGGCGCAAGGAACTGCCGCTCGCTTCGCGAGAGCTTCCTGCGATCCGGCCTTTCTCGGGTGTTGTCTGAGCAGGATCTCATTGAAAAGTACCTCCTAAGCGAGACCCGATTGTAGACGCAGCAGTGTCGCGTAACGGCCATTCGCCGCCGCGAGTTCGTCATGACAGCCGTCTTCGGTCACCACTCCATCCTCGATGGTGAGAATGCGGTCGGCCAGGCGAACGGCGGAAAGCCGGTGCGCGATGATGAAGACGGTGCGGCCCTCGACAATCTTCCGCATGTTCCGATGGATTATGCTTTCGGACTCGTAATCGAGGGCGGAAGTGGCTTCGTCGAAGATGAGGATGCGGGGGTCGCTCACAAGCGCGCGGGCGATGGCAAGGCGCTGACGCTGGCCGCCGGAGAGAGACACGCCTCGCTCGCCGACCAAGGTATCGTAACCCTCGCGCATCTTGCTGACAAACTCGTGGGCTCCGGCAAGGCGCGCAGCGGCGACGACGCGATCGATCGGCAGCCCGGGATCGGCAAGGGCGATGTTGTCGCGAACGCTGGCATTGAACAGAACATTTTCTTGCAGGACGACGCCAATCTGGCGGCGCAGCCAGGATGGATCGAGCGAATGAACGTCCGCGCCGTCAACAAGAACGCGGCCGCTTTCCGGCAAGTAGAGCCGTTGAATGATTTTCGCAATTGTGCTTTTGCCAGAACCGGATGGGCCGACGATCCCGATCACTTGCCCTGGCTTGATCTTGAAACTGACTTCGCGCAAGGCCGGGCGCTCCTGAGGCCCATAGCGGAACTGAACGTGTTCGAACTCGATCGCGCCTTCCAAGGCTTGGGTGTGTGGCGGAGCGGACGGCGCGTACTCCACCGGCGTGTTGAGGATATCTCCGAGCCGTGCAATCGAGATCCGCACCTGATGGAAATCCTGCCAAACTTGAGCGAGCCTCAAGACAGGCGTGCTGACCTGCGAGGCAAGCATGTTGAAGGCGACAAGTTCGCCAACGGTCATCTGATTTTGGATGATGAGCCCCGCTCCGACAAAGAGCGTGAGGACCGTGGTCGCCTTGTTGAGGAAGTTCGTTCCCTGGGTTGCGACATTGCCTAGCGTTGCGGTGCGGAACGAGGCTCCAACATAGGCGGCGAGCTGCTCTTCCCATTTTCGTTGCATGAGCGGCTCGACAGCCATCGCCTTGATGGTTTCGACGCCCGTGATGCTTTCGACGAGGAAGGCCTGATTGACCGCGCCGTGATGAAACTTCTCCTCCAGACGGACACGAAACAACGGCGTGACCGCAATCGACAAGATCGCATACAAAGGCAAGGTGGCGACAACGATCCACGCCAGAAGAGAACTATAAAGGAACATCACACCGATGAAGACCGCGCAGAAGAGGAGGTCAAGCACGAGCGTGATCGATGAGCCGGTCAGGAACTGACGGATCGTTTCCAGCTCCCTGACGCGGGCGACGGAATCGCCCACCCGGCGCGCTTCGAAATAGGGGAGTGGCAGAGCCATCAAATGGCGAAAAACACGAGAACCCAGTTCCACGTCGATGCGGTTGCTCGTATGCGCGAAAAGATAGGTCCGAAGCCCCGACAGGGTGACGTCGAAGACGGCGATGAGCGCCAGGCCCGCGACCAGGATCTGCAGTGTGGAAAGGCCGCGGTGGACGAGAACCTTATCGATGACGGTCTGAAAAATGAGCGGCGTCGCCAGCCCGAAAAGCTGAATGATGAAGGAAGCCGCAAGCACCTCGTAAAGCACGCCGCGATATTTCGTGATCGCGCCCCAGAACCATGTCAGATCGAAGCGGCGCCCAGGATCACTGAGGGCAGCGCGCTTCGAGAGGTGGATGATGCGGCCATTCCAGGCTTCGGTGAACTCGGCAAGAGAGAGGGTCTTGGGAGAGGTGTCTCCACCACCTTGAACGATAGCCAGGACGGGCGTTACTTTCCCAACGACAACCCACCCCTTGCCCTTGAAAAAGGCGAGAGCTGGAAGCGGCGTTTCCTGAAGGCGCGAAACAGCGGTCTTATGGGCCTTCGCTCTTGCGCCCATCGCTTTGGCCGCGCGGAGAATGTCGACTTCCTCGATCGCGGCCGGTCTGCCGAGGAAATGATAGATCTGCCTCGGGTCGACCGGCATCCCAACGAGACGCAAGCCAAGGGAAAGCGCGAATGCGTCTTGCTCGGGGGTTTGTCTCATCGCCGGGCCTTTACTATACTCTAGGGCCGAACACATGGTGCGCGTCGCCGTGGACCGGCTTGATCTGATTGACAATGGCGGGAGCCGGTGTGTCGTTATTCCTCGCGATCGCATGAGTTAATGCTGCCGCGGAGGCAGTGACGTGGAGTGTCTCAGAGGCGGAAAATGAGCCGTTATCGGGCGCGGCGCCTCCGACGCCGAGCGCTGTTGCGGCGTTCGGCGCTGAGCCGGTGAAGAACCGCTTGATGGCGCTGAACGTGAACGATGATGGCATCGCGGAATCGTTCGCCTGGGTTGCCGCGTGGGACGGCGTCTCATTTGGATTGGTAAAGGTATGAGCGGCCCGTGTGATGGCTGCGGGCGTCACGACCGCGAAAGTCTCCGACGAGGACAGGCCGCCCGTGTCAGTGGCCGTGACCTTGATGCTCAGTCCCTTCGCTGTGGTGGACGCAGTACCAGTGAACGTGTCAGTCGCCGAATTGAACTTCAGCCACGACGGAAGTGAGGAGCCGTCCGCCTGTGTTGCCGTATAGGTGAGCGCCTGGCCCTGCGTGTCGATGAAGGTGTTCGCGGCGAGGGTGAAGGCGACCGCTTGGCCAGGTTCCCAGGTTTGCGTCGCGGTCTGCGCTGCTATCCTGGGCGCGCTGATTGCCTTCGAGCCGCCAATGGCGTCAGCGGTGATCGTGTCGCCGGCAGCTAACAGGGTCGAGAGGCCAACTTCGAATGTTGTATCCCAGCTCTGTCCGCTGGCTGTACCCCAGGGATTGCGGATCTCGAACATCCGGGTGGCGCTGTCGAAGCCGTAGATGGACATCGCGTGACTCGCGACCAGGGTGGTCTTTCCCGAACCATCCCTGGCATTCGTCCGCGAAGACAAAATGACATCGTCGCCCGCTGCAAGATCGGAAATCAGAGTATTCTGAATGGCCGCTGTCGCATTTCCGGTCGAGTAACCGATCGTCGCCATGGAGGAGTTGTAGGTGACAGATGTCCACGCGCTTCCTGAAGCGCGGAAATCGCTGATGATGGGGGAATTCGTGATCTCTTCAAGGGCAGATTCCGGGGCGCCGCCATTGCCGATAGTAGACCATGAATTGCCATAGTTGACCGAATTTCCAGTGTACACCCCGCCTGCCTGCAGTTGAGCATAGCCCTTTTCTACGAGGCTTGCCCAGATATCGGTTCCCGAGTTGAAGATGCTGCCGCCATTGGCCAAAGATGTGTTGACGGTGACGTATTGGGTTGTGCCGCTGATATAGAAACGCACCCCATAGGAACTATTGCCGTTCGAAGTGATCATCGATGAGATGACATTGGGATTTTTGTACGCGACCTCGGCCAGGCAGGAGAGGAGGTAGCAATCGCCCAGATAGCCCTGATTGATGTCATTCATGCTTGGGCCGGCGGCGGCGAATACGGGCTTCGATGAGTTCGAGTAAGTGACGGAGAAACTTGACACCCCGCTCATGCTGACCTTTGAATTCGGCAGGTCTGTGCCAAGAAACCACTTGCCGATAAGCTCCGAAAGCTTGGTCGCACTGGATCCAGCGGCGAGATTGCCAAGGGTTGCCGACGATGAACCGCCGCCTGTCCAGGTGGCATTCATCGTGTTGCCCATGACCAGGGACTTCATGATCCCCGTGAGGTAGGCCGATGTCGTTACGCCGTTATTGAGATTGGCGACGATAGTCTTGAGATCATTGAACTGAGCCGTCGTAAGGCCGGCCGAGGTCACTTTGGAGTCGACGTCTTTGAGAAGAGTGAGGAGTCCGGAATAGGTCACCTGGCCATTAACAATCGCTGCCGACATATCGGTGGCGATCGATGATGTGGACAGTTGACTGATCCAGGAAGGTTTCGCCGATGTGGCAAGGCTGAGTGCCGCCGTCTGGGCTGGAGCGGAGGCCAACGAGGTCGATAAGTCCTGGCTCACGCCGAATGCTATAGGGCCGCTTGCCGCTGACAGAAAATACCCGCGAAAGAGTTCAGTCGGAAAAGTTCCGGATAGCCCAGCCGCGCTCGCTTCCTGCTGGCCGCTGACGTCATTGGAAGCGTCACCCAGATCGCGATCTCTGGCGCCCGTAGGCAGTTTCTGGTTGACTGTGAAGTTCGCGGGCAGCGACATGAGAGCCTCTCACACAAAACAATTCGAAGCATCCAAGACCGATCTTGCCAGATATCTCTTTGGGAGTGGTTCGCCTTATTCCTAAGAATTTACGGGTCGGCGAAACGCAAAACCTCCCTATTCCGGGCGGTCGGAGTTTTTCCCGAAAAGCCCTTCTGCGTCGCCACATTGACTGCTAAGGAAGCGCGCCTGAATCCAAACCTGATCGAGTCAATGGTATGAATGATCTCCTGTTTGTCGCCGCTGCCGGGATGCTGGGCGGCGGCATGAATGCCGTGGCTGGCGGCGGCTCTTTTGTTACCCTGCCAGCTCTGGTGGCAGTTGGTGTGCCGTCCCTCAACGCCAACGCCACGAGCACGGTAGCCCTCGTGCCAAGCGCGCTCGCATCGGCTTTTGCATATCGCCGCGATTTTGAAGGGTTCGATGGAGTCAAGCTGTCGGCAATGGCGATCGTAAGCGTTACCGGCGGCGTTATCGGCGCTGTTCTGCTGCTGTACACCTCACAGAGTCTGTTCGAGAAGATGTTTCCGTTCTTGCTGCTGTTCGGGGTGCTGGTGTTTGCCTTCGGTCGCAAGCTCGGTGAAGAACTGCGGAAGAGGATGACCATCCATCCCCGCACCTTGCCTGCGGTTCAATTTGTTCTCGGCATTTACGGCGGCTATTTCGGCGGCGGCGTCGGCGTGATGATGCTCGCGGCCTGGAGCGTTCTGACGGCGGCGCCGATCAATACAATGCAGGCCGCGCGAAATTTGTTGAATGCCTCGATGAACGCCACGGCCTCGCTTCTCTTCATCGTCGGCGGGCTCATCTATTGGAAGCCGATGGCTGTGCTTTTGATTTCGTCGACAATCGGCGGCTACCTCGCGAGCCATTTCGGCCGCAGGCTCAACCCCGCTCATGCGCGGATCGCGATTTCCTGCATCAACGCGGGGATTGTCATGGCGGTCTTCTGGCGCCAATTCGGATGAACCGCCCATAAACGAGGCGGGTTGAATGAGCGGTCAGGGCCGAGGTGAAACCGCGAGCTTACTTGATTGTGTTTTTCCAGTCCTGCCGATCGGCGCGCTCACCGAAGGCTTCGATCAGTGTGGGCATGGCGGCCTGCCGCAAGGACGAATAGACGACTTTGGCCGCGTCAGAGAGGGTCAGCGCACGAGAGAGATCGATACGCGGACTCAGGCGCTTTCTGAAACGATCGGGAAGTTCGAGACCGAACCAGGAGAATGCTCTGAGCAGCGTATACACGCATCCCGACCGCCCCTCGATTTCGAAGAGGAAATGCGCGACTGCGAAATCGCCGAAACCGTCATCGTTCGGGGTGCTGTGGCGGTCGATTTCGGCCAGGTTCGCGATAAGTCTCAGGAACATCTTGCGCGAGGCCGGTATCCGCACGGCGGTAAAACGAGCGAAACGCTGCCTGAAGTGGGCCTCTCGGCTGAATTTCGAACGATCCTGCGGCATCGCAATCCTTGCATCGAGCAATTTGCAGGTATGTGCCCGAGCCGGCTTGCGTCGTGCTGATTGGTTAAGGAGGTCGTGCTCAATTCCTATCTGTGATCGATGGGCAGCTTCCGCTGACGCTGCGCTTGTGTCCGGCGCCGTGACAACGGAGGAATTCCCGGAATTGAGGGATCTCCTTATCCACGCGCGCCTCGTTTCTCACTCAGAAATTCAGCTCAACGCGAGGGAACAAAGCCATGATTTGCTGATTAAATACCGTGCAACAGCCTCGGGCTGGGGTGGAAACAAAAAACGGGCGTCTTCAATCCGAAGACGCCTTTGTGTTCGTTCAGCGAGATAGTAATGAGAGCGATAAAAATTGCCCGGAAAGCCTTTGAGAATCGTCTGTTTGTAGAGCCGCAGGCATGGACCCCGCCTTATCAAGCCTGGCAGGAAAGAGCACAAAACACGCGGCATCTTGCCGACCTCGTAACGGATTGTCAGGCGAAGAACTTGCTTATCTTGATTGCGCAGACATACGAGCGTCTTGGTCGCGCTCAATAAGGTTTCAATACGGCGACCGCATCTCCGCGACCGAGTGCGACGCGCTCCTCACGACAGTGCCGCAGATCATGCTGCGATAGGCGCTCCGGGCGCACAGGCGCATGGTTTGCGGCATTGTCGTCGCCGTCAAATCCAATTCAACAAGGGCGTAAAAGCTTTTCTTGCGCGTTTGGCAGGCCGCGGGCCTCGGCATAGCGCAGTCCGATCTTGACTGCGCCGAGGCGGCGGGCGGCGGGAGCCTGTTGCGTGGGACGTGGATGACTTCCGTTTAAGTCTTGGTGCCCAGAAGAGGAGTAGAAATACCACTGTATTTCAATGCCTTAGCTGGGAAGTGGGTA
>CAWIVD010000004.1:0-168721 GCA_963839435.1 uncultured Alphaproteobacteria bacterium
GCCGCGCTGCTTGGCGTATTTGAAAAGCCGCATTGCCGCGGCGCGATTGAAGGCGGCGCTCGCGGTCAATAGCGAACTGATCCTTCTTTATTGGCAGATGGGACCGCGATCTCTTGAGCGGCAGCGCGATGAGGGGTGGGGAGCGAAGGTTGTCGAGCGGGCTGGGCGCCGACTTGCGCCAAGCCTTTCCAGAGATGACCGGCCTTTCCTCTCGCAATCTTAAATATATGCGCGCCTTCGCCGAGGCTTATCCGAACTATGAATTTGTGCAGCAGGTTGCTGCACAATTGCCGTGGGGCCACGCGATGGTGCTTCTCGACCAGGTCAAGATGCACGACGAACGCGAATGGTACATGCGGCAGGCGATTGAGAACGGCTGGAGCCGCAATGTCCTCGTTCATCAAATCGAGGCGAACTCTACAGGCGTCAGGGCAAAGCCCTAACAAATTTCACGCGCACGCTGCCGGCGCCGCAATCGGAGCTCGCCCAGCATATCGTCAAGGACCCCTATAATTTCGAGTTTTTGTCTTCTTGGCGCGGAGATGCAGGAACGAGAGCTTGAGCGTGGTCTTTTAGAACACCTGCGCCAGCTCATTTTAGAGCTCGGAAAAGGATTTGCATTCGTTGGCAGCCAATATCCATTGCAGGTGGGCGGCCAAGACTATTACCTCGATCTTCTTTTTATCATTTGCGGCTGCGCTGTTTTGTGGTTTTTGAGCTCAAGATCGAGGAGTTAAGCCTGAGTTTTCAGGGAAGATGAACTTCTACCTCTCGGCGGTTGACGATCAGCTGAAGCATGCGAGCGATCAGCCTTCCATTGGCATCATTCTTTGCAAGGGCCGCAATGCCGTTGTTGTTGAGTACGCCTTGCGCGATACAAGCAAGCCCGTGGGCGTTGCCCATTACCGGCTCACCTCAGCGCCAGCCTTGCCAGCCAAGCTGCGCCGCGAATTGCCCACAACCGATGAGCTTGCGGGTGAATTTGCCCTTCTCTCCGTCGTGGGCTTACGCATCGAAATCGAGCGGACGCTCCGGGCGTTAATGGAGCGGCGCGGCCTTGCCCTCCCGCCTCGTCCCACAATCGCTTCGATGACGCAGGCGCTAGAGGATATAAATCTGATGACGATCACAGAAGAGTTCGCGCTCGCGGTTGGCGTCATGAATTCCGCCTCGCATGGCTATGATGTCGATGCGGCCGCTGCCGAAAAGGCGTTCCGCGTTGGAAAGCGATTTCTAGCCGAGGTGCGCAAGTTGACCGGTGAGTTGTGACGCCGCATCGGACTTGCCGCTGACCAGCCGTTCCACATGCTCGCCCCAACGCGACATCGCGTCCCTTCGAGGTCCCCGGAGTTGCTGCAGTTGATACGGACCACGCATGTTGGCCTTCAGCTTGGACGTGTGATTTTGTATGCGATCGATGACAGCCGGATCGATGCCGAGATCATCGCCCATCAACGTCGACACCGTTCGGCGCAGGTCGTGAACATGCCATGGCCGGGGCGCGCGGCCGCGTACTTAAGTCATCAGCGCATCAAGCCGCACCTTGACTTTTCGAGAAACCGCTGATCGGTGTCCTTCCGGTCGTGGTAAACACGAACCCTGCGCGCTCCTGGCAGCGCATCGAGTATCGTGACCGCTTGCGGGCTCAAGTCCACAAAATGCTCCTCGCCATTCTTCGTCCGTTGCGGCTGATACACTTCTTTCGATGGCAAACGCCAAATCCCCTTCTCAAGGGTGATCTCCTCCCAGCGCATGCCTGCAACCTCTTCTCGCCGCTGCCCGGTGAGCAGCAGCAACCGGTAGAAGGGCGCGAAGGGCCAATCGAGCGCCGCCGTGGAAATCCAGAATGCTCTTATCTCGTCATGGTCGAGGACATGCTTCCGGGCGGCCGGCGGAGGCGGCCCTTTCATGTCAGCGATGGGGTTATTCTCGATAATTTCCCTATCGCGCGCCCATTTGAAGAGAGGGCGTATCGCTGCAAACAATGCGCGCGCGCCGACGGGGGCGCGCTGCGTCCGTCTTATCGATCAAGGCTGCAACCTCGCCGCGTCCGATCGCCGCCATGGGTTTCTTCCCCAAGGCAGGGATGGCATCGACTTCAAGAATGCGCCGCGTTTCCGGCCAGCTCTTATTATTCTTGCCGTTCATCGACAAATAACGCTGCGCCACATCTTCAAACGTCGCCGCAGCCAATTTACGCCGCACCTCACGCTTGGCGCGAGCTGGTCTTGACCGGCAGCGATCCTTCCAAGCTCGACTTGGGAAGCTTGCGGCGCCTGTCCACGGTCAGTTTTCCGTGGGGACCAAGCGTGACGCGCTGCGTCTTACCCGTCCGTCCGCCAAGGCGATATTGCACGAGGAAAATCTTCTTTCCGGCGGGCGTCGCTTTGCAGGCGAAGCCTTTAAGCTCGGTGTCCCAAAGATAGCCATCTGCGAGCGAGCCGTCAGATCGGCGTTGCGGCTGCAGCGCGTCAACGGTGGTTTTCGTGATTTTGCGGTGGGCATGATTGCAAGGACCATGTGCTTACTGGGATAAAAATAGTAAGCACCAAAAAGGAAACATTATGCAAGTGCGGATAAATGGAGAAAATATAACTCGTTATTTTGCAATGCCTTTTCCAACTCGAGACAAGATAAAGCAAGCCAGTACAAGTATTATCCTGTAACTTTTAATCAGAGGGTCGATGGTTCGAATCCATCTGGGCTCACCAATAAAATCAAGGAGTTAGCTGCCCCGCCAGTAACAGGGGCAAAAGTCCGGGCCTTTAGGGTGCGGCGTGCTGGCGGACGAGAGCGGCGAGGCTTGGGACGGCAGGCGCTTCCAGCACTCCGAGGCGGTCGCCGAGGTAGTCCCAGAAGCTGATGGCTTGCTTGGCGCAGGTTTTCATGAGCCCAAGGAAGGCGTCGCGTGCGTCGCGGCCTGCATCGGAGCGGGTTCCAGCGGAGATCTTGCGTCGCGTGACCTGGCAGCGGATGTCGTTTTCCGAACCATTGGTGTGGAGCGGAATGTCGGGGCGCGTCAACACCATCAGCAGTTCGTCTTTCTGCGCGCGAAGCCGCGCCAAGAGCCTGTCGAGGGTGACGAAGCCCGTCTCGGTGGAAAAGATGGCGTCGAAGCGGCATTCAAGTTGGCGGGCGCGGCGCCGAGTTGACGCCTGGCGGTACGCCTTGAGGTCCTTGTAAAGGCGCCAGATGCGGGCGCGAATGCGCTCCTTTGCCTGGACGTGCGCCGTGCAGACCGTATCGAGCTTGTGGATGAGACGTTCCGCCAGGATAGCTGGACGCAATTTTCGGTCGACGATCTGGAGTTGCCCGTCTGGTTCAATGCCAAGAACAAATTCGTGCTGCAAGTACGACGCCATCGGCCACTTCGCCGAGCGCTTGGGTGGCAACGACTACGTCACGAGCGCGGAGTTCGGCGTCCCGGATTTGCTCATCGGACATTGCCTGAACAAGGCCGAAAATAGCGCGGGCTGGCCGATCCCTGATGGACCGGTACAGGCATACCTTGATCGCATCCGCGCCCGCGCCGCATATCAAAGGGTGACCGCAGCCAGCGCTAAATCCTGATCAGTCCCCCTGTGTCCATCCCTTCAGCTGTTCGCCGCAGTCGCCTTCGTGACCGGGGTCAAGCGCGGCGCGCACGGCACCTCAGAGCGGTTAAGCTATTGCTCGGACATTCGAACATCGAAAGCACGGATCGCTAGCTCGGCATTGAGCTCGATGACGCGATCGAGTTCGTCGGCGGTAGGCCGAAGAACGAAAGCGCTGCCGCCTGCGGAGAAGGTTGCCAGTTCCAGTCAGGACGAACCGGCAGAGACGGTCTTGCCGCCCTGTCCCTGCTGCGGTGGGCGCATGATCGTCATCGAGATCTTCGAGCGCGGAACGCAGCCGCGATACCGGCAGCCCTTCGCCACCGTTATCTGGTTCGATACGTCATGAGCTGCGATCCGTTGGTGAGAAGGTCAATGCTGTTTTCGACTGCTGGCCGCAACGCCGCACCGATGGGTCTTTGTTTGCGGCGTTTATTATCTGACCCTCAGCCCGGCTACGCTGCATCGCGTGCCGGGTCGCCAAGGCCACTACCGCCAGCATCAGGGCCGCCGCTGCAAAATACCGATCGGCGCCGCCAAGATGCGGTTGCCATCCCGCTTAAATCTCCATAGCGCACCGCTGTTGCCCGCGGTTTCCTTCCTCGGGGGCTTTCAGACGCCGGCCGGGCCGCAGAACACCTGCGCACATCCATCCGGCCGCCATCTGAAACCCATCACGTAAGCCGACTAATCGCGTCTCGAAAATTGCTCAATCGTCCATGCCCGCTTTCAGATCTTTTAGCGGGCGATTGCGGGGAAGGGTAGGCTTCGGGGAAAGTGGGCCAGATTTGGAAGTAGCTTTTGAATTTTCGCCCTCCCTTTCATATGCTTCGGTCGGCGAAAAACGAGCTAAGAGAGCATCGCTCGGCTCCGGCTCTGAGGTAAATCATGTGGCGAACCCCTGTCATTTTTCTTTTCCTTTTTGGGTTTTTGGGCCTTTCCCAAGCCATTGCTCAAAACGGAGGGACGGTGGAAGTCGTCCCGACGGTTCCCCACGCACAAATCGTTAATTCGATTGCCCTGAACCGGAGGGTACCCGCGTTCTCGTCTCCGGCGACGCCAATGGAATTCTGAAAATCTGGGACGTCAGGACGCGCAAGCTAATCCGCACATTCGAGAACGGCTATGGGGAGATCCACGCCGTGGCCTTCTCGCCCTCCGGCAAAGAGGTCTTCGCGGGCGGGCGGGCTGGTCACTCCAATTGATCGACGCGGCTAGCGGGAAGGAGAGCCAGTCCTTTCGCGGCAGCGAGGGAACCATTAACGCCGCGGCCTTCTCCCCCGATGGCCATCAGCTTGTAACCGGGGGCAGCAACAATGACGCCTATTTGTGGGACGTTCAATCGGGACGAATGCTGTTCCATTTCGAAGGACACGCTTCGGGCGTCTATTCTGTGGCTTTCACTCCCGATGGTAAGCAAATTCTCACAGCCAGTTTCGATCAGACCATTCGCGTTTGGGATACGGCTAAAAGGAAACTCTTGCGTACTTTGCCCGGAAGTTGGGTTTGGCGCCATTTGAACAGGCTCAGCGGGGGCGGGCCCGATCGCGATGAAGACATTTTTATCTCGGTCGCCGTTTCTCCCGATGGCGCAAAGGTCCTTTCAGGAAGTTGGGGAAGGGTCAGGAATGTCAAACTATGGGACCTCGCCACCGGTGAGATCCTCAAGGTTTATGAAGGGCAGGGCGATAGCGTCACCGCCGTAGGTTTTCTGCCGATGGCGGCCTCATTTTTGCTGCCGGCGAAAACGGAAAGCTTGTTATTTGGAATACGGAAGACGGGTCCCTCGTAAGAACCATCGACTCACGAGCGAAAAGCGTTGTGCTCCGTACAGCCGTTATGGCCCCAAATGGTCAGATCGCGACAGGAAGAGGGCCCGAGCTATGGGATGCAGCGTCGGGCGCCTACCTCGGGAGGGTTTGGCACGGGGTTACGAAACGGCTTCAGCCTTAGGTTTACACCGGACGCCACCCGGCTTGTGTCCGCCGCTGATAATGGCGCCGCGATATGGGATATTGTAAACGGGCGCTCGATCCGCACCTTCGGCGATCATGGCCGCGAGGTTGCCGCCGTCGATATCTCCCCCGACGGCAGCCGCGTTCTTACTGGCGCTCGCGATAACACGGCCAAGCTTTGGGACGCCGCGACGGGAGCGCTTCTCCAGACTTTTGCCGGTCCCTCATCGTCAGTTTGGGGAGATGTCTCCTGGGTCGACGCTGTTGCCCTTTCCCCATCGGGTGATCTTGCCGCCTCGGGCGGAACCGATCATCTGGTGCGGGTCTGGGATGTCAAAACGGGAAGCCAGCTTCATGTTCTGCGAAGCCCTTTGGATTACATCACGGTTCTTGCTTTCTCCGCCGATGGCAAACGGCTTCTCTGCGGCAGCTGGACGGCTCGGTTTCCGTTTGGGATTCGGTCACGGGCAAACAGCTTTTCGAATTCGGGATTGAAAGCAGGCGTCTTTACAACCCAAAACAAAACGACGGGGAACAATCCAACCGGGCGATTGCCTGGGCCGGCTTCTCCGATGATGGCGCCCGTATACTCGCTGTGACCCATAGCGGCGCACTCACCGTCCGGGATGCGCATACCGGAAGCGAGATCGAGCGCCATCCTTCGGTTTCCGGCTACGCCGTATCATTTGCAGTCTCTCCCGGCGGCAAAAGGATTTATGTCGATGGAACCTATTCCATACTCGAGAAGGACCCCGTAGCCGGGAACATTATCAGGGAACTCAAAGGCCAGAATATTAGCGGACACATTGTCTTATCGCCCGATGGCCCAAAACTGGCCTCGATGGCCAGCGACCGCGCTATCCGAATATGGGACATAAACTCAGGCGCACACACGATCAGTCTATTCAACGGTGTCGACGGCGAGTGGGCGGCGTTTGCGCGACAGGGTTTTTTCAACGCGTCCTCGCCCAAAGCCAGAGTCTCTCGTCAGCCTCGTCAAAGGGTTGGAGACCGCAAGCATCAGCCAAACTTGGCAATCGCTTTACGCCCCGGATCTCATCCGCGAAGCGCTTGCCGGCGATCCTGATGGCGAGGCAAGCCGCGCCGCGGAAGTCGTGGACCTCGATAAGGTCGTGGGCAGCGGCCCCGCTCCTCTTGTTGAGCTTGAACCAATCGCAGCAGATCGCGTGCCGGATAATGGCGTCGTCGAAATCAGCGCCCGCATTCGCGATCAAGGGACCGGCATCGGCCGGATCGAATGGCGCATCAATGGGATAACGGCCGGCGTAACCACGCCTCAGAACGATCACGGCTCAATTCTTGAAGTGAAGCAAGCCCTTGCACTTGATCCTGGCTCGAATGTCATCGAGGCCGTCGCTTATAACAAACGTAATCTGCTGGCGTCGCTCCCAGGCCAAATGACGCTGACGTACAAGTCTGCTGCAGACAGCATAAAATCCAAGCTCCACATTCTGGCGGTCGGGATCAACGACTACGTCGATGAGGGTTGGGTGGCGCCTGGCAGGTCTGAGAAGCTCGCGTTCCCCAAGCTCGGCCTCGCTGTTCGCGACGCCACAAGCTTCGCAGAAGAGGCTGCGAAAGCTGCAGGCAGCCTCTACAGTGACGTCCGGGTGAGAAAGGTTCTTGATACCGAGGCAACTCCAGCAGGTCTGGCCCGCGCCATCAATGACATGGCTCCCGAGATCAGTCCTCGCGATACCTTCATTTTCTACGCTGCAGCGCACGGCTATTCGGAGCAGGGGCGCTTTTATCTCATTCCGCAGGATTATCAGGGCGGGGACAATCCCGACGCGCTCGCAAGCCTGGCTATCGGGCAGGAGACGATTCAGGACTGGGTCGCGAACAAGATCAAGGCAAAAAAGGTTATCATCCTCCTCGATACCTGCGAGTCCGGGGCGCTTGTAAGCGGCTACACGAAATCCCGCGTCGATGCACCGGCTTCGGAAGCGGCCTTGGGAAGGCTGAATGAGGCAACCGGGCGGCCCGTCCTGACGGCCGCCGCGGAAGGCAGGCCGGCCTTCGAAGGGTATGAAGGCCACGGCGTCTTTACTTGGGCGCTCCTGGACGCGTTACACCATGGCGACACCAATGGGGATGGTGTTATCGAAGTCTCGGAGCTTGCCGCGCATGTGCAGACAATGGTCCCAAAAATCAGCGCGCAGCTCAATGGAAGCGGCCGTGCAGCGATCGCGGTGCGGGGCTCAACCACTGGGTCGCAATCGGCCCATTTCGGCGGCACGGGTGGAGATTTCCCGCTCGTCAGCCGGCTGCCCTAGCCACCAGAGCGGCGGTCGATGCACACCGATATAGAGATAGTCTGGCGATCAAATCGCGCGACTTCCGGTAAGGGGTCCCATCGGTGTCCCAAATCGGACAGTCTCGGAATGCCGTCCCCACATGGGCGGGCGGAACACAGGGCAGGATAAAACTCGGACTTTGCAGGACGCGACATGTCGATGCCACTGTCCCTTGCCCAGTAGCTATTGAGAATACTCGACCTGCTGGTCAGGCGGCGGCCGCCGCCACCTCCTCGAAGAAGGCCAGGGTTTCTCTCGAAATCATCTCAACCTGCCCGGCGAGATCGACGGTACCCTCCTGGATGCTTTTCGCGGCGAAGCCGTTGGCGCAGAACGAGTTATCAACGGACATGATGCGCTCGCGTAAAGCGCTGGTGGCCTTGCAGGCGGAATTGGCGAAGGCTGCGATATCGCGTGTAGCTCCGTGTTGCTCCTCTACTGAGGTTCGCATGGCGGACGTTAGTTCGTTGAGCTCCCAATCCCGGTGCCGATGGAATTGACAGCGCCTACGGCAGCGCGCGTGGCCGTCTGAATTCCGTTGACTGGGACTTTGCTCGGAGTGCCTCGACGATTGGGTTGGCGAGGACAATCCCGTCCGCGCCATCGACGCGTTCGTCGATGCACTCGATCTCGCGGAGCTTGGCTTCAAGGTGCAGCCCGCCGAGACCGGCCGGCGTGGCCGTCTGAATTCCGTTAATCTGCGCTCGAATGTCCTCGGTGGCTTTGACGGTTTCGCTGGCGAGGGTTTTGACCTCACGCGCCACGACTGCGAAACCTTTGCCGGCATCGCCCGCCCTTGCGGCTTCGATGGTGGCGTTGAGAGCTAGCAGATGGCTCTGGCTCGCGATTTCGTTGATCATGACAACAACGGTGCCGATCGCCTCAGCAGCGCGGGCTAACTCCTGGATGAGGGCGTTGGCGCGCTCGGCCTGGATTACCGCCGAGTCGGCCTTAGCGGCGGAATAGACGACGGTTTCACTAATGCCGCCGATGGATTCGCTCAGGTGTTCCACGCCCTTGGCCACTTCTTGGACGTTTTCGGCTGTATCGTCGAGCGTTGCCCCCGCCGAGCAGCGCGCAACCGGTCACTCCGCGAATGCCGGTCAGGTATCCCCGTAATGGCCGGATCAGGACGAGTTGCTGGCCCATAAGTTCGTCCACCATAAGAGCCACCCGCTGAGACTTCTTTCCGACCACAATGAACAAGGCCCTTTGATCCGCGGAAGCATAGCTTCAGCATTTGCCGGCCGTCAGCGGATATCCGCATCACGTCTTCGACACTTGAATGGACGATGCGCTGAATTGCTTCGAGAGGGATCACGTAACGGAAGCCGCCACGCGCACGACCATGCCGTCCAGCACAACCATGGCCATCGGCAAAGATACATGGAAGCGGATGCCTCCGTCGGCGGGCAAGTCAATCCGCAGGCCGCCCCCCGACTGCGAAGGGCTGCCCGGGTTTCAGCGAAAAGAGCGTCCGCTTTGCCCTCGGGAACGGCCTTAAGGCCCGCCCCGTCATCATCGAGGGTGGCCAGGACGCGTTCGTTGCTTCGAACAAGCGCAAGGTGGATTTTTCCGCGGCGCCCCTTGCCCATCGAGACGCGGCAGTCGGGCTGCTCGATGCTTTGAGCCGCACAAAAGGCGACAAGGGTTCGCAGGTGCGGCTTGAGTTCCTCCAGCATGGCATGGTGAGAACAGTCTTCGCCGTTGACGCTGAGATCGACCTCGAGAACGGTCTTCGCCGCGTGGCCGGACGTGCTCGAACAGCAATGGCTTCCTCCTGAAGCCGCTCCAGTTGGCTGCCGACCTGAGCCTCGGCCTGATAAGCCTTCTCGATCCTGCCCGTGAAGCTTTCCAGTGCCAGCCGCACCTTGGCCTGCGCCTTGCTCCACTCTCCGCCGGCCTTCGAAAGCTCCGCCTCTACTGTCCGGACGATGTCCTCCGCGGCCATGTCGCCCAGCATCCGGTAGATCATGGCTTGCCCGGTAACGATTTCGCCGATGCCTTCCAGCATGTCACTCATCGGTCCACTCTGTAGTCGGAGGGCTCGAGGATGAGTCCCCGCTGCTTTCTCAAGTAATCGGCGATCTGGCTTTGCCAGCGGTACCGAACGACCCCGTAATGCCAGAATATCCCCTGACTGATCATGTTTGCAGGGGTGTTATCCCCTCTGTGCTGTTTTTTTAGCTCGGAGGCGGAATACGAACTTTGAGAGAGTTTTGGTCCGTTGGCGCCGTCGGTTTCGTCCCAGATGCTGCACGGATTGTTGTGACTCCACTCTGCGACCGTAAGGCCTCGAATGTTCAGGAGCAGAACGGAGTGCCCAGGCTGAAAACCCTCTATGCGGCCAAACCCAGCATTCTGCCCAAACATCCGCTGGGCTTCGCGTGCTCCTGCACTTTCGAAAACGACCCAGGCGTCATCGATAAAGTGCCGCCGGTGAAGAGCCATCCAGAACGCTCGCTGATAAGCCCCTTGGTCCTTCCGGCCAAATCTGTTGAGAACAGCAAAGAATTGCCGCAGCGATTGTTCGGTGAGCCAGCGCCTTGCGATCGCTTCGGACTTAGGGCAACCTGTCCATCCCTCAGGGCGCAAACGAGGATCTCGCAACAACTGGAGAGCGAAATCCAAGACTGTGTCACGGGTCTTTTCGTCGGGTATCTCGTCGCCGAAGGGATCGAGCACCGCGCGAACTGCCGCCGTTTTCAGCGGCTGGAATCGGACCTTGCCATCGGCGTACGTCCAATTCCGAATGACCCTTAAGCGGTCCAGGGGATCGGTGTTCGTCGCCTTTATGGATCGCTCGAAACCAAGCCCATAGAGATGTTCGCGGTATCCCAAGGCCGGGAGCCGGTCCCGGAACCCGATCCGGGAAAGGATGTCGTCTGGTGTGCAGTCATTTTCAAAGGCGGCATCCACGATGACCTTGGGACCGGTCGCAGCATCGAAGATATGGAGAGCGGTTTGCGCCTCCTTCCACGGATGCCCCAGATCGCCGATACGCTCTTTCAAGAAATCGCCAATAAGCTGCACGCACAAATCATCAACCTTGAAGTTATGAAGCCATGCCGCGGCAAGCATCCGGTAAACATTGCGGTGCCCTGCTTCCAGGATCCGGGCCAGTAATCGTTCGACGAGGTCGGGATGGCGGTTCAGCGGATGTGCTGATGTCCAGATAAACCAGGGCGCGCGGAGGAGATCGCGGCGGTCGAGCGGATTGTCTCGCTCCAGCAGGTACGTCATCCGCCTGCTGAATTCATCCAGGTTCTCGGCTGGCGGCTGCCGCTTGCCGACCTCGCCGAAAATCTTCGCGAGCCGCTCGTTCGCTTCAGAGGTTGCTGTCGTCTTCGGGAGCACGATTGTGACGGGCTCCGACCGGGCGAACGTGTTCAGCGCTTGCCGGAGGCTCACCGTGCAGCCTCGCTTGCTGCTCGCAGGCGGTTGATCTGCTGGCGCATTTCATCGGTAACATGAAGGATTTGCTCAAGATTCCTTCGGGGATCGTTGTCCATCACGAAACGCAAGTCTATGCGACGGTTGCGATCCCATGCTTCATGGATGGCGCGGGGGTCGATGGGACGGGTCGACGAATAGCCGGAGACGGAAATCACCTCCTCGTTACGGTTGTTTCGCAACAGCCGCAGGGAAGGTGAGACGGCGATCAGCTCGCGGTAGGTGTTGACGGCCCGCTCGGTCGACAGAACCCAATTGTTATCGTCGATACCCGTGGTATCAGTGTGCCCCTCAATAAACAGTGTTTCGAGCGAAGTGCCTTCGGTCTCCGAACAGAGCGATGTTTGCCAGCCGCGGCAGCTGACATATTTCGGCAGTACGCGTTCTAAAACACGGGCGATTTTGCCGACATTGTCCTTGTTGCGATCCACGAGATCGGCGTGGTTTGGCGAAAAGCGGACAGCGTCCTCGTTAAGCCGAAGGACGCCGCTCGCCTCATCGATCTGAACGCTCAGTCCCTCGTTGGCGAGCTGCGTTCGTATATCCTGCAAGAGCTCTCGGCGGTCCTGCTGCGCTTTGTCGAGAAGCGTCATTTGCTCGCGGACGGCCAGCTGAAGCGGGTCGAGTTTGCTCGCCACCTCCTGCGCAACTTTCAGTGCGGTTTCCTGCGCGTCGGTTGTGCGCCGGAAGTCGAGCGCGAAGGCCATCAGCATCAAAATAAAAATGAAGAGCACGCCGACCATCATGTCGGTCATGGGGACAAAGTAGTTGACGCTCTCCTCCGAGTGATCGGCGCTTTCTTCGTCGGCGATCATGCTGCCGCTCTTGTCCGGTCGAAGAGTTTCTTGAGTTCGCCAACGGTTTCGGAGAGCTCCTGCGCGCCGTCTCCAATCCCTTGAACCGGACCTGCGAGTTTATCGACGGCGCCGGCCAATCCCCTGTCAATTCGAAGGGTTTGCTCGGCGAGGAGTTGCGACTGTTTCGTGGTTTCCTGAGCCAGTTTTTCGAAAGCGCGCTGCAAATCCTCATCGATCTTGGAGAAACGCCTTTCGTAGTTCTCCCATAGCTTTGTGAGACGGTCGACCTGCGCCACGATAGACTGGCTGAGACAGCGTGTCGCCTGCTGCCCTTCATCGAGCGCTGCCGAAGCCTGCTTGACGGCCTCGCCAACAAATGACGTAATCTCCGCGGTTTTCGCATTCGAGCGCGTTACGGGCTCCATGGCGGCTTTGACAGTGTCCGCGCACTCTCCAAAGATGTCGGCGGTTTGCCGCGTCCGCGTCGAAGCCCGGTCGATGGCTTCGGCTTGCACACCAAGCGCCGTAGATGACGTCCGCAAAGCAGCAGCAAAGTCGTCCACTTCCCTCCGGATTGACTTCATGGCCGCGGCGAGACCGTCTTCGAGCGCGACAGCCGTGCGCACCGATGCATCCGCGACTGCCTTGGTGCTCCTCTCCTGCGCCTCCGACATCTGACGCCCGGCCTCGGCGAGCTGTCCCGTGGCCGCTTCCCTGAAGCCGCCAAAACTCCGCTCCAGTCCGGTGACCTGTGTTTCCAGCTTCGTCAGGACTCGATCCATCGCGTCTACGAGCTTTGAAGACGCACCCTCCGCAGCCGACGACAGGTTCGTGTTGATTTGCACATTGGCCTGCTCGAAAACGGTGCGCAACGAAGACAGCATCTGTTCAAGCGTCTGGCGGCTGATCTCCGACTGCCTGCTGAGATTGTCTCCTGCGTCAACTGACCACCCGATTGAGATTTTGCGCCGCTTCGCCGAGTTTCGCGGCAAACTCCTCGCCGGAACGGCCCATGTCCGATCGGACGGTTTCCATCGCTTTCAATACGGCCTGGAGGCTGCCCCCAAGTTCGCGCAATTCGGAGCCTGCGCCGCCCCGAAGGGTGTCGGAGAATTGTTTGACGAGATCCCGCACGCCCTCATGGCTGTTATGATCGAGCTGTTCGACCGCGGAGCGGATTTCGTTCGTGAGCGGCGAGAGCGCGCTTGTAAGCGCCGTGTTGATCGACGGCGCCACCTCGTGGCCGAAGCGAGCGAAGAACGGCTCGCTGTTTATCTCCTTCAGCTGAATGAGCTGCGCGGTGAGGCTGTCGCGGATTTCAACCGATAGCGACTGGGGCGAAAGATAATTCAGCTTGCTTTCCAGCGCCTCGCAGAAATCGCCGAGGGAGGCTTCGATCCTGATCGCGTAAAGCCGGAATGCGAAAGCAAGGACGATTGAAACCGAAAGCCCCGCAATGGACGTCGAGAATTTAAAAGTGGCCGCATGCAGCAACTCTTGAAGGGCCGATTGCATCGCCGCGGCGCCGGCTCCCGCTGCGGCGAGTTGCGCCGCATGCGTTCCCTCCGCCGCCATGTGAAGCGCGATGACAAGGCCGATGAATGTGAGGAGCAGACCGGTACCGACGAAATAGTTCGGCACGCCGGGCATGATCTTGAGGCCGATGCACTTTTCGCGAAGCATCGCATAGTTGAAGAAGCTCTGCGGACGCTGAGTGTTGCGCACCGGCTTTCCGCCTGGAATGACGCTTTCATGAAATTTCTTCCAGGCGTGACCAAGAAGGGGATGGGCTTCCATCCTTTTGCGCACACCGTCGAGATCGTCGGCGAACGCTCTCTTCGATTTGTAACCTTGTATCAGCGTACGCGCTCTGCCGATCGAAAGCGACACCGCCAGGGCGTGAAGAACACCGAAGGCAATCAACAACCCGAAACCGAGACAGGCCAGAGCCTTGGCCAGCGAAAAGGCGAATGGTTCCGAGCTCACACGTGTCAGATCGCCGCTCAATCCTTCCGCGACGATCTCTGCGAGAATTGGCGCCGGGAGCGAGGACCACACGGCATAGAGGCCACCCGTGACGGCGGTCACGATCAGCCAATACGCGATGAAGCGTGCAAGGCTATTCCAGACAATGCTTCTCACAACAGTAGGCACGGGGCACCCCAAAATACCGTCAGCGGACCTTCAGTGCCTGCACTATCTATGGGGAGCCTCGTGCGAACCTATCGTGCAGCGTACTCTTCGGCGCGGTAACTCAACAACGAGTTTAGCCCTCTGAACGCTGTCGGGGTGTGTTATGACGAATCGTCGGCTCAAAGGAGCCGAAAGCAGCCCCTTTCGACGGCAAGAAGCCGAGAGTGATAAACGTCCATAGTGCCGTGAAGCCGCAGATCAATTGTGCCCAACCCGCGAGTGGCGAAGGGTAATCCTCGCCGCCAAGCGGTGAGATCGAGATGCCTGTCGCAACGAAGAAGGGGATCAGGAAGACAAGCCACCACCAGCCGGATAGTCCCCGATCGTGGAAGCGCTTCGTGTTGATCGCGGCTTGCGGAAGCAGGAATACCATCGCAGTGATCCACCCCGAACGGTCGCCAAGAAGGCGGACGAGGTTTGGCCAGGTGCCGTCAAGGAAGGGCGCGTCGTCGTTCATGAGCTTCGATAGCACGTAGTTCAAGCTTGCGATTCCCAAGTGAATTAGCACAAAAGCCATCCACCATGTGCGCCGATCGATGCGGCCTTGGAAAGTGAAGTAAATGAATTTCAGCGAGGACATGGCTGCTGCTCCTAGTGTTTGACTCTAACGCTTGGCTCCGCGATTTCACAGCAGTGAGAGCCGCTCGTGCGCATTCATTTTTCTCATCGGCGGTCGTTTTCCATACAAAGGGTTGGGGAGGCATTGTTTTTGGCGGGATAGTCATGGATGGCGGCCCACGTCGAGCGCAGCGAACAGCGTCGTTGTGCCGTTGCGCTTATAGTCGTGCGTCATTGTCGCCGCGCGGGCCTTCTTCATAGGCAGGCACGGTTGCGCGCGGTCGAGGGCCTGGATCTGGCTTTTTTCATCGACGCACAACACCAACGCCTTGTCCGGCGGGTTTATGTAGAGACCGACGACGTCCGTGACCTTTTCGGCAAACTTCGGATCGTTGGACAGTTTGAATTTGCGCGTCAAATGCGGCTTCAAGCCCGCCTCGGCCGTTAACCCGGATTCGTGGCCCTGCGGGGTACCTCACGCCCGTTCCTAATCGTGATAGGGCCAGGCTCACATGCTGCGGTCTCGCCGCGCATTTTGTGCAATCGCGAGCTTTCTCATTTTCCGCAGGCTCCTGCTTGACAGTCGAGCCCCGGTGGCCACCCAATCGTCGACTATATCGGTCATTTCCCGATAGCTGATCGGGGCGGTCCGCCGTTTTGCGTTGTAGACGGAGAGAACAGCGTCAAATCGCTTGGAAAGCTTCAAGAGATGACGCTCCATTTCCAGGCGCCCTTGACCGGGAGCCGCAACGAGCTCGATCAAACCAAGCTCTTGCATCTCTGAAGCGCTGTAGAGCCGGCCCTCTAAGATGAGGGCTTCCGCTTTTGCTTGGCCGATCCTTCTGGAAAGAAAGGAATAGGCGCCCATACCTGGGAAGAGGCCGTATAAGATCTCAGGCAGCCCGAAGCGAGCCGGGCTTTCGGCAACCACGAAGTCACCTGAAAGCGCACATTCGAAACCGCCTCCTAAGGCATCGCCGGCTACCAAGGCGCCAACAATGACATCGGCATGCAAGCCGGAGTAGTTCGCGAAGCATACATCCAGACAGGTCATCGCATAGGCTTTGAGGCTGATGACGTCGGCTCCTTCAAGAAGCTCGACGAAGTAGCTTAAATCACCCCCCAAATTGAAGATGCTGCTCAAATCGGAGCCCCAGATCACAAATCTCGCCAACCGCTGCGCGTCCCGCGGATGATCGCGGTGAAAATCGGTTATGAGCCTTTGCATCGACCGAATGTCTTTCAACAGCGAGAGCGTAAAGCATGGGCGGTGGCCGTGTTGGAAAAAGCACCATACGACGCCAAGCTCGGAATCGAGCTCAACCTTGAGTTCTGTCAGGCGAAGGCTTCCGATGAGGCGGAGAAGAATATCGGCGCCCGCGTCGCCTCTCATTATCCCTGCATGCGCTGCTTGGGTGGCGAACCGCCCCCACGATCCAGAAGTTGCATTGCCTTCGTCGATAATGGACTGCTCAGAGCCACAGATTTCCAAACGCATTCTACAATCTCACCCCGATGATTTGTCCGCCTGAGGCCATCTCGCGCGAGCGGGGGCGCTACAACCACAGCGGGAAAAGAGATTAACCAGCCCTCTGTAATTTTGCAAAGCAATAAAACAGTCCCTTTGCCAGAAAACGATGTTTTGTTTTCGGAACGAACATCCTGGTGGTATCTCCTGTGAGATTACGCGGTATCGCCAATCGCGGTTTGTGAGTAAGGGGTCTTCTCGATATGCACCCTCCAAGTAGTGTCAAATTTTATTACTATTCGAGCACATCCCTAATCGATCACAAAATAAATGAAAAATTTATAGAACTTGTTTCGAAATACGAAACGGACAACATTCTGTTCTCGGTATTAATTTCAGATGCACACGAGAAAATATTTAAAACAGAAAAAGTACCGGGGCCAGAATGGACCTCACCTCACCTCCAAGCGTGGTCGCTGAACCGAAGCAAGCGCAATCGAAGTCGCCTTGGCTTTTCGCGAGGGAATCATGATAGCAACGCCGAGTTCCTTGACGAGAAAACGTGGTCAGCCGTTCGGGCAGGATATCCGAGGCTTGATAGCTGTTCGCGTCAGGCTCTTTCGCAAACTTCGCGAAGCGCTCAGCAGGGCATCACGATCGGAGCCACTTGAATTCTCACAGATTTTGACGCGGTATGCTGTTGGTATCGTAATCACACTTTATGCAATTCTATCCCCTGCCTTTGAGCGGCACGAAGGTTCAAGCACTGAATCGATTACTCTGTTGATGTCCGTTGCTTGGACAATAGCGCTCGGCCTTCTTGTACACCTCGCGATCTACCCGGAAAGGAGGACCGCTCGCCGGACCGTTTCAATCTGCATGGATGCATTAGTTGTTAGCCTTCTCATTCACTATGGAGAGCGATCGGCCGCCATATTCTTCCCTGTCTATCTTTGGGTGATTTTAGGAAACGGGTTCCGGTTTGGTATCCAGTTCATGTATTTATCCATGGTGGCCAATGGCGCATCTTTTATCATCATGGTACTGTTGACGCCCTATTGGCGTCAGGAATGGCAATTTTCAGCAGGCCTCCTCGTCGCCCTCATTGCCATCCCGATCTACACGTCCAGTCTGATCAGGAAACTCCGCTTTTCGATGAACCAGGCGAGAGCAGCGAGCACAGCCAAGTCAGCATTCCTATCAATGATCAGTCACGAGCTGCGCACTCCCCTGAATGCAATCCTGGGTTTGGCGCAAGTCTCAAAGACGACAGCCACAACCACTCGTGAAAGAGAGAACGCTGCTTTTACTGAGATTGCTGCCAATCGCTTGACCAGAATGCTCGATACGATCCTGAAATTTCAGGCTGTCGAAAGCGGCAAGGGGCAAGTCCAGGAAAGATGCTTTGATGTTATAGATACACTGACCGAGGTTGAGAGCATTCTTGCTCCCCTAGCCTGGAAGAAAAAACTTAAATTCAATTTCAAATTCAGAACGGCTCTTCCGAAAACATTAAGGTCGGATCCAGACATCATTCAGACCATAGTGATCAATCTGGCAAGCAATGCGATCAAGTACACGAAGATGGGGTTCGTGGCCGTCGAGGTGGCGCTCGTCGGCGACGGAGAGACAGCAAAACTTTGCATAGACGTTCACGATTCCGGCCCCGGGATCGATCCCGATATGCAGGCTCGCATCTTTGATCAATTCGTCCGCGCTGTTCCACGCGGGACTGAAGATGAAGGGGGAGTGGGATTAGGTCTGTCGTTATGCAAATCGCTTATTCATATGCTTGGAGGAGAGATTGGCTGCCGGAGCGCGACGGGCCAGGGATCGACATTCTGGGTTGAAATACCCGCAGGGTATGTTAAGCACGCTGAGCGCCTTCAATCGACACTCGATCGACGTACCAGCATCCGCGCACTTGGTCTTGGCGTTCCTGGTGAAGCTGCGATCAGACATGAATTTCGATTTCTTGAGGAAGGCAACAACTGTTCAGCTCTCACTGGCCAGGTTAGCGATCCGAATACAAATATTGTTTTCATTGCCGACCCGAAGAGAGTGGCACCGGCAGATTGGAACCAATTTTGCAAATCTCTGGACAGTACGGCCGCCCCCGTGCCGCTCATTGTTGTTGAATCCGACACCCCCGCGGATAGCGACTATCTCGCGCGTGCCGCCGGGATTGTGGACTCAGTAGGCTCAATCTCGCCTGAACTGATCCGGACGCTGGTTGATTGGAGCCGGCGGCATTGCTCACGGAGTGCCGCCCCGCAAGAAGCCCCCGCTTGCGCCAGTAAGGTTGTACTGGTTGCAGACGATAATGAAATGAACCGTGAGGTTGCCGGGAAAATGTTGAAGCTTGACGGCCACACAGTTCTGGAAGCGCAAACAGGGGATGAGGCCCTCGAGAAACTTCTGGCACACGAAATCGATGTCGCCATATTGGATGTCAATATGCCTGAGCAGGATGGCATTGAGGTTTGCAAACTCTATCAAGCGACCGTCTCCAGGGAATCGCGCGCCGTCATTGTCGCCTTAACGGCCGATATCTCCGAGGAGACTCGAAACCGTTGCCTTGCCGCGGGGATGTCCGAGGTCCTTCACAAACCTCTCGCCCTTGAAGAGCTACGCGCCTTGCTTGTGCGCACCACTACCAATACCAATGATCGCGGGACCACCCCGATTTCGTCTTCACCGCGAACTCAGGAAGATGATTCGGTGTTCGATGAAGATAGGATGCGTCTGCTGATCGAAATGTTTGGATCGGACGCTTTCAGCAACAAAATCTTGCCGAGGTTCGAACGCGAAGCAAGGGAAGGCATCGAACAGTTAAAATCAAATCTTTCTCATTTGCATTTTGAAAATATAAAACAACTCCTGCATGCAATTAAGAGTAGTGCCAGAACAATCGGCGCGTTGCGGTTGGCGAAGTCTGCCTCGGCCTTGGAGGAGTTCACGGCCAATAGCGACGAAACACCATCTTATGAAAGCCTCGAGAAAGATTTATTAACTTTTGTAGATTCCTGTAAAATTTTCGTACTTCAAGAATTTGGCTCGAATGTAGTCGAAATCAAACGTGCTAGACGCTCGAAGCGTAGATCGTGATCGGAGGTTTGCAGGTCCGCGGATCGTACCCTGCGAAGAGACTATTCTCGCGATTCAGTGCAATTGGGCGCATCGAACGCTCAACAAAATTGGAATCGATTTCGATACGGCCGTCATCCAGGAACCGGATCAAGCCGTGAGAAAAACTATTTATATGCTTACTTATAGCCGTTCTACCAAACGAACCCAATTTTAACCGTTTGTAAGCCATAGGATCACGCGCCCGGAAAAGCTTCACGTCCTATCAGTTTCGTGACAGCGAACACGCGAGGCGTCTTTTTGCGCTTGAGGAGTTGGGCTACACCTATACCCGCACCATCAATCCGACGCGCGAAGTTCTGGAACGGCGCGTGGCGGCGCTGGAGGGCGGTGTGGCCGCCCTCGCGCTGGCAACCGGCATCGCTGCTTCGCTTTACGCGCTGCTGAACCTGACATGGGCGGGGGACAACGTCGTCATTTCCGCCGACGTGGCCGGCGGACGGAATGCGGGGCTGCTGGCTTCGCTGCGGCAGTTCGGCATCGAGGTGCGTCTCGCCACTCCCGAAAAGCCCGAAACATTCCTCGCTTCCACCGATGACCGCACGCGCGCCTATTATGCCGAAAGCCTTAGAGTCCGTCCAATAAGTTTAAACGTTTTTACATAGTCTTCTCATCATGAACCGAATAGAAGCGAGCTTGACGAAGGTGAGCGCTATCCGGGTCAGGTTCTCAAAGTCTTTGGCGAGCCTTCGACAGCGTCCAAGCCAGGCGAAGGTTCGTTCGACGACCCATCGTTTCGGCAGGATCTTAAAGCCCTTGGCTTGATCGGACCGCTTGACGATCTCCACTTGCAGCTCCGGCAGGATTTTGGCGACGGCCTGCTCGAATTGCGGCCCTTGATAGCCCCCATCGGCGAACAGCTTTTTCAGGAATGGGAACAGCCCAAATAGCGTGGAAAGCAGCAGAACCCCGCCATCGCGGTCTTGAATATCTGCTGGATGAACGATGACATGAAGCAATAAACCAAGAGTATCTACAAGAATATGCCGCTTCTTACCTTTGATCTTCTTTCCTGCATCGTAGCCGATCGCATCGATTTGGGCCCCCCTTTTTCTGCGCTCTTCACGCTTTGGCTATCGGCGATCGCGGCTGTTGGACTTGCTTCGCGTCCTGCCTTCTTGCGGCATTTCACGTAAAGCTCGTGATGGATGCGCTCCAGCGTCCCATCGTAGCTCCACAAATCGAGGTAATGCCACACCGTGCTTCTCGGCGGAAAATCCTTCGGCAACGCCCGCCATTGGCAACCGGTGGAGAGCACGTACATGATGGCGTTCACGATCTCGCGCTCGTCGACTTCACGTTTGCGGCCGCCACGCTTGGCGGGCGCAATTTGAGACTTGATCAGCTCCCATTCCTCATCGGTCACATCGCTTGGGTAACGCAAATGGCTGCGGTCGTACAGCGTGCGGTTTTCCGGCGTCCACATCGGCGGCCCCTCCAAATCATGGCCGCATCCCTTAAATCACAACCGATTCCTATGACTCAAGAAGTTTTTAGACGGACACTTAGTGTTCCCGGCCTGCATCTTTTCCCGGTCGCTGAGGTCGCACAACTCGGGCTTAACGCCGGCGTTCCGCTCTAAATATCAAATTCACTTCTCCGGTACGACACGCTCAGCCGAAACATTCAATCCTTAAAAGGTCACTTTGATGCCGCCATAGACTGAGAAAGGCTGCGCGGGCGTGATCGTATCCGGGTTGGTCAGGTTCGGCGCAGAAGGGTTCCCTGCCGTGTTGACGATCCCCGTGTCGTAAAATGCGCCATAGGTGGCGTATTTGTGATCGAAGACATTGTTGATCAGGCCATATACAACAACGCCCTTCTGGAGTTCGTAGGAAGAGCGAAAGTTGACAACTCCATATCCGGGAAGCTGCGGGTTCTGATTGCTTTCATCCCCGAAGAAATACTGGCTGCTCGCCACGACCAGATCCGCGCCAACGCTCCACGCATCCGTGAGCCCATAGTCGAAGCTCAACTTGAACCGGTGCGGCGGAATGAGCGGAATATGATCTCCCGGATGCACAAAGATGTTGCCATTGGCGTCGGCGAACGGATTGTTCGGCGATGGAATGATGATGTTGTTCAGAAAGGTAGCATCCACATAGGCGTAGTTCGCGTTAAGGCTGAGCCGGTTCCACTTGTAGTTCGCGCTCGCTTCGACCCCTTCGCGAAGTGTGTTGCCGGCATTCTGGAAATAGCCGCGCGTGGGGATTACGGGCGATATCGCGGTCAGGATGTCGTTGTAGTTTTCGGTGCGAAACACGCCAGCAGTCCAGTTCAATTGCCCATAGCCGAATGGGCTGAGATTGCCGCGCAGGCCGCCTTGCCAGGTCTTCGAGACTACTTGCTGAAGGTTCGGGTCGGAAACCAGGAATGCCGCCAATACGCAGGGCTGGGCGGGGTTGGCGCAGCCGAGTTCGGCCGGCGTTGGCGCACGGTTCGCCTCGGCGTAGCCGCCATAGGCCGAGAGGCTGGAATTTATCTTGTAAGTGGTGCCAGCCATCGGATTGAAGCGGGTATAGAGGTGATCGCCCGTGAGCTGTCCCGTCGGGTCGTAAAGCGAAAGGTCTTCGTAATTGTAGCGGCCGCCAGCCGTCACCGAGAGCGCATCGGTGACGTCGAAGGTGTCGGTAAAATACAGTCCGTAATAGGTGGTGGTCGTGTCCAAATCGACCGGCGCAATATCGAGCGGACCGCTGAGATACAGGCCGTTGCCATTAACGACCCAATTCTGCGTGTTCAGCGTCCCCAGTTCGGCATTGGTCGTGCTCTTCACATAGCCATGGTCGACGCTCGCGCCAGCGATGAAAATGTTATTGTAGCCAAAGACCTTGTCCTTGTCCGTTGCCTGAAGTGTCGTGCCAAAGCTGTTCGCATTATTGGTGCTGCGGTCAATCTCGCCGATCGTATCGTTGGGGCCGTAGTATTGGGCGGTGGTTATCGTGTGTCCCCTCTGATCGAGTACATACTGCTCAGCGCCGTTGGCGGTCTGCAGACACAAGAGATTTGGGTTGTTGCCATTCGGGGTTCCGTCGGCGTTCGAGCCGCTGCAAGGAGCGACGCTGGAGACATTGCCGTCGACATGCTGTTGATGAAAGCTGCGCAGATAAGCGACCGCCGAAAGGGTCCATGTATCGGTCAGTTTGGTGCTGCCATTCATCGAGAGCATGGCGAGCTCGTTGTTCGTGGTCTGCGGGCTCGTGAAAACGGCGCTATAGTCGGCGCCGAGAAGTTCAACCGGCGTCGGGCCGACAACGCCAAGCGCGGTTTCCGCCCCGGTAAAGTTGATATGGACCTCGCTATCCTTGTCCTTCACGCCGAGATCGAAATAGGCGCGCTTCACTTCCGATGGCGAGGACGGCCGCCAGCCATTGTCCCAGACGCCTTCAAGGGCGGCGTAGGCGGCAAAGTTATCGATCTGTTTGCCGAGCTGCAAATATTCCTGGAATCGGCCATAAGAGCCGACGCGGGTGTCGGATTCCACGCCCTGGAAGTCGAAGCCGTCCTTCATGGTGAGGTTGATCGCGCCGCCGAGCGCGTTCAGGCCATAGAGCGGATTGCCGGTCACGAGCGCCATGCTCTTTATGGCCGTGGTGGGGATCAAATCCCAGTTCACCGTATCGCCAAACACCTCATTGATGCGCACGCCGTTCTGGTAGACGGCAAGGCCCTGCGGCGTTCCCTCCACGGGCGAGGCGGTAAAGCCGCGGAATTGAACGTCGGTCGAGAACGGATTGCCGTTGACGTCGCTGATGATCGCGCCCGGCACATATTGTTGGATCGCCTGTTCGATCGCAGGCGAGCCCGTGCGCTCGATGTCCACGCTTGAAACCTGCCCGACGGCGCTCGGCACCTTTTCGAGCGGAATTTCGCTGCCCTTGACGGGCGACATCGGGATGCCCTGGTCGAACCCGCCCGCAGTTGCCGCCTCGGCGGCGGTTTCGGCGGAGACCTCAGGCGCCGGTGCGGTCACAGGCCGGGCAGCCGGCTGGACCTGCCTTACGGGTGGCGCTTCCCGTCTTTTGGGCTTCTCGGTCACGCGCGCTTGTGGCGTTGCTGCCGGGGCAGCCTGCGGGGTCACTTTGACGGGCGGCAATTGGGTAATGCCAGGCTGCGCCGGTGTGACAGGTTGCTGCCCTTGCGCCGGTGCGGGTTGCGCTTCGGGCGCTGTCGCTTGTGCGACAATGATTGCGCCGATTGCACCTAATAAATCCTGCTCTGCCTGAGCCAACCCGCATTGGCTGAATACCGCTGCTCCAAGCGCGAAGCTCGCGAAAGTGCCCCTGATCATCTCGTCCCCGTCGTTTGCCAGTCTGAGCCTTTGCAGGATCTGCGGCTCCAAAAGACTTACTTTCCGACCGCTACGGACGGCCGGGAACATCCGACGTCACGACGACTCACTTTGACGCTACTCCCCCATTCGCGGTTATCACGGCCGAACATCCGGGGAAACAGTAGTTATTGACGAGGTTTAGCAAATAATCACGAAGGCGTTGCAATAATTCACGAAGCGCCCGTACCCCTATCCTGGTCAAGACTTAGGTTTCGCATGATCGATGGCGATCTGCAGCAGCTTGCCATGTGTTGAGATATTCAGCTTCCGCGTCATGATTGAGACCGTGTTTGCGACCGTTCTGTAGCTGATTTGCAAGGCATCGGCGATTTCGCCCAATCCCTTTCCGCACTCGAGAAGCTGCAAAACATCAATCTCTCGCGAGGTCGGATCCTTAAGAGGAGGGTCGCCCCCAGAGTTTCAAGGTGTTGTCGCCGCTCCCGGAGAGTATGGTGTTGCCATCAGGAGAGAAAGCTGCATCAAGGCTTTGACAAGGGAGAGGCGCGCCTTGCCGTCATCTTCCCGTCGAATGGGGCTAATAAGCCGTATTGTACCTATCGCGAGGCGATCCCCACTTTATCTCCTTCGGCGCAACCGCTATGACAACGTGGCGGCTCGAAAACTAAGCATTTCCTCATGCGTTGATGACCGGTACGCGACCCAAGGAGCCCGACTCCGTCATGAATGACAGCACGATCCGTCTTTCGCCCAATGCCACATTCTGGGTGCTGCTCTTTTCGTTGTCGTTGATCGCGCTCCTTGTCTTTTACGAGATTCTTCTGCCGTTTGCCGCCGGCTTCGTGCTAGCCTATCTGTTTCAGCCCTTCGTCGACCGTATGAACGGCTGGGGCCTTGATCGTGGCGTTGCCGCGTTCATCATCATTGCGGCTTTGGCGCTCATGATCGCGATCATTGCCGCGCTGATCGTGCCGCCCGTCATCGATCAGCTGGCTCAGCTCATCCAGGAGATACCTCGCTATTACCAGGAGGCCCGGGCCTATATCCTCCAGCATTACGGCAGTTATCTGCTGCCATTCCAGAAGCAAATCGGCGGCCCCAGAGCGTCCGGCCCTCAGGCGGGTCTGCCACCCCAAATCACGCAAGACCTGGCGCCGTGGCTTCTTAGCCACCTTCAGTCACTGCTTCAAGGCAGCCTCGCCCTTTTCAACTCGCTGGCGCTCATGTTCCTGACGCCCGTCGTCACGTTCTTCCTCTTGCGCGATTGGAACAAGATGATCGCCGGGATCGAGAAGTTGCTGCCGAGGCAGGATGCGCCAGCCGTCAAGGAAATCGCGGAGGAGATCGACTGGACCATTTCCGGCTATCTCAGGGGCATGCTGATCGTGCTCCTGATTGTATCCGCCTTCTACATGGTTGCGCTTGGCGCGATCGGCCTCAACTACGGCCTGGTCATCGGGCTTGGCGCGGGGCTCATCAGCTTTGTGCCTTATCTCGGCTCCACGAGCGGTTTCCTCGTTTCAGGCGGCGTTGCGCTTTCGCAATTCTGGCCAGACTACACTAGGATTGCGCTTGTTTGCGGCGTCTTCGTGCTCGGACAGCTCATCGAAGGCAACGTGCTGACGCCGAAAATCGTTGGCGACAAGGTGCGGCTGCATCCGGTCTGGATGCTGTTCGCCTTGATCGCTTCCGGGTATCTGTTCGGCTTCACCGGCCTGCTGATTTCCGTGCCTATGGCCGCCGCTATCGGAGTTCTGGTGCGTTTCGCCGTCCGGAAGTATTATGGCAGCCCTATGTACGAAGGCGAGGAGAAGCATGAGCGCAAGGCGGGAACCATTCGTGGGTAGCGCTGCGTGACGTCTTCACAATTGGCGCTCGACCTTCCGCACCGGCAGAGCTGGGATGAAGCGGACTTTTTCATAACGTCGCGCAACGAGCATGCGCTGCGGCTCGTCACGGCCTGGCCTGACTGGCATGCACCGGCTGCGGTAATTTTCGGACCCCCCCAGTCGGGAAAGACCTACCTCGCGAATATCTGGCGAAGTCGGTCGGACGGGGCGTTCGTCGAGACGTCGCAACTCGCGGAGCATCTCTGGGCTGCTCCCCATACGCCGCTGATTATCGAAGATGTGGATACATCTGCCTTCTGCGAGACCGCGCTGTTCCATCATCTCAACCTTGCCCGCGAGCATGGCTCGTTCATTCTGCTGACGGCGCAGACGCCGCCGGGGCAATGGGAGATTACCCTTCCCGATCTTCGCTCGCGCATCCGGTCCTATCCGGCGGCGGAAATCCAGCCGCCCGACGAAGAGCATCTCGCAGCCTTGCTTCTCAAGCATTTCAGCGACCGCCAGATCGAAGTCGCCCCCGACGTCATCTCCTATCTCGTAGCGCGCATCGAGCGGTCCATGGCAGCCGCGCAAATCGTGGCGGAGCGTCTGGACAAGCTCGCTCTTGCCGAACAAAAAAAGGTCACGCGCGCTTTTGCGGCCAAGGTTCTTAAAGACCTGAACGCTGCTGTTGCAGACGGAGAAAGCGGCGACCAGGCTGAGGATGACTCCTGGGGCAAGGGGCAGAGCGGCGCGCGCCTTCGGCATCCCGGCCGCTATGGGGGTTGACCGCGCGCTGTATTCCTAAATCAGAGTCCAGCGGCACCATTGCTGCGCTCAGGATGTCCAAACCCCTTTCCGTCTGAGCGACGGCCCCTTAAGGTGCACCCATGCGCGAGACCCAAGAAACTAGCCGCCCATCGCCCGACGCCTTGCTCGAATTGGCGCGCGGCGAAGAGGCCGGGCGCGGCCGCCTGAAGGTTTTCCTCGGCGCTGCTCCCGGTGTTGGCAAGACCTATGAAATGCTGATGTCCGCGCGCTCGCATCAGGCCGCCGGAACCGAGGTCGTCGCCGGCATCGTCGAAACGCATGGCCGGGCCGAGACCGAAGCGCTGCTGACCGGTTTGGAGATCATTCCGCGAAAAAATATCGAATACAAGGGCCGGTTTTTGGACGAGATGGATCTCGATGCCCTTCTCGATCGCCGCCCGCAAGTCGCGCTTGTCGATGAACTCGCCCATACCAATGCCCCCGGCAGCCGGCATCCCAAACGCTATCTCGATGTCGAAGAGCTGCTCGCCGCCGGGATCGACGTTTACACCACGCTGAATATCCAGCATGTCGAAAGCCTCAACGACGTCGTCGCCCAGATCACCGGAATCCGGGTTCGGGAGACGGTACCGGATTTCATCCTCGACCGGGCCGACGATATCGAAGTCATCGACCTTGCGCCCGACGAGTTGATGCAGCGCCTTCGCGAAGGCAAAGTCTATGTGCCGAAGCAGGCCGACAGGGCGCTCGATCATTATTTCTCGGCGGGGAACCTGACAGCCCTTCGCGAGCTTGCGCTGCGCCGGACGGCCCAGCGGGTTGACGAGCAACTGCTTACCCACATGAAGGCGCACGCCATCCAAGGTCCTTGGCCGGCCGGTGATCGCGTCCTTGTCTGCATCAGCGAGGATCCGCAATGCGCCGCTCTCGTCCGCTACACGAAGCGGGTCGCCGACAGGCTTCACGCCCCCTGGACGGCGCTTTTTATCGAGACGCTGCGCAGCCAGGACCTCTCGGTCGTGGAACGCGACCGCATCGCCGATACGCTGCGTCTTGCCGAGCGGCTTGGCGGCATCGCCGCAACCCTTCCCGCCCGTGGACGCATCGCGGATGACGTCATCGACTTCGCGCGATCAAACAACTTCACCCAAATCGTGATCGGAAAATCGGACCGGACACGATGGTTCGAGCTTTTGAATGGGTCCGTGGTTCACGACCTTGTTCGACGCTCCGGCAATATCAGCGTGCATGTGATTGCTGGCGACGCGCTCAAAGAGGAGGCCATTCCTCGGAAAAACGTCAGGACAAGCCCCGGTTCCGGATCAAACGTGGCCGGCTACTTCGTGGCGGCTTGGGTAACGGCGGCCGGCACTCTTTCGGCGGAACTTCTGAAACCGCATTTCGGCGGGGAGACGGTGCCGCTCATCTTCATGATGGGGTTGATCGGCGTCGCATACCACTTTGGGCTCGGCCCATCGATCCTGGCAGCCGTGGCCAGCATGCTCTGCTACAATTTCTTTTTCATACCCCCGATCTACAGCTTCACAATCGCCGATCCTGTCAACGTCGCCGCTCTTTTCTTTTTCCTTTTCACGGCCCTGATTGTTAGCAATCTGACCGCGCGAGTACGCCGTCAAGCTGTGCTTGCCGGCAATAGAGCCGCAATCACGAGCGCGCTCTACGGGTTCTCGAGCAATCTCGCGAGCCAGGCGAAGCTCGACGATCTGCTTTCGACGTCGGTTTCGCAGATTGCAGCGTCGTTGGGAGCGGACGTGGTCATGATGCTGCCGGATGCCAAAGGGCGTCTGAAGGTTGCTTCATCCTTTCCGCCCGGCGAAGTGATCGAGAAGGCCGATCTTGGCGCGGCCCAATGGTGTTTTGAACATGGACGTTCTGCCGGTCATGGATCCGACACCTTGCCGGGAGCTCCGCGCGTGTTTCTTCCGCTTCGGACGAGCCGCGGGGTGATCGGCGTGGTCGGGCTCGGCGCCGGGCGCCGAAGTGACATCATTCTGACACCCGACGAACGCCGCCTGCTCGACGCGCTCATGGACCAGGCCGCGGTTGCGATCGAAAGGGTCGGGCTTGCCAAGGAGATGGACGACGCGCGCGTCGCTGCCGAGACTGAACGGCTTCGCGGCGCGCTCCTGACCTCTCTTTCACATGATCTGAAAACACCGTTGGCTTCGATCCTCGGCGCGGCCAACGCCCTTCGCGAATATGGCGAACGGTTCGACGCCAAAGCGCGCGCCGAGATGGTTGGGACCATCGAGGAAGAGGCGAGCCGCATGGCGCGCTTTGTAGGGAATCTCCTCGACATGACGCGGCTCGAGTCGGGTGCCATTGAACTGGAACGCCAGCCAACGGACCTTTCGGATGTCCTCGGCACTGCCCTGCACCGGACCGAGGCGCTTCTTGCGGATTTTAAGGTCAACCTCGTCGTCGAGCCGAATCTACCGCTTTTGGAGCTGGATGACATGCTCATGGAACAGGTGCTGGTCAATCTTTTGGACAACGCCGCGAAATATGCCCCGCCATGGTCCACCATCACCGTCAAAGCTCAAAAGGCCGGCGATGTTGTCCGGCTTCAAATTCTGGATGAGGGGGTGGGCATCCCCGAGGATCAACTCTCATTGATCTTCGAGAAATTTCATCGCGTGAAGGGCCGCGATCATCGGCGGGCCGGGACCGGCTTGGGGCTGGCTATCTGCCGAGGCTTCGTCGAAGCGATGGGGGGCGTCATCAGCGCAGCTAACCGTCCCGATAGATCGGGCGCCGCATTTACGGTGGAATTGCCGGTTCCTGCAGCTTTTGAATTGAGCCAGCCCCGGGTGCTCGCGTAATAGGTGTGAAATTGCCTGTTTAAACGGTTCGGTTGCTTCGATGACGAAAGAGATCTTGCAGCCTGCGGTAAGGCGCGTCATCCTTAAGCCTTAATCGTTGGACGCGCGGGCCGGGAACGGCGACCGTGCTCCCGCGCGGGATGAGCCATGGACCCTGACCGGGTTGTGATCATTCTTGGTAAAATGCTCCTTTAGATGGGGCAAGATGAGTAACCGCCGTGGAGCCGGACGCTTTCCTGCGGGAGGAAAATTTATGAAGCTCGCCCAAGCCGGGCCCGCCCCAACCTACAGGGACAGAATTCTAGCCTTTGGCTCGGAACGGTTTTTCAACCGGGAACTTTCCTGGCTTGAATTCAATAAGCGCGTTCTTGAAGAAGCCGAGAACAAGCGCAACCCGCTTCTCGAGCGGGTGCGGTTTCTCGCGATTTCGGGCTCGAACCTCGATGAATTTTATCGCGTCCGTGTCGCCGGTCTTCATGAGCAGGCGGTCACGAATATTCTCGAAGTCTCCCCGGATGGCATGACGCCCAAGCAGCAGGTGCAGAAAATCAACGCGGCTGTTACGGCAATCTCCGAGCACCAGCAGGCTCGATGGACAGCGCTTAAGAAAGAATTGGCGAGGGAATCGATCCATCTGCTGTCAGCCGTGTCGCTGTCCGACGCCGATAGGGATTGGCTCGAAATCTACTTCATGAGGCGCATTTTTTCAGCACTCAGCGCGGTGGCGGTCGACGCCGCTCATCCTTTTCCCCATGTCCAAAGTGAGGAACTTGTACTCGTGCTCCACTGCGTCCGCGAAGGCGAAGGTGAGCCGAGGTCGATGTATGCCCTTGTTGTAGTGCCGAATGGTCTCGATCGCTTTATCCGCTTGCCTCAAACCGGCAACGGGAGCAGCAATCCCGCTGTGCGCTTCCTCACCATCGAAACGGTGATTTCCCTCTTTGCCCATACACTTCTGCCCGGCTTCAGGGCAAAGGATGTCGGCCTTTTCCGGCCCCTGCGCAACAGCGAAATCGAGTTTCAGGAAAAGAGCGAGGACCTTCAGAAAGTTCTTCGGCGTGCGCTTGTGCAGAGGCAGCTTGGTGAAGTGATCCGTGTCGAAATGAGCGCATCGCTGCCAAAAGACGCGCGAGAGCTCATCATTGAGGGCCTGAAGGCTGCCCGCGACGATGTGGTCATCGTGGATGGTCTTTTCTCGATCGCCGACATATCCAAGCTTATTGTCAGCGATCGACCCGATCTCCTGTATAGACCCTTTGAGCCTCGTATCGCCGAGCGCATCGCCGAGTACGACAACGATTGCTTCGCGGCGATCTCGGCGAAGGACATCATTGTCCACCACCCATACAAGTCCTTCGATATCGTTTTGCAATATCTGCGGCAGGCCGCCTCTGATCCCGACGTGGTCGCGATCAAATGGACTCTTTACCGAACCTCGAGAAAATCTCCGATCGTCGAGGCCTTGAGGGACGCACGGCAGGCGGGAAAGAGCGTCACCGTGATGATCGAGGTCACGGCGCGGTTCGATGAGCTGAACAACCTTGAATGGGCCAAGCAGCTCGAAGGGGTCGGCGTGCATGTCGTATACGGCCTCACCCAGCTTGACGTTAAGACACATGCAAAGCTCGGGCAGGTTGTGCGAAAGGAGAACGGAGAGCTGCGGACCTATTGCCACATTGGAACCGGTAACTATCACCCGGCGACGGCAAAGATTTACACCGATTTGTCGTATTTCACAGCCGATCCCGCGACGGGTCGAGACGTGTCAAAAATCTTCAATTACGTCACGACCTACAGTCGCCCCAACGATTTGGAGCAGATGTATATATCGCCCCATGGGATCAAGGCGAAGATCATCGAAGAAATTCATGCCGAGATCGAGCATGCGAGGGCAGACCGTCCCGCCGCAGTCTGGATGAAACTCAATGCGCTCGTCGACACCGACGTCATTGACTCGCTGTACGAGGCCAGCATGTCGGGCGTTCCGGTCGATCTCGTCATTCGCGGGATTTGTTGCCTCAAGCCCGGCATTCGCGGTCTCTCGGAAAATATTCGTGCGAAAAGCATTATTGGCCGGTTCCTAGAGCATTCACGAATTTATTGTTTTGGCGCAGGACACGGGTTGCCATCCGACGAAGCCCATGTGTATATCAGCTCCGCCGACATGATGCCGCGCAACCTGGAGCGGCGCGTGGAGGCTATGACCGCGATAACGAATCCGACCGTCCACGAGCAAATTCTAGACCAGATCATGATCGCCAATCTCAAGGACAACTTGCAGAGCTGGAGGGTTTGCAGCGACGGCACATCGCAGCGCTTCCGCCTGCGGCCGGGAGAAGAGCCCTTCAGCGCCCATGAATATTTCATGACAAACCCCAGTCTTTCAGGGCGCGGCGGGGCCCTGAAGCAGAATTTCCCGCGCCGCTTCGCCGCTGCGTCGGCTCCCCACGCGTAAGGTGATCCTTGAATTATCCGGCACAGGGACGGCTTCTGGGTACAAAGCCAGTGGCCGTTATCGATATTGGCTCGAACTCGATCCGGCTTGTCGTTTACGAAGCCCTTGACCGAGCTCCAACCCCGCTTTTTCAGGAAAAGACGATGTGCGGACTCGGCCGCTATCTCAATTCCACGCGGCGGCTGAACGCCGAGACAATACCCGAGGCGCTTTCTTCGCTCGCGCGATTTCGTAAACTCGCCGACATTTGCGGCGTCGCGGAGCGCGACATCCACCCTTTTGCGACCGCTGCGGTGCGGTGGGCGGAGGATGGGCCTCAGTTTTTGTCGCGCGCCGAGGCGGCCTGCGGCGTTTCGATCAAGGTCATTGGCAACGACGAAGAAGCGGAATTGGCTGCGACGGGGGTCCTGGCAGGGTTCGTAACCCCCGCCGGAGTCGTCGGCGATCTCGGTGGCGGGAGCGTTGAGCTGGTGCGAGTACAAGGGAAGTCTTTCACACATAAGGTTTCGCTGCCGCTCGGAAGCCTTTCGCTCGCGGACAAGACCCACGGCGAGAAAACCGAGGCGATCCCGCTGATCGAGGAGGGTTTGGGGCCCCAGACCTGGCTCGTCGAGGCGCGTGGCGAAACGTTCTATGCCGTTGGCGGAACGTGGCGCGCGCTGGCAAAGCTCCATATGCACCAGACGGGCTATCCTCTCACGGCCATCCATGGCTATCGCATGGATGCGCGAAAGGCCCTGCAGGTCACGGGGCGCTACGCAAACAGCTCCCCCTCATCCTTGAAACGTGTTTACGGCTTATCGGCAGGGCGAGAGGAAACCGTGCCTTTCGGCGCTCTTCTCCTGAACATCATCATCAGGAAGATGCAGCCGGACGACGTCGTCTTCTCGGCGTTCGGTGTGCGGGAAGGCTTGATTTATCGTCTCCTGAGCAAGGCTGAGCGCGCCCGGGATCCCCTCCTGTCGGCCTGCGAGGGCATCGCCCGGCTTCGAGCACGGTCCGATGTGCATGCCGAAGAATTGATCACATGGACAGATGGCCTCTTTGTCGATCCGGGGCCGCGTGAAACCAAGGAAGAGCGCCGGTTGCGACAGGCCGCGTGCCTCCTTTCCGATATTTCCTGGCGCGCGCACCCCGATTATCGCGGCGAGCAAAGCGCCGCGCTCATTGCGCAATCGGGGCTGGTTGGCGTCGATCATCCCGGCCGCGCTTTCCTCTCGCTCTGCGTCTATCATCGCTACGAGCGCAAGCTTATTGGCGAACTCCTGCCGAAGCTTTCCGCGATGATTTCACGTCAACAGCAGAAGCGCGCGTTGATTGTCGGACAGGCCGTGCGGCTCGCGCAGACACTTTCCGCTGGCATGAAGGGTGTGCTGCCGCAAACGTCTCTCACATACGAAGGTGGAAAACTGGTTCTGCGTCTGCCGCAAAGCCTGGCGGCGCTGGATGGCGAGCAGCTCAAGCGCCGGCTTCGGTCCGTAGCCCGCGAGGTGGGACTTCAGTCGGATGTCTCGATCTCATTGGAGCAGAAACCCTCAAAAACAACATTTTTGGGCGGTCTCTTGGGATAAGCGGGGCGTAAGCTCATTTATGACGTATCTGTAAGAGGAGTTTTCCGTCATAACTTTGCGGAAGCAGTCCAATCGCTCCAGGTTCCATGAATAACGATCTGTACGCCATTCTGGGTGTAAAACGAAACGCAACGAACGACGAGATCCGCAGGACCTACCGGAAGCTCGCGAAGGATCTCCATCCCGACCAGAACAAAAACGATAAAAAGTCCGAGGAGCAGTTCAAAAAGGTTTCGGCGGCGTTCGCCGTGCTGGGCAACCCGGAAAAACGCAAGCGCTACGACGCGGGCGAGATCGACGCGATGGGAAATGAGCGCGCAAACCCATTTTATCGCGAATACGCCGGCGGCGCGCAGGGCTTCGGCCGGGAACATGGTGGCGGCTTCGGTGGTGCAGGCGGCGGCGGAGCGGGCGATTTTTCCGATATTTTTGGCGACCTGTTCGGGCGGCGAGGGCAGGGCGGCGCGTTCACAATGCGCGGCATGGACTACCGCTATAACCTTGAAATCAGTTTCCTGGAGGCGGTTAACGGCGTTAAGAAGCGCGTGCAGTTTCCGGACAACGAGACACTCGATATTTCCGTTCCCGCCGGCGTCGAGACCGGCCAGACGCTTCGGCTGCGGCACAAGGGAGGGCCAGGCGCTGGCCGCGGCGAGCCAGGCGACGCGCTCATCGAGCTCAAGGTTCAGTCCCATCCGCTTTTCTCACGCGACGGTGACAACATCACGCTTGAGCTGCCGATTTCCTTGAACGAGGCCGTTCTGGGCGCGCGGGTCGAGGTTCCGACCATCGGCGGGAGGGTGACGGTGGCGGTTCCCAAGGGAGCGTCCAGCGGGCAGGTTTTGCGGCTGCGTGGCAAGGGCGTGAAAAACAATCGCTCAGGCGCCCATGGCGATCAGCTCATAACGCTGAAGATCGTGCTGCCGGCTGTCATCGACAGCGATCTGGAACGCCTCATGCTGGACTGGTCGACTAAGCGGCCCTACGATCCTCGCGCACGATTCCGTGAAGCCGCCGGCGCTGGAGGCTGACGCAGCTTCCGCGAGAAAGAAGGAGCCGGGGGCTGGCGTGGCTTGCGGGGCCGTCCCGTCGCTCTCACGATTTCCACGATGAGCCATCCCGTCAGCAGCGCCACGAAAGCGGGAATTGTCCCGACCGCGTTCCAGCCAAATTCCGCCAATGCGAAAAGCACATTTCCGTAATCGCTGCCCAGGATCGTGCACGGAAGCGGCGTATTGGGCGGCAGATCCAGCTCGCATCCAGCCCATCGCGCCATCAGCCCAGCCGCCAGCAGGCCCAGCGGCGGCACGAGGCATAGCAACATAAGAAGGATTATCAGAGTGCGAAAGGCGCGCATGGCCCGTCCCTCTTACGGTTATCCGTTATACTTCTTACTTCAGCACAAAGGCCATTTATAGACCCGTGGCAATCATCTTGGATTCAACTCTTCGCAACAGCGAGTTACCAGGGACAACAGAATGAAAGTACAGCTTCCGTTTCACGTCCTTACAGTAATGCTAATTCTACCCTTTGTGATCCTTGCCATCCCGGCGCGAGCACAAACCAAGGCTCCGCTGATCCCGCGCCAGGACCTGTTCGGCAACCCGGAGAAAAGCGCCGCCGAGGTCAGTCCCGATGGCAAGTGGATTGGCTGGCTCGCGCCGAAGGATGGCGTGATGAACGTATGGGTCGCTCCCATCGGCAAGCCGGAAGCCGCCGTGCCCGTCACGGACGACAAGAAGCGCGGCATCCGGATGTATCATTGGACCTACGATGGCGTTCACCTCATCTACATGCAGGACGAGGGCGGCGACGAGAACTGGCACGTTTACGCCGTCGACGTGGCGAACCGAACAACCAAGGATTTGACGCCGTTTCCAGGCGTTCGCGGATCTTTTGCAGGGCGCAGCCGCAAGATACGCGACGAGATTCTCGTTACGCTGAACCGGCGTGACAAGAGCTATCCAGACCTGTTCCGCGCCAGCCTCGCCACAGGCGAACTGAAGCTCGTGGCGGAAAATCCCGGTTTCTCCTATTTCGAGACGGACAACTCCTTCACGCCAAGGCTCGCCGCAAAGCCGACCCCGGACGGTGGCGAGGAAATTCTGCGCGCCAACGGCGACACATGGGAGCCGTGGCTTCAGATATCGGCAGAGGATAACGCCAACACCGCAATGCTTGCCCTCGACAGCGAGGCCAAGACACTGTTCATGCTCGACAGCCGCAGGCGCAACACGGCGGCTTTGACGAGCATTGATCTTGCGACGGGCGATGAAAAGACCCTGGCCGAAGACCCAAGAGCCGACATTGGCGGGATCATCAGCGATCCCGACACTCACGCGCCTCTAGCCTATTCAGTGAATTTCGAGCGCACCGAGCACAAGCCGTTGGGGCCTCGGCTCGCACCCGATCTGGAGTTTCTGTCGAAGAATTTCGGCAGTGAATGGAGTGTCGGCTCGCGAACGGAAGACGACAAGCTTTGGACCGTCTCGGTGAGCAGCCCCACCAAGCCAGCCTCATCCTATCTTTATAACCGGGAGGCGAAAACTCTCACGAAGCTGTTCGATGCCCGCCCGAAGCTTACGGACGCGCCGCTGGCGGACATGCATCCCGCCATTATCAAGTCGAGAGACGGGCTCGACCTCGTGTCGTTTCTTACCCTGCCCAAGGGGTCCGATACGGAGCACCCCGGCACGCCGGACCAGCCGCTGCCCATGGTGCTGTTCGTGCATGGGGGCCCGTGGTCCCGCGATCATCTCGGCTACAACGCGATGCATCAGTGGCTTGCCAATCGCGGTTATGCGGTCTTGAGCGTGAATTTCAGAAGTTCGACCGGCTTCGGAAAGGCGTTCGTGAATGCGGGCGACAAGGAATGGGGCCGCAAGATGGATGATGATCTTCTGGACGGCGTGGCCTGGGCCATCCGCGAAAAGATCGCCGATCCGGCGCGGATCGGCATCATGGGCGGCAGCTATGGCGGCTACGCGACGCTCGCTGCCCTCACCCGAAACCCGGACACCTACGCTTGCGGCGTCGATCTCGTCGGCCCTTCGGAGCTTGATCGTCTGATCAAAACCATTCCGCCCTATTGGGCTTCCGGCCGCGCAAGGCTGCTGAAAGCCCTTGGAAACCCCGATACGGAGGAGGGGCGCGCGCTTTTGAAGGAGCGTTCGCCGCTTTATCAGGCAGACAGGATCAAGAAGCCGCTGCTTATCGCGCAAGGCGAGAATGATCCGCGCGTCAAGAAAGAGCAATCGGATCAGATCGTTGAAACCATGCAGTCCAAAAACATCCCCGTGAGTTATCTGCTTTACCGGCGTGAGGGGCATGGCTTCGCGGAGCCGGAAAACAACATCTCGTTCGCGGCCATTGCCGAGTCTTTCCTCAGCAAATGCCTGGGCGGCCGGGTCGCGCCGATCACCCCTGCGGAACTGAGAGGAACGTCGGTAGAAATTCCCGTCGGCGCCGAACTGATCGAGGGCTATTCTAATGCAAAGAAGAGCGCGTCCGCGCAATAGCTTCGAGAGGCTTTCATGATCGACCGGCTGGAGTTCTACATTGACGGGGCGTGGGCCGCTCCGCTCGGGGCAAAGACAATGCCGGTCATCAATCCTGCGACGGAAGAAGCGATGTACGATGTCGCTCTTGGCTCGGCGGCGGACGTGGACAAGGCGGTTACGGCGGCGCGGGCCGCATTTGATGGCTTTGCGGTATCGTCACGCGAGGAGCGCATCGCGCTCCTGGAGCGGGTCATCCAAGTCTACACCGGCCGGCTGAAAGACATCGGAGCCGCCATTTCCGATGAGATGGGCGCGCCCCTGCCTTTCGCGGAACGCTTGCAGGCGAGGGCAGGGCTCGCGCAACTCATAACCGTGCTCGAAGCGCTGAAGACCTATCCCTTCGAAGAGCGGCTTGGCGCTGCAACGATCCTCCGGGATCCCGTCGGCGTGGTCGGCATGATCACGCCCTGGAACTGGCCCATGAACCAGATCGCTTGCAAGGTCGCACCTGCGCTTGCGGCGGGCTGCACCATGGTGTTGAAACCATCCGAGTACACCCCGACTTCGGCATTGATCTTCGCTGAGATTTTGCACGAAGCCGGCGTACCGAAGGGCGTTTTCAACCTCGTCAACGGGCTCGGCCCGGAAGTCGGGGCTGCGATGAGCGCCCATCCTCGGCTTGACATGATCTCTTTCACCGGCTCAACGCGAGCGGGCATCGACGTGGCGCAGCGCGCGGCTGCCGGCGTCAAGCGCGTGACCCAGGAACTGGGCGGCAAGTCGGCCAACATCATCCTGGAGGACGCGGATTTCCAAAGGGCCGTAAGCGGCGGCACAGCGCACTGCTTTCAGAACACCGGCCAATCCTGCAACGCGCCCACGCGGATGCTGGTGCCGCATGGGCGCATGGACGAGGCCACCTCCATCGCGAAGGCCGTCGCGGATAAAACCAAGTCCGGCGACCCAAGAGCGGCGAACACCACGATCGGCCCGGTCGTGAATCGTACGCAATGGGAGAAAATCCAGGTTCTCATCAAAAAGGGGATCGACGAAGGCGCTACGCTTGCCGCAGGCGGACCAGGGCGTCCGGCGGACCTGAACAAGGGCTATTATGTGCGCCCGACCGTGTTCTCGAACGTTACGAACGATATGATCATCGCGCGCGAGGAAATCTTTGGGCCGGTGCTCTCCATCATTGGCTACAAGGATGAGCATGACGCGGCTCGGATCGCCAACGATACGCCTTACGGCCTTGCCGCCTATGTTTCGTCGGGCGACGTCGAAAGGGCAAGGCGCGTCGCGCGCCGTTTGCGGGCCGGGACCGTGACTATGAACGGGGCATCGCTTGAGATGGCCGCGCCGTTCGGTGGCTACAAGCAGTCCGGCAATGGTCGCGAGTGGGGCCGGTTTGGCCTGGAGGAGTTTCTTGAGGTGAAAGCCGTTACCGGCTGGGATCAATGAAGTATGTGGCTTACGGTCTATTCCCCTCAGTCCAACCTTCCCTTCACAAGCGCGCCTTGGCTTAGAGTGATTGTCCCGCCAAAGGCGGGGAGCAACAGCGTTCTTTCTCACGTCGCGCTGGACGCACGCCGAATGGAGTGGCAGGCCCGCGTTGGCATGCCTAGGGGGAAGAAGGACAGGATGAGGGGCTTTTTCAAGGACAGCCAATGACAAAAATTGATGTGCCGCTCGATTCAAGATTGCGTCTTCTCACCTATGCCGATGCACACGGCTACCCGCGTCTTGGTTTGGTCCGCCCCGGCGGCCACGTGGTCGACGTCGCCGATGCCGCTCTTCAGACAAAAACTGCGCTCGGTTTCGATGGCAAGTCCATGCTCGCGCTGATCGAGGCCGGTCCGCAGGGCTTGGCGGAAGTCCGTGAACTTGCGGCTTCCGATGTCCATACGGGCTTGAAGGTGGAGGACATCCAGCTCTTGCCCCCGATCCCGAAATTGACCCGCAACATTGTCTGCGTCGGCTGGAACTATCTGGAGCATTTTGCGGAGGGCGCGAAGATGCGCGACCCTTCACAGAAGCTGCCGGAACACCCTGTGTTTTTCACCAAAGCGACGGGAGCGCTCAACGGGCCGTTCGATCCGATCCCCTACGATCCGTCGGTTTCGCGACAGATCGATTGGGAAGTTGAACTTGCGGTCGTCATCGGCAAGGGCGGGCGGAACATCTCCGAGGCGAACGCGGCGGATCATGTCTTCGGCTATACGGTGCTGAACGACGTTTCGGCGCGCGATCTGCAAAAAACTGCGCATGGCGGCCAGTGGTTCAAAGGCAAAAGCCTCGATGGCCATGCGCCGATGGGACCGTGGCTCATTCCCGCCGCCGATATAGAACCGGATAACCTTCGCCTTATTCTGCGCGTGAATGGCGGCGTCAAGCAGGACGGCAATACGAAGGATATGTATTTCAAAATCCCCCGCATTATCGCCGAACTCTCGCGCGGGTTGACCCTCGAACCGGGCGACGTGATCGCAACGGGCACGCCCTCCGGCGTTGGCATGGGCCGCACGCCGCCGGAGTGGCTGAAGCCGGGAGATGTGATGGAGACCGAAATCGCTGGGATTGGGGCGATGCGCAACGCGATCCACGCCGTATGAACACCTGAAGTCATCCTGGAAATGCCGGACGCATTAGAGCGTATCCGCTTTTGATGGACTCAATAGCGAGCTCTAAGTTTTTGTTTTGCCGTGCGTTTTTATCGGAAAACCGCTTCGCACTTTTCCGGGCGCACTCTAGACCACCCAACCGGTGGCCCTCTATACGATCTCCGGATAATACGGGCCGCGATAAGTCACGGCGCCTTTGCCCGAGGCAGTCCTTGATGGCAAGGAGAATTATTTATATGTATGCTTGAGCCAATTGCAAAACGTTGACAGTTTGCGGCGGGGGGCCGATGTCGTTGAAAATCACTTCGCCTTCGGCGCGTTGCTTGGGATAGAGATCGTACATTCGATTGAGAACACGCAGTAACGTGGATTTTCCACATCCTGAGGGGCCAATGAACGCCGTGACCATGCGGTCGTTGATTGACAGGTTGATGTTCTTCAAGGCCCTGACTCGCCCATAGAAAAAACTAAGCGCCCGGATCGATATGCGTTCGTTGTCCGCGCCGTTTGTCTTTTGCTGCATTGCGTTTAGCGATCTCTTTTCCTGACGCTCATCGAGTTGCCTCGCCAAGCCGCCTGCCAACTACCAGAGCTAACCAACTACTCTCCGGGTGGAACTTTCCTCCACTGGTCATCCTCGCCTTCGTGGTGCACGTAAACGGATCGTTGCCTGGCAGGGCCGCGCCGGTGCTTTAACCCGAAGATGGTTAATTTTCGCCCGCTGGAATTATTTCTGGTCCAAATCGTCTTAACAAATGGTCTATTCGGCGCAAGATGGGGAAGCGCGCGCCGTTGGTGGGATGCATTAAACCATTGAAAAAAATAAGATTTTTCTTCGATCGCACCCCATTAAATGGAATTTAATGCCGGAATTTATTCCTTTATTGGGACGCGCTAAAGTCCGTTAATTATATTCACGCCGCGCCTGTTAACCATGTCCGCGCCTCTCGCAGCGCGGCGGGCATGTCGTCGCCGTCATCCGTTCTTCGGTTTATCCTATATAAATCAATGACTTATCGCAATTAACCTCCCGGCAAGGAGCTTTATTCTAGGATCTCGCTCAGCCAGAATGGCAGTCGGTTTTCGCTGAAGCCGCACACGTTTTGGTCCAAAGCCACAATTATTTTGGACCATTGTCTGGTCCATGGGGAAATGGCCATGCAGATTTCAGGAACCGACGGTTGGCATAAGGCCTGATTTTTTGGCTGGATGGCCGGGCCTGTCCTCGGACTTGATCCATGGATCGAGCCCGGCCGCGACAGCTTGAGCGCCCGACAGGCGGCGGCGATGGCGTTCGCTCGGTGTATTTCCTCGTATTAGCAAGGGTAGGAGCGGGCCGGAACTCTCGTTAACCTGCCGTCAAAGCGAATTCGGTGAGGATCCGTCAGAAGAAGGAATTGGGACGCAACGTAAGGGACGAGTTGAGAAACAGATGCCGCCATACACGGGATGCATAAAAAAATCATCCAGACGCCCGCGTCCGATTCAAGGCGCGATGTTTCAGCCGTGCAAATGCACTCTTTTTAATTGTCCCGGTTCGGAAGGAGAAATTGTTGCCTACATGCCCCATCGCCGGATGAACCAGGTTTTCACAAGATGCGTCAGCGTGGCGTAGGCGAGCAGCGTAGCAGCCAAGATGAACCAGTAGGCCTGCGGCAGCGTCGTGAAGCCGAGTTGTTCCCCAACCCAAGTGAAGGGCAAGGCGATGCCGACGGCGCCAACGACAATCGTCGTTGCGATAAGGGGCGTGCTGGCGCGGCTTTGTATGAAAGGTATTTTTGCGGTGCGGATGATGTGAATGATCAACGTCTGCGTCAAAAGCAATTCCACGAACCAGCCGGTCTGGAAAAGGGCCGGGTTCGCCCATGCATTGAAAACGTAGAGCATGACGAAGAAGGTCACGTAATCGAAAATCGAGCTGATGGGACCGATGAAGATCATGAACTTGAAAATGTTATCGATGTCCCATTTTCGCGGGATCGTCAGATAGTCCGCATCGACATTGTCGGTCGGAATGGCCGTCTGTGAGAAATCGTAGAGAAGGTTGTTGGATCGCTGGGTTCTCGTGGCGCCTCCCGAAATCCTCAGCGATTTTCGCCAGCATCTCGACCATACGCTCAAAGATGCGCTGGCCGGCGAATTGGCGAAGGATTTGACGAAAATTCCGAGCGATAAGATTTTAGAACACTTGCACGGCGTTTTGCCAATCTGATCCGCGATGGCGCGGCTGTAAGTATTTTCCGAATCTGCAGCTTCGCACCATTTATTGTTAAGATTTGAGTTAATCTGATGAAGCGAGGTTTATTATGCGTAATACCTCAAAGGAACGCTTTATTGCGACCAGCGTGCTGATCGCATTCGACGACGGGTCCGTGTCTTTGCGCATCGCGCCCGGAGCGACGCTCGCGGATCTCTCAGAAAACCTGGACAAAGTTGGCAAGGAGCACAACGGTCAGCCGCTTTCGATCGAGGTGCGCTTCAGAACCCCGAATGACCCCGGCCGAGGCCTTGCCGACGCCTATCCGCTAAAATCATCCTCGAAGCCTTACTGGGGCGTGCCGGGTTATCTCGCGGCGCAGCCCGAATATTCGAGCTGGCTTCACCGTAGATGGTAAACCCGGAGTGCGCATCATGCGAGCCACGCAAAACGTAACTGCTCTTGAAAACAATGAGAAGCCCATCATTGACCTTCTCGACAGGCACCTCGCATCCGCGATCGATCTTCAGCTCCGGCTAAGAGGCGCGCTCTGGAATTTCGAAGATCCGCGCCTTGCCGAAACGCGGGAGTTGGTCACGGCGGCAAGCGAGATCGAACAGTTCTGCACCCTCATCGCAGAGCGGCTTCGCGCGCTCGGCGCCGTAGCGCAAGCTACACCGCAAAGGGTGCAAGTACGCTCTTTCCTCGATCCCTATCCGCCCGCTGCCGCTCGTGACCAGGATTACATCTCCGCCATTGAGCGCGCCCTCGCCAAGTTGCGGCATTCCGCGAGGCAGGCCCGGGAAAGAGCCGCTGCGCTTTGCGACGAGACGACGGCTACCTTGTTCGCCAGGCTCGCGAGCGCCATCGACAGACAGATTTGGTTTCTCCACTCGCCATCGAGCTATGCGGGGAACGACGATGATTGCAGGCCAAATCTGGAACAGCATCTTGATGGGCGGTTGCTCAGGAAACACGGGACGGCTGCATTTTTTCTGCCAAGTCAGGGCCAGCTTAAGCGCGACCCTTAGGACCTGGGCAACTCCGATTCATCGAGCCTGAGCGTCTCGCAGACTTGGCGAACCAGATCCGTATCCGGGTGATGATGTTTACCTGTCAACGGCAGTTCTGCGATCCGCCCGTCGCGGTGGATCGTCAATGTCCATGGCCTTCGCCGCGCTGTTCGAGCCCTAGCCTCGATATCCGCTGACCAGATAATAGCGAACTCGATCGGCCTTGCCGATTATTAAACCCGAACGCCGATGATCGGCGCACGGCCTCAGGATGCTATGTCGGAGATGCCGCGACCACGAGAAAGCCGTCGAGGACGCGTCAATTGCGCAGGAGAGATTTTCGGTTCGCAGGTTGGAGCTTGAGAAAGCTTGTTTTTGCGCTGGATCGCTTCCGCCCGTGGAGCGGTCCCCTTACGGATTGTCCTCCGGCGTGCCCGAGCCGGGCGCATCGTCCGCCATCTCGTCCCTGTAGCGGTCGAGATCGCGCTGAACGCGGTCAGGATTGGCGAGTTCTCCTTCGCCGTCTTTCCGCGGCTTGTTCGAGCCCATCCGCTCATCGAGGTTCACATCTTTTTTGCCCGCGGTCTCGCCGCCGGTGGGTCCGTTTTCCGGATCGTCCGCAGGGTAGGAGCCAATCCCCTTTTTTGTTGTCACGAGCGCTCCCGTGGCTTGGCCCTGTATTCTGTGGGACTTGCCGCCGCGATCCGATTTGATGGAATTCTGATCTGCCATGCTGAACTCCCATGCTCTAGGAAGGCAATGGTTTGAAAGGACTTAAGTTCCAGTGATTTATCGGGTTGCGGGTGTTTTGGCGCTAAGCCTTGACGCTGACTTCCACCGCCATGCCCTGGAAGGCGTCGGTCATCCCGATGAAACTGCCGGCCACGGGCATGACCTGCCGGATGTCGCGCGCGACGGCGACGGGGATCAGGTTGAAGCCGCCGACACCGCGGTTCGTCGGATCGAAGGTGATCCAGCCCGCCCCTGGCACATAGACTTCCGCCCAGGCATGGGTCGACCCCGCACCCGAAGTCCCTACAGCGTCCTGATCCGGATTATAGAGATAACCGGATACGATGCGTGCCCCAAAACCGAGATTGCGCGCCGCTTCGACGAAGAGGACCGCGAAATCCCGGCACGATCCCCAGCCGCGATCAAGCGTCTGGACGGGTGACTGGGTGCCTTCGTCCTCCCTGCTCTGATAGTTGATCCATTGCGAAACTCCGGCGCTCAGATCCTTCAGCAGCGAAAGCGTGTCTGTCGACGTCCCCCGGACGAATGCCTTGGCCCAGTTGCTTAAGCGTCTGGCAGGGTCTGGGTATTGCTGGATCGCCAATGCGCCGAGATCGGTCCATTCCTCGGCGGTATACTGGAAGGGGTAGACAATGGCGGAGGCGGCGATATCGAAAACGGGCCAGGCAGCGGCGGTAAGTTGGAGTTCCGCCACGCTGTCGATCGCGAGAATGTCCGTCATGCTCTGAAACGCGGCCGTCGCGACGGCATTGCCGAAGACATCCTGCGCCCAGGTCACCACCGCAGCGGGTGTCACCGTGACATCGCTCGAAATAAGCCGAAGATCGCGGCTTTCCCGCGGGCGAAGCATCAGGCGGTGCGGCCCGAGGCTCACCGGGCGACGGTAGCGATAGGTTGTCCGGTGAGTGATCCTAAGAGTGATCAATGGGAGACCCCAATATGCTGCGTTGGTTCTTTCAATATAACATCATTTGGAGCATCCATCCCGGCCAAGGACGCGTATGGAATCGCGACGAAGATGGTCGCCTTTCAGCCAATCGGAAGCAATGATATCAACTTTCAGCAAGACCGTGTCACGAATGCTGTGGACGTTAGGACGACCGTCAATCTTAGATCTAAACTCTTGCGGCCAATTGTGGAATTCTTCTGCCATCCAGGATCCATAGCCCACGGTCGCGCAGCAGGTTAGGCCGTTACCAGAGAACCTGCCTTATGGGTCGCCTGCGAGGCCCGTATTTGTTCACCAACCGGGGATAATCATGCTCTTCGAACCTTTCGCCGCGTGCTCGCTTCAGCTCAAGAACCGCATGGTCATGGCGCCAATGACGCGCAGCCGTGCCGTGGACGCCAACACGCCCAATTCGCTGATGGCGGAGTATTACGGCCAGCGCGCATCGGCGGCCCTCATCATCACCGAAGGCACCTCTCCGTCGCCCAACGGGCTTGGCTACCCGCGGATCCCCGCCCTCTACAACGCGGCGCACGCCGCGGCATGGCGGGAGATCACGAACACGGTTCATGACAAGGGTGGCAAAATCTTTGTGCAGCTGATGCACACGGGACGGGTGACCCAGGTTGCCAACCTGCCCGCAGGCGCCGAGGTGGTGGGACCGTGCGCCGCCGTGTGCCCCGGTGAGATGTACACCGACGCGAAGGGTATGCAACCCCACAGCGTACCGCGGGCGATGACCGAGGCGGACATAGCGCACGCCGTCGATGAATACGCGCGCTCCGCCCGGCTCGCGCTCGATGCGGGCTTCGATGGGGTCGAACTGCATGGCGCAAACGGCTATCTGATCGAGCAGTTTATCAATCCAAACGTCAACCAGCGCTCTGACGCCTACGGGAACAGCGTTGAGGGCCGTAACCGTCTGGCGATCGAGATCGCTCGCGCCACCGTAGCCGCCATTGGCCGCGACCGGGTCGGCATTCAACTCTCGCCTTATGGCGTGTTCAATGGGACCGGCGCGTTTCCGGAGGTCGAGGCACAATTTCTCGCGCTTGCATCCGAGCTCTCAACACTTGGTCTTTTATACCTTCATCTCGTTGATCACTCTGCGTGGGCGCTCCACCGGTGCCGGCCGATTTCAAGACCCGGCTTCGCGGCGGCTTCAACGGCCTGTTCATCCTTTCCGGCGGCTTCAATCGCGCTGCCGCAGAGAGCGCGCTCGCTGAGAACCGAGGAGACCTTGTTGCCTTCGGACGGTCATTTCTTGCCAATCCCGATCTGGTCGCGCGCCTGCGCGCAGGCGCGCCGCTGAACGAACCGGATATGGCGACGTTTTACACGCCTGGGCCAAGGGGCTACACGGACTATCCGGCGCTTGCTGTCTGACGGCGAGCCCGAGGGCGCGAACCCTCTATGAGCGAGGAGCTCATAGAGTTGTCGATCCGGAAGCTGGCGAGCAAGCCTCCCGACAAAGTCAGCGCTTTTCTGAGCTGCCAAGGGCCATAACAAGTGTCAAGACTGAGCGAGCCTCGAAAGGAGCGATGCGGATGCCGACACTCCGGTCACTTGGGGAAGGCAGCACGTGTGGGTGTAAAACGGCAAGCGGTTTGGGCATCGATCGGCATGACAGCGCGGGTTTTAACGGCGGCACACATCGGCACCGATTTATAGGCATACGTTATGGCGTTCAACCAGGGAGCTTGGCAGAAGCAGACTGATACAGGCCTGAGAACCCCCAAAGGCGGGTGACGATGCGCCTGCCGTGGGACGCAACTATCTGACGCGGACGATTTCGCTACGCTCTGGCCCCAGGACATGGGCTGCGCATGCAAGGCAAGGATCGAAACTGTGTATCGTGCGCAGGATTTCCAAGGGTTTGTCCTGCTGCCCAGCGCCATCGAGGGGTCCCGCGTTCCAGGTTGTGGGGACGACGGCCTGATAGTTGGCGATTTTCTGATCCTCAATGACAATCCAGTGACCAAGTGCGCCGCGAGGACCCTCGACGAGAGCGGCGCAATTACGTTGGTTGCGGGGGCAGGATTTGAACCTGCGGCCTTCAGGTTATGAGCCTGACGAGCTACCGGGCTGCTCCACCCCGCGTCACAAATTTGACATAGGCTGTTCGGCGAAAGATCGCAACCCATACCTGCACATTCCGGTGAAATTTCTGCATTTCCTCACCGGTATTTCGAATAGCTCCGCTGCTCTGCCGCCGAGAGCGCTACAATCAGGCTTGCGGTAGAATTTTCTCAAATGAGCCGGGTTGAGGCCCGGCGCAGGAACGCAAGGGCTTTCCGGAACTTGATGACCCGGATGTTTCCGCCAATTCCGTCGTCATGGCCGCCCTTGGAGGCACGGCTGTCCGGCATGACATTTGCTTTTTCAAGCCTCCCTCCCTGCAAGGTCCGGCCAGAGATCGAGGAGGGGATGCTGCTGCGGCTGTTTTGGCGGAGGCACCGTTTGGAGGAGATTGCGGATCGTTCTTCGTTGCATGAGGTTGGCGCGGATGAGTCTGGCGAAGGCGAGGGGACTTTCGACAATTTTGTTGGCCTCATGGGCGAGGCGCAAAAGCATGAACGCAATCAGCGCAACCGTAATCTGAATGCGCACGGCATTCTCGGACGTTCCGAGGAAGTGCTTGATTTTCAAGGTCTGCTTTATCCAGCGGAAGAACAACTCGATCTCCCATCTGCGCTTGTACAAGGCTGCGATGTCCTGGGCACTTGCCTTCAGATCGTTAGTGAACAGACGCAAAATCTTGCCCGTTTCGATCCTCACCTGCACTTCGCGCACAAGGTCCGGCAGCGGATTTTGGCGCGCGCCGGCCAGCCGTTTGGGGAGATAGCCTGTCCGGTCGCCAAGGATTGCGCTCTCCGCCGGGACGGCTCGCTCTTCGGCGGCCTCAAACGGCGTATTGGCCTTGAGCCTCGTCACGATGCGGCAACCAGCCTTATGCAGGGCCGCCCACCAGCTGTAATCGTAATAGCCAAGGTCGAAAACATAGGTGGCTCGGCAACGGGCGAGCCAGCCAATGGTTCGTTCGACGATCCACGTTTGGCAGAACCTTTAATGCCTTGTCGGCATCCGACCGCTTGACCATTTCGATGCTCAGTCTGAGTCTCCCTAACAATTTAGGAATATCGGCCGGATCGTTTTGCCCGTCGCCGTCCATCGTCACTATGATCGGACTTCGATCTGCGAGAACGCCTGCCCTGACGGCGGCGCTCTGGCCGGTTATGCCGGATATAACCGAGCCTGGGATGGTCGGAATAAGGGATTTGATTTCGCGATCGGATCTGCCGTCGTCGATGACGATCAAATCGCTGAGCCTGTCCCGAGGCAGGACCCGAAACGTCTCATAAATCACGCGGCCCGCATTGCCTTCCGCATAGAGCGCTGGGATTGCCACCGTTACGCAGACTGCGAAGGGCCATTTCAGCAGGTTATTCACCGTTTGGTGACGGCTTCATGGGACATTTATAAAAGTTATCTCAATCCTGATTCGACGCAGGTCTCCATGTTCGAGCGTGCCACAGCCGCCAAGCCGTTTCCTGTGCAGCTGCGCGTCGATAGCGGGCAGCGGATTCTCGCGCCGCAGGGGGAGGCGATTCTAGGCTGGCTGGGCGGCGGAAGCGCAGGTGCGGCTCAGACGCTCGCCGTTCCCTGCAATCTGCTTGCGCCAAATCCGACATCCAGCGTCGTCTATGCCTGCAATCTGCCAGCCGATGGTGGCGGTCCTGCCGCCGTTCTGGATATAGCCGGCCAGCTTCCGAACGAAATTGACCGCGACCTTGAGAACGGCTTCCTTGCGGCGTCCCTTCCAGGGGGCCAAACCGCCGTCATCACCCCCGATGGTGAACTTGCCACCATTCGGTTCCGCTGGATCTGCCTCTCGGCCCACGTCTCAATCGGAGCGGTATGGCGATGCTTCGTCTTCATGGGCTGCCGCGGCGTTGGCGCGTGGCGCGCTATCGAACATGACTACATTTTTGAGGCTGGGGGTGGCATTGTTCTCAACCCGCCCGTGGCGGTCGCCATACCGTGGGGTGGGGAATTTCCCGCCAATGTGACCCTGAGCCATCCGGAGGGGATGCTGACGTCCTTCCCATGCGCCCTGGGTCGCGTGAAAGTCACCAGGCTCGCGCCGGACGGATGGCCAAAGCGGCATGTCCTCAGCCTCATAATGCAGGACGATAATCGCATTGTTGCTTTTTTTTCCGACGGAAGGCAGGAAATGATCGCAACTGCGGCTCCATCCTCGAGACGCGCTGCCCGCGCCGCGTGAGGGCGAGCGCATGAAAGCAACTGCCACCCTTAAGAAAAATCATTAAATTATCGCGCCTTATCCATGGCACATGGACAAGGCTTTCATGTTTAGTCACTATTATCCGCAGTCATCGGTGTATCCGGCAGTCTCACTATGAAGCTAGCGAGAATTTATCTTCGCGCTCTCGGCATGCTTGCGTCTGAACGCGCGCTCGCCATAACGCTTGTGCTCGCCGGAGTCGCCATCGCCGTTGTGCAGCTTGCAGAGCCAATTCTCTTCGGCCGGGTCGTCGATGCGCTCTCGAAAGGCGATAAGGCATTCCCCATCATCGGCGTCTGGGCGGCGCTCGGCCTCTTCAACATCATTGCGACCTCGGCTCTCGCGATCATGGCGGACAGGCTCGCGCACAGGCAGCGTCTCGCGGCGATGAGCAGCGCCTTCGAGCGGGCCATCACGCTACCGATCAGCTATCACGCCGAGCAAGGGTCTGGCCGTGTGGTCCGGATCATGCTCGCAGGCACCGACCAGCTCTTCGCATTGTGGCTTTCCTTCTTGCGCGAGCATTTGACTGCGATTGCCGGGATCGTGCTCCTGATCCCTGCTGCAATTTCTATCGACTATCGCCTGGCCGCGCTGCTGGCTTCGCTGGCAGTTCTCTATTTCCTTGCCAACACGGTGATCATCAGACGGACTCACGGTGGGCAGGAAAGCGTCGAGCAGTATCACCAGGATGTTTTTGGCCGAGTGGGCGACGTCATCGGCAATGTAACCGTTGTGCAAAGCTATACGCGGTTTCTTGCCGAAACCAGCGCTTTGCGCGCCCTCATGGCCGATCTGCTCCGTGCGCAATATCCGGTCGTAACATGGTGGGCGATGCTGACGGTGCTCACCCGGACGGCGGCAACCATTACGATGGTGGCCGTTTTCGCAATCGGAGCCATCCTGGCTCAGCGCGGTGAAGTTACGGTTGGAGAGATCGTGGCCTTTGTCGGTTTCTCCAATCTTCTCATCAGCAAGCTCGACATGCTATCCGGCTTTGTGGGACGCATTTTCCTGCAGGCGCCTACGCTCGCGAATTTTTTTAACCTTCTTGATACAAGCGGCAGCACGCTTGAAAAACCGGGCGCGGTTCCGCTCGAGAATGTGCAAGGGCAAGTCCGTTTCGAGAACGCGACCTACCGCTTCCCCTACGCGGAGCAAGGTGTCTTTAATTTGACCTTCGAGGCAGAACCGGGCCAGACGCTCGCGCTTGTCGGGCCAACGGGCTCCGGAAAAACCACAACATTGGGTTTGCTCCAGCGGCTTCGCGATCCGCAGGAAGGCAAGATCCTGATCGATGGGACAGACATTCGCGATGTCACGCTGACCTCTCTTCGGCAATCGACCGCGGTCGTGTTTCAGGATGCCGGTCTGTTCAACAGGTCTATCGAGGAGAACATCCGCATCGGACGCCCCTCGGCGACGCAAGAAGAGGTTGAGACGGCTGCGCGCCTTGCCGAGGCGGACGATTTTATTCGCTCGAAGCCGGGCGGATATCAGTTTGTGATCGGCGAGCGCGGGTCGGCTCTTTCAGGCGGCGAGCGCCAGCGTATCGCCATCGCCCGCGCGATCCTGAAGAGCGCGCCGATCCTGATCCTCGACGAGGCGACGAGCGCTCTCGACAACGAGACCGAGGCCAAGATCAAGCGCGCTCTGGATGCCGTGAGGCGGGGCCGCACGACATTTCTCATCGCGCACAGGCTTTCGACCGTCGCGAATGCGGACAAGATTTTGGTGCTGGATCGGGGGCGCATCGTCGAGGCCGGCACGTTCAACGAACTCGCCGAAGCCGGCGGTCTTTTCGAGCGCCTCGTGAAGGCTGGGAGCTTCGACGAAGATTATCCGGAAGAGACGGCGGCTCGCGCGGCGGAATAGAGCGCAATTGCGAACGCGTGCCGTTTACCAACTGTCAGAGCGTTCCAGACGTGTCAGCCTCTGGGGGCGTGCAACAGGTTAAAATTGGACTCCCCACCATTTAGCAAGGGGTCTTTTGGGCTTCGAGCGGGGGGTTGAACAGGGTGCCATTTTTCAGCATGGCGCAAGCGACATTGAGGAGGCGATCTGCAACAGATCGCAAAGCCCGGCCATGACTATGCCCCCGGCCGCGCAGGGCGGCGTATTTTGCTTTGCTCGTTGGGTCATGCTGAATGGCGATGCACGCCCAATGGTAGATGGCGTTGGCAAGCCGGTTACTACAAGCTTGCCTTCGGATGACAATGCAGCTCTTGCCAGACCTCTTGGTGACAGGCGCGAATTCTGGCCAAATGGCGCAGCGCGGCGTAGTCGCGCCGTTTGAGGCCATCCCAAGCCTCTGCGAGCAGCGTGGCGAGGACAATCCTTCCAACTCCCGGCAAGGATGCGAGGATTTCCACGTCATGCTGCTTCTGCTGCCCCGCCCCGGCCTCCTCTGCTGGGATGAGCTTGGCTGTGAGAGCGTCCAGCTGGCGATTTGCTTCTTTGGTCTGGCCGTTTACAAGGCGGATGCGCGCAACAAGCGTCTTGATATGAGCGCTGGCCGCTTCAACCGTTCCCCCGGCAACGTGCACAGCCGGTTTGCGCAAGACATCCAGAACATGGGCGGTGTCGAAGCGCCGGATGCGGTGGCGCTTCAGCAGCTTGGCGACCGTCCCCTCGCGGATGCGCGCGGCCTTGCCGGGTGTGGGCGCCAGTTCCCACAGGTCGAGCAGCCATGGGGCGCCAAGATCGCTTTCGATCTCCAGCATGGCGGGAAAGTCTTCTGCTGCGCTATCGCGCTTCGCGCTACTTGAGCGCAATAGCGCCAGAGCTGCTCGCGCAAGCGGTTGGTGAGCCGGTTACGCTCCGTGCCAAGCTCGCTTGCGATGCGCGACCACTCGCGCAGTTCGATGACGGTTGGGTCGAGGGCGGCCAGCAGCCGCAAGCAATGCGGATCGGTGCGCAAGGCCGACGCCATCACTTCGGCGTCGCGGCTATCGTCTTCGGCTCCTGCCAGCGTGAAGCGGTCCCGGAAGCGATCCATTTGTTTCGGATTGATGGCGTGAACCATAAAGCCGCGCTCGATCAGCGTCTCCACCACGGGTCCGTGCGGCGTTTCGATGGCGACGTAGATTTGGCTGAAACTGGCAGCGCCGCTTGCCGAAAGCAGCCAGGCGGTCATGTCAGCCAAGCCTTCACCACTGTGCTTGAAGATTTTCTCGCCGATCTTGCGGCCTGTGCCGTCCGTCAGAAAGACGTGATGGCTTTTGCTCGCCCAGTCCACGCCGGCGTACCATCGCTGTTCAGTCATGCCTTCTCCCCGCTTCAAACTGCGAGCCGCCGCAACCTCCGCCGGTCCCTGTACTGGCGCTCGGAAAAAAAGGCACAAGTCCGGCGCGGACTCCCCACGGGGCATCGATTACGGCCAGTCTGGCGGGGCGCACGTCCAATTTTGGCGATCGAATCGCAGGTTTTGTATGGTCGCTCCCACCAGACCGGCTCGGTTCGCGAAGGCTACGCTGATTTGGGCCGCAAGCCGCACTCCGTTCCGCTACGCTTCACTGCGCGCGGCTTGCGGCGTGCCTTCGATGAACCGCCGGAGAAAGGTACAGGTTTCGTTTCGTAGAACGGGCATAGGTACACATATAAGTACTTTTTAACGCCACAAGGGCCGAGGGTGGGCAAAGATGCCGAATGGCGGTTCGTATTACCCAGGGTGTGGGTGCCGCGGCCCCTTGCGGATGGTCAGGTAAAGCGCTCCGCTGCCGCCATGTTTCATCGCGGACTCGGTGAAGCTCACCACATGCAGGCGAAAGCTCGGCTCGGCCAGCCATTGCGGCACGAGCCTGCGCAGAATGCCCCTTTCGTCTGTCTGCCAGAAATCGCGGGTTCCGGCCTCCTCAGGCTTGCCGCCCTTGCCGGTTATGACAAGCACGTGCCGAAGGCCGTCTGCCTGACAGCGAGCCAGGAAGCGGCGCAGAACGACATAGGCATCCTGCTGCCGTAAGCCATGAAGATCGAGCCGCGCGTCTATGGAATGGTGGCCGCGTGCAATCCTCTTGCTGATGCGCGGATCGAAAGGCGCATGTGGCGGCACCGGGGCGGCTTTCAACCGGGCAGGGGCAATGGCCGGCTTCGCCGCAACGGTCTTTTCAGCGCCATTCGGCGCCGCGGCCCTGCGGGAGTACCGGTCTCCCTGGGCCGGCTGTCAGTGAGGCAAAGAGGCTGCGGCCGGGCCAAAGGCTCGTCATTGCGCGTGACGCGAGCCCAAAGCTCAATCTCCTCCTCGGACAGGAACCGCTTGCGGCTGCGGCCTTCCATGAAATGCTCCCCAAAACCTTTGCGCACAAATTAGCATCTAGGCTGCAAGACAATAAATTCGCACTTATGCCGAATCCGGCCCGCCACGCGGCTGGCCTCGCAGCCCGTGCCCGCGAAAATGTCCCCGCGCTGGGCTCCCTTGATTGCGGATCCCGTATCCTGAGCCACAACAAGCCTGCGGAAAGGTCGCTCGTCAAACGCAGAGTCCGGGTGCTGAAACCCATATAGGTATTCCAAGCGTGTGGTAAAGCGGATCGGCCGCCAGGCTCCGGCCCTGGTAGAGCTGTGCGCCCAGCGAGCCCATCGGGCCAGCCTCCGCGGAATTCAGCTCCTTGAAAAAGATGTAGGACTTGTTTTCCTGCAACAGTGCCGCCGGATTGGGACGCGCGCGGAGCCAGGAAACCATCCCTTCGAGATGGGCATCCTTGGCTGCGAGATGTCCACGCTCGATGAGACATTTGGCGACAGACGTGTAGGGGTGGCCGTTTTTCCCATCGAAGGTCAGCCGCGCCGCCGTTCCATCATCCAGTTCGACGAGGCCCGAGCCCTGGACGTGCATGATGAACGCTTCGATCGCATCGGCGAGATAAAGGATTTCGAGGCCGCGTCCCGCCAGCGCGCCCGCTTCGATTTCAGCCCGCGTGGAATAGGGTTCGAACCGGCCCTGCGCGGCACGAGCGGCGGTGAGCCCGTCCGCCATCAGCCCATGCCCCGGCGGCAGGGGCTTAAGGTCTGCCGGGCGCCGATAGACCGGGATCGAAAAGGCTGGCGACGGCGTTCGCGATCCCTTCAGCACCGGCTGGAAATACGATGTCAGGAGGCCAGGCTCGGTCAGGATGCGAAAGGGAGAAAAGTTTTCTTCGAAGAACCGGCGGGCCCTTTCGCGATCCGCCAGCAATGCTGCAAGGCGATCCTCCGCGGGTTTCGGAAGCTTTGCGTTCGCCAAATCCACGGATCGCAGGTAGCAGGCGAGGGCGGCGCAATGATCATCCTCCGCCCAGCCCGCCATGTCCGCGAAGGCTACGGCCTCAACCGGAGGCTTCGCAATCTCAGTTTCGGAATGCTGCCAGCGCCAGAGACTGTCCTCGGCCACGCTCAGCCTTCAGGCGTGTCCGTGGCCACGAGTTGCCAATTCGGATTTGGAGAACTCACGTTGCGCGCAAAGGTCCACACATCGGTAACTTGCCGCACGGCCTTGATGTCGCCCTCGATGACATTGCCCGCCTTGTCCCGAACGGCGGTGACGAGTTCGCTGACGAAGCGAACCGTGACATGGGCGACGCGGTCAGCCAGGTGAGCGTCAACGATGTCGGCGGAGGAGATGCCAACGAAGCTCAGCTCATTTGTTTCGCCCCGGGACTCGCGCTCGGAGATCACGGAGCTGAAGCTGTCCAAAACCTCGCGCGACAGAAGATTCCGCAGCGTTTCGCGGTCGCCGTGCGCATAGGCCGTCACAATCCCTTCATAGGCGATCGTGGCCCCCTTGAGGAACGAGCCGGCGTCGAAAGACGGGTCTGCCTTCGCGATTTCGCGCAAGGGTTCAATCGCACGGCTGCCTTCCGGCAAGGCGCCGAGGCGCTCGTCCACGCTTTGGCTCGAGGGTTGCCCCCCCGATGGAATCGGCTCAGCGCGGGGCATCGGAATCACATTGCTGTCGCGCGCAGGCGCGGCTGCATCACGGGCCGCGTAGCGATCGAGGCGCGGCTGTTCCTCTCCGGTCCGCCGTCCGAGCACGCTCCTGAGTCGCAAGAAAATCGCCACCGCGACTGCCAAAAGCAGAAGATTGGTAAGGTCGAAGATATCGCTCATCGTCACAGTCGCCGCTCCTGACCCTGAGGCCATCTTACCTGTAATCCCTCTCGGAGATATAAGAGCTTTGAGCATCGCTGGCTATAGTCACGCGCTGTTTGCCGCAAGCTTTGCCAAATCGCCGCAATGTTCTCCGCAACGCAATCTCCGTCACCTATATTACAGACATCGAAGTGCGACTCCCAAACAAGGACGATACGGCCGATGCCTTTTCTGATCTTTTTCCTCATGATTTCGTGGCCGGTGCTGGAGGTTGCCTCGATCGTCCAGATGAGCCGCTGGGTCGGTCCGCTGGCGACGTTCCTGCTCCTTGCCGCCGGCTTCGCTCTCGGCGCCGCCATGATCCGATCGCACAGCCGTGTCTTTGCGTTTCGCGTCATGGACGCGATGCGCTCGGGCAAGCCGCCCGAGAAGACGCTGCTTGAGAGCGGGACGATCGCGCTTGCTGGTATCCTCTTCATGGTACCGGGGTTTGTCTCCGATGGGATGGCGGCGCTCCTGCTGATCCCGCAAATCCGCGACGCCACTTGGCGCGTCATGTCATTTGGACTTCGGCGGCCTGTCAGGCCGCAGCCCCGGCCGGATCCGCAAACAGCGCGACGGCAGGAGAAGCCGCAGCGCCAGGACGATGTGATCGATGTGGAATTCACGGAGGTGCCACGCAATAAAAGCTCCGGCGCGAGCAGCGCCAAGCACGCCGACTTCGCCTTGGGGCAAGGCGGAGTAGGGCTTGACTTGTAGCGCAAATGTAGCTACATTTTAGAGGCTGGGAGGCTCGCAAATGTTGCTCAACACGGTGGTGCGCGCGCGCATCGACCAAAAAACAAAAGAGGAGGCGGAAGCCGTCTTAGCAGAGATCGGCCTTACCCTTTCTGATGCCGTCCGCCTCATGATGATCAGGATCGCCCGTGAAGGGGCGATGCCCTTTAATCCGCTCGTCCCGAATGATGAAACGATTGCGGCGATGAGGGAGGCTCGTGCTGGCAAGCTGGAAAAGGTTGGCTCCGGCTCTATTGACGACCTTCTGTCTGACATAGATGCGGGCGATCCAGACGACAAAGAAATTCCGGCGCGACCTCAAGCGCGAAAAGCGCGGTAGAGTTGGCAGGGAGATCGAGCATCTACTTAGTTCGACACCGGCCTTGCGGCCGACCCACTGGGAATGAAACGGGTTGCGGACGTTTATACCCACATCCTCAGATAGCGAGTTTCTTTCTAGAGAAGCTTTATCGCTGTTAGCAGCGGACGAACTCCTGCCGCGTCGCTATTACGATCACGAGCTTTCGGGCGATTGGTGCGATCATCGAGATTGCCACGTCGCGCCGGACTTGATCCTGATCTATCGAAAGCCAGACGCAGAGACCCTCGAACTCATCAGGATTGGGTCGCACAGCGAACTTGGGCTGTAGCGACTTCTCTTTACCCCTCGATCTTGGAGAAATCTGCGATCTGAAGCGTGAGCGCGCGGATTTGCGCGAGCAGCGTCAGCCGATTCAACCGGAGATCAGGATCGTCCGCGTTCACGGTGACTTTGTCGAAGAAGGCGTCCACCGGCGCGCGGAGTTTGGCGAGCGCCGCCATGGCGCCCTCGAAATCCTCCGACGCGAGCGCTTTTTCAACCTTCTCTCCCACCTCGCCGATCGGCGGCATTGAGCGCCTTCTCTTCCTTCTCTTTGAGGAGCTTCGCGGCGGGCGTGCCCTCGTAGCTCTTCGCGTCTTTCTTCTCTTCGATCTTCAGGATGTTCAGCGCGCGGCGCACCAGCGCCAGCAAGGTTGCTCCATCCTCCGTTTCGAGGAAGCGGCCCAGTGCCTCCACACGCCGCACAATCATGAGCAGATCGTCCTGCCCAGGCAGCGCGAAGACGGCGTCGATCAGATCGTGACGCGCGCCCTTGTCGCGGAGGTAAACCTTCAGCCGATCTGCAAAGAAATTAAATGAGCTCAGGCGCGACTGCTACCCATGTAGGGCTCAATTATGTAGCGTTGGACCGACGATCTCTATTGACTTCGCCTATGCTGCTTCCGACTACGTCGGCTTGTGTCTCAAGAAGCGCCAACGAGCGGAAGCCGCAGTCTCATTCTCCAAACGATGCGGATGACGCCGAGGGCGGCGCGGCGCAGCGCGAAGGGGTCTTTCGAGCCGGTCGGCTTTTCGTCGATGGCCCAGAAGCCCGACCAGCATGTCGAGCTTGTCGGCAAGCGCCACCGCAATGGAAACCGGGTTCGACGGCACTGCATCCGATGGCCCTTGCGGCTTGTAATGCTCGGCGATGGCGTCCGCGACAGCCGGTTTCTCGCCTTGCGCGAGCGCGATATAGCGCCCGATGATGCCCTGCAGCTCGGGAAACTCGCCCACCGTCTCCGACATGAGATCGGCTTTGGCGAGATGCGCGGCGCGCTCCGCGTCATCGGGGTCAGCCCCCACGACCGGCGCAAGCTCACGCGCGAGGCGCTTGATGCGCTCTACACGCTCAAGTTGAGTTCCTAGCTTCTCGTGGAACGTCACTTGCGCCAGGAGTTCGGTGAGCCGTTCCAGGGGGCGGCCCAAATCGTTCTGCCAGAAGAACTTGGCGTCCGAGAGCCGCGCGCGGATCACGCGCTCATTGCCGGCGACGATGGCCTTTCCGCCGTCTTCCGCCGCGAGGTTGGAGACAAGAATAAATCGATTGGCAAGCTTTCCGGATTTCGAATCGCGCAAAGAGAAGCACTTCTGATGCGCTTTCATGGACGTCATAAGGATTTCTTCAGGCACATCGAGGAAACTACCATCGAATGTGCCTGAAAGGACCACGGGCCACTCGACGAGCCCCGCATTCTCAGCCAGCAGCCCGTGGTCTTCAACAAGAGCGAGCCCGGCGTCCGAGGCTGCTTTGCGCGCGCCCTCGAGGATGTCCTTCGCTCGATTCTCTCCTGCGAGTACAACTTTAGCGTGCAAAAGTGCTTCGGTATAGTCCGAGTTTTTAGAGATCGTCAATGATTTCGGTTGCGTGACTTTTTCGCCACTCAGGAAACGATGGCCATAGGTGAAGTCGCCGCTTTTGATGCCATCGACCTCGAACTCGACCGGCTTATTGTCGAAAAGGCAGAGGATCGAGTGCAGCGGCCTGATCCAGCGAATGCGGCTCGTGCCCCAGCGCATGGATTTCGGCCAGGGGAATTTGCGGACGATTTCGGGAACGGCCTCGGCGATGATCGAAGGCGCGGTGCGTCCGGGCTTCTCGGCGCGCGCGAGGTAATAGTCGCCCTTCGGATCTTTGGCGACCTGACACTGATCGAGGCTCTTCAAGCCCGCGGCGCGTAAGAATCCCTCGACGGCTTTTTCCGGCGCGCCCACACGCGGGCCTTTGCGCTCCTCGACCGTCGCGGCCGATTGCGCGGGCACGCCCTCGGCCATGAAAACGATGCGCCGCGGCCCCGAATAGGTCTTGGTCGCGCCAACCTTGAGGCCGCTCTCGTCAGCGCCTCCGTCATCATGCGCGCAAGGTCCGCTTCCGCACGCGCCTGCATGCGGGCCGGGATTTCTTCGGAAAAAAGTTCGAGGAGAAGGTCTGGCATTGGTCTTATTCGCTTTGTTGCAATTCGCTAGATCAACCCGCCTTTGATCGGAATCGATGAAAGGCGGAAAAGTCGATCGATTCTAAAGTGCTAGACGAGCGCGGACGGCGGCTCCCGGCCGGCGAGCACGGCGTCGATATTGTCGAGCGCGGCGAAGCCCATCTCGTTCCTCGCCTCGATCGCGGATGTGCCCATATGCGGCAGCAGGAAGACATTTTCCAGCTCATAATAGCCGGGATGGATATTCGGCTCGCCCTTGTACACATCGAGCCCCGCATAGCCAACCTGCCCGGACTTCAGCGCCGCAATCAAGTCGTCGTCGTTGATGAGATCGCCGCGCGCGGTGTTTACGACAATGGCGCCGCGCGGGAGCTTCGCCAGCGCCGCGGCATTGATGCAGCCGCGCGTCTCGGGCGTCGACGGCGCATTGATCGAGAGCACATCGCTCACGCCAAGTAGGCCGTCGAGCGTGTCATGGTAGACGGCGCCCTGTTCTTGTTCGGCGCTGCAGCGGCGGCGATTATAATAATGAATCTCCATGTCGAAGGCGCGAGCGCGCTTCGCGATCGCCTGTCCGATCTTGCCCATCCCCAAAATGCCGAGCCGCTTGCCGTCGAGTCTCTTCCCGATAAGCTGCATGGGCTGCCACCCGCCCCACTTCTTCTCTCTCAGAAGCCGCTCGCCCTCGGGCGCACGGCGGGCCGCGCCGAGTATGAGCAGCATCGCGATTTCCGCCGTGGCGATAGTGACCGCGTCGGGCGTGTTCGCGACGCGGATGCCGCGCGCCTTCGCTGCCGCAAGGTCGATGTGTTCGAAGCCCACGGAGTAGGTTGCGATCATCCTAAGCGAGGGCGGCAATCGGCCGATCACGTCCGCCGTGACCTTCTCCGTGAGCGTGATGAGAGCCGCATCCTTGCCCTGGCAGCGCGCCACCAGCTCGTCCGCACTCATGATGTGGTCGTCTTCGTTCAGGTCGAGATCGTAATCGCGGCGCGCGCGCTCGATGACGGCCGGACTGAGCACCCGCGTCATCAGGAGTTTGGGCTTCGTCACTGTTGTCGCCTCCGATTTGCACCTGTGCATCGCGCGGGCTGCGGCGATTGGCAAGGCCAATCTCCCGCTTTTAGCCGGCACCGCATAATGCTATAGAGTTGAAAATGACAACGCTGCTCGAAAAAGGCATCGAAGCGATCCGTAAAGTCTCCGACGAGGAACAGGATCGTGCGGGGGAGTTGCTTTTGCAACTCGCCGTTCGCGGAGGCATCTACAGGCTGACGGATGGGGAGCAAAGCGAGATGAACGAAGCGCTTGCCGAAGTCGAGCGCGGAGAGATCGCGAGCGAGGCCGATGTTGCCGCGATGAAGCAGCGGTACGGCCTGTCATGAGGATTCGCTATTCCCGCCGGGCCCTCTTTCAACTCGATGGCATTTACGATCACGTCGCAGGAGATAACGGCGCGGCAGCGGAAGTTATTGCCTCAACTCAAAGCACAATCGACAATCTTGCGCAATTTCCGCGTCTTGGCCGTGCAACGGACGAGACCGATGTTTACAGGATCGTGCCGGCTCGCTTGCCCTACAGCATCTTTTATCGCTTGCAGGACCAGGAAATCATTATCCTTCGCATTATTCGCGGCGTGCAGCCGGATTAAGCCCCGGCGTCATCGAAAGCCTGGGCTTGTCATCTTCCCCTCGACCAAGCCGCACCGTTGGCGGAACTAAATCCGCGCGTAAATGTGCGACAGGGTGGTTTTTGCAAGACCCCTTTCAACAATGTATTTTCTATTATAGCGAGAACTTAATGGGTATAGCTATGGTGGCAGTTTTTATCTCCTATGCTAGGCCAGATCGTGATTTTGCAAACCGCATCGCAGATCAACTAATAAAGGCGGGTCACTCTGTTTGGTGGGATTGGAACCTAATAGGTGGAGAGCAATTCCGCTCCACAATCGCACAAAAATTGGATGAAGCGGACAAGGTCATAGTGTTGTGGACCGAGCATTCGACTTCTTCCGCCTTCGTCGTCGACGAAGCGACGAGAGCTCGGGAGGCTGGGAAACTCGTTCCGGTGTCGGTGTCGCGTTCTAAGCCGCCTCTGGGTTTCGGAGATCTTCATACGATTGATTTCATTAACGAAAAAATATCAATACAAGAAATAAGTGCCGCCCTTGAAGGGCGCATTTACACTGCATTCAATCAAAATTCAGGAAGCAGGATAAAACCGCCAATTTTTTACATAGTATTGGGAGCAACGATTTCAATAGTAGCAATAACATTGCTTGCTTTTAATAGCCTCAGAAACTCGAAAAATGCATCACACATTCCAATGAATCCTCAGGCAGCTCCTAGTTTTAGCTGCGATAAGTACGCAATGTCGTTTGAGGAAGAACGCACTCCACAAGACGATATACTATGCTATGATAAAGAAGCAGCAGATGCAGATCAAAATATGGGAAACTTATATTGGATACTTATGCGCAGACTTTCCGCCTACGATGCAGAGAGGCTTCTTCATCAGCAGTTAGAATGGATAAAGCAGAGAAATCAGAATTGTCCGGCCCACGAAGATGATTTGAGAACGCCTGATGGTAAGGTAAAGCAAATGCTTTTAGCTCAGAAGGCACATTGCTTGAAATTAGAGTCTGAAAAAAGATACGCTGAATTGCAGAAACAGGCCAATCTCATTGGCGGCGGCGATAAGGCGCAAAGTTCAAAAAATTCCATCGATTTGTCAGCGCTGAGTAGGGCCGAACCATGACAGACCGCGAGCCCAATCCGCAAACCGCAATCCGCTGCGGACGCTCGGAAACCCGGCAGGATTTCGGCGTGCCGGAGGTCGATCTCCTGACCCCGCTGAAGCTGCGCGGCGTCAGCTTCCGCAACCGCATCGCCGTCTCTCCCATGTGCCAATATTCGGCGGATAACGGCTTTGCGAACGACTGGCATCTCGTGCATCTCGGCAGCCGGGCTGCGGGCGGCGCGGGGCTTGTCATCGTGGAGGCGACGGCGGTTCTGCCCGAGGGGCGCATCACGCCGAAGGATGTGGGGCTCTGGTCCGACGATCATATTGAGCCGCTGGCACGCATCGCGCGGTTCGTTCAAAGCCAGGGCGCGGTGGCGGGCATTCAGCTTGCCCACGCCGGGCGAAAGGCGAGTTGCGATGTGCCTTGGAAGGGCGGCGCTGCGCTCAGCCCCGCGGAAGGCGGCTGGCAGGTGGTCGGCCCGAGCCCGATCGCGTTCGGGCTGGAGAGTCCGACGCCGGTTGCGCTCACCGAAGAGGGCATCGAGGGTGTGATCGCGGCTTTCGAGGCGGCGACGCGCCGCGCACTGAAGGCAGGCTTCAAGCTTATCGAGATCCACTCCGCCCATGGCTACCTGCTGCATGAGTTCCTCTCGCCGCTTGCCAATGAGCGGACCGACGAATTTGGCGGCAGCCTCGAAAACCGCATGCGCTTTGTGTTGCAGGTCGCGGAGCGGCTGCGGGCGATCATGCCGGAAGAGCTTCCGCTGTTTGTGCGCATTTCGGCGACGGACTGGGCGCCGGGCGGCTGGGATGACGCGCAGTCGGTTGAGCTTGCAAAGCACTTGAAGCGGCTTGGCGTCGATCTGATCGATGTCTCGTCCGGCGGCCTGATCCCGAACGCGAAAATCCCGATGCAGAAGGGCTATCAGGTTCCCTTCGCGCGGCGCATCCGCGACGAGGCCGAGATAAGAACAGGCGCCGTGGGCCTCATCACCGACCCCGATACCGCGAACCAGATCGTGACCGGCGGCGACGCGAATATGGTTCTGATCGCCCGCGAGTTCCTGCGCGATCCCTATTTTGCGCTCCATGCAGAGCGCGCGCTCGGCGCCGAGCCGGATTGGCCGTTGCAATATGGATACGCCGTGCGCCGCCGGGTTTGACGGCATGGATCAACCCGCCTTTAATCGGAATCGGTCGAAGGCGGAAAAATCGATTAAATCTAAAGTGCCGGAGCAGCTTATCCGCGTCCGGAAAAGGACGCGGGCTCCGCTAGATTTAGCGGCCGAAATGAGACACTCTCATTAAAATGGATGAGACTCGGATTTTTCTGCGTTGCGCATCGTTACCATGAAATGGCTTGACCTTGGCATGGAGAAGCTGCAGCACGGCGATGCGCAGACAATGGCTTTTAGCCTTCGGGATTTTTGCATTCGCGCCCCTGGCGCAAGCATCGCCTTTCAGCGATTGCCGCCAGGAAGAAGACGTGACGCTCGCGATCAGCGGCTGCTCGGCGTTGATTGCGCAAGCGCCGCGCGATGCCGCAGCCCGCATCTTGCGAGGCGATGCCTATAGGGCCAGCGGAGACCTGACGCGGGCCTTGACCGATTATGCGAAGGCGATCGAGATCAATCCACGCGACGCGGAGACCTATGACCGGCGAGGCACGGTCTATCGCAAACAGAACAATGCAAGCCGCGCCGTCGAAGACTTCACGAGGGCGATCGAGATCGACCCCAAGCAATATGGGGCCTATTTCGCGCGCGCCGAAATCTACCGTGAAAAGGGTGATCTTGCGCGCGCGCTCGCCGACTACGACGCAGCGGTCGCACTCAATCCGCGCGCGACGTGGGCTTACCTTTCGCGAGGAGCCGTCTATCAGGCCAGGGGCGATGCCGCGCGCTCAGTCGCAGATTACAGCAAGGCCATCGACATCAACCCGCGCGGGGCGGATGCCTATTTCGCGCGGGCAAACGTCTTGCGCAGTAGTGGAATGTTCGAAAAGGCGATCGCCGATTACACGCGTGTAATCGAACTCAACCCTAAGGACGCGGATGCTTATAACAATCGCGCCTGGGCCTATTACAGCATGGGCGATCCGGTTCGGGGCCTGGAAGACGCTGGGAAAGCGCTGCAAATCCGGCCCTATGACGCCAATGCACTCGACACGCGCGGTCATGTTCTTGAGATCCTCGGCCGGCGCGAGGAAGCAATTATTGAGTACAAAAAAGCAATACGCCTTGATCCAGGTATTGAAAGTAGTAAAGAAGGACTAAAGCGGCTTGGAGCGAATCACTAATTCGTTTCAGAAAATAAGACCGCGAATGGGCGATTTTCCGTGGGCGGAGAATCTTGAAGCACTTGGGAGCGAGACGTGAATACTAAACCTGTATGGTTACTGGCAGGGGCGTTTTTGATTTCTGCGCCTCTATCCGCCGCCGCGGCATCACACGAGGATGTTCGCACGCTGGCCAGCAATGTCGGACGCGTGCTGGGGGCCGCCTCTGCATGCCCATCCATCTCGCGCGCGCGCGTCAAAGGGATTTCGGACAAGATCACGGCTGCGATCAAATCCTCCCTCGCGAGCGAAGACGACGACAGGGCGGTGCTCGGTTTGTTCAACGCCAGCTATCTCGCGGGAGCTCGCGACGTGAACACGAGGCAGACCGACTGCGCGACGGCAGATCGAGAGCTTGCCGATCTCGAGGGCGCTTCCGGACCTGCCTCGCGGGAGACCGCAGCCGCGGCGGCATCGCAACTCGCAACCTTTGCCACGCAGGTCGCGGCGGGGCCGATCCATGGAATCACCGAGGGCGAGATCAAATTTGGCGCATCCGTGCCGCTGACCGGCCCGAACAAGGACTACGGGCATCAAACCAAGGTTGGCATCGAAACTGCGTTTCGCATGGCAAACGACGCGGGCGGCATTAACGGGAAGATGCTGCGCCTCATCATCGCCGATGACGGTTATGAGCCAACCCGGACCGCCGAAACCATGAAACTGCTTTATGATAAAGAGCAGGTTTTTGGCTTCGTCGGAAACTTCGGCACGGCCACGTCTATGGTCGCGGCGCCGTTCGCGCTTGATCGTCAATCCCTCTTTTACGCAGCCTATAGCGGCGCCAATGTTCTTCGGCGCGATCCGCCCGACCGTTATGTTTTCAATTATCGCGCGAGCTATGCTGAGGAGACCGAAGCCGCGGTCCGCTATCTCGTGAGGCTGCGGCGGCTCAGGCCAGAGCAGATTGCCGTCTTCGCTCAGCAGGATGCCTACGGCGATGCGGGTTTTGCGGGCGTAGCAAAAGCGATGCGCGGGCTTCGTGGCGGCGACGGCGGTTTCATCCTCCGGACGGGGTACGCCCGAAATTCGCTCGACGTCGATGCGGCCATCGGCCAGCTGAAAGCAAGCAAGACGCCGATCAAAGCGGTCGTCATGGTGGCGACCTATCGCGCTGCGGCAAAATTCATCGAGAAAACACACGAAGCGTTTCCGGATCTCATTTACACCAATCCTTCTGCTGTCGGCAGCACCTCCTTGCGCGAGGAGCTTCTGCTGCTCGGTCCCCAATATGCACAAGGGGTTATCGTCACGCAGGTTGTCCCGGCCGTGGACGGGCATTCGTCACTGATCCTGGAGTACAAAGCCGCGCTTGCAAAATACTTTGGCGGAGAGGCCCCGGATTATGTGTCGTTCGAATATTATATCGCCTCTCGTATTCTCATCGAGGCGCTTAAACGCGCCGGACCACAGCTTGATTCGGAGAAGCTTGTGGAAGCGTTCGAGAATATGAAGGACTTCGACCTGGGTCTGGGAACGGCGATCAACTTCAGCAAAAGCGAGCATCAGGGATCGCACAAGGTCTGGGGCACGCAGCTGAACGAAGCGGGGAATTACGAGCCCTTGGAACTGCAGTGACGGCTCCATAGCTGTGGAGCCTTTTTCCACGAGCATTGCGCATCATCCGGGAATAGGCAAAGAAGAGGTGGGCTTTAAGAAGAAAAGGGGGGGCTTACATGCGATCCCGATCTATTGTGCTCCTGACATGTGCGTTCCTGCTGACTGGTTCATTGTCCGCGGCATCTGCTCCTCGCGACGACAAGGGAAGCGCGCTTCGCGGGTTGGTGGTCAGGGTTGGGCATTTGCTTGGTGCCGCATCGGCCTGCCCGAACGTAGCGCGACTTCGCATCGAGCGCATCTCGGACAAGATCACTGATGTGATCAAGTCCTCCGCTGTTGGCGAGGACGAAAGCAAGGCCATCCTGGATTTGTTCAACGCGAATTATCTCGATGGCGGACACGCGGTGAACACGAAGCAAACAGACTGCGCCGCCGCAGATCGAGAACTTGCTGATCTCGAGAGCGCTTCCGCGCCTGCGCCTCAAATGAACGCCATGACCCCGGCGCAACCGGCGACCTTCGCGACACAGGTTTCGGTCGGTCCCGTGCACGGTGTATCCGACAGTGAAATCCGTTTCGGTATATCCGCTCCGTTCTCAGGGCCTTCCAAAGACCTCGGCCATCAGATGCGCGTCGGCATCGAAACGGCATTCCGCATGGCCAACGAGCAAGGCGGCGTTAATGGGCGGGTCCTGAAGCTGGTCACGGCAGACGATGGCTATGAGCCTGGCCGCACCGGCGACACCATGAAACTGCTCTATGACCAGGAGCAGGTCTTCGGTTTCATCGGCAATGTCGGAACGCCGACGGCTGTTGTGGCGGCTCCATATGCTCTGGAGCGGCGCGCCTTGTTTTACGGTGCGTTCACGGGAGCTAGCGTTTTGCGGAATGATCCACCCGACCGCTATGTCTTTAACTATCGGGCGAGCTACGCGGAGGAAACGGACTCTGTGGTGCGCTATCTGGTGAAGGTGCGGCGGCTGAAACCAGAGCAGATCGCAGTTTTCGCTCAGCAGGATTCCTATGGCGATGCTGGTTTCGCGGGCGTGACGAAGGCCATGCGCGCGCTTCGAGGCGGAGATGGCGGCTTTGTTTTGCGTGTCGGATATCCCCGCAATACGGTGGACGTCGACACCGCTGTCAGCCAGCTGAAGGCAAATAAGACGCCGATCAAGGCTGTTGTGATGGTCGCGAGCTATCGCGCGGCCGCGAAATTCATCGAGAAGTCGAAAGACACCATTCCAGGCCTCGTCTATTCCAATGTCTCCTTCGTCGGCAGCACGTCGCTGCGCGACGAGCTGATGCTTCTCGGGCCGAAATACGCTCAAGGCGTTATCGTGACCCAGGTCGTTCCAGCCGTCGACGGCTACTCATCCCTGATCCTCGAATACAAGAATGCCTTGGCCAAATATTTTGGCGGTGAAGCCCCCGATTATGTCTCGCTCGAGGGCTATGTTTCGGCGAAGGTGCTAATCGAGGCGTTGAGGCGTGCTGGGCAGCAGCTCGATACCGAACACGTCGTCGATGCCCTTGAAGCGATGCGTGATTACGACATGGGGCTCGGGACAACAATCACGTTCAGCAGAAGCGAGCACCAGGGATCGCACAAAGTCTGGGGGACGCAACTCACTGAAGCGGGCAAATACGAGCCATTCGAGCTGCAATAAGATCGCGGCTTTAGATCAACCCGCCTTTAACCGGGGTCAATTAAGGACGGAAACGTTGATCAATTCCAAGTTACTGGCAGCCTGCTGAAATAAGCCTCATCCTTCCGCATCGAAATGGACGCGGGCTGCTCTGATCTTTCAGATAGCGTCTTGAATGCCATTGAGCCTGGACGGGGTGGGCAGGTAAAACCAGCCATCCCGCTCAGGCTTTTTCTTGCCTTCAAATCATCATTTCATTTCGAAACGGGATCACAAACGTCAGGTCATTCGTCATGGAGGATAGTTTTATCGGTGTGGTTCAAGATATACTTTCCTACCTGCGCAGCCTTCCCATGTGTCATGACCATTCTGACAGGCTCATCGTCATTGCAGGGCTTCTCCTGATCATCTATTTCGTTGGCTCGATGATCAGGAACTTGCTCATAGGAGCCCTGATTATTTTCCTCCTGTGGGGAGGGCGTTATCAGGACGCCGGGTATTCACAGCACGTCAATCGCTATACCGGAGCTGTCTGTGACGTGTCGAGGGAATGTTGGCAGCCGGAGAAATTTCCCAACTTCTACGAGCGCCTAAGCTACCGGTAAGGTTTGGAGCAGCAGAACGCGAGCATTGAAATCTTTCGCTTCGCAACCCTATTGAGGGCGGTCCGGCTTGTGTCGGAGGCTGATTGCACTTGCCACGAAAGGACTGAGCGTGCCCGCTGAAACGATCCTGCTCCAAGACTGGGAAACGCCGTTTGAGATGCCGCCCTTTGCCGCGATCCGCGACGAGGACTTCGTGCCCGCTTTTCAGGAAGCGATGCGGCTGCATCTAACCGAGGTGGAAGCGATCGCCAACAATTTGGAGGCGCCAACCTTCTCGAACACGATCGAGGCCATGGAAAGAGCGGGCCGCGGCCTTCAGAAAGTCAGCACGGTTTTCTTCAATCTCGCGTCGTCGGATACGAATGACGAGCGGCAGAAGATCGAGCGCGAGATCTCGCCCATGCTGAGCAAGCATGGCATGGCGATCCAGACCAACCCGAAATTATTCGCGAGGATCAAGGCACTTCACGAAACCGCTGATACGCTGGGCCTCACGGCTGAGCAAAGGCGGCTCCTGGAGAGATATCGCAAGAGGTTCGTCCGCGCCGGCGCTTTGCTCGATGAAGCCGGGAAAGCGCGAATGACGGAGATCGGCGCGCGCCTTTCCGAATTGCACACGGCTTTTTCGCAAAACGTGCTTGCGGCGGAGAAGGCTTTCCAACTCGTCTTGGAAGGCGAAGAAGATCTGAAAGGCCTGCCCGAGTTCGCCAGGCAAGCGGCAGCGCAAGCCGCGCGGGATCGCGGCCTTGCGGGCAGATACGTCATCACGCTATCGCGCGCGAGCATCGAGCCCTTCCTGGAATTTTCGGAGCGCCGGGATCTGCGGAAGAAGGCTTACGAAGCCTACGTTGCGCGCGGCGAGGAGGCGGCCGCCGATAACCGCCCGCTCATCCAGGAGATTCTGGCGTTGCGCGGCGAACTGGCGACGCTCCTCGGCTTCGAGACTTACGCGGATTATCAGATCGACGACGCGATGGCGAAGACGCCGGGCTGCGCGCGCGAGCTTCTGGAGAGGGTTTGGCACGGAGCCAAGCTTAGGGCCGACCAAGAGCGCGAAGCGCTGGAAGGCATGGCGCGGGCGGCGGGGTATAACGAGCCCTTGGCCGCCTGGGATTGGCATCATTACACCGAGAAGCGCCGGAAGGCCGAATTCGATATCGATGGCGCGGCGCTGAAGCCGTATTTCGAGCTGAATAACATGATCGCGGCGGCGTTCGACACGGCGCATCGCCTTTTCGGGCTTCGTTTCAAAGAACTCGGCGACATGCCGGTTTATCATCCAGATGTCCGCGTCTGGGAGGTGTCGAACCGCGAAGGCGAGGTGATTGCCCTTTTTATGGGCGACTACTTCCACAGGCCGTCGAAGCGAAGCGGCGCGTGGATGAGCGCTTTTCGCAAACAGGAGCGGCTGGACGGAGAGGTGTTCCCCATCATCGTGAATGTCTTGAACTTCACGAAGGGAGGGGAGGGTGCTCCAACGCTTTTGAGCCTCGACGATGCCCGGACGCTGTTCCATGAGTTCGGACATGCTCTGCACGGCCTGCTTTCCGATGTAACCTATGGCAGCCTTGCAGGCACCAGCGTGGACCGCGATTTTGTCGAACTGCCGTCTCAGCTATTCGAGAACTGGCTCTTGAAGTCCGAAGTCTTGAACCGGTTCGCGCGCCACACCGAAACAGGCGACCCCATCCCTCAAAGTCTGGTCGAGAAGCTTCACGCAGCGCGGAAGTTCAATCAGGGGTTCGCGACCGCGGAGTATACGGCGTCGGCGCTGTTCGACCTCGATATCCACGAGGTGGCCTCGCCAGGCGCTCCGGACGCACGCGAGTTTGAACAGGATTTGCGCGAACGGATTGGCATGCCGGAGGCCATTTCGCTAAGACATCGGCCGCCTCATTTTCAGCATATCTTCGCGGGCAGCAGCTATGCTGCGGGCTATTACACCTATCTGTGGGCGGAGGTGATGGAAGCCGATGCTTTCGAGGCCTTCGAGGAAGCGGGCGACATCTTCGATCCGACGGTTGCGGAGCGCCTGCGCAGGTTCGTCTACTCTTCCGGCGGCACCATGAAACCGGATGAGGCCTACCGCGCCTTCCGCGGCCGCGACCCTCAAGTCGAGCCTCTTATGGAGAAGCGCGGATTGCTTGGGACGGAAGCGTAACGCGGGCCTGGCAGACTTTGCCTGGCGCCGATCCCTCACCGTCATCCCGGAAAGGCGCAGCCTTATCCGGGATCGTAACAATCTGAAGCGTCTACATTTTTGTGATCCCGGCTCGCGCTTCGCTCGGCCGGGATGACGAAGCGCGGAGGAAGCAGCGTTTACCGGTACGCCGGAAGCAAGAGATCCGGGAGGTGCAGCGGCGGCAGGAAAGTGATCAGGTGGCGTGCTTGGTCCGAGCCGATCACCTCAAGGCAAATCAGGTCCGTGCCAGCATGAGCGATCTCGATGGCCGCCGGGTGGTGGATCATATGCTCCACCGCGCCTGCGCGGATGGCGATAAGGCTGCCTTTGGGGTCGTAACTCAGGCCGTGAAGGGTGACGCTCTCGACTTCTTTTTGCGCGCCCAAGTCCTCGCGCATGACTTCTATGGTGACCTTGTGCGCATTCTCGGACCGAGAAATATGGTCAAGGATGTTATTCCAATCTTTCTGTTCAAGGTGAAGGTTTTGCATATCGAAGACCTATCCGCTGACCGTGATCCTGTATATTTAGAGCGCTCTATAGCATAGCACTTTGACAATTCACAAAGCAGCATGGCTATTTTACTGGGAACAATTTATACGCGCGGATTTTTGACGCTCCGGTTAGCCGAGCGTGCGCAACGCTCCGTAACATCTATTGAGGCGCATGCCGCAGCGAGTTATAGCGATGGCACAGGGATTCACTCAACAAGCGGTTCTGCACAAACCGTCCTTTTCTTGGCCGCTTTGGGCCGCCTTGAGAACAATCATCCGTACCGGGGACTTACGGGTTCGTGATTGGCGCGGAGAAGAGCACACGTTCGGGGATGGCGCCGGGAAAACGGTCACGGTGCATTTTCTCAATGAGAGGGCTCAAAGGGCGTTTCTCCTCGATCCCCATCTCGCTTTCCCGGAAGCATACATGGACGGCTATGTCGAGATGGAGGCGGGGTCCATTTACGACTTCCTCAGCTTGTTTGCCAAAAATCTCGGCCGGGGCGATTTTCCGTCCTGGATGCGGCTTGCCGACGCGTTCAGGCGCAGAACACGATTCACCCGGCAGGCGAATAATCCCAAAAAATCGAAGCGCAACGTCAGTCACCATTACGACTTGCCTGAACTCCCTCTACGAGCTTTTTCTCGACAAAGACAGGCAGTATTCATGCGCTTACTTCGAGAACGGCACGGAAAGCCTGGACGAGGCTCAGTTCGCTAAGAAGCGACACATCGCCAGGAAACTTTGTATCCGGCCCGGCCAGTGCGTCCTCGACATCGGCTGCGGTTGGGGCGGCCTTTCGCTTCACCTCGCAAAAGAGGAGGGCGCAAAGGTCTTAGGAATAACTTTGAGCGACGAGCAGGAGCGTTATGCGCGCGCCCGGGCTAAGGAAACTGCTGCCGCCGGCGTCACTTTCCGCCTGCTCGATTACCGATTGGTCAACGAGACCTTCGATCGCATCGTGTCCGTCGGCATGTTCGAGCATGTCGGCCTTCCAAACTATTTGACTTTTTTCAAGACAGTCAATTCCTGCCTCAAGAGCGATGGTGTCGCCCTCCTGCACACGATCGGGAGGCTGTCCGGCCCCGGCTTCACGAACCCCTTCATCGCCAAGTATATTTTTCCCGGCGGCTATGTCCCGGCCTTGAGTGAGATCGTGCCCGCAATCGAGCAAGCGGGCCTGCTCGTCACCGACATCGAAGTCTTGCGCCTTCACTATGCCCGAACTCTCGCTGCATGGCGCAGAAACTTCGAAAATGCCTGGGACAAGGCGGCCAGCATGATGTCCGAACGGTTTTGCCGGATGTGGAACTATTATCTCGCGGGCTGCGAGGTCGGCTTCCGTTATCACAACCTCGCTGTGTTCCAGATTCAGCTTGGAAAACAGGTCGATGCCGCGCCGCTCACCCGCCGCTACCTTTACTCGCCGCAGGTTCACGAAATGCTTTGACATCCATCATGGCATTTAAGGCGATCGTATCTTTTACTTCGCATTCTGGAAGACTGCCCCTCGATCGATAAGGGAGGAACGCAATGACGACGGGTCTCGATGTTTTTGACAAAACTGTTCAGGAAACCAATCTTTGGCTTAAGGACTTGATGACCCGCCTGGCGACGACCGACAGACACGCCGCCTATCAGGTCCTTCGCGCGACATTGCATGTTTTTCGCGACCGGATCGGCCACGAGAACGCGGTGCATTTCGGCGTGCAGCTTCCGATGCTCATTCGCGGCTTTTATTATGAAGGCTGGCAGCCGAGCAAGGCGCAGACGAAAACCCGCCGCCTCGACGATTTCCTCAATGCCATCGAGGACGAAGCAGGGCGCCACTTCGGTCCCGATGTGCAATCGAAGGTCAAGGCGGTGTTCGCGACCATTGCCGATAAGATTGACGCCCACGAGCTTGAGAAGCTTCGGAAAGTATTGCCTTCGGAACTGCAACCTCTGTTGCTCGAGGAGTTTTATCTCTATTAGACGCCGCGAGGCTCAAGCGTGTGCCCGAGCGGAGGTGTCGATGAGAAAGGGTTTTTTTGTCCTGCGCCACGGTGACGGGTGCGCTTGTGTGTCTTTCGAACGCAAGCTCGGCGGAAATGTCTGAGCGGGCGGAAGCTGGGCACGAGATTGTGGCCCGCTTTTTTGCCCGTTGCTACGCCATCGGCCCCGAGGGTAATGGTCCGCGCCATAGCACGCCTCCCTTTCGCATGATCGTTGCCAAGAGTAACAAAATCCGGAAGAGGCGCTGGGCGAGGGTATCGTCGTTGGCCATCCCGACACGCCTCAGTTTTCAGTTCAGCTCCCAAGATGTCGGCGCGCTCGTGGCTTCTGGAGAGCCTGAGCGGGAAAGGCTAGATGTTCTCCAATTTCATCTTATAGTAGTCGATCTTTTTACTTTCGTTGGTTCCTTTGTTTTCCAAGTCAGACAGTCGTTCAACCCATCGGCCCGGAGTAAAGAGTATGAAGCCAATCCGAACCTACATTCTCATCGCTGACGGAGCCCGCGCTCGTCTTCTCCTGTCGGAAGGACGCGGCAGAGCCTTGACGGAAGTGCCCGGTTCGGACATCCGCATCGATCTGAAACCCGATCATGAACTCAGCCCGGACCGGCCCGGTCGCGTTCACGAGTCGGCGAACGTGTCGCGCCACGCCATTGAACGTGATGACCTGCACCGCAGGGAAAAAGAGCGTTTTGCCCAGTCTTTGGCAGAGAGCCTGGAAAAAAGGCTTGCGAACCGCGAGTATGAGCGCCTTGTGATCGCGGCCGCCCCTGAGACGTTGGGTGTCATCCGGTCCGCGCTCAGCGACAAGGTTAGAGCTGTCATCATGGCAGAGGTGGCAAAAGACCTGACGAAGATCCCCAACCCTCAAATCAAGCCTCATCTGGGCGAAGACTTGGCGATCTAGACGAGCCAGCTGGGAAAATCTTTGCGCCGGAGGCAGCTTTGAGCGTGCCTAATTCGTTTGATTGAATAAACCCCCGGTGCTATGCTCTGCGCTTGTGCAGTTATGGGAGAAACCCGATGCACAGCCTTCGCTTGCGCTGCGACAGCTGCCCGGTCAGGAGCGACGGTATCTGCGCCGCCTTGGATGATCAGGCTCGAGCCGAGTTACTGAAGCTTTCCCGGCGAAAAACTGTTCCAGCCCATCGCGCCATCTTTCGAGATGGCGATTTAGCAGATCATTATTACAACATTACTTCAGGGATTGTTAAGCTCGTCAAGACGCTTGCCGACGGGCATCAGCATATTGTCGGCCTTCTTTATCCCACCGACTTCATGGGGCAGTCGCTCAATAAGCATCATACCTACGCAGCGGAGTCGGCGACAGATGTCGAATTTTGCGCCTTTGCGAGAGCGCCCTTCGAACATTTCTTGAAAAGCCATCCGGAGCTTGAGCGCCAGATTTTTCATGCGACCATTCGAGAACTGGACCTCTGCCGTGACTGGACACTTCTCCTCGGGCGGAAGTGCTCGTATGAGCGCGTCGCCGGGTTCCTGCTTATGATGGCGCGGCGCGTTCCCGGCAAAGGCGTGAGCCAGCTGAAAAACTACGCGCATTTCGAATTGCCATTCACTCGCGCGGAGATGGCGGATTACCTCGGCCTCACGCTCGAAACTGTGAGCAGGCAGTTCAGCCTGCTCAAGAAGAAACAAGTTATCGCGCTGCCGTCGAGTTGGGATATTGTTATCCCTGATATCGAGCTTCTTAGCCTAGTCGCGCAAATCGAAAGTTGTTGCGAAGACCTTGACGAACGTCAAAGCCGCGCTGTTGCCTGATGAGTAGCATGAAGCACCGATGGGCAATGCTGGAGCTCTATCATGTCTATCAGAACAATTTTGGTTTATTTACCATCCGAGAAGAATGCAGCAACCATTCTCGAGCCGGCGTTGAAGATAGCGGTCGAGAAAAATGCTCACGTTATTGGATTGCACCTAACCCCCGACCTGCCTGTTTATGGCGAGTTTCCGGCTGAGGTCTCCGAGGACGTTATCGTACGCCTCCAGAAGGCGGGCAAGGACGCCGCGGCGGGTGCGAGACGGGTGTTCGATGAATGCGTGAAGAAAATCCCTATCACGCATGAGTGGCGCTGCTTCACCGCATCCTATGCTGCGGGCACCGATCTGATCGCTCAGCAGGGGCGCACCGCAGACTTGATTGTTTGCGGAAAGCCCCGCGATGACGTTCCGGACGCCTGGAGCGACTTCTCCGAGACCGCAATCATTCGCAGCGGGCGTCCGGTGCTGATTGTGCCTGGGACGAAGACCCCGAAGACCATCGGCGACCACGTCGTCATCGCCTGGAACGATACGCGGGAGGCTGCGCGGGCGGTGTTCGATTCCCTCGATCTTCTCACGACCGCTTCCACCGTTCGCGCCGTCACCCTCATCGAGAAGGAAAGCCAGCGCGCGGCGGCGGAAGCTTTAGGGGCTGATCTGATTGCCAACCTCGCCCGGCATGGGATCACCGCTACGCTTGACGTCTCATATGCAGGCAGCGGCGGCGCCGGAGAAGCGATCCTGTCGCGGCTGCTCGAACAAGGCTGCGACCTCCTGATCATGGGCGGATATAGCCGCTCGCAGATTCCGCGAAATGATATTTGGCGGCGCAAGCCGGGACATTCTACGCGACACTTGGGTGCCAACGTTGTTGTCACATTAGGCAGTCCGCGCCTAAGCAGACATTCCTTGGATAACCGACGATGCCTGCTTAGATACTTTTGTTTTCGCAGAGTTTCGCAAAACCGGCAATGCCGCTTTTGCGAACTCTGCTTAGTGATTGGAGATCGGTCATGACGCTAAAAAAAATAAGATTGGAACTGGCGAGAGATCGTGAGCATCCCGACGGCAGCAAACGGCACGGCTACGAGTTCGTTGGTCCATTGGACGAGGAGGGGCGGCTCGATCCCGTCCTTTGGAAAAAATATCGCGAACGGTGCCGTGTGCGCCGGTTCTGGCAGAATGAAGATGACGAACTCGGACATCTCGTGAGAAAGCCCGGCGGCCACTGGGCTTTTCATTACGACATCAACGGCGATTCCGATGACGATGAGAGCGGTTACCGCCTGGGCAATCACAAATTCGCGGTGGGAGAATACGTATCGATCCGCGAGCATGAGGATGACGTGATGCGAACATTCCGCGTGGTCCGCGTCGAACCGCTTCCGCCGCCCGCTTGACCCTCGTTTTTTCCGGGGAGGTAATATTTACGTTCCCGAACATTCAACATGGCACTCTGGCACGAACTCGAGCGCTTGCACCAATATGCTGCCGCGCTGAAGAACGCATGCGCTACGTACGAGAGCCGGAGTTCCTGGAAATAGCGGACACCTACGGTCGGCTGCAGGACTGACGCGTGTCGAATTTATTCGGAATCTCCTTATTGTAATGGCCGCCCTCCGAGGCGGCCATCTAGGATCACAAATTCCATCGTTTTGGATTTGGAGACTGGATGGCCGGATCAAGCCCGGCCATGACATCGGTTCCAGCTAATCGCAACACGCTTTAACGCCTTGAAATCCGTCCCTGGTACTCGGCAGACCCCTATTCGAAAACGTAGGTGCCGGGCGCATCGCCGATTGGCGCATATCCTGCCTCGGGCGCACCCATCGGCGGCGGCGAAATAAATTCGTTCGATCCGGACCTAAGCCATTTCACCCACTCCGGCCACCAGGATCCCTGCACCGGCTTATTCCGTTGCAGCCAGCTTTCCGGGTCAATGTAAGGGTCGCGATGTTTCGACGTGGCCACCCGGTAGGCTCGGTTTTTGCGGCCCGGCTCCGACACGATGCCGGCATTATGTCCGCCGCTCGTAAGAAGGAAAGTGACGTCCGTGTCGGCGAGCACATTGATCTGGTATACTGATCGCCATGGCGCGACGTGATCGGTCTCGGTGCCGACCACGAAAATCGGGGCGGATATGTCGCGAAGCGCGACGGCGCGGCCATCGACAAAATACCGCCCTTCCGCGAACTGGTTTTCGAAGAAGATCTTACGCAAATACTCCGAATGCATGCGTGCCGGCATGCGGGTGGCATCTGCGTTCCAGGCCATCATGTCGTTGATCTGCTGCCTTTCGCCGAGGAGATAGTCGCGGAGCATGCGCGACCAGATCAGGTCGTTCGAGCGCAGAAGCTGGAAGGTGCTGGCCATCTGGCTTCCTTCGAGATATCCAACCTCCTCCATCATGTCTTCAAGGTACGCGAGCGTGCTGTCGCCGACGAAAAGATGAAGTTCTCCCGGCTGGCTGAAGTCGGTCTGCGCGGCGAGCAGCGTCAGCGTCTTGATGCGATCGTCTCCGTCGCGAGCCATGGCCGCCGGCGGCGATTGTCAGAAGCGTGCCTCCGAGGCAATAGCCCAGCGCATGCACCTTTTGCTCTGGCAAGACTTGGGAAATCGCTCTGAGCGCTTCCATGATGCCGAGGCGGCGGTAGTCGTCCATCCCGCAATCATGATAGCTTTCGTCGGGGTTCTTCCAGGAAATCATGAAAACGGTGAAGCCCTGGTCGACGAGATATTTGACAAGCGAGTTGTTGGGCGAAAGATCGAGCACATAATATTTCATGATCCAGGCCGGGACGATCAGCACCGGGTCGGGATGCACCGTTTTGGTTGTCGGGCCGTATTGGATAAGCTCCATCAGCCTTGTGCGTGCGATGATCTTCCCGGGCGTGATCGCGATATTCTTGCCCACCTTGAAGGCATCGACACCCACCGGGGGCAGGCCTGCGGCCGTTCTCTGTGAATCCTCGACGAAATTATGAAAACCGCGGATGAGGTTGGCGCCACCTTCGTGGACGGTCCGCTCGAGGATCTCGGGGTTTGTCGGCAGGAAATTGGACGGTGAAACCATGTCGAGAAGCTGACGCGCCGCAAAGTTCACGGGTTCGGCATGGTGGGCGCTCACGCCTCTGATGTTGCGGGTCGCTTCGTCCCACCACCCCTCGCAGAGGAGGAAGCTTTGCTGGAGCGCGTTGAAGGGCCAGCGCTCCCACTCGGGGTGAGCAAACCGCTTGTCGCTTGGGGCCGGGTCGACGCAATGGGTCTTGCCGTCAGCATTCTCGAGGACAGACGCCACGTAGTGCTGAAAGGCGATAGCGTCGCTCATTGCCCTCCACGCGAGCTTTGCCTGCGTTCCCGGAGCGAGCGAAAGATGCACAGCCCAATCCAGGTAGGACAGCCATAGCCCGGCCGGAGAGACCCCGCCCATCTGTCTCGCCAAGAGATAATGATAGAAACGATCGATGGCGTTTGCGCTTCCGATCATTGCTCCCTCCCGTAAGCTGTTTATCCGATAGTTGCGCAGCTTAGGTTTGGAATTCAAGCGTAATAGGCTGCGCCGCAACGCTGTGCCGCGAGCCGCATTGCTCGACTATCATACCGCGATGTGTTTACTTTTTTTCTCCGCCCCAGTTCGTCATCAGCTCGGCCACCGGGTGCGCGAGCTTTTCCGTCTCGTGCATATAGTCTTTCGCAAACTGGCTTAGAAACGCGCTCTGCAGATTTGCTAGCTCGGTCGGGGAGCGGCATTGGGAGAGCTGATCGGACAGCTTGAGATATTGTTCCCATCGGCTGCCAAAGAAGTGGCAGAGCTCGATCTGGTTCTGGACAAAGCGCTTGAAGAGGTCTTCGACTGATTTCGGCCGGTTCGACGAAGCGGCATCAAAGGCAGGTGTGATGCAGGCTGGCGAATGCGTAACCTGCGCGGTTCCGTTTGCTCCGAACGCGCCTTGCGTGTCCTTTGCATTCTTCATCATGTTCTCGTAGTTTTTCTTCCAAAGCTCCATGGACTCCGTATACATTTTCAGGATCGGAGAGATGTCGAACGGCGATGATGGTTGTGCTGTCATGGCGTACTACTCCGCACCAGATTCTACACCCTTTGAAGCATGCCTCGATGTCAGTTTTATTAAATTGATGGTTATCAAGACTGGTCTCATCAATTTTCGCGTGTCTGATGCTGACAAGAGGGGTAAATACTAGCCTCACGGTAGACCTTGTTTGAGGGGGATTTTTCTTATAGCTAAGCTTGGGATGGCTTTTCGAACCCGATGATCTTGGGCTTCAGCAGGAAAGAAACACCATGGAAATTGGCCTGCCGCATGTCGTCGTTTGGATCATTGTCGGCATCCTGGCCGGTTCGGTAACAGGAATGATCGTCAAAGGGGACCGGCGGGGATTTGGCGTTTTCCGCAATCTCGGCCTTGGCATGACGGGGGCGCTCCTGGGCGGGATCTTGTTCCGCATTTTCCGGCTTTTTCCCAACCTGGACAAGTTCTCGCTGTCCGTGCGCGATGTGATTTCGGCGCTCATCGGCTCAGCGCTCGTGTTGCTGATCCTTTGGGTGTGGCAGCGATTGCCCAAGCGCGGCTAGGACTGCTTGAATCTGGCGGCGAGGGCTTCGGCGCCGCGTGCGAGGATGGAGATATCCACTCCGACAGCAGTGAAGAGGCATCCGGCATCAATGTAGCGCCGCGCAAGCGTCTCGTCGCTTGTCAGGATACCGGGCGCGTTGCCAAGCTGACGGATAAGCCGGATCGCTTTCTCTATTGTCGCCACGATGTCCGGGTGCTTCTGCTGACCGAGATAGCCGAGAGCCGCCGACAGGTCGCCCGGTCCGATGAAGACGCCGTCGATGCCCTCCACGCAAGCGATAGCTTCCAAATTTTGAAGGCCGAGCCTGGTTTCGACCTGAACCAGCACGCAAAGTTCTTCATGCGCGCGCGTGTGATAGTCTTTCACGCGGCCAAAGCGGGACGCACGCGCGCTACCAGCAAAGCCCCGAATGCCTTGCGGCGGATAGCGCGTTGCCGCGACAGCGCGGCTCGCTTCCTCTGCGGTCTCGACCATGGGCAAGAGAAGCGTTTGCGCGCCCGCATCCAGGAAGCGCTTGATCATGACCGCGTCATTCCAGGGCAGGCGCACGACAGGATGCGCCGGTCCGCCCGAGGCCGCGGCCTGAAGCTGGCTGTAGACCATCGGCAATTCGTTCGCCGAGTGCTCCGTATCGAGCAGCAGCCAATCGAAGCCGGCGCCCGCCAGCACCTCGACGGTGACGTAGCTCGGCAAACTCGACCAGAGGCCGATCTGCTGGCGGCCAGCCTTGATGGCCCGCTTGAAGCTGTTTAAGGGAAGGTCCATGGCTTCGCTTCCTTTTGCAAAATGCCGATAATCTCGCCTGCACGATGAGAAAAGCAAGGCCGTACTGACGAACGTCAGAAGTTGAGCCAAGATTGAGCTTTGCAGGAACAGCCGCGAAAAGAGAGGCTGTAGGGGACGCCGTCTTGAACTCATCCGCCAGCCGATTTGCCAGCATGCCGGATGTGACCCAGTGGGCGCTTCTGGTCGTTTTTTCTGGCGCATGCGCCACGGTCCTGCATCTGGCGGGTCTGCCGGCGGCGCTTTTTCTCGGCCCGATGGCGGGGGGCGTCATCATGGGGGTCAAGGGGGCGCCCATCAGGGTGCCGCGCGTGCCCTATATTGGCGCGCAGGCGATCATGGGCGCTTTCATCGCGAGCGCGATCACGCCTTCGATCCTTCACTCCTTCTTCGAGGAATGGCCCATCATTATCGGCGTCGTTTTTGCGATCATCGCCGCGAGCAGCTTTCTGGGCTGGGTCATGAGCCGCTGGCGCGTCATGCCGGGCACGACGAGTGTCTGGGGCTCGTCACCAGGGGCTGCCGCAGCCATGATCATTATGGCTGCCGAATTTGGCGCGGACGCCCGGTTCGTCGCGTTCATGCAATATTTCCGCGTCGCCTGCGTTGCGGGCCTCGCCTCCGTGATCGCCGCCGTCTGGACGCACACGACCGGGACAACTCATCCAGCGACGGAATGGTTTCCTGCGGTTCACCGGGAGGCCTTTGCAGGGACACTTCTTGTCGCGGGCCTTTGCGCAATGGCCGGGCGGTTTTTCCGCATTCCCTCGGGGCCGATGCTCCTTACCCTTTTATTCGGCTCCATCCTTCATCTCTTGGGCGCTATCGAGATCGAACTGCCGAAGTGGTTGCTGGTGGGGACCTACGCGCTTCTCGGCTGGAGCGTCGGTCTGCACTTCACGCCCGCGGTTCTCACGCATGCGGTGCGGGCAATCCCGAAGATCTTGCTTTCTGTCACGCTCCTGATTGCATTCTGCGCTGGCCTGGCCTTTGTGCTGACCCAAGCGCTCGGGATCGACGCCCTGACGGCCTATCTCGCGACAAGTCCCGGCGGAATGGATTCCATTGCGATCATCGCCGCGTCCTCCCACGTCGACATGCCTTTTGTAATGGCCCTGCAAACCATCCGCTTTCTGATCATTGTCATGATTGGCCCGCACTTGGCGCGGCTTGTAGCGCGCCAGATGCAAGTCGGCGGCAAATATGAAGAAGGTCGGCATGGGTGAGCGCATCCCGTCCCCTTTTTGCCAAGAGGGTTTGCTTCAAGTGATGGAAAGAAGCAAACGACGCATGGGAAAGTCATGACGAAACCCAAGATCGGCATAGCGCTGGGCAGCGGAGGCGCGCGGATGGTGTCACATCGGAGCCTTGAGAGCGCTGGCTGATGAAGGCGTTGAGCCGGACATCGTCGCGGGCTGCTCCATGGGCTCCCTTGTCGGCGCGGCCTACATCGCGGGCAAACTCGACGCTCTTGAGGAATGGGCCCGAGGTTTGACTTGGCGCAAAATGGCAGGGTTTCTTGATGTGAGCTTGTCGAGCGGCGGCCTTATCGAAGGCAAGCGCATTGTGAGCTTTCTCAATACGCTCCGGGAAGACGCACCCATTGAGAGTTTCAAGACGCCCTTCATGGCAATGGCCAGCGACCTTGCGACCGGCCGGGAAATCTGGTTGCAGAGCGGCTCAATTCTGAACGCAGTCAGGGCGTCGATCGCGCTGCCGGGCATCCTCAGTCCCGTGAAGGTGGATGGTAGGTGGCTGCTGGATGGGGGAATGACGAACCCTGTTCCTGTTTCGGCATGCCGAGCGATGGGGGCCGACATCATTATCGCGGTCAATCCCAACGCCAATGTGCTCGGGCCTCGTCCTCGCGGGCCTATCGTGAAACCGGCCGAGCGCAATTCCGCCGTCAGCCCGGATATTCTTGATAAGCTGTTCAATTCCATTCCCAATGGCATCAGCCGGAGCCTGAAAACAATCACGCCCGGCCTCATCGGCTCGAAAACCGGAGCCCCCAGCTATATCGATGTCATTTCGAAATCCATCGACATCATGACGAGCCAGATCTTGCGAAGCCGCCTGGCTGGCGAGCCTCCTCACGTCATGATCGACCCGCATCTCAGCCACATGTCCGTGCTCGAATTCAACCGCGCGGAGGAAGCGATCGAAGAGGGAAGGCAGAGCACGAAAAAAGTGATGCCTTTGCTTCGCGAATATCTCTCGTAGCGATAGGATGGAGCTGGCAAGGTCTGTTCGTTTATCGTGCCGATCTCAACATCATCGCCAAGGCGCTTCGGGTCATTGGCGATCCTATCCCCTCGTTCGGGGATTGTACTCAAACTTGTTTCGTTTGCCCAATACATTGCACGGAAGTGCCGCTCTACCCCCTAGCAGCTTCGCCTGCCTGCTAGGGGGATTTGCCGGCGGAGCTTGGCCTTAGCCTTGACAGGGCTTACGGGTTTTTGCCGCTTTCTGCTTGAAGCAGACGCCTGAGCTCCGTAACAAGAAGCTCCGGCCGGAGCGGTTTTGTGAGCGCCGGTGCACCTATGAATGCGGCTGGGTGTTGCTCGCGCGAATAGCCCGACAACGCGACAAAGGGCTTGCCGCGCTCTTGCAACTCGAGAGCCACGCATTCGGATGTCTCACAGCCGAGGTTGACGTCGAGCACGGCAGCCTCGCATCCACCTCGCCTTATAAGGTCAAGGGCCTGAGCTGCCGAACTCGCCGGTCCGACAATGTCAAACCCCGCTTCTGCAAGGATTTGCCCGATGTCGAGCGCAATAAGGACTTCGTCTTCCACAACAAGAATGCTTGGGCGGGCGCCCGAGTTGCTGCGTTCGACGGAACGCAAAGTTTTCGCGGTCGCGGGAGACCTGTTGCCCTCCAGGACATTTTCGGCGGGGCATCGAAGCCGCCAAATCAGCCCGGTTTTCGCGTAATCGAGGTCAACTTCGGCATCGAGGCTCATCCTTGCCATGGGGACGATCACCGTCGTGCCGAAGCCTTGTTCTGTCGGTGCCGTGACAGCCTCTCCGCCGACCTCGACCCAACTCATCACCAAGGTCTTGCTGCCCTTTTCGGAATTCTCAAGGCTCCAATCGACTTCTACGCGTCCCCCATGGTTGGAAAGGGCCCCATACTTGCCGGCATTGGTGGCAAGCTCATGGATTGCCATACCGATGGTCTGAGCAGCCGATGCAGAGATAAAGAGCGGCGCGCCTCTTAGCTCAATGCGTGTGCCAATCGCGTCCTTGAAGTGCGCGAGCTGTGACCGGATCAGCTCATTGAGATCGACGCCCTTCCACTCGTTCTTGACCAGCAGGTCCTGGCTGACGACAAGGGCCTGAACCCGTTCGCCAAAACGTTCGATGAACTCATCACGCGTTGCCGCGGCGGTCTGCCGTGAAATGGCCTGAACGACAGCGAGCATGTTCTTGGCGCGGTGGTTGACCTCGCGCAACAGAAGCTGAAGCTCATTCTCGTGCCGCTTACGCTCCGTGATGTCGCGAATGGTGCCGGTGAAATAGCGATTGCCCCCCACACGCCATTCGGCAACCGCGAGGTCGGCGGCGAAAACGGAGCCGTCCTTGCGGCGGTGATCCACCTCGCGCCCGAAGCCGATGATCTTGGCCTTTCCCGTCCGGAGGTAGGCGGCGATGAAGTTGTCGTGCACCGCGCCGTCCCGCTCCGGCATCAGTATGGAAACGTTCTTGCCGACAGCTTCGTTCGGTGCGTAGCCGAATATGCGCTCCGTGGCCGGATTGATGGATTGGATGAGGCCTCTTTCGTCGATCACGACGATCGCGTCGACGGCCGTATCGATAATCGCGCGAAGACGCTCTTCGCTCTCGCGCCGCACCTCTTCGGCTTGCTTCTGCTCGGTTATGTCGCGAAAATAGACGACCATGCCGCCGCCGTCGCGCGGAAAGCAGCGATTGTTGAACCAGCGCCCCCAGGGCTCGTATAAGTTCTCGAAATCGACAGCGTCCCCTGCAGCGGCGCGCCGGTATTCATGCTCCAGGCGCGTGCCGACACTTGGCGCGAAGACCTCCCAGAAACTTTTCCCGAGTATATCCTCATGCCGGAAGCTCAGGATGCGTTCAGCGGCGGCGTTGAGATAGACAAGCCGCCAGTCCGCATCGACCGCCAGAAAGCCATCGCCAATGCTCTCAAGCGTGGTCTGAAGCGCCGCTTCGGCTCGTTTGCGTTCGCTGATATCGCGCACAAGCGCCCACATCGTGCTTGGCCGGCCCGGCGCATCACGCGACAGCATGGCCCGCAGCTCAACCGGAAAGATGGTCCCATCCTTGCGGCGATACTCCTTCTCGTAAATTTCGGAGTATCCGCGCGCGATGATCTGGTCACGGACAATGCCGTCCTCGAAGGCATGCCAACGCTCCGGTGTCAGCGCCTGGTACGTCAGCGCACTCACTTCTTCACGCGAGTACCCCACCATCTGGCAAAAGAGATCATTGAATTCGAGGATTTGCCCGTCCATCGAAACCTGCACAAAGGCGTCACGCAGGCTTTCGTGAAGCATCCGGTAACGCGCCTCGGACTGGCGTAATGCTTCCTCTGCCTGCTTGCGATCCGTTATGTCTTGCACCGTGCCCACGAGGCGGCATGGCCCGTCAGCGTCGAAGGTCACATCACCATCGGCGTGAACCCAGCGAACCGTTCCATCAGCGCGGCTTATGACGCGATATTCGCATTCATAGTGATGGTTGCCGCCAGGATCGAGAGACTGCACCACCGCTTCCTGCACTGCGGCCTTATCGTCAGGATGCACGCCTGCCTTGAATGTCTCGTAAGTGACAGATTCACCTTCCGGCACGCCCCACAGATGATACACTGTGGCGGCCCACTTGACCTGTCCGGTGCGCGGATCGAAATCATGGACGCCAAGCTTGCCGGCACCGAGTGCCACGCTAAGGCGTTCTTCGCTTTCACGCAGCGTCGCCTCAGCCTGCTTGCGGCCGGTGATGTCCTGCACCGTGCCCACGATACGACATGGCCCGTCAGCGTCGAACGTCACATCGCCATCTGCGAAGACCCAAGGCATCGTTCCATCGGCGCGGCTGATAACGCGATATTCGCATTCAAAGTGATGGTTGCCGCCAATATCGACGGCCTGCTCCAACGCCGCCCTTACTGCCGCCAAATCCTCGGGATGCACGGCCGCCTCAAACGTCTCATAGGTGACAGGTTCACCCTCGGGCACATTAAACAGGCGATAGACCATCGGGTCCCATTTGACTTTTTGGGTGCGCGGATCGAAGTCATACACGCCGAGCTTACCGGCACGAAGCGCCGCGGCGAGCCGCTCTTCGCTTTCGCAGAGCAGCGCCGTGCGCTCGGCAATCTGGCTTTCGAGTTCGCGGTGCTGGGTTTCTTTCATCCGCGTCAGCCGGTCATTGCTTTGGCGCTGTTTTTCGGCAACCCAGGACATCAGAGTGCAACTGGTGACAAAAACAGCCATGGCCACCCAATCGATCGAGCGGGCTATGCTGAGGAACCCCGTTGGCTCCATCCAGAAGTAATCTGCAGCTGCCGCCGAAAGCAGGTTGGCCAGCATTCCCGCCCGCAAGCCGCCATAGAGCGCTGCCAGTATCACCGCGGGATAGAAGGTTATGAAGGCATAGCCCATCCCCAGGCCTTGCAGGAACGCAAGCCGGAGAACGATGGCAGCGAGGACGAGGAGGATGGCAACGACGTATCGTTCGGCCCAGAAACCCGGCGCTTCAGCGCCTGTCGCCCTCGAAACAAAACCCAAGGTTCTATCGAACATGGTTATTTGGTTCGGGCCCTGATGGAGGGGAGATACATGTTCGCCGCCGCAATTCCTCTGCCGCCGAGAGTACTTTTAGCGCTGCATTTGGCTCAAACCGTTGCATCCGAGACGTAAACCTTGAATGCGAAGTGCTTCTTCGGCAGATGAGTTATCGGACGAAGACAAAATGCCATGCTAGAGTTCAACTTCCTTAATCGATAAGCAGCTATCGAGCAAGTGGCTTGCGTCAGCTCGGCAGCCACTTGCAGTCACGATTTTGAGTAAAGGCGAGCCGCGCCGCGCTGCGGCTTGGACAGGGTCATGTTCACCGATGGGGGACTTGAATTCGCCCCAGCTCGCGCCCACTTCTGCTTTCAATCGTGACCACGGTGTCGCTCGCTTCCCCCCGCCAATGCAAAACGATGAGCCCGTCGCTGACCGACACGCTCTTAAGTTCGCCTTGACCTAGAGCAAGGCTTTGGCCGTAAATCGATTGAGCCGGTATCGCCGGAACTGGTGACGCCGTGCCGAGCTTCGCCGCTGTAAGCGCGAACCCATACACAAGAGCCAGAATTCCGACTATCAGGAGCGCAGTCAGGATTGCGACCGCAATCTTGAGCATCCGCACCCGCTCCGGGGTCCATGGACCGGGGATGGGACTTGAAAGGTTTGTCATGGCAACCGCGTATCTTTGAGCAGGCTGGATCGTATCATGGCGAGTAGTGAGATGCTTTCGGCGGAGCGGTACGTCGCAGACGACGCCGATGCAGGCTTGAGGCTCGACCGCTTTCTTGCGAGCCGCATTGAGACACTAAGCCGGGCGAGGCTGCAAGAGCTTATTCGAAGTGGTCACGTCACCCGCGCGGGGGATAGGGCAGGGCAGGCTGTGACTGACCCGAACGCGAAGGTTCGCCCCGGCGACGGCTTCACCGTGGATGAGCCCGCAGCCGAACCTTATGCCGTCGCTGGTGAACAGATTGAGCTCAAGGTTGTTTATGAGGACGAGAGTTTAATTGTAATCGATAAGCAGCCGGGACTCGTCGTGCATCCTGGAGCGGGAAATCAGAGTGGAACCCTTGTCAATGCGCTGATCGCGCATTGCGGGTCGAGCCTGTCCGGGATTGGCGGGATCGCCCGGCCGGGGATCGTGCACCGGCTCGACAAGGACACGAGCGGCGTGATGGTCGTGGCAAAGACCGATGCAGCCCACCGGGGGCTCGCGGCCCAGTTCGCGGACCACGGCCGCACAGGAGACTTGCGCAGGGATTATCTCGCGCTGGTCTGGGGCACGCCTTCCCCACGGGCTGGCCGGATCCAGACGTTGATCGGGAGGCACCCTTCGTCGCGTATAAAGATGGCGGTTCTGCCAAATGGTGGACGTGTCGCCATCACAAATTACACGACCGAACACACCTTTAGCGTTCCCGCTCACAGGACTGCGCCAAAGGGAAAAGGGAACAATTCATTAATGCTAAGTGTCGTTCGGTGCAGCCTCGAGACAGGGCGCACGCATCAAGTCCGGGTTCATATGGCTCACCTCGGTACCCCGATCGTGGGAGATCTCGTGTACGGAGCCGGTTTCCGGACGAAAGCTTCAGCCCTCCCTCAGGAGCAGGCGGCAATATTTATGAGCATGGAAAGGCAGGCTCTCCATGCGTTCAGCTTACGGTTAAAGCATCCGATTACCGGAAAAATCGAGACGTTCCAGTCAGCTTTGCCTGAAGATATCGCGAAATTGTGTAGGGCACTTGAGAGCCTGGAGGCAAAACTGTCCAAGAATTAAGATGCACACGGTTTATAGGCAGGGTAATGTGAGGGTCGTCGTTCAAAGAAAACGAACGAGTTCTCCAACGAGCAGCGGACTTCTTGCTGCGGAGGGTACACGCATGAGTTCATTGCCGTCAGTCGCTGCAAGTGGTGGTTTGGCCCGTTATCTCGAAGAGATCCGGCGCTTCCCTATGCTTGAGCCTCAGCAAGAATACATGCTTGCCAAGCGTTGGCAAGAGCACGAAGATGCCGCAGCCGCACAGAAGCTGGTCACGTCGCATTTGCGCCTCGTCGCCCGCATCGCAATGGGCTACAGGGGCTATGGCCTGCCCATCGGCGAAGTAATCTCCGAAGGCAATGTCGGCCTCATGCAAGCCGTGAAACGCTTCGATCCCGACAAGGGCTTCCGCCTTGCTACGTACGCTATGTGGTGGATACGCGCTGCAATTCAAGAATATATCCTGCGGTCCTGGAGCCTTGTTAAGATGGGCACCACCGCAAGCCAGAAGAAGCTTTTCTTCAATCTGCGCAAGGCGAAGAGCCAGCTGCAGGCGCTTGAGGAGGGCGATCTTCGTCCCGACCAGGTCAAGACGATCGCGACAAACCTCGGCGTGCCGGAGGAAGACGTCGTTTCGATGAACCGCCGGCTTGGCGGCGACGCTTCGCTGAATGCGCCCCTTCGCGCGGACTCCGAAAGCGGCGAGTGGCAGGATTGGCTCGTCGACGAAGGCCCCAGTCAGGAGACAATGCTCGTCGAGAGCGAGGAAATGGATCGGCGGCGGGAATATCTCGAAGCGGCAATGGATGGTCTTAACGAGCGCGAGCGCCGTATTTTCACTGCGCGCCGCTTGGCTGACGACCCGTTGACGCTCGAAGAACTATCGTCTGAATTCAATGTCAGCCGCGAGCGCATTCGCCAGATAGAGGTGAGGGCTTTCGAGAAAGTGCAAAAGGCCGTTCAGAGAGCTGCGGTCAAAGCAGAAACGCCGCGCGCGTCCTCTGCCGCTGCGGCGGGTGCGCCCGCATTTTCAGCGGCGCCATAGAATTTCTTGCCTGGCTAGGGCTTGGAGCCAGCGCTCTTGCGCTGGCTTTTTTTGTTACAATTGTTGAAGAATTTATTCGGGCTAAGGTGTTCCAGCCTATGGACACCAGCGAAATCCTTGTCCTTTTATACTGTCAGCCAAATCTCGACCCGAAAGGAAAGGAAAGTCATGCCAGATCAAGCCTCTCCCAAACTGAGCCTTCCCGAAGGCGTCGAGGTCTCCGTCGCTTTGAAGCCCGGCTATGAGCGCATTCTCACCAACGATGCGCTCGAGTTTGTGGCGAGCCTGGTACGGCGCTTCGAGCCTCAGCGCAGGCAATTGATGGATGCGCGCGCCGAACGGCAGGCGAAGTTCGACGGTGGCGCTTTGCCCGACTTCCTGCCCGAGACCCGCAAGATCCGTGAAAACGACTGGAAGATTGCCGGCATCCCCGATGATCTGCTTGACAGGCGCGTCGAGATTACCGGGCCGACAACGCGTAAAATGATCATCAACGCGCTGAACTCGGGCGCGAAAGTCTTCATGGCTGATTTCGAGGATGCCCTCTCGCCAACCTGGGTGAACATCGTGGAAGGCCAGATCAATCTGAAAGATTATTGGCAAGGGCAAATCGACTTCACCGAGGAAGAAACAGGCAAACTTTACGCGGTCGGGCCGACCCCAGCCATCCTGTTTGTGCGGCCGCGAGGCTGGCATTTGCTCGAGGAGCACATTACCGTCGACGGCGACAAGATCGCTGGCGCTTTCGTGGATTTCGGCCTCTACGTCTTCCACAATGCCCAGACGATCCTCAGTCGCGGTTCGGGGCCATATTTCTATCTTCCGAAGATGGAAAGCCATCTCGAAGCGCGGCTCTGGAACGAAGTATTCCGGTTTGCTCAAGAGAGCCTGCAGCTCCGCAATGGGACGATCAAGGCCACCGTACTGATCGAGACGCTGCCCGCCGTTTTCGAAATGCACGAAATTCTCTACGAACTGCGCGACCACATCGTGGGCCTGAATTGTGGGCGCTGGGACTATATTTTCTCTTACATCAAGACGCTGCGCGCGAAGCCGGAGTACGTCTTGCCGGATCGAAGCCAAGTCCTGATGAGCAAGGCTTTCCTCAAAGCCTATTCCGAGCTCTTGATCAAGACCTGTCATAAGCGCGGCGCTTTCGCCATGGGCGGCATGGCCGCCTTCATTCCAAACCGGCGCGACGTAGAAGTGAACGAGAAAGCACTCGCCGCCGTGCGCGACGACAAGTTGCGCGAAGTGCAGTATGGCCACGACGGGACATGGGTTGCCCATCCGGACTTGGTACACACTGCACTGGAAGTGTTCAATCGGTACATGCCGCAGAAGAACCAGCTTGATAGACTGCGTGACGACGTGAACGCCGGGCAGAAGGAACTTCTGCGGCCGCACGAGGGCACGCGCACCGAAGAGGGGCTGCGCGTGAATACGCGGGTCGCGGTTCGATATATCGAGGCATGGCTGCGCGGGAATGGCGCCGTGCCGCTTTACAATCTCATGGAAGACGCTGCCACGGCCGAGATCTCCCGCACGCAAAACTGGCAGTGGGTGCATTACGGCGCAACGCTGGACGATGGACGCAAGATCACGGCGGAGCTTGTCGAGGCAGTGCTCGCCGACGAGATGCAGAAGCTTAAAGCGTCGCTCGGAGATGCGTTCGAGCACGGCCGCTTCAATGATGCGATTGCACTCTTTCGGAAGCTTGTTCTCAACAATGAGCTTGAGGCTTTCCTGACGCTGCCAGCCTACCAGCTCATCGCCTGAGGGGCGGTCTTGGAAGTCGGCCCTCCTTCGAGTCGCGATCAACCGGCGCGCAGCAAAACGTTTTCAACCGGCCTGAGCGGAGGAGCACCGAACCGCTTGATTTTAGTGTCCCAAGGGGCCATTGTGCGGCGCAATCACTTATCGCTGCGTTCGCTTTCTTATTCTCAAGACGTTCAGTCCGACCCTGAGGGCGTTTTGAATGAGCGGTGCATTTCATTGGCAGGAGACATGTCAAAAGAAGAACTACTCGAGTTCCCTGGCCTTATAACGGAGCTTCTCCCGAATGCGACATTTCGTGTAAAGCTTGAAAACGGCCATGAGATCATTGCGCATACAGCGGGCCGGATGCGAAAGAACCGCATCCGGGTGCTGGCCGGTGACAAAGTTCTAGTCGAGATGACGCCCTATGATCTTACCAAAGGACGCATCACCTATCGCTTCAAGTAGTATGGCGGCCGTCCGCTCCTTGAAGCCGGATGATGACCGTGCCTCCTCGGTCATGCGATCAAGCACGCATAAGCTTCTCGTGCTGGCAAGCGCGTCTTCCCGGCGCCTCGCGCTCTTGGAGCAGATCGGCATCGAGCCGGATGCCCTTCGTCCCGCGTCCATTGACGAAACGCCGCGAAAGGGAGAGCAGCCGCGCTCCTACGCGCCAAGGATCGCGCGCGAGAAGGCGATTGTCGCCAAGCAACGGCTGGAACGCGAACCCCACCTCGCGGGCGCTTTCGTGCTGTCCGCCGACACGGTCGTCGCCGTCAGCCGAAAGATTATCGGCAAGCCCGAATACCTCAACGAGGCGGCCGAAGCGTTGCAAACCCTTTCGGGACGATCCCATCGCGTCTACACGTCGGTTTGCCTTGTTACAGACACGGGCGCAGTAAGGATACGAACGGTTGAAACGCGTGTACAATTCAAACGTCTATCCGTCGAAGAGATGGATGCTTACCTCGCCTGCGGGGAGTGGCGCGGAAAGGCCGGCGGCTACGCTATTCAGGGGATCGCCGGGGCTTTTGTTCAGAAGATTGTCGGCTCTTATTCGAACGTGGTTGGCCTGCCCTTGATAGAAGTTGTGCAACTTTTGACAGGTGAGGGGTTTCCCGTTTACTTCAACTGGCTGAATCGCGCGGAAGTCGATTCCATTTGAAATGACAGATACGACAAAAGACGCGGCGCCCCAGCCGGAAAACGCTCCTCTTTGCGTCATCTGTGGCATCCATCCGCGGACGGCGAAGTACCGCCCTTTCTGCTCGAAGCGTTGCTCAGATGTCGACCTGCATCGCTGGCTCGGCGGTGTCTATACCATTCCGAGCAAGCTCGAAGAGGAAGAGGACGAATCGCAGGGCGGAAATTAGACCGAAGTTCCTCCGGAGCGCGGCCAAATCGCGAAAGGGAGCCGCGGCCAGCGGCCGCCTCCTCGTTTATCCTGGCGGCGGCTCAGGGCTTCGCCCAAAGCACTCTACGTCAAGCTGCGACATCATGAGACTGTCCGGGCGGTGGGTGCGCAGTGCCCAAAAGCTGGCACAATTGGCTGACCGTTGGCTTCTTCGAGCGTCTTTTGTATCCGCTGCATATGCCTCGTCTGCTCGCGGACCAGTTGCTTGCGCGCCCGCATCAGCAAGCGCAGTTCCTGGATTTTCCTTTCCGGAACGAAGCTTGCCTTATCAAGCCAAAGGCCGCCAAATCGGCGATCCAAACTGAGCGCTTGCCACTCACGATAAACGTTCGCTTCCGGCGTCATTCGATCGTGTCCCATGACGTGGTGTAGCTGACGGCTGGCATCGGCGATGCTCCGGCAGGGCCGGGAAGGTCAGGCTGCCACAGCGGGCAGCCCGACGATGGGATCATCGCTCAAAGGCGCGATGGTTTCCAGCGTCATGTAGCGGGCGCGTTGCACAGCCCACTCGTCGTTCTGTTCGAGCAGGATTGCGCCGATCAGACGGGTGATGGCGGCCTCATTTGGGAAAATGCCCACGACCTCGGTGCGCCGTTTGATTTCGCCGTTCAGGCGCTCGATCGGATTGGTGGAGTGCAATTTCACCCGGTGCGCTGCCGGAAAGGTCATGTAAGCGAGAACGTCTTGCTCGGCGTCGTCCATCAGCGCGGCAAGCTTCGGCAGTTTGGGACGCAGCTGATCGGCGACCTTGCGCCATTGCTGGCTGGCCGCCACGGCGTCGTCTTGGGCAAAGGCCGTGGCGATGAAAGCGGAGACGACGCGCCGTCCGCTCTTGCCAGCATGGGCGAGGGCGTTGCGCATGAAATGCACGCGGCAGCGTTGCCAACTGGCATTGAGCACTTTTGAGACCGCGGCCTTGATGCCCTCGTGCGCGTCCGAGATGACGAGCTTCAGGCCGCGCAAGCCGCGGCGGGCGAGCTTTCGCAAAAAGCCGGTCCAGAAGGTCTCGGCCTCAGAGGGACCGATATCCATGCCCAAGACTTCGCGCCGGCCGTCGGTGTTGACGCCGACGGCGACAATGACGGCCACGGAGACGATGCGTCCGTTCTGACGAACCTTCACATAAGTCGCGTCGATCCAGAGATAGGGCCAGTCGCCTTCGATGGGGCGATCGAGAAAGGTTTTGACGCGATCGTCGATTTCCTCGCAGAGCCGGCTGACCTGGCTCTTGGAGACGCCGCTCATGCCGAGGGCCTTGACAAGATCGTCGACGGACCGCGTCGAGACGCCCTGGATGTAAGCCTCCTGGATCACCGCCGTCAGCGCCTTCTCGGCCAGCCGGCGCGGTTCGAGGAAGCCGGGGAAGTAGCTGCCCTTGCGAAGCTTCGGAATACGCAGTTCGACCGTGCCGGCGCGCGTCTCCCAGATGCGGTCGCGATAGCCGTTGCGCTGCACGAGCCGGTCCGGCGAGCGCTCTCCAAGAGCTGCGCCGGTGAGGCCTGAGACCTCCATCTCCATCAAGCGTTCGGCGGCAAAGCCGATCATCTCGCGCAGGATATCGGCGTCGGGCGTCTTCTCAATCAGCGTGCGAAGGCTCATCATGTCGTCGGTCATCGGTGGTTCCCCGGTTGCGTTCGATGTCGCAACCCGATCCTACCGCTGAGTCGCCGATGACCACCGCAAACCGCTCACTCGCTACGGCGCCATTGAAGGCGCGCTTCGCGAGCGGTTTGCTACCGTCGAGTTACACCACTGCCGGGGACGTGAGCCGTCATTCTCATCCGTCTTGCGGCCAGGCACGTTCTTGATGTGGGCCGCATTGGCCAAAATCAGCTCGAACGTGCCATAGCTTAATATTAGGTCCCCAAGAGGAGCCGCTGGAGATGCCAAAGAAAAATGAAATCGCTGCCAGGAACTTGAGCGCTTGCACCAATCTGCCGCCGCCCTGAAGTATGCATGCGCGACAAACGAGCGGTTTCTCACGGGAGTGGGGGGGCGTTTCTTGGGCGTCTCTGGCGTACGCATCAAGCCGTTCCATGCGTCACAACACGCATCGACGATAGCTTCGTAAGTGTCCCAGACTTAATGGCTAATACCGATCCAAAGATGAACTGACTCAAGGGATTCCCAAGGTGATGTTTGCGTGATTTATAGAGAGCCGGCCGAGCAATGATTTGGAGGGGCGATCATGGGGCGCAGGACGGAAGTTCGAGAGGATCTTTACAGCGAGGAAGAGCTGCTGCGTCAGGCGCGGACGCAGAAGAACAACCGGCAAGCCGACGCCTGCTCGGCATTGCCCATGCGCTTGGCGGGATGACGGTTAGCGCGGCGGCGCGAGCCGCCGGCATGGAGCGGCAAGCGCTTGGCGACGCCATCAAACGCTACAACGCGGAGGGGCTGGACGGCCTGTTCGACCGCGCCAAGCCGGGCCGCCCGCGCAAGCTCGATGCGGCGCAAGAGAAGGAATTGATCGAGCTTTTGATCGAAGGCCCCGATCCTGACAAGGATGGCGTCTCGGCCTGCACGCTCGAAGATTTGGTTGCGATCGCAGAGAGCCGGTGGAAGGTGAAGTATCATCCTTGGTCCATGTCATTCGCCATCAGGGACTTGGCTTCTCACGTCAAAAGGCGCGGCCTCATCACCCAGAGAAGGACGAAGCGGCCCAAGAAGCCTTTAAAGGGGGCTCTCCCAACGCCTGAAAGAGGTTGGCGAAGCCCGCCCCGGCAAGAAAATCCGGCTCTTTTTCCAGGATGAAGCCCGCATCGGGCAAAAGGTACGCGTCTGTCATCGCTGGTTCACAAGAGGTCAGCGGCCTCCCGGGCGATGCGAACAACGCTATACCTTCGCGTATATCTACGGGGCCGTCGAGCGGGGTACGGATGGGCGCTCAAGTAGCGCGTCGTGCTGTAGCGCGCCGCTAAGTGCCTTCGCGCTGATCTTGCCCGGGGTCTCGGCCAACGCTATGCAGGTCTATCTCGCAAGTTCGCCGAAAACCATTGGTCCTGAGGAGCATGTCCTCCTGGTTCTCGATCAGGCCAGGTGGCATGAGGCAAAAACCTTGCGCATCCCAGTCAACATAACCCTCGAACCCCTGCCGCCCCGCGCTCCGGAACTCAATCCCGTGGAACGGGTCTGGCTGTTCTTGAAGCAGAAGTTTTTTTCCCCACCGGCTGCTCGACGATTATGACGCAATCATCAACACCGCTGCAGCCGCTTGGAACCGCATGGCGCAGGCTTGCGGGCCGCCCGCTTCGCCCCCGGTCGGCAAGCCCATCCAGGCCTGCCTTATGTCGCGGTGAACTCAGTCGCGCAACGTCTGACGGTCCATGCCGCAAAGCTGCGCTGCGTCCTCGCGGCTAAAACCATCAAGCACCATGGCAATGGCCAGCATGCGCGACGCCTGTCTGGAATCCCCCGACCGCTTGGCCGCCGCACGCAAATCGGCGGCGCTCATATCCGTTCGAGTAATAGCAACCCCAGCCATCTCCACCCCCGCGAATCAATGCAGACAGCATCGGTTTACAAAAACGGGGCAGAAAGGAACCCCCTTGGCGAGTCAAGACTTCGGGCCGTTGGTATGAGATCAGGCAGCGGCGTTATTCTCTGCCAGTCGCCTCAGCCTTCGCCCGATCGCACAAAGTCAATTCGGAGTAAAGCGATTTGGCTTCCGCGGGCGGCCCGCGACGGCGTCCAACAGCCAGGATCTGGATAACACGTACTCTTCCGTGGAGACTGGCCGTCAAGACATCACCACATTTCACGCACGTCGCAGCCTTGACCACGCGCTGACGGTTCACACGAATGCATTCTTCCTCGATCAGCTTCGCGGCGAGGTTGCGCGATTTCACTAACCTCGCATACCACAGCCACCTATCGAGGCGCTGCTCCTCCGATACAATCAAATTCTAGTCCTGCGTCTGAAGCTGCTTCTCAAGCCGTTCCTTCAGTTGGCTGAGGGCTGCGAAAGGCGAATCGGGGTCCACACCACCGGATGGACGCTTCGGCGCGGCGCTTGCTGCGATCGGCTGCTTACCCTGCGGACGAGAAGGCCGCGAGTTGCGGCTGCGATCATGCGGACGATCACGGTGCCCATGATACGATGGTTTGCTGTGCTGCTGAGCGTTACCGGCCGCCCTCTGCTCGGAACTCTCTGGCTTGGCAGTCGCAGCTTGAGGCTCTGGCTGGCGCCCCCTGTCGCGATTCCGATCACCATCGTGAGGTTTGTTATGGTGCCGGTCGTGGTTCCGATTATGCCTTTGCCCATGCTCTCGATGGCCGGCAGCCGCCTGATCCGGCAGCCGCTCCCCTGGCGGCTGGTTTTGTTCGATTGTTGGCGCAGCGCCTGTTGGTCCAGGAATAGGCGCTCGCCCGCGGTCATGATAAGGTCTGTGCCCGCGCTCGCCGCTTGGACGGCGGTGAGGGCGTCTTTCGGCCTGGCCTTCGGGGCGCTCAAACTTGGGCTTTGGTCTGCGGAAACGCCATATTTCTTCGAATTCCGGCTCAGCGTTCTCTGCCGCAGCGCTATCTGCTGTCTGCGGCGTTGCCGCGTCTGGCGTCAGCGGCGCGGGCTCTGTCGAAGCATCCCCCCCGACTGAGGACTTAAATCTGGCGGGGTCGCCTTCTGCCGCAGCAACAGGAGGCGCCGCAGCAACGCTTTCCTCCTCTTCCGAGGTTTCGGGCGCCAGCACGGCCTCGGTTTGGGTCGCATCCACAGCATGCGTCTCCGTCGCAATCCGAGAAGCCGCCGACTCCTCCGCGGCGTTCAGCTCGGGCGCTTGCTCGACGTTGTCATTGGCGGCCTTCTTCTCGCTCGCTTCTGCCGCGGACCGTTTAATCGGGCGCATTTCCCGGCGGAATCCGAGAGACTCCAGGATCGCGCTCAGTTCGTCCCCGGAGCAACCCATGATAGACATCATCTCCGGCCTGATCTTGAAGGCCCCGCCTCCTGCCGCGCCGAGTGGGGGCTCCGTATTGGCTTCTGTGGCCCTCCATGCCGTCAAGGGCCGGATGATGTCCGCAAGTCTCTCCAGCATATCCACACGCACGGCCCGCGGGCCGGTCACGCCGAAGCCGGCCGCACGATAGAACTCGTCGGGAATTGCTGCATTGCGAGGCACGGATGTAAGCCCCTGGCGCGGCGCGTCCGAGATTGCGGCGGCCGTAAGATTGTGCTCGCTCCCACGCTTCAAAAGCCAGAAAAGCAAGAGAAGATCTGCCGCTGCTGGCTTAAGAAGGAGGGGGAAATAGATATGATGCGCGCCGAAACGCACGCCGTATTTCCTGAGTTGAGCACGGCTGTCCTGATCCAGAGACTTAATCTCTTCTGCGACCGTGTCGCGCCTCAGAACTCCGAAATTCTCGCACAAGCGGAAGGCGATGCCGCGGGCGAGACCGGTGATATCTTCGGCCTTCGCAATTTCCACCAGCGGCTTCAGGCGAACTTCGATGTGATGGCCAAGCCAGGTTTCGATGCGTTTTGTGATGTTTTCCTTGTCGATCGCGGCGAGGTGCTCGTCAGAGAAGAGCGTGAAATTCGGCTTGAGCGGATCCTCGCCTGCGGCAAGCCCTCCAATCTCCTGGTGCTCCCAGACGATTTGTCCTTCGCGCGTGAGGGTGAAGGCCGTGTCGGGCGCAGCAGCGAGGCGGTCCGAGCGCGCGGCAAGCTCGTGAACGAGCACCTTGGCGGCTGCATTGCGTGCGGCTTTTCCATGAACGCCAGCCGCTGCCAAGTCCGGCGTGAAGCTGAAGCCTTCGAGCTTTCCGACGTAGTGCTTCTCGACGACAACGCGGCCGTCCTTCTCGATCTCCGCGAACAGGCTCTCCTTGTCGCGCATGCTTTTCATGAGCACGCTCGTGCGCTTGTCGACGAAGCGCAGGGTCAACTGCTCATGCAATGCATCCGAGAGCCGGTCTTCGATCTCCCGGGTCTTTGCCTGCCAATGGTCGGGGTCTTTCAGCCACTCGCGGCGGTTGGAGACGAAGGTCCAGGTCCGGATATGGGCGATGCGGTTCGACAGTGTGTCGATATCGCCGTCGACCCGATCGGCTTGCTCAACCTGGCTGGCGAACCAATCCTCGGGGATCAGCCCTTCCTCGCTCATGATATGCTTATAGAGCGTCGCCACGATCTCCGCATGAGAGTTGGGCGCGACTTTCCTGTAGTCGGGAACCTGGCAAACTTCCCAGAGCCGTTTGACCGCCGCAGGGCCGGCGGCGAGGGCCGCGATGCGAGGATCGCTGTAGGCAAGTTCCAGGACTTCAAAATCGTCGGCGTTTCTAGCCCGGACAAGACGCGCATTATTTGGCACTTGGCGAAGGCTGTCCTTGAGGCGGTCGACGCTGTCAAAGTCGAGCTGCGTGCTGCGCCATTGGAGGACTTTGACGGGCTCGAAATCGTGGTTTTCGAGCTTGTTGACGAGTTCCTGGTCGAAGGGCTCAACATCGGCCGTTACGCCGAATGTGCCATCGTTAAGATGCCGCCCGGCGCGGCCAGCGATCTGGGCAAACTCAGCCGGTGTTAAATCGCGATGCACACGGCCGTCGAATTTGCGGGAGCCGGCGAATGCGATGTGATCCACATCGAGATTGAGGCCCATGCCGATTGCGTCGGTCGCGACAAGGAAATCCACGTCGCCGGACTGATAGAGCCCAACTTGGGCGTTGCGCGTGCGCGGGCTGAGAGCGCCAAGCACGACTGCGGCTCCGCCGCGCTGCCTGCGAATGAGTTCTGCGATCGCGTAGACATCGTTGGCCGAGAAAGCGACAATCGCCGAGCGGCTCTGCAACCGCGTGATTTTCTTCTGGCCCGAATAGGTGAGCTTGGAGAGCCGCGGGCGGGCGATAAAGTTTGCGCCAGGGATCAACTCGCGGATCGTATCGCTCATGGTTTGAGCGCCGAGAAGCAGCGTTTCGCTTAATCCTCGCGAATGGAAGAGGCGATCCGTGAACACGTGGCCGCGATCGGGGTCGGCCGCGAGCTGGATTTCGTCGACCGCGAGGAAGTCTACCTCGACGTCCCGCGGCATCGCCTCGACCGTACAGACATAATAGCGGGGGCGTTCGGGCTTGATTTTCTCCTCGCCGGTAATAAGCGCAACGTCGCGCGGCCCGATCCGTGCGACGATCTTGTCGTAGATTTCACGCGCGAGGAGCCGCAACGGCAATCCTATAAGCCCGCTCTCGTGCCCGAGCATTCGCTCGATCGCAAGGTGCGTCTTGCCTGTATTCGTCGGCCCCAGCACCGCCGTTACATGCCGGGACTGGGATGGCCTTATTGTAGCCGTCTGCGATGCTGCGCTCATAAGCGGACTTTCTGTCAAAACCGCACGCTTCGTTCAAATCTTTCAGGCTTTAGCGCGGTGATCATACGAAGAGGTGCGCCTGCGGAAATACAGCGAGCACGTCTTTCAAATCTTGAGACCGCTCAGCTTCTTAATCTCTCGCAATAGAGCCTCGATTGTTCCCCTCTTCACTCAGCGAGCGCGTGGCGCCCCGCGGGTGTCTGCACATCGAATTTCGCCGTCACCATGGATGCCGTACCCGCGGGCGTCGGCACGTGGACATAATACGGTACTATTAAACCCGCTTCTGGCACTGGGACAAGCCAAACTTCGATCCCCGTGTTCCCAGATGCAACATCGTTTTCGCCCGGCTTTCCCATTTTGTGCCCAGCGATGGGTACAAAGCGCACGCTACAAACATAGGCGGTTCCGCGCAGTTTGCCAGAAGAACCGATAGTCCGCGTTCCTTTTGGGGATAAGATCAGATCGTAGCGGATTTTCCCATCAAAAATCGGAAGGCGCTTATTGCAAGCTTCACCGTGATTCAACCTCGCTTGCGACAGGAGCACAATTGCGCTGAGCGGATCGACAACATTTTGCAAATGAGCTGCCGTTATTGGCACGTGCCGCGCGCCTGGAAATTGAGGCGGGTTGACAAGGATGTCCTGGACCATCCTTTTCTGGAACCGAAGCTCGACGCTTTCCCGCCTCTCATTCGTCGCATATTTGAACGTATAATTTTGCGGAACGGGGCCGTTCGCCGTCATCAATCCCGAGCTTGTGGTCGCGCCCTCCCAGCTGAAAGTGCCGAAAAATACGCTTAGTTCCGCGCTTGCCTGCAAAGAATATTGACGCGTCGTAATCGAGGACTTGATCCTGAAATCTCCGATATGCGCGCCAAGCCAGCTGATTTGGTAGACGGCGTCCACCGTGGAAGCGCGCACGTCCAGATCGCCGGCCTCCCCAGACTTGGGAGAAAGGTCTTTCGGCTTCTCGGCCTTGGTCTCTTTGGGTTCGGCTGTTTTTGCGGGTTTGCTTGGTTCCGCCGGCCTGACTGCGGCAGGCTTGGACTGCGCAACCGGCGCCTGAGGCTTCGCTTCTTTGGGTTCTTCCGCTGTGGTTTCAGGGTTTTCCTTAGGTGTCTCCTCTGCTCGCTTGTTGCTTTCCTCGGAAGTTTTTTTGCTCTCCCCAGGCGCCTTTTCGGCCGGCTTCGGATTATCGGGCACAGAAATGCTTGGATCGGGGCTGTTGCCTTCGCCATGAGCTCGGGTTGCATAGAGGTCGGCTAGGAGCGTCAATGAAAGGAGAATTGCAGCAGCGGGGTTGACCCAGTTGCCGCTAAGCAACGGAGGCTTTGCCATCAGCAAGGATTTTCCTTTCGCAGCCCGAGCTTGTCACTTACCTGCCGGTAGAGGCGGATTTCGTCAATTATGTGTTACGAATGTTACGCAGGACGAAGCGGCGAACGCGATCAACAAGCACTCCAATTTTTTGAATATCGCCAATTTATTAAAAAACTACCGCGATCGGGCCCACGACCACCATCAGGGCAAGCTATTTATGTCCATTGCTGATGAGTTGAAGGGCAAGCTTGGCGTCAAGACGGCCATCATAGAGCGCCCGGCCTGCAATGGCGCCAGTGATGATCGCATAGGCCGGGGAAATCAGGCGCTTTACGTCCTCGATGCCGGCCAAACCGCCTGACGCGATAACGGGGATCGATACCGACCGCGCCAGATCGGCTGTCGCCTCAAGGTTGAGGCCAGTCAGCATGCCGTCGCGGGCGATGTCGGTGTAGATGATGGCCGCGACCCCCACATCCTGCAGCCGGCGTGCCAGATCGACGGCATATAGCTCCGAAGTCTCCGCCCAACCCTCAACGGCGACCCGGCCATCCTTGGCGTCGATCCCTACGGCGATCTTTCCTGGAAAGCGGGCGCAGGCAGCCTTCACCAGCGAGGGATTGCGCACCGCCGCTGTCCCAAGAATTACACGGGAGATGCCCCGGCTGAGCCATAATGAAATGGCCTCGAGCGTGCGAATGCCGCCGCCAAGCTGGACGGGAATGGACACCGAAGCGAGGATTGCCGAAACAGCTTTCGCGTTGACGGAGCGCCCCTCAAAGGCGCCGTCGAGATCGACAACGTGAAGAGCGGAAAACCCCTCCTGGGCAAATTGGTACGCTTGGTCGGCAGGGCTCTCGTTGAATACAGTCGCCTGATCCATAAGGCCCTGGCGCAGACGCACGCATTGACCATCCTTCAGGTCGATAGCCGGGTAGAGGATCATCGATTTATCCCCAATTGATCGCTGGACGCCCACCAAGCGTAGCCCGAGCCGCTGCTTGCGGCAACGCGTGACCTCGTCTCAGGCTAGCAGACCGGTTCGGTTTCGCCAACGAATGAAGGCGAGCTTCGTGTACGATTTCCTTCGCGAGCGTAGGCCGCAACTCCACAAAATAGACCGTGCCTAAGGGTTAGGACCGAGCATACGAAAACTATCGGTCTTTCTGCGCCGCAACTCCGGCTTAAGAAAAGTATAGATGCAAATGAACAATCGTACAGAAACGCATAGTTTCCATTTTAAGGTAGATACCGATGTATCCTTAACTCAGTTCTGAGAATGTACGGCAACATCCGTTCTTTGGAGGTTTCCATGTCGTATCGAGCTTCCTGGCTTGCATTGCGAAGAAGGGCTTTTCTAGTCCTGCAAGCGTCGCAAGTCCTCTTAATCGCGGCAGTTGCTTGGTTTTGCGTAACGCCGCTTCATGCGCAAACGACCCGCACGCTGAAAATCGGCTATATTCTATCGAAGGACTCCCAGCTTGGTGCCGGCGCCAAGGCGTTCGCCGAGGAGGTCGCCAAGCGCAGCGGCGGACGGCTCGCCGTGGAGCAATACCCGAACTCCGCGCTCGGCGGCGAAGTCGAAATGCTAAAGGCCCTCCAACTCGGCACGCTCGAACTGGCATTTATTACCGGGGCACCTCTGCCGACTGTCGTGCCTGAGGTTGGCGTATTCAATATCCCCTTCATTTTCAGGGATGTAGAACACGCTCACGCGGTGCTCGACGGACCGATCGGGCAGGACTATCTACGGAAGTTCGATTTAAAAGATCTCGTGGCGCTCGCATGGGGCGAAAACGGCATGCGCCACCTTACCAACTCCAAACGCGAAATTCATGGGCCAGAGGATCTGAAAGGACTGAAACTGCGTTTGCCGCAGTCCGAGGTCATGCTGATTGGCTTCAAGGCGCTGGGCGCCGAACCGGCCCTCCTGCCATTCCCGCAAGTCTTCGGAGCGTTGCAGTCGGGACAGTTCGACGGTCAGGAAAATCCGATCGCAACCATCATGTCGGCGAAATTCGGTCAGGTGCAAAAATATCTGACGCTCTCGGGTCACGTGTACGATCCGGCGGTCTTCTTGGCCTCGCCCGACATGGTCAATGACTTGCCTGACGAGGACAAAAAAATCCTTATTGAAGCCGCTCGCGTCGGCGCTCAGGCCTCGCGCAAATACGCAGCCGATGCCCAGGAGAAAGGTATCGCCGCCCTCCGCCAGGCTGGCATGACCGTAACGACCGTGGACAGGACGGTGTTCTCCAAGGCCATGGCTTCCGCGATGCCTGACTATGAGAAGCGTTTCGGCGCCGAAATCATCCAGCGCATCCGTCAGACGGGCACCGGCCTGTAGAGGCGATCCACCGCTAGTACGCCCCGCGGGAATTACGCCAGTGCTGTTCTTCCCGCGTTTCACGCTTTGGATTTGGGACTGTGAACAATGGCATGGACATCCATAAGTCATCGGTTGTCGATTAGGGCCAGGATTTTTGGCGGGTTCGGGCTTCTCATCGCGGTCTTTCTTATCGCGGTGGCCCTCTCGTTGCGGGGACTGGCGCACGTCGACCAAGAGGCGCGCGCCTCGTACAGCAGTTCTCTAGTGGCGGAGCACGTGGCGGATTTCGTCTTCAAGGCGGTCGAGGCGCAGAAAAGCGTGCTGCGTTATGCGGTAAGCGAAAACGACGCCGAATTAGCCGCCGCGCGGAAAGTTTTGTCGGAGTTCGCCGAAGGCGCGCGCGTTCTTGGAGAAACGAGCGCCGACTGGAAAAGCGGGGTATCCGCTGTTTCGAGCGCGCTCGAGGCGGCGTCGAAATACCAGGCAGCCTCGCTTGACACAATCCAAACCATCGCTAGCCGTCGTACGGCGACTTCACAATTCAACAAAGAAATCACTGCGCTACGCACCATCGGCTCGGCCATCCCGGCGGCGCTTCTGCGCGAAAGCGCGGCGCCCGATACCGTGACAACGGCCATTCGTTTGCTGGAAGCCGTGCAGGTCGCCTCCGCCGCGGCCAGCCGTTTCCTCGCCTCACGAAACCCGGCGGACGCGGCAGCAGCCCGAACGGAGCTGGACGCGCTGCAAGCGGCCATCGAAAGCCTGAAAGGCTCAACGGCGAATAGCAAGCGCGTGCAGCGCTTTCTTGCGGCCGCCGCCGAACCGCTGGAGCATACGAAAGAGGCGCTGAACCTCCTCATTTCGACAAACGAAGGTTTCATCCGCCTCTCGGCCGAGAGGAAAGCCGTGGCAGACACGCTGCAATCGCGACTGAAGCAAATCCGCGAGATCAGCGAATCGGAACGAAAGGGTGCGCTCGCCTCTATGCGCGACATCTCGAGCTCGAGTTGGCGGCTCGGGCTCGCGGCCTCCACCCTGTCGCTGGGCCTCGGCGCACTGCTGGCGTGGCTGATCGGAAGCAGCATCATAACGGCTCTTGGCCGCATCAGCATGAGCGTGTGCCAATTGGCCGGTGGCAATCTTTCGGTCGAAATCCCTCATCGCGGCGAGCATACCGAACTCGGTATTATGGCGGACGGGCTTCAGGTCTTGAAGGACGCGCTGATCACTTTCGAGGCAAAGGCCTCCGCTCTCACCCAGCACCTCTCCGACGCATCCGAGCAAATGCAGCGGACAGCCAATTCGATGAGCACGACCGCCGAACACACGGCAAGCCAGATCGTCACCGTGGAGGACGCCGCAGGGCAAACATCCGCGAGTGTGCGGCAGGTGGCCACCGTGACGGCGAAACTGTCCAACTCGATCCGCGAGATCGCGTCCGAGGTAAAAGAGTCGACGCGCATCGTCGACCGCATCGTGGCCGACGCGGAGCAGACTTCCGATATCGTCAGATCGCTTGCTTCCGCTGCCAACCGGATTGGGGATATCGTCGCGCTAATCAGCAATGTGGCGAGACAAACCGACCTGCTTGCATTGAACGCCACCATCGAGGCCGCCCGCGCCGGCGAGGCTGGCAAGGGCTTCGCCGTAGTAGCGGCCGAGGTCAAGGCATTGGCTGGCCAAACTACAAAGGCGGCGGATCAAATCATTGCCCAAATCTCCGGAATCGAGGCCGTCACCAAGAAAGCGGCGAGCGCGATCCAGGGAATTTCCCAGAAAATTTCCGAAATGTCCGTCATCTCCAACAGTGTGATGACCTCCATCGGAGAGCAGGACGCGGCAACCCAGAGGATTGCGCAAAGTGTTCAGGACGCGGCGGCCGGCACAACGCAGTTCAGTGGCCATGTCAGCGAGGTGCGCCAAACTGCCGGCGAAACGGGAACGGCCGCATCCAAGATGCTCGGCGCGGCACGGGAACTCGCCCAGCTCTCCGGCAGCCTCGGGAATGTCGTTGAGCACTTCCTCCACGGGGCCAAGGCGGCTTAATACTATCGTTTGTAGGCTTCCGCCCCGGCGCGCCGCAGTGCTGGTCGGCGAAGATGAACCCCCGTTGTTCCGGGTAACCGTGCTTCGAGCGCGGGCATTCTTGTCCTCATTTTGTATGCACCCGGCGGCTGCTGGCCTCTGCATGTCAAATTATCCCTTACGTCTTCGTCCGCTTTCCTTATCCTGAAAGATCTTCGGCGATTTCGCCTTGCCGTCGGGTTAACGAGAGCTGCTGGCCGCTCCAACCCCTGATAATGCTGGGAAAAACACCCAACGGGACGCCATCGCGGCCCTCTGCGCCACCCCTCTTCCGGCTCTTCGCAAGCGTTAATTCGCCAATGCAGAAACATATTTAACGGACTTTTGCTGTCCCAGTTAATGAAATAATTCCAGCATTAAATTCTATTTAATGGGTAATGACTTAACCATAAAAATCATATATTTTTCAATAATTTATGCCATCACATCCCTATAAGGTCAACCGGCGCAAGGCTTCCCTGTTTTGCGCCGGATAAGAATTTTTTAACCAAACATATGGCCGGAAATAATTCCGGCGCGCTCCTGTTAACCGTCTTCTGTTAATCCAATTGCGCGCGAACAAATCGTTTACCAAAACGCGCGTCGCGAGCGCCGTCCAGGGTGGCAATGGCGGGGATAAGGAAGCCTGCCAAAGCATCCTGCGTTCGAGCGAACGTGGCCGTCACCGTGATCGTCGCCCGGGATGCCTCGACGCATCCGGCGCGCTTGATAGCATCAGCCGGTTTTCGATTTGGCGCACGCCGCGCTAGGGCCGCCACTGCAGAAAATTTGAGATGAGCCTGAGACCGAGCTTCTGGCTTTTTTCCGGGTGGAACTGGCTCCCGGCAATGTTGCCGCGCGTGACAAGCGCCGTGATCGGCCCGCCGTAATCGGATCTCGCCAGCACGGCGTCGGCATCCTCGGGCAGGAACTGGTAGGAATGCACGAAATAGGCATGCCACCCGTCCGGGCCATCGGGAATCCCCTCGGTCAAGGCGTGGCCTTTTGCGAAGGACAACGTATTCCAGCCCATATGGGGAATCTTGAGCGACGTATCGGACGGCTTGATAAGGCCGACCTCGCCGCCGATCCAGCCGAGGCCCTGATGAATGCCGTGCTCCAGCCCCCGATCCGCAAGCATTTGCATGCCTACACAAATGCCGAAGAAAGGCCGGCCGCGCTTCAGGACCGCTTCTTTCAAGGCGTCGATCATTCCGGGCGTATCGCTGAGGCCTCGATAACAATCGCCGAATGCGCCAACGCCGGGAAGAACGATGCGGTCCGCGCGCAAGACCGCGTCTGGATCCCCGGTGACAAGGATCTGGCAAGAAAGGCCGCTTTCGCGAGCTGCGCGCTCGAATGCCTTTTGAGCCGAGTGGAGATTGCCGGATTGGTAATCGACGATTGCAACAAACATGGGTTATGCCGTCGCCTCGGGCCAGGTCCCGATTGGATGTGAGGTTTGCCAGTCTCCGCTTTTCAAATTCATCACCGGCGTTCCTGCCGCAGCCCCTTTTCCGGCGGCGTGAGGAAGCCAGGCATCGAAGAAGCGTCGCTCGCATTCCAGGCGGCTACGCCCTGCAACGGATCCGAGAAGGGCATAGCCCTTGCGCTGAAGACTCCAGCGCAGAATATCATTGCCCTCAAAGCCGATAATGAGCGAAACCAGAATATCAACGAGCGCGGGGGCCTGATCCCTTAGCCCCAGCTCGATGAGCCCAACCGCAAGACCGGCCATAAAGACAATCGTGAGGATGAACGCGAGCCAAAGCCGGTTGTACAAGAGCCAGAGCGGGCCGAAGAGAAAGCCCCAGATCGTGAAGCCTTCCTTGACGAAATGAATGCCGTCGGCTCGTGCTTCGATGCTTTGTCCAGGACGCTGCGGCTCATGGACGGTAAAAATAATCATGGGCGTTTCCAGCAGGGGCTTCAGCCCCCAAGCTGTCCTTTCGTGGATGGAATTTCGCCTGCCATCTCGTCATCAATAGTGATGGCACTCCGCAAGGCGCGCGCCAAGCCCTTGAAGCAGCTTTCCGCGATATGATGAGCGTTTTCGCCGTAGAGCGCCTCGATATGAAGGGTAATCCCGGCGTTCTGAGCGAGCGCCTGGAAGAATTCACGGAAAAGTTCTGTATCCATTGCGCCGATTTTTTCGGCCGGAAACCTGACGCGCCAGATGAGGTAAGGGCGGCCGGAGATATCGAGCGCCGTCCGTGTCAGCGTCTCATCCATCGGCAGGTATGCGTGGGCGTAACGCGCGATGCCGCGCTTGTCGCCCAGCGCTTTCGCAATCGCCTGCCCGAGCGCAATGCCGCAATCCTCCACCGTGTGATGCTGATCGACATGCAGATCGCCCGTCGCATGAAGGGTGATGTCGATGCGGGAATGCCGCGAAAGCTGCTCCAGCATATGATCGAAGAAGCCGACACCGGTGGAGATCGAAAACGCGCCCCTCCCATCGAGGTTGACCTCGACGGCGATCACGGTCTCTTTTGTTTTCCGTTCGATTCGCGCTTTTCTCAAGGTTCAGCCCTCGCTTGCCGCAAGCCGCTTCTTGACGGTTCCGCAGCGCTTTCCATATCCAACGCCATAAAAGCAGGTACGATACATGACGCCCTTTGCGCAATCACTTCAAGATCCAACAGGCTGGCACGGCACGACAATCCTCACGGTCCGCAAGGGCGGCCGGGTGGTTGTAGCGGGCGACGGCCAAGTCACGCTTGGGCAGACCGTCATCAAAGCCAACGCGAAGAAGGTCCGCACGCTTGGCAAGGGCAATGTGATTTCGGGCTTCGCGGGCGCGACGGCCGATGCGTTCACGCTCTTCGAGCGCCTCGAATTCGAAGCTTGAGATGTACCCGGAACAGCTGGTCAGGGCCTGCGTGGATCTCGCCAAGGATTGGCGCACCGATCGCTATCTGCGCCGGCTCGAAGCCATGATGATCGTGGCCGACAAAAACTCGACGCTCGTCTTGACAGGCACCGGCGATGTGCTGGAGCCGGATCGCAATGTGATGGGCATCGGCTCCGGCGGCAACTATGCCTTGGCCGCGGCTCGCGCGCTTTTGGAAACAGACTTCTCGGCGGAAGACATCGCTCGCAAGTCCATGGCAATCGCCGCGGATATATGCGTCTACACGAATAACAGCCTCGTTGTCGAAAGCTTGCCTTCAGCAGTTTAATCTACATTTTATCTTCATGGCCGCCTCCAATCGTTGAAAGGCGCGGCCATGACATCAGGAAAGCGACATGACCAACTTCTCCCCGCGGGAAATCGTATCTGAACTGGACCGCTATATTGTCGGCCAGAATGACGCCAAGCGCGCGGTCGCCATTGCTCTGCGCAACCGCTGGCGCCGGCAGCAGCTCGACGAGGATATGCGGGAAGAAGTTCTGCCGAAGAACATCCTCATGATCGGCCCGACCGGCGTCGGCAAGACCGAGATTTCGCGCCGGCTCGCCAAGCTTGCCAATGCGCCGTTCCTCAAGGTTGAGGCCACGAAATTCACCGAAGTCGGCTATGTCGGGCGCGACGTGGATCAGATCGTTCGCGACCTTGTCGAGGCGGCGATTGGCCTCGTGCGCGACGGAAAGCGCAAGGAGGTCCGCGCAAAAGCGCACCTGCAGGCGGAGGAGCGCGTCTTGAATGCGCTCGTCGGTGCTAACGCCAGCCCCGCGACGAAGGATAAGTTTCGCAAACAGCTGCGCGACGGTGAACTCGACGACAAAGAGATCGAGGTCCAGGTCTCCGATTTCAGGCGGCGGCATTCCAGGCTTCGAAATCCCGGGGATGCCGGGCAGCTCTATCGGCATGATCAATCTCAACGACATGCTCGGCAAGGCTTTCGGCGGGCGCACCAAAACGCGCCGGCTCTCGGTGCGCGACTCCTACGAGATTCTCATCAACGATGAGTTCGATAAGCTTCTCGATAATGAGCAGGTCATTCAGGAAGCGATCAGGTCGGTCGAGAATGACGGAATCGTATTTCTGGACGAGATCGATAAAATCTGCGCCCGGTCGGAGCGCGTGGGTGCCGATGTGAGCCGCGAGGGCGTGCAGCGCGATCTTCTGCCCCTCATCGAAGGCACGACCGTCGGCACGAAATATGGGCCGGTGAAAACGGACCATGTCCTCTTCATCGCATCGGGCGCGTTCCATGTGTCAAAGCCGTCCGATCTGTTGCCCGAGCTGCAAGGCCGCCTGCCTATCCGGGTGGAGTTGCAGGCTCTGACGGGCGACGACTTCCGGCGAATCCTGCGCGAGCCGAAGACGAGCTTGATCAAGCAGTATATAGCCCTGATGGCGACCGAAGGCGTCGAGCTGGAATTCACTGAGGATGCCATCGACGCCATCGCGGATGTCGCCGTCGAGGTGAATTCGAACGTGGAGAACATTGGCGCGCGGCGGCTTTCGACTGTGATGGAACGCGTGCTGGATGAGATCAGCTTCGAGGCTTCGGACAAGGCGCGCACGACGTTCACAATCGACGCGAATTACGTGAAAGTGCATGTCGGCGATCTTGCTAAGAACGCAGATCTTTCGAAGTTCATCCTGTAGCGGGAATTGGGAAGACGTGGTTTACTGGCTTCTCATCCGATCCGCCATCAGGACCTAGTCTAGCACTCCAGGAGAGAGAGTTCGCCATGTCGCAGCTAACGCCTGAAGGCGAAAAGATCGTCGCCGCGATCGCGCATCGCTACGCCGTCGGCGTCGAGGCCGTGAAAACGATGCTGGACGCCGTAGCGAGGGGCGGCGGGAGCATGGCGCAGTTCAATGTGCCCGAGTTTGGCGGGAACGGTCAGTGGATGCGCGGCGGCATGACTATGGTCGGCGACATGTTCAACAATTCGCTGAAGGCGACCGTGGACAATCTTTGCAACGAGCTCTCCCAGGCTTTGAATAATCAACCCAGCATATTCGTGCCCTTCGTGCCGTCTCAGACGCAGATGCAAAGCCAGGGAAGCGGTGGCACAAGTTTCTGGCAGTCGTCGCAGTCGGGGTCGTGGTGGCCGTCCGAGTTGGGGAACCCTGCGTCGACGGGTTCGCAGAATAATCTCCGCTACGCCTATTTTCCCGGCAGCAATCGGCTGGCGATCGACGATCGCGGGCACGTCGAGGTGTATGACACCAGCGGTTACGACATTGGCGGCTTCAGCCAGCAACAAAGCGGAGATGCCACGCTGACTTTCACCAGCCAGCGTGGCACTGTTCGCGTCGACAGGCTGCCTCGCGTCACGACCGGGGCTCCCGCTTCACAGGCTCGGCCGTCCGAGGCTCCGCCCTCCACGCAGCCTCCGGTCAGTTCGTCTCAGGCGTCGCCGTTCACGCAAACTTCTGCGAGTGGCGACGCTGGTTCGATCCTCGGCTTGATCGAGCAGCTTGGCCAGTTGAAGGAAAAGGGCCTTATCACCGAACAGGAGTTCGCCGCGAAGAAGGCTGAACTTCTTAAGCGACTGTAAACGCGTCGCTTTTGAGTGATCGGTCGCTTCAATTGAAAATTTTAGCGTAAATCACTTTCAACTATAAGTTGCTATCTGTGACCTTGGCCAGTAGGGCCATTTTCATGGAAAGCGAATTAAGATGGCAAACCTCTCTCCGTCCACAGTTGCGATCAATACGATTGCACATTGCCTTGCAAATGCCTTGGACGCCGCTACGGGACTCGACGCTTCGATGTCAGCAGACCTCCGCGCTTTGCTGCGCGTCGCCGCAGGTGAAGTCGACCGCGTCCGTAAGTCCAATCGCAAAGCCGCGGTCGCCGCGAAACGCGCTCCGGCCGTGCAATCTGGAAAGAAGTCAAAGTCGAAGCGCGGTCGCGCCGAAGTGACCGAAGTGACCGAAGTCCAGCAGAAACCCGCAAAGTCTAAAAGCCGCAGCCGCAAGGCTCAAGCAGCTAATGGCCTTGTTGCGCACTAATTACGAATGAGCATGAACAAAGCCGGTCGCAGGCGCTTCGTTCTCGCGTCTCAAGGCCGAGCACCGGCTCTTGTTTCAACTGCGCAACCCGAGCGCTCCGATCGCGAGGGCAGCCCAGCCAACCATGAATGAAATACCGCCAAGCGGCACGATTCCCGCGCTGGAGCTCAACCCCTGCGCGACCTGCATGTAAATGCCGCCCGAAAAGCAGACAACGCCAATCAGGAAGGCAAGGGCGGCGCCCTGCAAAAACCAGGTGGAGAAGCGTGCGCGACGCCCCTCCGATTGGAGCAAAACGATCCCGACCCCGAACAAGGCCAGCGCGTGGAGAGCGTGATAATGCTGGCCGGTCGAAAAAATGCGCTTTGCGTCGGCGCTTAAGGCATCGCCAAGGGCGTGAGCGCCAATTGCCCCGGCCGCAACCGCCAAGCCGCCTAGGATGGCTGCTATGAAAATCCAGAACCGTCCGTTCATGCCCTCACCTTAACCAATGGTGTCGGCGGTGCTCACGCCGCCGCAGCCGTTCGGCTCATGGACTCCATCTCTCTTCGGGTCGTTACGGCAAGGTCATCGTCTTTGAGCAGAACATCGCCGGTCTTGACGAAAGACCCGGCCGGCATATCACGCTTGACCTTTACGCCATGGGCCAGCCCAATGGGCAGCAGATCCTCCGCGAGCGACCGGGACGCCGGCACGAGTTTTCCGTAGACGGTATATCCGCCTTCGCCATCGAGAACGTCGCCGCCCTTCAAATTTCGCTTCGCCATCGCGACGACATCGGCGCGCCATTCGAGCGGCGTGCCGGTTGCCTCCCCGCGCAGCACCGCATTCAAAACCGAGATCGAAAGCTCAAGGCCGATCAGATGGAACGGCTTATACATCGCGGCGTAGAGGCCTGTGCCGTCGGCTTGCAAGCCGTACTGGCTGAAGCAGGCAGCGGCATATTTGTTGGGGGCTTTCAGGAGCACGAACACGCCCCAGCGAAGATCGCGAAAGACCGGCCGCCCGTCTCGTTCCAGCGATGAGACAACCGCGACGATCCCCTCGCGATCGAGAAGACCTCCGCTCACCTTGGGCCGCAGCACGTGAGCCAGATCGTCCACGCCGCAGGGCGGAAAAGAAAGGCCATCGAAGGGAACATCGAGACCGCATGCGTTCGCGACCGCCGCCATCTCGATGGACGTCTTCGTGCCATCGAGGAATGAGTTGAACATCTGGGGGTTCATCCCCGCCAGACTCGCCTGCGCCGGGGTCAATCCGTAGTGGGTCCATACGTCGGCGGGCGTAAGCGTGTGATAGTTGGGGAGATATTTCGTACCCTTGCCAGCCGCGGCGACAATGAAGCCCGACGCGCGCGCCCAATCGACCATCTCCGCGATAAGCGCGGGCTGGTCGCCATAGGCCATCGAATAGACCACGCCCCTCTCGCGGGCGCGCGCCGCAAGCAGCGGCCCGGCGAGCACATCCGCCTCGACACTGACCATGACAACATGCTTCTTCGCGCCGATAGCCGCCAGAGCATGCGCGATCGCCGCGCTTGGATTGCCGGTTGCCTCGATGATAACGTCCACATCATCGCGAGAGCACGCATCAAGAGCGTCGCGTGTGATGACCGTTCCTGCCATCCTTTTCGCGTCCCACCCGACGGTGCGGCAGGCCGTCTTCGCACGTTCCACGTCGCGATCCGCGATAAAGGCCACCTTGAGCCCTTGGATTGTCGGAACCTGGGAAAGGAACATCGATCCGAACTTGCCCGCGCCGATAAGCCCGACACGGATGGGTTTGGTTTGAGCCCGCGCCGCAAGCTTCGCAATCAAGCTCATGAACGATCCTCCCTCACAAACATATGCGCCGCCCCTACTGCTCTTGGCACCGCCGGTTTCGTAGGAAGAGAGCGCCAATGACGCAGGTTATGCCTGCGACAGAAACGGGATACCAAAGTCCGGCGTAAACATTGCCAGTCGCCGCCACGATGGCGGTCGCGAGCAGCGGCAGCATTCCTCCGAATACCCCATTACCAATATGATAGGGAAAAGAGAGCGAGGTGTATCGGACTTTCGGCGGGAAAAGCTCGACAAGAAATGCGGCAATAGGCCCATACACCATGGTGGCGTAGAGCATCAGCGCGACCAAAGTCGCAAGCGCGACCGCATGATTGATCCGGGCTGGATCAGCGGGCTTCTGTTCGAACAGGGGATCCCCGCGCGCGTCGATTTCAGGCTCCCCGTTCGCGTATTTCCAGGTCAATCCCGGATAGCCCGCCGCAAACAGAGCGCGCTCGAGCATGGCGTTGATGTTGTTCTCGTTCTTGCTAGAAACGTCCACCGTCTGGCCATCCATTGAGACCGAAACAGACTCGGAGCCTGGTGTATCCACCCTTGTAAAGGACAAACCCGACTTCGTGAGGTAATCCGTGACTTGATCGCAGAGGCTGAAGCTCGACCAGGGGCCAACGAAGATGTGGACGTTGCAGGTCGCGGCGTCGACGCGCAGCGTGATCGGATTTGCCGCCTGAAACTCGACCAGCGCCGGGTTGATGGCGTAGGATAAGACTTGAAACAGCGGGAAGTAGGTGGTGGCCGCGATCAGGCATCCCGCGAGAATGATCTTCAGGCGGCCGATCTTGTCGGAGAGCCATCCGAAGAAGATGAAGAAAGGCATGCCGATGGCGAGCGCCACCCCCACCAGGAGATAGGTGGTCAGATAATCGAGATGCAGCGTTATCGTCAGAAAGAAGAGTGTGTAGAACTGCGCCGTGTACCAGACCACACCTTGGCCTGCCGTTGCACCGAGTAGCGAAAGCACGATGAACTTATTGTTCGGCCATCTGAAGAAGCTTTCCCAAACCGGGATTGCAGACGCGCGTCCTTCGGCCTTCATGCGCAGAAAAACAGGCGTCTCCCGCAATCTGATGCGGATATAGATCGAGAAAGCCAGCAGAAAGATCGAGAAAAGGAAAGGGATCCGCCAGCCTAAGCGCTCGAAATCGGCACTTGGCATCTGCCAGCGGCAGACGCCGATCACAATCAGCGCAAGAAGAAGACCGGACGTCGCCGTCGTTTGAATCCAGCTTGTGGCGTAACCGCGCCTTGTTGCCGGATTGTATTCGGCAACGTAGGTGGCGGCCCCGCCATATTCGCCGCCGAGCGCCAGGCCTTGTAGGAGACGTAACGTGAGGAGAAGGATTGGCGCGAGCCAGCCAACCTGCTCGAATGTGGGAAGTAATCCCACCGTAAATGTTGAAAAGCCCATGAATATGATCGTTATTAGGAAAGTATATTTACGCCCGGTCAGGTCGCCGAGGCGTCCGAAGAACACGGCGCCGAACGGGCGCACGATGAAGCCCGCCGCATAGGTCGCGAATGCGGCAAGAAGCGCCGCTGTTGCATTCTCAGGCGGGAAGAAAAGCTTGGCGAAAAAAGGCGCAAGCACCGCATAGAGATAGAAGTCATACCACTCGAAAACTGTGCCGACCGATGATGCAATGATCACACGCCGGCGTTCCGCCCGCGATACAAAGAATGGCTCCTTGCGCATCGCTGTCTCCGACAAGCCCCGTCCTTTCCCGGCTATCCCGTGCCACTTATGCGAGCATTGCTATTGCTATAGCGGAACCGTAACATTCGTGTACGATAAAAGAAGATAGCTGCGGCGAATTTTTGCGGGCGAGGAAGGGGTTGACCTCGAACGAAAGCGATAGCTTGGCATTCATGCGAAAGTCTTACCTCCAACCACCTTAGACCCTTTTCAAAAAGAGCAATGATCGCTCTTGATCGGTTTCCGCGCGCCTCGGTATATCTGGATTCGCCATTCGTTCCGTTGCTTGGCAAAGCGATTTCCCGATCGAGGAGGTATAAGTGACGCACCTTACAGCAGACAGATCCTATGCAACGCCCGGCGAAATCTCTGCCGCCGAGCAGCGCAAGGTGCTGGTTGCCTCATCGCTCGGCACCGTCTTCGAGTGGTACGACTTCTACCTCTACGGTTCGCTCGCATCCATTATCGGCTCCCACTTCTTTTCGGGCCTGACCGAGTTCGGGCAATTCATCTTTGCCCTTCTGGCGTTTGCGGCAGGTTTTTTCGTCCGGCCTTTCGGCGCGGTGTTTTTCGGCCGGCTTGGCGATCTGGTCGGGCGCAAATATACCTTTCTCATCACAATCTTCATCATGGGCCTGTCCACCTTCGCGGTGGGCATCCTGCCGAGCTACAATTCCATCGGCATGGCTGCTCCTGTCATCCTGATTGGGCTCAGGATGCTTCAGGGCCTAGCCCTTGGCGGCGAATATGGGGGCGCCGCGATCTATGTTGCCGAGCACGCCGAGCGCAACCGGCGCGGCTATCGCACAAGCTGGATTCAGACGACCGCAACGCTTGGCCTTTTTCTTTCGCTGATTATCATCTTGCTGTGCCGCGAACTCGCGCCGGGCGCGACGGCTGCCGAACAGGCGGCGTCTTTCTCCGCCGAATGGGGCCTGTGGCGGCTGCCGTTCCTTTTATCCATTTTCCTTCTTCTGATTTCTGTCTGGATTCGCCTTACCCTGAATGAGTTCCCGATTTGGAGGCAGATGAAGGAGGAGGGCAGGGCGTCGAAAGCACCCGTGTCGGAGGCGTTCGGCAATTGGAGGAATGGCCACATAGTTTTGCTTGCGCTTCTGGGGCTTACCGCAGGTCAGGCCGTGGTTTGGTATACGGGCCAGTTTTACGCGCTGTTCTTCCTAACGCAGACCCTTAAGGTCGATCCGCATTGGGCGAACATCATGATCGCCCTATCTCTCTTGATCGGCACGCCATTCTTTATCTTCTTTGGCTGGCTTTCCGACAAGATCGGCCGGAAGGTCATCATCATGCTTGGCTGCCTCTTGGCGGTCCTCACCTACTATCCTACGGGCATTCTGAAACACATCCCTGGCGGCGAAGCCATCAGTTATCCCGGCATTTTCGAATTGATGACGGATGCCGCCAACCCCGAGCTCGCGGCTGCCATCGCTAAGACGCCCGTGACGGTCATCGCTGATCCGGATGAATGCCGGCTGCAGTTCGATCCGGTCGGCAAGTCGAAGTTCAGCGCTCCCTGCGATGTCGCCAAGGCGGCGCTTGTCAAGGCGGGCGTCCCTTACAGCAATGAGGCCGGCCCCTCGGGCTCTGCTCAAGTCAGGGTCGGGGATGAGGTCATCCAGTCATTTGACGCGGCAACTCCCGGCGCAAAGGCCTCGGAAGCGCGCTTCTCAAGACAACTGGGTGAAGCCCTGAAGGCGGGGGGGTATCCGGAGAAGTCATCTCTTGATGGCGTCGACTGGCGCGTCGTCGGCCTGCTCACGATCCTAGTCCTTTACGTGACCATGGTCTATGGCCCGATCGCCGCCATGCTCGTGGAGCTTTTCCCGACCCGCATCCGCTATACGGCGATGTCGCTGCCCTATCACATCGGCAATGGCTGGTTCGGTGGCTTCCTGCCGATCACGGCCTTTGCGATCGTCGCGGCCACGGGCAACATCTATGCCGGCCTCATGTACCCGATTGTCGTCGCGGCAATGACCTTCATCCTGGGCGTGCTCTTTCTTCGAGAAACGCGCGGCCGGGACATCATCAATTAATAAGCCTAAGGAACATCCTTCAAAACTCGGCCGGGATATCCCGGCCTTTCTTTTTCCTACCCCCCTCTCTCCAGTTTGCGCAGCCTAAAAAAACTGTTACTCTGTGAGGTTAGCAGGCTGGGGGCGAGCGAATCCTGCGGAGAAGAAGTCCACGGGAGGTCGAGGTTGAGCACCGGAGAGCGGAGGGTTGCTGCGACAGATGGCACTGGCCTGGCTTCAGCAGCCCTTGAGGGCCAAGCTAACGGCGGGTTCGGCTCAGCTGCAGGGGCGTGCGAGGCTCGCCGCGCGACCATTCCTCCGATCAAAGTGACTGCGCCTTTCCGCAATGGAGCCGTTCCCGCGAAGCACGGAAATGGGGCGGCCGTTGTCTCCAGCGCTATTTACGGCGCTCTCGATCTTGGAACGAACAACTGCCGCCTGCTTGTGGCCCGACCTTCGCGGCGCGGTTTCTTCGTCATCGACGCGTTCTCCCGAATCATCAAGCTTGGGGAGGGTGTCAGTCATTCCGGCATTCTCTCGGAGCATGCGATTTCGCGCACGATCGATGCCTTGAAGGTCTGCTCCGCCAAAATGGCGCGAAAGGGGGTAACCCGCTCGCGGCTGGTGGCGACGGAAGCCTGCCGCATCGCAAGAAACGGGCCTGACTTCATCGCCCGCGTTAAACGCGAAACGGGGCTTGCGCTTGAAATTATCGGGCGCGAGACGGAGGCTCGCCTCGCCGTATCGGGATGCGCATCCCTCATCGACAAGCAAAGCGACTACGCTCTGATCTTCGATATCGGCGGCGGCTCATCCGAATTCGTCTGGCTCAATCTCAGGAACGGCCGTCGCTCAAAGCGCATTTCGATCGAAGACCGGCTGAAGATTCAAGATTGCATCGAAGCCTGGACGTCGTTGCCCTTCGGCGTCGTTACGCTCGCGGAACGCTTCGGCAGCAATCGGGCGGAGGGCTTTCAGTTCGAGGACATGGTGAGCTTCGTCCAAGCGAAGCTTGAGCCTTTCAGCGAAGCCAACGGCATTTGCGAGAAGGTCGCTCACGCTGGCACGCACCTCCTCGGCACGTCCGGAACCGTCACCACCATCGCTGGCGTCTATCTCGGCCTCTCGGAATACCATCGCGCCAAGGTGGATGGATGCTGGCTGTCGACCGACAGCATTCGGGATGTCACAAAACGCATCGCCGCCATGAACTGGGAACAGCGCGCGGCCCAGCCTTGCATTGGGGCGGAAAGAGCCGACCTTATCCTTGCCGGTTGCGCCATCATGGAAGCGATGCTGAGAGTGTGGCCGGTGAACTGCCTTCGTGTCGCCGACCGGGGGCTCCGGGAAGGCATCCTTGCAACATTGATCGCCGAAGACGCCATCCGGGAGCGCGCCACCCCGGCGATGCACAGCCCGCCATTCATCCATGACCAAGCGAGAGCCAAATCTGGACCGGTCTTTTAAGGTTAAACTGAAGAAGTCCCGCGGCCGCACGATCTCGTCCAGGCATTGGCTCGAGCGTCAGCTGAACGACCCCTACGTGGCCGCAGCGAAGCGCGACGGCTATCGCAGCCGGGCGGCCTATAAACTTGAGGAAATCGTGGACAAGTATGGGCTCCTGAAGCCCGGCGATGTGATTGTCGATCTGGGCGCAGCCCCAGGCGGCTGGAGCCAGATCGCGGCAAAGCGCGTTCAAGCCTCCGACGGCAAAGGCGCGGTCGTAGCGCTCGATATTCTACCCTTCGATGCGATACCGGGCGTAACCATCCTGCTGCAGGACTTCAGCGAGCCGGGCGCGGACGGGAAACTGCTGACCGCGCTGGCAGGCCGCAGGCCAAATGCGGTCCTATCCGACATGGCCGCTCCCGCGACCGGGCATCGGCAAACCGACCATCTCCGCATCATGGGGCTTGCGGAAGAAGCGGTGGCGTTCGCCGTCCAGGTTCTGGCATCCGGCGGAGCTTTTCTTGCAAAGGTTTTCCAGGGCGGGAGCGAGAAAAGTTTGCTCGACGTTCTGAAGCGCGATTTCGCGAACGTCCGGCACATCAAGCCGAAGGCAAGCCGCGCGGAGTCACCCGAGCTTTATGTCCTCGCAACAGGATTTCGCGGAAGCACAGCCAAGCCTATCGAGCTGGGTTAGATTCGGGGGCTGTCTCAAGGGGCGTGGCCGTATCACTCGGTGCGGGATTAGCCGCAGCCGGGTGGCTTCCTGGCGCGTTCTGTACCGCTTCGGACATGCGACGCGCGAAAGCGGCGTCCGACTTGCCTGCGCCGGCATCAGCCCGCTTCGACATTTTCAGCGCCTCTACCGATTTTGCAATCTGCTCGGGCGAATATTCGCGCGCATTACACGAGCAACCTTTGATGTAAACCTTTCGGTTCTTGAAAGCGTAGGGCATGGATGCATAGGGCCGTCCATTCAGGGAAACCATCTGGTCTACATCCTGATCGGATCGGTGGTAGAACAATTCGGCGGGAGAGGCGCACAAAGAGTGGCACTTCGCTTCGTCGTCGTGGAAATGCGATTCTGATGCGTAGTTGCTGATCGGGAAATAAAAGCCATCGCATTCGCGAACGCACCATGTCCGGAAAGAGGATGAACCGCCGCCATATCCTGGTGGAGGTGCCGGCGCAAATGGTGATGACGACGGTGGCTCGTCCTGCGAGTTTTGCTCCTCATTGCTGAAGAAAGAGAAAATCGAGGAACTGTGGCTGCGCTGTGTTTCTTGTTCGTGTGCGTACTGCTCGCCGCAATGGTTGCGCGCAAGCTCCGCGACAATGTCTTCCCGCCTTCCGCGCGGTGAGTTGCCACGCATGGCTGCGTCGCGCTGCGCCTTCAATTGAGCAAGCGTGGCCTTCGCGGATTGAACTTGCCGGTCAAGATCGATGCAGCGAGGCGTCCGGCGAAGTGAGCGCCCAAACAGGAACATATCCTCGTAGCAGTCGGACCGATCTGCTTCAGACTGAACGCGATGAAACTGCGCATCGGCTTGGCGCATGTCATTTTCGATGCGGGGAAGCTGATCCTGGCCGGCATTTGGCGAGCCGTTCGTCAGCTGCGCCTCAAGCTCCCGGCAGCGGGGATTCGTGGAACCGAAGACCGGAGGCTCACGCGGGCCGCCGTAGGCGGGCTGGCCATAGACCGGGCGTGGCGGAGACTGGTCGTAGGTGGATGGCCCCGGCCCATCGCCGCCGCCCCATGGGCCGCCGCCAGCACCCCAGCCCCAGCCTTGGGCGAGACCTTCATTTGCCCCTGCTGTAATTACAGCCAGGGTGCAAAGGATGGTGAAGCCGCGAAGAAAAGTTCTCATGTCACCCGTCGCCGATTGAAGATCGCCTTGCCCGACTGTTCGCCTCGCAAAGTATGAGCCGCCCTACCAGCCGGCGCAACCCGCAGAATGCGTTTCAAACAAATGCCCCTGCAGCATGCGTTCATCATCGGCACATTTTTTGTCGAGTCGTGTACCGTCCGGCTTGACCTTCAACAAATTTGCGGCAATGGTCGGGCGATGACGCAAAAAGTTTCACGCATCAACCGGTGCATTATTAACGCGAGCTAAAACGAACGCTGGCGCGGTGAAACTTGTATTTCAATGATGAGCCCGCCAGCAGAGGCAGGGCTATGACGCTTAAGCTTTATAATACGCGGACGCGACGCAAAGACGTTTTCGAGCCTATCAATTCGAAGTCTGTGCGGATGTATGTCTGCGGGCCTACAGTTTATGACTTCGCGCATATCGGCAATGCGCGGCCCGTGATCGTGTTCGACGTGCTGTTCCGGCTTCTGCGCCATCTCTATGGGCCGGACCACGTTACTTACGTTCGCAACATCACGGACGTGGACGACAAGATCAACGCTCGCGCCGCCGAGGAAGGCATCCCGATCCGCGAACTGACGGAGCGCACCGCCGCCCAGTTCCACGCCGATGTCGCGGCGCTGGGTGCGATACCGCCTACCGTCGAGCCGCGTGCGACGGAGCACATCCCGGAGATGATCGCGCTTGTTCAGCGGCTCATCGAGCGCGGGCACGCTTACGCGGCGGAAGGGCATGTGCTGTTCAACGTGCCCTCCGATGCGAGCTATGGCGAGCTTGCCCGCCGCTCAACCGACGAAATGCGAGCGGGCGCCCGCGTCGAGATTGCGCCCTATAAGCGCGATCCGATGGATTTCGTTCTGTGGAAGCCGAGCACGGGCTCCGAACCGGGCTGGGAAAGCCCCTGGGGTTATGGCCGGCCCGGCTGGCACCTCGAATGCTCGGCGATGTCCGCGAAACACTTGGGAAATGTCTTCGACATTCATGGCGGCGGCATCGATCTGCTCTTCCCGCACCATGAGAATGAGGTCGCGCAATCGACCTGCGCGCACGGCACTGAAATCATGGCAAACATCTGGATGCACAACGGGCATCTCCAGGTCGAGGGCCAGAAGATGTCGAAGTCGCTCGGCAATTTCATCACGATACACGATCTTCTTTCGACGACGAATTTTGGCAATCAGCCTTGGCACGGCAAAGTGATCAGGTTCGCCATGCTAGGCGCACATTATCGGCAGCCCATGGACTGGACGGTGGACCGGCTGGCCCAAGCTCGAAGCGCTCTCGGCGAGTGGGCAAGCCTTGTCCATGGAGCACCTGCGGGCGAAGAAACGGACGCGGAAGTTCTGGGTGCGCTGGAGGATGATCTGAATACTCCGGCCGTGATTGCGATTCTGCATGGGCTAGGGAAACACGGGGCGTCAAATCCCAGCGATCTCAAGCGACTGGCAACGGCGCTGCGCTTCCTCGGCCTCTACGATAACGAGGGCAAGACAGACTTCGATGTCGGTTATGAAGCGAAGGAGGCCAGCGTAGATTCGGCTAAGGTCGAGTCCCTGAAAAACGCCCGGCTGGCCGCGCGCAAGGTGAAGAACTGGGCGGAGGCCGATCGAATTAGGGACGAGCTTGTCGCGATGGGCATCATCCTGATGGATGCGAAGAACCCCATTACGGGCGAGATCGAAACCACCTGGAAAATCGCGCGGTAGAATTCCCCCATAGCAGCACAAAAAGCAGCATCACCCGGCCGCTTTGCGGCCACCCCTCCGTAAGGGGGAGAGGGTTACATCCTCAATATCGGAAGAGACATGAAGAAAAAGCGACTGTATCTGTTCGACACCACGCTCCGCGATGGTGCGCAAACCCTTGGCGTAGACTTCTCGTTGGAAGATAAGCTGCTGATTGCGCAGCGTCTCGACGCTCTCGGCATCGACTACATCGAGGGCGGCTATCCCGGCGCGAACCCTGTCGACACCGCCTTCTTCGACACGCCGCCGCGCCTGAATGCAAAGCTCGCGGCGTTTGGGATGACGAAGCGGGTGGGCCGATCGATCTCGAACGACCCCGGTTTCCAGACTGTCGTGCAGGCGAAGGCGGATGTGATCGTGCTCGTCGCCAAGTCGTGGGACTATCACGTGGACGTCGCGCTCGGCGTCACCAACGAGGAAAACCTCGAAGCCATCCGGCAGTCCGTCGAGGCGATCCTTGTGCAAGACAAGGAGCCGATCGTCGATTGCGAGCATTTCTTCGACGGCTACAAGGCGAACACGGCCTACGCACTGGCTTGCGCAAGGGCGGCTTATGAGGCGGGAGCGCGTTGGGTCGTTCTCTGCGACACGAATGGCGGGACGCTGCCGCATGAAGTCGAGGAGATCGTCGCCGCGGTGGCGCGCGAAATCCCGGCCGAGGTCATCGGCATCCACGCGCACAACGACACGGAAAACGGGGTCGCCAATACGCTCGCGGCTGTACGGGCGGGCGCCTGCCAAATCCACGGCACGCTGAACGGCCTCGGCGAGCGCTGCGGCAACGCGAATCTGACATCCATCATCCCGACGCTGCTCCTGAAAGAGGATTATGCGTCGAAGTACGACACCGGCGTCACTCCGGCGGCGCTGCGGACGCTAAGGGCTGTGTCGCGGCAGCTCGATGAGCTCTTGAACCGGCAGCCGGACAGGCACGCGCCCTATGTCGGCAAATCCGCCTTCGCGCACAAGGGCGGCATTCACGCCTCCGCGGTCGCCAAAGACCCTCGCTGTTACGAGCACGCGCCGCCGGAGAGCGTAGGGAACGCCCGCAAGCTTCTCGTCTCCAATCAGGCGGGGCGCTCGAACATCCTGGCCGAGTTGTCGCGCATCGGGATGGAGGTCGACAAGGACGACCCGCGGCTCGGAGCTCTTCTTGAGGAGGTGAAAACGAAGGAGGCTCAAGGCTATGCCTATGAAGCCGCCGATGCCTCCTTCGAGCTTCTGGCGCGCCGCGCTTTTGGGGAGACGCCGGACTACTTCGAGGTGGAGCGGTTCCGCGTGCTGGTGGAGCGCCGCCACAACGCCAAGGGCGATCTCGTGACGGTCTCCGAGGCCATCGTGAAGCTCCAGATCGGCGACCAGCTCATGATGAACGCGGGCGAAGGCAACGGCCCCGTGCATGCCCTCGACCAGGCGCTGCGCAAGGATCTCGGGATTTACCAGCCGTATATCGAGAACGTCGAACTGGTGGATTTCAAGGTGCGCATCCTCACAGGGGGCACGGACGCCGTGACGCGCGTCCTCATCGAGAGCCTGGATCGGAAATCGGGCCGCCGATGGTTCACCGTGGGCGTATCGCCGAACATCGTCGATGCGTCCTTCGAGGCGCTCATCGACTCGATCGTGTTCAAGCTGTTCAAGGACGGCGCCGCGCCCGCTCCTCTGGGCGGTTCCTGAGCGCCAGCGAAGCCGTCCCGGCGAAGGTCTCCGTCATCCCGGAAGCCGCTCGGCGATCGGGATCGCCGGGGTGACGTGGCTATGGGGCAAAGCGGCATTGCGTCTATGCTGCGTCATCTCGCTTGACCTGGATCGATTTGGCTCGCGGGCGGATCTTAGGAAAATGCGCTTTACCGTGAGGTTAATCGCACCAAGTCATTGATATATAACGAAAAAAGTTGAAAGCGGATAGGCGCGGCGGCGGCTGCAAACGGAGCGGCCAAGGTTAACGGGATGGTCCAAAAACATATTTAACGGATTTTTTCGCGCCGCGTTTTTCCGCCAAAAACGCATCTTTTGGCGCTGTTCCGGACCAGATATAAGCCCGGCGCGCCCGAAATTAACCATAAAGAGTTAATTTACCCCCCTGCCGTAACCAAATATTCACCATATCGGCCCTGAATTGCCCCGCCATAATACATCGACCAGCGTTTTTGCATACATCGTCAGGGTGTGCTTGACGGAAAATGGTCCAAAAGTCCCGGCCGTCGCCCCATTTCGCGCCTCTGCAAAGCCATTGTCCCAAGGGTTTCAGTTTCGCCAACGGATGAAGAGGACCGTTTTCCTTCGCGAGCGATGTGCGGAAACCTCCCCTGAAACGATCTCAGGATCAGGCCAAAACCAGACGACGTGGGCATTGCGCCTATCCGCTTTTGATGGACTCAAAAGCGGCCTCTAAGTTTGTTTTATCGTGTGTCTTTATCGGAAAACCGCTTCGCAATTTTCCAGACGCACCCTAGAAACTTTGTTAGATCGGTAAGCCCGCTCTCGGATCCCTTTTCGGGCTGCCATCGATTGAGTTTCAAACGGTAAAAATGGGCTAATTTTAGAATTACGCCATTCGTTGCAACGTCAGAATAGTCTTACATTGGAAGATGCTCTTGTCGCACATTACGGCCTCCAGCGCCAACCCGCCGATCACCCACGAAGGCATCCGTGAACTGGGATCGCGGAAAGATGCGGGAGCGCTGAACGCACTCGCCGAGGCGGCGGCGGGTAAAGATCAATTCTTGCGGCGGACGGCGATTGAGGTCATCGGACGTCATCAACAAGGGCGCGAGTTAGGTGCCATCATCTTGAGCGCCCTCGGCGATCCATCAGGCTATGTCGTGCGCGCGGCATGTGAAGTCGTTGCGCAATGGGAGTTGAGCGAAGCGCACGAGCTTGTGGTAGCTCTACTGGCGAGCGCTGCTACGACCACCCGACAGGCCGCTATCCGTGCTCTGGGTGCTATCTGGCTTGATGCGGATTTTCCACTGATCTTGAACATCTACGCCAAGGCTTCGGATATCGACCTTCGCAGAGAAGCTGCCTGGGTCTTACGGCAACGCGTTTCTCCTGTGAATTGGCGAACACTTTTCAATGCCTTCTATGTGGATGAGCTTCCCCGACACCGAGGTTGGGCTTGCGAACTTGCCGAAAACTTTTCAGGTCCGGAGATCCTGCCAGTGTTGTTGCAGCTTTCTTTGGACACTGATGGCCACGTAAGAAAGGCTGCATCGCAGGCGATCCGAATCCTCTCAAGCCGCGAATGAAAGTTCTCGGAAGCAAAAGCGGGGATGTCGCCTCAGGGGCACGTGCTTTGGGCGCGAACGGTTGGCGCAAGACGAGACTGCACCATGAATAGCGGGAATTTCGCCCCACCAGCACGTCGTATGATGAGGCAATTGCTTTCGATTTGGAAACTGCCGATGGAAAATTCTCAAAATCTTGAGGCCACGAAACTGTTGGCTCATAAAATTCTCAATGAGCACGTTAATCTGTCCGATCCGATCGCCAGAGCCCGCATTTTTATGGTGGTGCGTATACAAACATATCTCGAATTCATTGGATTTCCCCAAGGTAAACATTCAAAACAGAGGCTCGGCCTCATCCCCCTTCTTTTTCAAGAAGCTAACTATGATAATCTCGATTGGAGCAGTAATTCAGTATTTCTTGAGCAGTTGAACGACTATTTTGAGCTCGATTGCATGTTTCAAAATGGCGGAAAGAAACGCGCCGAAACTCGATCGCCAAACATTCAAGGCCTACATTGACGGTTCCCTTGCCTCGATCAGAAAGGCAAATGACGCATCGTAGCAAAACAGAGTCTCGACTATCGAAGCGATAGCCCTCGGCCTCGCGTTTTTGTAGGCATCGCTCAATTACTGGCAACTGTTTCGATAGCGTTCACCGCAGATGCGACGAAGTCCCGTCGTAGCGTTAGAGCGGTGCTGGAGCGTTTTTCAGGAAATGTGTGTGCGTTTTCCGGCCGGAAAGCGCAAAAAATGAAGAGCATGGAGCACATTTGGCGACTCGGTGATCGCCGAATGTGCTCTAGCTCAGACTTATCCGTGATGCCCTATTCCTGGCCGGGTTCGCAGGGCGGCACATACTCGCCCCGTGCGGCCGCCGTCTCGCGCACACATTTGTCCGTGACCGGAACGGGGGTGTCTTTCAGCCCGATCCAGGCGCTCACGCGCTCCGGCTCGAAGCCTGCCTCGCGGCGGCCGTCCGCTTCCATCAGGGGACGGCGGATCAGCAAAGGATCGGCCACCATCAAGCCCAGCGCCTGGTTTTCATCCAAAGCTTCGGGGATCACCTCGCCCGATTTTATGCGAGGCGAGGAGCGGTTGAACCACTCGGAGACCGCACGGCCGGAAAAAAAGCTTCGAAGCCGCCGCGCCCCCCACGGCTCCGCCAGCAGGTTTTTGACGTCGAGCGTATGGCCGCTGGCGAGCAGCAATGCTTTCTGTCTCGCATTGCCTGCGCAGCCGGGCTTCTCCCAGAAAATGATGTGTGCCATGCTCTCCTCAGCGTAGAACTGTCATCCCGGAAAGCGCCGTGCGCTTATCCGGGATCGCCAAAACCTCAAGTCCATGCCGTATGTTACGATCCCGGATAATGCCTTTGGCATTTCCGGTATGACGACGAAAACATCAAACAACGGATATGCCGGTCGTCGCGGTTCTCGTCCGCCGCGCGTGCTCCAATGCGATCGCATTCAGCGTGGCCCGGGCGATGCCACGGCCCCGTTCGTCAATGCCTGTCCAACTCGGGTGCCTGCGCGGGTCGATCTCCAGAAGCTTCACGCCTGCCAGGACTTCGGCGCCGTCCCGCACGATCCCGCGAACCGCTCCATCCAGAGGCGCCAGCACGGGAGCGCCATTGAGGAAACCGGCGGGGAAACCTTTGCTGATGTTGGCCCCGATGGGAAACGCGCTGTTCCAGCGGCCTTTTTTCTCCGAATAGACGAAACGCTGGAGCCCGACGCCGCCAAGAGGCCTCGTCTTGCCGTCGCACGCATCGGTGCGTCCGAAATAGAGGATCGTCCCGTTTTTCGAGGGGTGGGTCTCGATCGCGACATCGCAGTTCATGTCCACGGCAAAGCCGGGGCCGACCCCCACGGTGAGGCTCGCAAGATGGCGCAGATCCGCAATCCCTTCGCGTTTATGCATGCGGGCATCCACCAGGATATGGATGGCCGACATGGGGATGAGGTCAAGAAGGCCGAGCCGGGTGACCACCACGCAATCGCCTCCGGCAAGGAGCGTGGCCGCTTCAAAGGTCGTTTCAGCGTTTATGCCAGGCAAGCCATCAACGTCCGCCTTCTCTCCGAAGAGGGCATCGTGAAACGCCATGCGGCGCCTGATGACGGGCGGAAAAGGGTCGTGCGAGAGGAGTGTGCACCAGCCCGCGCGATGCATGTAGACCGCAACCGCCGAGGCAATCTCGTTCGTCCCGAGGATGACGGCGAACGCAGATCGAAAGCTGCGCGGCTGAGGCCACAGATGCGGCGTTTTCATGGGTACCTCCCGCAGCCGAAGAGGCGCCGCACCATGGCGCGCTCTCGATCAGCGTTTCTGGGCGACCTACACCGGCCTGTTTTCGTTCTTGTTGCGCACCGGCCCCATGAGTTTCAGCCCCTCCTCATAGGTGATTTCGGGGAAACTTTCCTCGAAGTTCAGGGCGGCGTCGGCCACCGCGTCGAGCTTTCCCGCCGTATCCAGCTTCTTTAATGCCGGCTTCTCCAGGTATAGAAGCTCCAGGATCTCATTATAGACCCCGGCTTCGTCGATAGGGAGCACGTAGAAGCGAGCGCCATTGTACGAAACGCTGTATTTTTTCGAGAGATCGATGTTGTTGCAATAAAGGAAATACTTACCGGACGGCGACAGCGTCTCGCCCAGAACCTCTGCCACGGGTTTCAAATATTCAAAAGAATGCAAATAAGCCGTGAAGAACGGGATCGTAGGGACGCCTTCCTCAGCGAAAGCCATCACCTGCTCGACTTTCAGCTCCGGGGGGCGCGCCTCATCGGCGAACTGCGGCGCGAATTTCAAGGCGAGGTCGCCCCGGAACCCGAAGCGGCCCGCCTTGCGTGTCGGCGATTTCAGCACGGGATTGACAAGACGGCCTTCCGCCTCAAGCCGAGCGAAGGCCGTGTCACTTATTTTTGTCATTTTGGTTTTTCCTCGTCGTTGCGGACCCAATCCGCGAGCTGGTAAAAGCGTTCTTCGATGTGCTGACGAAGGCTCTCGTCGGGTACGGCCAATTCAAGGGCTTCTTTCATGCACCGCATCCACGCGTCACGCTCCTGCGGCCCAATGGGCATGCCGGCATGACGCCCCTTCAAAGCGGGATGGCCACGCGTTTCCGAGAACTGCATGGGGCCGCCGAGCAATTCGCTGAAATAACGCTTCATGACAGATTTGGTCTTCGCGAGGTCGTCGGCGTGCATATCGCGGACCGTCCTTGCCTCCGGCAAAGTCTCCATGCGGCGAAAAAATTCTTCCACGATTTTGTCGACGGCGGGTGCGCCGCCAATCTTCGAGAAATATGTCATTGTCGAGCTCATTTCAGCCATTGAGGGGGTTACTAGCAACCTCCGTACCAAATGGCTCAACCTGAGCTGCGACGCAAGTTTTGCCGGGTGCGACCTGGCGAAACGGCTGAGTTTGTCGCAATAGTGACAGCACCTGTCGGACTTCACACAGCGTCCGACTTCTTCTCCGGCGCAATGTTCTCTATAGCCTCGAAGTTTTTGTCGGCGATTGGCTTCGAACACCTGCCGCTGGCGCACGGCCTTCAAAATACCACAGGGGGATGAGGGGCTGTTCACTTTCATACAAGCCATGCGCGCATGTCGGCTTTGAAACACGCTTAACTCCGCAGTTTTTGCCGGAAAATGAAAAAATCACGTCAAAACAGCGGGTTGTCGTCTTGGCACGGCGCTTGCTCAAAGGGGGCTGCGGGCAAGGAATTGCCAGATGCTCCGCCCTCCGAGGATGAGCAGAAGCCCCGCACTAAGGTAGCGACGGCGCTCGTTGGGCGTTTCGATCACTGGCGAACAAAGGTGTGCGCCCGGCCTTCCGGCCGGTCGCGAAGTTACGACGACGAAGGAGACACGCATGGCATTGCGCCAGATCGCATTCTACGGAAAGGGGGGCATCGGTAAGTCGACCACCTCCCAGAACACGCTTGCGGCGCTCGCCGAGATGGGGAACAAGATCCTCATCGTCGGCTGCGATCCGAAGGCAAACTCGACCCGCCTCATTCTTCACGCCAAGGCCCAGGACACCATCCTCAGCCTCGCAGCCGAGCAGGGAAGCGTCGAGGACCTCGAACTCGAAGACGTGATGAAGATCGGCTATCGCGGCATCAAATGCACCGAGTTCGGGCGGCCCAGAGCCAGGAGTTGGTTGCGCAGGCCGCGGCGTTATCACAGCCATCAACTTCCTCGAAGAGAACGGCGCTTACGAAGACGTCGACTACGTCTCCTACGACGTGCTCGGCGACGTGGTGTGCGGCGGCTTCGCGATGCCCATCCGCGAGAACAAGGCGCAGGAAATCTACATCGTGATGTCAGGCGAGATGATGGCCATGTATGCGGCCAACAACATCGCGAAGGGCATTCTCAAATACGCCAACTCCGGCGGCGTGCGCCTGGGCGGCCTCGTCTGCAATGAGCGCCAGACCGACAAGGAGCTCGAACTCGCAGAGAACCTCGCCGCCAAGCTCGGCACCAAGCTCATCTACTTCGTGCCGCGCGCCAACATCGTGCAGCATGCTGAGCTGCGCCGCATGACGGTGATCGAGTATGCGCCCGACTCCGAGCAAGCCCAGCATTACCGCAATCTCGCGACGAAGGTCCATGCCAATGTCGGCCAGGGTACCATCCCGACCCCGATCACGATGGACGAACTCGAAGACATGCTGATGGAGCACGGCATCCTGAAAGCGGTCGACGAGAGCATCGTTGGCAAGACGGCCGCCGAATTGGCAGCCGAAGCAGCAGCGGCATAACATATAGGCCGGACAGGCCATTGATCCGCATCCCGCCGGCTCTTCCATCGGGAAGAGCCGGCACCGGAAGCAAAGAACTAGATGTTAGGAAAGGGCTAGCGGCATGAGCCTGGAACTCGAAGAAAACGCAGAAGATATCAAAGCAAGAAACAAGGAACTCGTCGACGAGGTCCTGAAAGTCTACCCGGACAAGACAGCAAAGCGGCGCGCCAAGCACATTGGCAGCTACCAGGGCGGCAAGCCGGACTGCGGCGTGAAGTCCAACATCAAATCGATCCCCGGCGTGATGACCATTCGCGGCTGCGCTTACGCAGGCTCGAAGGGCGTGGTCTGGGGTCCGATCAAGGACATGGTTCACATCAGCCACGGCCCCGTCGGCTGCGGCCAATACTCCTGGGGCTCGCGCCGGAACTACTATGTCGGCCATACGGGCATCGACACGTTCGGCACGATGCAGTTCACCTCCGACTTCCAGGAGAAGGACATCGTTTTCGGCGGCGACAAGAAGCTGTCGAAGCTGATTGACGAAGTCCAGGAGCTGTTCCCGCTCAACAAGGGGATCTCGGTCCAGTCCGAGTGCCCGATCGGCCTCATCGGCGACGACATCGAGGCCGTCTCGAAGAGGAAGTCGAAGGAATACGACGGCAAGCCCATCGTTCCGGTCCGCTGCGAAGGCTTCCGCGGCGTGTCCCAATCGCTTGGCCACCATATCGCCAACGACGCCATCCGCGACTGGGTCTTCGACAAGACCGAAGGCAAGCCCGCGCGCTTCGAGACCACGCCCTACGACGTCGCAATCCTGGCCGATTACAACATCGGCGGCGATGCCTGGGCTTCGCGCATTCTGCTCGAGGAAATGGGCCTGCGCGTTATCGCGCAATGGTCGGGCGACGGCACCATCATGGAGCTCGAATTCGTCACCAAAGGCAAAGCTCAATATCCTCCATTGCTACCGCTCGATGAACTACATCGCGCGCCATATGGAAGAGAAGTACAATATTCCGTGGGTTGAATATAACTTCTTTGGCCCGACGAAGATCGAAGAGTTGCTCCGCAAGATCGCCGCGCAATTCGACGAAACGATCAAGGCGAACGCGGAGAAGGTCATCGCGAAGTACCAGCCGCTGATGGATGCGGTCATCGCGAAGTACAAGCCGCGCCTGAGGGCAAGAAGGTCATGCTCTATGTCGGCGGTTTGCGTCCTCGCCACGTGATCGGCGCTTACGAAGACCTCGGCATGGAAGTCGTCGGCACGGGCTACGAGTTCGGCCACAATGACGACTATCAGCGCACCACGCACTACGTCAAAGACGGCACGCTGATCTATGACGACGTGACAGGCTACGAATTCGAGAAGTTCGTCGAGAAGATCCGGCCCGACCTCGTCGGCTCCGGCATCAAGGAGAAGTACGTCTTCCAGAAGATGGGCGTGCCTTTCCGCCAGATGCACTCCTGGGATTATTCAGGCCCGTATCACGGCTATGACGGCTTTGCCATCTTCGCCCGCGACATGGACATGGCGATCAACTCCCCTGTCCTGAAGCTCACCAAGGCGCCCTTCTAGGCGACCGACGCCCGAAAGGCGAAAAAACTGCGCGCTCTGCTCTTCCCGCGGAGTGCGAGAGCGCGGCTGACAAATTTCGAGGACTACGATGACCCAGAATGCAGAAAACGTCTTGGACCACTTCGACCTGTTCCGCGGGCCGGAATACCAGGAGATGTTCAAGAACAAGAGAGAGAAATTCGAAGAGGCGCATCCGGACGCCGAAGTCCAGCGTGTCACCGAATGGACCAAGACACCCGAATATCAAGAGAAGAACTTCGCCCGTGAAGCGCTGACGATCAACCCGGCCAAGGCCTGCCAGCCGCTCGGCGCGGTATTCGCGGCGGTCGGCTTCGAAGGCACGTTGCCCTTTGTGCATGGCAGCCAGGGCTGCGTCGCCTACTATCGCAGCCACTTCTCGCGCCACTTCAAGGAGCCGACCTCATGCGTCTCCTCGTCGATGACGGAAGACGCAGCGGTGTTCGGCGGCCTCAACAACATGATCGACGGCCTTGCCAACAGCTATAAGATGTACAAGCCGAAGATGATCGCGGTCTCGACAACCTGCATGGCGGAAGTCATCGGCGACGACCTGAACGCCTTCATCAAGACCTCGAAGGAGAAGGGCTCCGTGCCTGCCGACTTCGACGTTCCCTTCGCTCACACGCCCGCCTTCGTCGGCAGCCACATCACCGGCTACGACAACGTCATGAAGGGCATGCTTGAGCACTTCTGGGGCGGCAAGGCTGGCACGCAGCCGAAGGCCGAACGGCAGCCGAATGGCAAGATTAACTTCTTCGGCGGCTTCGACGGCTACACGGTCGGCAACCTGCGTGAGATCAAGCGCATCTTCGACCTGATGGGCGTCGAGTACACGATCGTCGGCGACAACAGCGACGTGTGGGACACGCCCACCGATGGCGAGTTCCGCATGTATGACGGCGGCACGACGCTGGAAGATGCGGCGAACGCGGTCCACGCCAAGGCGACCATCTCCATGCAGGAATTCTGCACCGAGAAGACCCTGGGCTACGCCAAGACCTGGGACCAAGAGACCCTCGCCTTCAATCACCCGATAGGTATCGCCGGAACCGACAAGTTCCTCATGGAAATCTCGCGCATCACCGGCAAGCCGATCCCGGATGAGCTGAGGAAGGAGCGCGGCCGCCTCGTCGATGCGATGGCCGAACTCGAGCGCGCACATCCACGGCAAGAAGTTCGCGATCTACGGCGATCCCGATCTCTGCCTTGGCGTCGCAAGCTTCTTGATGGAGCTGGGTGCGGAGCCGGTCACGATCCTGTCGACCAATGGCGGGAAGGCCTGGGAAGCGAAGATGCGCGCGGTTCTCGCAAGCTCGCCGTTTGGCGCAGGCTGCGAGGTCTACGCAGGCAAGGACCTCTGGCACATGCGTTCGCTGCTCTTCACGCGGCCGGTGGATTTCCTCATCGGAAACACCTACGGCAAGTATCTGGAGCGCGACACCGGCACGCCCTTGATCCGCATGGGCTTCCCGATCTTCGACCGCCATCACTGGCACCGTCGCGCCGTGTGGGGCTACCAGGGCGCCATGAACGTGCTCACCCTGTTCCTCGACAAGATCTTCGACGAGATGGACCGGAGCACCAACATTGCCGGCAAGACCGACATCAGCTTCGACATCATCCGCTAACAGGATGCTGAAAAAGCCATGTTGCCCATGGTTCGACAGGCTTACCATTAGGTTAACCCGTTGCACACGCTCAACCTCATCCTGAGCTTGTCGAAGGATGAGAGGGGCCGCGGTTTTTCAGCAGCCTGCTAAAAGCGCAAGCGATGGCCCGCAACCGGGCCATTGCCAGCATAGATTTCGGGACGCAAGCCGGGGAGATGTGAATGACCACGCTGGCGAACAAAATCCAGGATGTCTTCAACGAACCTGGTTGCGGCATCAATCAAGGCAAGTCCCAGAAGGAACGCAAGAAGGGCTGCACCAAACCGTTGCAGCCGGGCGGCGCGGCGGGCGGTTGCGCTTTCGACGGCGCAAAAATCGCGCTCCAGCCCATCACCGATGTCGCCCATCTCGTGCACGGCCCCATCGCCTGCGAAGGCCATTCCTGGGACAACCGCAACTGCAGCTCCTCCGGTTCGAAGCTCTATCGCATGAGCTTCACCACCGACATGGGCGAGCAGGATGTAATTTTCGGCGGCGAAAAGCGCCTGTGGCGGTCCATCAAGGAAATCATCGAGAAGTATAACCCGCCTGCGATCTTCGTCTATCAGACCTGCGTCCCGGCCATGACGGGCGACCACATCGAGGCGGTCTGCAAGAAGGCCTCGCAGAAGTTCGGGACGCCGTGCATTCCGGTGAATGTGCCGGGCTTTGTCGGCGCGAAGACACTCGGCACCAAGCTCGCGGGCGAGGCTCTGCTCGACTATGTCATCGGCACGCAGGAACCCGAATATACCACGCCCTACGACATCAACATCATCGGCGAATACAATGTGGCAGGCGAACTGTGGCAGGTGAAGCCGCTTCTCGACGAACTCGGCATCCGTATTCTGGCCTGCATCACGGGCGATGCGAAATATCGCGAGGTTGCAAGCTCGCATCGCGCGAAAATAGCGATGATGGTGTGCTCGCGCGCCATGATCAACGTCGCGCGCAAGATGGAAGAGCGCTACGGCATCCCGTATTTCGAAGGCTCGTTCTACGGCATCAGCGATATGAGCGACTCGCTTCGCAACATTGCGCTGCTGCTCGTGGAACGCGGCGCGCCGGCCGATCTGATCGCGCGCACCGAAGCTGTGATCGAGCGCGAGGAGAAGCGCGCCTGGGCTGGCATTTCAGCCTATCGCGAACGCCTGCAGGGCAAGCGTGTGCTCCTCGTCACCGGCGGCGTGAAATCCTGGTCCGTGGTCGCCGCGCTGCAGGAAGGCGGCATGGAGATCGTCGGCACCAGCGTCAAGAAATCGACGAAGGAAGACAAGGCGCGGATCAAGGAGATCATGGGCGAGGACGCCCACACGTTCGACGATCTGAAGCCGCGCGAGATGTACAAGATCCTGAAAGAGGCGCGGGCGGACATCATGCTTTCGGGCGGCCGTTCGCAGTTCATTGCGCTGAAGGTGAAGATGCCCTGGATGGACATCAACCAGGAGCGCCACTACGCCTATGCGGGCTATGAGGGCATGGTCGCGCTCGTCCGCGAAATCGACAAGGCGCTGTCGAATCCGGTCTGGGAGCAGGTTCGCACGCCCGCGCCATGGGACGAAGTGAGCTGGGAAGCGCGCGCCGATGAAGCCAACGCCGCCGAGGCCGTGGCGCTTGCTGCCAGTGCGCCTCCTGCGGCCGAAGCGGGTCATGGAAATCATGTATGCGTCTGCAAGGAGGTCGATGAGGCCGCCATTGAAGACGCGATCCGGGCGAACGGGCTTACGCGAGTCGAAGAGGTGAGGGCGCTGACCGGGGCCTCTGGCGGCTGCGGAAGCTGCATCCCTCGCGTTGCGGATATTCTGGCGCGCATCAACGGCGTGGAAGTCTCTTCCGATGTCTCGGCTCCGGCGAATGGCGCGGTCGAACCTTTCCCAGCAACTCGGGCGGCGTGAGGGCGAAATGGTCAAGGTCGTGACCTCAAAAAAAGCCTGCACCGTCAACCCGCTGAAGATGAGCCAGCCCATCGGTGGCGCGCTCGCTTTCCTCGGCATCAAGAGTTGCATGCCGCTGCTTCACGGCTCGCAGGGCTGCACCTCGTTCGGGCTCGTGCTTTTCGTGCGCCATTTCCGCGAAGCCATTCCGATGCAGACGACGGCGATGAGCGAGGTCGCCACCGTGCTCGGCGGCTACGAGAATGTCGAGCAGGCGGTCATCACCATCGCCAATCGCGCCAATCCGGCCATCATCGGGATCTGCACGACCGGCGTCACCGAAGTTAAGGGCGACGACATGGCGGGCTTCATCAAGCTCATCCGCCAGGCCCATCCCGAACTCGATCATTTGAAGCTCGTCTTCGTCTCGACGCCGGATTTTGAAGGCGCGTTCCAGGACGGCTGGGCAAAAGCTGTGACCCGAATTGTGGAACAGCTTGTCGAGACTCCGCCGCCCGGCGCGCAGCGCGATGCGAAGCGCGTCAACGTGCTTCCCGGCTCGCATCTGACGCCCGGCGATTTGGACGAACTGCGCGACATCTTCGAGGCATTCGGCCTTGAGCCGCTGTTCCTGCCCGATCTTTCCGGCTCGCTCGATGGGCACATGCCCGACGACTTTACGCCGACGACGCTCGGCGGCATATCCGTCGACGAAATCGCGGGCATGGGCCGCTCGGCCTGGACCGTCGCCATCGGCGAGCAGATGCGCGATGCAGCGGTGGCATTGACGCAAAAGACCGGCGTTCCGTTCCGGCTGTTCGAGCGCCTGACGGGGCTCGCGCCAAATGACGCGTTCATCGCGTTCCTTTCGAAGGTCAGCGGACGCCCCGTGCCGAACAAATATCGCCGCCAGCGCAGCCAGCTTTTGGACGCGATGCTCGACGGGCATTTCTCCTTCGGCAACAAGAAGATCGCCATCGGCGCGGAGCCGGATCTCCTCTTTAGCGTCTCATCGTTGCTCACGGAGATCGGCTGCACAATCGAGGCGGCGGTGACGTCCACAGGGTCGCCGATGCTCGAAAAAGTGCCGGCGGATGAGGTGCTGATCGGCGACCTCGAAGACCTCGAAAAGCGCGCCGCGGGCTGCGACCTGATCGTGACCCACAGCCACGGGCGGCAGATGTCGGAGCGGCTCGGCATTTCGCTGTTCCGTTACGGGCTGCCGACCTTCGACAGGCTCGGCGCGGCTCACAAGGTTTCGGTCGGCTATCGCGGCACGCGCGACCTCATTTTCGAAATCGGGAACATCTTCATGGCGGAGGTTCACGAGCCGACGCCCGAAACGTGGCGCAGTCCTCGCGGCGAGGAGGATCATCATGGCGCGCCGGTTACGGCTCATTAGAGCGGTGCGAATAGCGACGAATGCAGACGAGATGAAGGAAAGGGCCGACTCCATGAAAATCGCCTTTGCAACTGAGGACTTGAAGCGCGTGGACGCGCATTTCGGGTGGGCAAAGAACATCGCGGTCTATGAGCTTTCCGACGAGGAGTGCAAGCTCGTTGAGGTTTTCCAGTTCGAGGGTGAGCTGAAAGAAGACGGGAACGAGGACAAGCTCACCCCGAAGGTTGAGGCGATAAAGGATTGCGCCATCCTCTACGTCGTCGCCATTGGCGGATCGGCGGCGGGCCGGGTTGTCCAAAAGGGCATCCACCCGATCAAGGTCACCCAACCCGAAGCGATCGCGGACCTGCTTGCGAAACTGCAGACGGTGCTGAAAGGCAACCCGCCGCCGTGGCTGCGCAAGGCGCTTCTGAAGGGCAAGGAACGCGACTTCGATTTCGACGATGAAGACGAGGCGGCGGCCCATGCCTGAAGCAGCAGTCGAAAACGCGCCTGTTCCTGACTCGGTTTTTCTGAACGAGTTGATCAAGCAGTGGCGCGCGCAAGATGCGCATGGCGCCTGGGACAAGAAAAGCGATCTCGATCTGATCGCGCCCTACATCATCACCAAGGAACAGCGCCGCGAGGTCCCCATCATCGGCGATCCCGACCCCGAGTTGCTTTGGCGGCTTGAACTCTTCTACAACGCCGTGGGCCTCGCCATCGAGCGCGCGACCGGCATCATGGTCTCGCCCATCATGAAGATGCATCACGAGGGCTTCGGCCGCCTGGTCCTGACGGGCGGCCGCCTCGTCGTCTTGAACAAGCATTTGCGCGATGTTCATCGCTTCGGGTTCGAGACGCTCGGCAAGCTCGCCGAGGAAGGCGACAAGCTCGTTCGCGCGGGCGTGGACATGATCGAGAAATTCCCCGAAGTCGCAAAGTATTGAGCGAGGAACGCGTGAGCGAAATCGAAGCCCTCAAAGCGGAAATCAAGAAACTCTCGGCCAAGGCCACGCAGGCCAAGATGGACCTGCATGACCTGTCCGAGGAGCTGCCGGTGAACTGGCAGCGAGATCCCCGAAGTCGCGCAGCGCGCTCACGAAGCATACGCGATCCTGGAAAAGAAGCGCGCCCAGTTGAAACATTTGGAAACCGCGTAAGGCGCGGGATTTGGAAGGGTAGGGCAAATGGATAGTGAGACGCGCGACGGCAGGGCTTGGGAGCCGGAATACCTGATCGCGATCGATAGCAAGACCTGTATCGGGTGCGGGCGCTGCTTCAAGGTTTGCGGCCGGAACGTCATGACCCTGAAGGGCTTGACGGAGGATGGCGAGCTTGTCGCGATCGAGGCCAAACCCGACGACGATGACGACGACGACGATGACGACGAGGAGTTCGAGCGCAAGATCATGACCATGGCCGACGCCGGGGCATGCATTGGTTGCGGGGCGTGCGCGCGCGTCTGCCCCAGGGCCTGCCAGAGCCATTCCAAGGCGCCGCCGCCACTGGGATAAGACACGACTTTGGGGGGCGTCATCCCGGGAACGCCCTTTGGCGTTGTCCGGGATCCTCTCAGGTCGCAGCCAGGGTTTTTCGCAACAACTCCGGATGAGCATCAGGCATTTTCCGGGGTGACGCCGGAGTAAACCATGACGATTGCGTTTCATTTGAATGGCACGCATGCTGGCATCATGCACGCGGAAGAACTCTATGCCGTTCTCATGGAAGCGCGCTCGCCGGAAACCGATGAATTCGATGCTCATGTCGTAGCCTCGATCCTTGCGATTTCATTCGGCGAGGCAGTAGGGGAGGGGCGCTCGATCACGAGTGCAGCGGGCCTCCCTTCCGGCGAGCTGAACGATCTTGTCACGCAGGCTTTTCCGGGCGTTGCCGCATGGCGCTTCGTCGCCCCCGCTGGAGAGGTCGAGCGCAGCGCCGACGAAGCCTGCCTTCTCGATCTCCTGACAAGCTGCTCCACATCTCGCACGGCCTTCGAGGCGCGCCTCGCCGCGATGATCGCACGGCGCGCACAGCGCCCCAACCACCTTTGGCAGGACCTCGGGCTCTTGAGCCGCCGCGACCTGAGCGAGTTGATGACGCGCCATTTCAAGCCGCTGGCGATGCGCAACAAGCAGGACATGAAGTGGAAGAAGTTCTTCTACCGGGCCATTTGCGCCGACGCGGCTTATTCACTCTGCACCGCGCCGAGTTGCGGCGAATGCGATGACTTCGATCACTGCTTCGGCGAGGAAACCGGCGAGGCCCTGCTCGCCCGCGCGCGGCGTTCATATCGCAATCTTGATAGTATTATCTCTTGAAGCAACTGCACAACGCCCTGGCCGGGCGTCCTCAAGATATGGTTGGGGCTCGAAACGGGAAGCGCCTTGCATCAGCTTTGCGTGAGCCTAACGGCGCTGGATTTACCGCCGGCTCGAGGTGCTGGTTGCCCCGTACGATGCCATCCTGACGTCATCCTCCTCTTGACCGTGAATGGCTCGCCGCTTTGGCTCTGCTAAGGTTTGAGGAAGACAGGCTTTTTCGAACAGCGCCGCGTTTGTGCCGAGACCGGATTGCGAAAAAATACCTATCAACAGAAATTTTTTTGTGGTACCTGGTGCACTTGGTGCGTGCGCTTTCCAAGGCGAAGTGGAAAGCGTAAGGCGGGCGGCAAGCCCACAATAATAATATGGCGGCCGGTGTGCGAATGCTCGCGATTACTCGCGGGTTTTGGTTGTCATGCGTTGTTGTGAGGTTGTATGCGTTATCTTGCCTTACTCTTAGCTGCGGCTGGAGGTCTTTTACCCTGCGACAGAGCCGAAGCTGCCTTCGTGAAGGCTTTTCAGTCTGGCCCTTGGGAAGGCACCGCTTATTACCGCGATGATAATGGAGCAGTTTCCGTATGCTCCGCGAGAACGCATTACGAAAACGGCTTCAGCCTGTCAATCGCTCTGCGACCCAGCGGCAGCTGGGCATTGTTGTTTGTAAGGCCCGAAGGCTTCTCGAACTCAGACGGTGCATTATACTCTTTACACTGACGGCAAGCTCATCCATTCCGGGCCGGGTACGTCGGAAAGCGATGGCCAGCTTCTCCGGATCGATATTCCATCCTCCGAAGAGACCGTGCAAAGCCTTCGGCACGGAACAACGCTTCGCGTCTCATCGAGCTTCGGTGACAAGGTATTCAGCCTGAAGGGAAGTGCGGATGCAATAATGGAGCTTCGCCGCTGCGTGAAGGGCGAAGGCAACAGCACTTTCGGACCCGGACGGGAAAAGGATCAGAGCCGCCTCGGTGATCCGAAGCCGGTGGCAAAGAACGATGGCGGCGCGCCTCGCCCTGTGACCCGCGATCAGCTCATCCCGTATGCGAAGGAAATTCTGCAGAATGCCGGCTTCTCCGATTACCGGTTCCTGCCTCAAGGCGCGGGCGAAAAATCAAATGCGCTGATGTGGCAGTTCAAGGATGGTTCGCTGGGGTCGCTCGCGGCGGTGGAGAAAGCGGAGTCCATGGATCTGGACCGCTACATCGGCGAGATCACTGCCGGCGATATCGTGAGTTGCAAGGGTGAGTTCGCCAATGGCAAGCAGGCGCCGCGTTATGTAAACGGAGCCGAGGTCAGAAAGGTTTTCGCTTCCTGCAATTCCGGCCCCCGCTCATTTTATGCGGAGTATGCTCTTGTGCGCATGCCGAGCGGCTTCCTTGTCAAGCTCACCTCGGTAAAGGCTGGCTCAAGCGTGATGTTCGGCAGAGAAAGCCAGGGGTCCCAAGACGACCTCGACAAGGTCACCCGGACCGAGGAATCGACGCTCGCCACTCTTTCCAAACATTAAGGTCTCGACCTGATCATCCCGGCAAAGCGAAGCGCGAGCCGGGATCGTAAAAAAGACAGGCGCTTCAATTGGGTGATCCTGATAAGGCTTCGCCTTTCCAGGATCGCAATCAATTTAGCCAGGGTTTGTCTAGCCTCCTGTGCTCTTGCCAACTCCATTTATGTAACGTAATAACATTACATAGTCGTGGCCCCTTCCGCCGTGGGGCTTTGAAATCATGGAGAAAAGATCATGAGTAACGCTGGCCTTCGAGTTCTCGCTGCACGCTGCCACACCTCCTCTTGCTGCCCGGCGATCCTAGAATCGTCCGACAGCGACGAGGTCGTGATTGTAGGAAGCGTGGCCAACGCCCTTTTGGCGAGCGCAAGCGTTCTCGAAAGGGTCGGCACGGCGGAAACGGCCGTAGTAATCCCGAAAAGCCTGCTTCTCGATGCATGCAATGTAATACTATATCATAACAACAAAAGTTGATCACCCGAACACAGTCGTGCCTAAATGATGCAACAGTGCAAACTCTCGGAGGCATCTCGATGAGCTTGAAGCAAACGGCATTCGTTTTCGCGAGCGTCGTCACCTGCGTTGCTTTTTCCGCCTCGGCGGAAGAACACAGGCAGCTTGGCGCTCACGTCCATGGACATGGCCGCCTCAACATCGCCGTCGAAGACAAGACCGTGTCCATCGAGCTCGAAGTTCCGGGCGCCGACATCGCGGGCTTCGAGCATGAAGCGAGCACGCCGGCGCAGAAAGCGGCAATCGAGAAAGCGAAGGAGAAGCTCGCTGCTGGCCTGTCGCTCTTTACGCCTGCGGCTGCAGCCAACTGCACACAAAAAAGCGCGAACGTCTCGATCGAGGCCGAACATGGGGACGAGCACGAGCATCACGCCGAAGATGGAAAAGCGGAGGAGGGGGAAGGCCATCATCACTCCGAGTTTCACGCCGAATATGCCTTCGAGTGCGCGTCGCCGGATCGGCTCACATCCATGACATTCGATTATTTCAAGGCGTTTCCTGCCGCCCAGGAGCTGGATATCTCGCTTATCTCGTCCAAAGGGCAGTCGAGCTACGAGGTCAAGCGCGATAAGCCGACCTTCGATCTGACGGGGATGATGTGACCGCATCGACAGCTCTGGCCGAAACGGAAGTTTGCGAGACCGAAGCGGCGCGCCCGGATATCGTACGCATGTCCGGTGTGCGCTTTGCCTGGCCGGGCCGCAATGCATTCAGCCTCGTCATTGAAGACTTCTCAATCAAGCGCGGAGAGAGGCTTTTTCTCGTCGGCCCTTCCGGCTCCGGCAAGTCCACTTTCCTGAGCCTTCTCGCCGGGATCGCTACGCCCCAGGAAGGAGTCATCGAAGTCCTTGAGACAGATATCGCGCGGCTCAACGGTGCGGCGCGCGACCGCTTTCGCGCGGAGCATTACGGCATCATCTTCCAGATGTTCAATCTGTTGCCCTACGGCTCGGTGCTCGACAATGTCGTGCTGCCGCTCAGCTTCTCGCGGACGCGGCGAGCGCGGGCGGAGGCTGGAGGCGGAGTTCAGGCAGAGGCGGCGAGGCTGCTCGAAACCTTGGGGCTCGAAAAAGCGGTCATCGAGACCGCCTCTGCGGCAACCTTAAGCGTCGGCCAGCAGCAGCGGGTCGCCGCCGCACGCGCGCTGATCGGCTCGCCGGAACTCATCATCGCGGATGAGCCGACCTCCTCTTTGGACCGGAATCGCCAGCAGGCCTTCCTCGATCTTCTGTTCGCCGATATCGAGGCCGCCGGCGCAACGCTCATCATGGTCAGCCACGACGAAAGCCTGAGCAGCCGCTTCACCCGGATCGTCAATTTGACCGACATTGCCAAGACTTCCCGCACGGGCCTGAGATGAGAGCTGAACTGCTTTACCCCTCATCCTGCCCTTCTCCCCGCGAACTCGCCGTGGCGAGTTCGCTACTTAACATTGCCGCATCCGCAAGCGGATGCATTGGGGGAGAAGGGACGCCGCTTCAGCGAGCACAGCCTGCCCCCTCTCCCCTGGCGGGAGAGGGTTGGGGTGAGGGGGAAAGAAGTATGATCATCTTCCGCCTCGCATTGCAGTCGCTCGCCAATCGCTGGCTGACGGCGCTGCTTACGATCCTCTCCATCGCGCTGAGCGTGATGCTGCTCCTCGGCGTCGAGAAAGTGCGGACCGGCGCGCGGCAAAGCTTCGCCGACACGATCTCAGGCACCGACCTCATCGTGGGCGCGCGCAGCGGAAGCCTCAATCTCTTGCTCTATTCCGTCTTCCGCATCGGCAACGCGACGAACAACATCACCTGGAAGACCTATCAGGACATCGCGTCCCGGCCGGAAATTGCCTGGATCGTGCCTATCTCCCTTGGCGACAGCCATCACGGCTTCCGCGTCATGGGCACCACGCCGGACTACTTCAAGCTCTACCATTACCGGCACGGGCGCGGGCTGGAATTTGCATCCGGCGCACCGTTCAGCGATCTGTTCGACGCCGTGATCGGCGCCGACGTCGCCCGCGAGCTGGGCTACAAGACCGGCGACAAGATCATCGTCGCGCACGGGCTTGGCTCTGTTGCCTTCCTCGAACACGACGACAAGCCTTTCCGCGTTTCCGGCATCCTCGCCAGGACCGGAACGCCTGTCGACCGTACCGTCCATGTCAACCTGCAAGCTATCGAAGCCATCCATGTCGACTGGCAAAGCGGCGCTCGCATTCCCGGCCAGAGCGTCTCCGCGGAAGACGTGCGCAAGATGAACCTGGAGCCGAAGGCAATTACCGCTGCCTTCATCGGGCTGAAATCGAAGCTCGCGGCCTTCCGGCTGCAGCGTGCGATCAACGAATATCCGGAGGAGCCTTTGTCCGCGATCCTGCCGGGAGCCGCACTTCAGGAGCTGTGGGGACTGGTCGGAACGGCAGAGAGCGCTCTGTCCGCGGTTTCCGCCATGGTGGTTCTGACCGCGCTTCTCGGCATGGTGACGATGATCCTTACGACGCTGAATGAGCGCCGCCGCGAGATGGCGATCCTGCGCTCCGTCGGCGCGCGGCCGTCCACGATCCTCTCGCTCCTTGTCACCGAGGCGGGCGTCCTTACCTTTTGTGGCGTAGCGTTAGGCACGGTCCTCCTTTATGTCGCATTGATCGTGTTGCAGCCGTTCATCGACCGGACTTATGGCCTCCATATTGCAATCGATCCCCCGACACAGGATCAGCTGACGATCCTGGCGGGCATTGTAGTGGCGGGCTTCGTCGCGGGGCTTCTTCCAGCTCTGAGGGCTTACCGTCTTTCTCTAGCGGACGGCATGACCGTTCGAACCTGACAGAAGGTTTTGAAATGAACCAGATTTTACGCGCCGCCGCTGTTTGCTTTCTGGCTTTCGCAACGCCTAGCCTTGCGACCGAAAGCGAGCCCGCGATGGATCTCGCGTGGGGCAAGCTGGTGCCCGCCCAGCCAGCGCCCGTGCAGACCATGAAGGCTAAAAGCTTTCTCTCGGGCGCTACGCCCTTCGCAGGCGCTGGCGGGAGCGAGCCTCCTCCCCCACCCATGATCAATGACAAGCAGTGGATGTCGGAGCGCAGGCTCCAGCCCAGCGCGGGAGGTATGCCTGCAGTCGTCAATGACTTGGACGGCAAGCGCGTGCGGATCGGCGGCTATGTGGTGCCGCTCGACTTCGATGCGACGAACATCAAGGAGTTTCTGCTTGTCCCCTTTGTTGGCGCGTGCATTCACGTGCCGCCACCTCCGCCGAACCAGATCATCTATGTGAAGACAGCAAAAGGTTTCGATGTTGAAGGCTCATTCGACCCTGTCTATGTCACCGGCACGATGAAAGTTGCGTCGCAGTATACGGGGCTCGCCGAGACCGGATATACGATCGACGCCGATAAGGTCGAGACGCGCAAGGAATAAGCCGCATCGAACCGGGACTCGCCCTGCCCAAATCCTCGCTCAACACTATACTCCCCTCATCCTGTCCTTCTCCCAGCAAACTCGCCTCGGCGAGTTTGCAACTCATGTTTACCGCATCCGCAAGCGGATGCGTTCATTTTAAGTTGCGAACTCGCCAAGGCGAGTTCGACCGGGGGAGCATCTGTGTTTGAAGTCAAGCATGTTTAGGGGTCCAATGGCGGTCTTCGCGGATAAGGGTGTTGGCGAGAAGCAGGAGCTTGCGCATGACTGCGGTCAAGGCCAGCTTTGCGGCTTTACCCGCAGCGCGAAGCCGGGCGTAGAAGGCTTTGAGATCGGGGTTGCAGCGGCTGGCGGCGACAGCCGCCATGTAAAGCGCGCTTCTCACATGCGCGCGGCCGCCTTTGATGTGGCGCTGGCCGCGCATCTCGCCGGAATCGCAATTGATGGGCGCGACGCCGGCAAGGAGGGCGATCTTTCCGCCGGACAAGACGCCAAGCTCCGACAGACAGGCCGCCAGCGTTGCGGCGACGATAGGGCCGACGCCCTTGATCGAGGTGAGGATCTCGTAGCGGCGCTTCAAGCCAGCGTCTTTCGAAAGGATCGCGGAGATGGCGGCTTTGAGACCCTCGATCAGACGGGTCTGAGCGTCAAGCTGGGCCTTCAGCAGCCGTTTAAGAGCCAGGCTCTCCGCGGCGCCGTACTGGTTTTTCAGCGCCGTCTCACCGGCTTTGGCGGCTTGCCGCGCCAGAACCAGCTCCTGAAGCTCCGCCAGCGTCTTGGCAGGAACCGGCGTCGCCCCTGGGCCAATAGCCTCTCCGTAGAGCGCCAACATGCGCGCGTCGATCGCATCGGTTTTTGCGAGCTGCCCGAACGCATCAGCCAGCTTTCTCGACCGGTAGGGATTGACGATGGCGACGGCGAAGCCCGCTGCGCTGAGCTCGCGATGACAAAGCCGATGGAACTTTCCCGTCGCCTCCATGACGATAAGCCTGGCGGCGGCGGAGGAAAGCTCCTGCGCCAAACGCTTACAGCCTTCCTTGCTGTTGGGAACGCGAAAACTCTGGCCAATTGGATGCAGATAAACGTCGAGCCACGCTTTACACACATCGATCCCGGCATACACTGCGTGTTCGGCTCTCACGGATGTCATCTTGCCTTGCATGCGGGACTTGCTCCCCAGTCATCTGTTCAGATCGTGAGCCGGAGGGCAGACGGACCAAGCTCTCCCGCAAGCCAAAAGCTTAAGGGTTGAGGTCCCGCCTGCCCGTCTCATGAGGGATGGCCATCCCTCATGAGACGCCCACATCGCCACTACGATTCGGGCTCGCAGCCAACATGCAAGGGCTGGGGAGAGGGGGTGGGTTGTGGGTTATGCCTGCTTTGTAAAGAACCGGCGGAACAGGCCGCCCCATCCCGCAGAATGAGCAGCCGGCTCGTAAGGGGCTACCCGGCGCTCCGTCCTTCCGACCGGCAATCCCGCTCGTTTCCAAGCGAGGATGCCGCCTTCGAGATGGTAAATCGTCTCGTGCGCGGCCATTTCTGCGCGAAGCCGTTGGCATGCCGCTTGTCCGCGGCCGCCCATGCGGCACATGATGACGAGCTTGCGGCCGGTATGCTCGGGAAGCGCGGCGCGGCGAATCCGGCCAAGAGGGACGAGCGACGCCCCTTCGATATGCTCCGCGTCATATTCCCTCTGCTCTCGCACATCCACTAGAGTAGCTTTTCCGGCCTCAAGCCACTTCTTCAACGTAGCAGGACTGATGTTTTCGACCGTCATTCGACAGCTCCTTATATTCGTGGTCTCTAAAGTTATCTAACGCTTGCAGTAGATGAGGTGAAGGGTCGACAACAGAAGATAGGCCTCCATCTTGCAAAGGCGGTAGTAAACCATCTGGCCTCTTTTTTCCGTATCAACTAAACCAGCCTCGCGCAATCTCGCCAAGTGCTGAGAGACCGCGGATTGAGAGGAATCAACGAGGCGGCACAACTCCCCGACCGACTTCTCTCCCCCAATCAGCTGACAAAGAATGACAAGCCGACACGGATTTGCCAGTTCCTTCAGGAGAGCCGCCGCCTCTTCGGCATGGCTCCCGATCTCGTCTGCGATGGCAAGCGCGTCTCGTTGCATGCCGCATGATATATTAGTGTTCGCTAATATACACAAGAGCTGATGCACGTTCCGGGGAGGGCCGTTGTGGAAAAGACCGCATCGAATTCACCCGCAACATCGGGCCAACTCAAGGCATTGCGGAGGATATCCCCGACCCATGCCGGGCTTCTCGGCCTTGGCAGGTAGCCTCGCGCGACGGGGCGCTCGACAACGTGTTGATGCAAAAAGGTATTGATGCCAAATCAGGCAACCAAAACCGGGAGATGTCGACGACGAGCGAGCTTCCATGCACACCATTCTTCAGGAAGCAGGATGAAGGGGGCTTGCATCCCTCGAAAGATTGCGTAATAAGTTCATGGCGGGTGGCGCAAAGCCACCTGAAAGAGCGGGCGTAGCTCAGGGGTAGAGCATAACCTTGCCAAGGTTAGGGTCGGGCGTTCGAATCGCCTCGCCCGCTCCAGTTTCTCAGAATTCTTGCGGCAGGCCTGCGGGTGCTGCTTTTTTTATCTATCGCAATTATTTTTGCAGTCTCGGACAAGAAGCTTCTTCGCTCCGCGAAGGGCGGTTTCGAGCATCTTGCGGTGCTACTTTCAATGGTAAATTGGGTGCTTGCAAATCTTGAAATAGTACTAAACCAGCCGCACACATATATAGACTTGAGAGATGAGCTCAAGTATTATCCGGAAGCTGAAGCTTCTTGGTGTTCAACTTGCTTTTTGCGATGCGGCAGGGAATGGTGGACCTACCACAGCTGAAGGGCATCCGCGTTCTGGTTATCGAAGACGACGACCTTTCTTCTCTCGTCGCCCAGGAGATGCTCGCCGAGTTGGGCTGTATCGTCGCCGGCACCGAAGCCTCGGTGGATGGAGCCCTGGCCACGCTTGAAAGCAGCGAACCGTTCGATTGCGTCATGCTGGACGTGCGGCTCGGCACCGAGCTTTCGAGCGACATCGCCGCGGACCTTTTGAAAAGGGAGGTCCCTTTCATCATTTGCAGTGGCTACGATATCAAACTGCCGGGGATGAACATCCCGGTGCTCGATAAGCCGTACACGGTCGATGGCCTTGGCAAAGCGCTGGCCCAGGCGTTGTCGCCCAGGCCATAGGTTCGGAATTGCTCATCCTGTGACGGCATCGGCGACGACGCGAGCGAGCTCGGCGGCACGAAAAGGCTTTGCAAGGAGAGGCAAGGCGCTCGCGCCAGGGTCGACGGAGTCGGTGTAGCCGGTGATCAAAACGGCAGGAAGATCGGGCCTCATGAACCTCGCGCGCCGTATAAGGTCGACGCCTGTCATGCCCGGCATTCTTTGATCGGTGATAAGCACGTCGAAGACCTCCCCGGACGAGAGATGCCCAAGGGCGTGCGTGCCCGAAGATACCTGCACGACGGAGTGTCCGATCGCCTCCAGCATCGCTGCAGCGCCTGCCCGCACGAGATCGTCGTCGTCCACAAGCAGCACGGACAGGGGGCGAGCCGGAATGTCGGCTTCGCAAGCTGCAGAGGGCGCGCTCTCGATCTGCGAAATATCTGCCGCGGGTAGCCACAGGGTTGCTGTTGTTCCCCTTCCAGGCGCGCTTTCAAGCGTCAGCTGGCCGCCCGATTGCGCGGCCAGGCCATGAACCATGGAGAGGCCGAGACCCGTCCCCTTGCCGATCGCCTTCGTCGTGAAAAAAAAAGGTTCTACGGCCCGCGCCAGCGTTTCCGGCGTCATGCCAGCCCCGTCATCCGCGACGGCGAGGCAGACGTACCTGCCCTCGACAAGGCCCTGCTCCTCAGCTCCAACGTCTGCGGCTCTGGCGAAGATCGAGATGGCGCCGCCGTCGGACATCGCATCGCGAGCGTTCACAGCGAGGTTGAGGAGAGCCACCTCAAGCTGATTCGGATCGACGCAAGCGGCAGGAAGATCGGCCGCCATCTCGACGCGGACCTCGATTCGCGGTCCAAGCGAGCGTCCGATGAGATCGAGCATGCCCCGGACAAGATGGTCCAGGTTCACGGCGCGGGCTTCGAGATGCTGGCGGCGCGCGAAAGCGAGAAGACGTTGCACGAGGATGCGGGCACGCTCGGCCGATTGGAGCACGCTCGAGAGCAGGCGCAAGGCCTGCGGGTCGTCGCGGCACTTCCTCTGCAAGAGGTCGAAGCTCCCCACGATCGGGGTCAGGAGATTGTTGAAATCGTGGGCGAGCCCCCCGGTGAGTTGGCCAATGGCTTCGAGTTTCTGGCTCTGCCGCAGCGCTTCCTCCGCCTGGCGCCGTGCGGTGATGTCCGCAGCCTCCGGCACAATGGCGACAACATCCCCGCGCGCGTCCCTGATCGGACGCATGGTAAAGTCGAAACAGCGCTGCCCGATCGGCAGGTTCAGGTGAAACTCGAACCGGACGGTTTCTCCTTTTACCGCCGCTTCCCATGCCGCCCGCACCTTTTCGGGCATGCCCGGCGTCGCCGTGAACCAGGGCGTGTCCCAAAAAGGTCTGCCGGCAACATCGGCCAAGGATGCATCGATGCCTCGAAGCGACGTCGGATTCGCGTCGAGCAAGGTACCGTCGAGAGCGACGATGCCTTTGTACTGATAGCTTGTCTGGAAGATTGCGCGGAAGCGCGATTCGGACCGCTCGCAGGCTTCCGCCGCCTCCCTTTCGGCTGTCACGTCGCGGCCGTTGGCGTAGATGAGACCGCCGTCAAGCGCCGCGACCCACGAGATCCATCGATATGACCCGTCCTTATGGAGGATGCGCACTTCATAGCCCTTGAGCCCCTGCGCCGCTTCGGTGGCAAGGGCCGCTTCGGCCGATTCGCGGTCGTCCGAATGGATAAAATCGAGATAGCTCCGGCCAACGACGCCCTCCGGCTTCCACCCCAATATTGCAGTCCAGGCCGGGTTCGCAGCGCGAAACACGCCCTTCGCGTCGATGACGAGAAGCAGGTCGCGGGCGTTATTCCAGGTTCGGTCGCGTTCGGCTATCGCCGTTTCGACCCGCTCCTCCAAAGTCGCCGTGAGCTCGCGCAGCGCACGTTTCATTGGTGCGCTGCTCGGTGATATCGGTGTGGACGCCGACCCATTCGCGCAGCCAGCGGCCGGGATCGAAGGTCGGGACGGCTCGGACCGAAAAGAGACGCCACTGGCCATCCCGCCGGCGTACGCGGTGTTCGAATACGAAAGTGCGCTGTGCCGCAACGGCGGCTTTCCAGGCGTCTATGCTCGGTTGAGCATCGTCCGGATGGACGGCCTTTGACCAGCCATAGCCCTGATATTCGTCGTAGGCCTGTCCTGTGAGTGCGGCCCATCCCGGCTGCTCGCCCGCCATCTCGCCTGCGGCGTTGTTGGTCCAGAGGATGCCTTCGACGGCGTCGATGGCCGCGCGGAACCTTTGCTCGCTCTCACGAAGGCGCTCCTTGTCGCGCCTCGCCGCTGTTGCGTCGAGCGCAATCACAAGCATGCAGTCCAGGCCGCCATTCCGATGGATGGCGGTGACGCTGTTCCGCACCAAGGCGCAGCTTCCGTCTGGTCTTACGTAGCGCGTTTCTATATCGAACGAGGCGCGCTGCCCGCCTGCGGCGGCCTTCAGCAATGGTGCGTCGAAGACGAAGTCGTCCCCGTGAATGATGTCATGCAGGCGGAGTGTGTGAAGGTCTTTCCGAGGACGGCCGGCAATTTCGCAGAAGCTTTCATTCACAAAGGTGAAGCGGCCGTCGGCATCTGTTATGGCGATCGCGGCTCCAGACTGTGCGAAGATCGCCTCCAGTTACCTGTCGTGACCTTGCCGCAGGGCTATCTCGCTTCTGGGCACATTGAGATCTTGCTTTTCCATCGTTCCAGCGATGCGGCCGAATGCTTCATGCAGCGCTCTCGCACCGCTCATCATTAACCTCAACTCGGCTTTCCGGTTCCCAGCTCCCGCGATGATCATGGCTTCGCGTGACCCGTATTGTGTCGGAACAAAGACGGAACATGTCAACTCGGCTTGACATGCGCAGAACATTAGAGGAACAAACGCGCAAAAAGGTAGCCAATCGCAGAAGCGAATGCGTTCCCCGATCAGCCGGAGAAACCTTTGCGAAAACGAGTTGTTGAAAGAACATTCATTTCACGGAGAAAAAAATATGCTGAAATCCCGCATCGCGGCGATGGGCGCCCTGACACTACTGTCGGCGCCAGCATTCGCGGATTACTACATCGTGCATGGGCCCGATCGTCATTGCCGTGTTGTGGAGCGTGTCCCCGAGGGCGGGGCCTTTTTTCGTTAAAGTGTCAGTGGCGCCGTCGCGCCTGCAAATAAGTGCTGCCGAAAATGGCGGGGACATGTAAATCTTCCTCACATGAGCTGGAAGCATTGCGGCCCAGGGCGGCGCGGATATCATCACGGCAATCTGCGGGAGGCGCTCATTCAGAGCGCGCTGAGCCTGATTGGCAAAAAAGGACCGGCCGGTTTCACCATCGCCGAGGCTGCCCGTCTGGCAGAGGTCAGCCCCGCTGCGCCCTACCGGCATTTCCGCGACCGCGAAGACTTGATGGCCGAGGTAGCGCGGCTCGGGTTCGAGCGCTTTGCCAGCGACCTTGAGAAGGCTTGGCACGGGGGCAGCCCTTCGCCGCTCGAGGCGTTGCAGAACGTGGGGCGAGCGTATCTTGCCTTCGCCCGCAATGAGCCAGCCTACTATGCGGCCATGTTCGAGACGGGGCTGCCGAAACAGGAGAATTCCGGGCTTCAGCAATCCGCAAACCGCGCGTTCGAGGTCCTTTATACCGCGACGAAGAAGCTCATCGAGATGCTTCCGGAGACTAGCCGCCCGCCCTGCCAGATGGTCGCGCTGCACATCTGGGCGATGTCGCACGGCATCGCCTCGCTTTTCGGTCGGGGAAATGCGCATCCTGGATCGGCGATCTCGCCGGATGAACTGCTGGAGGCGGGCGTGCTTCTCTATCTGCGAGGGCTGGGACTGGCTGGCGGGGCGCCGGCTGCTACACTTTGACGTATAGGCCTGCGAACATGCCGCAGCGCGAATATGCGTTGTTTACAGTCAGTTGGTTCGGCTATAGGCTTTATCGTCAAGTTTAGATTGGCTGCCTGAAGAGGTGCGCCACGAGGTGTTGCTTCGCCCTCTCACGAGCAGATGACCGACTTGAGGCTGAAGTTCAAATACGGGAGAAAAGCATGAATCCTGCACTGATTTGGATTGACATAATCGTTGTTTCGGCGGTCTACGCGGCTTGGCTCCTCAATCGGCCCGGCGTTGTCGGCCTTCCGACATCTTCCTATTACCTCAACGGCAAAGGGCCGAAGCCGTAAGCAAACCTGAAATTCGCCGGCGACTTCCGGCGACACAGGACCTGGGCGCGTCGAGCATCATGCTCCTCGCGCCGTTTCGTTGCCGGCAGATGGGGGCAGCGAAGCCGGGTCGCCCCGGTGTCACTGCCCGCAATATCGGAAGCTTTGCTCAGTATCCCACCGGCCGCGCGTCCGTCACGAAGGGGTGGTACTGGTAAAGCCAGGTCTCGGTCAGAACCTTATCGCCCGACTTGAGATAGAGGCGCATCTCAACCGGCTCATGCCCATCGACTGTGAGATCGAAATGCGCCCGCCAGTGTCCGGGCACGTCGTCCGGCACGGCCTCGGGCATGGCCGAAGAAAATTTCCCGCGCGACGCCCACAGGACGAGTTCCGGCTTGACGCCAAACGGAAGCTCTGAGAGCGGGCCGCCGAGGAACTCCACCAGGAACTTGCGAACGCCAAAGGGGCGCGGCTGACCGGGCTCGCCGCCACGGCCCAGCCGGGTTGCGACGCAGCGGCCGAGCGAAGTGGGGTAGGGCTCATCCGCCTGCCAGTGGAGCCGGTAGTGCAGATCGATCCGATCGCCCGCCTGCGTCGGCCTCTCCGGAATCCAATAGGCGATGACGTTGTCCATGATTTCGTCGTCGGTCGGCATCTCGACGAGTTGCACCGCGCCCTTTCCCCAATCGCCCATCGGTTCGACCCATGCCGACGGCCGCTTGTCATAGCGCACGCCATCGAGATAATGATCGAACTCCCGGTCCCGCTGAAGCAGCCCGAAGCCGCGCGGATGCTCATCCGAAAAGGTGGAAATGGTGATGTGCGCCGGATTGTTCAGCGGCCGCCAGATGTGCTCGCCGCCGCCGGTCCACATCGCAAGCCCGTCCGAGTCATGCACTTCCGGACGCCAGTCGATGCCTGGCTGCTTCAGCGTTTCGGAATACCAGTACATTGAGGTGAGGGGCGCGAGGCCGAGCCGTTCCACGGGTTGGCGGAGGAACAGCGTGTTCTCGATTTCCATCACCACGCCCTTCGTCCGCTCCATGACGAACTTGTAAGCGCCGGTGACGCTTGGCCCGTCGAGAAGCGCATAAACCGTGACCGTCCGGGCGGCCGAGCCTGCAGGCAGGAACCAGAAGGCCACAAAATCGGGAAACTCCTCGATGGCATTCCCGCCGGGTGTGAGCGCTATCCCACGCGCGGATAAACCCACCTGGCCGAGTTCGCCTTTCGCCCGGAAATAGGATGCGCCGAGAAAGGTCACCCAGGGTTCGGCAATGCGCCAATCCTCGGTGCCAGCCTTGGGCTCGCGCAGCCAGAAGCCCGCAAAGCGCGAGGGATTTGGCGGAAGCTTTGCCGCAACGCTGTCCTCTGGGATTGAGAAGTAGTCCGGGTCGTAAAGGATTTCCCTCGCGCTGCTGCTGCCGTCGCTGGAAGGTTCGACTGCGTACATGCGCACGGTCTTGGGGAAATATTGCCCGACATGCATGAAGGTGATCGGGAAGTTGCTGGGATGACCGTTGCCATAGAGCGCGAAGTCGTCCTTGTACTTCAGCTTGCCATGCGCATCGTAGTCAATCGATGCCACAATGCCCGGATCCGGCCGAGGGGGCGGGTTGTACGGGGCTGCCGCCAGCGCTTGCGCGTGCGCTTTCAGCCAATCGGCGGAAAAGGCCTGGGGTTCCCCGAAACGGAGACTTGGTGACGCCGCATTCGCAGGAAATGCCGCGAACGCCTGCGCGGCCAGGGCCAGTTTCAGGAAATTACGGCGATCGAACATGGTTTGGAGTGCCCTCTGATAAAGCTGCAGGTCCCGCGGGTTCAGCCGCCCACCTTCACCGCGACAGTCTCTAGCGGGGCAGTTCAAAAATGGGAAGTGGCAATTCTTCTGTCATCATCCATTGGTAGAATCTGGCGCGCGTCAGATTTCCGCAGTCTCCCTGGCAGATCAAGCAAAGCGCCGCCAATGGCAGCGCTGCTCAATAGAGAGTGAGTTGTAAAAAATTACATACTATTTCTTGGTTGGTCCGAAATAGCTATTTTACGTTAAGGGGCCGATCGCGCTGGAATTGCGCGTCGTCCGGCGGGTATTTCGGCCCGTTGAAGCGCTGCAGGGGCACGAGGTCATTGCTCGGCCGCTCGAAGCGGATCCCTCCGTTGTTACGGACGGCGGCGCTGTTGGGGTATACGTCACCGCGCGGCCTCCCGTAAACATAGCGCCGCAGCCGGTCAATGAACCGCTCACCCTGAGGAGCTGGAGCCCCTGGGTTGTAGGAGCCCTGTGATCCGTTCTGGTAATAATCGCCGCCGCCGTTGCTCCCCGGATAGCCGTAGCCTGAGTAACCCTGGCCGTAACCGCCCTGACTGGAACCGTAGTAGGATGCGCTGCCGTACCCATATCCGTCCTGCGAGCCGTACCCATAATCCCCGTCCGAAGGATTTTGATAAATGTAGGGCCGCAGTCGCCGCGTCGTCGCGACCACTGTGTAGGGCTGAAACATGACATGCTGGCGGTAAACATCGCATCCATGGCCGCAATAACCGTTGCGGACGCGGTTGAACCAGCAGAAAGCCCCGCACTTTTCGTCGCACGGGTAGCCGCCACAGCCCCAGCCCCGCCACGTCTGGCTTCCTTGATCTCCTGTCCAGGGCGACGCCCCCTCGGGCACTCTCCAAACTTCCGGTTTGAAGTCGGCGCCTGTGTAGACATTGACCGGGCCGTAGATTTGGACATTCTGTGGCCCATTAGCCCCGTTCCCAAGGTTGGTGCAGGAGTAAGTCCAACCGCACGCATATTGAACTTTGGTCAAGGCTGCCGATGTCTTGGAGAAGGCAAGCGAAAGCGCCGCGTTCGGAAGGGACGCTGCAAAACCACTGTTGGCGACACCCATCGCGATCACGACCGCGGTGCCTAACAGAATGAAAAGGAAGCGTTTTTTCATAAACGGCCTCGACCTTGCTTTCCTCAACTGTAGGTCGATTTTCTTAAACTTTGAACTACCGGTCCCGGCCTTGTGAGATCTCGGTTAATTTTTTTGGTTGGGACGATTGCTGCTTTGTGTCCCGCGCCTATTTCCTGCCGTTATCAATCTCGCTATAGACGGGCATCACCCCGGGGGAACCCTCTCATGTCACAGCATACCGACGCGCGCCGGATCACGGCCCCAGATATCAAAACTCGAAAGGGGCTGCAGAAAATCGTGTCCCTGACGGCGTATCATGCGCACACGGCCCGCCTCATCGATCCGCATGTCGATTTTCTGCTGGTCGGCGATTCGCTCGGAATGGTGATGCACGGCCACGAAACGACGGTTCCGGTTCCCCTCAATCTGATGATCATGCATGGCGCGGCTGTCGTTCGCGGCTCCAGGCGCGCGCTTGTGGTCGTGGATATGCCCTTCGGCTCTTACGAAGAATCGCCGCCGGTGGCTTTCCGGAACGCGGTGCGGGTCATGAAAGAAACGGGCTGCGGGGCGATCAAGCTCGAAGGCGGCCGGCGCATGGCCGAAACCATCACCTACCTGGTCGAGCGCGGCATCCCGGTCATGGCGCATATCGGGCTGACGCCGCAGTCGGTGAACGTGATGGGCGGCTTCAAAACGCAAGGCCGCCATCCAGAGGAGTGGGCCGCCATCGAGGCCGACGCCGCCGCCGTCGCTGAGGCTGGCGCTTTCGCGGTGGTGCTCGAAGGCATGGCGGAATTGCTCGCAGCGAAGATCACGCGCGCGATCCCGATCCCGACCATCGGCATTGGCGCTTCAGCCGAATGCGACGGCCAAATTCTTGTGCTCGAAGACATGCTGGGCCTTTCGCCAACGGTCCCTAAGTTCGTGAAGAAGTTCGCGGATCTTGGCGCGGCCATCGAAGGAGCCGTCAAGGATTACGCCGAGGAAGTCCGCACCCGGCAGTTTCCGGCCAAGGAACACGTTTACGCAATGGCTAAACCGGCTGCCGACACGCCGCGAGTCACGAAAATGTCCAAAAGGAAGCCCAGTGGAACATTAAACTGACGTGGGAGATTGCGACCGCGTCAAGATGCGCCACAAAGTCTTCGGATTAAGATTTTCTGTCTTCTTCCCTTGCAACGGCGGCTGTCCTATCTGTTGCGAATCAGTCACTCGGAATTAAGGCAAGAGCGCCATGAGCAATGATGAAAGTTTTTTCCGCGAAGTTGAAGAAGACTATCGGCGCGAACAGACTGCAAAATTCTTCAAAACCTATGGCGCTTATCTCATAGCCGGTGCTTTCGTCGTCCTGGCGATCGTTGGCGGCTATAAATACGAGACGCAGCGACGCGCTGCCCAAGCCGCCAGCGGAGGCGATGCGCTGTCCAATGCGATAAATCTGGTCGATGCCGGGAATCAGGAGGAAGCCGATAAGGCGCTCGCGAACCTCGCCGGCAACGGATCCGGTGCATATCGCGTTCTGGCCCGCTTGCATGCGGCGGCCGAATTGGTGGCAAAGAGGCAAGTGGAATCCGCACTTCAGGATTATCGGGGAGTAGCGGACGACAGCGCTGCGCCGGCCGCGCTCAGGGACTTCGCGCGCATCCAGGTCGCAGGTTTGTCGGTGGACAAGGAGAGTTATGAGTCTCTGTCGCGTCAGTTGGAGTCCTTCCGGGTGGGGACGAGCGGGTGGCGGTTTGCTGCCAAGGAAATTCTGGGGCTCGCTGCGTACAAGGAAGGCAAGAATGCAGAAGCGGAGCAGTTGTTTCGCGAGATTATGAGCGATGGCGAGGTGCCTTCCGGAATGCGGCAGCGGGCGCAGGTCATGCTGGCGTTGCTTCTTGAGCAGTCTAAAGCCGCGCCAACTGAAGCAACGGGGACAAAGGACGGGGCAAATGAGGCGAAGACACAGTAACCGGGGCGCAAGCCATCCGCTCTTGCTGTTGCAGTCAGTTTCGCTCATCACAGTTATAAGTTTAGTTCTCGGCGGGTGCGAGTCGATGGGCTTGAGCGAGCCGAGCGTTCCTGGTCTTTCGTCTGTTACGTCGATGTTCGACAAGAAACAGGAAAAGCTCCCCGGGCGTCGGATTTCCGTACTGAAAGCCGACGAGAAGGGCAGCGTTTCTGCGCCTGAGGCCGTCGGCGCGATCACGCTGCCGCCAGCGGTTATGAACGCGTCGTGGAGCCAACCTGGGGGGGTCCCGACAAATGCGCCAGGCCATCTCGCCATCGCAGATGCCCTGCATACCGTGTGGACTGCGACTGCTGGCGAGGGCTCTTCAAAGCGCGAACGGCTTACAGCCATCCCGATTGTCTACGACAAGAAGATTTTCACAATGGACGCCCAAGGGACGGTCCGCGCGATTTCCGCGGAGAACGGGGGCGTTTTGTGGAGCTTCAGCACCGTGCCAGACTCAAAGTCGAGTTTCGACTATTTGCATCCTTTCCACACGAACAACGTCTCGCGGGCGGGCTTTGGCGGCGGGATCGCAGCGGACGCGGGCAAGATTTTCGTCGCGACGGGATACGGCACGATCATCGCACTCGATGCAGGAACCGGTCAGCCGGTCTGGAACAAGAAGCTCAATATTCCGATCAGGGAAGCGCCGACGGCCGCCGATGGCCGCGTCTTCGTCGTCAACTCCGAAAGCGAGCTGTATTGCCTGAAGGCGACAGACGGATCGGAGCTTTGGACGCAGAAGGGCCTGCCGGAGAGCGCAGCTGTGTTGACGAGCGCAAGCCCCGCCGTCGCAGGGAATATGGTTTATGTGCCGTACCCATCCGGCGAAATCACCGCAATCGATGTAAAGAGCGGACAGCCGAAGTGGACGGATTCGCTCGCCAAGGGCAGCATCAACAGCTCCGCGACCGCGATCGGCGAAGCAGCTCGCCCCGTGGTCGACGGGACGACGGTTTTCGCCATGAGCCGAGGCGGCCAGTTGATCGCCACCTCCAAGGACAAAGGTGAGCGGCTCTGGACCCGTGACATCAGCGGCTCGCAAACGCCTTGGGTGGCCGGAGACACGCTGTTCGTTGTCGATACCACAGGAAAGCTGATCGCCTTGACCCGCAAGGACGGCAAAGTTCGGTGGGTCACGCCGTTGCCCGGCGAGGGCCGTTGGAGCGGGCCGGTGCTGGCGGGAGGAAAGCTCTGGCTTGCCTCCTCGGAGGGGCTCTTTGTTGGCGTCGACGCGGCTTCCGGGAGCATCGGAATGCAGACCAATCTCGGCTCTCCGGTCATGATTACGCCGGTTGTGGCGGAGGGAAGGCTTTACGTTCTGACGGACGAAGCCAAACTTATAGCCATGAACTGATCCGTAAGCCGAAGGGCTTCGGGCGAGAAACACTTTTACGGCTTGCTTCAGTGCCCATGGCTTACACCGTCGCCATCATCGGCCGACCTAATGTCGGCAAATCGACCTTATTCAACCGGTTTGCCGGCAAACGGCTGGCGCTGGTTGATGACATGCCCGGCCTGACACGCGACCGCAAGGAAACGCGCATCAGCATTGGCGCGCATGACATCGTCCTGACCGACACCGCTGGCATGGAGGATGCGGAGCCAGGGAGCATCGCGGCCCGGATGCGCGAGCATTCGGAGCAGGCTGTTGCCGAGGCGGACCTCATCATCTTTGTGATCGACGCCCGCAGCGAGTTGACCGCCGCCGACAGAAGCACCGCGACCCTGGTGCGCACTTCGGGAAAGCCCTTCATTCTTGCCGCCAACAAGAGCGAGGGGCGCGCGGCTGACCAAGGCTATTACGGCGCGTTCGAACTTGGCCTTGGCGAACCGCTTGCGATTTCGGCCGAGCACAATCTTGGCTTGTCCGATCTCATGTCCGAGGTAATCCGCCGCCTGGATGAACTGGGCGAGGCCGGCCGATCCGGCACGGACGAGCAGGAAGGTGAAGACGCCGGCGACGCTCGCAGCCGGCCGCTCAAGCTCGCGATCGCGGGGCGGCCTAATGCCGGGAAATCCACGCTCGCCAATGCGCTTCTGGGCGAGGAGCGCATGATTACCGGCCCCGAAGCAGGCCTTACCCGCGACGCCATCGCCGCAGATTTCGATTGGAAGGGCAAGAAAGTCCGCCTCTACGATACGGCGGGCTTGCGGCGCAAGGCACGCATTACGGCCCGGCCGGAGACGCTGGCGGTCGGCGACGCGCTGAGGGCCATTCGCTTCGCCGAGGTTGTCGTGCTTCTCCTTGACGCCGATATGCCATTCGAAAAGCAGGACCTCACCATCGCGGATCTTGTCGAGCGGGAAGGGCGCGGCCTCGTCTTCGCGGTCAACAAATGGGATCTGGTGACGGAGCCGCAAAGCCGCTTGGCTGAGTTGAAGAAAGACGCCGAACGAATGCTGCGGCAACTTGCCGGTGCGCCGCTTGTGCCGGTCAGCGCGCTCTCGGGCCAGGGTCTCGACAAGCTGATCCAGGCGGCCTTCAAGGTTTACGAAGCCTGGAACAAGCGTATTCCCACGGCAGAGCTGAACCGCTGGTTCGGCGAAGCGCTGCAACGCCATCAGCCGCCGGCCGTAGCCGGTCGGCGCATCAAGCTGCGCTACATCACGCAGGCCAACGCGCGTCCGCCAACCTTTATCATCTTTTCGTCGCGCCCCGAAGCGCTGCCCGAGTCCTATCTGCGCTATCTCGTCAACGACCTGAAAAAGAGCTTCGGCCTCGGCCCGACGCCGGTTCGCCTTCACGTGCGCAAAACCAAGAACCCGTACGCAGGCGAGGACGAAAGGCCGGGCAAGCGATGACCGCGCCTGAATTCTGGTTTTATCATCTCGAAAGGCAGCCGTTGCAAACCGTGCTGCCGGTACTGGTGGAGAAGACGCTGGCCCGCGGGTGGCGTGCGGTGCTTCGCTTTTCAACGCCGGAGCGTCTCGAAACCATGGACACTGCTCTATGGACCTATAGCGACGAATCCTTCCTTCCTCACGGCAGCGCTCGCGCCGGGCATGCCGATCGGCAACCGGTGATTCTAACGCTGGATGACGCCAACCCGAACGGCGCGGCGGTGCTCTTCCTGCTCGAGGCGGCGGAGGAGCGCGAGCCCGAGCGCTTCAGCCGCGTGATCCGCCTTTTCGACGGAGCGGACGAGGAGGCGAAGGCGCTGGCGCGCACCGAGTGGAAGCGCGCCAGGGCAGCAGGCTTCGATGTCAGCTACTGGCGGCAGGATGCAAGCGGCGCCTGGACGAAATCCGCATGAGGCGCAGCGCCGGGGGAGTTGGGTGAAGGGTTTTACGCTGTTAATGCCCTGGCCGCAGCCCCAGGGTGATGCAAAGAACCGCATCCAAGCCTGGGGTGGCAGCTGGGGCAAATCGGATTCTATAAGGCAGCCATCAATGCTGGAGGTGGCTCGATGGCTTGCACACTGTGGGATGTTCTTGGCTCGATCGCAGACCGGCGAGGCCGCAAAGGGCGGCAGTTTCGGTTGCAAGCGATCCTTGCCATCGTCATCGCGGCGATGCTCGCTGGTGCCAACGACCTGCGCGCCATATTTCGCTGGGGACGGCGGCTGAAACCGGAGGCGCTGTCGCTTTTTGGCATTGAGCGTGCGCCATGTCATGCCACTTATCATTATGTTTTTCAATCGCTTGATGGCGACGCCCTGGCCAAGGGGCTTGGCGGTTTCGCCTGCGGCGGCGCTGCTCCGGATCATATCGCGATTGACGGCAAGACGCTGAAAGGAACGCGCCGGCTCGACGCCAAGGCGCTCCATGTGTTGTCTGCTTTTGCCACGGGGTTGTCCGCGGTCGTCGGCGATATCGTCGTGGAGCCGGGTCAGAACGAAATCACAGCCGCGCTTGCGTTCTTGAAGGATCTGCCGCTGGAGGGGGCGGTTATTACCGGCGACGCTATGTTTTGCCAGCGTGAAATCTGCTAGGGTCTGTGGACATTTAATATCTGAGTAAGGATTTACTTTTATAGCGAACAGTGATTTCAAGGCTGAAAACTGGAGGTCAGCCTTGGATCGGACGCTGCTGAGCGATGCGCAATATGAGAAGATCGCGCCGCTTTTGCCAGGCAAGAGTGGCGACGCTGGGCGGACGGCGGCCGATAACCGCCTGTTTGTCGAAGCGGTTTTATGGATCGTGCGAACGAGAGCGCCGTGGCGCGATTTGCCGGTCCGCTTCGGGTACTGGAACAGCGCGTTCCGCCGTTTCCGGCGCTGGTCACGGAAAGGAATTTTCGAAAAAATTTTCAATGCTTTGTCCGGCGATCCCGATTTCGAATACGCCGCCGTCGACGGCACAATCGTCCGGGTCCACCAGCATGGCGCCGGCGCAAAAGGGGGACTCAAAATCAGGCTATCGGTCGCTCGCGAGGAGGCTTGACCACGAAAATCGTAGCCCTTGTGGATGCGCTTGGCTACCTGTCCCGTTTCGTCCTTCTGCCTGGCCAGCGCCATGATATCGTCGGCGTTGAGCCCCTGATCGAAGGGGTTGAATTCGAGGCCTTGCTTGGAGATAAAGCCTTCGACGTCGATTGGCTGAGGGCTGAGTTGGATCGGAGAGGCGCAACCGCTGTTATCCCGCCCAAGTCCAACCGGAAAGAAACGATCCCCTGCGATTTCGCCATGTATGCGTGGCGTCACCTGGTCGAAAACTTCTTCTGCAAACTCAAGGAATTTCGTCGCATCGCAACCCGATACGACAAAACCGATTGCAGCTTCACATCGATGATCTATCTAGCCAGTTCTATGATTGCCATGCGGTGAATGTCCACAGGCCCTAGCATTACAGTTGCAATTTCATCTTAAAATGGGCCTTCCTGGCGGCGGCCTGATGCGCCCTTCGCCAGAGGGACCATGCGATGATGCCCGCTGGCTCGATGCGTCGTTGCGCGAGCCTTATGGCTATGCGGCGAATTTCTTGAATGGACCAGCGGATAAGCGGCGGGCCACAAAGATCTGGGGTATCGTTTGCTGTGTTGGCATCGCATTGGCCCGATGCCGGATCGTCGCCACCATGGCGAAGGCCAGCATGACGAGCGAGACGTGGCGGTTCCATCCATGCCAGGAGCGGGTCTCGTTATGATCAAGGCCCAGCTCGTTTTTCGCTGTCTCGAAGCTGTCCTCGATGGCCCAGCGGCCGCCTTCGACGCGAACCAGTTTGTCGATCGAGGTTCCCGCCGGAGCCCAGGTGGAGAAGAAGGCCAGGTCCTGATCCGCGATCGTGCGCCGGATCAACAAACCGCGCGTCCAAAGCCCGGAGCGGCTTGCATCGTATTCGCCAGCATCGATCTCGGCCAGTTCCACATAAGCCCAGTCGTAAAGGCGCGGCCCCTTGGCGCCATCGCCCGCCGACAGGCGTTTCCAGTCCGAAGGCGCCAGGCCTTGCGCGACGCTTTCCGCCGTTTTCGCGATGGGTTTGGCCTTGCCCCAGGAGGTGACGCGGTGATTGGAAGCGACGCCAAGCACATAGCCCTTGCCCGCCCGCCGCAGCGCCCCTTCCACTGCGCCAACGCCATAGACGCTATCGGCAGCAACAAAGGCAAAGGGCACAGAAGCGGCAATGGCCCGCTCGATCATGGCGACCGCCAGGGCAGGCTTGGTTGCGAAGGCCGTCTTCTCCGGCACATGCGCCGCCTTCATGCGGGCCGGATCGTCCGTCCACGCCTTCGGCACATAAAGCGCCCGGTCGATGAAGGCATGGCCGTGCTGCGAGACATAACAGGCGAAGACGCCGATCTGGCAGTTCGTGATCTTGCCCGCCGAGCCGGTATATTGCCGCGCAACCCCGCAGGAGGCCTTGCCCTGCTTGAGAAATCCGGTTTCATCGAAGACCAGAACCGCGTCGTCGTCAGCGAGCGTCTCAAGCGCATAGCCGCGCACAATATCGCGCAGGTCATCGGCTTCCCACCGGCCGCGGCCCAAAATGGCCTGCTGCCGCCAGGGGCCAGGATCGCCTGCCGCCTCCGCCCGCATCCAGCCCGTCTTGCGCTGCTCATTGCCGAGCAAACCGTCCAGGAACGCCCCTGCCGAAGCCGCAACTCGCTCCTGCTTAAACAACGGGCGCATCCGCGCCTTCACATCCCGCAAGGACGACGCCCAAAGTTCTAGCGTTCCTTCAATCGATGCCCCGGCCATCCATGCTCCTCCGAATCAATTAAGTATATGATTTAGAGAGATCACTCAAATGCAACTGTAATGCTAGGCCATCGAAGATGGGAAAGGCGATTACGTGTTCGTGGTGAAAGACAATCAGCCTCAGCTGAAGGCCGCCATCGCCGAAAGCTTCGGCGACCTTTCCCCCTGCGGGGGACGCCGTTCCGAAGACGGCGCAATCGGTCGACAAGGAGCATGGCCGCATCGAGGTTCGCAAAATCGCGGTCAGCGCCGAGGTCATTGCTTACCTTGACTGGCCCGGCGCCGCCCAGGTCGCCCGCATCGAACGCTCCCGCGAGATCGGCGGAAAAGTCAGCGCTGAGACCGCTTATATCGTCACCAGCCTGACTGCCGCGGAAGCCGGTCCTGAACGCCTGCTTGAAGTGTCGCGCGGCCATTGGGCCATCGAGAACCGGCTTCACTATGTGCGCGATGCGACATTCGGCGAGGATCGCTGCCGCGTCCGATCAGGGGCGCGCGCTTGCAGCGATCCGAAATCTCGTTCTATACCTCATTCGTTCCCGCGGCGTGTCCGTGCCTGAGGCCCGCGAAAACTTCCGCGAGGATCGCGCCGAGGCGATCGCCATCGTCACCGGCAGGTTTCTTTGAATGACCCTGGGCGCAGCGACGGCTTACCTTGACAGGACTCGCGCCAATCGACTAAATGTGTGTCGAGGGGCCATAGCTCAGTTGGGAGAGCGCTGCAATCGCACTGCAGAGGTCGTGAGTTCGAATCTCATTGGCTCCACCATTTAAATAAGCGCCCAGCATATAATCCCTGTGTAGTTCCCTGTACTTAGGATCGTACCTCAAGAAAGTCTCACATTCAATGAGGCCCGATCTTGGAGTTCGTTGTTGTGCGGGGATTGTGCCGAGTGTGCCAAGCACTCGCGGTGCGACCTGCTTGGCTGTCTCCTGAGCATGCACGGCGCGACATAATTTCGCAATCCAAGCATCCCTCGGATGCGACCTTCGGTTCCGAATTGCCTCTCTTTGCACCCTTTAGCTGTGACCAAGAGAGACAAGAAAGAAGAAAGAACCGGAACAGCCTTTGATTAGTCTCTGTCTTCAGGGCAATCTTCAATTGCGGCGGTCTCACGGTCACCCTCCGGTACCTATGCCGTACCCGAAATCTCAATTCGCATTATCTGGCTCGCCCAGGCTTCGAGAGGATGAGGCGTGACGGCAACGGTCAGCGCTCGCCGTGCTGCCGAGGGCTCAACTTGTCTCGGACTGCACCCTGTTGGCGAACGCTTCATCGCGCCAACTCTGGGCGCAAAGCAGCCGGTGCCGTTCCGTGCTTGCCGAAACCCCGCAAAGTGACAAAGTCCACGCCTTTTGCGTCGATCAGTCTGAAAGCTGGTATTGCGCTCTGATGCTCGCGTGCTCCCGGGCGAGTTCTGCGATGCGATCGAAGCCCGCGGCCACCACCAGCATCTGCTCCCTCTCTTCCGGATCGGAAATCACGCTGCTCAGAGCGCGGACTTCCTTGGCATGCTCAAGCCAGAGGCTCACATCGCACAAAACGGATGCCATTAGCTCACCACTCCGAACATGCCCGGGGACACCGCAAGTCTACACATCGCCTCGCGCGCAGATCGCTCAAACGTTGGAACTTGTTGAAGTTATTGTGCATGCCGGACGCCTCAATACCTCCGATACGAGCCGTCGATTGCGGCTGCGGCTTTGAGTGTTCGCCGGTTGATCTCTTCGGCGGTCAGGCGGCTGAATTTTTGGGAAGCGTAATCAGAGGCGGCTATCGAAAAAGCTGTGTTTTGCTGGTGAGAGGCGAGGTACAAAGGGGCTATAGCGAGAGAACCCGAAAAGAGGCCAAATACCAGCCCAGAGAAGAACTTCCACCACATACTCGTCATCCCACAATAACTACAACAGGTGCGTGGAACTTGCAGTCTGGTAGGACTTCACTTCTACGGCATCGGGGTTTCCTCTTGGTTCATCGGAGGTCGATCCTGGCTGCGGCGAACTGGGCAATGGTAAATTGGCAACTTTGTGCGCCCGAATCACGTTTTTTTGAAATGTTTATCATCCGAACAAATACTCTGCCATCTTAAAATCGCCCTAGTCGCCTGAGTCAATTAAAGTGCGGGGTAGAGGCTTTTCAGCTTGATGCGGGCGTGCGGTTGTAAAGCGCCAGTCCGCCTTGGCGCGGTAAGTGTTGCGCCGGTCAAGCCAGGCCGCGACCTCGCATTCGAGCGCGGTCCGATCGGGGATGCGGCGGTCCAGGCACTGGCCGGAAAGGATGGCCAGTTCCGATTCCGCCCTATTGAGCCAGCTGCCGTGCTTGGGCGTATAGCGCCACTCGAACCGCTCAACGAGGCGGCGCGCTTCTTCCGGCGGGAATGCCTCGTACAATGACGCCGGCGTGTGTGTATTCAGATTGTCTTGCACCAGCACGATCTTTTCCGCCTTGGCGAAGTGGACATCGCTCAGTTCCTTCAAAACATGCGCATAGTCCACGGCGGTGCGCCGCTCCGTTACCTTAACGTGGCGCCATCCCTCAAGCGGGGCGAACCCTCGGGTCAAGCCCGAGGGCATGCAGCATGAACAGGCTGGCCGTGCCATTGCGCTCGTACTCGTAGTCGTAGCGCGCCGGCCGTCCCGGCTGCATCGGGATGGGCGTGCGCGTCTCGGCTACAAGCTGTTTCGATGTTTCGTCGAGGCAGACGAACGGCCGGGCCGGGTTGTGCGGTCGCGTGTAGACCTAAAGCACGTCCTCCATCGCAGCCACGAACGCAGCGTTCGCCTTGGGCGGGATCACCCAATACTCCTTCAGGTGCGGTTTGAGAGCGTTTTTTTTTAGCGCCCGGCCAACCGTGTTGAAGTGCGCGGTTTCTACAATCTTGCGCTCGATGACATGCTCAGTCAGCAGCCGGATGGTCCAGCGCGCGCAACCTTGCGGCGGCTCCGAGCAGGCCAGCGCGATCAGCTGGGCTTGACGCTCGCCGTCGAAGACCGGCGCAACCGGCGGAGTCTCCCGTTGCTTGCGGGTAAGCACTGCATCGAGCCCTTGGATGACGAACGTCTCGCGCACGCGCGCCACCATGCCGACATTGGTATCGAGCGCCTCGCAGATTTTCTCATCCGCCCAGCCCTCGCCAGCCTCGCCCCGATCGGCCTTCAGCAGAATGCGCGCCTTCAGCACGGTCTTGGCCCCGGTCTTGCCCTTCGAAATCAGCCCAGTGAGTTGCGCCCGTTCCTCGCCGCTCAGCTTCACAACGAATTTCATTTTTTTAGGCGTTGGCCATAGCCTGCCCCTTGCCGGTTGTCCCCAGCAAGGCTGGGATCAGCGTTCGCAAACAAATGCAACAAATTATTTTAAGTGATACAGGCCACTAGCCCACCTTATTCGCCCCACAGTGCGATTACCTGGGAGGCGGTCACTGGGCAGCGCCCCGCGGTTCCAGCGACGGTCACACCTCGCGGGCTGATTTGAGCAGGAACGCTGTGAACGCGCTGGAGGTTGTCGGTCGATCCGGGCTCAAGGGGGCTTTGCGCCCCTCGGGTCATGGCCCGGATTTCTGCAATTCGAACGCAACGAGGCTGAACAGCTCCGCTTCCGGGCAGCATGAGGCGAGCGAGACGCGGATGCGGCTTGCGGTTTCAGTAATGCGGCCGGCGATTTTCAGGAGGCGCAGGCCGGATGGTGGCGAACTCGCTTTGCCGGGCGGGGTTCCAGGACGGCGCGCAATCGCGCAGATCGAGCAGCAGCCAATAGGCGGCGGTGTGCAGAATGAGGCGGAACTGGTTGGCCAGCGGCGAACGGCAGTTCGTGCGGTCTGAAGCGGTTTGCGCCTTATGCTGCTTGATCAGGTTTTCGGCTTGGCCGCGCGCGCAATAGAGCGTCGCATAGATATAGTCCGCGCTGCCCTTCTTCAGGAGGTGACACCGTAACGGATATCGAGGCCCCGGCGCAGCATGTCGTCTTCCTGGCTCGCGCTGGCCTCGATGCGCGCCACGGCGCGTCGTTCCCTGGCCCAGGATTTCGCGGCATAGCGCGTCTCGGCATACCCGCGAAGCAGGGCATGCTGGCCCTCGGCCCGGCGCACCCGGATGTCATCGGCGGCGGTCTCTACGAGCCTGTCGAGGACGGCATTGCCGGAAAGCCCGAAGATGTAATCGTTGCCGTTCGCCTCGCACCAGCTCATCGCCTCCTCGCGGCCGTAATGGCTGTCGCCGCGGATGGTGATGCGCGTCTCGGGCCAATGCCGGCGGATGCGGCGGACGAGGCGGCGCAGCCAGCCGCGGACTTCCTTGCCCGAAGGCGTCTTGCCGGGGCGCAGGATCACCGCCACCGGGCGGCCGGTGGCGGTGTCGTAGATGTGGATTGGCAGGAAGCAGCGCTCATCGTAATGAGCGTTCCATTCGGCCAGCTTCTGGCGGCCATGCACGATATCGAGCGTGTCGTCGATGTCCAGAACCACCGAGGCCGGCGGCTTCGAGTAGCTTCCACACCAGATATCGATGAGCGCATAGGTGAGCCGGACGATCTCTTTCAGCGTGGGCGCATTCTCCCGGCGCGAGATCGTGGGCTGGGAACACAAATCCGCGCCCGTATCCGGAAACCGTCCGCAGGCGAGCTTGAAGGCTGGATCGGATCGCAGAACGTGGAAATCGTTGCCGTCCGGGTAGCCGCAGGCAATCGCAAACATGCGCGCTCTCAGCACATCCTCGACGGTGTGGGTGATGTGCGCCGGGTCGCGCGGATCGTCGATCAGAGCGGCGAGCGTTCCGGCCACCGCCCGGCGGCGCTCGGCAAGCGAAAGCAAGATCACGCCGCTGTCAGAGGAAAGACGGCCGCCATCGAAAGCAGCTGTCACTTTCTTGCGCGACACGGCTGGCAAGGAAAAAACAAGCGGGCTATTGTCCATCATGGCGGGCGTGGCTGGGCTGTTTAACGTGCGCAGAGTGGTCTCGACACCCATTTCCTACGCAAGTTCAACGCCTTGCGCTACTCCCGCCAACCAAATTCCTCCGCCGCATGAATAAGAACGGCTAGTGGGCCGACAGGCGGGGCTATCCAGTCCACGTCAGGGCCGTAGAGGACTTCGAGCGGCGGAGTGGTCGAGGATTTCGTGGATTCTGCCCGACCCTGTGCTTGGGGCAGGAAAGCCCCGGGGAGATGTCGCATAGCATTTGCGGATGACTTCCCCCTCCGCTCTGCTTTTCACGCCGCGCAGGAAGCCGCCTTGCGAAATCTGGGGGAAGCGAAGCAAGTCCCCAAAATTTCGCTATGTGATAGGTAGCGGAAATCCCCTGATCTTCAAAGAAGGGAGCAGCAGCGCCGTAGGCGTATCCGCTTGTTCCTAGAGCATCGACCGGCGCGCCGTGTCCCATGCCCGGAATGATAAATCTCTCAATCACGGGCAAGCCGGCGTCATCGCACCACAAGCGGCGAGTTTTGCCCGCAACGCGGGTTTCGATCGCGGCTTCTTCGCGAAGCCCGCGCACGTTGCACCATTGCCGGGTGATCGCATCGGCGTTCGAGGGCGCCACCGTCTTATCGGAGCCTCCGTGCCATATCGAGAGAACCGGCCAGCGGCCCCGATGAGGCGACGCAGCGCGAATCCGGTCACCCAGCACGGCCGACGAGCGGTTGACTTTGCCTTTCATTGCTGCCAGCGCGCCCCAGAGGTTAGACGCTACGCCGAACGGGAGACCGGCGAGAATGGCCCCACCCGCGAACACGTCAGGGTAGGCGGCGAGCAATGCGGAAGCCATAGCCCCGCCAGCCGACAACCCTGTAACGTAAACCCGCCTGCTATCGAGCCCATGATCCTCGATCAGCTGCTGAACCATCTGCACAATCGAGAGAGCCTCACCGCAACCACGTGTGCTATCGGCTGGTCGAAACCAATTGAAGCCACGCTGCGCATTGTTCGATCGCTTTTGTTCAGGGAAGAGCAACGCGAACCGGCATTCGTTGGCGAGTGCGCTCCAACCTGATCCATGACTGATATCGTGGGCCGTCTGGCCGCATCCATGCAGCACAACGACAAGCGGTGACGGCGCGCGCAGGCCGGATGGAACCAACTTCAACATGCGAAGATGGCCCGGATTACTCCCGAAGGCAGTTACTTCCCTAAGACGTTGCGCGTGCGAGTGGAATGGGGATTGTGGGGATGCGACCGCCGATGGGTTCGGGCGGCACGGCCACGGCGGACGGCGCCCTGATCGAACGTCTTCAAGCACAGTGACGAGTGACTGCATGAGTGCCTTTCGATTGATGCGGTAGTTGTGGCCTGACGCGTGTATAGATGAATTATATCAGGCTTTCCTTCGTTATCAGATACAATGGAACTAATGTCAAAAAATGCCATTCAAGCTGGCAGATCATATCTTGTGCCGCTAATGGCATGAATGAATCTTGCTTAGAGTGGCCCTAATCTCACTTCTTTGGTTAACCCCTGTCTTAGAACTAGAGCGTAAGACTCAAACATGAATGTGTTAACAAGGTGTCCATCCTCCGGGACAGCGCAGCAACAGCGAAAGGCAGCCGACTCAGCTGCCTTTTCGCCTTGAAAGGTAAAGTTGGGGTGAGAAGTCGAAAGTCGAACAGAATGCCGGTGGCTCAAGCTTTGACCGGGACGCGAGATTTTCCGGTCACACAAGACTCTGCGCCCCGGGACCGCCGCTCCTCGTCAACCCGCTGAGGCAATTTCGGCTTCTCGCGCCGCCGTGGTCGCCGGGCGATGGTCGGCGCCGATAAAAGTATAGACCATCGGCAAGACAAAAAGGGTGAAGAACGTCCCGATCGTAAGACCGCAAACAATGACGAGGCCAATGCTAAACCGGCTTGCAGCCCCGGCCCCCGTCGCAATAACCATAGGAATAAGCCCGACCACCATGGCGGCCGTCGTCATCAGGATAGGCCGCAGGCGCACTGACGCCGCCCTGACAATCGCGTCACGGCGGTTGGCGTTTTGGTGCCGTTGTTGCTCTTTGGCGAACTCGACCATCAAGATGCCGTGCTTCGAGATGAGGCCGATGAGAGTTACAAGGCCAACCTGCGAATAAATGTTCACGGTCGCAATCCCAAGAAACAAGGGGATCAGCGCCCCGCAGATCGACATGGGAACGCTGACAAGGATCACGATCGGGTCTCGCAAACTCTCAAACTGGGCCGCAAGCACGAGATAGATCACGATCAACGCAAAGATGAAGGTGTAGACGAGCTGATTGCCTTCCTGAACGTATTGCCTGGAGTCGGAGAGGTAGGAATGGCTGAAATTCTCTGGAAACAGCTCCCGGGCCTGTTGCTCCAGGAAGTCCACGGCTTGCCCAATCGTTGTCGTTGGCGAAGGCACCGCTTGGAAAGTCGCAGAATTAAGCTGGTTATACTGGGTCAGCGCGTTCGGCTCGGTCGCCGTAGAGATAGTGACCACAGTCGAAAGCGGAACTTCGGTCCTGGTGGCAGTCGGCACATAATAATTGGCAAGGCTTTCCGGCGTCAGCCGGTCCGCACGCGGAACCTGCGGTATCACCTGATAGGAACGCCCCTGCAGGTCGAAGCGATTGACATAGTTGCCGCCGACCATAAGCGCGAGCGTGTCGCCGATGTTTGCCATCGTGACGCCAAGCTCATTAGCCTTGGACCGGTTAACCTCGACCTTGACGTTGGGTGTATTGAAAGCGAGATCGCTGTCCACGACGAGGAACAGCCCGCTCTTGCGGGCAGCGTCTTTCAGGCGCTCCATCACATTGTAGATGATGCTGTATCCGTCGGTCGAATAAACGACCATCTGCACGGGAAGGCCCCCGACTGTACCCGGCAATGGCGGCG
>CAWIVD010000005.1:0-164340 GCA_963839435.1 uncultured Alphaproteobacteria bacterium
TGCCGCTTGCGTGACTCGAACACGCGACCCCATCATTACGAATGATGTGCTCTACCGGCTGAGCTAAAGCGGCATTTCGGGGAAAGGCCCCGCGTAACATGAATAGCAACGGTCCCATCGCAGTGCAAGTCAAGTCCGCTCAATGGACTGCCGAAAGGCGGGATAATTTGAGCGTTTCTCACGCCACTCCTGTCCCCTTTTTTCATGCGGTGGCGTTTGCGCTCTTTGTAGAACCGTTTGTGGATGGTTCTGTGCTTCCCGTCGTTATCTCCTGTTGCGGTATCGCCTTCGTTGTCAAGCCATCGGCCAAGGGCTCCGCGTCTATCGAAGAGAGATCGAGAGCCGACATCTCCGCGATGAAATCTTCCGCGCCAGGAGACGTCGCTGCCGGAGGCGATTTCCATTCGAGAACGCCCAGAGCGCCGGTTGCTGGCGACATTGGCTGCCATTCCGCGGAGATAGATCCGTCCGGAGCGATCCAGGTCGGATCGGGAGCGCCCCGAGCGGCCCTGGCAAGCCATTCACGCGCCCGGCCGGCATCCCGGTTTTGTCCAGCCTCGATGCGCGCCATCAGACGGCATATGCGAGCCGGCGGCGTATTGGCAAGGTACGGCTCGAGCGCCTGACGTGCGGCTTTCCAGTCCTTGGTTTCGATTGCCGCCATTGCTACGGCGACAGCACCTTCCAGGCTTACGGGTCCCGCCGCCACCAGGGACCTCACCCTGGACAGCCGGTCGCGTGGAGAATCGCCTCTGCGAGCATGAGCGAAGATCAATGCGATTTCGGGATGCTGAGTGTTGCGCCAGGCCTGGGTCAAAATCTTGGTCGCCTTAGAGGTTTGGCCTTGCGCCGTAAGAATCCTGCCCGCGACGGCAGCGGCCGGAACAAGCGACGGGGAAAGCTCGAAAGCCTCGCTCGCATAGGCAAGCGCCTTGGCCTGCTGAGAGTCCTCGAGCTCGATAGCAAGCTGCGTCAAAAGGAGTGCGCGGCGCCTGTCCGCCTCGGCTTTTCCGAGATGACGGTTCTGCTTGGCGACTTGAAGCGTCTTGAGCGCTGATCGCCAATCGCTCTCACGGCACTGCATTTCAAAAAGAGCGCTGGATGACCAGGTTAACGCCGGATTAGCCGTCAGGGCGCGCTCGGCGAACTGTTTGGCTGCTTCAGTCTGCCCCGCCTTTTTCGCCTCGATGTAGAGCCCCCTGAGACCGAGTTCGGCCATCTCGGGCTTTTCGAGCATGCGCTCGAAAGCCTGACGAGACGCAATCGGGTCTTCGTTGAGCTGAGCCGACTGCGCTTCGAGAAGAAGGGTCAGAGGTTCCTCGGGCGTGGCCTTATTTGCGATCGCGCTCGCTTTCAGCGCCCCGAACTTGTCGCCCGCTCCGGCAGCGAAGATGCCTCGGCGCACAGCATCCTGACCAACGCGCTTGCGGCGCTGGTCTATCCTTCGGGACAGACGCTTCGGTGCAGAGAAAGTCAGAATGCCGAGCCAGCCGAGAAGCGCTAAAGCGGCGAACGTGATCAGGAGGACGATGGTGCCGATGAATACGCTTGTGCGAATATCGTAGCCGAGCCATTCGATGGTCAGGCTTCCGGGCCTGTCCGCGATCCAGGAAAGGCCGGCGGCGGCGAGGACAATCAAAACGAGGTAGGCGATAAGGCGGGTCATGGCTTAACTTCCACAGCGTTTCGCGATTTCGCGCTTGGTTGCCGGTTCTGGTATTAGATCAACCCGCCCTAGAGGCGGAAAAGTTGATCGATTCTGAATGCTAGAGCGGCTTATCCGCGTCCGAATGGACACGGGCTGCTCTAGTGAGTGGCGGCGGATGTTTTCGTCAGGCTGGCAAGTAATTCCTGATCGGTCTTCTGTACCGCCTCATCGGCTGCCGCGCGGGCTTGAGCATGCTGCAGCCAAGACTTCAACTCTTCTTTTGCTGGGCCTTCGAGAGAGGCGCTTTCTGTCAGCGCACCTTTCAGATCGCCAGCCTTGAGGGCCTTTTCCATGCGCCCCAGAAGAGCCTCGACGCTATCGCCAGCATCGCCGATGGGTTTGACCTGGATCGCTCCTCTGGCGCGGGAAAGCACCTCATCCATGAAGGATTTCGGCTTTGCCGTGATAATGCTTCACGATGACGTCGCGAACGGTGTCCGTGAATTCACGCTGAAGCTGGGAAAGCGATGGCACGCCCGTTTCCTTGAAAGATGCGAGCTCGGAAACCGGGAGCTTTTCGGAGGAGAGACTTTCAATCGCGCTCAACTCTGTGGCGAACGGTTTACCTTCGGTAACAGCCCGTTCCAGGTTCTTCAGCGCGAGCGCCACGGTTGCAGTCCGGGCATCGGACGCTCTCTCGCTCTGAGTGCGCTCGATGCCTGCCAGGCGTTCGGTAACCTCGGATGCCTTCTCGCTTTGGGAGTGCTCGAGACCCGCTAGGCGTTCCGTAACCTCGGACGCTTTCTCGCCTTGAGTACGCTCGAGACCTGTCAGGCGTTCCGTAACCGGTGCCATTTGTGAGGCGATTTCGGCTTGGACTGCCTCCTTGTCGGGTTGAGGAGCTGGCTTCTGCTCCAGAGCCTCCACCTTTTGCGACAGGGATTGCACTGACTCGTCCTCAGCCTTTGTGGCCTTCGAGAGATCGTCCAGGCGTGAGCGCACATCGTTCAGTTCTTCGGGGCTTGCCGCCTTCACCGGTGCGGCGAGCTTCACTTGAACCGTGTCGCTCAGTTGAGCCGTCTTATCTTGCTGCTCCCTGATTTTATCTTGCAGATCCTTTATCTGAAGCCTCGCCTGCTCGTCCGGCTTCGGACCTCCTCCCGCTATGATCAGAGCCAGGATGCCTCCACCCAGAAGGCCGCCGATGAGGCCGGCCGCCAGCGGACGAAGAAGCGCGCCCGGGCCCACAGGCTGCGCCTCAGGCTGCTGTTCAATCACAGTTGAGCGCGGGCGAGGCGACTGGTCGCTTGTCTTGCCGGAGGCAGCGGGTGCAATACTCGGCTCGACCGGAGTGTCATCAGGCTCGGCAGTCATCTTGATCCTCGGTCTTGGTCGTTTCTCTTCAGGCATTGTTATAAGCGACCTTTGTTGCGGCCTTGTTGCAGTATCTTACGCATGGGCGCGACGATATCAATCCGTCAGCAGAAGTTTCAGGAGCGCCATTCGATTTGGTTTCGCTGAAACACGCACGTGATTTGGCTTGAGGGAAGCAAGCTTGGCAGCTACATTTTCCGATAAACAGAAATATATCGGGGTTTTATCGCAATCGATGATGCCATGCATGTGACATAATGAAACGTAGATTTCTGCGGTACGCGGCGACATCAGGATCACCCCATCGACGTCGCCGGCCTTCAGCATTACGTCTATTGCGGGGGAAAATTCGCGGCAAGCGTCCATACTGTAGACGGTCACGCTTTGAACGGAAAAGCCTTCGCGGGTGAGCGCGCCCACGATGTCGAAGGCCATGTGCTCTCCCATAATATGAAGCGAGCGGCGCTCCCCTTCTGCCAGACCTTATAATTTTCCGGGCCAATTCTTCGCCAGTTTGGGCACTTTCAAGCACAGTCTCGAAACCGGCCGCAAGCGCGCGCTTCGCGGTTTGTTCGCCAACGCAGTAAAGCGGCTTGCCAAGGATCTCATTGATGACGCCCCGCTCCTGCAGAGCGCGCACGCTGTTTCCGCTGGTGATTATGAGGAGCTCAGCGGCACGTAAAGATTCTAAATCGAATTCGAGAACGCGAAAATCAATGAGCGGCTGGAGAACGGGTTCGTGACCGAGTCCGCGAAGCTCTTCCGCGAAAATGCTGGCGTCGGGCTCAGGTCTCGTTACAAGGAGGCGCATCCTTCCTCCAGCCAAGCATGAATTTAGGTTAAAGGGTGTGTCAGCCTAACCGGCGTCGCGGAAGACGTCCTTGCCGCCTCGCTCGTACAACTCGTGCGCCGCGTCCTTGCCGAGCGCTGCCGCGTCCTTCACGTTGCCTTTCCGCTCGGTCTCGTAGATGCGCGCGCCGTCCGGCGTGAGAATGATGCCCTTGAAGGAGAGCGCGTCGCCATCGACGCGGGCCAGCGCCGCAATTGGCGTGCGGCAGGAGCCGTCGAGCTGGCTGAGGAAGGCACGCTCGGCTTCAATCGCGATGAACGAGTCGCGATCGTTGATTGCGGAAATGATCTCTTTGGTCTGTTCATCGGCCGAGCGCATTTCGATGCCGATGGCGCCCTGCGCCGGTGCTGGCAGCATGTCCTCGACAGGGATGACCTGCGTGATGCGGTCTGCGAGCCCGAGACGTCTCAGCCCAGCCGATGCGAGCAGCGTCGCGTGAGCCTCGCCTTCTTCGAGTTTGCGGAGCCGCGTCTGGACGTTACCGCGGAACAGGATCATCTTCAGATCAGGCCGCCTGTTGCGGATGAACGCTTCGCGCCGGATGGATGCCGTCCCGACGATGGAGCCCGACGGCAGATCCGCCAAGGATTTCGCCACCGGAGAGATAAAGGCGTCGCGAACGTCTTCGCGGGGCAGCACGCAGCCGACCTCCAGCCCGTTCGGCAATTCGGCTTGCATGTCCTTCATGGAATGGACGGCGATGTCGATGGTGTTGTCGAGAAGCTGCTCTTCCAGTTCCTTGGTGAAGAGCCCCTTGCCGCCAACCGCCGCCAAAGCCCGGTCGAGGATCTTGTCGCCGGTCGTCTTGATGATGACGATCTCGAAGGAGACCTTGTCGCCATAGATGGCTGTCAGCCGGTCGCGCACCTCGTTTGCCTGTGCGAGAGCGAGAGCGCTCCCCCTGGTGCCAATGCGAATTTGCCTTGCTTCTGAGAGATTTTTCATGGTTGTGTGCACTTGGTTTGTACGGGCGCGCCGTCAGTGACCGGCTGAGATGAAGGTGCGTGTCGCGATGGGGGACACTAAGCATATCCCGGCCGCTACGTACAGCACTAAAGCGATTTAGGGGTCTCCATAAAGGATCATGCAGCAACGCGCGATCGATAAAGAGCATTCGGGGGCGGCAGCGACGAAAAATCGCGAATTAACCATACTTGGTATTGAAACGAGCTGCGACGAAACTGCCGCAGCAATTGTAAGGCGCGACACGCAAGGCAACGGCGCAATCCTCTCAAATATTGTGCGGTCTCAATTCAAGGATCATGCGCCCTATGGCGGCGTCGTGCCAGAGATCGCGGCGCGTGCTCATGTGCAGGTGCTCGACGGGCTGATCGAGGCGGCGCTTGCGGAAGCCAACCTTGGGTTTGGCGATCTGGATGGCATCGCCGCGACCGCAGGGCCGGGCCTCATCGGGGGCCTGCTGGCGGGGTTCGTGACGGCGAAGGCAATTACGCTCGTTCACAACCTGCCGATCGCCGCCGTCAACCACCTCGAAGGCCATGCCCTGACGGTTGGCCTGACGGAGGGCTTGCACCCGCCTTACCTCCTTCTTCTTGTTTCGGGCGGTCACACCGAGTTCCTGACGGTGAGGGCGCATTTCGACTATCAGAAGCTCGGCGGCACCATCGATGACGCGCTCGGCGAAGCCTTCGACAAAGTCGCCAAGATGCTTCGTCTCGGGTTCCCGGGCGGCCCCGCTGTGGAGCGCACGGCGGCAAACGGCGATCCGAAACGGTTCGCGTTGCCGAGGCCGCTTGTCGGCCGCGAGCGCCCGGACTTCTCCTTTTCCGGGTTGAAGACGGCCGTACGCCATGCGGCACTGACCCATGCGCCGCTCAGCGAGCAGGACGTCGCCGATCTGTGCGCCTCCTTCCAGGCTGCCGCGGCCGATACCCTTCGAGACAGGCTCCGCGCCGCCTTCAGGCTCTACAATGTCGAAGGCTTGCCGAAAAGGCTCGTGGCGGCAGGTGGTGTCGCCGCCAACCGGACTTTGCGGGAGACGCTGCTGCAGGAATGCGAAGCGTTCGGCTATACGTTCCACGCCCCGCCCCCGAGCCTTTGCACCGATAACGCCGCCATGATCGCCTGGGCCGGAGCTTGCCGCCTCGCTGCCGGGTATGCCGATGGCCTCGATGCGCCTGCCCGCGCGCGCTGGCCGATATCCGAGATGTCAGCGGCTGGTGTGTGTGTTCCTGCGGCGATAAAGCCGACGTAAAGCTGGACGACTCCAACAGCGTCCCGAAACCGGTGAGCGCCTCAAAATGCGATGGCGAAAGGGTTAGAACATCGAGATAGGCGGCCTTTGCTTCCTCAAGACGCCCAAGCTCGGCAAGAAGAACTGCGCGATGAAGGCGCGGTTCAATGGCGCCAGGGTCCCCAGACAGCCAGGCCTCGGCTGCGGTCAAGGCCTGTTCTTGTAAAGACCAAACAGGCCAATCACCCTCCGCTTCCTGCAATGGCATGGCCACGCGTGGTCTCCTTTGCTGGTGGCGCTGTATCTGCTTTTTTGGGCGAGTCGCTTTATGCGACGAAGGCAGGCGTGCGCAGCGCGTGAGCTTGGACTGAGTGATTGAAGGCTTGGGCAAAGTTCACGGCGAATTCGACCCTTTATGGATGATCCTTGCGCTAGGTTTGTCCAGGGCCGGTGTCAGGAAGGCTTTTCTGTGCAAGGGCGTTACAAACCGCCATTCTCGGGAGCTGGCTCTCGTTTCGGCGTGCTTGAGATTCCCTGTCGCAGCTGTTGCAATCCGCCGCTCAAGGGTGGTTGGCCTTCTCGGAAAAGACCGCTTCAGGATCCGGGAGCCATCTTGGGCGCATGGGATCGGGAGAAGAAGGGCACGTCGGGTTTTCGACCCTCAGGTTGCTTGCGCTCTGCCGGACACGACCACAAAACACAAAGGCATTTGTTGGCGAACGAGAGGCTCCCATCGGCGGTGCAAAATGCAGCCATCACGCGTATACGAATCGTTGCTGCGCTGGGCTGCGCGATGATGGTAAATCGCGAGATGGTTAACGGAAGTGCGCCGGAATTATTTCCGGCCTTGATTTCCGCCTAAACTGGTTAAGGTGCAGTAAAACGAGAGCGTCCCGCACGGGAGTAAATTCAAGCAGCATATTGAAAATACTAAATAATTACCAGGGTTAACGAATTATATTTTTAGCCATAAATGGACGAGCAAAAGTCCGTTAAATATATTTCAACTTTGCGAATTAACGCTTGCCGCAGGCCGGAACAGCTGCGGCGCAGGCACGCTATGGCCTCCCGTTGGGCATTTTCCTCATATTTCTCAGGGGTTGGAGCGGGCCGGAGCCCTCGTTAACCTGCCTGCAAGACGATTTCGCCGACGATCTTTCAGATCAAGCGCACGAGGCTATAACGGAAACAGAAATTGCTTCATCTTTTCGTCGGTACAGGGATCAAAAAACCTCACGTCGACATAGTAACGAAAATGCCTTCAGGGTCGGACTGCGGAGAGTGGCGATGGAGGACCGCGAGCAACGAGGACTGTGCCGCCGGGCGTTCCTCGGAGGAGTGGGAAAAGGGCTGATTGCCGCCAACGGTCTTCGTTCGCGGTCCCTTACCCTGGCGGGCAGCGCCACACTCTGGCCTTGCGCCGCGCAAGCCGGCGAGGACCTCGTTCAACCCGCGGAGTTTCGAAGCCGCGATGGTATCCTTGACGCCACTCTGACGGCTTCGCTGGGTCCGGTGCGGCTTGGGAGCGTCACCTTCCAGGGCACGCTGTACAACGGTTCCTATCTGCCGCCGCTCATACGAGCGCGCACCGGTGACGTCCTGCGAATTACATTCAGGAACCAATTACCCGAAGAACCTAGCAATTTACATTTTCATGGGATGGCGGTTTCGCCGAAAGGGAATAGCGATAACGTCTTCATCCATGTTCACCCGGGCGAGGAGTTTAAATACGAGGTGCAGATTCCGGCGCATGGCCGTCAGGGTCCGGGTCTGTTCTGGTATCATCCGCATGCCCATGGGTTCGTCACCGGGCAAATGCTGGGAGGGATGTCGGGCGGCATCGTTATCGAGGGCCTGGAAAACCACTTTCCAATTCTGCGGGGCCTGCCCGAACGGTTCTTCTTTATAAAGCACGCCGAGCAGCAAAGCCGGGAAATCATCTCGATCAACGGCCAGGTCAATCCAACCGTCTCCATCAAGCCCGGCGAGATCCAGTTCTGGCGGCTCGCCCACATCGGCGCCACCCTCTTTATCAAAGTCCGGATTGAAGGGATGCCCCTCTACGCGATTGCGACGGACGGCCATCCTTTGTCGCGCCCGCGCAAGATGACGACCGTCTTTATCGGCCCAGGCGAAAGGATTGATGCGCTCGTGATCGGTCCGCCAGCGGGCGAACATGCCATGATGACAATTCCGTTTCAGAACCAAGCCTGGCGTGCGCCCGATCCGGCCCAGCAAATGGCGACGATCCTGGCCTCAGGCGGCGAAGGGACGCTAAAGGCCGATGAGGCCGAAATCATGGAACAGCGTGTCGCCGGACCGCGATGGACAGAGGACATTCGAACGGCGACCCTCGCCCGCAGGCGCGTGCTCAACTACTCGCGGACGGACGACCGGAAAATGTTCATGATCGACGGTCGGGTCATGAAGGAAAACCGCATCGACCAGACGGTGAAATTTGGCGACACGGAGGAATGGACGGTTGTCAACACCGATCAGCAATATCACAGCTTCCACATCCATCAGACGCCGTTCCTGGTGACTGCCATTAACGGCGTTGCTGCAGACGAAGACAGCTTGCGCGACACCTTTTCCGTTCCCCCTGCGACGGAGGTCGGCCCCGGATCGCTCCGCGTCGTGATCCCCTTCACCGATCCCGTGATCGCTGGCAAATTCGTCTATCACTGTCACGCCGTCGATCACGAAGACAAGGGCATGATGGGTGTCGTCGAGGTCGTGGCATGAAGGCGATCAGCGGCGTGGGACTCTTCTCGGTGGTCCTGCCGAGATGCCAGAACAAATCCCGAGATGCCGCCGATGATGCCGGGAGCCAGCGGCAGGGCCGGATCGGTGTAGGCTGCAATATTTGGGGAAGGAGCACGACCCGAGAATGGAAAGATCATTGAGAAATTCAATCCGGGAAATCATCGACGTCTGCGATATAGACCAAAATAGACGCGAGCTGTTGTTGGGAGCGCTTGCCTCCGCCTTTGCGATCCAGTCAGCCAACGCAGGCTCGATCAATCCCGCTCAGACGCTCGTCATTCAGCCAGACCAGATTTCGTTCAAGGCATGGGGAAACTTGCCGCCGCATAGTGGAGAGATGGCCAAGCTCTATGGCGACTTCGACACACCGGGTCCCTATCTGGTCATCATGAAATGGAATCCTGGCTGGTTCAGCGCGCCGCATACTTATGCGACGGATCGCATACAGGTCGTCATTTCAGGGGTGTGGTGGGTCAACAGCGGCGTCGACTTCACGCCTGCCGAGGCCGTCACGGTGAAAGCCGGCGGTTTCGTAAAGCGCGCCGCTCGCACGCCGCATTATGATGGCGTTCCACGCGATGGGAGAGAGCCCGCGGTCATCGCGGTGTTTGGAACAGGCCCCGTAGATATTGAGCTTTCCGATCCAGGCAAGCCGTCGTTCCACCAAGTCTAGGCGCAAGTTTTGTGTGCAAGTCTTTCAGAGCAAAAACCAGGATTGCGTACTGACGAAATTTTCGCGCCGACCCGTATACATTTGTGTTTCCGGGCATGGCACATCGCCATGAGAGCAGAAAACGCAGCAATCTCCTTTTATCGGCTTCACCACTCTGCCGCACCCTTTGCACTTATAGAAGTATTGGCGTACGCCCTCGTGCATACTCTCACTCTCGTGATGCCCGCACACCGGACATACTATCGTAGATACCAACTCAAGCATCAGCCACCCCGCACCACTAACGCGTTGAAAATTATAAATATTGATTTATATCAAAAGAGAAAAGAGAAATTCAAATATTCACAAATAGAGGTTACTACGCTTTGCCTGTAAACCGTCTATCAAAAAAGCGAGAGCACTATTTGTTCAAGAGATCGCGGCTCTCCGGCGTTTGAGTGCTTACCGCATCCCATTCCTAACGAGCCTTTTGCGCGGACGAGATCGCTGTCATTGCCCGTGTTACCCGCTTTGCGACCATTTTGGCTGTCGTTTCTGTATATTTCTTGAAATAATCTGATTCCCGATGCGCCCTGAATGCGGCTTCGCTTTCGTAAACTTCGTACAGGAAGAGATGGTTCGGATCGTTCGCCAGCACGAGGACATCGAACTGAAGACAGCCGGGCTCCTTGATGGTGGCTACGGCATCCTCCGCGATGGCCTCAAGAAACTTATCGCGTTCCGAAGGGACGAGATCCAGATCAACGGCATTGATGTAGGCAGAACTCGGTAGCGTCATGGCATTCCCTCGGGAAGAAAAGATTGCGATTGCTGCCAAAAATAAGAGCATGACAACCGTTTTGTTCACCGTTCGTCTCTCCTGTTCATATAGGCCCCAGACATACACGGCGCGATCAAGCCGAACTCCATGCACTAACGCACGAACATCGTTTGTCGCTCCAACCAGGCGGCCATCTACGGCCCGAAAATAAAAAGCGCAGGAAATCCTTGGGCGCGGTGTTCAAGAGAGCAGACCCAGATCCCGCGCACAGCGCTGAGAAGGCTTGGCCGAACCCCCGGCAGCTGACGGGTCTTGGAGGCTTTATGCTTAGCGTACTTGTTATATTCATGATGGCGTTGCCGGTTTTAGCTGTCGCCGCCCCTCCCAGCTCGAGTGATCTCGAAATAAGGGAGATGCTGAAGCGCTGCGCAGAAGAACAGGCTCGCCTCTCCAGGCTGGAAGAATGACAGAGCTGAAACGCTGCCATCTGGTCGCGCCCCCCGCGGAACAACGATCATCGCCTCAACAGGAGACACGGCCATGATTCATCGTCATTACAGCTATCGCATCACAGTCACGCCAATGGACGCGCTGGAGGAAGGTGCGCCCTTGCGTCCCTCCTTCTCTTTTGAAGCCACCAACCATGATGACATCCTCGCTCTCGTCGAGCGGGCGCGTGCCAGCACAGGGTTGCCGCCGGATGACGCTGCATCGATGGTGGTTGGGCTGAAGCTGCTTGGCGAAGTGATGTTGCGGGAGAAGAACAATCCGCTCTTTGATCCACTCCGCGGCAGTATGCGCGATTTCATTGGCAATCTGAAGGCCCTGGGCCGGGATAGGTAAAGGTCCAGATTGAGGCCACTTAAACCCACCCAAACTCGCTATTGGAGGTGAGCCGCCGCCCGACGCCCGCTCATCACTCGTGCGGCGATCGCCTCATGGATCGCTGGGCCGTTCAACTCTTTGCTTCAGTCAGCCGCTCTGCGGCGTGACACGCGCCCCGATTGCAGGTGACGCGCTAAAGGCACGCTTTGCGCCTAGCTAGTTTGCATCCACAAACGCCGGTTTTTCGTGGGAGTTTGGCCTCTTGCGGCTCCGCGATGGGTGTTCTTGCAAGGCCATCGGGGACGTAGTAGGCACAGACCGTTAAGAATGGCTGGTTACATGAGTTTCGGGCAAACAACCGGGCCTCCGGGCCTACTCCGGTCAGCTGAGCGGTTTTTCCCGGTGTCAAGCTGACGTGAACCGCGTGAACAGAGCGAGATTATAGGCTACGACTGAGGACCACACGTAAGCCTTGAAGTGATCCAGCCCGCGCCAGGTGCAGCGGGCAAGCCCATAGGCACGCTTCAAGCAGGAGATGCCGGCCTCGATGCCCGCGCGGAAATTGCGCAGTTTGCGGTAGACCCAGCGGCTTTTGACCATATCCTTGATGCTAAGGCCGCACTTTTTGTGGAAGGCCATATCACGGACGCCGTGGGCCTTTGCTTGGCTGAGATTGGCGCGGCTGGCAAACCCGCCATCGGCGGCCGCTTGCCGCGGCGCTTGTCCGAAAAAGGCGATGTGGCGCTCGAGCATCGGCAGCAGCCGTTCGCTGTCGGCCGGGTTGCCTTTTTCGATGACAACGTCGAGGATCAAACCGCTCCTGCCGGTGACCAGGTTGAGCTTATGGCCGTAGCTTGTATCGCGGCTGCCTTTGACGATGATATCGGCGTGCGCCTCGAACAGGCTGACGAGTTTCTCGCAAGCCGGCACTTGTTCGCCCTTCAACACCCGTCGCTCGCTTTGTCCGATAATGCGCTCGATCAGCGGCCGGTAATGGCTCGCCTTGGCTTGCCACAGCACCGCCTGCGGCCCGCTCTGGTTGGCCAACAGCGCTTCCGCCTGACGAAGTTGGGTCAGGGTTGCCCGGGAAATGCCAATCAGCTCACGATAAAGCTCGACCCGTCGAGGTCTGCCGCGGGTAAACTGGATGGCGCGAGCCCGTTTTTTTGCAGCTCGGCGGCGGTCGCGCCAGCCAAGCCTGCCGCCAAGCAAGGCATCAGCCTCCTTAAGGAGCCGGATCGTCACCCGAACGGTGTCCCAAAGCAGGCTGCTGTCGCTTGGCTCGTGCATGAGTGCGGCGGTGACCGTGCTGTCGAGCCTGACGACGCGGCCGGTTTCGATTTTTTCCGACCGCGCGCTTGCAAGGACCGTCTGGTTGACCGCTTCCCAGGTTTCCGCCCTAATCGCGCTGATCGTCTTGTGCAGCACCGATTTCTTCGGCGTCCACGATAGCGGCAGGCGCGCAAAGGCCCTGAACGAGGCCAAGTCTTCAAGATGGAACGCGAGTTCCTCATAACTCAGCTGACGGAACTGCTTGAGAAGCGCGCAGCGCAACGCCAATTCCGCAGGCAGGCCATGCCGCCCGGTCTCCTTAACGCCTAAGCGCTTCAGATCCTTCGCCACCTGCCCTGCGAGTGCTGGATGCTCATCCAGCCACCCGGACATTGCCTTTAGCTCGCGGCCGATCTCGTGTCCGGCAAAAAGATCGAATATACTGGCCTGGATGGTGCGTTCTTGACGCATCGTCAGCTCCGGCTGTTGTAGGTTTGTCTTTTAAATCAGTAGCTTGATCCCAAGACTACCTCCAGCCGCCGGGCTTCGGTAGATGCTAAAATACAAATTCTACAAGCCTTTTCAATTGCTTGGCGTTTGTGGATGCAAACTAGTCTAGGTCCTAGAAGAGCCGCCAGCTATAACTGTCGCTTCCACCCCAGTAGGCAACTCCACATCCACAGCCACATGACTTCACGACGGAGTAGCGGGCGCAGCCGCAACGGTGACGGTGATGACGAACTGGCCTGTGGCAATCACAAACCTTCATGGCGTCATTCGACACCTGCAGCCCCTTGGCGGAGTGCGCTGATAAAGCAAAGGCGCTTCCCGAGAAGGCAGTTGCCGCGAGCACGGCGGAAGCAAGAGCAAGTTTTTTCATACAGTCCCTCAATTGCAGAGCAGCGATAAACTGCGGCGCCGCAATCGTAACCTGGGTGAAGTTAAGCGCAAGTAATCAACCTGACGCTAACCCCATCTTTGGCGCGCATGCAATCAAGACGCCGGCTCCCATGCGGTGTTCCGTTACGCAGGCTCAAGGAGCCCGCGTTTGAAGGAGGAATGGCGACCGGGATGGGGATAGGCCGGTGACTTTCGCGGGCTCCTTTCTCAGCGTTTCACGAGCAGCGGCGCAGATGACGACCCGCCTTCCCGGCCAAAGCGGGGCAGCATGCGGGAGAAGAACTCCATCCTTGAGCAGGATGGCGTGGCGAAGCGCCGCGACGACGTGCGCCGCAATGAAGACAAGCAGCACATAGGCAATCACGCTATGAGCGCCTTCAAAAATCTCATGATAGCTTTTCCTGGTGTCGCCCGTGAGATCGCTAAGCCAAGGGAGCAAGGGAAAGTCCATAGTGCCGAAAAGGAGCGATGGCCTGCTTGAGGTGGATGTCATCGCCCAGCCTGTTAGCGGCAGGGCAAACAGCAGCGCATAAAGCGCAAAATGTCCGAACTTGGCGGCGATGCGCTCCAGCTTCGGCATCGCCGAAGGCAAATCGGGGGCGCCGTTATATCCGCGCCAGATTACCCGGAGTGCCATCAAAGCAAGGACGGTGATACCCAGCGACTTGTGCAGATTGAAGGCTTGCGCTTTCTGGGCTCCGGAAAAATCGCCCATAATCCAGCCCAGAGGAAAAAGAACAAAGATAAAGAGGGCGATCAGCCAATGCAGCGATTTAGCCCCCGAAGTGTAATCGTCCACGGAATTCTCCATTTTGTGCTTGTTCAGAGATCCCCTGACCGCATCGCCTGTGAGCTACACTGCCCCGAGCAGTGTCTGGGGTTCATCCGCTTAAACACGGGTTGTGGCGATTTCCTGCGCTGAGGCTTGTCATGCGATGTCTCCGCTCTCCATCACGGAAATTGGAGCAATCCCCGTGGCCGTTACGGCAATTCGTGAGCGAGGCCGAAGGTGACGCGGCGAGAAAACCGCTGCGTCACCTTCCATCAATTCACTGGAGCGAAGCCTTCTTGCCTGAGGGCGGCGGTGCAATCGTGCCAGCCACAGCTTCCGTGTAGGCGAGCTGACTGAAGATATTGAGGCGGCTGCGCTTTTGTGCGGTGCTCAGCGCTTTGTTCCCAACCACCTCGTGACAATAAGCGGCGGTCAGGCCATTGACCAGGTCCGCGGGCGATGAATTCGGCACAGCTGCCTTGACCTGGGGAACAAGCTTTTCAATGCTCGGCACCACGTTGTCATCCGTGAGAGATTGCAGAATATTTCCCGCTGTCTCATTCGCTTTGTCCAGAACCGTCTTGGCGCCGCCCGTCAGCTGAACCGGGCACTGCGATTGCCCTTGCCCGAGAGCGAGCATCACCGGTGTGTTCTCGCGGATATTCGCGACCAGGAAGCCGTCAGCGTTCGCTGGCGCATTGTTTCCCCATTTCCTGCGGACGTAGTTTGCGATGGCTGCGATTTGACCGTCGTCCAGATAGGCTGCGAAAGAAGGCATAGGGCCGAACGTATCTGTGGCCGGGAGCCCGCCGAGAATCACCTCGACGATGTTTTGGGGGCCCCCAGCCTTTACCGCTCCATTGTCGGCAAGCGCCGGGATTTTCCCTTTGATCCCTTGTCCGTCGAGCTGATGGCAGGAGGCGCAATTATTGAGGTAAAGGGTGGCGGCCACATCGCTTACGCCCAATGAGGACGGTGCCTCTTCCTTCTTCGGAGGCGTCGATTTCAGATAGGTCACGATGGCATTCAGATCATCGTCTGTGAGGTGCTTCAGATCGTCGTGAACAACCTCGGACATCGGCCCTATTGCAATCCCATGTCCGGCCGCGACGCCTTTCTTGAAATAGGACAAGAGTTCGTCATTGGACCAGCTTCCGATGCCCTGCTCCCAATCCGAGGTGATATTGGGAGCATACCAGCCTTGGATAGCGGCGCCTTCCAGGGCCTCCCCGCTCTCATTGGCTTCAGCGAGGTTGCGCGGGGTGTGGCATTGGCCACAATGCGCCATCCCCTCGACGAGGTATGCGCCACGGTTGATTTGAGCCGACTTCTCAGGATCGGGCTTGAATTCGCCGGACTTGAAATAGAGCGTTCGCCACGCTGCCATGCCTTCGCGGATATTGAACGGAAAGGCAAGCTTATCGGATTTTCGTTCGGAGTGGATTGGTTTCAACGAGAACAAATAGGCCTTAATCGCAAGGACATCGTCCCGGTTCACCTTCGTGAACGACGCAAAGGGCATTGCCGGGTAAAGATACTCCCCATTGGACATGATGCCATCGTGCAGGGCTTTATAGAACTGATCGTCGGTATAGTTACCAATTCCGGTGTCCTTGTCCGGTGTTATATTTGAGGAGTAGATGGTGCCGAATGGGGTCGGGATTGCGCGGTTGCCAGCAAAGGGCTCGCCGCCCGGATTGGTGTGACAGGAAATGCACCCGCCCGCCGTTGTGAGATACTTTCCCTTGCTGACAAGATCGGAATTTGTCTGGGCAGAAGCCGCATCGAGAGGCGCCATAAGACATAATGTAAAAACGACCGAAGCACCTGCCCGACATATGTTGAAAAAATCCATCCTCGCACTCTCTCCCGAAACAGCGACCATGCAGACGAAAACGCTGGTTTGAGAGGTGAGTTCCGAGAATGCGTGCGAAGGATTCCGCTGCGTCGACAATCATGGCGAGGGCGGCATCACTGAGATCAATGATAGCGAATGGTCGCGTGTGCTGCGCCGTAAGCATATGGAACCAGCTCCGAAACCGGATGTCGTTGTTTCGCCGCCAAAGCTGGAGTCGCGTGCGAGCTTCTTGCCGTCATTCGCGACCTTGACCTGGAACTCCATCCGCAGCGCGCAAAGAGCATGGATATTTCCCTGTCGAACCGCCTGGAGCGGCATTTCGGCATCGACAGGCTGGGGCGCACGGAACTCATTCTTAGGGTCGAACGGGCGTTCGGCGTGCGGCTTGCCGGTTAGGTAGCCGGAGCGGCGGTCCCGCGCCAGCTCCCTTCCAGGCAGGCAAGCGCGTCACCGCACCGGTCACGTGAAGGGTTGTCCGTCAGCGCTTAGCGCCATGCTCGTTGCGGAGGATATGATTGAAAAGCCTGGTGAAACTGGCTTTCGCTTGTGCGTTTTCAGCCTCAAGAGAGACTTCGGCTGCATCGGGGTCGGGCTTGATAAAATCCGCTTCGAAAGTTTGTAGATCGATTTCCTCCTCCCCATCGGGCGCATCCTCGTCTTCCGGCAACCGGGGGCCGACCCTGTCCTCAACGCGAATACGGAGCACCCAGCCATTTTTTTCGTGGGCGGGGCGAACCTCAAGCGTAGCGATCGCCAAAACGTCGTTTAGATCAGCCGCATCCTCGCCCATCTGGTCCAGATCGGCCCTTTCAAACGCCTCCACCACGTAAGAGCGTGTGGCTGCGACGTTGAACTGGAATGTGCCGCGCCGTTGCTCCTCAATGAGCCAGCGCACGATTTGAGAAGCCTCAAGATCGACAGGATAGGTTTCCACGCGGCTCCCCCTTGCTATGACAGCGGCTTAAGCCCTGATGCAACCTTATAAGCTCGTCAGTATGCACCCGCGCTCCTCATCGCGAAAAGAGCTTTTTCAGCTTAAGCATCGTGCGTTTAATCGGACGCAGGTGTCCGAATGCTTGTTTGTGTGCATCCCGTGAATGGCGGCATCGGTGTGTCAACTTCCCTGACGTTTTCGTCAGCTTTCGTCCTTCTGGAAGATCTTCAGCGAATTCTCCTTGACGGCAGGTTAACGAAAGCTCCGGCCCTTTATAATTGCGGGAAAATACCGGACGGGACGCATCGCCGCCGCCTGCGCCGCGGCTGTTCCGGCTTGCGCGCAAGCGTTAATTCGCGAAGCCGAAATATATTTAACGGACTTTTGCGCGTCCCATTAATGAAATAATTCGGGCATTAAATTCTATTTAATGGGTGCTTTGTTAATGATAAAAGATGTATTGTTATCAGTAGCTTAGGGTGGATTGCCACCATTTAAACCTAAGGCGCGGGACACCTCATCTCGCGCCGGATAAACGACTTTTTAACCAAACACATGGCCGGCAATAAATCCGGCGCGCCCCTGTTAACCATCTTTGAATTAACGACCGTCGCGGCGAACGAAAGTTTTACCATAAGGTTTGCAATGAGCGCCGTCCCAGATGGCAATAGCTAGATTGGCGAAGCAGGGCTGAAGTAACCCACTTCATTCGCATTCGGGGCGTCACCGTGATCGTCGCCCGGACGCGCCCGCGGCGGGCGGATAAATCCGACCCCGTTTCTTAATCGACACCATCAATATCGCGGGATGACCACCTCAAGCCATCGGGACAGAAGAGTGAGCCGGCAAAGGGACTAAGCAACAGGGTTGACAAAGGTCCGTTACAGAAGAGTGCGTCCGGAAATGTGCGAAGCGGTTTTCCGGTCAAGACGCACGACAAAACAAAAACTTAGAGCCCGGATAGGCTCTAAACAAAAAGCCTTGGGCCAACGATTTTCACTCCGGCGTTCCGGGAAGGACGCTGGCCTTCTTGACGGGCGTTTTTGACCGCAACGCTCCAGTCGTCCGGCGCAGGGTTCGGCTCGTCAGCATGGATTCCCGCGCTCGCACTTACACAGGATCAGACCATCACTAAAACTTGAAGATCGCTTTGCGATTCCTCGTGAAGCCTACCAAGATCTCATCAAGAGGGGACGGCTTAGTGTATTGTAAAATAGAGGAAATCCACAAATTTTGCTGGACTCACATTAGAAAAAAATCACATTTACAGCTTGGGTTGAGCAAAGACAAATGCCATACAATACTTCAACATTGTTACTCAGGGAACAACCCATAGCCAAGAGATGGTCTACTTTTTTTGGAGAAGGTCGAATAGAGCGACTTCTTAAACAAAGGAGATCATCATGTCTGTCAATCTTTCCAAGACGTTCTTGACGTTTTCAGCGAGCATGCTGCTTGTGGCGGCTTCCGTAATATCCTCGGATGCAAAACCGCATGCAAATCGGCATGAGCCGACCCAAGTTGAATCCGCGGCTGGCTCGGATAACTGCTCGGTATGGGGACATCACATCTATCCCTGTGAGTGACCTAGGTCGCCCCGGCTCAGTATTCCGGGGCTTCCCCCCGTGTTCGCGCGTTGCGTGAACTAAAATTTTGAAAATGGGACAATAAACATGAAGACGTAACAATATCGGGGGGAGCTTTGCTGGCGCTATCCTGTGTGACATCTTCAGATACAAGATCGCGCGCCAAACGGCAAGTGTGGACGTTAACATTCCCCACCGCGAACCGCCAGTGGCATAAGGCATGAACCGGTCTATGGCATGGCCCAGACGCGGCCTTACGGTATGACGCCTGCACGGCGCGCATTGGAAGGCTCGCCTCGCAGAGTAAAAGCTATATTTGCGTCCCAGGCAAAGCCATCAGGCCAACGCAGCCGCCCCAACTCTTCATGGTACTGTTCTTCACCGCCATAACGGTGGTCTTGAAAGGCCGCCCGGCTCATACCTTCTGAAACTGCGCCGGATTTCGTGCCATCGGCTTCCTCTATCACTTGCCCTGTTGTCTGCACAGAAGAACATAGAAGGAACATCTTGGCAATCAGTTGCCGGAAAGCTCGTGTTCACCCTTGAACCCCATCCGAAACATCCGTATAACCCGGTCATCTCCAAAGACTGTTGGGGTGTAGCCAAGCGGTAAGGCAGCGGATTTTGATTCCGCCATGCCCAGGTTCGAATCCTGGCACCCCAGCCAACCCTTTCGGCCGCCTAAAATTCCATCAAAAGCAACGGCTTAATGAGGTCGATTGAGCCTTTGCGTACCAAACGCGTACCAAAGTGCGTACCAAGCTTCGCGACTTGAAGACCCCGCATGCCGATGGTGGAAGTGCTTGGCTACAACCAAGTGAGGTCCAAGATGTCCCAGAAACGCGCGGCAACGCTGGCAATGCTGGGAGAGACCTATCCACAATTTGATGAGAGAGTAAGGCTTGAGCGGCAAGGAGGCGCGGCGTTCAAAGAGCCGGACCTCACGCCGAAGGAACAGTTCGAACGGTTTCAGGAAGCCGCCAAAGAGCATGAGATTGAGAAGCGGCTTCCCGATCGAAGAGGCATTTAAAAAGTTATCTTCCCCAACTAAAAAGTTGGATAAGCACAAAAATCCTACCTCGTAGCCCCCGATTTTGCATGGGCCTTTTCTTTAACCCCAGAATTGCAATAGCCGTGTGTAATTCTAAGGTTGCCCAAATCGGATTCTCCGCCATCGGCGCGCCTGATCTTATGGTCAATGTTTATGGCCTGGCGAGGTATTAGGCCATGGCATTCCCCGCAGCGCGGCGCTTTGGGAAGTAATTCCGATATAACAAGCCCTGATTTGACTTGAGCGGAATAACGGGTGGGAGATACCCCCGCATACGGATTCTCCGATGGTTGAAGGTAAGTGAACTCTTTGTGACTTGTTAAAAGAGAGACAATCTCCTCCTCTGATTTACCCGCCTCCAGTGCCGACAGGATCACTTGGTAAAAGTGCTTCAGGTGTTGCCTTCCTGAGTCCTTTGTGCCGAACTTGCGCACTATCTGATTTAGCAGCTGCCGATTATTCATCAGGAATGATTCAAATCTCTCTCTATTTCGAATAAAGCTGTCAAGTTTCTTTTCATTGCGGATATCTATTATGATCTCCGTAACCGTAAGAAATAATATCGGTTGCTGCTTTCCAGTCCAGCTATAGAAATAAATCCCTGGATGCAAGCCGATCGATTTTGCTTGATTGCTGCAAATGAGTTCTAATGTGTTTTTAGTGCTGCGCAAAAACTCTAAAGTGCGTTCGCCGTCAACGTCATCTTCCTGTCGAATCTTTCCGACGCTCAGCTCAACAAGGTCGTGGACCATTTTAAGAGTTGTTCCAGAATAAGCGGCCCCGCCAACAGGCAAGTCTTAGAGTCCGTCCAATAAGTTTAAACGTTTTTACATAGTCTTCTCATCATGAACCGAATGGAAGCGAGCTTGACGAAGGTCAGCGCTATCCGGGTCAGGTTCTCGAAGTCTTTGGCGAGCCTGCGACAGCGCCCAAGCCAGGCAAAGGTTCGTTCGACGACCCATCGTTTCGGCAGGATCTTAAAGCCCTTGGCTTGATCGGACCGCTTGACGATCTCCACTTGCAGCTCCGGCAGTATTTTCGCGACGGCCTGCTCGAATCGCGGCCCTTGATAGCCCCCATCGGCGAACAGCTTTTTCAGGAATGGGAACAGCCCAAACAGCGTGGAAAGCAGCAGGACCCCACCATCGCGGTCTTGAATATCGGCAGGATGAACGATGACGTGAAGCAGTAAACCAAGGGTGTCTACAAGAATATGCCGCTTCTTGCCCTTGACCTTCTTTCCTGCATCGTAGCCGGCCACATCGATTTGCGCCCCCCTTTTTCCGCGCTTTTCACGCTTTGACTATCGACGATCGCGGCTGTTGGACTTGCTTCGCGTCCTGCTTTCTCGCGGCATTTCACGTAAAGCTCGTGATGCATGCGCTCAAGCGTGCCGTCGTAGCTCCACAAATCGAGATAGTGCCAGACCGTGCTCTTGGGCGGAAAATCCTTTGGCAAGGCCCGCCATTGGCAGCCGGTCGAGAGCACGTACATGATGGCGTTCACGATGGCGCTGTTTACATCTCTTGTTGAAGCCCTTATGTTCTCGTTACGTTCCCAGCTCGAGAGGGTTTCCATGGATAACTTGCAATTCCAGCAGTTGATAGCGGAACTGGGCGAACTGACCGAAGTTCAACGCCAGACCATCGCCGCGATGCTTTCCGGCCACGGAGACCTGGCCGAAGTCACGTCCCTGATCGAAGCCCGGTTTGCCGTGCAAGCCATCTGTCCCCATTGCCAAAGCAAGACTGTGGGATCGTGGGGCAGAGCCTGCGGTCTGAAGCGCTATCGCTGCCGAGAGTGCCGCAAGAGCTTCAATGCCCTCACTGGAACGCCGCTGGCGCGGTTGCATAAGCGTGAAGCCTGGAAGACCTACGCTCAAGCTGTCGCGGACAGCGTGAGCGTGCGCAAGGCCGCGCAAAAATCGGGCGTCAGCGTGCCTACGGCGTTCCGGTGGCGGCACCGGTTTCTCAGCCTTGCCAAAGACAACAAAGCCGAAGCGGTCAGCGGCATTGTGGAAGCCGACGAAACGTTTTTTCTTAAGTCTTTCAAAGGCGCGCGCAACACGGGCCGGGCGCCGCGCAAGCGGGGCGGCACAGCATCCAAACCTGGGGCGTCAGACGAACAGGTTCCTGTGCTGGTGCTGCGCGACCGCTCGGGCGCCACGGCCGATGGCGTGCTCGAAAGCCTCAAGGTCGCCGAGTTCTACCGGGTCCTCACGCCGGTTGTCGCCAAGGATACCGTGCTTGTCAGCGACGGCGCGCGTGCCTATGCCTCTTTCGCCACCGAAAATGGCCTTGGCCATGTGGCGCTCTGCGCCCGCGACGGCGAACGCAGCCGGGGCGTCTTTCATATTCAGAACGTCAACGCCTACCACAGCCGCCTGAAAACCTGGATGCGCCGGTTCAACGGCGTGGCTACAAAATATCTCCCAAGCTACCTCGGCTGGCGCCGCATGTTCGAAAGCGAAGGCGACGACGTCAGTTCGCAGCGCTGCCTCGTGGCTGCCCTGGCATGAACCGCTACAGAAGATGTAAACAGCGCCTTCACGATCTCGCGCTCGTCGACTTCACGTTTGCGTCCGCCGCGTTTGGCGGGCGCGATTTGAGGCTTGATCAGCTCCCATTCCTCATCGCTTAAATCGCTTGGATAACGTAAATGACTGCGGTCATAGAGCGTGCGTTTTTCCGGCGTCCACATCGGCGGCCCCTCCGAATCATGGCCGCCCCCGTTGAATTACAACCGATTCCTGATGACTTAAGAAGTTTTTAGACGGACACTAAGGTCTTGATCGGATAGCTTAGCTCAGGCGCGAAGAGAAGGTCATGCACCCTTTCTGCCTGGCTCTTGATCTCACTAAGCCTGCCTTCGTCGAAACGACCTCCCTGGATATAACCAATACCCCTTTTTACAATCGCTCTAGCTGCTATTACATCCGGTCTCTTCCTGCCTCGGATAAGGGAAAGTTCCTGGGGGGGTAATAGTCGCGGCTTGCTGGTTTATGCGAATGAATGAATTCTCCGCTTTAGCGGAATCTCCACGGACCCACTACAAACTTAGGTTTCGAGTGCCTAATGCGCTGGCTGCTGGCCACTATATCTGGGCCATAATGCTTAGGATCGGAAGCCGCCCGAAGATGCTCAGCATAAGATCCGACTTCTTTTTGCACTAGCTCTCGCGTTTTGTCAGCATAACGGAGTTGATCGCTTGGAATTGATGTCCCAAACATTCTTTGGGAACGCTCGCCATCGCCATAATCATCTTGAACCCATGCGATAAGCGCGCTCAATCGGTGCGAACCATCGATGACGAACAAATACTCCTTGTGCTTCCATGATATGACCGATGGGATCAAGTCGCCCTGGATGAATGTCTTTACCAGGCCGCTAACACGTTTAGCGTCCCACTCTGAGGACTCCCGCTGAAAATCAAAAAGGCTCCCCAAAGTGACGGGGAGCCTGATGTTTATTTCGCCGTTCACAGCCTGGCAGCGCCGCCCGCTCAGAGCCGTTCGAAGATCGTCGCTATTCCCTGCCCGCCGCCGATGCACATTGTTACCAGCGCATAACGCCCGCCAATCCGCTCCAGCTCATAAAGAGCCTTGGTCGCAATCACCGCGCCGGAGGCTCCGATGGGATGGCCAAGCGCGATGGCCCCACCATTCGGGTTGGTCTTCTCCATGTTGAGGTCGAGACCGCGCGCCACGGCGATGGCCTGCGCCGCGAACGCCTCGTTGGCCTCGATGACGTCCATCTGGCCGAGTGAAAGTCCGCTCTTCTTGAGCGCGAGCTTCGAGGCCGGAATCGGGCCTTCGCCCATGATTTCGTTTGGCACTCCTGCGACGGCATAAGAAACGAGCCGCGCCATTGGCTTGAGGCCTGCGGCTTCAGCGGCTGCGGCATCGGCCAGCACGAAGAAGGAGGCGGCGTCATTGATCCCTGAGGCGTTACCGGCCGTCACCGTGCCGTCCTTCTTGAAGGCTGGCTTGAGCTTAGCCAGGGATTCAGCCGTCGTGTCGGGTTTCACATGCTCGTCGGTGTCGACGACGACCTCGCCCTTCCTCGTTTTCTTGACCACGGGAACGATCTGCGATTTGAAGCGGCCGTCCTGGACCGCGGCTGCCGCGCGGCGTTGCAATTCGGCTGCGAACGCGTCCTGCTCCTCGCGCGAGATGACCCATTTTGTGGCCAGGTTCTCAGCGGTGATCCCCATGTGCCCAACGCCAAATGGGTCGGTAAGCGTGGCGACCATCATGTCGACCAGGGTTGTGTCACCCATGCGAGCGCCAGAGCGCATGGCCGGCGAAATATATGCGCCCCGGCTCATGACCTCCACGCCGCCGCCGATGCCAAAATCGCAATCGCCGAGCAGAATGTTCTGGGCGGTCGTGACGATGGCTTGGAGCCCCGACGAGCAGAGGCGGTTCACCGCCATCGCGACCAACTCCATGGGCAGGCCCGCTTGGATCGATGCGACGCGGGCCACATAGGCCGAGCGGCTTTCGGTGGGGATGGTGTTGCCCACGGTCACATAATTGATGAGCTTCGGATCGGCGCCGGAGCGGCTAATCGTTTCTTTCATCACGATGCCCGCGAGTTCGGACGGCTCAATATCGGAAAGGGATCCGCCAAAGGTGCCAACCGCCGAACGGGCTGCGCTCAAAACGACAACATCACGCTTACTCATGCTTCTGCTCCCTAAGTCATAATACTTTTCAGCCGCCGGACATGGCCCCGTGAGCTGCGCCCTATGTTATACTGAATGTCCCGGCATTTTTGCACCTGCAAATCGGACGGGGGGCACAGGTTATGACCTCCCTCTGCAGCCATTTCTGGATAACCTGATTGCGGCAACCAAGGAGACAGGCATGGCGGCCAAGGCCAAATACAGCGCAACGACCAGGCTGATTTCGGTGACCGTCAGTCCCACCTACCTCGATGACCAATCGGTGCCAGAAAACAGCCATTTTGTCTGGGCCTATCGTGTCTTGATCGAAAATCGCGGCACCGAGACCGTGCAATTGCAAAGCCGCCACTGGCGCATCACCAACGCGCGCGGCGAAGTGCACGAGGTGCACGGCCCCGGCGTCGTGGGCGAGCAGCCGCGTCTTGAGCCCGGCGACGACTTCGAATACACCAGTGGCGTGCCGCTCACGACGCCGTCAGGCATCATGACGGGCAGCTATCAGATGGAAAACCGGGACGGCGAAAGCTTCGACGTCGAGATCCCCGCCTTCTCACTGGACAGCCCCCATCAGCCAGTGAAGCTCAATTGAAAAGAAGCTCGTCCTAAGAGGGTCGAAATGAGAATGTCTCGGAGCCGAGACCGCAGGCTCGCGGAAAACAGGCAACGCTCCGAAGTCGGTGCATGAGCGACGGCGGCGTCTAAACCGAGGCCGTTACAATTTCCGACACGCTGATGATTGTTCGAATCACTCTGGCGATTCACACAAGGGCATCCCCACTCTGTAATGCCTATGAGGCCCTTGTTCCCATTGCGGGGGCGTTTTGCGTTCGGCTTTGTCGACGTCTTTCCTTAGCCCGCAGCAGCCCTGATCGACGAAAGCTTGCGCATGGAACATGGCAGGAACATTTGCGCTTTTTGTGTTGCAGGCGTGTTGCATGAAATGACCGACAGCGGTTTGCAATGGCTGTAAACTTTTGATTTTGTTAACCCAAGTCTTGGCGGAAAATTAACCGCGAAAGGCTGAAAATGGTAACAGGGGCAAAAGTCCGGGCGCCCTCGTTTGGCAGGAACTCATGGCGGACTCATTTGGTGACTCCCTTGGGGGATGGCCGAATCGACCCGCGATAATTCGGGGCTTGGCCTCGAAGAGCTGAAGGCGTTGCTGCTGCAGGCTCTGGAGGACAATGCCCGGTTCAAGGCAGAGAACGCAGCGCTGCGCGAGGAGATCGCGCGTCTCAAGGGGTTGAAGGGACGCCCCAAGCTCAAGCCCAGCGGCATGGAGAAGGCGGCGGAGACAGCCGGCGCGAAAGGCGGCAAGCGCAAAGGGCGCCGTGGCGCCAAGCGCTCAAAACTTACACTTGACGAAACCCGCATCCTCAAGCCGGACAGCCTTCCGGACGGCGCCCGTTTCAAGGGCTACGAGGACTTCATCATCCAGGATATCGTCATCCTGCCGTGGACGGTCCGCTACCGGCGCGAGCGCTGGCTGCTTGCGTCCGGCGAGACTGTGGTCGCGGCGCTGCCAAAGGGCGTCGCCGGTCATTTCGGGCCGAACCTCAAGCGCTTCGTGGTGAGCCAATACCACCAAGGGCAGATCACGATCCCGCGTCTGACCGCGCAGCTGACCGGCTTGGGCGTCGAGATTTCCAAGCGGCAGATCGTGCGGCTCTTGAGCAGCGGGCAAGACGCGTTCCTTCAAGAAAACATGGACGTCCTGCGCGCAGGGATGGCTTCGGCGTCCTGGCTGACCGTCGACGATACGGGCGCTCGCCATAAAGCCCGGAACGGCTTTTGCACGCATATCGGCAATGACTGCTTTGCGTTCTTCGCAACCACCGGCTCAAAGAGCCGGCTGAATTTTCTCGCGTTGCTCAGGGCTGGGCGCGACGACTACGTCATCAACCGGGCCGCCCTCGATTATATGCGCGAGCACAATCTGCCCCTGGCGACTATCGCCCGTTTTGGGGACGCCGAGCAGCGCTTCGCTGGCCGCAAAGCCTTCATGGCCCATCTCCAAAAACTCGGCCTTACGAACCTTACGGTCCAGCCCGACCCGGTCCAGATCGCAACCGAAGCCGCGTTGTGGGGCTCGATTGCCGAACAGGGCCTTCTGGACGGTACAGTCGTCGTCTCCGATGGCGCCGGCCAGTTCAGGATCGCGGAACACGCGCTCTGCTGGGTCCATGCGGAACGTCTCATCCACAAGCTCGATACGGTCTGCACGGCGCACGTCCAGGCAAAGGAGCGCATTCGCGCCCGCATCTGGCGCCTTTACAAGGACCTCAAGGCGTACCGCCGGGCGTCAACTCGGCGCCGCGCCCGCCAACTTGAATGCCGCTTCGACGCCATCTTTTCCACCGAGACGGGCTTCGTCACACTCGACAGGCTCTTGGCGCGGCTTCGCGCGCAGAAAGACGAACTGCTGATGGTGTTGACGCGCCCCGACATTCCGCTCCACACCAATGGTTCGGAAAACGACATCCGCTGCCAGGTCACGCGACGCAAGATCTCCGCTGGAACCCGCTCCGATGCAGGCCGCGACGCACGAGACGCCTTCCTTGGGCTCATGAAAACCTGCGCCAAGCAAGCCATCAGCTTCTGGGACTACCTCGGCGACCGCCTCGGAGTGCTGGAAGCGCCTGCCGTCCCAAGCCTCGCCGCTCTCGTCCGCCAGCACGCCGCACCCTAAAGGCCCGGACTTTTGCCCCTGTTACGGCAACCCCATGTAACGCATTGAAACGGAAGAGATTCCGTAAACGCTTTGTTTACCGACAAAAGGGTACTGCCTTCGCAACCGAAGGCGTTATGCATTTGAAATGCAATGGCTTTTGGATGGCTGGGGAACCTGGACTCGAACCAAGACTAGCGGAGTCAGAGTCCGCTGTTCTACCATTAAACTATTCCCCAAACTCCGCAGGCGAACGCGTAAACGGCCCGCGCTAAGTTTGCGAGCGGAGAATGCGGCAGATTTTGCGCCGCTGCAAGTCCTAGTTACGCAAGATGGCGTGTAGACGCTTATGCCAAAGGTGGTGGGGCAACAACTCACCTTGTTTGCTACCTGCTCCTAGAATACATACGAGTGCACGAACGTGCGAAAGCACGCAAAAATGGTGCGGCGTTGTGGGGCGAAACAATGGCGGATAAGGTCGCGGTTCTCTTCGTGTGTCTCGGGAACATTTGCCGTTCTCCTCTTGCTGAGGCGGCCTTCCGGCGAGAACTGAAAGGCATCGGCCTTGAAGCGGAAGCCGATTCCGCCGGCACCGGCGACTGGCATGTCGGGGAGGCGCCGGACCGGCGTGCTCAGGAGGTTGCGAAACGGAATGGCATCGACATCAGCGGCTACCGCGCCCGGCTGGTGACATCGGACGATTTCAGGCGATTCAGCCATATTGTAGCGCTCGACCGCAAGAATCTCGCGGTGCTCAAAGCGATGAGGCCAGCTGACGCAACCGCGGAGTTGAGCCTGCTTCTCGACCATGTCGAAGGACGACAAGGGCAGGCCGTCGCCGATCCCTATTATGGCGAGGAAGACGGTTTCGACGTTACTTGGGCAGAGGTTACCGAGGGCGCGAAGGGGCTGGCACGGCACATCTCGGTGCGTGGATGAAGGCGCTCGCAGATGCCGCCGCGGCCTTGCTTGGCGGTACATTGCGAAACGCACAACCGGTCCATGGCGGCTGTCTCTCTCAGATCGTTCGTATCACGCTGAGCGATGGGCGCGAGGCCATCGTCAAGAGGGGAGGCGCTCCGCGCATCGAGGCCGCCATGCTTCGGGCGATCGCGGGCTGTGGCGCCCCTGCACCTCAAGTTTTCGCGGAAGCTGACGGCATCCTTGTCATGGAGTCGATGCCAGCGAATGGCAGCCTTGCCAACGCTTGGGGCAGCCTTGGGAAGGCGCTCGCGACACTTCATGCGGCAACGAAAAATGCTTGCGGCTGGGCGGACGACTACGCCTTTAGCACCGTCGCTATCGAAAACGGCTGGATGAAGAGCTGGCCGAGCTTTTGGGCCGAACGCAGGCTGCTGCCGAATTGCTCTCATGTTGCACCGCCCCTCGGCCGCCGCATCGAGGCGCTCGCGGTAGACCTCCCAAACCGCCTGCCGGAACTGCCTGCGCCTTCCTTGTTGCATGGCGATCTGTGGGGCGGGAATATCCTCGCCGCCCGCAACGAGGTTACCGCGCTGATCGACCCGGCCTGCTACTATGGCCACGGTGAGGTCGACATTGCGATGCTGAAGCTTTTCGATGGACCCTCGCCCGCCATTTACGACGCCTATGGCGCGCTGGAGCCGGGCTGGAAGGAGCGCCTGAACATTTACCAGCTCTGGCCGGCTCTTGTGCATGTGCGTCTGTTCGGAAGCGGCTACAGGCCGATGGTCGAGCGGCTTTTGTCGCACGCCGGGGTTTAGCCAACCCGATTTAGCTTTCCATCGGAGACATCGGTGAACACAGGCGTTCATTCTGTCCAACCGACAGACAGCAATGAGCTCGCTTTGTCTCGAGCAGGGCGCCGGCTCCTTCATCAAACAGGGATGATGATCTGCCTCACAGATCCACCGCATCAGCTAGCCGTTCTTATTCACCCGGCGAGGAATCTGGCTGGCGGGGGTAGCGCAAGGTGTTGAACTTGCGTAGGAAATGGGTGTCGAGACCACTCTGCGCACGTCAACTCGCCTGCCACACCCGCCATGACCGACGATAGTTCACTTACTTTCTTCTTGCCAGCCGTCTGCCGCAAGAAAGTCACAGCCGCATTCGATGGCGGCCGTCTTTCCTCTGACAGTGGCGTGATCTTGCTTTCGCTTGCCGAGCGTCGCCGTGCGGTAGCCAGGACCCTTGCCGCTCTGATCGACGATCCGCGCGACCCGGCGCATATCACCCACACAGTCGAGGATGTGCTCAGAACGCGCGTGCTGGCGATTGCCTGCGGCTATCCCGATGGTAACGATCTCAACTGGCTGCGGTCCGATCCCGCTTTCAAGCTCGCCTGCGGGCGGCTGCCCGAAACGGGTGCGGATTTGTGTTCGCAGCCCACCATCTCGCGTTGGGAGAACGCGCCTACGCTGCGGGAGATCATCCGGCTGACCTATGCCCTCATCGATATCTGGTGCGGGAGTTACAAAGCGCCGCCCGGCTCAGTGGTTCTTGACATCGACGATACGCTCGATGTTGCGCATGGCCGTCAGGAGATGGCGGAATGGAATGCTCATTACGACGAGCGCTGCTTTCTGCCCATCCACATTTACGACACCGCGACTGGACGCCCGGTCGTCCTGATCCTGCGTCCTGGCAAAACGCCATCTGGCGTGGAAGTCCGCAGATGGCTGCGCCGCTTGATCAAGCGCATCCGGCAGCATTGGCCGGTTACGCGCATCACCATCCGGGGCGACGGCCATTACGGCCGCGACGAAGCCATGAGCTGGTGCGAGGATAATGGCGTCGATTATATTTTCGGCTTTGGCGGTAACGCCGTGCTCGACCGGCTGGTTGAAGGGGAGGCAGACGATGTCCGCACGCGCCGCGCCGAGGGGAAACTCGCCATTCTCCGCGGTTATGCCGAAACGCGCTACGCCGCCAAATCGTGGACGAGAGAACGCCGTGTCGCAGCACGGATCGAAGCCAAGGAAAGCGATGAGGATGATATGCTCCGCCGCGGGCTTGATATCCGGTACGTTGTCACCTCGCTGAACAGCGGCAGCGCCGAACACATCTACGCCAGCGTCTACTGCGCGCGCGGGCAGGCCGAAAATCTGATCAAGCAGCACAAGGCGCAAACCGCCTCTGACCGCACGAGTTGCCGGTCGCCGCTCGCCAACCAATTCCGCCTCATCCTGCACACTGCCGCTTACTGGCTGCTGCTCGATGTGCGCGATCACGTTCCGAGCTGGCATCCCTTGCGGCAGAGCGAGTTCAGCAGCATCCGCCTCCATCTCCTGAAGGTCGCTGGCCGCATCGTTGAGACGGCAAGCCGCATCCGTGTTGCATTGGCATCCTGCTGTCCGGAGGCCGCATTGTTCGCTCTTGTCGCATTCCGGCTGCAACAGTCGGGGCCATGAACGGCGGGGCGCCCCGCCCCTGGAGCCCATATCGCCAACCTCCAACGCGTAAGCAGCGTTCCCATTCCTGATCAGGCCGCAGCCGGTTCCGCTCGCGGCGAGCCCGGCGTGTTCAACAGCAACAAACCTCAGAGGCCCGGCTCAGACGCATAAGAACGGCTAGAAAGAAACTCGCCATCTGAGGATATGGGTATAAACGTCCGCAACCGTTTCATTCCCAGTGGGTCGGCCGCAAGGCCGGTGTCAAACTAAACAGGATTGCGCGGATGCTCCAGCGGATCGCCGCCGCCGTGATGTTTGGATGGCTCCTCTGTTGCAAGAGTTCGTTGGCTCGAAGCTTGCTTAAACGAAACCCACCGGCGCCATCCCCCGCCGCATGAAGGCGCGGCGCAGCGGCCCGATCGCCCCGAGTGTATACAAACCGACGCCGCGCGCCGCTTGCAGGGGCAGAATGTCGGAAAGCAGGCTCCGATTGAGAATGTCTGCCCCAACCGTGCGGCTCATGATGTCACCCCTGCGGGCGGAGGAATAGTTGCGGAGCAAATCATCGGAGCCGATGTCCTCTTTCTTCTCCTTTGCCGCGGCAAGAAGACCGATAAGCGTTTCCACATCACGAAAGCCAAGATTGAGCCCTTGAGCGCCGATAGGCGGAGTGACGTGGGCCGCCTCTCCCACCAAGGCGATGCGCGTTCGCCCATACTCGCGAACGGCGAGCGAGGACAGCGGAAAGCGTGCCCGGTCGCTGACACTCGAAACCCGGCCTAAAGCCAGATGCGACGCCTTCTCGATCTCCAAAGCGAAATCGGCGTCGTCCAAGGCAAGCAGGCGCTCAGCGTCGTTTTTTCGCTCAACCCAGACAAAGCTCGACGAGTTTCCAGGCAGTGGCACAAGCGTGAGCGGTCCCGCGCTCCGGTGGAACTCGATGCAAATCCCGCGGTGGGGACGCTCATGAGAGAAGCTCGCCGCCATCGCAATCTGATCGTACGCCCATGACAGCTTGCGAATTCCGGCCGCTTCGCGAGTCGCGGACACGCGACCGTCCGCTGCGATAGCGAGTGGAGCACGAAGCTCGGTTCCATCCGCAAAGCGCAAGGACGCCTTGGTTGCCGTTTCGCGGAAGCTGATCAAAGGCCCAGGCGTGATGATCGGCAGGTTCTGCTTTTCGACCCCGGCTTGGAAAGCAGCCACGAGGTCGGCATTCGTGATGTTGTACCCGAAGGCGGTCTCGCCGATCTCGCCGGCATGAAAGACGCAGTCGGGAGCACGGAGACGGCGTCCGGTATCATCGATGAATTGTAGCGCCTTGAGGGGCTCGGCATGCGCCTTGCAGCCTTCCCAAACGCCGAAACTCTGAAGGAAGGTGATGGTCTTGTTGAAGAGCGCGGCGCTTCTGCCCTTCGAAGCGTAGGTGGACGCGCTTTTGGAGGTGTCCACGACAACGGGCGCGAGTCCGGCCTTCATGCACCCGAGCGCTGCTCCAAGCCCAGCAGGACCAGCGCCAACGACAATGACATCCGCTTGATTCGACTCACTCATGCCAGCCCGCTTTTCTGTCCCCACACTCAAATTTATACAATCGCAAGCAATACTTAGTGCTGAAACGCGTCAACGCAACGGCGCTGTCCGCAAATCGGCTCCAGCGTCGAAAGGTTGATATTTGATTTAAAGAGTGCCCAATTTTAAGCGAATAGTTGGGGAAAACTCAGGGTTGCATATTCATTGAAACAAGGCGTCGATCCTAAAAAAATCTATGAAATACAGCGCATTAAATATCAAATCATGCTCGCACAGAGTGCGTTTTGCGCAAAAGGCACGCGTCAAGCAAATTTCGCTTTGATGCCTTATTTTCGTCTAACCGGTGCGGCACACATATCACATCACGAGGCGGCGGAAAGTAGCCGAGTCACAGAACAAAGCACTGGCCGTGAGTAGAGTAAAACAAGTTTTGCGTTTTAGTTGAGTTGGCTGTTAGCGTTATTGTTGCGTTATCGAGTATAGGTTGCGTTTGTCGAGTATGAGTTGGCGCTTGGCCAGTTCTGCGTAGCGCTAAACCGCCCTTCGGAGACCGGAACGATCGCGTAACGCTTGGTTTACATGTTTTGGTATACAGTCTTGGACACTAAGGGACGCTGATCCCGGTAGTAGTTGCCCCTGAGAGACGAGGCCACCTGCATGGCCCCCACCCCCCGCTAGCCATAGGCCTCGTCTCTCTCTTTCTTCCCCCTCCAGTGGAAGTCCACCCTCGAGTCGGTGGCTTCTTAGCAATGTCGCTGGATCGGCGGTCGCCGCCTCGAATAAACCGGACCGAATTTTGTGCCGGGAGCGCACGGGATGTGTTTCCGGTGGATGCAAACTCTCCCGACACTGCTCGCGTTTTCGGCAGGAGCGGCGCTTATCGCCTTGATGCTTCAAGACGCGTTCGAAGTGATGCTGCCGCCGCGGCGCGTCCGGCCGCACTGGCGTTTGATGGGACTCTTCTTCCACTTGACCTGGGCGCTATGGGCCGGCATTGGCCGTCGGATGAAGGCGCGTTCCGAGCGGGAACGCTTCTTGAGCCTGTTCGGCCCGATTTCGTTGATGGGGCTCTTTTCGATTTGGGCTTTTGGGCTCGTGGCCGGGTTTGGCTTGGTTTATTGGAGCCTGGAGCGTCACCTGCCCGCTCATTACGACCTGGGGTCCTACTTCTATATGAGCGGCGCCACGCTCGTTACTCTCCGCTATGGCGATTTCACGCCTCACACAGGCATCACAAAAGTGATTGCCGCAGCGGAAGCAGCCACAGGCTTCGGTTTGCTTGCGGCCGTCATTGGGTACCTTCCGGTCCTGTACCAGCTCTTTTCGCGGCGTGAAACGCACGTCATGCAGCTGGATGGAAGGCAGGTTCGCCGCCGACAGCCGGGGCGCTCCTTGGGCGCCATGCCAGCAACCACGCCCTTCATAAGCTCGACGACCTCCTGCTCGATTGGGAAAAGTGGTGCGCGGAACTCGTCGAGAGCCACCTCTCCTACCCGATGCTGAGCTTTTATCGATCCCAGCACGCCAATCAGAACTGGCTCGCGGCGCTTGCCGCCATCACGGATTGCTGTGTGATTGTCATGGGGGGTCTGAAGGATGTGCCTGCGTTTCAAGCGAAGATGACGTTCTCGATGGCGCGCCTTGCCATGATCGAACTCTGCCGGGTCTTCCATCTCTCGCCTATTGCGAACCCTGAAAATAGAATTGAGCCTCAGAGTCCGTCCAATAAGTTTAAACGTTTTTACATAGTCTTCTCATCATGAACCGAATGGAAGCGAGCTTGACGAAGGTCAGCGCTATCCGGGTCAGGTTCTCGAAGTCTTTGGCGAGCCTGCGACAGCGCCCAAGCCAGGCAAAGGTTCGTTCGACGACCCATCGTTTCGGCAGGATCTTAAAGCCCTTGGCTTGATCGGACCGCTTGACGATCTCCACTTGCAGCTCCGGCAGTATTTTCGCGACGGCCTGCTCGAATCGCGGCCCTTGATAGCCCCCATCGGCGAACAGCTTTTTCAGGAATGGGAACAGCCCAAACAGCGTGGAAAGCAGCAGGACCCCACCATCGCGGTCTTGAATATCGGCAGGATGAACGATGACGTGAAGCAGTAAACCAAGGGTGTCTACAAGAATATGCCGCTTCTTGCCCTTGACCTTCTTTCCTGCATCGTAGCCGGCCACATCGATTTGCGCCCCCCTTTTTCCGCGCTTTTCACGCTTTGACTATCGACGATCGCGGCTGTTGGACTTGCTTCGCGTCCTGCTTTCTCGCGGCATTTCACGTAAAGCTCGTGATGCATGCGCTCAAGCGTGCCGTCGTAGCTCCACAAATCGAGATAGTGCCAGACCGTGCTCTTGGGCGGAAAATCCTTTGGCAAGGCCCGCCATTGGCAGCCGGTCGAGAGCACGTACATGATGGCGTTCACGATCTCGCGCTCGTCGACTTCACGTTTGCGTCCGCCGCGTTTGGCGGGCGCGATTTGAGGCTTGATCAGCTCCCATTCCTCATCGCTTAAATCGCTTGGATAACGTAAATGACTGCGGTCATAGAGCGTGCGTTTTTCCGGCGTCCACATCGGCGGCCCCTCCAAATCATGGCCGCCCCCGTTAGAATCACAACCGATTCCTATAACTTAAGAAGTTTTTAGACGGACACTCAGAATTTTCAGGCGTTGAACGAAGAGATTTCTGCCGGCGGTCTCGGCTGGATTGATCCGGATGGGGCCGAGGAAAAGCTAGCCGAGTTTGACGCCACCTACGAGCCGTTCGTTCAGGCACTGGCGCAGTTTCTGATCATCGATTTGCCGAGCGTGGCGCCGGGGCGCGAAAATGGAGACGGCCTCGACAACTGGCAGCGAAGCATTCGCGGTCGGTCAGCGAAAAGCCTTGTCGATCAGGCCCGAAGGGGGTTGATCCTTTGCGCTAAGCAAACGTCGCTAATCTGGCCGCGGGATCGCCGCCGTTGTCATCCCGGAACTTGATAACCCGGATGGCCGGGATGATCGTTCAGACGCGACGTCGACTGGACGGCCCTTCACTGATAAAACGAGGTAATGCACTGCCCGTTTTCCGTTATGCGTGGAGGCGAGCTTCTCGTACGCTGCTCGAATTGCCCCGAGGGTCCTGCAAACTAGGTGGGGGGCATAAAAGCTCCTCGAAAAGCGCAGTCGACAGAGAGGATAGCGGCCGGCAAACAACGGGAAGATGATCACGATGGTCTTGCGCTCGGATCCGGGGTGCACGCCGACCTCGATGGCGGCGGCGACTGCCGCGCCCGAGGCAAAGTCGTCGACCTGGTCGGGAAGCAAAATATTGTCGTGCTGGAGGCAGTTGCGATCCATGTGGACCCCGCGCGTAGGAGAAGCCCACGGTTCACGCAGTTGGAGATGGGACTTTCATTGTCGATGGCCGGCCGCAGGCTCGATCGAAGGAAGATGATGGCCTCCAAGCTTCCGGCTGGCCTCTAAAGCACGGCCGCATTCATGTTTACATGATGAAGCGGGTGCGCATTAGTCGTCCGTGAACTTCTGATTTTCAGACTTTTTGCGGCTCGGGTTCGACCAAGAAAGCTTGCATCACGAGGCGTAACAAAAGCGCGAGCCATGCCAGCAGGCGCCGGAAGTTGCATCCAGCGGCGGCGAGGACGGCGTTGATGGCGTCGCCCTCGCGATGGGCCAGGAAGTTCCGGTCCATTCGGTGGTCTTCTTTGGTGTGGCCGATCAGCGGTTCGATGGCGGCGCGGCGTTTGATGGCGTCGGTCACGCCGCGTTTCAAGCCGTTCCATGCGTCACAACACGCATCGACGATAGCTTCGTAAGTGTCCCAGCCTAAAATAACTCACGCGGCTTCCAGCCTATCGAGAGCTGCGCGGGCGCGGTTGATTTTCTCAAGGATCGCAGCCCCTTCGGCCTTCCATTTATAGGGGCGCGGATTGGCATTGCGTTCTGCGAGGTAGGCGTTGATGTCGCTCACAAGTTCGTCGACCGAAGCGAAGCTGCCGGTCCGGATGGCGTCCTCTGTCAGATCGGCGAAGAAGCGCTCGACACGGTTCATCCAGGATGACGTGGTTGGCGTGAAGTGGGATTTGAAGCGCTTATGACGGCCAAGCCACGCCTTGACCTTTGGATGCTTGTGGGTGGCGTAGTTATCCTGGATCAGATGGATATCGAGGTTCTTGGGCGTTTCGTGATCGATCTGCTTCGTAAGCGGTGTTCTCAGGCCGCAGTGGTAGCGTTTTGGCGGACAGCATAGGCCCAGGGCATCAGCTCATCGATGCGGCGCATCGGCCAGCCATTGAGGAGGCGAGAGAGAGCGCTGGCGAGATAAGCCTGGGGATCGACGCCATTGAGTTTACAGGTTTATGCCGCGCGATGGGGACTATGCCGAATGGCTTTGGAGAAGCTCTCCAGACCAGCGTTTTTCCAGGAGTTGAGCTGTCTTCGTTCTTACTCCATTCGGCATAGTCTGGCGATTTACAGCGCTTCCAAAAATGCGAGTAAGCGGTCGTTGGGCCGGAAACGGGTAGGCTTTCCGTGATCAAGGGGCTTGAGCTTGGCCAAGGCTGCTTCCTTCAAGGCCAGATGAGCATGGAGGTAAGCCTGCGTCGTTTCGAGCAATTCATGGCCAAGCCACAAAGCGATCACGGCGCAATCGACGCCGGCCTGCAACAGCTCCATCGCAGCGCTGTGCCGCAGCACGTGTGGCGAGACCCGCTTGGACTTCAACGAAGGACATCGCTCGCACGCGGCGCAGACATATTTTGCCAGCAGCGATTGAACGCTGTCCGCACTGAGCCGCCCTCCATGCCTATTGGGGAACAAGGCGGTTGCTCCACGCCGGGCCGGCTCGTTCAGCCATGTCTGGATCGCAGTGCGTGCGTAGGCGGCGAGCGGCGTACATCGCTCTTTCCGTCCTTTACCGGTGCATCGCACATGAGCTCCGGCGCCGAGATGGATGGAGTCCCTGTCCAGGCTGATCAGCTCGGAAACGCGCAAGCCTGTCTGGGCGGCAAGCAGCAGCAAAGCGTGATCGCGGCTCCGAGCCACGTCGACCGGTCGGGGGCGGCAAGGATCGCCTCGATCTCAGGGCGCGTCAGAAAGTGCACCTCGCCTTTGTCATGCCGCTTGCCCGGTATAGCGAGAACGCGCTGGATATGAGCGCTGTAGGCCGGCTCCTCGAAGGCTTAAAGCGGCGGCTTGCAATCCAACTTAGAAGACCGCCAACCACATTGAGGCACCGCCAAGTGCTTTGACGACCAAGCCCGTCTTCGATGAGACGTGCTGCGTAACGCTCAATGAGCTGTCCTTGGGCGCCGTCCTTGAGATGCTGGAACAGCCGGCTTCTGGTCAAATACTCTTCTACATTCATCATCCTGTTCTCCGCTGTGAAAGCGGAGGCACAGGACGGACTATGCCGAGCCGATTGCAGGCCGGTTACTGCGAATCCTGCGGAAAATCAGTTTGTTCGGCATAGTTCCGCGCTCGGCATAAACTTGCTTATGCCGAGTTCGGCATAAGCAGGTCTCGATCAAGGACGCGACGGTGGCCCAATGATCGGCTCCACGGTCGTGGCCGGCGAAGAGTGGGATGGCCTCTTCGATTTTGTAAAGCGCTGCGATCTGGATAAGCGCTTCTTCGGCGAGCGGCGCGTTGCCGCCAACGGCGATCTCGTAGAACCGCCACCGCAGATGGGTCCAGCAGAAGGACAGGATCAGCGGCTCCGTAGCCGTCGATCTGCAAAATGCCGCTGAAGCCCTTGAGATGTCTTTTCACATCCGACCCGCGGCCCGGCGCATAGCAATAGACGACGGCGGGCGGATCGCCGCCGCCCCATGGCCTGTCATCGCGGGCATAGGCCCAGCTGGCCGCGCTTCACGCGCTTGCGTCCCGGATCGAGGACAGGGCAGCGCGTCTGGTCGGCAAACAGTTTCGGCGACGCTTTCAGGAGTTCGAACAGGCGCGTCTGCAGGGGAGATAGCAGCGCCGCCGCGCGGCCGACCCAATCGGCGAGGGTCGAGCGGTCGAGATCGACGCCCTGGCGGCTATAGATCTGCGTCTGCCGATACAATGGACAATGATCAGCGTATTTCGCAACCAGCACGTGGGCGACAAGGTTTTCGGTTGGGATGCTGGCTTCGATCACACGCGCTGGCGCCCGAGCTTGCACGACCGCGTCTTCGCAGGCCCGGCAGGCATATTTCGGCCTGCGCGTGACGATGACTTTGAACTGGGCCGGCGTCACGTCGAGCCGCTCGGAGCGGTCCTCGCCCTGCATGGCACCGCCACAGCAAGGGCAAGCCGTGCTCTCCGGCTCGATGATGATTTCCTCCCGCGGCAGATGGGACGGCAGTTTGCCGCGATTGACAGAGCGAAGCGGACTGTCGCGATCTCAGCCCAGCATCGCGGCGCCATTTGAAAACCTGGCGACATCGACGCCGTGCCGGCGCGCCGCGAGACGGGACACTAGTATGCGTTTTTGTGGAAGAAACCAAACAGAGGTGTCATTATAATTATTTTGAGGTCCAGCCAGATTGACCAGTTTTCAATATATTCAAGGTCGTAACGCACACGCTCCGCCATTTTTTGAGGGTGATCTATTTCGCCGCGATAACCATGGATCTGCGCCCAGCCTGTCAAGCCTGGTTTGACTCTGTGACGGTTGGCGTAATTCTCAACGAGATCTTCGTAGTATGAATTGTGCGCCAGCGCGTGTGGCCTCGGCCCGACGATCGACATATCGCCCCGAAGAACATTGATAAGTTGAGGCAACTCGTCCAAGCTTGTACTGCGCAGGAACCGGCCAACACGCGTGATCCGTTTGTCGCCTCGCGTCGCCTGAGGGACGCTGTTTCCGTCCTCCAGGACTGTCATAGTTCTGAATTTTAGGACTTCTATAACGCAATGATTATAGCCATGACGCCTTTGACGGAAGATAATGGGTCCCTTGCTGTCGAGCTTGATGGCAAGAGCGATAAGCACCATCGCTGGAGACGCCAAGACCAGGCCTGCCAACGCAACCACAAAATCTTCAACCCTCTTCTGGAAAACGCCCCAACCTTCGATTGGTCTAGAAACGGTTGTTATGAAGGACAACTCTCCTGTCCGATGCAATCGCATGAGCGGGATTTTTATGTCTCCCAGATCGGGGAGTATATGAATATCCACCGCAAGCGTTTGCATTTGCCGAACGATTGAATTCATCAAAGCAGCGCGGGATGAGGGCAGAGCAATTAGAATTTCTGCCACGCCACTGCTACGGATATTTTCAATGAAGCGATGCAGCGGCTCCTCTGCTTGAGCGCAGTCCGCCTCCCGCATCTCCAGAACATTCGCAAGGCGAAAATGCTGCTTGTCGTTCAGAAGGATTTCCAACACATTCCTGAGTTGCTGCCCTTCTCCAATCAAGGCGATTGGCCGCCGAAGCGCACCTATTCGAGCAAGCCGCCGGACTTGTCCCGCAAATACTCCACGCCCTACGGTGGCGAGTACCACAAAGACAGCCGCCCAGTGTACGAACCACACGCGCGAGTAAAAGTCAGACGCCTTCAGAAAGAAAAGCATCACGAACGTAATCGCAAATGTCGACGCGCATGTGTAGCTCATCACATACAATTGAGAAAGAAATTCCTCAACCTTGCCCGTATCATAGAATCCTTGTTGTCGCGCGACGACCTGGAAAAGTACTGAGGCCACTAGGATCAAGCTTGCATACTCGAGGCTAAGCACCGCTTCGCCCCGATAAGCGTCCAGGTAGATGTAGCGCGCTAGAAAACCACTGATCACAATCGCCAGAAGATCATACGTCGCCAGTATGTCACAGAGCATACGCCGCGATACCAGAAATGGACCCTTCCGCAATTCTGCGGAGGGGTCCCTAATTGCCGCAGGAACGTTCATTACACCAACTAAGTTTTACTAGGAATTAGGGGAGCATCTTAAGCCTGTAGGGCAATGCAGTCAACCAGGGATTAAGTAACAAATTTGTGCTAGGTCAAGACGTTGAGAAATTGAATGGAATTGAAATGCCCGACTTCTACCTCGGGTAGCCTTCCCGTCGTGCGGCACGATAAGAACATGGCAGCCAGCGTAAGCTACGCCCTTGCCGTCAATCACTCATGGAAAAAGGATTTGTTGCCTCAGTTGTTAAGCTGTGTTAGTTGGTCGCATCATGCGCCACGTGCTCCTTGGGTCATTGAGCCGCCGATCCCAGGGAGCTGTATATTTAGCAAGAATAGCTATGAAAGATGAAGCACAGGAAAATGTATTGCGGCGCCATTCAAATAAGAAGCCCGTTGGCAGCCCCTCGGCTCCCAACGAAACCTGCAGTCCTTGGCAATATTTCATTCATGCAGCAGAAGTGTTTCTATTGTGGCCAGGGATTAACGGCGCATCACCGGGCGGCCAAGTCTGCGACACGGTCATGGACACCGGCAGCCTCTAAATTCGCAAAATGGTATTTCTCGTCGAAGGTTTGGCAAGATGACCTCTGCCGCTGATCGTGGCGGCGCGCCAATCATCAATGTTGGCTTAAGCGCGTCAACTATGACGAGTGCTGGCAATTTAGAGGATCTGTAGGTTTGCGGTCAGATGCCTTAGGAAATGTCGACGACTCCCATTTAGTGAGTCAGGCGGAGCGCACGGAAAGCGGTCGGACGGTCGGGCGAAATGCCTTCTACCTGGTGCTCGGGCAGGTGGTGACCACCGCGCTGGCGATACTCTTCGCCGCGGCTCTGGGGAGAAGCTTGGGCGTCCGCGACTTTGGCGTCTACTTCCTGGTTTCTTCGTTCGCCACATTCGCCTATGTGCTGGTCGATTGGGGGCAGCAGTTCTACGTAATTCGCGAGGTAGCGCGCCAGCCTGAGCGCGGCAGTTTACTCCTTGGGACGGCTCTGGTCTTGCGCGCCGCAGGCGCGGCGCTGGTGGTGGTTCCTTCCGGGCTGGCAGCCTGGGCGCTAGGTTACGACGCGATCACCTGTTGGTATTCCGCCATCTTCATTGTCGTGAGCCTCCCTTTTTTTCTTGCCCAGAGCTACGGAATGGTATTTCGCGGCCGAGACCAAATGGGCCTTGATGCCTGGGTGTCGGTGGCGAACAAGATCGCCTTGCTCGGGCTCGCGGTCGCAGCCCTTGCCCTCGGCAAAGGACTTCCGGGCGTATTGGTGGCACAGGCGCTCGCCGGGTTTCTGGCGCTTGCGGTAGCAAGCCGTCTTTATCGCAGGGTGACAACCGGCCAGCTGGGCTACTCTCGCCAAGTCGCTCGCGAAATCTTGGTGAGCGGCAGCGTGATTTTTACCGCCACCCTCGCCTCTAACATTCAGCCCTACATCGACGCGGTGATACTCTCGAAGCTCGTTCCCGCGGACGTGATCGGCTGGTACGGTGCGGCTAAGAACATCATGGGTACCCTGCTCGCTCCGGCGCTCATCGTAGGCGCCGCCTCATATCCGCGTCTCGCACGCGCGGCGGGGCGTGCCGAGTCCTTCAAAGCAGAGGTCCGAGCCGCACAGCGGCCCATCCTGTGGCTCGGCGCGCTCGCTGCAATTGGTACCATTTTATTCGCAGACGATGCCATTGCCATCGTGTACGGGCAGCAGCAGTTTGGCCCTGCGGGGATCATCTTGAAAGTGTACGCTCCCGGGTACCTTCTGCTTTTCACGAATGTTTTGCTGGGGTATGTTTTGTTTGCGCTCGCGCGGGCGAAGGCGTTTTCGGTGGTGAAGGTAGCAAGCGTGGTTGTCAGCACGGCGCTGGAGTTGGTGCTCATCCCCGAATTTCAGCAGCGCATAGGCAATGGCGGAATTGGCGTGGTGGCGGCCTTTGTTGCGAGCGAATTCGTGGTCTTTGGGGGGGTGATCTTTCTCTTGCGGCGGGAAGGCCTCGGGCTGGGCATCGCAGTTGACATGGCGCGGGCGCTCGGGTCGGCGGCGCTCACCTTGCTCCTCTTCTGGTGGCTTCCGCCGCTACCGTTCTTGATCGGCGTTCCCGTGTGCGTAATCGCGTTTTTAATGTGCTCGGTGGGGCTCGGCCTGGTCCGGCGCGCCGACGTTCAGTTGTTCCGGGCGCTTATCCGAAAAGAATAATTCGAGACATCGGGCAGAATGGTGAACTAGCGTGTTGGTTAAAGCAAAAATCCGAGGAGGATCCGAGCCCGTAAAGGGACTTTAGTGTTCCTCTGCTCGTTCTTCAAGCGATCACAATCGTGGAGAAGTCCTTGTTAGAAGTTTTTCCCAGAATTTTAAAAGTCATTAGAGACCCACGTCTAGCCGCAGCGCTTCTGAATGCTCAGTTGCGCATGGCAACCAAAGCACAAGTGCCGCTCTCGGTCAGGTTAAAGGGCAACGTACACATCACAGGCGCGGGGAAGCTGGTTTTTGGTAAAGGGGTTGCTTTGCGCGGCACAGTGGTTCCAATCGAGTTTGTTTTGCAAAAAAGTGGTCGCATATTGATTGGTGATCACACGTTCATTAACTATGGCTCTTCCATTACAGCTTACGAGCTTGTCAGCATTGGGGCTCGTTGCCACATCGGTCATTATACATTAATTTTGGATAATAACGAACATGGCACCATAAATCGGGACTCCGTGCCTCCGTCTAAACCCGTTCTTATTGAAGATCACGTTTGGATCGGCTCGCGGGCAATAATTCTACCTGGCGTACAAATCGGCCATCATTCCGTCATCGGTGCCGGAAGCGTTGTTACCAAAAACATTCCTCCCTGCAGCGTGGCCGTTGGCAATCCGGCTCGCGTCGTCCGTAATCTGGAGGTGGCCGGTTCCGACGTGCGGCGCAAGCAGCTCCTTGGCATTAGGCAAGACGACTAACTAGCAGGCTGCTGAAAAAGGCGGAAACCCTGCCTCCATCCTTCGACAGGCTCAGGATGAGGTCGAGTGATATCAACGGCTTGGACCTCCTGGTGAGCTTGTCGAACCATGGGCAGCATCTCTTTTCAGCAACCATCTAACTAGGAGCCTGTCGGACTTAAAGCTGCCGGCGGCGCGAGATAAGGTTAAGCAAGTGATTCTTGCAGTCTTTGGAGCGTTGGCCGATGAGCAGCTTCCGCGCGATCGACCGTCAGACCAGCTTTCTTCTGCCGCCATCGGTCGACGAGTGGCTCTCGGAAAAGCGTCTGGCGACGCTGATCATTTCAGATGTTGGGATGACCGGGAGGGTCGCGGCGAGCCGCCCGGCAACGGTCGGGCCGATCGTGCGGGCGAGGGCGCAATAAATATATAGCTAGCGTATATAAGCAATTCTCAAATCAAGGAAAGTAAGAACTCAGCAAAAAGCCATTCTGGATGCACAACCGTTCGTTGGGGAATAAAGCGGACACTAGCCCGTTCTAGTTGAGAATTAACGATCGGAGAATATCGATGCTAAAAATTGTTCGAGTGTTTCCTCTGATTGCGCTCTCATTCGCTACCACAGGCCTTATCACAGCGGCTTCAGCGTGGGAATCCAGGGGGGGAGATCCCGGGAGTTCGATCTCTGGGGCGAGCCAGACTTGCGACGGATCTTACGGCACTGCCAGAAATTGCCCAAGCAGTATTTCTGGCGCCTCCACAAACTCCTCAGGGAGCAGGGGCGGCACTACCACAGCGAGCGCGGGGACCACGCCCACGGGCACGTCATCGACTACTGCTGCAAATAGCGGCACGACATCGGCCACCGCTGCAAATGGTGAGGCGTCACCAACCACAGCCTCTAATAGCGGAGCGATGTCGCCCACAAGTTCTAATAGCAGCGCGTCGCCCGCCACTTCAGGTGGCACTGCAATATCAGACACAACGGCAAGCGGTGGTGGCTCGGCTTCTCTTTTACCAGCCGACCGAAATGCGTCCGCAAACTGGCAGAAGGCGGGTCTGCTGACGGTTGGGGGCATCCCGATTCGGGCTAAGGCTTGCGCCAAAATCAGCCCTCGCGGCGGGGGAGCCGACGACACTGCGAACATTCAGAATGCCATTAATGCCTGCCCGCTCGGCGAAGTCGTCAAACTGGAAGCCGGCACCTTTACCATTGCTGAGGGCAACTACGTGCTGCTCAACAAGGGGGTAACGCTTCGCGGCTCGGGGGCGGGCGTCACGATATTGCAGAGGACAACCGGCGCCCATCTGGAACCGGGACAGGCCTATGGTTCCAGTCCCTCGCCCATAATCATCATCGGACCTGCTCGATACGGGCTGAACTGGAACACCGACGGTGGCCGCAACTCCTCTGTCAATCTTACTGCTGACGGCGCGGACCGCTCGACGTCAATAACGTTGAACTGCGGCGGCAACTGCGCATCGACATTTTCGGTCGGCCAAGTCGTCCTGTTGGACGAAAAGTCGGGCGCCAATTGGGCGCCTGAACCGACAGGCGTGGCGAAATCGGTCTGGGCGGCTCCTGATTATCGGGTAGTCTGGAAAAAGCGCTCCCCGTCTTTGGGAACCGACGATTTCTCCGCTACTCAATATCCTTATCAGACAGGCACCGCTGGCGACGGATACAGCCGGCTGGACCGCGTGACGAATGAACTCAAGCAAATCGCATCGATCTCCGGCAACACCATAACCTTTAACTCGCCACTGACTATATCGTACCGGGTAAGCCATAATGCGCAAGTTACGCGACTTGTCGACAGCGGCAGCGGCGCTACTGTTCCTTTTGTCACGCATGCAGGGTTCGAAGCCGCGTCTGTCCGCAATGGTGACGACGATAACATCGACTTCGAGTTCGTGCGCTTATTGTTGGGTCAAGAACGTAGAGAGTTCGGTATGGAATGGGCGCGGCATCGAATTCGACGCCTGCTTCCGTTGCGAAGCGCGTGAGGTCTACTCACATGATGCCGCTTATTCGCAGCCGGGCGGAGGCGCTTATGCCATCGGCCTCGATATGTTTTCGTCAGAGGTGCTTGTCGAGGACAGCATTTCGGTCAGGACCGACAAGGTCATAGTGGCTCGCGCCGCGGGCGCCGGGTCGGTGGTTGCGTACAACTACATGGACGATGGATTTATTGACTATTCCGAGAACTGGATCGAGATAGGGCTTAACGCCAGTCACTTCGTGGGTTCGCATCACGTGCTCTTTGAAGGCAACTATGCCTTTAACGCCGACAGCGACAACACTCATGGCGCGAGTACCTACATGACGTATTTCCGTAATTGGCTACGCGGTGTAAGGCACTCGTTTGTCAATCCTAAAACAGGGAACACAATCAACGACGCCACCCACGGCGGCAACGGTCCGCAGCGCACCGGCGCAACTAACGCTTACAGCTACTGGTTCACATTCATCGGTAACGTCCTCGGAGCTTCGGGGATGATGAGCGGATGGGTATACCAAGGCGACCTGACAGGAGCTCCGAGTATCTGGGCTCCAGGTTGGGGCGAGTTGGACAGCAAAGGGACTTGGCATAGTGATCCCCAAGTGATCAACACATCGTTCCCCGGGCACCTCATTCGTCAAGGAAATTGGGATTGGCTGACACGTTCGCAGAAATGGGACGCCAACAGCAAACCCTGCGCTATTCCAAACTCACTGTACTTGACCTCAAAGCCCGATTTCTTCGGTACCAATCAATGGCCGTGGGTCGATCCCACAACGGGGAAAGTGTACACCCTCCCGGCTAAAGCGAGATTCGATGCTGGAACTCCAAATGGGTAATTACCTAGGAGTCTTTCGTGCCGTGATGGTTAAGGCGGGATACATGTAAACCTAGAATGACCAGTTGAAACCGCGAATTGCAAAAGCCATCTATAGAACAACGCGATATAAAATTACTTGCTTTCACCCGCTGGGTGAAAGCAAGTAATTCGCTAACGCACTGGCCCGTCTCATAAGCTTACCTTTCAGCCGGTTCCAACCGCCGTTTTAGGGTAAAACCAGGGCGAACGATAGCGTATCGTACAGAGCCGACGCGCCGTCGTTCCCGGCGTTGAGCGACTTTCCGGCCTTGATTAGCTCACCAGCGTCTTTGCGAGGGTGTAGTTTCTTCTTCCTGTCTTGCTCTCTGGATTGTTGTAGAGGATGCGTCCATGCCTCACTGTCGCGCCAGCAATCTCCTGCACCGAATCTTTCTCATTGTTGCATTCCTTACGCCAATCTCGTTGTCAGCGTAGAGCATACTCGCCAACCGCTCCGATTTTCGGTTTTGCTAGCGTATAGTCGATTTTCGTCTTCTAAGGATGTAGCATGTGCTTCAAGGCCTCAAAGCACTCAACAGCGCGGTGCTTCTACGTGACAGGCGATCCCGCGGTCCGCATGCACCAATCGTTGAGCCGTCATCATGCTGCCTTTCCCACAGGCGCTTTCATCATCCACCACGCTCGCCTCATTGGGGCGGCCGGGTGCGATAGCGGCGCAGGGAAACGCCGACCCATTCGTGCTTGTCTATCAGTTCGGCGATAGCGTCGAGGCGCAGTCTCACATCTCGCGTCGAACTCATTTCCCACGAGCGGTATTCGAGAAGCCAGACTTCCCGCGACGGTTCTGTTGTGAGTTGGTTTATCTCCTTCAATACGGATGCAGGCATCCTGGCATCGCGGATCTGCGCCTTGGCTGGCAGCGGAGCGCCGTAATAGGCGAGGATCGGCAAAATCCGGCTGTTGTCCACGATGAGGAGTTCCTTGGGGCTGTATTCGTCGCGCAGGAAGCGCGCCACCGGGCGCACATCCTCCTTCGCGTAGGCTCCGTCAAAGTACCAGTTGAACAGCGAAGCGGCGATACATACAGCTAGCGCCGCACAGGCAATTACATTCGCAAATCCCTTTATATCCTTTATTTCAACCGGCACCGGGCTAACGTGTGTTGCCTTGGCTCGGCAGCGTTCAAAAGCTGCCCTCGCTACCCGGTAACCCTCGGCAATGGCCACGGATAGCAAAAGGATTACGGGGGGAAACGAGACGATAACATAGCGCACATTGAAGCTGATGTTCGTCGCGAGAGGCGCGACAATGGCGAGACCTATCGGTACGACAATCCAAATTATGCACCAGATACCGGCAGTCCGAGTGTCCGGCCGAAGTACTCTGCGCAATCCGGTTAACCCAGCCACCAGCATCGCCAGTGCCGTGACCCCAATCGGGGTCACGTGGTGGATCAGCGTGGGCAGAGGCCCATCCATGCGAATCTCGCGGACGGAGGGACCGAACGATAATCCGACCAAGAAAGTGTAAAGGGTGTAGGGCGTCCAGAAGATCATGAGAGGCTTGGAAAGCCCTGCATACTCGTCAAGCTTGTTCGCTGTCAGTAGCAGCCAGTAGCAGAAGGCGAGAAAGGCAATGAGCTGCGTTGCGAGCCAGATCCAGGTCCGCGCTTTGGTGATGCCGACGTGGAACAGTAGGAACAGGCCAAACGCCCCCGACAACAAGATCATGTAGTGGTGCGTGTAGAGCCCGATCGCGGTCACTAAGGTGAGCGCCACTACTTCAGTCGTCCTCAGAGACCGCTCCACCGTCGGCCATGCCACAAAGACATAGGTAGAGGCGCACAGGAGGAGTAGCGAATACATTCGCGCCTCCTGCCCGTACCAAACGGCGTAGGGCGAGATTGCCACCAGTGTGGCGGCGATGAGCCCGATGGTCTGAGAGCCAAATAGGCGGATGCCCAGCAGATAGAACATCGGCACCGTTAGAATGCCAGCAATGACAGATGGCATTCGCATCGCGATCGCGTTGTCACCGCCGACGCTGGTCGCAAGCCATAAGATAATGGAGTGGAGCGGCGCGATATGATCCGCGCTCGCCAGCCCCTTCATCCCCCCGCTGCCAAACGCATGGGCGTTGGCGAGAGAGGCGATCTCATCCATCCACAAGCTCTGCGAATCCAGCCGGTAAAGGCGAGCAGCAGCGCCGAGAAGCGTGATGAGGAGCAGAATGAGCAAGGCAACGTTGCGCGTCGGCTTCGAGAGGCCATCCCTGTTCTCTACGTCAAAGGCAATAACTTTGCCTCGCAAGGCGTCTGGACATGCCATTTCGGACGGCGTCAGCGAGTGACAGAAGCCAAAAAATTTCCGGATCAACGACCGACCCCCAAATTGAAAACGCGACCTGCTGCGAAACTTCGGCATATCTTCAATTTCGTAGTCGCAACTAAATCATTAAGTCAAGTTCGCAGTGCCGGCCTCGTGATCCATCTGATCATTGTGCCATAGAATTCTTCCGTGGCGCGATCGGCAACAACCCTCAGGTAGTGCTCATCAGTTGCGATCAGGCCAGTTGCCCGCGGTCGCAATGAAGCCAGAAAACCCTAACGTCCGGCGAGGCATATTGGGAAGCGGAGCACGCAGGTTTTCGGGGAATTTAAACATGTCACCGGGCGTTCAAGGAGGCTTTCGTTGGGCAAGCATCGGCGATACTCGGTCGGCTTCAGCGACGGGGTCAAAAGGTGGCTCGTGGAGAGGAGCTAATTGGCAGGTTGCGCGGCGCGGCTGGCCAATTTGCAATAGCGAACATCCATCGTGTTAGGGTTGCTCTGCTTGTTGCGTGCCCTGATGAACTTTTGTATGTATTATCTTACCCGCTGCCGCGTTCCTTCGGTAGCTTTCCTGCAGCGCCGCTCAGCGGAGAACAAAAAAGATGCTTCAAGTCGATCGTTCTGAACGCACAATGCTCGCGGCGCAGGTGCCCGAACTCTCGATTATCGTGCCGACTTTCAATGAGCGCGACAATGTGATCCCTCTCTTAGATAAGATCGAGGCGGCATTAGCGGGTATCGCATGGGAAACCGTCTTCGTGGACGACGATTTTCAAGATCGCACCCCGGAAATCATCGCGAAGCGCAGCCGCATAGATCCCCGAGTACGCATGCTGCGGCGCTTCGGCCGTCGCGGCTTATCGTCGGCCGTCGTAGAGGGAATTCTAAGTACCTCGACACCTTATGTCGCGGTGATCGACGCCGATTTGCAACATGACGAACGACTACTTGCGCAAATGCTGGAGTGCCTCCGAAGCGGCGAGGCCGATCTTGCCGTCGGTACGCGCTATGCGGGCGATGGCGGCGTTGGCGATTGGGATGCTCGCCGCAAAACGATCAGCTGGGTTGCGACGCGGCTCTCGGCGCTTGTGCTGAAGTCGGACCTAAGTGACCCTATGAGTGGTTTCTTTATGATCCGCCGCGATGCATTTGAGATGTCGCTAGGCCACCTTTCCATGCAAGGCTATAAAATTCTGCTCGATATCGTCGCCTCTGCGCCGAAGTCGCTTCGCATCAAGGAAATTCCATACCAATTCCGCATCCGCCAGCATGGCGAGAGCAAGCTCGACACTTTGGTTTCGCTCGAATATTTGATGCTCCTGCTCGACAAGATGTTTGGACGCTGGGTGCCTGCAAGGTTCATTCTGTTTACAGGCATCGGGGGCCTGGGTTTGTTTGTGCATCTGGCAGTACTGACGGCGCTTTTGAAGGCCGCGGCACTACCCTTTATAATTGGGCAAAGCGCAGCAACGATGGTTGCGATGACGTTCAACTTTTTCCTAAACAATATGCTCACCTATCGCGACAAGCGGTTGAAGGGCTTTTGGCCACTTTTAGGCGGTTTATTTAGCTTTTATATGGTTTGCTCAGTGGGCGCCGTGTCGAACGTTGGTATCGCGAGCTTTATGTTTTCGCATAGTTATTCGTGGTGGGTCGCGGGCATTGCGGGAGTATTTGTCGGGGCGGTCTGGAACTACGCGGCGAGTTCGATATTCACTTGGCGGAAGAGCTAAAGCCTCGCTTTTGCTTAGGAGCCTGTCCTCTCAATCGCTGCTTGGGGGCGACAGAGATGATGGCAAGACAGCGCTCCATCTTATCACCGCCTTCGCCGCCATGAAAAGCTTGCGCTCGGTCATGAAGCGGTGGATCGTAGCCATTCCAGCGCTCCTCGAATGCCTTGCCGTCTCGGGCGCGTTAGCGGATGCGCTCGTGACCGATGCCATCACTTGCCACCCCAGCATCGCCCAGACCATCATTGACCACCGAGCCGACAACCTCCTGGCAGTGAAGGCCACCCGCCAAGCCTTCTGTCTGAAATGGAGCGCTTTTTCGACGATGCGGACGAAGCCGCAGTGGATCGCCACACCGATGTGGAGCAGGGGCATGGCCGCATTGAGGAGCGTCGCCATTGGCTGATCGAGTTAACCTGGATTTGTGACCCTGCGTCCCCTGAGGTAGTGTAACTCGGTGGTAGACATCATGTCCTTTCTAGGTATGGTCAATGTGAGAGAGCGAAGGGGGAGCGCGAGAGGAACGATGGAGCTTCGAATTGAAGAACCGCGACAATTAGCTGTGATTTTTGGAGATTGCCCAGGGACAGCACAGTCTGATATTCGTCACGTTACTTTGAGAAAGACAGTACATCCGGAGCAGAACCTCATCAGTCGAGCGCATTGTGCAGGAGACTGGCGTAGCGTGTTGGAGGGCATGGCGTGACGCAAATTTGTAAACAAGACTTGTATAAACGAGACAAGCAAACAAACTTACGAAAGGTTAGGCTTTCGAAAACCGGTGAAGCTGCAAAATCCCCGACTTCTGTAAGCAGTGCGTTGACGCCAACACTAGCCTGCTTCTACGCTGTGATCATAATCCCGATCTTAGACTACCAATCACAACCTTTCAGAACTGAGCTTGCAGATGGCCTCCCCAACCGGATTTTCTGGCCATCTCTTGCCGCACTTTCGATCGTGCTGGCCGCCCGGGATTTTCGATTTGCACGGCGCCAGCGTCTCGCGCCCCATATCCTCTGGCTAATTGCCTTGGCCCTCTATGCAGGAGCTAGCACAGTCTGGGCAATCAAGCCTGAATTGTCTTTCGTGAGGTACACTCAACAAGTTTTTATTCTTATATCTATCCTTTTACTGCCTCTGATTAATTCAAGACCATCCGACCTGATTCCCGGAATTTGTCTTTGTTTCAATATTGCCGTGATTTTAAACATTGTATTCTTGTTCGACAATACTTCTGCCTTGATTTCTAGTTTGGGAGGTTACTATGGGTATTTTCAAGGCAAGAACTATCTTGGTGAGTTTGCCTCATTGGCAATTCTTTTGAGCATCTACCAAGCTCGTCAGAGCGGCATTCGACGAATAATCGGATTTTGCGTACTGCCTCTGGCAATAACATTGGTGGTATTTGCTAATTCTAAGACCGCTTTGGGCTTAGTACTGGTTGTACCTTTACTTGCATGGATCATGTTGGTAGCCTGGAGAAAATTAAGCATATCTCCCGCAATTTTTCTCGCTTTACTCTATTTAGCTTTTGAAATCTGCTCCACAGTGACCGGGATAACCACTGAACGCCTGTCATATATCCTTTATCATGACTCAACCTTCACAGGGCGCACGATAATCTGGGAATTCCTCAAGCTAAAAATTAGCCAAAGCCCTCTGCTGGGATGGGGTTACCAGTCTTTTTGGCTGATTGGACCAGAAGCACCCAACATCCGCGAAGGTTGGGGATTTATCAAGAGTATGCCAGAAGGACATAACGGCTACTACGATACCATGGTCGAACTTGGCTACATTGGCTTTGGTTTACTCTTGGCCTTTCTATTTGCAACCTTGCATGCAATACGCCGAATTGCAGATTTTGACTTCGCGCGCGCTTATCTGGTGCTATCGGTCTGTTTGCTCTTGATGTTTCACAACTTCCTCGATTCCTCTTGGATGCGCGGTTATGAGATGCAATGGGTTGTGTTTCTGGTCATGGCTGCGGAGATCGCGCGGTATCAGCGGAGCACCCCCAAGGCGGCGGATTTTCACTGATTGCGGCGTGTTCACTCTGCACATGGGAAAGGAAGAGAACGCGAAAGCGTTTATATAGATGCTTGGTACGGACTTTGTGACAGGGGGCGCTCGACCCCAATCATCATCAACACGTCAGGCCGAGGCATCGAGGGATTATGTGCTAGCAACTGGGGATGTCACTCGCTAAATCAAGCGCCACGCCCGTCGGCGGCGCTGTCGTCTACCTGCGTGGGCGCGCCTAGCGTCGCTTGCTTGCTGCGCGTTATATTCCACGCCACGCTGTTCAGCTGAGAGGTGGAAGAAGGCCCGTTTCTGTGAGGAGCCACACGAGCCAGAAAGCTGGCGCAAGAAAAACCGCAAACGGTAGTAAGTCGACAAGCGCGGCTGCCTGTCTGCGCCATAGACCGATAGCAACCGTGCCCGCGAGGGCGAAGATCGATGCCGCGGCGATGGCATAGAAGCTGCCCGTGACTGGGAGCCAAACTCCTGCCGCTGCTATCAGCTTGACGTCGCCCAACCCAAGCCCATCCCGTCCTCGGGCGAGCTTATAAATCAGGGCCACGAGGTACGCCGAAAGCCCCGGAACTGCGCTTCGAAAGGCAAGAGCGGAGATCGTATCCTCCAAGTCTCCCCCAAGCGGACCCCCGGCCAGCAATCCGTAAAGCGCGCCTGTCGTGAACAAGATCACCAGGATGCGATCGGGAACGATCCGGAATTGATAATCATCCGCGGCGATGACCACGGCACACCAAAGGAAGACCGCGCCGGCGGCAATTTCGAGGATCATGATGTTGCCTCAAATCCCGTGTTCATGCTTATCAGTTTTCTGGGGTCAGTCCGTGGATACCGTCGACGCGATTGCGTGGTATGGGTGGACCGTATACTCGGCTTTAAGTGATGGGCCGGAGGGGCGTTGATGCGAGTTTCTTTTCAAATCGGCAACGGGTTTTTGAAGCGGGTTCGCTTTTTTCCAAGCCTTTGTAAGAACGGGCGCGGCTCCGAGGCGCCTCGACGCGGCTCTCCCGGCTATAGCCTCATCGAGCTACTCATCGTTCTCGCCATCATAGGGCTCATCGTGGGTCTGGTCGGTCCACGCGTGCTGGGCTATCTCGAAACGAGTAAGGTCAAGAGCACACGGCTGCAGATCGACAATTTTGGCAAGGCGCTCGACCTGTACTACCTCGATGCAGGCCGGTATCCGAACTCGGCTGAAGGCCTGGACGCGCTCATCCACAAGCCGGGCGCCGTTTCGAATTGGGCCGGCCCTTACCTGAAAGGCGATAAGCTTCCGCCCGACCCGTGGGGCAACAAGTACAACTATCGTTCTCCCGGCGAGCATGGGAAGTATGATCTGTACTCCTATGGCGCCGACGGTCGCGAGGGCGGCACAGGCAACGACGCCGATGTCACAAACTGGGATTCGGCGCCGGCCACCGCCTCCAATAAATAGCGGTCACACCGTGCCGTTGTTCTCCTATAAGGCGCTGACGCTTACGGGCGAGACGGCGGACGGCCTGGAACCAGCCGACTCCCTTGAGCAGCTGCGGGAGATCTTGTCTTCGCGGGATCTGATCCTCAAAACGGGGCGCGTGAGTAGTGGCGCCTCGTCTCTTAGCCGTCCCCCCTTGAAGCACATTGCGAATTTCAATCGGGAACTGACCGTGCTGCTGCGGGCAGGGATCTCGATTCCTGAATCCCTTTCACTGCTTTCGGTGCGTCCGGGTCAGCCGAAGCTTGAAAAAGCGCTTCAGGTCGTGACCGCTGAAGTCAAGCGCGGCGGGTCTCTCTCCGACGCCATGGGCAAGGCTCCCGCCGTCTTCGATGCCCCTTATCGCGCGCTTGTCGCCACGGGCGAACAGTCGGGCGCTCTCCCCGTTTGCCTTGAGCGCTATCAGGACTATGTGGACCTCAAGCAGAAGATCGGCGGCCAGGTCTCAAAGGCGATGATCTATCCCATCGTGCTCCTCATCGTACTGTCGGGCGTGCTCACCTTCCTCTTCGTGGAGGTGATCCCGAACTTTGTGTCTATGTATGCGGAACTTGGAAGCTCGCTCCCCGCGCCAACCCAGGTTCTGATCGCCGTCGAGGAGAACTTCCCCCTTATCGCGCTCACAATCGGCGGGACGTTGGGCTCGGTTTGGCTTCTGGACCGGCTATGGACCTCAAAGCCGGAAGGGGCCATAGCGCGCGACAAAGCGCTGCTTCTTATCCCGGTGTTCGGCCATTTCAGGCGCGCTTCGGCTGCGGCGGCAACAGCTCGTATGCTGTCGATTTTAATCTCGTCTGGGGCCACGGTGCCGAAAGCGCTCGGCGTCGCAAGCTCCAGCGTTTCCGACCGGTATTTCTCTCAAGTCCTGGCTGATGCAAACCGGGCCGTTAAAGATGGCAACCCGCTCGCCAGAGCTTTGATGGCAGGCGGGTTATTCCGTCCGATGGCTATGAAGATGGTCCAGGCCGGCGAGGCCAGTGGAAGCCTCGACACGATGCTCACCGCAGTCGCGGCCCAGCAAGAGGAGGAACTCGCGACCAGCCTGACAAGGCTGACCAGCATGATGGAGCCTGCCGTGCTGCTGATCGCCGGGGTTCTCGTCGGCGGCGTCGTCATTGCGATGTATCTTCCGATTTTCACACTAACGGATCTTATCAAGTGACCCAGCAAACAGCCGCAAGGTTTGGCCTGCCCTTTGACGATCTTGCCGGGGTAAAAATTCCGCCTGAGGCGCTGGCGCGCCTTCCCGCCGCCGACGCACGACGCCTGGGCGTCGCTCCGCTCCGGTCGGAAGGCGATCTGCTGGTCGTCGCGACCAGCCGGCCCGACGATTTCGAGCTGGAGCAGAAGCTCAGCCTCCTGTGCCGCTGCGAAATCGACTACGTTGTCAGTTCCGCCGACGCCATCGACGAGGTGCTGAGCCGGTGCGATGACGGGCAGAAGATGCTGGAGGATATGAGCGCAGAGTTCGGCCTCGCTCTTGTTCGCGAGACCGAGCAGGGCAACTCCGAGATCGTCGATCTTGAAGCCTTCGGCGGCGATTCAGCCCCGGTGGTGAGGCTCGTCAACGAAATTGTCCGCGCCGCTTTGCAGAGGCAGGCCAGCGATATCCACATCCACTCCGACGCCGCCGGCGTATCGGTCGATTTCCGTGTCGACGGTGTTTTAATGCGTGCGCTTGGCCCCTTCGACCCGGCCTATCAGGCCACGCTCATCTCGCGCATCAAGGTGATGGCGGATCTCGACATTGCGGAGCACCGCGTTCCCCAGGATGGCCGCTTCCGCCTGAGAGGTCGGCAGGGCGACATCGATTTCCGCGTCTCTGTTTTGCCCGGCGTGCACGGCGAGGACATCGTCATCCGCGTCCTAGACAAGGCGCATCTCACGGAGGAGCGCAAAACACTGTCGCTGGAAGCCTTGGGCTATGAGGAAAAAGACCGCGCGCTGCTTGCGCGCGTTGGGCGCTCGCCGAACGGCATGCTGCTCGTGACCGGGCCAACGGGGTCCGGCAAAACTACCACTCTTTATGCGTGCCTCTCCGAGTTCAGCAACAGCGAGGAGAAGGTCATCACGATCGAGGATCCGGTCGAATATGAGCTGCCGGGTATCCTTCAAATCCCCGTGGCGGAAAAGAAAGGGCTGACCTTTGCGCGCGGTTTGCGGTCCATCCTGCGCCACGACCCCGATAAGATTATGGTCGGCGAAATCCGGGATCGCGAAACAGCCTCAATCGCCGTGCAAGCGGCGCTGACCGGCCACCTTGTCTTCACCACCCTTCACGCGAACAACGCCTTCGACGTCATCTCCCGCTTCACGCATATGGAAATCGATCTCCATGAGCTTGTCGCGGCCTTGAACTGCATCGTGGCACAGCGGCTTTTGCGGCGCCTCTGCCCGGCCTGCTCGCACGCGCGCCATTACGCCATCAATGAAATCGAGGCCCTTGGCTTTGACGATTACTCTCTGGCTGCAGAGACATGGCGGGAGCCAAAGGGATGCGAGTCCTGCTTCAACACTGGCTATTCAGGGCGAACGGTCGCGGCTGAGATCCTGATGATGACGCCTGAGCTCAAGCAGATGATCGTCGACCGGCAGCCGACCGAGGACATGCGCGTGGCGGCATTGCAAAACGGGTTGCGGGATATGCGGCTGGCTGCGCTAGGGAAGGCGCGAGCCTTCGTAACTTCGCTTCCCGAAGTGGTGAGGGTTACCTGAGTGCGTCGGTCGACCTGCCTCCTTCGGATCAGCGCCGGTCAGGTCCACGGCGTCTGGCACGGCCCCAGCTGGGGCGGCGGCCAGAGAACCGAGGCCGTCGCCGCCTTCACGGCTTCTGGAAGCGCGCCGACGCTTGGCGAGGCGATCGATGGCGTTCTGGCCGCTATTCACCCCGCAAGAAGACTGACCTCGCCCTTCGTTTGCGTGACCCTCGAAGGGGCGCTCATCATGGCCGCTATCCTCCCGTTTACGAAACTTCCCAAAGCGCAAGGAGACCGCCGCCTTATCATCTCCCAGCGTTTCTGCCGCGAGCATCGCCTCGAGGCGGGGAAGGTCGAGATCATCGCAGGCCCGCTCACCCGGACCATGAGTGAGAAGGGGCGCATTCTCTGCCTTGCGATGGAGCGCGATACGGTGCTGCAGATCAGAAATGCGCTCGAAAAAAGGGGCCTCCATGCCGACGTCATAAGGCCAGAGTACCTGCAGAAATTCGAACAAGTAAGCACCCACCCGCTTGAGAAGCCTGCCATAGCACTCTTCGAAGAGCACGGTTTCAGAACGGTCCTGGTTTGGGATGGGGAAGGAACCATTGCCCATATCGCCAACCTCCGGCGGCCTTCGCGGCAGGATCTGGAAGGGCAGCGCAGGATGGCGACGCGCATCAGGCGCTATGCCCTTATCGTGGCAAGGCAGGGGGTGCCTGTTCCCGTCTATGTCGATGCTTCGGCGGCCGGCGTCGGTGCTCCCGATTTGGCGCATTCCAAGACCCTGAAGCTCCTGAACTGGCCAGGCCAGTGCTCGGATTTCCGGAGGGCCGCAGAATGAGCGGTCCCATCTTCATTCCCAAGGTTAACTTTTCCTTCGACCTGCGTCCCTTTTCGCTCCTGCTCGCGCTTGTCCTGGTCGGGCTTTCCGCCATTGCGCTCATCGAAACCGGAATTCTGTCATGGGACAGTTCGGTCTCCTGGACCGAGCGGGAGCAAACCCTGAAGCAGGCCGGCGAGCTTAGCGCCGAGCTTGGAACTCTCCTTGCGCAGCACAGGGACGAGCCTGATCCTGTTGCGATAAAGGCGCTCCGCCAGCGTATCGCCTCGCTCAATGCTCTCGACTACGCAGGGGCCCCTTCTGTCGTTCGCGTTCTTTCCACGCTTGAGCAACTCATGCCGCCATCGGTAGCGCTTCAAAACTTCGATTACGATCGAGGCAGAACCGCTCTTGAACTTGTCGCGATTTCCGAGTCCAGTGAGGACTTGACGGCGTTTTTCGATATCGCCAACAAAAGCAAATTCTTCGCCTCGGTTCGCCTCGTCGACAAGAAGCAGGCTGGAACCACGGAGGGCTCTGCTCCGCTCTATCAGGTCCGCCTGTCCATACGCTTCGGCGGCGGGGAACCGCGCACATGACCGAGGCAAAAGTCCGAATTGCGCATGTTGTCCGTCACCCTGCTTCTCTCGCCGCACTCCTGGCTCTCATCTTTACTCTAGCCATCCTTGCGCTCGTCGCGGCACTCGTCTGGCGGCCGGCTCGCCACGCGTCGGCGGACGCCGATGCCCGGCTGGAGACCACGAGGGCTCAACTGCGCGAATTGAAAGCGCGGGACCAGATCATGCAAAGCTTCGCCGTGCGCGTGAAGCAGGCCGAGACACTCGAAGCCAAATTAAAGCTGGCGAAAGCCGAACCCGCTTTCGTGCGCGATGTTGAAGCCCTGGCCAGCCGGAGTGGCGCGGCTATCGAGCAGGTTTCATCTCCCAGCGAAGAGAAAAGCACGGCTGTCAATACCGCTCTCTTCGAGATCATCTTGCGGGGCGGTTACGGTCCTCTCAGGCATTTTATCGCTGGACTGACAGAGCTTGAGGAATTCGTGACCGTTGAGCGCGTCTCCCTCGAGCACGATGGCGACGGAGTGAGAGCCTATCTTGTTATGAAACGGCGGCACAAAGCCGGGTAAGATACCTCCCGTGATTACACTAAAAGCTGAGTTGCACGGCTTCGCCGGCACCGGTTTTTTCTCAGAGCGGTCCCAACAATGGCCTATGCATTTCGACGCATCAGGGCGGACCCGGATTGCTCGGCCTCCAAAGGTTCCTTCCGCTTTTTGGGTTTGAGCCGGTTAACACTGCCGGGTGCAAAGCTCACTGCGAAGGATTCTCATCAATCGACCGCCAATGAAGTTGGAAGCATGGGCAGGTTCGGTGCGAATATTGTAGTCTTCGCGTGCTTACTAACGATGGATATTTGATCGATCGGGCATTGGAGGAGAACCCAAACTGGACTTCCAACGACCTCGCTCCTTGGTGTTACTGTGAATTGCCGAAGATGCTGGGGTGCGCCAATTGGTTTGCGGCACGCTCAGTGAGCTCGACGCTTCGATGAAGGCGGCACGCGACAGCAAATCCGGCGCTTACATCGAAATTGTCGTGGGACGAATGGACATGCTCCAGGCCCTTGCGTTCGCGATGGCCGTTTGAAAGCTTTGTATGGGGTTACGCCATAGGCAGAACGCCGGCGAAGTCGCTTATTGGGGCAAGGTCGAAGAAATTCGACCCTTTCCTACGGAAGTTTCTGTGACCGCCGCTTGCAATGCGGAACCCTTCTTTATGGAAGCAGGCCACATCACCAATCGGCATAAGGTGTCCCGTTTGTGCTGCGCTCACTCGAAAGCGAGTGCAGATCCGAAATGCCGCCCTCCTTTGCGAGAACCGTTTTCCACGCCGCCTTGTTGCCATTAACCGGATCGCGGGGGATGGCCCGGAGATAGCCCTGGGTCACAAGCACCTGGAGCGTGGGCGGGAAAACGCCCTTGTCACCGTAATAGTCGTCGATAAGCTTGCGCATCGTCTTGAGGTCTTGCTGAAGCGTCGCCTCGCGCGCCCTGGTCAGGGATGTAATCACGAGCGGCGCTACGATCGAGGCGAGGATGCCAATGATCGCCAGCACGATCACCATCTCCATGAGCGTGAAGCCCGAACTTCCGCCCGGCCGGCGTCTACCAATCCGCATAGCGCGTCCCGTCAAGTGCGATCGCAGCCGTTTTGGCATGAAGATCATAAATGTCTTTCTTGCTCGTCTGAGTCTCGGCGAGCGTCGCCCCGTAAGATGATGAGGCGACAACAGGCGCTTCACTCTGGAAGCTGGCAAAGGTCCATTGCACGTCCAAAGGAACGCCGGGCGGCGCGAATGGATTCACCGGGAAAGAACGCAGATAACGTTTCCGTTTGCGTTCGCCGCTTTCCGTAGTTTTCTCGACGCCGTCGACGAGGATCTTAAGCGAGACGGGATATCCGTTCGCACTGCTGCTGTTCGACCCGGTTTTCTTGTCCGGGGGCAGACCCTCCATATCGGCGTGAAACTGATCGATCGCCATTCTTACGGTTCTGAGCGTTTCGCGAAGCTGGATCTCCTTGTCGCGCTTGAAGCTCTTGGTCGCATAGGGTGCGGCCATGGTTGCGAGAAGCGAGAGAATGGCGAGCACAACCACCATCTCCATGAGAGAATTCCCGCTTGACCCACGCATCTTGGGCACCCCCGCAACTCCGTCCTTGTGATCGATATGACGCCCGCGCCAACACCAGCGTCACCTCGCCAAGCCCGTGTTTTGCAACACGCTGGCAGGTGCGCTTTTGCTGGCGGCTTCGTCCACCGGTTTCTTGTTATCGGGTGTAAGCATATATCGTGGCGGCTGTTTGGCCGCGGGTGCCTTGTTCAAGTAATCATAGCCGGCACGCGTAGAGTAGCCCTTTTCGGTGCCGCTGTAGAAGTCGGTCTTACTGCGACCCGGCAGCGACTGCGAGCGCACGAGGTAGGGCGTAATCGTTAAGATCAGCTCGGTTCGCTGCCCGGTATCGCCGTGGTTCCCGAACAGGTGCCCCAAAATGCTGTTGGGGTCGATCCCAGGAAGGGGAAGGCCATTGAGGCTGTGCTGCTCCGTCTCGGAGATGAGCCCTCCCAAGACCGCTGTTTCGGCCTCACGCAGGATCATGGTCGTATGCACATTGCGCGTGCCGATGGCGTAGGCGGGGGCTGCCGCCGAGCCAAGATTTTGCCCGAGCGAACTCACCTCGACATTGAGGTCGACGAAGATCGAATCGTCGAGGTGATACTTCGGGATCACGTCGAGCGCGATGCCGATGTCGTGATATTCGTACATTGTGCGGCTTTGCCCCGTCGCGTCCTGGATGGAAGCCGATTGTAACGGCACCCGGTCGCCCACATGAATTTTCGCGGGCTGACCGTCGACGGTTCTGACACGAGGGTTCGACAGCGTCCGGGCATTGACCGTGCTTTTGAGGTAGTTCAGTGTCACGGTCGGCAGGGTGAGCGTGGTCTGGTTCACGAGCGGAGCGCCATTCATCAGCCCTTGCAGCGTCAGCCCCGCGGTCGTCGTCGTCGTAGCCGCCGTTGCAGCCGCAGACGCAACCGAGGTCGCAGAATTGGGCGGCGTCACGCTGACCTGGCTACCCCAGTCGATGCCCAGCTGATCGGACTTGTTGCGGTCGATCTCGATCACCTCCACGTTGAGCATGACCTCCGCCGGTTTCCTGTCGTTGGCGGCGATCAGCTTATCGACCACGTCGAGCGTATCGCGCGTATCGCGCACCTGGATCGTGCCGAGGTCGTTATTAGCGACCAGCGTCTTGATCTCCATGGACGATTTCAAAATCTCGGCCATGCGCTCCGCCTTTAAGGTCGAGAGGTGGAACGTCTTGAAATAGAGATCCGCGTACTGCTTTTTCTTGTCCGGCGTGTCCTCATAGATGAAGATCGAGTTCGGGCCCAGGACCTTGTAGCCGGCGTTGGCCGCCTGGAGCAGCATGTTGAAGGCCTGCTCGAAATTGACGTTCCTGGCGCTGACGCTCACATCGAGATTGTCGGCGTTCTTGTCGAACACGAAATTCAGATTGTAGGGCTCGCAGACCACCTGCAGCGCGTCTTTGAGCTTTGCATCGCGGAAGTTGACCGCGACCGGGCTTTGCGAGCGAAAGGCCGCGAGCACGAAGCGCTGCTCCTCGCCTTTCTTCATGCGGTCGAGATCGGTAAGCTCATTTTTCAAGCCCTCGTTCTGGCCGTCGAAACTTGCTGCTCTCTGGTAGAGCGTTTCGGCAAGGTCGTAATTGCCGACCGACTTTGCACGCTGGCCTTCGGCATATAGCCGGCCCAGTTCCTTGCGGCCCACAGCCGTTTGCCGCGCCTGTTGCAATTCGGCGTTCTTGGGCTGCGCGAGAAGCCCCATTTCATATTTTTCGATCGCTTCCTGGTAGCGTCCCTCGCGGGCCAGCGCCGAACCGGCGGCAAGAAAATGGGTTGCCACCTCGGTCTCGCCGCGTTGCAACTCGTCAAGGCCAGCGACGTCGCTCGAGCCGCGATAGCGCTGGCGGAGCTCCATGACGCGACGGATGCGGAGGCTATCATCGCTATCGTTGTTCGTGCCCGACGCAGGCTTGGCGGCACTGTCGGCCCCGGCAGCGGGGACCAACTCGCCCAAGCCTGGGCCAGCGCCCGGCGTGCACGCAGTGATCGATGCGCCGAGCGCGAAAACGACGGCCACTTTCCAGTACATGCTACCGTCCCAAGAAACCTGGCAAATGTGCCAGGCCTACGGTTGATAAGGCGAGACGCCTTATGGCAGCGCCGCCCGTGTTCGCCCGAGGGTTGGTGTTGGTTCCAGCGATGCTGCCAGAGCTACTGCCCAGGCAATTCTGCGTGTGGCCGTAGTATCCGCTGCAGCGCTGCCTCCGTTGCCGGAAATTCCCGGGTTCCCATGCCGCTCTGCTAAGACCGGCGGTAGCGAAACAGGGTGTAACCAGAGGAAATACTCGAACAATTTTTCGCATCAAAATGCTCCGATCTTCAACTAGAACGGGCGAGGGCCCGATTTAGTCCCCACCGAACCGATGTCCACACAAAAGGGCTTTTTGAAGAAACTTTGACTTCTTTTGAAAAAACCATCATTTTTTTAACTAGAAATTGGTTATATAACTCAGCGGCGCAAATCTAACAATGGCATTGTTGCTCGATCGGGCCTAGATAGTTATTCGCCAGGCCCCGGCCTGTTCAAGAAAATGCTGGCAATCTCAAGGCAAGTCTGGATTTTGAGGCGTCCCACACTCCATAAATCAATCAATACTGTCGTAGGTTAGACGCTAGACTGCGGCCGGCGCAACCTCCGCGAACCAGCCTATCTTGGCCAGGTTCGCCGGTTTACGAATGGCCGGCTGAGCGTCCTCGCCAGACTAATGCGTCGACCGTGAACTATTCGTAACCGCTTGATATCGCTGCCGCGTTTGGTGATTTTGCTGGTACGGTTTTGCAGGATTGAGGGCGTCCCCGGTCGATTTTCTTGCAAAATTCGCCTGCATCATCCGTCGCAAGCGATGCTGATTCGCATGCGGGGACGGGAGCCTAGTGAGCGGCGCGAGACGGGGCAGAACGATCTGTTCACGGCCAGGCTTGATCAGATCATCGATATGAGCCATCCGCAGGTGCGGCTGGCTCAGCGGATCGATTGGGGTTTTCTCGAGCAAAAGTTCGGGGCGGTCTATTCGGATGGCCCCGGCAGTCCCCCCTTGCCGACGCGGTTGATGGCGGGGCTCGCCATCCTGAAATACAGCGAGAACCTGTCGGACGAGCGGCTTTGCGAGGTTTGGGCCGAGAACCCTTACTTTCAGTATTTCTGCAGCGAGGAGTTCTTCCAGCACAGGCCCGTCTTCGACCGCTCGTCGCTGACACGTTGGCGCCAGCGCATGGGCGAGGAGGGGCTTAATGCGCTGATCCAGGAAAGCCTTGCGGTTGCGGCGAAGACCGGGGCGCTGAAGCCGTCCGAGCTTGCGGCCGTCGTGGTGGACACGACCGTGCAGCCGAAGAACGTGGCCCATCCGACGGACGCGAAGCTTTTGAACCGGGCGCGGGAGCGGCTTGTCCGGCTCGCCAAGAAGCATGGCGTCGCCTTGCGCCAGTCCTATGCGCTGCACGCGCCTGAGGTGGAGTGCATTGGAAAGGGCAAGGCCCACAAGCCTTACGAATTTGGCGTGAAGGTGAGCCTCGCAACGACTGTTGCGCCTTCAAAAGGCGGCCAGTTCATCCTCCATGCCCAACGCCCCGGAGGAACACAAGTTCAAGGTTTACACGCAAGGACAAAAACGCGGCGTGACCGACGCTATCAAACGTGTGACAGACAGACCAGGAACTTCGGGCTACAGCAGCTGCGTCCTTTTGGACGCGGATAAGCTCCTCTAGTACTTTAATCACTTTAGAATAGATCATCCCCCTGATCGAAGGGGGATGATCTATTCTTCGGAGCTTTCAGGGGTTCATTGACGTCTGAGGCTGAGAATCGTGAACAGCTAGACTTACATCTTCTGCTGGAGCAGGCGCCTTCGCCACTGGCTCAGTGATCCTGGTTTCTAGCTTGAAGCCGGGCGGTAATCTCTTACTATAGGCGTGGAATAGTTCCACCATCGCCGGCGATGAATAGATCCCATCAAATTTGATGACATTATCGCTGATTGCAACATTTCCGGAGAAAAGGAGAGACAGCATCTCGAGCGACAACTTCGTGGCGGCGAGCCAATCCTGCGGTTCCCCCTTGGCTACCTCCATACCATTATTGACTTTCGCGTTCTGAAAAAGCGAACGAGCATAGGCGCACAAATCCTGGTCTTGCTGATCTGGCACATAGCCAGTCAAATTCAGAGTACCTTGCTGCAGTTGCGCAACCCAGACAAATGGATGAACATCATGCGGCTTAAGGGCGACAAGTAAATTCAGCCCCTTCGGCGCCTCTTCACGCAGCTTTTTCTGCACCGCTGCGAAATCATCATCAGCCTTTGTCACGCCTTCGATGAGGATCGCCGTATTGCGCAGCACAGCTGAACCCGACTGAAGTTTGCCGAGCTGGCGAAGCGCGAAGGTCATAGCAGCCAACCAGGTATCGCGATCAGGGACATTTGCGTTTACGCGACTTCTATCGATGACCGCAGCCCCGGGCGAGGTCGCCGCTGCAACGCCCTGCAAGATCCTGAGATCACTTTCAGACGGTACCTGTCCCCTGAGCGTGATCGTCCCTTCTTCTGCTTTTGTCAGGCGGCTGAGATAAGCCTGTTCGATCTGCTTAGCCGCGTCTTTCTGCGATGCGGCGACATCTGTGTCGTTGCTGACGACGACGCGAAGGACACGATCGAAGGCCGCAATATACCAGGGGTGCTGGGGAACAGCTTCCGATGGTGTTGTGACAAACGTCGCAAAGCATAACAAAGCGGTTGAAAAGATACCCAGGTCTGAGTTTCCTAACCTCATTGCGTGAGCTCTCCACCACCGTGTTCACATTCAGTGTCCTGCATATATCGCGGTTTTTTCACCAAGGCGTTCGTGTCACGGTTTGTCATCCTTCACCCGCAGAAACGAATAGGCTGCCTTCTCGGCCCTTTATCGGCCGATGCAAAGCAGCACCATTTGTCGGTAAATGAGACTTTAACGGAGAGTTTCCGATAATCCAAGCGGGTCTTGGCGTTTTTTCGCCTCTTTTTTTGCCTGCGGAGTGACTTGAATCAAAGAAGCCCGGCAAGCGCCGGGCTTCTTTAAGTCCTTGACATGCAATCTATTCGGCGGCCTGAACCTGAGGCGCCACGTCAGGGGCCGGTGATTCGCCCTCGGGCGCAGGCGGAAGAGCTTTCGCCCCGGCCTTGCTCCGCTCCTGGAGAATCAGATCGTCGCGATGGGACGCAACGCGCCGGAGCTGGCTGATCATGCCGCCCGTGCCGGCGGGAATGAGCCGACCCACAATGACGTTTTCCTTGAGGCCGTCGAGCGTGTCGACCTTGCCGTTGAGCGCTGCTTCGGTAAGAACGCGCGTTGTCTCCTGGAAGGAGGCCGCCGAGATGAACGACCGCGTTTGCAGGCTTGCTTTTGTGATGCCGAGGAGTACCGGCACCGCAGTCGCCGGACGACCACCCGCAGCTTCCACCGAAGCATTCAGCTCATCAAACTCGAGCTTGTCCACTTGCTCATTCTTCAGGAGCTCCGTATCGCCCGCGTCGGTGACTTCCACCTTCTGCAACATCTGCCGGACAATTACTTCAATGTGCTTGTCGTTGATGGTAACGCCTTGCAGGCGGTAAACCTCCTGGATTTCATTGACGAGGAAGGAGGCCAGCTCCTCCACGCCCTTGATGGCCAGGATGTCATGAGGAGCGGGATTGCCATCCAGAATGAACTCGCCCTTCTCAATGCGGTCGCCCTCCTGCACCGCGAGGTGCTTGCCCTTCGGCAGCAGATACTCGACCGGATCGAGCCCCTCTTCGTCGGGTTGGATCACAACGCGCCGTTTGTTCTTGTAGTCGCGGCCGAAGTGCACCGTGCCAGAGATTTCCGCGATGATTGCGTGATCTTTTGGACGTCGCGCTTCGAACAGCTCGGCCACGCGCGGAAGACCGCCCGTGATATCGCGCGTCTTCGCGCTTTCGAGCGAGATACGCGAAAGAACGTCGCCGGCCTTCACGGTCTGGCCGGGCTCAACAGACAAGATCGCCTCCACCGAAAGCAGATAGCGGGCCTCGCCGCCGCGCGGGAGCTTCAGAACCTTGCCGGCCGCCTTGTCCTTGATCACGATGGCCGGGCGAAGCGCGGAGCCCCGCGGGTTCGCACGCCAATCCACGATGACGCGATTGGTGATACCCGTCGTCTCGTCCGACTGCTCGTTGACTGAAATGCCTTCCAGCAAGTCCTCGAACTCAACAACGCCATCGATCTCGGTAATGATCGAGCGGCTATAAGATCCCACTCCGCCAAGCGCTGGCCACGCTTAATCACGTCGCCGTCGTCCACTTTCAAGTGAGCGCCTTGCATAATCTTGTGAGCAACGCGCTCGCGGCCGTCCTCGTCGAGAATAACAACGGCCATGTTGCGGCCCATGGCGACAAGGCGGCCCTGGCTATCACGCGCGGCAATCCGGTTTCGAACCTTCACCTTGCCAGCAAAGTTGCTCTCCACGAAGGAGTTGTCCGCGACTTGAGCGGTCCCACCGATGTGGAAGGTTCGCATGGTGAGCTGTGTACCCGGTTCGCCGATGGATTGAGCGGCAATGACGCCAACTGCCTCGCCGATATTCACCGGCGTGCCACGTGCGAGGTCGCGTCCATAGCACTTGCTGCAAATGCCGTTCTTGAGCTCGCATGTAAGCGCGGAGCGAATACGAACCTCCTGAACCTGCGCCTCCTCAATGAGCCGCGCCTCGTTCTCGTCGATCAGATCTCCGGCCTTGACGATAACCGCGCCCGTGCTGGGATGCACAACGTCATCGGCCGGAACGCGGCCGAGAACGCGATCGCCCACCGAGACAAGCACCTCGCCCGCATCGATCACCGCGCCGAGCTTGATGCCCTTGTCGGTGCCGCAGTCGACCTCCGTCACGATGCAATCCTGCGCTACGTCGACCAAGCGGCGGGTCAGGTAACCCGAGTTCGCCGTCTTGAGCGCCGTATCCGCCAGACCTTTGCGCGCACCATGCGTCGAGTTGAAGTACTCGAGAACCGACAACCCCTCCTTGAAGTTGGAGATGATCGGCGTCTCGATGATTTCACCCGACGGCTTGGCCATCAGCCCGCGCATACCTGCAAGCTGGCGCATTTGCTTCTCCGAGCCGCGCGCGCCGGAGTGCGCCATCATGTAGACGGAGTTGATCTGCTTTTCGCGGCCCGTCGCCTTGTCGTACTGGACGGCGGAGATGCGGTCCATCATCTCCTTGGCGATGCGGTCGGTGCACTTTGCCCACGCGTCGACGACCTTGTTGTATTTCTCCATCCGCGTGATGAGGCCGTCATTGTATTGCTGCTCGTAATCGAGAACGAGCGCTTCCGTATCGTCGATGATCTTTGGCTTCGTATCGGGGACGAGCATATCGTCCTTGCCGAATGAGATGCCGGCCTTGTAGGCGTGGTGGAAGCCCAGATTCATGACCCGGTCGCAGAAAATGACCGTCTCTTTCTGACCGCAAGAGCGGTAAACCGCATCGATCACTCGCGCGATATTCTTCTTGGTCAGAAGCCTGTTCACAAGGTCGAAGCTGATCCCAGGCTTCTTCGGCAGATGCTCGGCGACAATCATCCGTCCCGGCGTGGTCTCGTACACTTTGGAGATCGGGTTGCCAGCGTCATCGACGCCCAAGTAGCGCCCCTTGACCTTCGCGTGGAGCGTGACGTTGCCTGCAGCCAGCGCGTGCTGAATCTCAGCCACGCTTCCGAAAATTCGCCCTTCGCCCGGCTCCTTCTCCATCATCAGTGACAGGTAGTAAAGACCGAGCACGATATCCTGGCTCGGCACGATAATCGGGCCGCCGTTCGCCGGATGCAGGATGTTGTTTGTCGACATCATCAACACGCGGGCTTCGAGTTGCGCTTCGAGGCTGAGCGGTACGTGAACGGCCATCTGATCGCCGTCGAAGTCGGCGTTGAACGCCGCGCAAACCAGCGGATGAAGCTGGATCGCCTTGCCTTCCACAAGCACCGGCTCGAACGCCTGGATGCCAAGGCGATGAAGCGTGGGGGCGCGGTTGAGGAGCACCGGATGCTCGCGGATCACCTCATCGAGAATATCCCAGACCTCCGGACGCTCCTTCTCCACCAACTTCTTCGCCTGCTTCACGGTCGCCGAATAGCCCTGTGCGTCAAGCCGCGAATAGATGAACGGCTTGAAGAGTTCGAGTGCCATCTTCTTCGGCAGGCCGCACTGATGCAGCTTCAACTCGGGGCCGACCACGATAACAGAGCGGCCTGAGTAGTCGACGCGCTTGCCAAGCAGATTCTGGCGAAACCGGCCTTGCTTGCCTTTCAGCATGTCGGCAAGCGACTTCAGCGGACGCTTGTTTGCGCCGGTGATTACACGACCACGGCGGCCGTTGTCGAACAGCGCATCGACGGCTTCCTGCAGCATGCGCTTTTCGTTCCGGATAATAATGTCCGGGGCGCGCAGTTCGATAAGCCGTTTCAGGCGATTGTTGCGGTTAATAACGCGCCGATAGAGGTCATTGAGGTCGGACGTCGCGAAGCGGCCACCGTCCAGCGGAACGAGCGGACGCAACTCCGGCGGAATCACCGGAATGACCTTCATGATCATCCATTCCGGCCGGTTACCCGACTGGATAAAGGCCTCGATAACCTTCAGGCGCTTGGCAAGTTTCTTGGGTTTGAGCTCAGTTGTCGCCTCGGCGATCTCCTGGCGAATCTGCTCGCGCATCTGATCAAGGTTGAGCGCCATGAGCATATCGCGTACAGCCTCGGCGCCGATGCCAGCCTGGAACGAGTCCTCGCCGTGCTCCTCCTGCGCCTTGAGGTAGTCCTCCTCCGACAGCAGTTGCCCGGCCTTCAGCGGCGTGAGCCCTGGCTCGATGACCACATAGTTCTCGAAATAGAGCACGCGCTCCAGATCCTTCAAACCCATGTCGAGCAGAAGGCCGATGCGCGATGGCAGCGATTTCAAAAACCAGATGTGCGCCACCGGCGAGGCAAGCTCAATGTGCCCCATGCGATCGCGGCGCACTTTCGTGAGCGTCACTTCCACGCCGCATTTTTCGCAGATAACGCCTTTATATTTCATGCGCTTGTATTTGCCGCAAAGACACTCGTAGTCTTTGATCGGGCCAAATATACGCGCACAAAACAAACCGTCACGCTCAGGCTTGAAGGTCCGGTAATTGATAGTTTCGGGCTTCTTTATTTCACCGTAAGACCAGGAGAGTATCTTCTCTGGACTTGCAATAGAGATGCGAATCTGGTCGAATACCTGAGTCTGCATCTGCGGGCTGAAGAGATTCGTGATCTCTTGATTCATTCGTCGCTCCTATGAGCCGCGCCCCCGCGGCTTCTTCGACCCAATGTCGTCCGCTCGGCGGACAGCGAGGTCTCGCCTCGCATAGTTCCTGAAACGCCGTCTGCAGGCATCGGCTGAGCCGATACCCGCGTCTGTTTTACTCCGCAGCCTGCGGGGCTCTCGACCTTCGCGGCAGTGCGAACTGTGGAGGCCGCGATGCTTGTGCGGGTTGTGCCTCTATCGTCGGCACGCGGCTCTGCTTCAGCTCGACGTTCAAGCCGAGCGCGCGCATCTCCTTCACAAGCACGTTGAAGCTTTCTGGCACGCCCGCCTCGAATGTGTCGTCGCCGCGGACGATAGCCTCGTAGACCTTGGTCCGGCCCGCTACGTCGTCCGACTTCACCGTCAGCATTTCCTGCAGGGTGTAGGCGGCTCCATAAGCTTCGAGCGCCCACACCTCCATCTCGCCGAAGCGCTGGCCGCCGAATTGAGCCTTACCGCCCAGCGGCTGCTGCGTGACAAGGCTGTAGGGCCCGATTGAACGCGCGTGGATCTTGTCGTCGACCAGATGGTGGAGTTTGAGCAAATACTTGTAACCAACGGTTACCTTCCGATCGAAGGGCTCTCCGGTCCTGCCGTCGTAAAGCGTGACCTGGCCCGACGTGTCAAGACCAGCCGCCTTTAGCATGTCTACGATGTCAGATTCCCGCGCTCCATCAAACACGGGTGTTGCGACCGGCACGCCCTTGCCGAGATTTTCAGCCAGTTCAACAAGCTGATCGTCATCGAGAGCGCTGATCGCCTCGTCATTGAGGTAAGCCTTGGCAACGGCCTCACGCAACTGATCAGAGCGCTCCTTCTCCCGATAGGCGTCGAGCGCCTGCTGGATAATCCGGCCAAGCCCCCGTGAAGCCCAGCCGAGGTGGGTCTCCAGGATCTGCCCCACGTTCATACGACTTGGCACGCCTAGCGGATTGAGCACGATATCAACTGGCGTCCCATCTTCGAGGTATGGCATGTCCTCAATGGGCACGATGTGGCTGACCACACCCTTGTTACCGTGCCGGCCTGCCATCTTATCGCCGGGCTGGATCTTGCGCTTCACAGCAACGAAGACCTTGACCATCTTCATGACGCCGGGCGGAAGTTCATCACCGCGCTTGAGCTTGTCGATCTTGTCAACAAACCGCTGCTCGAGGCGCTTCTTCGCGTCGTCATACTGACGCCGGATAGCCTCAATTCCGGCCATGGCCTGCTCGTCCTTCAGAGCGATATCCCACCATTGGCTGCGAGGCACTTCGCTGAGAAGCTCCTCGTTAATGTCCGTTCCCTTGCGCAACCCCTTCGGTCCGCGGGCAACTTCCTTGCCCATCAGTATATCGCGCAAGCGGCCATAAACGTTCCGGTCGAGGATGTGCAACTCGTCGTCGCGGTCCTTGGCGAGACGCTCGATCTCCTCGCGTTCGATTGCCATGGCACGCTCGTCTTTCTCGACGCCGTGGCGGTTGAAGACGCGAACCTCTACCACCGTGCCCGTAACGCCAGGTGGAAGGCGAAGCGAGGTATCGCGCACATCCGACGCCTTCTCGCCAAAGATGGCGCGGAGCAGCTTCTCCTCAGGCGTCATCGGGCTTTCGCCCTTCGGGGTGATCTTACCGACGAGAATATCGCCCGGCTGAACCTCGGCACCGATATAGACGATGCCGGCTTCGTCGAGGTTCTTCAGCGCCTCTTCCGACACGTTCGGAATATCGCGCGTGATTTCCTCAGGCCCAAGCTTCGTATCGCGAGCCGCGACTTCAAACTCCTCGATGTGGATCGAGGTGAAGACGTCGGTCGAGACGATACGCTCGGACAGCAGAATCGAATCCTCGAAGTTATACCCCTGCCACGGCATGAACGCGACGAGCACGTTTTTACCGAGCGCGAGGTCGCCGAGGTCGGTCGAAGGTCCGTCCGCGATAATATCACTTCGCTCGACGCGATCGCCTACGCGAACCAGCGGGCGCTGATTGATGCAGGTATTCTGGTTCGAGCGCTGGAACTTGCGCAGATTATAGATATCCACACCCGACTTCGACGGGTCGGTTTCGTCGGTTGCGCGGATCACGATGCAAGTCGCGTCCACCTGATCGATGATACCGGCACGTTTCGCGGCGATGGCAGCACCAAAATCGCGTGCTACGACGCTTTCCATACCGGTGCCGACAAGCGGCGCTTCGGCGCGAATGAGCGGCACCGCCTGGCGCTGCATGTTCGAACCCATGAGAGCGCGGTTGGCGTCGTCGTTCTCGAGGAACGGAATGAGCGCCGCCGCCACCGAAACAACCTGCTTCGGCGAGACATCGATAAAATCTGCCTTGGCATTCGGGACCAGAGACACGTCGCCCTGGTGCCGACAGATGATCAGATCCTCGGCAAAACTTCCGTCGGGGTTCAGCTTCACATTAGCTTGCGCGATATGGTAGCGTGCCTCTTCCATGGCAGAGAGATAGACCACCTCGTCAGTGACCTTGCCATCTACGACCTTGCGGTAGGGGCTTTCGATGAAGCCGTACTTATTCACGCGCGCAAACGTTGCGAGCGAGTTGATAAGGCCGATGTTCGGACCTTCGGGCGTCTCGATCGGGCAGATGCGGCCGTAATGGGTGGGGTGCACGTCGCGCACCTCGAAGCCGGCGCGCTCGCGGGTAAGACCGCCCGGCCCAAGTGCAGAGAGGCGGCGCTTGTGCGTTATTTCCGACAGCGGGTTCGTCTGGTCCATGAACTGGCTGAGCTGCGAGGATCCGAAAAACTCGCGCACTGCGGCGCTCGCCGGCTTTGCGTTGATGAGATCCTGCGGCATGACCGTGTCGATATCGACAGAAGACATGCGCTCGCGAATAGCGCGCTCCATGCGGAGCAGGCCAAGGCGATACTGGTTCTCCATCAATTCGCCCACCGAACGCACGCGGCGATTGCCGAGGTTATCGATATCATCGACCTCGCCGCGGCCGTCGCGCAAATCGACGAGCGTCCGGATCACCGAAATAATGTCTTCTTTCGTGAGGATGCGCATCTCATCCGACTGCTCAATTTCGAGCCGGATGTTCATCTTGACGCGGCCTACAGAGGACAGATCGTAGCGCTCCTCGTCAAAGAACAAGCTTTTGAAGAGCGCGCGCGCTGCATCCTCCGTCGGAGGCTCGCCTGGGCGCATGACGCGATAGATGTCGAACAGCGCATCCTGCTGATTCTGATTTTTGTCGTTGTGTAGCGTGTTACGGATGAACGAGCCGGTGTTCACATGGTCAATGTCGAGAACCGGAAGTTCTTCGACGCCATGGGAGCGCAGCTTGTCCAGAACCTTCGTGTCGAGTTCGTCGCCAGCTTCGGCCCAGATCTCACCGGTTTCCATGTTAACGATGTCTTCGGCGAGGTAGCGCCCGTACAGCGCGTCATCGGGAACAGCAACGGCCTTCACCCGCTCAGCCAACTGGCGAACCGCGCGTGCATTGAGTTTCTTGCCGGCTTCAATGACAACTTCGCCGGTATCGGCATCATAGATGTCCTGAACAGCCTTCACGCCGCGCATGCGCTCCGGAACGAACGGCGTCCTCCATCCCTGCTTCGTCGCCTTGTAGATGATCCGCTTGTAGAACGTATCGAGGATTTCCTCATTATTCATCCCAAGCGCATAAAGGAGCGTCGTCGCCGGGAGTTTCCGCTTCCTGTCGATGCGTGCATAGACGATGTCTTTCGCGTCGAACTCAAAGTCGAGCCAGGAGCCGCGATACGGGATGATGCGAGCAGCAAAGAGCAACTTGCCGGAAGAATGGCTTTTTCCGCCGTCGTGATGAAAAAACACGCCGGGCGAGCGATGCATCTGGGAAACAATAACTCGCTCTGTTCCGTTTATGACGAAGGTGCCGTTTGACGTCATGAACGGAATATCGCCCATGTAGACATCCTGCTCCTTAATATCGCGCACGGAGCGGGAGCCAGTCTCCTCATTGACGTCGAAGGTGATCAGGCGTAACTTTACTTTCAGCGGTGCCGCATAGGTCATGCTTCGCTGCTGGCATTCATCAACGTCATATTTTGGCGGCTCGAAGTCATAGCGGACAAATTCGAGTTGCGCTTTGTCTGAAAAATCCTTTATGGGGAAGATCGAGGCAAAAACAGCCTGCAAGCCGGTGTTCGGTCGCCCGCCGACGGGGTCTTGCACCATAAGAAACTGATCGTAGGATTGCTTTTGCACCTCGATCAAATTCGGCATTTCCGCTGCATCGGCAATCGTTCCGAAGCGCTTGCGAATACGTTTACGGCCGATAAACGTTTGCGCCATTTGATCTCCTCATTTTCACCGACGGCGGCTATTCCTGCACGCCGCACGGGGAATTGCGTCGCGAGAGAGCCTATTTATGGGAAGCCCCCTGATATGGCATCCCATTAACGATTTACAAGCCCCCCCGGGAGCGGCCAAATTCAGCCTTTTTTAAGGCAAAACTTGGAATGCTTCCCAGGGAGATATAATGTTTTTGCGAATAAGCCAGAATGTCCGGCCATTCGTGTCCTTACTTAACCTCGACCTTGGCGCCAGCCGCCTCGACTTTCTTCTTAATTTCCTCGGCTTCCGCCTTCGACACGGCTTCCTTGATCGCCTTCGGAGCGGCTTCGACCAAGTCCTTCGCCTCTTTCAGGCCGAGACCGGTAATCGCGCGTACTTCCTTGATGACGTTGATCTTTTGAGCGCCCGCGTCGGCCAGAATGACGTCGAACTCCGTCTTCTCTTCAACCGGCTCAGCCGCTGCCGCGCCGCCGCCTGCTGCTGGCATCGCAAATGCAGGGATCGCCGCGGCTGCGGAAACGCCCCATTTGTCCTCGAGCAGCTTTACAAGTTCGGAAATCTCAAGAACCGTCAATCCGGACAGGTCCTGGTACAGCTTATCAAGTTTCTCAGACATTTAGACCTCTATGCATTCTATGACTGGTTGGTGTTTGAAGCTCTGCCTAGAGCCGTCACGCCGCTTCTTGCTTTTCTTGCTTTTCCTTGAAAGCTTGCAGCACGCCCACGAGGTTCTGCGCAGGCGAATTGAGCTGCCTCACGAGCTTGGAGCCCGGAGCAAGGAACACGCCCAACAGCTTGGAACGAAGCTCTTCCTTGGATGGGATGGCGGCCAGAGCCTTAACGGCATCCGCTGTTAGCGCCTGCTTTCCAAGCAATCCACCGACAATCACGAATTTGTCGGTGGTCCTGGCAAAATCAGCCGCTACCTTTGCTGCCGCCGTGGGGTCTTCCGCGAAGGCAATTCCCGTAGGTTCAAGAAAGAGATCCGCACCCGCGCCATCAGCCGCGCTATCAAGTGCAATCTTGGCGAGACGGTTCTTGATGACTTTGAACTTCGCCCCGGCGCCGCTCATGCGACGGCGGAGGTCGGTCATCTGCGCTACAGTCATACCTTTGTAGCGCGCCACCACGACAGAGCCGCTTCTTGCGAAGATGTCGTTGAGAGTCTCAACCATCTCCAGTTTTTCAGCTCTATCCACCGCTTCTCTCCGTTTTGACGGGTCGCGTTGCAATCGCGAACCGCCGCTTCGATCACGCCGCCGCCTCGTAAGGCGAGCGACCGCTCATTCCTGTCCCGAGGCGTGATCAGGCGCGATCCACCAACCAGCCGAGGCTGGCGTCGTGATCACCTGTTATCATTTCCCCGTCTCATGCAGGCGAATATTAAGCCGCTAGGGAATTCTCCCCTTTGGCGCCAGCAATCTCGGACAGGCTGCCTCCGCTTTCGGAAGCAGCGGCCAAGGCGTTTCCGGCTTGGCCTATCGGACGGCGAACCGCCCGAAAATCGTAATGCGGATAGCGGCCAAAGGCCGGCTCCGCAATAAAGCTACTGATGAGCCACAGTACTAAGCGTCCCGGGCTCGATCTTGACGCCAGGCCCCATGGTCGAGCTGAGCGCCACGCGTTTCACAAATGTTCCCTTAGCGCCTGCAGGCTTTGCTTTCATCACCGCATCGGCGAAAGCCTTGATGTTTTCCACAAGCGCGTTCTCGGTAAAGCTTGCTTTGCCGATTCCAGCGTGCAGAATCCCTGCTTTTTCAACTCGGAACTCGACCGCTCCGCCTTTTGCCCCGCGCACAGCCTCCGCAACATCCATCGTCACGCTGCCAACCTTCGGGTTGGGCATCATGCCGCGCGGACCGAGAATCTTACCAAGCCGGCCCACGAGAGGCATCATGTCGGGCGTCGCGATGCACTTGTCAAAGTTGATGTTGCCGCCTTGGACCTGCTGCACCAAGTCCTCGGCGCCGATAACATCGGCTCCCGCCGCCTTCGCCTCGTCGGCCTTCGCGCCACGAGCGAACACCGCCACCCGCACTGAGCGGCCTGTGCCGTTCGGAAGCGCGCAAACACCGCGCACCATCTGGTCGGCGTGACGCGGATCGACACCGAGATTCATTGCGATCTCGATCGTCTCATCAAACTTGGCCTTGGCGCGCTCCTTCACAAGCTTCACGGCCTGTTCCAGAGGATAAAGCTTCACGCGGTTGATGGTCTTCTTGGCCTCGCGTAAACGTTTTCCATCCATGGCCATTACTCCTTCACCGTGAGGCCCATGGAACGGGCGGAGCCAGCAATAATTTTCGCAGCCTGATCTACGCTGGTTGCGTTCAAGTCCTTCATCTTCTTCTCGGCAATCTCGCGGACCTGAGCCATGGTCACGGTTCCGGCGGATCCGACGCCTGGCGTCTTTGAGCCGCTTTTGATGCCTGCAGCCTTTTTCAGAAAGTGCGACGCTGGTGGCGTCTTCATCACGAAGGAGAATGATTTATCGCCGTAGTAAGTGATGACGACAGGCACCGGCGAGCCGGGTTCCATCTCCTTCGAAGCCGCGTTGAAATCTTTGCAGAACATCATGATGTTCAAGCCGCGCTGACCGAGCGCCGGACCGATCGGCGGCGACGGGTTGGCTTGGCCTGCAGGGACCTGCAGCTTGATATAGCCTACTATCTTCTTTGCCATTACAACCTCTCAAGGGCTTACGCCCGGGTTTGAGGGATGTGGTGCGGCTGATACACCTGCTTGGCCAGCAGGTGCTTACCTCCCACAACGAAAAGCCAAGGTTTCTGAAGCCTCGCGCGTTCGCGCTAAATCTTCTCGACCTGGCCATACTCCAGTTCAACCGGGGTCGCCCGGCCGAAGATGGAAACCGCAACTTTGAGCCGCGCGCGCTCCTCGTCGACTTCCTCGACATGCCCATTGAACGATGCAAACGGGCCGTCTGCGACGCGCACCTGCTCTCCGATTTCGAAGGAGATGGACGGCTTCGGCCGATCCACACCTTCCTTCACCTGATTGAGAATACGCTGGGCTTCGGTCTCGGAAATCGGCTGCGGCTTGTTATCCGCGCCAAGAAATCCTGTGACCTTCGGCGTATTCTTGATCAGCAAAAATGCCCGGTCATTCATGTCCATCTTCACGAGGACATAGCCCGGAAAAAACTTCCGCTCGGTGCTTACTTTCCTGCCCCGGCGCACCTCCACAACCTCTTCCATCGGGACAACGATCTCCTCGAAGCACTCATTGAGGCCGGCTGCCGTCGCCCGTTCACGGATAGCGTCCGCCACCTTCTTCTCGAAGTTCGAATAGGCGTGAACGATATACCAGCGCTTTGTCATCACTTTTGCTGCTTTTCGTTACGATTTTTTTAAGCGCTACTGCCCGAGGGTCAAAATAAACCCGATGATTTTGCTGAAAACCTGATCGGCGAGCAGAAAGAAAATCGACGCAAAAACGGACATGAGCACGGCCATTATGGTCGTGACAATCGTTTCGCGCCGCGACGGCCACACGACCTTCGCGGTTTCCGCGCGGACCTGCTGTAAAAATTCGAAAGGACCAACCTTTGCCATTTCTTCCCAACGCCGATGCGAGGCGGCTTAGCCGTCGCTATGAAACTTTTAACCTCTATGCCCGATTGTATCGAGTATTCCCTGCCGCCCTTAAGTGGCAGGAGTGGAGGGACTCGAACCCCCAACCCCCGGTTTTGGAGACCGGTGCTCTAGCCGATTGAGCTACACTCCTCCATCCAACCGGTCACGACAAGCGTTTTGGGCACAGAATTCAGCCGATCCAATACCCATCCGGCCTGCTGCTGATAGCTTACCAGTAGTAGGGGCCTGATTGCTAACACGCATGCAGGCGCCATGCCAAGCGTTTTTCACGCCCCAACGCAACAAAATTTTCATTTGTCAAGGGCTCAAGGAAAAGCTGTGCAAACCTGAGTTCGCGCTTTTTTCCGTTGAGCGCCGCTCCAATGTTGGTAATGTAGGCGCACTGCGGGTGTAGCTCAATGGTAGAGCAGCAGCCTTCCAAGCTGAATACGAGGGTTCAATTCCCTTCACCCGCTCCAGTCTCCACCCGCGACGATGGTGCACGCGTGCTACGCGGCGCCTAGGTGCTTTCGCGTCTCCGTTTCCTGCGGGCGATGCGCTGGCGCTCGTTCGCGTATTCGAGCAGTTCCGACACGCCGAACAGGATAAGCATGATGCCGATGACCACTTCGAACGCGGCGACCATGCGCACGAGATTGCTGGATGGCACGATATCGCCGTAGCCCACGGTGGCCAGCGTGATGACCGAGAAATACAGCGACTCGAAAAAGGTGATGCTCCGGTATTCGTCGCCGATGCGGAAGTGGTGCAGGGGTGAACTGCGCGAGATGATGCCATAGAGCGCGGCGAAGGCGATCACCAGGATGGCGTAGAACGAGAGGAACGCGAACGCCGGTATGGTGAGGCGCGAGATGCGCGTCACGAACTCCTCCAGGAGGAGGCCGATGTCGATGAGGAACGTCGCGACATCGTGGCTGACGGCAAAAACGATCAGCCCGATAACGCCCATTGCGGCAAGGATTGTGACGTCCGTGTTGACCTTGCTCTCCTCGATGCCGAACAGGATGTAGACGCCAAGGCCGACAAGCCAGACCGGCAGCTGCCAGAGGAAGGCCTGAAAAAGGCCTATCCTCCCGCCCATGATGTCCGGCTCGGCGATGTCCTTGCGGATCTCGTCCCTCCGCCACCAACACCCGGCAATAAAGAGCAGGATCGGGGTCGCAAACGCGATCCCCAAGGTGACCTTCCCGAGGGAGTAGAAAAGCGCCTCTACGAACAAGGCAAAGATGGACGCATAGACCGCGGCGAGGCTCGCGAACGTGATAGGAAACAGACCGCTGTTCGGAAAAATCTCCGCGATGGCGATCATGGCGAGCGCAGCCGAAAACAGGATCGAGAAGAAGAGAAAGTCGAAAGAGCCCGCGACGGATATGCCGACGACGGCGACAAATCCTATAGACAGCCCAATCAGAACGAGCCTTCGCGATGTCTTCATAGTTCCTCACGCTCCGCGCCGGCTGAGCGAGCTCCCTCTTGTGAGGCAAAACGGATCTGGAGACGGCGGCCACCATCTCCCTCGCACCTCATACATCACGGAGCTTATTGCCGTCTGCGGCAGGAGCCCGTTTCTTCAGCAAATCGCGTACGCTGGAGCGAGCACCTTCCTTGTTTATGTGACCCGGCCTCTCTCGCATCACGGCCGAGTGGCAGCCGTTTGACGGAACCGAAACCGGGTCCCGCTGCCGCTGCGTTGCGGGAACAGGGCAAAGCGGCATGGTTTCTCACCCGAAGCCATCGCACGCAGGGCAACGCGTTGCGGCATCAGGTGAGGAGAGTGATGGAAGAGACCCAGGAACATCTTGAGGCGCACACCGACGCTGTCGTCAAAAGCGGACTGCATATCCAGGAAGATATCGACCGCAAGGAAGCGCCGGGCGTGTCGCGGGATAAGAAAGACGAGCCGATGCAGGCCGGGCAGCGCGAGTATCCGTCGCACTTTCCCAAGCAGCACCTGAGAAAGCCTGGGCTCGAGGCTGAGCTTGAAGTCAAGCCGATGTACGATGCGCCGGACTATAAGGGGTCCGGCAAGCTTCAAGACATGGTTGCGCTCATCACCGGCGGCGATTCCGGGATCGGGCGCGCCGTGGCGGTGCTTTACGCGCGAGAGGGTGCGGATATCGCCATCGTCTATCTGTGCGAACATGCGGACGCAGAAGAAACGAAGCGGGCCGTCGAAAAGGAAGGCCGCCGCTGCCTTCTCATCGCGGGCGATGTCGCCCATCGCGGCTTCTGCCGGCAAGCCGTCGAGATGACGGTGGCCGAGTTCGGCAAGCTCGACATCCTTGTGAACAACGCCGCCTTTCAGGAGCATGTCGAGGATTTCCTCGATCTCACCGAGGAGCACTTCAACCGCACCCTCAAGACCAATCTCTACGGCTATTTCAACATGGCGCAGGCGGCCGTGCCCTATATCAAGCCGAAGGGCTCGATCGTGATGACCGGGTCTGTCACGGGGCTGTTGGGCAACAAGGATTTGCTCGATTATTCGATGACGAAAGGCGGCATCCATGCGTTTGCGCGCTCGCTTTCGACGCACCTTATTCCGCGCGGCATTCGCGTGAATGCGGTCGCGCCGGGGCCGGTATGGACGCCGCTCAACCCCGCCGACAAATCCGCCGAACGCGTCCAGAGCTTTGGCGGCGACACCGTGATGAAGCGCCCCGCTCAGCCGGAGGAGATCGCGCCCGCTTACGTGTTCCTCGCCGCACCCACCATGTCGAGCTACATCACAGGCGAGATCATTCCGATCCTTGGCGGCTATGCCGGAGGGTAGGTCCACCGGCGGGAGGGCGCGCGCCGCCCTGCACCTCCCTCTCCGCGCGATTGCCCATGGGTTCGTGTGAGCGTGTACAAGTCGTTAAAATTGGGTTTGTTTGGTAAACCGGCACGTAAGTAAGTACATAGTTAGTTTAGGCCCGCCGGGGATGGTCGAGGCCTGCCTCGTTGCGCACGCGACAGGCGCTGACGTTAATTTCCGCAGCAAAAACATAATTAACGGACATTTGCTCGTCCCACTTCGCGCAAAAGAGGGCGGTTTTGCGCCGGAAAATCGCGTGATTGGGTTCGTTTCGGCCGGAAATGAGCCGCTTGCGCCCTGCCGTTAAGCATAAGGAGTTAACGGCGCCCCACAAAGGCGCGACGAGCAGCGGAGGAGCCCACCCGGGGAGTTGTTGGTTTGTGAAAAGCGTGCCGTGTCTCCGGGCTAGGCGGAAACCGGACGAAGTGGCCTTAAAAACCTTGTTAGATCGGCACTCCCGCTTTGGGATCCCTTTGCGGCCACCGCTCGAACCGGCAGATGGGTTGGCTAGGTGTTTAGTCCCGCTGTGTGATGGAATTTGCAAACGCTGGACAGAAAACCCCGGATCAGTTCAGGCTAAATCCATTCCACCATACGCCGGGACTAAATAGCTAGGGCATTAGGCTAAGTTCAACCTCCGCCGGCGGCGCTATTCCCCACTTGGAGCTGCCCGCTGTGACATTAGCTTGCTTCAAGGAATTGCCGGTATTTTAGCATAGCCTGCGCCTGAAATTACTATTTACTTGCCGGCCCCCTCCCCGACAATAAAAAATGGCGCCCAAAGAGCAGGATATGCATTTGCGGGATCTCTGCGATCAGCAATCATTGCGAGCATTGACCGGCGCAGGGCTTCGGCACGACCAACGCCAGGATCCTTGGTGAGAGCATCGAAGGTGCCGATCGTCAATCGGGTGGCAGCATCCGAATCGACCGGCCAATGCGATACAAGCAAGGCCCGGGCGCCAGCGTGAAAAAATGAGCGCGCCAATCCGGATAATGCTTCTGAACGAGGGCTATCGCCAGCGGCAGTGTTGCAGGCCGACAGAATGACCCAATCTGCATCAAGTTTTAACTTGCTTACGTCTGTCATAGTCAACAAACCGTTGTCCTCATCTGCCGCTTGATCCGGAATAGTCAACACAAGAGCAGGTTCCCCCAGTCCGTTTACATCGCCTGCAACAAGCCCATGAACTGCAAAATAAACGATCTTGTATGATGTCAAATCGGCCCTTTTCACCGACATGACGCTGGCATCGGAGCCGAACTTGAGGTCGTTCTCCTTCGCGCCAACTGCATTGGCTACGGTCCGCAGCTCCCTTTCTGATTCGGGAAGCGGCGGAAGATCGTGTCTTAATTCATCAATATCAGGCTTTTCACCATGCCAATAATCAGCGAAGCCTCGTTCATTACCAGGAGAACCGCCCTTCTCATCGCCGATCTTGCCATAGATCGGGTTTGCGAATCCGATCAGCGGCTTTCTCGTCGGGGCCCCGCTTGCAACTGATCGCAGAGCCTCAAGACTTGAGGCTGCAGGCAGCACTGTTATCGCGTGATGTTTAATCAGCCAGTCTGCTTCCCTATATTTTGAGAAATCATCGTCATTCTCTTTGCGCGAGCGTACGGGAGAGGCGGTCAGAGCCTGAAACGGCATACTGGTCAACGCGCCATTCGAGACGATAATTATGTGGTCTTTCCCTTGGATAAGGCCCTCAAAAGTCCCAAAGAGGTTCTTATAAATTTCATATGCTAGGCCTAGATCGAAGAGACTATCTTTTCTGCTTGCTTGATCAAGCAAACCCACCTTCAGCGCTTGACGAAGAGTCTTAACATAAGCTTCTATCTGTTTTTCGGTAACGTTAAGTATATACCAGCTAACTTTGCTTTTGGTAATCGCCCACACAAAAATACTTTTATCGCTAATCAAAAAATCTACGAGTATTTCATTTTTCTTAAGAAGCTTTTGCACAGCTGAAGGAGACAAGGGGTTCGGTTCGATAAGGCCATAATATTTGGGAAAGCCCTTTCGCAGCCTTGTATCAACATCTTCGAGACGGGCGGTGATCTCGCTCAAAACTGCGCTGTCTGTAAGCGTTCGCTGCTGGGGTGGCAGAGCAAACGCGGCTATTCTTTCCCGTTCCAGCTGTTCCCGCTTATCCTCCAGATCCTGGCGCTCACGGATGAGATCACGAATGCCCGGATCTGTCGCGGCCAAACGAGCGGCAAGGCGGGAGACTGAAGACGCGGTAATGCTGAGCTGCGCCCGCTGTGCGATCAAAAATGCTTCCTCAAGCAATGCTTCGTCCTTTGACTGCCCATTCGAGAAAGCTTGCCAGGCGTACTCGACATGATCCTGGAAGTAGCTTCGCGCGTTCTGAGTGATATGGCCTTGCTTTATGAGGATGCTGCTTGCCCTGCGTGCCAGTGCCAAAGCTTTTGAATACTGCCCGCGCTCATTCGCAATGGAGGCAAGAAGTTCAAGGGGCTCGCAAAGACTTGGATGATCCGGCGTATGGGCGACCTCGTTGATACTTATTGCTTCCTGTAAGAGCGGTTCGGCTTCCGCGAAGCGCTTGGCCTGGACATAGGTGAGCGCAAGATCGATGATATTCGAGCTCAAATCGGGATGACTTGCTGGCTGAGACTTTCTGCGGATCTCAAGAGCAGCCTTGAATTGAACTTCAGCTTCCGCAAACCTTCCTTGATAGGACAAATTAGAGCCCAGGCTCTGAAGAACTCCAGCGATGTCGGGATGCTTCGTTTTTTGCGAGGAAATGCGAGCAGCGATCGCGCGTCTCAGAAAAGGTTCCGCTTCCTTGTACCGACCCTGTTCCTCCAATAGTGTCGCCAGATTTTGAAGGCTTTGAGCGATGAGCGGGTCATTTGGCGGAAGGGCCTTCTCTCTTATGGACAGTGCGCGCCGCATCAGGCCCTCAACCTCGGGCGCCCGGTCGAGCTTCTTGTAAGCGTTGCCGAGATTATTCAAGCTGGAAGCTATTTCCATGTGATCCGCGGGCAGCATGATCTCACGAATTTGGAGTGACCGTTCATAGAGCCTGGCTGCCTCGTCGTAACGTCCTTCTGAATAATGATAGTAGCCGAGGTTATTAATCGCGGCGGCAAGCTCGAGATCATTTGCGGGAAGCGCTTTCTGATAGATCTCCAGCACCTGTGCATAAAGGGGGCCAGCTAACTTCCCTTGCGCCGTTGCTGAGTAAAGATAGGCCTTCCAGGAAAGTGCGCGCCCATAAGCGACGCTGTTGGCGCCGTCATCGGCTTTCGTGGCGTTGATATAGAATTCCACCAATTCGAGGGCTTCACCGTAGCGAGCTGCTGAGGCAAGACCTTGGATTTGAGCGGCGAAATCGCCGTGTTTTGTTTGCTCAGTTCCAGTCGCATGCTGGCACGTGAGTGTAAGAACGGTGAGAACGATCAGGACAAAAATTGGCATGCTCCCCCCAAAGGGCTGCCTTAGTCCCCGCACCTCAAACTGTGCAGCCAAGCCGCATATATGTTTGTATAATTGCGGGAAACTGGTGTTGCCGAATGGCCCCAAGCCTATAAACAACTAAATAAGCTTCTCCGCAAACAAGCGTTGACGCAGCTTTGGCGAATCGGATGAGTCTTCTACCGGAGGTTGCTGTCGCGGCCGCACAGACTTCGTTGGGGTGGTGGTGCGAGATGATTGCCCGAGCCTTGGCCCAATTTGCTGCAGAAATCTAATCGCGCTGCGCATTTGAGGATTTTCATATGTCGCATTTTTCTGAGCGACTCATGATGCGCTACGCTCTGTGTGTTTTTTATTCAATGCTGCCTGAAATGGCCGTCGGACAGACCAAACCGACATGCGACGTACTGAAGCCGGGAAGTTTCACTGTCGGAATAATCATGCCCGATGGAAGTTTTGTTGCGAAACCTGTTGATAGTATAGGCCAATCGGCATCAAATCCGACTGTGTCACTTTCCGGAGGATCAGCAAGTATTTCAGCCACCGAAGGGACGCCGTCTATTACAACAAATGAGGTTTCCACCGATCAGGCGCTCCAGTTGATACGCTTGAGACGTGACCAGCAGGAAGCCACAACAACACTGGCGTCAGTGGCCTCGGCCCAAACATTGCCGGTGCAAGATACACTTCCGGATCGTGCAGAAACTCCCGTGCAGCACCTCAAAAAGGTGCGCGGGAAGCCGAAAGGTCACGTTACCGCCTTCATCGCCAGGAGAAAAGCCAAGACAAAAAAGGCTTCAACGCAAAGTCTTCAGTTCGCGAACATTTATGGCGTCGCTCATGGCCCGGAAGGGCAACCGCCGCAGGAAAATAGCGCATGGGCGCAGTTTTACGGGGATTATGAGCGACACCCAAACCTCAATCCGGGGCAATTAGACAATCCCACGCGAATACAAATTACGGAGGGCGCATTGGGAGGCGTCGATACCACATTCGTCCTCCCCGACCCATTCAACGCCGAAAGCCTGAAATTCGGGATTTTGTCGGGGTATAATTCGACGCGAAGCTCCTTCAGCGATACACCCAATACAAAGGATGCCTTTCAGAAAGACGAGGGGGCATTCGCGGGCATTTACGGCACTTATACTCACAACCGGTTTTCTGCTGACTTCCTTGTCAAGGGCGATTTTTATGACCATGAACAGACGCAGATTACCAATGAGGTTACAACCATTCAATGCCAGGATGGACAGTTTATGACCGCCGCAGGTTTGGCAGAAATGAAGTCTTATACGAAGGTTTATTTCGGACAAACTGTTTACCCTTACGGAGATCCATCGAAAATTATACCAGTGTCAGGAGGAACAATTCTTTCAAATGATGCCCGTACCGCAACAATCACAACGTCTGTCAGACAGGCAGGAATAATCTCTGAAATAAATCTCAATGCGGGAAGTAATGTATACTACCGCCTCGACCTGGGCGATGGCTTCTGGTTAGAGCCCACCGCAGGCTATCGATATACCTACACCGACTATGGCGACGGCGCCGCTGCACTGGGGTTGGAAAACGGGCAACTCTTTCGAATTCTGGGCGGAGCGCGGGTCGGTACCGCCGGCATTTACCAGGGCTATCGGTATTCAGCCTCGTTGCTTGGTCTGCTTTATGACGACGTCTCTATCTTAGGCTATGTTGCCGAAGCTTCGGGGCTCACATCGGGGCCCGCAACTGTAGATCAAGGGAAGCTTCGCGCGACCGCGCAATTACTGGGAAAGCTGGAGGACGCGCACGGCCTGGAATACACTCTGCAGCTTGAGGTTAGAGGCGGTGAGGATGTGGTCGGTGCGGGCGGAAAGGTTGGGATTCGATATCGCTGGTGATGCCGGGTTGGCTTTGCATTCGCGCTCCAGCCTCAAAAGCTTTGCCTGCATGCGATTTTGGGTCAGCAAGCCCACCATTCAACGCGATGTGCTCAGTCCGTCCTTCAGCCCGGTTCAACCGAATCGCCGAAATGGCGGAGATGGGTCCCCGAGCGGATGAATTGGACCGGTATTCTGCCGACGATATCGCGCATTTTTAGGTCTCGGCGGAGATCGCGTCGACCTAGGCTGCGGCTGAAGCAAGCCGAAACGGCGCGCCATTATTTTCTTTATAACCGGGCTGCAAAGCCTTACATCAGCGGAGCGCCAGTGGGTGCTCTTTTTATTTTCACCATAAGATCGCGACATGCCGAAGATAACAAAGGAGCACGCATCCGCGCCCAAGGTCGGTTTCGTCAGCCTTGGCTGTGCGAAAGCGCTGGTCGACTCCGAGCGCATTCTCACGCGGCTGAAGAGCGAAGGCTATGCGATTTCGCCGAGCTATGACGGCGCGGATGTCGTGGTGGTCAACACCTGCGGCTTTCTCGACAGCGCCAAGGCGGAGAGCCTGGAGGCGATTGGCGAGGCGATAGCAGAGAACGGCCGCGTCATCGTCACGGGCTGCTTCGGCGTGGAGGATCGGCGCATCCGCGATGCGTTTCCCGATGTTCTCGCCGTCACCGGCCCGCATCAATACGATGCCGTAATGAGTGCGATCCACGCTGCGACGCCGCCCCCGCACGCGCCCTTTCTCGACCTCGTTCCGCGCGCCGGTCTACGGCTGACGCCGCCTCATTACGCCTATTTGAAAATCTCCGAGGGCTGCAACAACCGCTGCTCCTTCTGCATCATCCCGGCCTTGCGCGGCCCGCTCGCAAGCCGGTCATCCTCCGATGTCCTGGCCGAAGCGGAAGCGCTCGTCTCGGGCGGCGCGAAAGAGCTGCTCGTCATCAGCCAGGACACGAGCGCCTACGGCCTCGACCTGAAATATACGGAAAGCGAGTGGCGCGGCGCTCCGGTCAAGGCGCGGCTGACGGAGCTTTGCGAAGCGCTGTCGCAGTTCGGCGCGTGGGTGCGGCTGCATTATGTCTACCCCTATCCCCATGTCGATGAACTCTTGCCGCTGATGACGGAAGGCAAAATCCTGCCCTATCTCGACATCCCCTTCCAGCACGCCTCGCCGAAGGTGCTGAAGGCGATGCGCCGCCCCGCGAACCAGGAAAAAACCTTGGATCGCATCAAGAGCTGGCGCGCGGTCTGCCCCGACCTCGGGCTCCGGTCCACCTTCATCGTCGGCTTTCCCGGCGAGACGGAAGAGGACTTCGCGTTCCTTCTCGATTGGCTTCGCGAGGCGAGGCTGACGCGCGTTGGCTGCTTCAAATATGAGAACGTGGAAGGGGCGGCGAGCCGCGAGCTTGACGCCCATATGCCCGAGGAGCTCAAGGCCGAACGCTATGAGCGCTTCATGGCGGTGCAGCGAGACGTGAGCGAGGAGGTTCTCGCGGCCCAGGTCGGCAAGACGGTCGAGGTGCTGATCGACGAGGTGGACGAGGACGGCGCAACGGCGCGCAGCGCCTGGGACGCGCCGGACATCGATGGCTCGGTTTTCATCGAAGAAGCCGGGGATTTGAAACCCGGCGACCGCGTCCGCGCAACGATCATCGACTCGGACGACTACGATCTTTGGGCAGAGGTATTACCGTCTGCCTGAGGCAATAGCGGGCTGCTGAAAAAGCATGAAATCTTGGCTTCATCCTTCGACAGGCTCAGGATGAGGTCGAGTGTTTTCAGCAAGTTCATTCTCATGGTGAGCCTGTCGAACCATGGGCAAGGCCGATGCATAGCCACTCTATCGAGTCATTCCGGCACGAGCATGTGTTCCTGGGCGAGCGCCACGACCAGAACGCCAAGCGCGTTTGGACCGTCGTCGGCCTGACTGCCGTCATGATGGTTGGCGAGATCGTCGGCGGCACGGTGTTCGGTTCTCTGGCCCTTGTCGCGGATGGCTGGCACATGTCGACCCATGCCGCCGCGCTCACGATATCCGCCCTCGCGTACTCCTACGCGCGCCGTCATCTTCACGACGACCGCTTCGCCTTCGGAACCGGCAAGCTCGGCGACCTTGCCAGTTTTGCAAGCGCCATCATTCTGGGCATGATCGCGCTTCTCATCGGCTACGAGAGCGTGCAGCGCCTCATGAACCCGGTCGCCATCTGGTATGACGAAGCCATTGCCATCGCCGTGCTTGGCCTTGGCGTGAACCTCGCAAGCGCGTGGCTTCTCCGCGACGATCATGGCCACGATCACCATCACCATCATCATGGGCATGCCGATCACGACGGGTATCATGGCCATGAGCACGATCACGAGCATCACCACGACCGCGACCTCAATCTCCGCGCGGCTTACATTCATGTGCTGGCCGACGCCTTGACTTCTGTGTTGGCGATCGCCGGACTTGTCACGGCAAAGCTGGCGGGCTGGACGTTCATGGACCCTGTCGTCGGCCTCGTCGGTACAGGCGTAATTCTGAGCTGGGCCTATGGCCTTCTGCGCCAGTCTGGGGCGGTTCTCATCGACGCTGTGCCCGATCAGGGATTGGCGGAAGGGATTCGCAATGCGCTTGAAGTGGACGGCGATGCGATCTCCGACCTGCATCTTTGGCGGGTGGGTCCGGGCCATTGTGCGGCTGTGATCTCGCTTGTAACGCACGATCCAAGACATCCGGAGACGTACAAAAGCAAGCTGGCATCGCTGCCTAAGCTCAGTCACGTCACGATCGAAGTCCAGCGCTGCCCCGAACACGCGTTTTCCGGCTGCTAAAATGTAGAAGAAAGCGTTGACCAGACCGCACCTCTCGATTATCTGCTGCGCATGCCAATATTGCCGATCATCACACTGCCAGACCCCGTACTCCGCAAGAAATCAGCGGCGGTGGAAACCGTCGACGATGAGGTGCGCGGCCTCGCCAACAGCATGCTGGAAACAATGTACGCCGCCCCTGGCATAGGGCTCGCGGCGGTGCAGGTCGGCGTGCTTCGCCGCGTCCTTGTCCTGGACACGGTCAAGGGTGAAGACGTGCCAAGGAACCCGTTCGTGCTGATCAATCCGGAAATCTTATCCTCCGGCGATACGCCTCGCGTTCACGAGGAGGGTTGCCTGTCCATTCCGCGGATGTATGCGGAGGTTGAGCGCCCCGCCCTGGTGCGCGTCCGCTACGTCGATCTCGAGGGCAAGCAGCAGGAGCGGGATTTCGCTGACCTCCAGGCAACCGTCGTTCAGCACGAGATCGACCATCTGGAGGGCATCCTTTTCATCGACTACCTCTCGCGGCTCCGGCGTAATCTGCTCATCAGGAAGTATCACAAGATGCAGCGCGAAAGAGACGCGGCTGATGAGCTCTGAGCAGGATTGCGCGAACGCGTTCCGCGCTCCATCATCCCGGCCAAGCGAAGCGAACCGGGATCGCAAAAAAGTAGGCGCAGATCGCAAAGCTCGATGCGGAGTTCAAGGAGCTCGCCGGGCCGCTCCGAGGTCGCCTGGCGGCTGACAGTTCTGCGAGCTGATCTTAGCTCAAAAGTGGCTTGCGACCTGAGCGCCGCCGTCGCGCGCTCCGAAACACACGCCGAGCTTTGTGGCGTAACTCTTCTCCCGAACAATCCCTGCGCGTAATCCTGATGGTCATCCCTAAGCGCTTCAGAGAATCGCAGTCGTCGGTCCGTTGGCATGAGTTGTTTGAAACGGGGTTCGAAGCGGTCGCCGGCTGCGGCATAGACAATCGAAATCACCAACGCAGCCGGGAACAGGATGAAGGGCCTTGCGCCAATAGCGGGCCTATTTCTGACGATCAACCTGATCACGACGAAGCGGATCAGATAGCTTGTGTGCGAATAGGTGCTCACGAACCTTGTGTGGCCCCGGAGCTCAGAGGCTACGAAGGCGCAAATCAGGTAAATTCTATACCAACTGCGTCGAATCCTCCGCTGTAGAGATGTAGACAGTATCTATTTTTGCTTCTCATCGCCAGAGATTGAAAAACAACGGAAATTCCCATCGCACTCTCAGAACTTAGGTCTAGCGGCGACTTCAAACTTGCTGGATCTCGTTATGCAGGTGATCCGGCAGCGCCGGCGGCGCTCCCCACGTTTTGTCCGTCTGGGCTAGGAAATCGCTGATCAGGCGCTGGCTGAGGCGATCCAGCAAGAGAGGTGCGTGGCCCTCATTGCGAATGACAACCGATGTCAATGCAGGGTGACGGGCTTGCATATCTTGGACAGTTGAAGCCGACAGGAGATCTGAGTTTTCTCCTCTCAGAACCATGACTGGCACTTGAAAAAGCGATTCGAAGTGCTCCCACATGGACGGGACTGGCTTGGCGATATCCACTTCCGATAAGGCTGTTCCAACTTTAGGATCGTAAGCTGCTGCGGGGCGTCCATCCGCTTCATTGAAAAGTTGGTGCGTCAGCTTCTGCCACCCTGCGCCGTCCAAAGCCGTGAACTGCCTGATATTGATGTCGCGAACAATGTTTGTCGCCTCATCCCAATCCCGGGGCAGAGGAATTTTCCCCGCGTAGCCCATGATGCGGGCAAGGCCTGCGGTCTCGATAACCGGGCCGATGTCGTTCAGGATCGTGCATCCGATTGCCGAAGGCCGCATCACAGCCAGAAGCATCGTGATGATGCCCCCGCGAGACGTCCCAAGGAAAGCGACGTTCGTCAGGCCGCGTAGCGTGAGAAAGGCGGCGACATCAAGCAACTCGACATAAGGGGAATAGTTGCGCCAATCCTTGTCCCATTCGGACCGTCCCCGGCCTCTGCAATCGAGGCAGTAGACGAGCCGGGGATGAGTTGGATGGGTTGAGAGGGTGACGGCGAGATCGTGAAAATCCCGTCCATTGCGGGTCAAGCCGGCAAGGCAAACAAGCGGCCGGCCGGGGGCTCCTTCGCTACCATATTTACGAGCGTAAAGAAGCAGATCATCGTGGCTTCTGTAAAAGATGTCTTCTGTTTCCAACCCCGGAGCGCCGTCCGATCTATCTGTAGTCATGGGGCCGCCTGTTCCAATTCGCCGCTTCCGCTTACATCAAAATCAGGGATCTTCCCGGGACGCCCGCGGTGCAAATCTTCCACGATCTGGAACTTTGCCTTGTTGTTTTCAAACCGGCAACGATAAAGCTGCGTGCTTTCGAGAATGCGCTGGATGTAAGTGCGCGTCTCTGTAAAAGGAATGCGCTCGACCCAATCGATCGGGTCAGCGGCCTTGCTGCGCGGGTCGCCAAAATCCTTGATCCATTGCTTCACCCGGCCTGGCCCCGCATTGTACGCAGCCAAAGAAAGAACATAAGACCCATCGTAACCTGAAAGAAGCTGGGCCAGGAAAGCCGAGCCCAGGGTGACGTTATAGGACGGGTCCGAGATCAGCCGCGGCGGCTCATACTTCAGCTTATAGTTCGCCGCGACGAGTTTTGCCGTCTGCGGCATAAGTTGCATAAGGCCGCGCGCGCCAACACGGCTCACGGAGCCGGTGTGGAAATCGCTTTCCTGCCGGGTCAAGGCATTCAAGAGCGCGAGTTCAACCTTGCCGTTGCCGCCGGCGGAATCGAATTTCGGCAAAAGCGTCGGGAAGGCGTAGGCATCCACCGGGAATCCGCGCAACAACGCAATCTTGGCCGCACGAACCATAACGTGGGCGGGCATCAGGCGCTCGATCAGTTCAAGCGTCAGGGTTATCTGCTGAGGATCGTTGAGCTGTCGCGTAAGGTCCAGCAAGTAGTTCAACAGAAGCGGCTGGAGATCGAGCTGCTTCGCGATCATGACGGCTTTGAATGCGTCCTCGTTCACGAAGGCGGCAACAGCGTCCTCGGTTGGATGAGGCGGCGCGCGGAACTCGCAGGCCCCCCCTTTGTGGAGAGCTTGCCGGGCAAGAGAACCATAAAACGTGTAAAAGCGGCTGGCCGCCTCTCGAAAGTGAACCTCCGCTTCCTTTCGCGCGCCCAATTCGAACTTCGTGCGACCGAGCCAGTAAGCCGCCCGCGCCTCATCTCGAGCATAGCCCTTTATCAATTGGGCCGCCTCGAAATGCGGCTCAGCCAGTCGCGGCTCTTTCATGAAACGAAGCGCGATCCAGCCTGCCATAAACTCGGCTTCGGAGCGGGTTTCATCGTCAAGCGGGCCGTGCGCCTTGGCGATTGCGTACGCGGTCGCCGGATGGTCGCCACTTAGCGCGCGCCGGACTTCGCTTCGCCGGAAATCCCACCACTTCTCGGGATCGGCAAGATCGGCGGTATCGGGATTGAGCGAGCGCAAGAGCGACCAGAGGTCGTCATCGGCTCCTTCGCGCCGCAAGGCTTTCAGCCGAGCGAGAAGCGTCGCAGGCCCTCCTGCACTTTCTTTTGTAAGCTTGAAAGCATTCTCCGCCGCCTTCGACTGGAGCGTCTTCTTGCCGGACTTATCGTCCTTGTCCGCAGGCTTGTCGCCGCCCGGTTCCGCGGATTTGCCGGTCGACGCGGTTACCTTCCCGTCTTGGGATATAGCGGCGGGCGCACTTTCTGCGTTCTCATCCGTCGGCGCATTGTCATCCTTCTTGGCGCTCTTTTTTTTGAGACGAACCGGCTCGGCAAAGCTTGTGATTCCAAACGCGTGCGCTTTTCCGCCTAATGAAGCTTCCTTCTCTAAAATGCCGTTTTGAAAGTTTCCATGACGCCGTCCCCTGCCGCGCCGCGCGACGGCCTTCGTCTTCCGGCCACGCCGGCCGTTGCGAGCGCTTTGGCTTCCTGCTCTTTTGGCGCGAAGCCGGACGGCCCCCTTCAAGCCCTTTCCTTCGGACGCTGAGGCCAACTTCTTCCCGGGGTCATCCAGTTGTCGCGCGCGCGCCTCGATCATTAAATTGCGATGGCGCTGATCGTCGGAATCCAGGAGCGAGCCAAAGCGTGAAATAAATCGCTCCTGCACAACAGGATCTAAGTTGTAGCGGCTCCAGGCAAACTTGATGAGCCTGAGGCCACGCTCGCGTTCTCCCGCCTCCATGAGCGCCGCGCCGAAGCTGGCTTTTCCCGCGCCCGTCATCGGGTTCCGGTTCGTATAAAACTTCAAGATCTCTGCGGCCGTGGCGTTGGAAAGGAACAAGGCCTTCTCGATTCCAGTGTCCTGGGCAGGTTCTGGAAACAAGGGATGAACCTTCCGGAATGCCATCATCTCGTTGAAGTCTGCGGAAGAGGCGCGCAAGCGCTTCCATTCTGCAAAAGACTTTGCGGCAGGATCGCTAATCTTTTTGATCGCGGCACGCGCCGCCGCGTCATCGCCCCTGGAAACGCTTGAGATGACGTCTTTGATTGCCGCAACGTCGCCATCGCCGATCCTGAAGGATAGAAGGGGTTGAAGCGCCGCGGTCATCTCCTCGTCAGAGAATGTCTTGGGAAATTTCAGGTTTATAGCCGGTACAAGAACCGGCTCGACCGGCGCGCTCTCCTTGGCAGGGTCGCCTGCGTTTGGAACAGGGGGCTGGCCTTCCTTCGCTGCCTCGGGCTCTTTTGCTTCCGGCGATGGGGCGCCGGCAGGAGCCTGCAAGCGCGGCTCGGCCGGTGGGCTGGGGTCAGCTTCCGTTGTCTTGACATCACCGCCCGAGCTATGCTTTTGCGTGGAGCGGTTTGCAACTGCCGAAACCTTGATGGAGTTCGGTTGCATGTCAGCCGCGGCGTAGCTCGACGGCCCTCGATGCGCTGGAGCAAGATAGGGCGCTGCGAGCACGACAAGGAAGCCAATCGCGGTTCCAATCAGGATCGCCTTCAAAAGGCTGAAAGGATTGTGCGGAGGATTCGCGTCTGCGTCAGGCGTAGGCATTTGCTTGCGGCCTAAAAATTACGTTGGCAGCTTAGCATATCAAACCTATGCTTTTGGCCCACGATTGGAACTGAAAAAGCTGGTGCGTACAACCAACCCTATTAATAGCCGCCATAATCCGGCAATAGAATGACAAACTTTAGTTAGGGGCAGATGTTTCCGAAGGGAAAGAGCCACAGAGGTTAATCTTGGGTGACTCTTTTGCGTATAGGATCGACCCGAAGATGAGAAAGGCTAGACATGTTCAAGGGCTCTTTCACGGCGCTTGTAACCCCTTTTAATGGTGACAGCGTCGATTACGATGCCTTTGCCCGGCTCGTGGAGTTTCAAATCCAGTCCGGCACGCACGGGCTTGTTCCCTGTGGCACGACGGGCGAGTCGCCGACGCTCAGCCATGAGGAGCACGCGCGGGTTGTAGAGACGTGCATAGCTGCAGCGAAAGGGCGCGTGCCGGTTATAGCTGGCGCCGGTTCGAATAGCACAAAGGAGGCGGTCGAACTCGCCCGGCATGCCGAGAAGGCCGGGGCCAGCGCGGTTCTCAGCGTGACCCCTTATTACAACAAGCCGACGCAGGAAGGGCTCTACCTGCACTTCAAGGCTATCAACGATGCGATCGGCATCCCGATTATCATCTACAATATCCCCTCGCGCAGCATCATCGACATGTCGGTGGCCACAATGGCCCGTCTCTTCAAGCTGCCGAATATTGCGGGCGTAAAGGATGCAACCGCCTCGCCGGTGCGCGCAAGCCAGCAGCGTCTGACGCTTGGCGAAGGATTCATTCAACTCTCGGGCGAAGACGCCACCGCGCTTGCGTTCATGGCTCACGGCGGCCATGGATGCATTTCCGTGACTTCGAACGCCGCTCCAAAGCTTTGCTCGGAGTTCCAGAGAGCCTGTCTCGCGGGCGACTATCGCAAAGCGCTCGCGTTGCATGACCGGCTCATGCCCCTGCACGAAGCGCTCTTTGTCGAAACCAATCCTGGCCCCGTCAAATATGCTGTATCGCGGCTTGGGCATTGCAAGCCCGACACGCGATTGCCGCTGGCGCCGATCTCCGATCAGACCAAGGCGCTGGTTGATGAGGCGCTCGAGAAGGCTGGCGTGCTTCAACGACAAGCGGCATAGAGATGGCAGCCCCCTCATCGGCATCTGTTCGAAAGGTTGTCGCCGAAAACCGGAAGGCGCGCTTCTCGTTCTTCATCGAGGACACCTTCGAGGCCGGGATCGCGCTTGGCGGCTCGGAGGTGAAATCGCTGAGGCAGGGGAAGGCGAACATCGCCGAATCCTACGCCAGCGAAAAAAACGGCGAGATCTATCTCATCAACGCCCACATCCCCGAATACCTCCAGGCCAATCGGCTGAATCACGAGACGCGCCGCCCGCGAAAGCTGCTCCTGCATAAGCGGGAAGCCAGCAAGCTCATCGGCGCGATCCAGCGCGACGGCATGACGCTCGTGCCGCTGCGGATCTATTTCAACGACCGGGGACGCGCCAAGCTGGAACTGGCGCTCGCGCGCGGCAAGAAACTGCATGACAAGCGCGAAACCGAGAAGAACCGCGATTGGGAGCGCCAAAAAAGCCGCCTGCTCCGCGACCGGGGCTGAAGCCCTCTGGCTGACGCACAACGCACATGCGCCTCAACTGATGCAGGGTGAGGGAGCTGGAATCCAGTTGCCGGGATCTGCCTCAAAACCCTAAGCAATCGGCGCTAATCTGGCCAACGGATTGTCATTCCCAGCGCGCTTCTTCATCCCGGCCAAGCGCAGCGCGAGCCGGGATCGCAAAAATATAGGCGCTTCAATTTGTTGCGATCCCGGATAAGGCTCCGCCTTTCCGGGATTACGGCAGCGGCGATCCGTGGGCGCGTTCGGCGAGCTTGGCTCAGTTCATGATCTGCCTTATCGAGCCTTCCAGTTGTCCCTATCTGATTCCTGTTCATAAGTCTGGAATCAAATGAGAGGGTTTCTGCTGTTTAGCAGTCGGGAACCTTTATTAAGATATCCGGGATATGCAGACTTATTGATTTTTATGGATTAATGGCCACACTCTCCTTCAATGAGCTGAAGGTAGGGTTTCGTTAACTATATGGTAACCGGTTGGGTATTTTCTGGGCTTCATATCTATTCTGCAGCTTACGGTAACTACGCCGCCACCGTTCAGCCAAAGAGACCACAGGGGATTGATATGATTGACAGTAACACACGGACACTAGGTGTCATTTTGGCGTGTTTTGTGGCGTTAGTTGTGTTGGGGCAGTCTGCGCAGCGCTTGACGAGCATGAATGTATCTGCGGCCGTTATTCATGCGCCAGTTTTGGAAAAAGCGAATGTCGCGCCAGCCGTAGTCGAAGCGCCGGTCAGGAAGGCATCGAATCAGTTGGTAGCGATACCGAAGGAGAAATGCGCCTCGACATGGACCAATTACGGAACCTCCGTCCTGGTCACGCCAACGACCTGCAACGACGTCAGCATCGCCTCGATGACCATCGCGGTCTCTGAGAAGCCCTGCGAGGCGAGCACACAGGCCGATTTCCAGAGCCTCAGCTACAACACCTATTTCAAGGGCGACTTCGGCTTCTATCTTGGACAGGGCAAGAAAGTTCGATGCCTGGCGGTCAAAGAGATCGTCGGGAAGTACCTCTGAAAATAATACGTAGAGGCGGCCTTTCCGCCTCTGCCCCTCAAGCGGATGAGAAAGGCGGCGCATCAGGCCGCCTTTTTTGCGTCCCCGTCCGGTCCCACGCCTTCACATCTCTGTCATCAAACGCGACTATTGGTTACGGAATTTTAACCGTGAAGCTTAAGGGCGTGCATGTCAGGACTGGTGCTGGTGACAGGGATCATTGCAGGCGTGACTTTATCCGGTTTGCTCGCCTGTACAATCGTCGATAAGGAACTGAACGTCTGGCCAACCCCCGGAAAGGGGAGTTGGCAGAGCCGCGTTTTCTGGAGCCTTTTTCGAACTCTGAATGTCGCCACCCTCGCTCTGGCATTTCTTGATTGGCAGCACTGGGAAGGCTTCTCTCTGGAACGCGGTGTGGGCGCCAGCCTCGCCATTGGCTGCTTCGCTCTCTATGGATGGGCTTGTTATGCGCTGGGCCGGAGGAACCTTTACTGCGGGCGGGATGGTCTCGTCACAGGCGGCATCTACGCATGGACGCGAAATCCGCAATACGCCACCGCAATCCCCGCTTATCTCGGCCTGGCGGTCGCCTCCGACTCAATCGCAGTTTTTACGGTCGCATCGCTGCTCACGTTGAGTTTCATCCTGATGGCGTTCGCGGAAGAGCACTGGCTGGAAGCTGCTTATGGCGCAGACTACGGGCGCTATCGGCTTGAAGTTGCGCGCTTTTATAATTGGCGTCATGCGTTGGCGGTTCTCAAGCAGGAGGTCATGCCTGCGAAGGAAGCCTCCAAGGAAGCGCATCTCTGAGTGCCGTCGTGCGATTCCGCTATTCCGCGTGGCTGATCGCCGTAGTCGCGAGGCTTGGACAAGAGCGGTTCATTGGCCGACGAGATAGGGGACTTGAAGAAATGTCAGCCACACGCGTTCAGGACGGCGATCAGTCTCGATCAGTTAAGCCTCAGCAGTTTCGGACTCTTTTCATTTCAGATCTGCATCTCGGCGCAAGGGCCTGCCAGGCGGAAGCCTTTCTTGACTTTCTCCGCTACTACGATGCCGACACGATCTATCTCGTCGGCGACATTATCGATTTCTGGAGCGTCAGGCGGAGCCCCTTGTGGCTGCAATCGCATAATGATGTGCTGCAGAAGCTTCTTCGCAAAGCCCGCAAGGGAACGAAGATTATTTTTATTCCGGGTAATCACGACGAAGGTGTGCGAGGCTATTGCGGAATGAGTTTCGGCGCCATCGAGATCCACCATGACATCGTGCATGAGACCGCGGATGGCCGCCGCTTTCTCGTCATGCATGGCGATGAGTTCGATGTGATCGTTCGATACGCCAAGTGGCTCGCGTTCCTGGGAGACCGCTCCTACGAATTTGCCCTGTGGTGCAATCAACCGCTCAATCTGGTCCGGCGCTGGCTAGGCTTCGGCTACTGGTCCCTCTCAGGCTATCTGAAGCTGCGTGTCAAAACAGCTGTCAACTTCATTGGTGAATTTGAGCAGGCCGTTTCGCAGGAAGCCAAGCGCCGGGACGTCGATGGCGTGATCTGCGGCCATATCCACCATATGACCGATCGGATGATCGACGGGGTACGATATTTGAATTGCGGCGACTGGGTCGAAAGCTGTACGGCTATCGCTGAAGATTTTGACGGAATGCTGAGCCAAATTCGCTGGCTTCATGGTTCGATAGAGCCGTCGCGGGCAGCGGTTTCACCCGTTCCAAGCTTCGCCCTCGAGGGTATTCCAAGCCGCGCTGCTTCGGGTCGCACGGTCACCATCATTCCGGTCAGGGGACGCCAACACATTGCGTCGGTTGAATAAAGTCAAGGAGGATTGATTTGGGCAACCTCGCAGAAGCGAAAACTCGCAGGAGCGCCACCATGATCGGCGCAGCGGTCCAACGAAGCAAGCCGCTGTCGGCTGAAGGCTTACGGGAGCGTCTTTTCACGCTGGCATTTTCGAACCTTGTCTATGCTCAAATCTGGGAGGACCCAGCGGTCGATCTGGAGGCTCTGGCGCTTGATCGCAACTGCCGTGTCGTCACCATTGCCTCCGGCGGCTGCAATGTGTTGAGCTATCTTCCGGCGGGCCCCGCGCACATTGCGGCGGTTGACATCAACGCAGCGCATATCGCCTTAAATCGGCTGAAGCTCGCCGCTGCTCGCTACTTGCCCGACTACGAGTCCTTCTACCGGTTTTTCGGTGCAGCGGACCATGCCGCAAATGTCACCGCCTTCAAATTTCATATCCTGCCACATCTCGATCCGTTGACGGCAAACTATTGGCACGGACGGCACGGACTCCGCCGCAGACGCCGCATCCGCCGCTTTACGAACAACTTCTACCGGGCCGGTCTTCTCGGCACATTCATCGGGGCGAGCCATCTCGTCGCAAGGCTGAATGGCGTCAATCCGCGCGTGCTCCTGGAAGCTGAGACGCTGGAGGAGCAGCGCCGGATCTTCGACCGGGAATTCGCGCCTCTCTTCAACAGGCGAATGTTGCGCTGGCTGGTCAACCGTCCGGCCACGCTCTACGGTCTCGGCATTCCGCCCGCACAATATAAAGCGCTTGCTGGCGACGAAGAGGGCGGCATGGCGGCGGTGCTGCGAAAACGCCTGGAACGGCTGGCTTGCGGCTTCCCGCTTTCGGACAACTATTTCGCGTGGCAGGCTTTTGGCCGGCGCTACGCCCCTTCCGGGGGGGCGTTGCCACCGTATCTCAATCCTTTGAATTTTGCCTTGGTGCGGGAGAATGCGTCGCGAGTCTCGGTTCATCACGCTTCGCTGACCGCCTATCTCGCGGGTTCTTCCAGCGGGAGCATTGATCGCTATGTTCTGCTGGATGCGCAGGACTGGATGAGCGACGCGACACTAGCGCAGCTTTGGAGCGAGATCACCCGGACCGCTAGGCCAGGCGCGCGCGTGATCTTCCGCACGGCCGCGGAGCCGACGATCCTTCCGGGACGTATCCCGGAGGCTACACTCGATCGCTGGCACTATGCAGAAGAGGCCTCTCGCGAGTTGACCCAGAAGGACCGGTCCGCCATTTACGGCGGCTTCCATCTTTACACGTTCAAGGGATGAGGCAGATGACCGTGACCGCTTCGGCGGCGGAGAAGATGGATGAGATCTACCGCCACCAGCGTTTCATCTATGATGCGACGCGGCGCTATTATCTTTTTGGCCGCGATCGCCTGATCGGGGATCTTGAGCCTCCTGCGAACGGCTCTGTTCTTGAAGTTGGTTGCGGCACGGCGCGCAATCTCATCCGCGCCGCCCGGCTCTACCCGGAGGCCCGGTTTTACGGACTGGACGTTTCGGAAGCCATGCTGCGGTCGGCGCGCGCCTCTGTGGCGCGGTGCGGTCTCGCGGCGCGTATTGTTCTCCGCAAGGGAGACGCCACTGCTTTCGATTCGGAGCAACTCTTTGCTATCCACGGCTTTGACCGTGTCTTCATTTCCTACGCCCTGTCCATGATTCCGGCATGGCGAGACGTTGTCAGGCACGCTGCTGCTTGCGTGGCGCCGGGAGGTAAGCTTCTTATCGTTGATTTCGGTGATTTCGACCGCTATCCGGTGCTTGTGCGGCGCGCTCAGTCTGCCTGGCTGCGCCGTTTCTCGGTTGTGCCCATTCCCGCGATGGAGCGAAAGATCGGAATGCTTGCGGAGCAAATGGGATTCATGGCAGCCACCAAAAAACTTTATGGCGGTTACGCCATAAAGTTCTGTCTTCAGAATCGCTGACCGCAAACCGGCAGGGAATTTTCGGTCAAGCCTGATTTGTTCTGAAGAGTGTAACTATTAAAGTACCGCACAAAAGCATGTCCTACGTATTGCATGCTTAAGAACAATGTTAATGCGGCCCCAAGTGTCAAGGAAAAGTTTATAGCTTCGTGGACAGGCATGATCTTACTCCGAACCAATACTCAGAAACTCACAAGCAATGTTTCCTCTGTCCGATTAATATGAGGCAGCCAGGCCGGATCTCACCAGCTTCCCTTAGCAAGCTCGCCTCGATACTGAAAGTGTACGTAGGCTCATATTGCAACTCATACTGTATCGAAACGGAGGTTTGATTAAAATCAAATTTCGCGTGAGCTTCGGGGTCAGTTGAGAGTTATCCACAATTCAGAATTGCGAACCAATTTGACCAAGCAGTCTTCTGGCTCGGGCCGCGTCCGGGAATGAACCTTACTCCGCAATAAACGGTGAATTGCTACGCTCAAGGTACATTTTTTCATCGCAGCTTCACATAAGCCCGCTAATCGCTCTCTGACACGCCTATTTGTGTGACGATTGGGTTGTATCCAGTTGGCGATGTCAGGCGGATCAGGCAGTACCCCACTCTTTGCCTGGTCCGCCGCCCAGGAAAAATTGCTGGCGAGATCCAATACGAACCGCCCAGGTCACGATGCCTTTGTTCCATGGCTGCCCATATCTTAAGTTACTTATATATTTACTTATGGCTACCTTACAAAACGAAACCAATATTAACCGAAAGTACACCCTCATGGGCGAGCCGAACTCTCCGACGGTTGGTATAACCCCTTCGCAGAGCGGTTTTGACTTCAACGCTTATCGGAGCGATTGTGAAAGCTTCTGAAGCTTCCTGAGATCTTGGCTATGAAGGCTTCAGCGAGGAGCTTGTGGGGTTCGGAATCATGGGCGCTACACCGTCCTTGAACGCCACTATGCATGACGGCCGCTTCGAGCTGCTGGCATCGGGGTCTTGGACGGCTGTCCACGCCGGCGAACTTGAAGCGGCGGTCGGCAGAGCGGCGGAGGAAGCCGCGATGTCCGGCGACGTTTCTATCGATATGCGCGATGTCGCTGCATTTGATACATACGGCGCCTGGCTTCTGGAACGGCTGATCCGGAAACGGTACGGGGCCGGTCAGCAAACCGGCGTCGTTGGCCTGCGCGAGGAATTCCAAGGGCTTCTGCATGACGTTCATACCGTCAATCGAAAAGAGGAAACCCCGAAAGCCAAAAGGCACGGGCTGATCGACACCCTCGGCGAGTTTGAGCGCGCTGTCACAGAGCAGGCGCGCGGCTTTCTCCCATTCCTGGACATGCTCGGAGCCATCGGCGTTGCCGCAGCTCGCGTCCTCCGCCGCCCAAGGGACTTCCGCTTCACCTCGCTGGTGCATCAGCTCGATCGGGTCGGCTGGCAGGCCACGCCCATCATCGTGCTGATTACCTTCCTGATCGGCTGCATCATCGCACAGCAGGGCTTCTTCCACTTCCGCCGGTTTGGGGCCGAAAACTATGTCGTCGACATGGTCGGCATTCTGATCCTGCGCGAGATCGGCGTGCTGCTCGTGACCATCATGGTGGCGGGGCGCTCAGGCAGCTCCTATACGGCGGAGCTCGGCTCCATGAAAATGCGCGAGGAGATTGACGCGCTTCGCACCATGGGCCTCGATCCGGTCGAGGTGCTGATCCTGCCGCGCGTGCTGGCCCTTATCATCGCCGTGCCGATCCTGACCTTTCTGGGTTCCATGGCCGCGTTATACGGAGGCGGCCTTGTGGCGTGGCTCTACGACGGGATGAGCCCGCAGATCTTCATCGCGCGGCTGCATGAAGCCATCACCGTGACCCACTTCAAGGTCGGCATCATCAAGGCGCCTTTCATGGCGCTTGTCATTGGCGTCGTGGCCTGCGCCGAGGGGCTGCAGGTCAAAGGAAGTGCGGAGTTGCTTGGGCTGCAAACCACAACGTCGGTGGTGAAGTCGATCTTCCTCGTGATCGTCTTGGACGGCCTTTTCGCAATCTTCTTCGCCTCGATCGGAATGTGACATGGCAAGCGGGGCGGAGCCAGTCATCCGGGTGCGCGATCTTGTGGTCGGGTTCGGCGATACGACGGTTTTGGATCACCTGTCGCTCGACGTGTATCGCGGCGAGATCCTTGGCCTTGTCGGCGGCTCCGGCGCCGGCAAATCCGTCCTGATGCGCACGCTGATCGGTTTGTTGCCGAAGCGCTCCGGTACGATCGAGGTGCTCGGCGTCGATCACGACACGGCGAGCGAGGCTGAACTGCGCGCCATCGAGCGGCGCTGGGGCATTCTTTTTCAACAGGGCGCGTTGTTTTCGTCGCTGACGGCGCTCCAGAATGTCCAGTTTCCGATGCGCGAATATCTCCACATCTCGCAAGAGCTTATGGATGAGGTAGCGAACGCCAAGCTGGAGATGGTCGGGCTTAATCGGGCCGACGGAGCTAAATTTCCGGCCGAACTTTCTGGCGGCATGACGAAGCGCGTGGGTTTGGCTCGCGCGCTCTCCCTCGATCCCGAGATCGTCTTTCTCGACGAGCCGACCTCCGGCCTCGATCCCATCGCGGCGGCGGAGTTCGACGCCCTCATCCGCACGCTGCAAAGCACACTCGGGCTGACGGTGTTCATGGTCACCCACGACCTCGAGAGCCTGTACCTCGTTTGCGACCGCGTCGCGGCGCTCGCAGACGGCAAAGTGGTCGCGGAAGGGCCGATCGCCTCGATGCTGCTGTCCGACCACCCTTGGGTGCGGTCCTATTTTGGCGGCGAGCGGGGCAAGGGATTGGCTCAGGTCGCGCATGCGCATGCAGAGATACGGGGCTAGGTCCAATGGAAATCAAGGCACGATACGTTCTCATCGGTCTCTTCACCCTCGCCGCCATCGTGGCGGGCTTTGCCTTTGTCTATTGGCTTGAAACGACCGGGAGCCTCGGTAAGCGCACCACCTATGAGGTGAGGTTTCACAACACGGTTTCGGGCCTCTTGGCCGGGTCCGCGGTGCTCTTCAACGGCATCCGCGTTGGCGAGGTGACAGGGCTGAAGCTCGTTCCGAATGAGCCGAAAGAGATCGACGTGACGATCGCGGTCGATGCCAACACGCCGATGCGCGCCGACACGCAAGCATCGCTTGATTTCCAGGGCTTGACCGGTGTGGCAGTCGTCACTCTGACCGGCGGCTCGGCGGACGCGCCGCTGCTCAAGGCTACCCCTGGGCAGCTTCCCACGCTCACCGCAAGCGAGGTGGCCGGTCAGACCATGAGCGAGGCGGCCCGGCAGGCCTTCACCCGCATCGACAAGGTACTCGCGGAAAATTCCGGAGATCTGCGCACCATGGTCTCCAATCTGACTTCGTTCTCGGAGGCATTGGGGAAGAATTCCGGCAAGGTGGACGCCATCCTTGGAGGGCTTGAGCGCATGACGGGCGGAGGGAAGGCTGCGGGGCTGGTTTATGCTCTAAGCGCGCTGCCGGTTTCCACCGAGGGGGCGAAGCCGCTTGAAAAGCAGTTGGCCGTCCCGGACCCAAGCGCACTGCTTACTTACGACTCGGACCGTGTTCTCGCTCAGATGGATGGGGACGAACTCGCGCCGCTTGGAACCGCGAAATGGGCTGACAGCCTGACGAAGCTCGTTCAATCGAGGATCGTGCAAAGCTTCGAAAACACCGGATCGCTCAACGAAGTGAGCCGCCCGATTGAGGGGGGCGCACCCGAATTTCAGCTCGCAACAGAAATTCGGAAGTTTCAGATCGTCAACGCACCTGAAAGGAAAGCCGAGGCTCAGATCAGCGCGAAGGTCGTTGCGGCCGATGGCCACATCGTGGCGGCCCGCGTTTTTGACGGGAGCGCTCCGGTGAAGTCGGCAGAGGAAACCGATGCCGCGAAAGGGCTGAACGAGGCCTTCGGGAAGATTTTGTCCGACCTCATACCTTGGACGGTGGATGTCATCGCGGGGGGCGGCGAGAAACCTTCGCCCGCGCCAGCCCAACCTCGCAGACGTGGGCAGGCGCACGGGTCGTGACTCCTTCAACGAATGGGCGAGATCGTCATCTGCTTGGGTTGAAAACGAACGTGCCGACCCATATTCGCCAAAGAATCCTCGTGCTGCGCGTTTATCAGCAAGCAGCCGAAAGCCCCGGCAGTTGTCTCCTGGCTAATCTGGGACGCGAGCGCGTGGTTGGACGGCAAATGGCAGCCACTAAGAGGTTGGTCAGCCTGGTTGCGCGGGTTTCAACCAAGCATTGGAGAAGCCTTGCCGCTTAAACAAGCGTGCAGCCGGCAAGCTTGAGCCCCTCGATAAGATAGTCAATCCATTTCCTATCCAGGAACGGAAGCCAGTTGAGCTTCGCAATCGAAAACTGAACAGGAGCCCCGTTTTCAAGCACCTTCCCGATGCGACCGCTCCGGGCGAGGCTCGCGATGCGGATCGCATTCGCGTACCAGTAGCCTGGGCGAACATGAAGGGCGCGTTCGGCAAATTCACAAGCCTTCGCCCAGTCACCCTGCATGTGAAAGGCAACAGCCAATTCCCCGAGGAAGACGAAGCGGAACGGGTCATAGGGATTGAGGCGAAGCGAAAGCAGAAGAGGCGCCACCCCTTCCTGCGCCTGACCTGCGAAGATGTAGCTGGTGCCGAGGCAGGCGTGCGCCGCCGCAAGGCTGGGATTCAAGGCGATCGCATTGTGATAGTCGACCCTGGCCTCCTCAGGCTGGCCCATCATCATCTGAGCAAGTCCGATCAGAAAATGGGCCCTCGCGTCACGCTCATCAATCAGGGACGATTCCCGCGCAAACGTCTTGGCAATGAGCAAGCCTGAGGGATCGCGTTGGCTTGTCCAAATATCCCAGAAATGCCACCAGGCGAGGTGTATCCGGGCTTCGCCTGAGCCGGGGTCGCGGCTTAGCGCCTCCTCGAAGAATGCGCGCGCGAGGGGGGCATCTTCCTTGGTGAACCTGTAGAGGTGCCAGATGCCGCGGCGAATAAGCTCCCAGGAATCCAGATCCTTGACCTCACGCGTCCGCAGCTGCGTTTGCTCCGCCCGTTCGACCTCCGAATCGAGAAGGCTGACGATGCTGGCGCTGATTTCATCCTGGGTGTCGAGAAACTTGCTGAAGCCGATTTGAGATTTGTGACTCCAAAGTTGCAACCCGTTCGCCGCCTCGATCAAATTGACTGTGAGCCGGAAATCCTTGGCCGCCGGGCGAACGCTGCCGGTCACGAGATACCGCGCGCCCAAGGCGCGACCAATCGAGGCTGTGTCGATCGACTGGTTCCTGAAGATGAAGCTCGAGCACCGTGAAATAACCGGAAACCAGCGTATATTCGAGAGACCATTGACGAGATCTTCGGCAAACCCCTCCCCCAGATAGTCGTTATCGCTCCCGCCTCCCAAAGTATCGAAAGGCAGCACTGCGAGCGCTGGCTTGCCTTGAAAGCCGGGCACGGGCTTCGAGACGTCAACGCCGGTTGAAAGATGTTGCGGCGCGCTTGGACCGGAGGCGGCAGCTATGATATCGGCCGTGAAGGCGGAGATGGGCGTCGGAATATTCTTCAGCCGTTGCACGCCGAGAGCGCTGAACCGGAGATCGACCTTGCCGAGAACGTGCCGGAACACCTCATCCGAGACAATAAGATGGCCGGGACGGCAGAGCTGCTGCAAACGAGCCGCGATATTCACCTCGTCGCCGAAAAGATTGCTGCTGCTGGCGATAACATCGCCCATGTGAATGCCGATGCGATAGCGAATACGCTTTTCCTCCGGCAACTCGCCGTTACGGGCTTCGATCGCGCGCTGGCACTCCACGGCGCATCGAACAGCCTCGACCGGGCTCGCAAACTCCGCCATCCAGGAGTCTCCCGCGACGCCGAACATGCGGCCGCCTCCCGCTTCCACAATGTCATCAAGGACTTGGCGATAGGCAAGAAGCTGCGACAGAGTTAACTCGTCATCCGCGCCCATAAGACGGCAGAAACCGGCCACGTCGGCAGCGAGAATCGCTACGAGACGGCGCTTGAACCGGGTCGAGAGCTCTCTGACGTTGCTCATAACGCGTTACCATGCTTCTCCGTTAGACGTGGAGCCACGATAAATCAATCGGTTGCGGTAAAAGCAGCAATGACCAGAAAGAAACGAGCGCCAATGTGTGCAATAGCGACGGCGTAAGTATGCCTGCTGCTCAAGCAAGAATAGTACGAATTTAGGTAATTTTGTCCAGGGAAAACTGCTGAAAGCACGGAGCACAACGTCCGCGCGAAAGATTTCCACCCCGGGGGACGCGCCCGGTTCAATCGCGCGCTTTCGAATCAGCGCTCGGCGGTGCGCGACAGCTAATGTGAGGCGACGCAGCTTTGTTGAAGGCTTTCCGTGGCGAGGGCCTTCCATTTCAGCCGGACGCCCGCGCCCGCGATGTGATCCTCCGCGGCAAGAAACGAAACGCCGGCGTCTTCCAACGCCGCCACCACGTCCCTCAAGGTCCGAGGATAGGGCTTCACTTGTCCAAGCTCGAAATCGGCGATGGTTTTACGAGCCACCTTCGCGCGGCCGGCCAACTCCTGCTGAGACCAATCCAGCAATGCCCGGGCCGCCCGGCATTGTTCCGAAGAAATAGACATACTCTGAATTCCTTCAGATACGCACTAATCGACACACAATATACAACACGCCCTCTCTTGCCCGCCTGTAGCAAAACGCACAGGCCTGCAAGATTTGTCTGCCTCGTTACACTTAAGGCAGTGGCTATCTTTTTATAAAATTTCATTCTCTCATGCAAGAACGATTGCCCAGGATCGTAACCGAAGAGCTAACGGTTCACGCAGCCGAGGCTCCTTGCAGGGCTCTTTGGCACACCGCCTTCTCGCAGGCCTCCGCCGACCAGACAGAGCACCCAAAATGTATAGCTATGCTCAATATAGGAGCACTATACAGCCACCCTACCAGGTTACATTTTGCATATCTTAGCTCAAAAAATACAACGATATAGATTTGTTGTAGCATTATACAACACTTTTTGTTGCTATTTTACATCTAGTTTCCCGAAATGAATGTATTTGTGTGACCTTTAGCTTGCAAGAAAATTTTCTCTGCAGAATATAAAAGGGGAAGCCGTAGTTGTTGGCGGGATGAGTTCCTCCAGGATACAACTACTAGTCGGCCGAGAGTAACGATCAGCTTGATGCAATTACAGGTTGCGCTAGTTTGATCAGCACAAGTAGTAGGATGTAAGATTATGAGTACGGGGACTTCCAAGACCGCGCTTAGCGCGGCGCGCGTAGCTCTTTTGGCTGGCGTCAGCGCCGCGGCACTTTCACTTGCCACAGGGTCGGCAAACGCGCAGGCAATTAACACAACGGACCAGAACGGGAATGCCGGCGGGGCTGCTACCTTAAATCCGCTTGTTCCCAATGAAACCGCGGTCGGCAACGGTTCCTCCGCTCGCGGCGCCAACTCGATCTCAATTGGCTATCAGCCCATCGTCAACGGTAGCGCCACGGGGGGGGCCTGGGGTAGCAATTCCATAGCAATCGGCACAAACGCGTTCGCTAACGTTAGCGCCGGTTCCGGTGCTATCGCCCTTGGAGCTCAAACCAGGGCAATCCCAGTTAATGCGGTGGCGATCGGAACGGGCGCTACCGCGGGGGGTGTAAATTCTGTTGCCATCGGCGCAGGCGCTTCATCGACTGCGGATAACCAGATCGTTCTTGGTGCAGCCGGGACAACCACCCAAGTCCAGACGCTCAATGTTCAAAATGGGGCGACCATCACCGGCGGCAACCTGACAACCGGCTCTACGACGACAGCAACCTTCAATGGCGCGGTGATCAGTAACGGCATCACCAACACGGGTGCCATCGGGACGACAACCTTGACTGCGGGTAGCTCAGCCAACACGGCTCACCAGACAACAGTCGATAGCAGCGGTAACCTGCAGACGGGCTCCGCCACAACAGCGACGTTCAATGGCGCTGTCGTTAGCAACGGCATTACGAACACCGGCAATATCACCAACACCGGTGCCCTGACACAAAGCGGAGGGCAGACGACAATCAGTTGGGCTGGAGGCAATACAGGCGCAGTTGCCGCGTTATCTGATAACGGCTCTAATGCAGCGCTTCTTGTCAGCAACGGCTCCGTCATTAACAATGGGTTGAAAGTGTTCGGCGGAGCGGTTGTCAACAACGGCTTCACCGCGAACGGAGGTTCGACGCTGAATGGCGGCGCGACCGTGAACGGTCTTCTTACAGCCAATAACGGCGAAAGCGTAACGGGCACAGCAACCTTCAACGGCACCGTGCCGAATGCTGGCACAAAGACTACGATCAACGGAGCCGTAGCGACGCTAAGCGGTAGCCAGGGGACCATCACCTTGAATGCCAATGTGGACCCGGTCGTTACGGTCTCGAATACGGCCGGGACGAGTTACACCACGGTCAATAACGGATTTGTCACGGTTGTCGGCGGTCCCACCGCGAACACAGGCAATGTGACCACGCTCACAAGCAGCAACGCGGCCGTGAATGTTAACGGCGGCGCAGTCATCAACAACGGCCTCGAAGTTAATCAAGGTTTGCGGGTGACCGGTCCGTCCCAAGGCCAAGGCTATCAGACCATCGACATGGGCGGCAATCGCGTCCAGGATGTCGGAACACCTATCTTTGGCACAGACGCAGCCAACAAGGCCTATGTGGACCGCGGCTTGAACAAGGCATACGAGGGCACCGCCATAGCGCTTGCGATCTCTCAGCCAATCATCGGACCAAACCAGACCTTCGCAATCCGCGCAGGCTGGGGCGACTATGAGAACCAGAGTGCATTCGGCCTCAGCGCGGCGGGCATTATCGGACGCGATTGGTTGTGGAGCGGCTCGACGGTGGCGCTCGACGGCGGCGTTGGCTGGGGCTCCAACAACTCCGTGGCCGGAAAAGCTGGCGTCACGTTCGCCTTCGGAGGCGGCTATTCTGCGCTTCCGCTGAAGTAGCCCTTCAGGGGGAGGGCTTTCACGTTCCCCCGCGCTATTCCCTATGATTGCCTCGCGGATGAAGGTTCACCTTCCCCCATCGGGTGGCCTTGTTCTCAAAGCTTATGCCTGCTCGATGACGGTTGCCTCCATCGAGGATGGCAGATAGGGTTGCCGGTCACCAAGGCAACCCTTTCTTCGCCCCTTCCGAGGGCTTGACTTGCCGGGAGTGAACGATGCGATCCTTTTTGCAGGCTCTGATTTTCGCGACCTTCGCCTTTATTTCCTCCGCCGTTCTTGCGGCGCAGAAACCGGCGCCGGCGAAGCCCGCCGCGCAGACGCCGCAAGCGAAGCAAGAGTTGAAAATGGAGACTGTTCAACTCGCCGCGCTTATCAAATCAACAATTATCGCTCTGCAGCACGCAAACCAAACCGGCAACTACTCCGTGTTGCGCGATCTTGGCACCCCGGTTTTTCGCGAGCGTTTTGATCAGGCACAACTTACCGCGATCTTTTCAAGTTTGCGCAGCCGTGGCGTCAATCTATCTCCCGTTCTCTTCCTCGCGCCAAACCTCACCAGGCAGCCAGAGATGACGCAGGGAAACGAGCTTCACCTCGTGGGCAACTTCCCGACGCAGCCGCTCCAAATTCAGTTCGAGATGTTGTTTCTTCAGATTGATGGCGTCTGGCGTATCAATGGCTTTTCTGTTGATGCTGTCCAGCAACAAGCCTCGGCTATGGCGCCTCCTCCAGCGGCAAGCGCACCCCCACCATCCTTAAGCTTACCCCCGTCTGGCATTCCGCCCGTCGGGCAAGTTCAACTTGCAAAGCCAGCTGCCAGCGACACAAAGTCAGAAAAGAAGATTGAGCCCACCAGTCAATAGCGGGGATTGTTGCGCCGAAAGCTGATCCTCCTCCGGCGCAACACAGCAACACAGCAACACATCAACAGCCAGGTTAAGTCCTGATCACGTCCACGATCTCTCGGGTGACGGGATCGACCACCAGGATGACGTCGTCGAGCACAACGATCTTATAGCCCTGGAAGACCGGGTCGATCTGGATAACCTGCGCCGGCGGATCGTAAAATTCGATGGTGTTTGGAATCCGGGTCCCGACCTGGACCGGGAACTCCACATCCGTCCGGTGATAGCGATGGATCGCGGCATCGCGAACCAGGATGCCGTGAATCCGGGTCCTTTGTTCGCGCGAAATGCTGGCGAACCGATTGCTTTCGCCGTGGCCACGGCCTGCGGCCTCGTTCCCGCGCGCGCCTCCGAGTTCCGTTTCGCGCCCTCGGGTTTCCTCGCCCCGAGTGTCGTGACTCTCACGCTCGGTTCTCGCGCTTCGCTCACCTTCGCCTTCGCGCGTCGCGCGGTTTTGGGTCTGGTTATTCTCTTGCTGGCCGTGCTCCTGGTTGCCGTTGCGCTCCGTCAATTGCTCCTGATGGGCGCCGCCCCGCTGTGCTGCTGCACTGTCCGCCCCTTTTGAGCACCGCCTTGCTCATGCTCGGTTGCAGACTGGCCTCTTTGACTTCCGGAATGATTGCCTTCTTCCGCGGACCTCCCTTGATGCTGTGTGGAAGCACCATTCTGGCCATGCTCCTCGTGCGAGACACCGACCTGGGCGCCGCGCTCGCCTTGGCCGGAGTGTCCGGATTCGCCGCCGCGTCCGCCCATCGAATGCTCGGAACCGGATGCTCCCCCGCCTTGCCGCTCGCTGGTTTGCGCCTGCGCGAGCGAAATCGCCGCCAAAAGCGCGACCGCCGATACTCCGTATTTGAAACTCGTCTTCATGCTCTCCTCCAGAACCATTCTTCCATACAACTGAAGGAGAAACGTATCGTTCCAACGTTCTTTAGGCAGATAGAGTCCCGGAATCCCCAAAGCTACAGGTCTATCTATCCAGATATACTGTCGATAGCACTCTCGCAAACCACGAAGACATTTGCAGTTGAGTTGTTGTTTCACATGATCAAGCAAGAGCTGCGCATCAGCTTCACGAATAAATAGCTGTCTGCTGAAAGAGCAGAGAGTCTTGGCTTTATCCTTCTACAGGCTCGGGATGAGGTTGAACGTTTTCAAAGAGTTCATCATGGTGAGCCTGTCGAACCATGGGCAACATCGTTTTTCAGCAACCTGCTAGGCTCCGCCTATCGCGATCCCGGCGCCGAGCACAATGAGGCCGCCGAGTACGATCTGGAAGACCGCCTGCAAGAACGGGGTATCCATGTAGCGCGAGCGGATATAGGCGATGGCCCAGAGTTCGATCAAAACGATGACGCTTGCGATCGCGGTCGCGGTCCAGAACGCATTCGGCCAGGTATCGGGGACAAGATACGGCATGGTGTGGCCCAGCCCGCCAACCGTCGTCATCAATCCGCAGATGCCGCCGCGCAGAAGAGGCGAGCCGCGCCCCGTGAGCGAGCCGTCGTCGGACAGCGCCTCCGCGAAGCCCATGCTGATGCCCGCGCCGATCGAGGCGGCAAGGCCGACGAGAAAGGTCTGCCAGTTGTTGTGCGTGGCGAAGGCGGCCGCGAACAGCGGCGCAAGCGTAGAGACGGAGCCATCCATAAGCCCGGCCAAGCCCGGCTGCACATATTGCAGGACGAACATACGCCTTGCGGTTTCGTCCTCCTCCTCCTTGACGTCACGCGTCAGAAGCTTGTCCGAAAGCTTCGCCGCCAGACTCTCGTGCTTCTTCTCCGCGAAGGCCAGATCGCCGAGCAGCTTGCGAATGTCGACATCCGTCGCCTGCTTGGAGGCGCATTGATAGAAGCGCTGCGCCTCGAACTCCATGTTCTCCGCCTGCTCGCGGATGGTATCGAGCGGCAGGTTGCGCGTAAGCCATACGGGACGCCGCTTGATGAAGCCTTTCACGTCTTCCCGGCGAATCGGGGGAAGGTGTGAGCCAAAGCGCTTCTGGTAAAGGTCGAGAAGCCGGTGACGATGGCCCTGCTCCTCCTCCGCCATCTCCACAAAGACCTTCGCCGACGCCGGAAAGCGCTCCTGCAAGTCCTCGGCAAAGGTCAGGTAAATGCGGGAGTCTTCCTCTTCCGCGGAGATCGCAACCGCCAAAATCTCGCGTTCGGTCAGGTCTGCAAATTTCTTCGGCGGGTGCATCAATCCGGCAAACACGATCCTGACCTCCTTAGAACAATTCTAAGCGCATTTATGGATGCCGGATGGGGATGTCAATTTAAGATGTCGTGTGATGAGCTGTGCAAAAACCTTCATTTTCTCATGTGCATAGCCCTGCGAAAGACGCTGTCCCGAACCGGCTTGCCGAGGCCGAGCCCCTGATGCGGCGCGCGCTCGCCATATTCACGGCGAGCCTTGGGCCGGATCATCCGAATACGAAGACAGTCGCCAACAATTACAGGATGCTGCTCGATGCCAATCGAGGCAGCGAAGCCGCGATGAGTTGTCGTCCCGGAGACGCCGCAGGCGTTATCCGTGAAATCATCGCACTTGGCAAGCGCGGAGAAATTGGCGGCGTTTCCTTATACGAACCGTCATAAATCGACCCACGGCAGTTGGTGCGGCACGGGAGCGTTCCACTCGCGCAGATATGGTTAATAAAGCTTTCATATTTTCTTGAGAAATGCGTTTCGTCCTCCGCGCGCGGGGAGCACGGAGGCTCTTTCGGAGCAACCGATGCTTTCCTGAAATTCTAAATTTATGACGCAAAATATTATAAAATAATACAATCGCCATGATTATTCTCCATATATTACTCATATAGTTACTTATGGGCCATTCTACCAAACAAACCCAATCTTAACCGGCTGTACACCCTCACAGGATGAAGCGCCTGGAAGAGCTCCACCTGGTGATCGGGGTCGAATGCTCCAGCGGTTGGTATCAGGCCTGCCACGCCTTCGCGGTCTCGGCCGCGAAGTCATGATAGGAGCGCGGCGCATGTCCCAGAAGCGCGGCCATCCTGTTGACGGCTTCGAGTCTGGCCACCATCCCATGATGCTGCTGGCGGGCGAACATGAGCCGGAAATCGCGGGCCATCCAGCCGGGCACGAAGGCCGCGACCTGCTTCTCGAAAGCTTCGAGATCGTCGCCGCCATAGCGGATTTCCCGGCCAAGGATCCCGGACCAAATCTGCGCCACTGATTCGCCGGTCAGGACATCGGGGCCGACAAGCTCGACCATCTCGCGCGGCAGGGGCGCGGTCGCGTTTTCCCGTCTGAGAAGGCTTGAAGCAGCGACCTCCGCGATGTCGCGCACATCCACCATCGAGAAGCCCTTGCTCCCGATCGGCTGGGGATAGACGCCGTGCCCCGTGAGCGCGTCTTTCATGGCAGTGTCGTTCTGCATGAAGTAGTTCGGCCTGAGGGTGGTCGCGGGCAGATCGCAATCCTCGATCATGCGCTCCACCGCGTATTTGCCGGTGAAATGCGGCACATCCGTGAAGAGGTCGGCGTGGAAAACGGACAGGTAGACGATGCCCTTGACGCCGGCTTCGCGGGCTAGACTGAGCGTGAGCAGCGCCTGGGTCAGTTCGTCGGGCGTGACGGCATTGAGGAGGAACAGCGTGCTTGCCTGCGCGATGGCCTTTCGGGTCGCCTCCACATCCATGAGGTCGGCCTTCACGGCGGTCACGCCGCTAGGAAAGCGAGCCTTTTCGGGCGAGCGGGCGAGGGCGTGAACCTCTGCGCCTTTCGCGGCCAGATTGGCGACAACACGCGATCCGACTGCGCCGGTGCTGCCGGTTACGAGAATGGTCATTTGCGATGCTCCTCAACCTTCAGGAAAGTCGTCCTGATATACATATATTCCTCTCACGGGCTAACCAGAGAACTCCCTCCAACATTGGAGCCTTCGTCGTGGCAAACATCACCCTCCATTCCCCGGCCCTGAGCGTTGAAATTGCGCCGATGGGCGCGGAGCTGCAGAGCATCCGTGACACGGACGGGCGGGACTACCTGCATGACGGGGCGAGCTTCTGGTCCAGCCGCGCCCCGCTTCTGTTTCCCATTGTCGGCGCGCTGAAGGACAACACCCATGTCGTGGATGGTGCCGCCTATCACCTGCCGAAACACGGCTTCGCGCGGCACTCCCTGTTCGAGGCGGTTGAAACATCCGCCGATCGGGCGCGGTTCCGCCTGACGGACAGCGAGGCGACCAGAGCCGAATATCCGTACAAGTTCATGCTTGAGGCGGAGTATGCGCTCACGGGAGCAAAGCTCGCGACGGCGGTTACCGTGACGAACACCGACACGAAGCCAATCCCGGTGGCCTTCGGTTTTCATCCCGCTTTCAGATGGCCGCTTCCCGGCGCGGGGGCAAAGCTCGATCAGGTGGTCGATTTTGCTCTCGACGAGCCGGGCCCGCTGACCCGCATCGACTCGGACGGCCTCATCGCGCGCCAATTGGAAAGCCCGGTCAAGGGCCGCAGGCTCCTTCTGGCGGATCAGCTTTTCGAGGATGACGCGCTGATCTTCCTGAGCCCGGTCAGCCGCTCGCTCCGGTTCGGTCCGGCGAATGGCCGCTCCCCTGCCCTGAAGATCGACTTCGAGAACATGCCGCATCTCGGCATCTGGACAAAGCCTGGCGCGCCGTATCTCTGCATCGAACCATGGTCGGGATACGCGAGCCCCGCCGCGTTTTCCGGTCCCCTGACGGAGAAGCCCGGGTCAATGAATCTTAAGCCCGGCGAAGCGAAAAATTTCTCGATGAGCGTCGAACTGGTTTGACAGGAGGCGGCGCCCCACACACATATTTTTCAGACTCTGCTAAGCACAAGAATTCGCTCCTGCTTGCCCGGATAGCATCGAACAAGCGAACGTGTTCGAAGCCGTTTCAGAGGTCCAAGCGCCTTGCCCAATTCAAGCTCCATCGAACTCAGGACTGTGGACCGCCTGACGCCGTTCACGTTGCAACTGGCGCGATCCGGGCTCCAGGCGCTGCTCCGGAACGGAAATCCGGTCGAGGCGCGGGTGATAGCCATGCTCGGCAAAGATGTGGCGCAGCTGGAGATCCTCGGCCAGAAAGTGGAGGTCAGCACGCCCCAGGCGCTTGAGGCGGGCACAACCATCAGCGTTGCAATCAATCGCAACGGCCAAAGCCTCGAACTCGTCATTCGGCCGGACACCAACGCGTCTCGCCCGCAACCAGGACCACAGGCCGCGAGCGGCTCCGGCCGGGGCTATGGTGTCCTCGCCGAAATAATCGGCAGTTTACAATCTGTTGCGGCTTCGATTGATGATCGGGTTCTCGCCGCGCAAGCAGCGATCAATGAAGCAGTGCTGAGCAGCGAAGCGAATATCCAAAGCGGCAATCTGCCCTCGGCTCAGCCAAGCTTGAACGCGGTGATGCAGGCGTATTCGGCAGCCGCCTCTCCACCTGAGGCGCAATTGCAGGCGGAAGGTCGTGCGCGCTACGATCTGGATGTGAAGCCGGCGTCCCATCCGGCCGGGGATTACGTGCTATCTTCTTCATCTTACAAGGCGCCGCAGCTTACGCCTCAGTCAGCGCTTCTCCCTCCCGTGCCTGGGCAGCACTCTTCGAATTACGCCCCCGCGATGCTGGTGCCGTTTCAAATTCCGCAAATGTTGCACCCCATTCTGATGCACATCCAGCAAGACGATGAAAATAAATCGCGAAAGGCGCCGCTCTCGCCGGCAGCAAAGCGCTGGACTGTAAACTTCTCCCTCGACACCGGGACTATTGGTTCGGTCCATGTGAGCATGGGGCTTTCCGCCAGCGCACTCAGCGTGAGGCTGTCAAGCGACGAGACTGAATCCGCGTCCCTTCTGAGCGCGTGGCTGCCGGAGCTGAAAGCCATCCTTGAGGAGGCTGATTTCGCTGTCGAGGACCTCTCTGTCCACGAGGTCTCCCACTCGGATACGGCAAACAATGCGCCGGCTCTCCTTTGACCTTGATGGAGGCCTCGGTGACAGAAACGGATAAAGATCAAACGCGTCAGAAGATCGCCGTGGCTCTTCAATACGAGCTGGGAACGGCTGCTGCTCCGCGAGTCACTGCGAAGGGCAAGGGTGATGTTGCGGAAAGGATTGTCGAGATTGCCGAAGCCTCGGGCGTTCACGTCCAGCATAATGAACCTTTGGCGCAATCGCTTTCACAGCTTGAACTCGATCAGCAAATTCCGAAGGAACTCTATAAGGCGGTGGCCGAGGTGATCGGCTTCATCTTGAGGTGCGCGGCCGTCCAAGACCGCCCAAAACCTCATCGAAAGTGAGCGTAGCCATCGGCTGTAGCTCTCCTGGCCCGCGCCGACCTGTCCCACGCAGGCCGTAGCCCCGGCATCAGCTCATGACGGCATCTCTTATTGCGATGAACTGGCAGGCCGCGCCGCCAAGCACGAAGATGTGCCAGATCACATTGTGGAAGCGCAGACGCTCCATCAGATGAAATGGGACGCCCAGGGTGTAAACGATGCCACCCGCCACAAGGAGGGCAAGGGCTCGGCTTGGCAGTGCGGCAATCATGGAATTGAGCGCAACCAACACCATCCAGCCTTGGGCCAGGTAAAGCACAACCGAAAGCTTATCGAGTCGTCTTGGGAAGCGAAGCTTGACGACGACGCCCAGGGCGGCGATTGCCCACACGGCAGCAAGCAATGTGTATCCTGCTGTGCCTCCGACGACCAACGCGAAGGGCGTATAGCTGCCCGCGATCATGACGAAAATCGCGGCATGATCCAGGCGCCGAAGAATTTCTTTCACGCCGGCATGCGAAACCAGATTGTAGGCCGCCGATGCCGCAAACATGCCGATGAGCCCGATACTGTAGACGAGCAGGCCGACGAAAATCGCCGCCGGCAACCCAACTGCGCCAATCAAAAGGAGGGCGGCGGCCGCTAAGCTGAAAAGAACGCTCACCGCATGAACGCAACCATCCGCGATGCGCTCGACGCGCGTATAGGAGGGGAACACATGCTTCAGGACGGCCCCCGCTAATGTTTCTCAGCGGCGGCGATGCGGGCGCGAAAGCGGCTCAGTCCGTAAGCGATGATGCACGCAACAATGGGAATGCTGATGCCCATGACAATCTCCGGATTCACCTCGAAGCCGCCTGCGTGAGCCGCCTTCGCGGCGTAACCGACGAGACCGACGATGTAATAGGTGATCGCGGCGACGGATAAACCCTCAACAGTTTCCTGCAGTCGAAGCTGCAGCTTTGCACGGCGGTCCATCGAGGCAAGCACAGCCTGGTTCTGCTGCTCAAGCGTAACGTCAACCTTCGTCGAAAGCATATTCGTCGCCCGCGACACCCGGGTCGACAGCGCCTCCTGGCGCGTCGTGGCGGCAGCACACGTGCTCATCGCCGGTTCAAGACGGCGCTCGGTGAACTCCTGGAAAAGCTGCAAGCCTTGTATGCGCTGTTCCAGGAGTTCCTGAAATCCGCCGCTGCACGATATTGTAGTAGGCTGCCGCGGCGCTGAAACGATAGGCGCTTGCCGCGCGGCGGCTTTCGATCTCTGCTTCGAGCTTCGTCAGGCGATCGAGAAGTGCAGGCTCCTCCTTGTCTCCCGACCGCATCATTGCAGAGGTGACCTCGACCAGTTCGCCTTCCCAGGATGTCAAGAGCGGTGAAAGCTCCTGCGCGAAAGGCAAGGCGAGCAATGCCATCATGCGGTAGCTGTCGATCTCGACCAGCCGTTGAACAAGTCGCCCGGCCTGACGGGGCGTCAGCGTGAGGTCCTGGATGAGGATGCGGCTGAAGCCGTCACGATGGATGCGAAAATCGGTGAAAGCGCGCCCGGCGCCGCTCGAAACGCCCGATCCCACGAGTGTATTGCCATCGAAATATCTCGCAGAGATATCATCGAGATTGGGTAGTGCCGAATTTGCCCGCATGACCATGATATTGGCCGCCACCAAGAGTTTGCCCGGCAAGCTCGCGACCCACTCCTCTGGTACCGCCCTGATCGGCGGATCGGAAAACGGCGGGTTTTCGTCCTTCTCGATAATGAACTCGTAGCGCGTGAATTCGGTGTGACGCTCCCACTTGACCCGGAACGGGCCGAGGTCGGCGCTGTAATGGCTGGCTCCCTTGACGGGAGGCGGGGCATTGAACCGTTCCGCCAGTTCACGGACCTTGGCTCCGCTTTCCTCGCGGGCGGCCTGATCCGTGAAGAGTGCCAGATAAGAGATAGAGCACGGCGCGTGCAACTCTTCTGGCGGACGGGCGTGAACCTCGTCGTTCAATTTCTGCCGTAAAGGATGGTTTGCCGGAAGGATCATACCGTGTGTCTGGTATATCCGGCGCGATCCGTCAAGCCTTCGTCGAACTGAGTGCGCTTATAAGGCCGCATTCCAATGATTTGAGAAAAACGTGACTGGTCGCGCGGTATAACCGTGTGGCGCCGGACGTTATATTCCATTATGAGCAATGGGCTCTCCTTTCCGCTCCAATCCTACGAATCATGAAACTTCTTCGAATCCTTGCCATACCCGTCGCGCTGTTCTGCATCGGCGCAGGGCTTTGGCAACTTGAAAGCACAACGGCGGGTCTCTCGATCACCCGAACCGCCGTCGGGGAGACGCCAGTCACGGTGTTCCGGCTCAAAAACTCCGCGCCGGCGCCGGTGGTCGTGATTGCCCACGGTTTCGCGGGCTCGCAGCAACTCATGCAGCCCTTCGCCGCAACGCTCGCCCGCAATGGCTTCATCGCCGTGACGTTCGACTGCCTTGGGCATGGCCACAATCCGCAAGCCATGACAGGCGATGTGACGAAGGTGGAAGGAGGTCCCACCCCCGCGCTCGTGAGAGAGTTCGGGAAGGTCGCCGCATTCGCGCAAGGCCTCCCCGGCAACGACGGGCGTATCGCTGTGCTCGGTCATTCCATGGCGAGTGACATTGTGATCCGGTACGCGCAGGCGCACCCGGAAGTGGCGGCGACGGTGGCCGTCTCGATGTTCTCGCCGGTTGTTACTCCCACCAGCCCGCGCAATCTCGCGGTCATCGTTGGCAACAACGAGCCGGGCAAGCTCAAGGACGAAGGGCGGCGTGTGGTGAGCATGGTTTCCGGTGGAACGCCCGACATCGGCGTCACCTATGGCAGCTTCACCGACGGGACTGCGCGCCGCGTTTCCTTCTCGCCCGGCGTCGAGCATATCGGCGTTCTCTACAGCCCGGAAAGCATGGCGCAGGCTCGCGACTGGCTCGACACGGTGTTCGGGCGCAACGGCAATGGCTATCGCGACGAACGCGGTCCGGCGCTTGGCCTCCTGTTCTTCGGGCTCACGCTTCTGGGCTGGCCCCTGGCGGGGCTGCTTCCGCGCGTGTCGGTTCCTCCAACGGGGGCGGGGCTTAAGTGGCGCAGGCTGCTTCCCGTCGCGATCGCGCCCGCGATCCTGACTCCGCTCATCTTATGGAGGATGCCGACAAACTTTCTTCCCATCCTGCTCGGTGACTACATAACCATACATTTCGCTTTGTATGGGCTTCTCACTCTGGCCGGGCTTTGGCTCCTCTCGCGCGGCGCTCCCGAAGAGGCAAAAACCTCGCCACAGCCTGCCTATGCCGTAGCCACGTGGGCCGAAAAGCCTTCCGCCAAAGAGGCACCGCTCATTGCCCCGCCTTCGTCGAATCTCATGCTGTCCGGGCCCACGATCGGAGCGCCAGTCAGAACGAATGAAATCGTCGCCACAACCCAGCGTAATCGTAGCCTCACCTTGACGGTAGGCTCCCCGGCCGCACCCCCTCCGCCAGTCCGAAACGCGCTGAGCATCAAGAAATACAACGTCGTAAAATACATTGTCGCAACGCTTCTGGTCGCCGCCTACAGCATCTTCGCGTTCGGGGTGCCTCTCGACCGTTACGTGCTATCCTTCTCGCCGATTCCCGAGCGCGTGCCTCTCATCCTCGCGGTCCTTGCCGGAACCCTGCCCTTTTTTCTCGCGGACGAATGGCTCACCCGAGGACAAGGCGCGCCGCGAGGCAGCTATCCGGTGACGAAGCTTTTCTTCCTTCTCTCATTAGCTCTCGCCGTTGCGCTGAACTTCAAGAAGCTGTTCTTTCTGATCCTGATCATCCCGATCATCCTGATTTTCTTCGTCATCTACGGCTTCTTCAGCGGTTGGGTAAATCGGCGGACGGGAAACCCTCTTGTAGGCGGGGCCGCGATTGCACTCGCGTTCGCCTGGGCCATCGCTGTCACATTTCCGCTGCTGAGCCTGTAATGGATCAACAAGGACGCTCAAACGTCTGTTTTTTTCCGGGAAATCGCTTATCAATAATCTTTAGAACAGCGGACACTTCAATGAAGCATCGTTTCCTGCCCCAAGTGGCATTGTCAATTCTTGCTGGGAGCATAGCCCTCTTCCCAGCACCTGGAGCTTCTCACGCTCAGCTTGCCCCTGCAGCAAAGGCCATCCAACTCGCCGCGCACCGAGCGGTCTACGACCTCACGCTCGACAAAACGGGGGCGGGCTCCAATGTCAGCGACATTCGCGGACAGCTTATTTATGACTTCAGCGGTTCGGAGTGCCAGGGTTATACGCTCAACACGCGTCTCATTACGGAAATCTTTGATCGCGAAGGAAAACCAAGCACAACCGACATCCGATCCGAAAGCCAGGAGGATGCGGAAGGCAGGCATTTCCGGTTCAGCACCTCTCAATTTGTCAATGACAAGCTGAGCGAAAGCACGAAGGGTCTCGCTGTCCGCCCAAGCCGGTCGCGCGACATCGTGAATGTCGAACTCGAGAAACCCAGAAGGGGAACGCTGACCCTGTCCGGGAATGTCTATTTTCCGACGCAACATTCGCTCGCGATCCTGAAAGCCGCGATCTCCGGCGAAAACCGTCTCCAGGCCGATATTTATGACGGATCGGAGAAAGGCACGAAGGTCTACGAGACAACGACGATTATCGGCGCGCCGCTGGAACTTGCGGCGAATTCGCAATTGCCGCCTGTCAAGAACTCCGAAGCGTTGGATGCTATCCAGTCCTGGCCCGTCGTAGTGAGCTATTACGACCAGAGTCCCAAAAAGGACGGCCTCCCGGCTTATGAAGTGTCTTTTCGTATGTATGCGAATGGCGTCAGCCGGAAGCTGAAACTCGATTACGGCACATTCTCACTCAATGGGGAGTTGTCGGCGATCGAATTTTCAACGACAAAGCCTTGCCCTTGAAAGAGCGGCGATCAAGCGTGCTTCAACAAACTGCTGGCTAGGCACCGGAAGTGCTCTTCCGAGGCAATGCCGAGGCTGTCATCCGCCAGAAGCTCGTTCGCTCCGGCTACCTCAAAGGGATCATCGGCCTTCCAGCCAACCTCTTTTACGGCACCGGCATCCCCGCCTGCCTCCTGGTGCTCGACAAGGAAAACGCCACCGCCCGCAAGGGCGTCTTCATGATTGACGCCTCCAAGGGCTTCATCAAGGACGGCAACAAGAACCGCCTCCGTGAGCAGGACATCCACAGGATAGTGGACACCTTCAGGAAGCAGGCAGAAGTGCCGCGCTACGGCCGCATGGTGTCTTTCGAGGAAATCGTCGACCGGAAGAACGACTACAATCTCAATCTTCCGCTACATCGACAGCACTGAGCCAGAGGACATCCAGGACATTGAAGGTCACCTTCGCGGTGGCATCCCGGCAGGCGATATCGACGACCTCGGACGCTACTGGCAGGTCATCCCCGGCGTGCGTAAGGCTCTGTTCCAGAACTCCGGCCGTCCCGGCTACTACCAGCTGCGGGTCCTCATCGCCGAGGTGATAGCCCGCCATCTTCGGCCATGGGGAGTTCGTCACGTTCAACGACACCGTTATGCACCTCTTCCGGCAATGGAAGAAGGCCAACATCTCGCGCCTCAAGGGCTTCGCGAAGGACGGCCATCCCTAGCCCCTCATCGAAACCATCGCCGAGGACGTGCTCGCCACCTTCCGGGCTGCGCCCCTGCTCGATGCCTATAACGTGTATCAGCACCTCATGGATTACTGGGCGCAGACCATGCAGGACGACTGCTATCTCATCGCCGCTGACGGATGGAAAGCAGGGGCGCTGTGGTGCTTTCCATTCTTCCTCCGTGCCGCTAGAGCTTGCCCCAATGGCGCAATCCATCAGGTTGTGCTGCATGTGCTTGCCGCCGTCGCGGACTTCACCCATCGCCCGCGTTCTCGTGACTGTGTCTTCACAAACTCACGCTGCTTCTGCTTCTGCTCGTCGGTCCTCGGAGGAGTTGAGCCGCCATGACGGTGATATGAAACGTGGTATAGCCCCGGACGTTTATACCCACACCGCAGATGCGAGTTTCTTTCTAGTTCATCACTGGCGCTGCCGACCCGCCGGGCATGAAACGGTTCAGCGTCTGTGCATAGAGTATCAGCCAGCGCCGCTGGCGGCGAGATCGGTGTTTTCTTGGTGCGGCAGAGCCCTTTGCTTAGTTGGAATACGCGTGAAGGCTTTATCGAGCGACCGCGCTGAGTTTGCCCACGGAAGCTCCATGGCCCAAACGGCGGCGCGCCTGTAAAAAGGGCAGCTAAAGTAAGGCTCAGTTTAGACCGTTTGCGTGCGCGGCGGCGGCGCGCAAAAAAGCTGTTGGGGCGGCCGCCGCCTCGATCCTCACAGCCGCCTACCACATGATGAGGGAACAGTCTGTCATAGCATCAGGGCGCTGTCATATGCACCGCAAACGCCGTACACATGACCAAACCAGATCAAACGCCATCGACGTCAAAAACTTGCAACGGGGGAGCCATCCGCACATTACGGCGGCGGCGATCGCGCTGGCCGCGCCTGCGAAATCCTGCTTAGTTCGACACCGGCCTTGCGGCCGGCCCACTGGGAAGAAATCAAGTTGCAGACCTTTGTATCAACAGCTGCTTGTTGAAACTGACACCTGTCAGCTTCGACTATGGCGCGTAGAGTGAAGTCGGGTAGTCCATCTCGGTGGGCATTTCGGCCTTATCGGATACGACAAACAACAAGGTCAGTCCGGCCAGCGCGGCCAGAGCTATGGCTATGATTTTGAACGTTCCCGGAACGGGTGGATCGCTTCGAGTGCTCTCGCGCAGCGCGTCTTGTCTCTGGAGCATTACTGAGTTTCCCTGGGTGAGATGTTTCCATGTCGGAAAACCTTCTCACTACCGCCGAGAACTCGCTGTTCCTTGCGGAACAGGCCGCAAACTATTCGCCTTCCCCTCGGAAAAGGTTGCGGCCTTCGCGGCATAGACTTCGAATGGGCGATGCGGGATATATTTAAATCTATTCGCCAGTCGTTGTGGATTTGGAAAGGCGGTCCAGCTGGGCTTGCATCGCGGAGAGCTGTGCTTTGAGCTCTGCAATCTCGGTTGAAGTTGAGGGAGACGCAGGCTCAGGCTTCTCCTGCGCGCTCTTCTCTTCCTCTGTTCGGGTCTCGATCTTCGAGAATGGCGCAAACATCGCAAACGCGCGCTCGAACATCACCATATTCTGCCGCGCTTGTTCCTGCATAGCCTCAAATGCTGCAGCGCCGAACGTATCGGTAAATTGCTTCCGATACTTCTCTTGTTCGCGCGTCAGGGTCGCGAGGCTGAACTCCAAATATTTCGGTACAAGCTGCTCAATAGAGTGACCGTAGAAGCGGATAAGCTGGCGCAAGAAACCGATGGGAAGCAGATTGGAACCGCTCTTGCCTTCCTCTTCTACGATAATCTGGGTTAACACCGTATGCGTGAGATCTTCACCCGTCTTAGCATCATAAACGAGAAAATCTCGCTCGGAACGCACCATCTCGCCAAGATCTTCGAGAGTGACGTAGCTACTTGTCTCTGTGTTGTACAATCTTCGATTGGCATACTTCTTTATGATAACAGGTTTAGACTTATCGCCACCATCTCTCTTCTTGCTCCCCGCACCCGCAGTAAATGATTGTCCCGCGTCGTGAAAACCGGTTGCGCGCGATAACTTTTCGACAGGTTTGTTCATTTTATCGCCCAATGATGCCTCATCTAGCCTATTATAGTGCAAGATCTACCCGTCGCAGTGGATTTTTTTTGCACCTGCGAAGAAAAATAGGTTCGCGCTGGCTCCGTGGGTGAACAACCCGCCTGAGGCAGCTCAGGGCGCAAAAGGCGATGGCGACGAATTTGACATTCCTGCGGAACATTAATCCTGATAAACTTCCGCTCAAATAAACGGTGAAAGGAAACGATTATGGACGGGCAAGAGGCAATCGTTATCGCCAGCGCGGCAAGAACGCCGGTTGGGTCTTTCAGTGGGGCGCTTTCAACTGTTCCCGCACATGACCTTGGCAAGGTCGTCATCATTGAGGCGCTCGCTCGGGCGAATGTGGACGGCGGCGAGGTCTCGGAAGTGATCCTGGGACAAATCCTGGCGGCAGGCCAGGGGCAGAACCCTGCAAGGCAGGCATCGATCAATGCATCGCTGCCAGTCGAGACCACCGCCATGGGCATCAACTTTCTTTGTGGCTCAGGGTTGCGCTCGGTTGCAATGGCGTCGCAAGGCATCCTGTTGGGCGATAGCGATATTGTGGTTGCCGGCGGCCAGGAGAACATGTCGCTCGCGCCGCACTGCCAGTATCTCCGCCAGGGCGTCCGCATGGGCCATTTCGAAATGCTGGACACCATGATCAGGGACGGGCTCACAGACGTCTTCAATGGCTATCACATGGGCGTGACTGCCGAGAATGTGGCGCGGCAATTTCAGATCACGCGGGCGCAGCAAGACGAACTTGCCGTGGGTTCGCAGAACAAGGCTTCGGCCGCGAGACGGGAAGGGCGTTTTAAGGATGAAATCGCTCCCGTAACGATCAAAGGCCGCAAGGGCGATACGGTTGTGTCCCAGGATGAGTTCATCCGCGATAACGTCGTGCTGGAGGATCTGGCCAAGCTGCGCCCGGCTTTTGACAAGGCCGGCACGGTCACCGCAGGCAACGCGAGCGGCATCAACGATGGCGCGGCGGCGGTTGTCGTGATGAAGCGCTCGGCGGCCGAAAAGCGCGGCATTGAACCGTTGGCGCGCATTGTTTCCTGGGCGACGGCGGGCGTCGATCCCTCCATCATGGGCACAGGCCCGATCCCGGCCTCAAAGCGTGCGCTGGAAAAGGCGGGCTGGTCAAAGGATGACCTCGACCTCATCGAGGCAAACGAGGCCTTCGCCGCGCAAGCATGCGCCGTCAACAAGGCTATTGGATGGGATCCGGCGAAAGTGAACGTGAACGGCGGCGCCATCGCCATCGGCCACCCGATCGGCGCCTCAGGCGCGCGCATCCTGACCACGCTGCTTTATGAAATGAAGCGCAGGGACGCGAAGAAAGGTCTCGCCACCCTCTGCATCGGCGGCGGCATGGGTATCGCCATGTGCGTTCAGCGCGACTAAGGCAAGAATGTCCGGCAAAGCACCGCCTTCGCGGGGTGTTTGCCGGCGGCAACACCGGCTCATCTCCTCGTCACGCACCTTTGACTAAACCGTGAGAGGCGCTCGGGATCGGTGACAACTCTTTTAAAAACATGCCACTATTGAAACCACGAGAAGAGTCTTCTGGGAGGGATTATGAGCAAGGTTGCGGTTGTAACAGGCGGCACGCGCGGTATCGGTCACGCCATTTCTATTGAGCTGAAAAACCGGGGCTATCAGGTCGCTGCGAACTACGGCGGCAATGACGAAGCGGCCCACAAGTTTCAGGCCGAAACCGGCATTCCGATTTTCAAATGGGACGTTGGCGATTATGAGGCTTGCGTCGCCGGGCTGAAGCAGATCGAAGTCACAATTAGGCCCGATCTCCATCATCGTGAACAACGCCGGAATAACGCGCGATGCGATGCTCCATCGAATGACGCCCCAGCAATGGAAAGACGTGATCCGCGTCGACCTCGACAGCGTGTTCAACATGGTGCAGCCCGTCATCAACGGGATGCGCGACCGCAACTTCGGGCGGATCATCAACATTTCATCTTTGAACGGCCAGAAGGGCCAGATGGGGCAGACCAACTACTCCGCAGCGAAGGCCGGTATCATCGGCTTCACAAAAGCACTGGCCCAGGAAAACGCACGCAAAGGGATCACCGTCAACGTCGTGGCTCCGGGGTACATCAACACGGAAATGGTGGCGGCTGTACCCGAAAAGGTCCTCGAAGCCATCATTGCGCAAATTCCGGTCGGCCGGCTCGGTAAGGCGGAAGAGATTGCGAAGTGCGTGGCGTTCCTTGCCAGCGACGACGCCGGGTTTATAACGGGGGCGACGCTATCCGCGAACGGCGGCCAATATCTGGCTTGAACAGGGCCGCAAATCCTCAAGCGCCACCTGCGGGTGCCGATATCCAGTCGGCGCCCGTTTCTTTTTTTGGCGTAGCGCTCATGCAATCCGCTGGACTATGGAGCACGGCTCGCTGGTCAGCGTATGACACACAGCGCCAGCCGAGCCATAATTTTCTGGGGTTCTCAGGCGTTTGAGGATTTCACGTTCACGCCCCAAACGAAAGCGACGCGTGTGAGGGATAACTCGCCATAGTGCTCAGGCGCAGCCGCGACGATGGAGCCTCCTAGGCCGCCATAAAAAGCGCAGGCGGTTTCATTGTCCTTCAGAGCCCAGACGACGAGGCGGCTAAGCCCCTCGCGCTTCAATGCCTTCTTTACCGTCGCAAAAAGGCGGCTGCCCAGGCCGACGCCTTGAAAAGTGGGACTGACGTAAAGCTCGAAAATCTCGCCCGCGGGCCAAGGCCAAGTTCCCCTTGCGTCGCCCCAGGTTGCATAGCCTTGCGGCATGCCGTCGAAGAGGAGAAGGGTCACGTTTGCGCCGCGCTGAATTTGCTGCTGCCACCATCGCGGACCGCGCCGGGCTATCATCCGCTCGAGATGCAGATGGGGAATAATGCCCTGATATGTCGAACGCCAAGCCGCCTCGTGGATGACCGCCACTGCGCTCGCATCCTTTATGATCGCTGTTCGAAAACTGATGAGGTCCGAGCCCATAGTGCAACTGTACATCCAACAAGTGTGGTTGGCGAGGACTCTCAAGTCGTAAAACTGACGCTGACTCTATTCAGCGCCATCTGCTGGGTTATTGTCGACTTTGCGAAGAAGTCTAGAGAGGATCTGACTAGCTAATTTGCCATCCTCGTCGCCCAAGCAGGACAGCACAAGCCGGTCGGCACGCCGGGCACAAGGCTTTATCGAATTCGAGAAGTTCGCGCCCTGCCGTCGATAGGCTCACCGCATAGGTTCGCCCGTCCTGGGTCGTGCGCTCCCGTTGAATGACCCCGCGTTTCAAGAGTCTCTGCACGACATCGGCAAGCGTGGACCTGTCGATCCCGGTAAGCCGGACAAGGTCAGTTTGGCTGAGCCCTTCATGCTGGGCAACCGTTGTAATCACCGCGTATTGCCGGGCTGTGAGATCGAAGTCCCTGGTCTCCTGTGCGAAAATCTCAGATGCGCGCTGACTGGCCCGGTGCAGGAGATGAATAACAGATTTGTCAATGGTATCAGCGCGTGCGCCCGCGCTCTTCCTTCGTTTCCGCCCCGCTTGGCTTAGACCTGCTTTTGCGTCCAGCATTCTTTTCCGGCTGCTCGGTTAAACTCTGAACATTGCTACGAAAATGAATAGCGCAACCGTTAGGTTCCATGCAGAGCACGGAAAGATTCAGACGGACCCTCCCTTTAAGAGGGTGAGACCTCTGATAAGTCTGAGGATACCTCGGAAATTTGATGGCGCATAATCAACGTGATTTGAAACATCATAAAAAAGAAGGTCAAGGGCATCAAGCCAAACGACTTGAAGCTGACCCAGGTGTCCGTCGAGAAATTTCGCCAAATGAGCTCATTCAGGATGGCCAGAAACATAAAGAAGCCGATCCACCGCAAGGTCAGAAGGCGCCAGCCTTCATCCTGCATTTGCAGGATCTCACCAAGAGCAAGTTTCAAAACAGGCCGGCGGAAATAAAGGCCCGCAGCCAAAATGAAGGCGAAGAGCGTGTTCACGACCGTCGGCTTGATCTTGATGAATGTGTCGTCGTGCAGATAAATTGTCAGAAAACCAAAGACCATAACGAAAACGCCCATCACAATGGCCAAGACTGGAATACGCTTGAGGAAAATACGGCTGGTGACAAGCGAGATCAGAGTGGCGGCCATGAACGATGCGGTCGCATAAAAAATCCCGAATTTGCCATTTGTGATGAAGAAGACCGCAAGAGGCCCGACCTCGAGTGCAAGCTTTAGAAAGGGAGTAACATTAAACTTCCTTTTGGACGCCTCAAGCTGCTCCACATAAACCTCCTGAACTCAACTTATGCCGGCAATGGCACGTGCGAAATCTCTCGCATCGAATGATTGCAAATCTTCCACGCCTTCACCAACACCGACTGCGTGAACGGGTACGCCGTATTTGCTTGCGATGGCGACGAGGATGCCGCCCCTCGCGGTCCCGTCGAGCTTGGTCATGACAAGGCCGGTTACCCCTGCCGTCTTGTCGAAGATTTCAACCTGGGAAAGCGCGTTCTGGCCCGTCGTGGCGTCGAGGGTCAGAAGCACCGAGTGCGGCGCTGCCCTATCAAGCTTTCGTATGACCCTGATTATCTTTTCAAGTTCTGCCATTAACGCCGACTTATTCTGAAGGCGGCCCGCCGTGTCAATGATGAGGACATCGTAACCCTCCGCCTTCGCCCGCTGGAAAGCATCGAACGCCAAGCTGGCCGCGTCGGCGCCGGGTTCACTGGCGATGACCTCGGAGCCGGTACGTTCGCCCCAAATCTTGAGCTGCTCAATCGCTGCCGCCCGGAAGGTGTCGCCCGCTGCGAGCATCACGCGGTGCCCCTGCCGGGTAAACTGGTTCGCGTATTTTCCGATTGTGGTGGTTTTGCCGGTGCCGTTGACGCCGACGACAAGGATGACATGCGGCTTCCTGGCGGAGTCGACTTCCAGCGGCTCGGCGACTGGCGCAAGGACCTTCTCCACCTCCTGGGCCAGGATGTCACGAACCTCTTCGGAGGAAATGTTGCTGTTATAACGCGACTGGCGCAACGTATTGGTGACGCGGGAAGCGATGCTGAGGCCAAGGTCGGCCTGTATGAGCAGGTCTTCCAGCTGCTCGAGGGTTTCGTCGTCGAGCTTCTGCTTTGCAAAAACGCCAGTGATGCCCTCGGTAAGCCGCGAGGATGTTTTCGTCAGCCCCTGACGCAGGCGCTGGAACCAGCCGAAGCGCGACGTCTTCTCCGGCACCTCGTCCGTTAGTTCTTCTGTGTCCGAAGCTGGTTCGTCAGGCGGCAGTGCATCTTCAGCCTTCTGGGCTGCTTTGCCGACTAAAATTCGGCCAAATACGCTGACCGTCGAATTTTCCTGAGCGGCTTCCTCTTGAAACTCTTCGGGAACTGCCGGAACCGGCTCATAAGGCGGGCGTGCCTCCTCTTCCTTTTTAGGCGGCGCTTCCGTCTTGCCTCCGCCGAATATGCGGCCAAACATGCTTCGCTTGGATGTATCGCTCATGCCAAGCGCTCGCCAATAAGGTGTCGCGTGTCGCTGCCAATGGCTCGAGCCTTCAGGATTGCGCCGCTCATTTCCTTGCCTTCGCCGTCGATCTCGATTTCGGTGAACCCCGGCGTCCGGCCCATACCCTTGCTCTCCATGAGCACGTCGAAAACTTTGCCTTGCTCCGCCCGAAGATGAAAGCTCAGGCGCTCGGTCGCCTTGAGGCGCAGGCGTGCCGCGCGCTCCTTCACGAGTGCGCGGTCGAGCTGGGGCATCCGTGCGGCAGCCGTTTGCGGCCGCGCAGAGAAGGGAAAGACATGCATAAAGCTCAACCCGCACTCGTCCGCGAGCCGGAGCGTGTTCGAGAACATGGCTTCATCCTCGGTTGGGAAGCCGGCAATCAGGTCCGCTCCGAAGACCATGTCAGGCCGCATATCCCTCATAGTGCTGCAAAACTCAATCACATCCTCGCGGGCGTGGCGTCGCTTCATCCGCTTCAGGATCAGATTGTCGCCCGATTGAAGAGAGAGGTGAAGGTGAGGCATGAGCCGCTCTTCTTCCGCAAAGGCTTCGGTCAGCGCTTCGTCAGCCTCCATCGTGTCAATCGAGGAGAGGCGCAGGCGCGGCAGCTCAGGTACGAGCCGTAAGATGGAACGCACAAGCCGGCCAAGAGTCATGCCTCCCGGCAAATCGGCGCCGTAGGACGTCAGATCGACGCCCGTCATCACCACCTCGCGGTAGCCTGCGTCAACAAGCGTGCGGACCTGGCGCACAATGTTGCCGGCCGGAACAGAGCGAGACGGCCCGCGCCCGAAGGGGATCACACAGAACGTGCAGCGATGATCGCAGCCGTTCTGCACTTCAAGGTAAGCGCGGCTCCTGCCGCCAAACCCGGAGATCATGTGAGGAGCCGTCTCGCGAACCGATGCGATATCGTTGACCTTCACCCGCGCAAGATCGTTTGCGGCGATGCGCAGAAATGTCTCGGCAGCGGTCTTCTCGGCGTTGCCGATCACGAAATCGGCCTCGTCCATTTCGGCGAAAGTTTCAGGCTCGATCTGGGCCGCGCAGCCAGTGACGATGATCTTCGCGGCAGGCCGCTCGCGGCAAATCTTGCGAACGGCTTGACGAGCCTGCCGCACGGCCTCGGCGGTCACGGCGCAGGTGTTGACGATCACGGCATCGTCGAGCCCGGCCGCCGCCGCGTGCGTCTTCGCCACTTCGCTTTCGTAAGAGTTCAAGCGGCAGCCAAAGGTGATGACGTCGACGCTCATGACTGCCGCGCCACCTCGACGGTAACTCCGCCGCCGTTCAAATGAATAATCCCGTTAAACTCGAACTCGGCGGGACCGGTCATCAAGATATGATCGTCATCTTCGCGCCATTCGATGGAAAGCACGCCCCCCGGAAGCCGCACCTCCACCTCGCGTTGGGTTTTACCGGTTCTAAAGGCGCATACAGCGGCGGCGCAGGCGGCGGTTCCGCAAGCGCGCGTGATGCCGGTGCCGCGTTCCCATACAAGCAACTTGATCGTACGGTCGTCGATGACTTCGGCGAGCGAGATATTGGCGAGTTCCGGAAAAAGCGCATGGTGCTCAAGTTCGGCACCGAACGCAGCCAGAGCATAGCTATCGGCGTGCCGAACCCAGAAGATGCAATGCGGGTTGCCGACATTGACGACGCTTGGCTCAGCCAGTATGCGTCCATCGGGCAAGGTGAATGTCAGGCCGATTGCGCGAGTATCGGCGGCGGCCTGCGCCAAGGGGATTTCGTTCCACGCGAACCGGGGTGCGCCCATATCGACGGTTACGCAGCCGTCTTCGCCGACCAGCGCATCGAGCACTCCAGCGCGCGTTTCGATTGATATGCGATTGCGGCCAAGGCCGGGATGCAGCAGCGCCGCAACGCAACGGCTCGCGTTTCCGCAGGCGCCAACCTCGGAGCCGTCGGCGTTCAGGATGCGCATGAATACGTCGGCGGCGTGCGAAGGTTCCAGCACTATAACCTGATCGCAGCCCTCACCGCTTGTGCGGTTGGCGATCGCACCTGCCGCGGCTGCAGACAGCCGAACGGGCTCGGTGCGCGCGTCGATCATGACGAAGTCGTTGCCGAGGCCGTTCATCTTCACAAAAGGTATGTGCCGCAGGTCCATGCTTCCGCCGCGCGCCTATTCGCCTCTCGGTTGCTAGTTGGCGATATATAGACGGCTAACGCCGGCTTTGCAAAGTGTGATATAGGTTTTTCAATGCTTAAGTCGTCGCTTCTTGCCTGCAACCAAAGATTAGCATTGCAGGAACGAAAGGGTTTTCTTCCACTCGGGGAGCCGAATGCGGCGATCAGCTCGAATGTTGATTGTCGCTTAACCCCAAAGCTCTGCGTCAAAATGCTTTATCACGCTGCCGTCGAACACAAGCCCTGGCTCTCGGTCGCGGGCGAGAAGCAGCGGGCCATCGAGGTCGACAAAATCCGCGTCGCCGGCAAGCAGTAGCGCGGGCGCCATCGCTAGCGACGTGCCGACCATGCACCCGATCATGATCTTCAAGTCGATGGCGAGCGCTTGCGCTTTCAGTTGAAGCGCGGCTGTAAGGCCGCCAGCCTTGTCGAGCTTGATGTTGACGGCCTGGTAGAGCGAGGCGATTGCGTCCAGGTCGTCAGCCGTGTGCACGCTTTCATCGGCGCAAAACAGGATGCCGCCGCGATCCTCGGCCGTAATCGAAGCCAGCAAACCGTCGCATCCGGAAGGCAATGGCTGTTCAATCAGTGCAACGCCCGCGGCGCGACATGCCGCAAGGTTCTCAGCGAAGTTGGCCTCGCTCCATGCCTCGTTCGCGTCAACGATCACCATCGATTTTGACGCGCCGCGCTTCACAGCTGCGATGCGTTCCGCATCGCCATCGCCTCCAAGCTTCACCTTGAGGAGCGGCCTTTGGCTGGCCGTCCGAGCCGCAGCTTCCATCGCCTCTGGCGCACCAAGGCTTAGCGTGTACGCGGTTGTTACAGGCCGAGGCTCAGGCAAGCCCGCAAGCTCATGAGCGCGTTTCCCGTAAGCCTTCGCCTCAAGGTCCCAGAGCGCGCAGTCGAGCGCATTCCGGGTCGCCCCTGCCGGAAGCAGCGTCAGAACATCGTCTCTGCCGGCTCCCGCAGCAATTTCGTCCGCGACGCTCTCGATTGCGGCAGCGACCCCTTCAACGGTTTCACCATAGCGAGCGTACGGAACACACTCACCTCGTCCGCGGTGCGCGCCATCTTCTATCGTGGCGACCACGATGCGGGCCTCGGTGCGGCTTCCCCGTGAAATCGTAAACGCGCCGGCAATGGGCCAGCTTTCAATATCAACCTTCAGTCGTCGCATGAGCTAACGGGTGCGGGCGGGCAGGGTTTTTGGAAATTCAGATGCAATGTAGTCGACAATCGTTCCGGTCCCAAATCGCATGGGATCCGTCGCGGGCAGGGCATGATCGCGACAAAGCCGCTTCAGGAAGTCGCGCGCAAAATCCTCGTCCATGGATGCCGTATTGATCGCGATGCCGACTGGCCTTATGCCGGGATTCGTCAGCGAGCCGCAGCGCATTGTAATGTCAATCACGTGCTGGATCGAGGGCAGGGGAAAGGAGACGCCCCGCATTGTGGTGCGCGAAGGTTCATGGCAGACCACGAACGCATCGGGCTGAGCGCCATGCAGAAGCCCAAGCGACACGCCTGCGAAAGAGGGATGGAACATCGAGCCCTGACCCTCGATCAGGTCCCAATGGTTGGGTTCGGCCGCCGGAGAAAGCCATTCCACCGCGCCGGCAACGAAGTCCGCTACCACAGCGTCGATGGCGACGCCCCGGCCGGAAATGAACACCCCGGTCTGCCCTGTCGCCTTATAATCGGCATCGAAACCGCGGGCGCGCATATCGCGTTCGAGCGCCAGCGCCGTGTACTTCTTCCCAACCGAGCAGTCGGTGCCAACGGTCAAGAGCCTCATGCCCGGGCGTTTCGTGCCCTTCCCGGTCTCGAAGCGCTCGCCCGACTGGCGAACATCGAAAAGCTTCCGGCCATAGCGCTGGGCAGCGTCCGCGACGGACGGCCTCTCGGCAAGCTTCATATGAAGGCCGGCCGCGACATCAAGTCCCGACGCCAGCGCTTCCACGATGGGAGCCGTCCATTGCTCGGGAAGAATGCCGCCAGCATTTGCAACGCCGACAATCAAGGTGCGTGCGCCCGCCTTCACTGCCTCGCGTATGGTCATATCGGTGATGCCCACATCGGCCTGGCATCCGGGCATCCGCAATTGCCCCAGGCACCAGTCGGGCCGCCAATCCACAATCCCCTGCGCCGTCTTGGCCGCAAGCTGATCTTGAACGTCACCGAGAAAGAGGAGGTAGGGGTGGCGGATATGCATGATTGGGGGCTCCGGGATGGGGAATGAATGATAGCCAAAAAGTTCATCTTGCACCACCCTCTGAACCTTTTCAGGTGCTTGAGCGCGGCATTGTAGCTGTTGTAAAAGGCCCAGGAGCGTCCAATCGAGGAATGTTCGTCAGCTTCTCGAAAGGCGAAGCTTTAATTTCATACCCTTCATGCGCATTTCTTCAATCAGAACCGAAGCCTTGGGACCATATTGCGGAGAAACCAAATGATTGATCGTCGGACATTGCTGATCGGGTCGGCGGCCCTAAGTCTCGCCGCAAGCACAAGAGTGAGGGCCGCGCAGCCCGAAAGCATCTTCGTCGGCCCGCAAATTCCTTTTTCATTTGAAAAGCTCATCGCCTCTGCCAAAGAGCTCAGCGAAAAGCCTTATCAGAAGCCGATCGTACACGATCCGGAATTGCTGGAGCGGATCGACTTCGATGCCTATCAGCAGATCAAGTTCCGGCCCGAGTTGGCGATCTGGGGGCAGGGCGACGGACCTTTTCCCATTGAGCTTTTTCATGTCGGGCGGTTTTTCAAAGAGCCCGTCCGTATTTTCGTCGTGTCCGCTGCAGGGATAGCACAAGAGGTCGGCTATAGTGCGGACCTCTTTACCTATGGAAAGAGCGACTTCGCGAAAGCGCTGCCTCCTGACACGGGTTTTGCGGGATTTCGCGTTCTCGCCGCACCGGGTGTGCCGGACTGGCTCGCTTTTCTCGGCGCATCCTATTTCCGAAGCCCGGCCGAAACAGGGCAATACGGACTTTCCTCACGCGGTCTGGCCATCGATGTCGCCATGCCAACGCCGGAGGAGTTCCCGCGTTTTTCACAGTTCTGGCTGGAACCGATGGCGGGCAGGCGCGGCGTCATCATCAATGCATTGCTGGATTCGCCGCGCATTACCGGCGCCTACCGCTTCGAGACAACGCATGAAGGCAGCACGCTGATGAACATCAGTGCCCATCTTTTCCCGAGGGCGGACATTGAGCGCGTCGGTATCGGGCCTCTCACCAGCATGTACTGGTACGGCAAGCCGAACCGCAGAATGGGAACGGATTGGCGCCCTGAAATTCACGATAGCGATGGTCTCAGCGTCTGGACTGGAGCGGGCGAGCAGAATCTGGCGGCCAATCAACAACCCGCTCAGCGTACAAACCAGTTCATTTTTCGATCAGCGTCCGAAAGGCTTCGGTCTCCTGCAGCGCGAGCGCGACTTCCGCGACTATGAGGACGACGGAGCTTTTTACAACAAGCGCCCGAGCGTCTGGGTCGAGCCCATCGGCGACTGGGGGGAAGGAGCTGTGCAACTCGTGGAAATTCCCACGAACGATGAGATCCACGATAATATCGTCGCTTATTGGAAGCCGCGGCAGCCATACAGGGGAGGTGAGCATCACGAGGTGCAATATAAGCTCCACTGGCGGCTGGACGAGCCTTATCCGGCTCCGCTGGCGCGCGTCGTCGCCACTAGGGCCGGCACGGGCGGCATTCCAGGTCAGCCCCGGCCAAAGGGCATGGTCAAATATGTCGTGGACTTCCGAGGCGGCCGGCTCAACGAGTTTACGAAGCGGGGAGACCTGGACGTCGTCGTGACTGCAGCATCAGGCAAGATCGAACGGCAAGCGGTGTACCCTGTCGTCGACACTGACCTGTGGCGCGTAATGTTCGACTTTACGGCGATTTCCGAAGACCCAGTCGATCTTCGCGTTTATCTGAGAAAGGATAATGACGCCCTGAGCGAGACGTGGCTGTTTCAGCATCTGCAATCGCTGTCAACGATGTAGCTGGCATAATCGGTTAACCAGATTGGGCTTGCGTAAGTAAGTATTTTCCTTCGGCGCGATAGCCATGGACAAAGGTAACGCAACTCATGGCGGTTCACATGGGTCAGCGCCACTCTGTGCCGGTTGGCCTATCGAAGGGAGAACCTGAATCCGGCCCACAGTTCAAAGGCAGCATTCACGCCTTGGCCCGGCTCCCAGAACTCGGCCTTGCCCGGCATGACGCGGTTTTTGACAACAAGCCCCGGGGGGATGATTTCAGCGATGCCCCAATGTTGGCAGACAGCGATCTGTTTGAGGTCGAATTCCAGTTCGACCGCAACCGCCATGGGCTCAGAGTACCCTGAAATGATCGGGCCGACGATGAGCCCTGCGTTGATGCCGTCCGCCAGATCATGACCCACGCGAAAACCAAGGATTGTTGCTGTCGTGTAGGTGCTGCTGCGATAAGCGGTAAAACCAACACCGATGTCGGTAATACCGTAGGCGGCCAAAGACGGGGTCTTCCATAGAAGTCCGATCTCCGGTCCAATGGGATAGGGATTATATTGGCTCTGTTCAATGGGGGTGATCAGCGTGACGCCGGTATAGCGATTGGTGGGCCGGCCATCGACGTATATCTGTCTTTCTCCGATATGAGCGTCAACAATGCCAGTGCCCAGGTAGATCCAGTCCGGCCTGAGTGAAGACGGCAATGGAGGCGGCGCCGGCGGAACGGTATTCTGCGCCGAAGCCGGGGGATACGCCGATGGGGGAGATGATTTCGCGGACCTTTTCTTAACGACGGTTTCGCATTTCGCGATGGCTTCTGGTTGAGAAGCGGGCAAACTCTTCGGATCGCTACAAGGCTCGGCGTTGCCCTTCTCGCAGAGAAGAAGCGCGAGCAAACCCGCGACAGTGAACTGGACTAATCTCATGACGCATTACTTGAACGATCCAAGTCGCAAACTGTGCACGGAGGAAGTAAACAAACAAGATCGGACTGTCGTTAACTTTTGCTAAAAGCATTTGGTTCACGGATTTTGATGCCGTATGATTTATGCGAGGTAAATCCGTGAGCAGCCGAATTCGCTTCGGATTCCATCGCATCGCTGTTTGCCATTGTCATTTGCGTTCGCATGGCCCAAATTCGACAATGGGATGAGTCAACCGGCGGGGTCGTCATGCTTGCACGTATCTATAAGCCTGCGAAAACCGCTATGCAGTCAGGGCGGGCGAAAACGAAAGAGTGGGTGCTGGAGTACGAGCCTGCCACGCCTCGGGAGATCGATCCTCTCATGGGCTGGACCAGCTCCAATGATATGCTTTCTCAGGTGCGCCTCTTTTTCGAGACCAAGGAGGAGGCAGTCGACTACGCGCAAAAAAACGGGATTCCGTTCCGCATCTTTGAGCCGCACCCGCGCGCGTTCATAAAAAAGTCCTACGCCGACAACTTCAAATTTGGCCGCATCGGAAGCTGGACGCACTAGCCCGATGTCCGCTTTGCGGTTGATTGCAATTGGCGCCAGCATAGCCGCCTATTTCGGCCTCGCCGTGCTCGGCGCAGGCGGGCGGGCTGCCTTTTTCTCCCACCCCGCTTTGACCGGGCTCACAATCGTGTTCGCTGCACTCGGAGTAACAGCGTTTCTCGCCGGAGGAAACATGAGTTCGGGGGAACGCGAGGATCGTTCCAATCGCTGGGTCATCCCCGTCTTCATGGCGCTTGGACTAGCCTTGGCCTATCTTCCGGCCTACACGGACCGCATTGATTTCTGGACTATCGACGGCGAGGCCACGCGCTGGGTTGGCGTCTTTCTGTTCGCGATTGGTGGCACACTCAGGCTTTGGCCGGTGTTCATCCTTGGCAATCAATTCAGCGGTCTGGTGGCGATACAGCCGGGACACAAGCTTGTGACCACCGGCATTTACAGCGCTATCCGGCACCCGAGCTATTTAGGCCTTATCATAAGCTCTCTTGGATGGGGACTGGCCTTCCGATCAGGCGTGGGCGCGGTGCTCACGCTGCTCTTGATTGTGCCTGTCGTCGGCCGGATGCGCGCCGAGGAAAAACTACTGCGGACGCAGTTTGGCACCGAATACGACGCCTATCGCGCCCGCACAAGCCGCCTTATCCCCGGCGTGTATTAGAGCTTATCTGCTTTTGATGGAATCAAAAACGGATAGGCTCTAGCCGTTCTCGCAGGCAAAGGCGCCAGGCTTGCGGCCATACTCGCGCGACCCTGCGTAGTGGTTGAAGTGGTCCTGATCGACCCACACGACCTCGCCTTTGCAATGAGCTTTCGCCTCGGCCTCGCTGCCATATTGGCCGCGCTTCGGCTTCGCCTCCGAGTTCGCGGCTTTATCTGCCTGGTCGCCCGCTTGCTGTTTCTTCTCCGATTTTTTTCCTTTGGCTTTCGGCGCGCTGTCTGCGGGAGCAGCCTTTTCGGATGAGGCAGCATTCGTGTCTTGCGCCGTTTGTGCCAGCGCGATCGAACTTGCAAAGACCATAACGCACGCGACCCCAAAAATCCTGGAGCGCAGCATCGTCTGTTAAGTCATGAGCAGGATCCTCCGTGCAATATCCCAAATCTCTTTCCCGCAACGGTTAAATCCACAAATCTGGGTAAAATCTTGATGTCGAACCCTTTGCCGGAAAACTTGGGTATTATGTCGCAAATGCCAGGGGAAGAATCGCTGATTTCGCTTTTAGGTTGAGAAGCGGCATCTGTTCCAAATTTTAAGGGAAGTTGGAGCCGGCCCTCACAAAAACACCCCGCACATGATCAAGCCAAGTCCTGCTAAAAGTTGGAGATCGAGCCAGAGGCTAAGCTCGCCTCGACGAGTTGCAATTTCCACAGCGCTTCCATGGCAAAGCCACCCGATTAGGCAAAGAATAAGTTTTAGCGCGACAGCGGATGTCACGTTAGCTCCTGATGCTATGGGGGCTGGGTAGTCGGTCGGTGCATTAAGCTAGAATGTGCCAATTCGGCACATAATCTTTTCTATATTGTTTAAAATATAAATCGTCAAGTTGCAGTCGCAGATCGAGGAGCCAAAAAAATGTTTCGCACGATATCGGGAACGGAAGCTCCACCAAAGAGCACGAGCCAGTATTTCTTGAAGCGATCGCGCATTTTGCCCCGAGCGAACCAACTCGCCAGGCGCGATATCGCGGACCTCCAGAACTACTAACGTCAGCGCCAGAAACACACCTCATTTTTCGTACTCCTGGCTTCTGGCGTTTGCGCCTAGATACGGGAAGAAGTTAAGGATGAGGCACTGCCTATGGTCCGCCTGGAGTCATTGAATGAATAAGACAGCCGAAACAAAGCCGCGGAAGGCGCCCTTTTTCGATTGGGCCGATCCCTTTTTGCTGCACGAACAACTGAGCCATGAGGAGCGCCTTATCCAGGAGACGGCGCATGCCTTTGCGGAAGACCGGCTTCGCCCCCGGGTTGTCGAAGCATACGCGCATGAAAATACGGATCGCGCTATTTTCAATGAAATGGGCGAGCTTGGCCTTCTCGGCCTGACCTTGCCGCTTGAATATGGCGGCGCTGGCGTTTCCTATGTCGCCTATGGCCTCGTCGCCCGCGAGATTGAGCGCGTCGATTCCGGCTATCGCAGCATGATGAGCGTGCAATCTTCGCTCGTGATGTACCCCATCTACGCTTACGGCGATGAAACGCAGCGACAGAAATATCTGCGGAAGCTGTCGACGGGCGAATATGTCGGCTGCTTCGGCTTGACGGAACCCGATGCGGGCTCCGATCCAGGCGCAATGACCACTGTCGCAGAGCCGTTCGAAGGCGGTTACAGGCTGCGCGGATCGAAGACCTGGATCTCGAATTCGCCCATCGCCGATGTCTTCGTCATCTGGGCCAAATCGCGCGCGCATCAGAACAAGGTTCGCGGCTTCATCCTGGAAAAAGGCATGCGCGGGCTTTCGGCTCCGAAAATTGAAGGCAAGCTCTCGCTGCGGGCGTCTGTCACCGGCCAGATCGTCATGGACGACGTCGAGGTTCCCGAAAGCGCTTTGTTGCCGGATGCATCCGGCTTGCAATCCGCGTTCAACTGCCTGAATCGCGCCCGCTATGGCATCGCCTGGGGCGTTATGGGTGCAGCGGAGGATTGCCTGCATCGCGCGCTGCACTATGCGCTCGACCGCAAGCAGTTCGGCCGCCCGCTGGCGGCGACGCAACTCGTGCAAAAGAAGCTGGCCGACATGCAGACGGAAATCGCGCTCGGCCTTCAGGCGGCGCTGCGGCTCGGGCGTCTCTTCGATGAAGGCAAGGCCGCGCCGGAAATGATCTCGCTGATCAAGCGCAACAACTGCGGCAAGGCGCTCGACATTGCGCGCGCCGCCCGAGACATCCACGGCGGCAACGGCATTTCAGGAGAGTACCACGTGATGCGACATGCTCAGAACCTTGAGACCGTAAACACCTATGAGGGCACGCACGATGTGCACGCGCTCATTCTCGGCCGTGCGCTGACCGGCATCCAGGCTTTCTCCGCATAAGTCAATGTAAATTCTTAACTAAAAATTGATCTTCCGAACCATGAAGTCTGGTGACGCTATGTCGCGCCCGCGGTAATCTCCGGGTCGGAGTTTCCCCCTTGGATGGAGTTTCCTGTCATGGCCGACCTCGTCGTTATCGAATTTCCAACGGAAGCGAAAGCTGAAGAAGTTCGCCAGAAACTTCTCAGCATGCAGCAGGACTATATCATCGACATTAAAGACGCCGTGATCGCGGTCAAGCAGCCGGACGGGCACATCAAGCTGAACCAGCTTTACCATCCAACCGCCATAGGCGCGGCCTCGGGTGCTGTCTGGGGCACGCTTGTCGGGCTGATCTTTCTCGTGCCTTTGGTTGGAACCGTGGTCGGCGCGGCGTCCGGTGCGATCGCAGGCGCGCTATCCGATATCGGCATCAACGATGATTTCATGAAGCAGGTTGCGGCGACCATCGATTCGGGCAGCGCGGCACTTTTTGTGCTCATCAAGAAGATGACGACGGACAAGGTTCTCGATGATCTGAAAGGGGTCGGCGGCAAGGTGCTCCGCACCTCGTTCGATCACACGAAGGAAGAGGAGTTGCGCAAGGCATTGGCTACCGCGAGTGCGGCTCAGGCTGAGGCCCAACCATCAGCCCCGATCGTCGCCCCTACGCCGCCCGCAGCCGCTTGAAATCATGGCCGGGCATTGTCCCGGCCACCGTTTCTCAAACTCCGCCATGCCGCGAAGCCGCCAAGCGCCGCCAGCGCAGCCGAGATAAGAGCGTTGTAACCAGCCAGCGAAACGCCAAAGATGCGAAGCGCGGCCTCGTCGCAGCGAACGATAGTGTTGTGGCGCAGCGCCTGCGAAAGGTTCGTCGGCTGCACCGCGTCTCCCGTGCAAGTCTCGGGACCCGGCCAGAAACGCCATTCCGCGCCCGCGTGGTAGATGCTCAAGCCGGCGTCATAGAGAAACCCGAGCGCCAGCGCCGCCAGGATGACAGCCGCAAGCCTGGGGCTTTTGCTGGCGAGGAACGCTGCGAGAAGCCCGCCAGGAATGGCTGCGTAATAGGGGATCCGCTCTTCCAGGCACAACGGGCAAGGCGCATAGCCGGCAAATTGGAAGGCCCAAGCTGCCGCGAGCGCAGCGAAGCTTATGCCCGCCAGGACAAGCGCCGCCGTGCTCAAACTCAGCTTTGTCTGCCCGTTACGGGTTGTTACCGCGCTATACGACATATCTCACAATCACAAAGCCTGACACGATCGCCGCGAACAAACCGAGCGTCACCGTCCCCAGACGGCGCTCGATGAAATCGCGGATCGGTTCGCCATAGATATAGAGCAACCCCGCGACAAGGAAGAAGCGCAACGCCCGCGTGATGAGCGAAAGGATGATAAAGAGGCCAAAATTATATCCCGCGAACCCGCTCGCAATGGTCACGAGCTTGAACGGGATCGGCGTCAGCCCCTTCAGGAGGATGATCCACGCGCCCCACTTCGCGTAGGTCTCGCGGAACGCCTCGACGCGGTCGCCGTAGCCGTAAAAGTCGATGATCCATTTGCCGACGCTGTCATAGAGCAGCGAGCCGATGCCGTAGCCCACGATGCCGCCAACGACCGACGCCGCCGTGCACCACAGCGCGAGCGTGAAAGCGCGCTGCCGCTGCGCCAGAACCATCGGGATGAGCAGCGTATCCGGCGGGATGGGAAAGAACGAACTTTCCGCGAACGAGACCGCGATCAGCGCTAAGAGCGCGCGCGGTCCTTGCGCGAGGCGCATCGTCCATGAGTAAAGATTCTTCAGCATCAGCGTCCCCACGTGTTTGTGCGGAGATAGCCTGCCGCGCAGCGGATGTCCATTGCTGGCGGAAGCGATGTACCTTGCCTGTGGATTGCTCTATTTAGTCTTGTGAAGATTTCAGGTTTAAAAAGCTCATGTCTCGCATGACCGTCACCTATCGCGTTCGCAGCGACGCCTCCTCCATCGAAGCGCGGGTGCAGGCCATCGCGATCGAGCAGAGCGTGGAGACGCCGCTCGCGGCCATATCGGACGAGGCGGTGCTCAGCGACATCGTGGGCGAAGTGCAGGGCATTCGCGAGCTTGAAGCCGGGCTGTTCGAGGTGCGGATCGGGCTCGCGGTGGAAACGACGGGCTTCGAGGCGGGGCAGCTGCTCAACATGCTGTTCGGGAATACGTCGATGCAGGAGGATGCGACGCTCTACAACGCCGAAATCCCGGACACGATGGCGGCGCGCTTCGGCGGCCCGAATGTCGGCATCGCCGGGCTTCGCGGGAAGAGCGGCGCGGGCGCTCGCGCGTTCACCTGCGCGGCGCTGAAGCCTCAGGGGCTGCCGGTCAGGGAACTCGCGTCGCTGGCGGGGCGGCTTGCGGCAGGCGGCATCGACTTCATCAAGGACGATCACGGCATAGCGGATCAGGCCTACAGCCCCTTCGCCGACCGCGTTCGCGCCTGCGCCAAGGCTATCCGGAAGGCCGGGTCGAACACGCTCTATGTCCCCAACATTTCCGGCAGCTTTGACGTTGCCGCCGCGCAGATCGCGCTCGCCATGATGGAGGGCATCGAGGCGGTTATGGTCGCGCCCATGATCCTCGGCGTTTCTAACTTTCACCGGCTCGTGCGAGAGTTCCCGAATATGGCGTTCTTCGGCCACCCCGCCATGGCGGGCGCGTCGCGGATCGCCCCCCCCTCCTGCTCGGCAAGTTGTTCCGCCTGTTCGGCGCGGACGTCACCATCTACCCGAACTATGGCGGGCGCTTCAGCTATTCGCCCGAAACCTCCCGCGCGGTCGCCGATGCGGCGCGGTGCGAATGGGGTGACCTTCGACGCTGCTTGCCTTGTCCCGCAGGAGGCATGACGCTGGACCGCGTGCCCGAGATTTTGGATTTCTATGGCCCGGATACCATGTTGCTGATCGGCGGGAGCTTGCTTTCCGCAAGAGACCGGCTGACCGAAGCGACCGCTGAATTTGTGGAGCGCGTTGCGCGTTACTTCGAGGATGAGAACAATGGATGAGGGGCGGCGCATTCGGCAGGCGCGGGGCGACGGCTTCCGCTGGGAGGGCGTCGAGCCGCTGGCCTACAAGGAGGAAGGAAGCGCGCCCTTCAAGGCGATCACCCGGCAGGTCCTCTTTCAGCGCCCCGAACTTCAGTGCGAGCTGCGCTATTTCGAGATGCAGCCGGGAGGCTATTCCACGCTTGAGCGGCACGAGCACGTGCACGCGGTGATGATCTTCCGCGGGCGCGGCACGTGTCTGGTCGGCGAAGAGGTGCGCGAGGTTGCAGCGCCGGACCTCGTCACCATCCCGCCCATGACCTGGCATCAGTTCCGCGCGAGCAAGGGCGAGCCGTTTGGCTTTCTCTGCATGGTGAACGCCGCACGCGATAAGCCTCAGCTCCCGACCGATGCGCAGTTGGAGGAGCTGAAAACGAACAGGTTGATTGCCAGTTTTCTGGAGGGTTCGGGTACGCCCGCCCGCGGCTAAGCGGCCAACGTGCGCCATTGGCTCATCAACAGTCGCGGCAGCCGGGACGGATTCCCGCTTTGAGACCAAACGGCTTTTTGTATGCATGGTGCGAAAGGCGCCATCTCTTTTCTCGGATTGCGCTTTAGTTTGCGTCCGCATTTCAATACGGGATCTTACGAGAATGCGCTTTGACGAGAGGTTAACGGAGATAACCCATTGAATTAAAATGAGAAATTATAGGGAGCAGGGCGGCGCCGACTTCGCCAGTGCGCTGACGGAGGCTTCTGCCGTGGTTAACGGGCGAACCTGCAACATATTTAACGGACTTTTGCTCGCCCACTTAAGGTGGAAGCCCCTGCATTAAATTCTATTTAATGCCATAAAAGTCTGTTGTTTTTCAAATGGTTGGTTCCTGGCTGGTCAATGGCGCGATGGTCCAAGTTTACGCCTGATAAAGGATAATGACCTGTGAATTGGACCAGAAATAATTCCGGCGCGCTTTTATTAACCATGGCGCGATTTACCAAGGCGACGCGGCCTGCCCCGGCAACGATCCGTTTACACATGGTGGCCGGAATTGCGCCGGAGGGCCTTTACGCGGCGGCGCGAAGCGAGACGCTTTCGCCGCCGTCCGCCGGGGAGAGGCGCCCGAGCCGCGCCAGCGCCGCGACCAAGAGGCGACGCATAGTTCATATTCGTCTGTCAGAAAGGGCCATATTCAATTCGACTTCCTTTATTCTTTATGTCCGACTTTAACCTTTCCATTAACACAATTAATATCCCATTCAAATTCTGGGAATGCTGTTGAAAAGAGTTCTACCAGCAGAATTGCCGCATCCCTGTCCATATCGATGTCTTGGCATGCTTCAATGACCTCAGCTATTCTTTCTACTTCTTCGAAAGTCATCCATTTCTTCCTATTAAGGCAATAAAGAGCACTGTCGTGGCACAGGCTCGGCCGACCCTTTCAAGACCGGGAGCTGGTAATATCGCGGCGCGAGGGAATGAAGCATGTGCGGAGGTTTTGCCCAACTCTTCACGTGGGCCGAGTTGAACGGCGCTCTATGGCCCGCCGGCAAAGAACCCGCGAGACAAGAGGCCTCTCACGTATTCGCGCGTTCAACTTCGGTCCAATAAATCGAAACTTCTGCCGAGTTTACGCTTTAACTTTAAAGTAATATGTGGTACGAGTTCGTTCTCAAGATAATAGAACCCAGCATAATTTTGCCACACTTGACAGTGCTCCATTACCATCAAGTAAATATACTACTCGATATAACGGCTAATGGACGCTGCAACCTGCGCAACCAATGGAGTTGTACTAAATGATTACGGCTCAGCATCAGCTTTTGCTAGGCTCCCGTGTTCTAGTTGCTGAGGATGATGTGATCCTTGCCTTTGATGTGGAGCGCTTGTTGCGGGATGCGGGAGCGGAAATCTTTGGGCCAGTAAAAACAGCGGCGGATGCGACCGCTTTTGCGCGGACAGCCCCTCTTACTTGCGCGGTCCTTGACGTGAATCTTGGCTGTGAGCTTGTTTTCCCGGCCGCCCAGGTTCTGCGGGAACGGGGTATTAACACAATCTTCTGCACAGGCCATGGCGACCTCCACGTCCTTCAGCAGGACTGGCCGGATGCCCAGGTCCTCTCAAAGCCAGTCTCCCCTCAAAGGTTGATCAGCGCGGTCAGGACGGCGTAGCCGCCCGCTTCCACTATGGGCGCACTTCACCCGAAGGGTGGCGGAAGACAAGAGCAACTAAAGCCGGGCCTCTCGGCGTCACTTTTGGAGGCGCGGCCGGGGTTGATCTAGAGTTTGCTGCGCCACTCGTGGATTTGACGCTCGGCTTCCTCTTTCGTGATGGCGTAGCGCTCCTGAATTTTGCCGGCCAGGGCCTTCACCTCGCCTTTCACGTGCTGCAGGTCGTCATGAGTGAGCTTTCCCCAACGCTGCTGCACTTTGCCTTCGAACTGCTTCCAGTCAGCGGCGATTTCATCCCAGTTCATGATTTACTCCTAACTTGCCAACCCATCCGGCTTTGAAACGCTTAAGCCGGGCAAAGGTTCCGCTCCGCCTGGGCCGGGAAACAAAACGCTCGCGAAGGTGATTTTGCCGCGAAGCGGCAGTTTGCCCGCTTCGCGGCGCTTGCCTATCTGCGAAATTTTTGCCCTCGACGATGCGTCGGTTCCGGAAGTCCAGGGGCCTAGATTTGCTCAACGTGAGTATTACTGCTCGCGACCCAAATCGCTATTCGGTATCGTGCATGGCCGATGATCGAGATGGCGGCGCAGGATGCTGATCCTTTGCTCAGGAGCGCTTGCCTTCGCCCGGATCGCGATACTTGCGCAACTCCAGCTTGGCGATCTGGTTGCGGTGCACCTCGTCGGGGCCATCAGCGATGCGCAGCGAGCGGATCGAAGCATAATCGTAGGGCAACCCGAAATCGTCGCAGATGCCCGCGCCGCCATGCGCCTGGATCGCCCAGTCGATCACCTTGCACGCCATGGTCGGCGCAACAACCTTGATCATCGCGATCTCGGCCCGCGCCGCCTTGTTGCCGACCGTGTCCATCATATGCGCGGCCTTCAGCGTGAGGAGGCGCGCCTGGTCGATCATCATCCGGCTTTCGGCGATGCGCTCCTGCCAGACGCTTTGATCCGAGACGCGCCGGCCGAACGCAATGCGGCTGTCGAGGCGGCGGCACATCTTTTCCAGCGCGCGCTCGGCCCGGCCGATGGTGCGCATGCAGTGATGAATGCGGCCCGGCCCGAGGCGGCCCTGCGCGATTTCGAAGCCGCGTCCCTCGCCGAGAATGACGCTATCGAGCGGCACCCGCACATCCGTGAAACTGATCTCGCCATGTCCATGCGGCGCATCGAGATAGCCGAACACGGGCAGCATGCGCTCCTTTTTGACTCCGGCTGCGTCCATCGGCACGAGCAGCATGGATTGCTGCTTGTGGTGATCGGGATTTTTCGGGTCCGTCTTCCCCATCAGGATCAGGATCTTGCAGCGCTTGTCGCCCGCGCCGGAGGTCCACCATTTGCGCCCGTTGATGACGTAGTCGCCGCCGTCCTTCTCGATGGAAATCGAAATATTCGTCGCATCGGACGAGGCCACATCCGGCTCCGTCATGGCGAAACCCGAGCGGATCGTGCCTTCGAGCAGCGGCTTCAGCCACCGCTCCTTCTGCGCCTCGCTTCCATAGCGGACAAGCACCTCCATGTTGCCGGTGTCGGGCGCGGAGCAATTGAACACCTCCGGCCCCCAATGCGAGCGGCCCATGATTTCCGCGAGCGGCGCGTATTCGAGGTTGGTCAGGCCCGCGCCCAGGGTGCTGTCAGGAAGGAAAAGATTCCAAAGCCCTTCCGCTTTCGCCTTCGCCTTCAACTCGTCCAGAAGCGCCAGAGGCTCCCAACGGTCAGCTTGCGTTTCCGCCGTCTCGAACAGCGCCGCTTCGTTCGGGTAGACATGCTCCGCCATGAAGCGCTCGATCCGCGCTTTGTAATCGGCGGCTTTCGGAGAAACCTGGAATATGTCCCTCATTGCGCACCCCTTATCGCGTTGCCTTTGGGCCTGGAACCAAAGTAACGCCGCTTTTGCAAAGGTTCCACCGGCTCGGTGGAGTGCGCCGCCGAAAGGCCCGCGGTAGGCCTGCTCAGTCTTCACACTTGTTATGGCCCTCTCAGCGAGCGCGGTCTCTGCGGCAGCGCGATTGAAGCCGCCGGAAACACCCGCAACCCGATAAATCACTGGAACTTAAGTCCTTTCAAACCATTGCCTTCCTAGAGCATGGGAGTTCAGCATGGCAGATCAGAATTCCATCAAATCGGATCGCGGCGGCAAGTCCCACAGAATACAGGGCCAAGCCACGGGAGCGGTCGTGACAACAAAAAAGGGGATTGGCTCCTACCCTGCGGACGATCCGGAAAACGGACCCACCGGCGGCAAAAAAGATGTGAACCTTGACGAGCGGATGGGCTCGAACAAGCCGCGGAAAGACGGCGAAGGAGAACTCGCCAATCCTGACCGCGTTCAGCGCGATCTCAACCGCTACAGGGACGAGATGGCGGACGATGCGCCCGGCTCGGGCACGCCCGAAGACAATCCGTAAGGGGATCGCTCGCGCACCAGACCACCACCGGTGAAAAGCCCCCATAGCCATGCCCTTCCGGGGGGAGTTCTCGAAGGATTCGAAGCCGGGGTGCGCAGGAAGGGGCCGGAGCAACCCGCATCGCACGGCGCGGCCTCGGCTACAATCTTACCAATGCTCGCGGCGATCTCATGGAGGAACCGTTGAGCACCTCCGGCGGCGGTGTTTCCATCGAAAAGAGCAACGTATGAGCGCTTTGAGGCCGTGGGGCGGCTCCGATCAACCAGTCGGCAATATGTTCCGGCTCGCTGTGCAGCAAAACAGCAATGTCGTCCAGGTTAAGATGGTACGTCCGCATATAGGCTCGCACACGTTCCGTAAGGCCGTCAAAAGCGCGTGTTTCGTTGAAATACTCGAACATTGCTTTCATCCTCGGTAATGATTGACGATCGACCACACTTGAAAGTTGATCCATTGAAGCGACTGCCGAATTTGAGGCGATCAGGAAGGAATACACAACGCCCCGGCAAGCCCATCTAATCGCGCCTCAAACGCCACCTTTTGCAGGGTTTTTGCTCGACTGGTTATAAAACGAGATTGGGTGAGAACGGGTTCCATGATGCGAGATGGATAATGATTGCGCTCTGGCAAAATGTCATCCAAATCAGCAAGCTTTTCCGCGCATTTTGAAGCGCAATATCGAAACTTAGGCAGTAAAGACAAGAAATTCTCGGTCTCGTGACTACGATCAGTGGCAGAAAAACCTATTTCTGTTGCTCGCGCCATGCGTTACCTCCTCAGGTCTATTACCGAATCCTTAAAGGTATGCACCCCGGATGTCCACCTCCGGTTGCGTAACAATATTGTGTACAAATTATAGATTGTATAAGGGAACCGAAGGGAACCAATCCGCACATCGGCAAAACTCATGCATGCGCCCCTGAGGTTGCCAATGATTTGGGGTGAGCGAGCGTCGAGCTTTCCAGCCAAATTGAAATTTGTCACCAAAGCCCGGAACAGTCTCGCCCTCTGGGGCCTTGGAAAGGCCGGGACGCGAGCTGGGGCAGAAACTTGCGCGGGAGTGAGGCAATGACCGGCAAACGCAACCCATGGCCCGAATTGCCCTACCCGCAGTGGAAAGACACTTGCGAAACCCTTCATCTCTGGACGCAGGTCGTGGGCAAGGTCCGATTGGCTCTCACGCCATGGCTAAACCATTCCTGGCATGTTCCACTCTACGTGAATGCATGCGGTCTGACGTCTTCGCCGATCTATTATGACGATCGGGCTGTCGAGATCGTATTCGACTTCAATCGGCACGTTTTGCAAATCCTGACCAGCGAAGGCTGCGAAAGCCGTTTAGCCCTAAAGCCGAGGACGGTGGCCGACTTCTTCGAAATCGTGATGGCCGAACTCGGCAAGGCAGGCATTCATGTCGAAATCGACGAGCATCCTTCCGAGATCCCCGATGCCATCCCGTTCAGCCGCGATTCCGTTCATGCTGCCTATGACCCGGACTATGCGCACCGTTTCTGGAAGGCGCTCCTCCAGGCCGACCGCGTACTTAAAGAGTTCCGGACCGGGTTCATCGGCAAATGCAGCCCCGTGCAGTTCTTCTGGGGGAGTTTCGATCTGGCGGTTACGCGCTTTTCCGGGCGTCGAGCCCCGCCGCATCCAGGCGGCGTTCCTGGCCTCTCGGACGCCATTGTCCGCGAGGCCTATTCCCACGAGGTGAGCAGCGCCGGATTTTGGCCGGGCGGCGGCATCGATTACCCGGCGTTTTATTCGTATGCCTACCCGGAACCGGAAGGGTTCAGAACCTCCGAAGTCAATCCTCGTGAGGGATTTTTCAGCCAAGAGCTCCGGGAGTTTCTCTTGCCTTACGAGGCGGTTCGAACAGACCACGACCCTGATGCAAAGCTTCTTGCCTTTCTGCAATCGACTTACGACGCCGCCGCGAAAAATGGAAACTGGGACCGGTCTGCTCTTGAACGTCCACGAGGCGTACCGGGTATCCCTCCCGCGCTTCAGTAGTCGTCAGCGAAGGCGAATTTCCACTCCCCATCCGTTTCGGCTGCAACAGCGGGGCCCGGGATCAAGTCAAAGAATGGGAGCGCAACCCGCCCCGCGCTGCCATCAGGCAAGGCTCATGAAAACGCTTTTGACGTTGCGAAGGGGCACTGACAACAAGCCTTCCCATCTCTTCATCACCGAGGAATGCCGGACTATCGCGCGGCGGTCTTGATCGCCGCGGCCGCTTTGAGAGTTTTGCTGTTGATCTCGGCTGCCAATGTCCTCTGATCGGTCGTCAGGGCGGGCGCAAGCGCGAGGGACGCGATAAAGAGCACAAGCGCCACGGTGACGGCGCGTTTCCACTCCGACGGATTTCTGAGAACCTGAAGCAGCCCCGCCCCGGAAAACGGACGACGATTGCGGCCAATTTGCAAAAAGGGCGATGCCAACATCGCCCGCACCGGAAGCGCGGTTATCATGTCACTCAACTCGATTTGCCTTTCACGTACGACAACGGGCGATGAGGACGCTTTAGTCCTGTTGCTCAAAAAACATCGCGGCGTAACTCTTTTTGCGGCTAACAACCATTACCTTGACCGTTGCGAACCTGGCACTCTGCCCAATTCGAATTGTCGAAACAAGCGAGATCGGCTTGATGCTGGCAATGTGCCGCACACCCCGCGCGAGGCGTCAGGCAGGGCGCGTAGCCTTACAGGTGCAACGAACAAAAGTTTAAAGTGAGCGGAATCAGTCCGGTTGCTCCAACGCCCAGACCTCTACGACACCTGTGCAATAGCGCAGGCAACAAAACCTGATAGACCGCAGGCGCTCGTGCGGAGTCTCCACGCGTGGTCAGGATGAGCTGCCTCTTTTCGAGCGAACCAAGAACAGAGTGAAGCGCCCCGAGTGCTCCGCGTTGGCTCGACAATCCCTGTTTCGGGGTCGGCTTAGGTGGAGCAGGAAGAGCGCGCTAGTTCCTCGCCCGCTCCCCCGGATCGAGCCGCATGATTTCCCACGCGCCTTCGATTGCCGCTCGCAAATCGGGACTATACGAAGCGAAAAGCAGGACAAGTTGGCGATCCGCATGGGCACGGCGTGTTAGGCTTGCCGCCGATAGCGAACCGGGCTTGGTAAGTGCGAGTGTTAACACAGCATTGGCACTCATCTCGACCCAGTTCGATCATGTCGCGGATTGCCCGCATTAGCAAAATGGGTTCCGATGAAAAGAGACCTTGATCAATCTTTGCCGATCCGATTTCCCAGGCTTTTCGCGTCAGGGTTAGGTCGCTTGTGCGGATCAAATTATATTTGTGCTTAGGACAAAGCGTCAGCGCCCTCGCCTCAAAAGCGGCTTCTAGGGCTTCGTCGGCTGTCGTCGTGCCGTAAACTCGCATACAGCCTCCCTGTGACGATCCTAGCTATTAAATGCTAGCCGACACCGCGTTGAACACACCTGAAAGGTTTGTTCCCACGAGCGTGACTGCGGTGACGATCACCACGGCGATTAAAGCGGCGAGCAGGCCATATTCGATGGCGGCGACACCATCCTCGGATTCGACCTTGAACCACGCGTAAGCGGACTGGACTCCATCAGACAAACGGCGCATTCGAACCTCACCACCCTTAATGCTGCTCCGCAAGAGAGTTTAGCACGAGCCCCTCACGACAAGAGAAAGCCGAAGCAGTGCTTTTGCTTAAAATGGGACTCGGATCGTGCGATCGGGCGCGTGGCGCCGCCGTTGTCAGAACGCCAACGACAGCGACGGCGGTAAATGGCCTAGAACCGCTTGTGGTTCAAGCGGGCGGTGATTGGCGGCTGAATGGCTCCTTCGCAGATAATGCGATAGGTGATGTCCCAGCTCTTGGCCATCGGGTCGGTCGCAGCGGGCTCGAACTCCGGGATGTATTTCGCTGTCGGGGTCGAATGAATGAAGCGGCGAACTTTCCCCGATTTATTGATTTGTCCGCAGACGAAGGATTCTTGTTCGAACCGCACCACATGACTGGATAGGTTATCCGCGGCCATAGCCGGGACGGCTGTTACCATCAGAATTGCGAGAGAATGTTTAAGCATGGCGGGCCTCCTGTGCGTCTCGCAATCGGAGGGCCTGAATTGGGGCCAGCAAAGCCGAAACTCGGGCCAGATTAAAACGAGACTGGCCAAACTGTCAGCAAATCACCTGGGAAGCCGTTACAGTATTCCAAATCAATATATCGTGATGGCGGCGTTTTTTGTTCACGGAGCACCAGCCTGGAGCACTGCCGGGAACGGGGACGCGGTACTCGTGGCGGCGTCTAGCTACTTTTTCGAAATAAAAGATGCACGAGTGCCAGAAAATCTATTCCGGCTCTGAGTAGGGATAGGACTCTCCCGGAGCCATGGTGGTCAAAAGCTTACGAAAATGCATTTTGCCTCCTTCGGGTAGTCCTTGGAAAGGAAATCCGAGATCGGTATGCAGGCTCTTCCGGAATTCATTTCCATGGCTCCATCAGCGTTGTGATAAGTCCATGTATGCTCGATAAAGGGATCGTGTTCGCGGGGCCTGACGAACGCAGCGGGGTCGCGGCGGCCGGCGCTGCGCTGCAACCGCAATGAGATGCGTCTGCGAGCGCAAGAAACTCAGCACCGACGTCCAAGGTGAGCAACGTCGAGATCCGAACCGTCGAACTCACGGAAAACATGCTGCGCGCCATCGCGAAACAAGCCGAGGCCGAACGCGACCGCCGCGCCAAAATCATTCATGCCGAAGCCGAGTTCCAGGCCTCGCAAACTCTCGTCAACGCCGCCCAGCCAATAGGAGCCAATGGCGCCGAACGTATTCCGAATATCGAGAGCACCGCACATTAGAAGCTGGCCGGCATAACGAGCGACTTGGCGCCGATTTTCCGTATGAATGGCGCGATCTCGGAAAAGATGGCTATTAGGATTCCGAGTGGAAAGATTAGGAATCTACTCGCAATTACGGGATTGTTTCCACACGCTTTACACCGCGTTTACAGTAGAGCTCTCGGTTTCTCTTAATACAAATACATAAGATCTGAGTAATTTCCGAGTTTAGACACTCAAGCTTTTCCGTGGAGAGATGAGTTCTCATCTCATATAGGAGTTCACATTATGATGCGTCCACTGACATTTGCGGCTGCTTTTGCCGCCGCGATCGCGCTCCCGGCAGTTGCTGAGGACGTCAAATCTCCCTCCATGGCGACCAGTGCCGGTACGATGCTTACCGCGCAAACGGCGATCACCGAGCAAGAGGCCAAGGCCTGGGTCGGCAGAGCGGTGTATAGCAGCGACGGCAAAAAACTCGGCGAGGTCGCCGCTATCCTGCGAACGCCAGACAACAAGATCACCGAATTGCGCGCCGATATCGGCGGCTTCCTGGGCCTCGGCGAGCATCAAATCGCCCTCCCGGCGGCCATTTTTGCCTTGCACAATGATCGCGTCGTGGTCGACATGCCGGCGGCGGCGGCAAAGGAACTTCCAAAGGTTGCGAAGTAATCATCCAACGCAAAGGGGTGCGGGCGTCCGGCCTGCTCCCCAAAGATCGAATGCATGGCGCTATCCCAGAAGTCCGCGACCAGGGTCAGGAGCAGCAGGACATATTGATGGCGCACGTGGGACTCGCGCCGAAGGCGGGGCCGGGCGCCTGGCTTCTCGAAGGAGCATCGATCGGTCCGGACTTAACCTCAGAGCATATCAAGCCATGACACACCAGCTCACGAGCGATCAACCGAAGACAGCGGCGTTGCCTCATCAGGCGGCTCTGCGTGAGATCGTCATTTACGGACACTCCACCCTTTTCTTCTGGTGGCCGGCTTGGGTGATAGGCTTCGTGTTCGCAGTCTTGAACGCCGGGCAGGAAAAGTTTCTGGCAACCGCTCCGGGGAGCCAGCCAAGTTCGGTGCTTGGCCTGAGTTACGTGGCGGTGATTTTATTACTGATTGTTTTCACAAATGTCCGGCTGCGTGGCATCAATTCGGTCGTGGCGTTACTCGCTGTCGCATTTATCGCGGTCGTGCTCGCCTGGTTCGGCTGGTGGGACGAAATCGCCAAACTGATCCCGTATCTATCGGTGCATATGAACACCGGCTTCTATGTTGTGTTTTCGACAGCTCTATTCATCATCTGGCTTCTGATGTTTTTCGTGTTCGATCGTCTAACCTACTGGCGCATACGGCCGGCGCAGATGACCGAAGAGCACCTGATCGGCGGCGGCGCGGAGAGCTTTGACACCAACGGATTGCGCTTTCAAAAGCTTAGCGCGGATTTTTTCCGGTCGACCCTTGGTTTCGGCGCCAGCGACCTCCGCGCGACGAGCGCGGGTAGCGGCGCGGTAGCCATCGAAATTTCCAACGTCATTTTCGTCGACCGCAAAGTTCACGCTATTGAAAAGCTGATTTCAGTGAAGCCGGACGGCACGTCCGAAAATGCTTCTTGAAGCGCCGTCGAGCCTTCAGCCTGATCTCGCCTTCGCGCATATATCGAGGCCGAAAACGGCTCGGCTTTTGAGCTGCGAAGCACCTTCATTTCAATAGGTAAATCTAGCCAGGCCCAACAATTCGATTTGAGAAAGCGTTAGCTCCACTGATCGGCGGCGATCTTCGCTAAGTACTTTCCAGAGTCTTTGAGTCAGCGTTCGCGATCATCTAAGATAAGCGTCTGATACTTAAGTGGGATGCTCATGCGTAATTTCTCAAAAGGCCGTTTTATCGCCACCAATGTGCGGATGGCGTTCGAGGATGGCTCAGTGTGCTTTTGCATTCCCGAAGGCAAAACATTTGCCGACATTTCCGGGAACCTGGACAAGGTTGGCAAATGGCCCAAAGGCAAGATCGTTTCCATCGATGTGCGCTTCAAAGCTTCCGACGGGGGTTGTCACCGTTGTTGACGGAGTTCTGCTGGGATTGATTGCGTATAATGGGTTGGCGCTCGCCTAAGGGTCAGGGAGTTGCCACCCATCCAGAAAGCGAAGCCAATGCTGGATCAGGTAGAAACCTGCCTCTCCGAGGCGATCCTTGCGGAAATTCCTCACCTGCGGGCCTATGCGCGTTTGATGACCGACGATGTTGCAAGCGCCGATCGGGAGGTCACGGAAACGCTGAGGCGTGCTCTCTTCAATAATGAGGGACTTTGCAAACGCAGCGGCTTACGAGTCCAGCTTTTGAGAATTCTCCGAAATTTTCTCATCGACAGCGAACTCGAGCCACGAAAGTTCAAGGGCCTTTCGGCGATTTACGAGCGCCTCAATGGGCCTTTTCGGAACGCCAATGGCGGACAGGGGCAAAGGCCGATGAGCCTCGCATCCGCTCTTCTCTACCTTAACTTTGAGAACCGGGAAGCCATCGTCTTGCGAGCCGGTGCGAGACTGTCTCGCGAGGAGGCAGCGAGAATTATCGGCTGCGAACTGCACGTCTACGACGCAAGAGTGCGTTGTGGCTTCGAGCGGCTTGCAGAACTCCTGCCCGCGGAAGCGCCTGCGAACTCTCCCGGCGAAGAGATTTACAGCCGCGCATTTTCCGGCCTGAATAAGGCGCTCGAACTCCAGGATATGCTCGCGCAAAGCTGAGCTTGGCAAGTTCCGCGTGCGGCCGCGCCATGCTCTCCGCACGATGTGGTTCGGACCACGAAGCCCCAGAAAGCGCGGATCTCAGGTTTGAGAGGCTGTTTCGCCGAGACTTTGATTGCGGCCGCAGCTTTGAAGGTCTGGTCATTGAATCGTGCCGCTATCCTCTTCCGGGTCGGTGTGAGGAACAGCGCCACAGCAAGGACAGCCACGAAAAGAGCAAGGGAGAGCCCGACGGCGAATTTCCACGGCATGACTGATTACCGACTACCAAACGCGACGAGAAACTGACGTTCAACTTGCACAGTGTTCAGTGCCCCTCGCGGCGCGGAAAGCCGCCGAGGGTATTTGCGCCTTATTGTTTATGAAGCTTCAACTTATTGTTGAAAATTGGTTCAGTCAAGCTTCGCGTAACGATCTCGCCGCCGCACACGACTCCCGCCCTCCAGCTGGGCCGGATTGCGCGGGGGCGCTTTGATCCTTTTGATGGTTCAGGCCTCGTTGATGTTTCCAGTCCAAACGAGAATGCTATCATTATCCAAAATGCGGACGCCATATGTTTGGCCGGAAGCGAAGATTTCTTTCTTCTTTAATTCGGCTTCGGCACGAGTAATGACGGCCTTAAGATCGTTAGACGATATCATGGAACGATGTAAAACTGGCTGGATTCCGCTTTCAGATGGCATTCCCAACCATTCATAGGTAAACATTCATGTTCTCCTTGATTACTGTAACAGCATACCACGCAAGCATGAGCCGGCGGAACACATGTAAACTGGTCAAATTTCAAAGAACTGCTCCCCGTCCAGACAAATCATGACGCGAGTTTCAAGCCAAAGGCGGCGAGGTTCACACCACCAACTGGATACGGAAACGGTTCGCTGAGTTTGAGACGCGTTTAGCAATCGCGATCAGTAAGCCGGTAAACCCGAAAACCTGAGGCTCGTTTCAATTCGTCTTCGCAAACGGAATGCGCGCCGATCAAGCTCTGGACCACCTCCCGAGCCACGCTGTGGTGGAACTCGTTGCCGTTTTTGTCGCTGCCCATGATTGGGTGGCCACTCGCTTCCCTCAGCGTGATGTAGTCGTCGCCACGCGTCTGGGGATCCCACTCCCATTCGATATAACGGCCTTTAACAGCGATTAATGCCTTAAGGACGTCATTGAGAAGCATGTCATGCATTTCGTTTTACTTTCATTTTTAAGATCTGCGCAGCTCACGAAGGCGCCCGGGCGCGCTCGCTTCTCAATGGTGTCGCTGGTGTCCTTCTGACACAGATACATCCGGTGAATGTGCGCTGGGCTTCGGACGGCATGCGAGTTCGCTGACCATCAATGCGGGATTTTCAGCCGCCGCTGAATGGGATAACCTTCGTTGTCGTAAAGCTCTTTGATTTCAGCGGCGTTGAAATCGCACTCGTCCGTCTCGATCCAGGCGCGATTGGCAGCGCTCCCCAAATCTTCCATCACATATTTTATCGCGTCGGCTAAAGTGGCGAAGCGGTTGAAAACGAGCTTGGACGGCTTAAAGCCCCGTTGCGGTGTTCTGGTTACATAGACACCGGCAGGGGTACTATAGTCGCGGTTCTCCATTGCATATAAATGGGACCGGGCGGCCTGAGTTCAACAACAATATCGTTTTAAATCAACCTACAGATGGTGTTCGCCGTGCCCACCCGTAGATTCGGAAAATACCTATACTGTTTGTGAACAACCTTTGTTTCGAAAAAAATCCGTTGTTTTCAGGCGTCGTGAGCATTTTTATCTTAGCCCGGCGACAGCTATCCTGGAATTTCTGAGGATCACAAGCCATCTCGCAGCTGCGGAACTGCTTCCGGCTCGCAATCGAATTCGCCCGGGTCTTGCGATTTCTAGATGGTCATTATGACGCAGTATGGGTACTTTCCGTCTCTATTCGTTCATCTTTAAGCCGCTATATTTCAATTTAATGCAGTTGGTTTTCGGTGTGTTGCGCGTTTTGGTTTGCATCAGGGCTATAGTTCCTTCGAGGAAATGTTGCCCGAAACGCAAGCACTATCACTCGCGTAGCGTTTCCGCCCCTTGACGGATGGCCGTGAAGCCAGCCCTGTAATTTCTGATTACACGAGCGCGCTCGCATGACGGCCCTATTTTATGGAGTTCCAAATGGCCTATGCTCGCGCGGTAGTCCTCGCCGCTGATCTTACTGACGCCAGCACGACAATGAGTCCGCGAGATTCATGGTTTGGCGTTTGGCTCGACGCCTTGTCATTGGGCCTCGAAGCCTCGTCCGTCGTTGGCCTCCGACTCCTGACAATCGCAGCGGGCGGCGCCGCAGGTTTCGCAGAAGCGCACAGGATGATCAGCGAAAAAATCGAGGTCAACCTCACACTTCAGGTGAAAGCCGTGACGGGCGGGCTTGGCATCACAGCGCTTAGCGCCGCGGCCGGAACACTCGATCATTACCGCCAGGAAGTGCTTGCCAACCGGAGCCGTCTTTTGGGCTGAGCATGCAGGGGCAGGATCGCGCCCGTCACGGCGCGGGGGCTCGGCAGCTGAACGCGCCCCGTACCGGGATGGCGCTTCCCTTGCGGCAGCATGCTTCATTTCAAGAGCCTGACGTGAGAGTTCGACTTGACTTGGGTCGCCAAGTTTACGACTTCGCGGGCGACTGATCTCCTCGTCAACGCGCTTCATAGCCTCGCAGCCGAAGGCAGGTTCTCACCCCGTTCGCCGTGCGGGTCTGCTTTTCCGCGCATCACGTGAGCCTGTCCAGCCTAAGTATTTTCCGTCTCTTTACGCTCAGCCGGTTAAATGTGATGACGGTTGCAGTACCTAAGCGGTTCAACTTGATCGCTTCTAGAGGAGCCCGCGTGCATTTGAACGCGGATAAGCTGCTCTAGCACTTTAGAATCCATCAACTTTTCCGCCCTTAATCGATTCCGATAAAAGGCAGGTTGATGTAGTCAAAGGGATCTCGATGGACAAAGCGGTCCAGCTGTCCAAAATCGATCAATTGCGCATTTCGGAAATCCGCTATCGCAGGCTCTTTGAAGCTGCGCAAGACGGCGTGCTTCTCATTGATCCCGTGACCCGCAAAATTACAGACGCCAACCCGTTCATGACGAGATTGTTGGGCTATTCGCGTGATCAACTTGTGGGCAAGGAACTGTTTGAGATCGGTCTGCTCCAGGATGAACGCGCCAGCCGGGACATGGTCAGCGCATTGAAGAAGAGCGGCCAAGTTCGGTACGAAAATCTCCCCTTGGAACGGGAGGGGGGTGGCCACCAGGAAGTTGAGGTCGTGGCCAATGTTTACGATGAGAACGGCAGTTCCGTCATTCAATGCAACATTCGCGATATCACTGTGCGCAAAGAGAGGGAGGCGCACGACAAGTTGCTCCTCGCCGAGGTCAATCATCGCGCCAGGAATCTGCTGGCTGTCGTGCAGGTCATCGCCCAGCAAACCGCAATTCATGCCGATCATGCAACCTTTCTGACGCGCCTGACCGGACGCATCGGCGGCCTCGCCGCCAGTCAGGACCTGCTCGTCGAGAACCAATGGCGGGGCGTCGCGGTAGCCGAACTCGTCAGGTCGCAGCTTGCGCATCTCGAAGACCTGTTTGATACGCGAGTAAGGTTCGATGGCCCGGCGGCTCGCATGAACGCAATGGCCGCCCAGGGCATCGGCATGGCGCTGCACGAACTGGCCACCAACGCCGGCAAGTACGGCTCATTGTCGAACAGCGAAGGACGCGTGCTTATTTCCTGGCATGTATCGACCGAGACGCCGCTTTTCTTTATGTCTTGGGTGGAGGAACTCGGCCCCATCGTCGTCCCCCCCAATCACACAGGTTTCGGGCAAAAAGTGATTTAAAGCATGGTAGAGTTGGCGGTCGACGGCACGACAGAGATCGGCTATCCACCGAGTGGGTTCTTTTGGAAATTGCAAGCACCCGCTGAAGAGGTTTTAGAGCCGGCGACGGCTTATGACGCCGCGATCAGACCTCTTTGAGAAATCGAGAGCAAATGCGCATCCTCATCATCGAAGACGAGCCAATGATCGCGCTCGGGCTTGAAGACTTGCTCATCGCATCAGGTTTCAAAGTCGCTGGCGTGGCGGCAAAACTCGAAAAAGCCCTTGCCATGATCGAGCTTGGCGCGCTGGACGCTGCCATCGTCGATGCCAACCTGGGCGGTGTATGCGCAAGTCCCGTTGGTGCGGCGCTGGACTCCAAGGGGCTGCCCTACGTCCTTGTGTCGGGTTATTCAGCCAAGCAACAGGCAGAAGCTTTTCCTGGGGCGGCACTATTCCTGCAGAAACCCTTTGTGCCGGATCGGCTTGTCAAGGTCCTGAGAGAAATCGTGCCGAGCCGCTATGGCAATCGCCAGGGTTAGGCACGATCAATCGTGAATGCGAGCGGGTTCGTGTCGTCGGGGCTGATCGCCGTACCGTTGCTCTCGCCCGCGATTTTCGTTCTAGCCTGAGCTGCGGCTACCGATCACGGTGACGGCCCCGTTCGCTTGAACGCACGATGCTTTGCCGCCTGGACGGCGCTCGCGATGCGCGTTTTGGTAAAGGGATCGTTCGTGGGCAGAAAAATTAACCGAAGACGGTTAACGGAAGCGCGCCGGATTTATTTCCCGCCACATGTTTGGTTAAAAAGTTACTCATCAGGCGAAAAATATGGACCATCGCGGCTTCTTAACCCGACGGGGACAAGATGGCATAAGCTATTGAAAGATAGATGATTTTATGGTTAATCAATCACCCCATTAAATAGAACTTAATGCCGGAATTTTCTCATTAACGGGACGCGCAAAAGTCCGTTAAATATATTTCGGCATGGCGCTGTTTACATCTTCTGTAGCGGTTCATGCCAGGGCAGCCAAGAGGCAGCGCTGCGAACTGACGTCGTCGCCTTCGCTTTCGAACATGCGGCGCCAGCCGAGGTAGCTTGGGAGATATTTTGTGGCCACGCCGTTGAACCGGCGCATCCAGGTTTTCAGGCGCCACATGGCCAAGGCCATTTTCGGTGGCGAAAGAGGCATAGGCACGCGCGCCGTCGCTGACAAGCACGGTATCCTTGGCGACAACCGGCGTGAGGACCCGGTAGAACTCGGCGACCTTGAGGCTTTCGAGCACGCCATCGGCCGTGGCGCCCGAGCGGTCGCGCAGCACCAGCACAGGAACCTGTTCTGACGCCCCAGGTTTGGATGCTGTGCCGCCCCGCTTGCGCGGCGCCCGGCCCGTGTTGCGCGCGCCTTTGAAAGACTTAAGAAAAAACGTTTCGTCGGCTTCCACAATGCCGCTGACCGCTTCGGCTTTGTTGTCTTTGGCAAGGCTGAGAAACCGGTGCCGCCACCGGAACGCCGTAGGCACGCTGACGCCCGATTTTTGCGCGGCCTTGCGCACGCTCACGCTGTCCGCGACAGCTTGAGCGTAGGTTTTCCAGACCCCGCGCTTTTGCAACCGCGCCAGCGGCGTTCCAGTGAGGGCATTGAAGCTCTTGCGGCACTCTCGGCAGCGATAGCGCTTCAGACCGCAGGCTCTGCCCCACGATCCCACAGTCTTGCTTTGGCAATGGGGACAGATGGCTTGCACGGCAAACCGGGCTTCGATCAGGGACGTGACTTCGGCCAGGTCTCCATGGCCGGAAAGCATCGCAGCGATGGTCTGGCGTTGAACTTCGGTCAGTTCGCCCAGTTCCGCTATCAACTGCTGGAATTGCAAGTTATCCATGGAAACCCTCTCGAGCCGGGAACGTAACGAGAACATAAGGGCTTCAACAAGAGATGTAAACAGCGCCTTCGGCATCGCGAATTAACGTTTGCGAAGCGCCGAAACAGCGGCGGCGCAGGCGGCGCGATGGCGTCCCGTTCGGTCCTTTTTCCCAGCATTATCAGGGATTGCAGCGGGCTGCAGCTCTCGTTAACCCGCCGGCAAGACGTTTTCGCCGAAGATCTTTCAGGATCAGGAAGGCGGACGAGAACGTAAGGGATAATTTGACATGCACATGCCAGCATCCGCCGGGTGCATACAAAATGAGGGCCTGGAGGCCTATGCTGGGAGCTTCCCTCTGGCTTATGGGCCGACACGTTTCCTTCCTGGGGGCCAGCGGAATTGTAGGCTCGCGGTTAAGCTGGGCGAGAACTGGGCTTGGACGATCGCGTCATTCTTCTGCCTGCAGCCAAGACCGTGCTTGGCGCTCAGCGCACGCAGCGCTGGTCCGACGGCAGGTTTCTGGATACCAATGGCGAAAATCAGCACGCGTCCGGGCGCCAGTTCGTAACCCGAGCCGCTCCCGACGTGGATTGAACTGAAATCTTTGATGACACACGAGCAGCCTGAATTATTCGATCGAAAGCTCAATCGAGGCGAACCGCAATGCCCGCCGCCGCCATATGCCGTTTCGCCTGGCCGATGGTGTGATCTCCGAAGTGGAAGATCGACGCGGCAAGCACCGCGGTCGCGCCACCGTCGCGGATGCCCTCGACCAGATGATCGAGCGTGCCGACGCCACCCGAGGCGATCACGGGCACGGGCACGGCGTCGGAAATCGCGCGCGTAAGCGGGATATCGAAACCGGCGCGCGTGCCGTCCCTGTCCATTGACGTTAAGAGGATCTCCCCCGATCCGAGCCGGACAACCTCTTTCGCATACTCTATGGCGTCGATGCCGGTGCGATTGCGGCCGCCATGGGTGAAGATTTCCCATCGAGGCTGGCCTTCGCCGCCATTTGCAACCTGCTTCGCGTCGATTGCCACGACGATGCACTGGTTGCCGAACTTCTCCGCCGCGCGCGCGACAAAGGACCGGTCCGAGACTGCCGCGGTGTTGATGGAAACCTTGTCGGCCCCGGCGCGGAGAAGCTCGCGCACATCGTCCAGCGTGCGCACGCCGCCGCCGACGGTCAGCGGCATGAAGCAACGTTCCGCCGTTCGACCGACGACACCGAGGATGGTGCCCCGCTTCTCGTGGCTGGCGGTGATGTCGAGAAAGCAGAGCTCATCGGCTCCGGCCTCGTCGTAGGCCGCGGCAGCCTCGACCGGATCTCCGGCATCGCGCAGATCGACGAAATTTACGCCCTTTACCACGCGCCCGTCTTTTACGTCGAGGCAAGGAATGATGCGCATTTTCAACATCGGGCGTCTCTGGATGGTTGTCGATTTGGTGGAGGATTCACTCGCTACGCCTGCTTCTCGCTCGCGTCAATGCGCGAAGCCATGGTCCGTTGTCATCGCGAAGCGCGAGGATCAGGAAACCGAGAAGACCTCCGTCAAAGAGAAAAGGTGCAAGCCCGAGCCCCGCCATGTTCCAGACCAGGGCAGCCCCGGCTACTCCTAGCGCGCCGAAAATGATATAGCCGGCAGCGAAGGCTGGCCGAATTGGCGATCCCAGCCTCCACCAGATGGCAGCGCCAGCGGCGAGGAGAATGATCGTCTTGATGATCGCCATTCCTTTCAAGAGCTTGGCAAGATCAGGGTCGCCAATTTGCACACCGCCCCTACCTGCATACAAAGTTGCGGCGACGGAAGCTAAGGCGCAAGCCCCCAGGAAGGCAAAGCGCAGACGAAGAGCGCTTTGGAGATGATCCCGATCTGAGGCCGTTTGCTCGGCATCGGGCCGAGCGCCTTCGAAGCCCGGGTCGTTGCCGTATCGACGCTCGGATAAAGACATGGCAGTCACCTCCCTGCGGAACTCTAGCATAGGAAGGCTCCGTTCCAAAAATGCCTGCGTCGAAAGCCATTGAGGGGGCCTTCGACTGTTACGGCAGACGCGGTTAGCCGTCGCGCCATCGGGCAGCCTAATACGGTCGGCTTCTTCGCCCATGGGACGCATTTTTGCTCACGTGAAAGCTCGACATCGGCGACCAAAACTCGTATAACGCGGCGTCGTAAGCTTGTATGGCTTCCCGCGTGCCCAGGTAGCTCAGTTGGTAGAGCAGCGGACTGAAAATCCGCGTGTCGCTGGTTCAATTCCGGCCCTGGGCACCATTAATTTCAACGGGTTAGCCCTGGAAATCGCCAAAGCACAATCGCTCAGATACTCACGCGGTACTCACCGTTTTTAGGATCGTTGTCGGTGTGCTTTAGCGAGAGAGCGAACCTGTTGTAATCAGACACCCCTATTCAGCGCGAAGAGCGATGGTCTTTGTCCGGGTGTTAAGCGAACTGCTGCGCCTATGCTCGGCTCAATACGGCGAGGCTTTCAGGCAAATAAGACTTTTGGGCGCGCTGCGGCAGCCGTCCCCCGCTGTTCGCGATATGCGCTCCGAATGGGCCTATCTATCCGGCACCGTCCGCCCTGACAGCTCCGTGGGCGCAGGGCCGTCATGTCACCCCAACACGGAAGCCTCAGCAAGGCGGTTTCGCCGGGCGCCGATGCCGTTGCTCGTCTTCGACGGCGTGGGCTGGCATAAGCTGGGCATCATGACTTGTGGCGCTTGGTATGGACTTGACTTGAAACGGCTAATAGCCGGTTTCTTTCCGTGGCGAACCGCCAGAATTGCGACCATCGCGCCATCGAAACGATAACGGACGACGTAGCCGCTCTGGCCAAAGGGGATGAACCAATCTCGGAATTCGGCTGGCATGCCAGTGGCTGGACGGCCAATTTCAGGGTGTGTAGCGAGCGTCTTGACTCCCTGGCGGAGCGCACTCACTGCGCGCCGGGCGGCATCACGGTTTTTCGAGGCAAGAAACGCATGGAGGCGCGCCACATCTTTCGAAGCCGACGGCGTCCAGATCAGACGCGCCATGGATCACTTATGGGGTGCGGGAGGCGGAACGTCTTCGCCGGCCTCTGAGCCGGGCAAGCCAGGCATCGGCTTCCTCCGACGTGATGTGCTCCCCACTTAGCTGGTATGCGGACCATGCAGCCATCGCATCGGCTTTGAAACGCTCGCTTGCTTCTTCACGCTCGATATACTGTTCAATGGCCTCGCACATCAGCCAGTGCGCTGATCGCCTGCGTGCCGTGGCAAGGCGGCGAAGGCGCTCTTTGATTTCGGCATCGAGTTTCAGGCTTGTTGTCGGTGATGTCATTTATCCGGCCAGAAGGTGTTACTTGTTGCTACAATATCATGGAAGGGCCGTAGGCTCTAGTCTCCTGAGTAAAGGTCTCGCAAGCAAGCAGGGCAACCTTCCGAAACTGCACACCTGGACATGGCGGCACCTAACTAAGCCTTCGGAGATATGGTGCGGCGAGCCTCGAGCACGACCGCGAGGAGAACGGTGCAGCCGGTAGCGTCGAATGTTTGTGCGGAAGGTGAGAGTGAAAGAGGAGTATCCTCGGAGCGCTCCCGGATTCGACGAGCCATGGCCTTCGCGAGTTTTCCCCGGTTAGCGCTGCCGCGGCTTGCCGCCTTCATGCAATGCGCGCAAGCCTGCGAAGGGGCTTTCTGTAAGCCGGGTTCAAATTGAGGCCGCGTTAGAAAAAACAGCGTGGATGCCCCGGACGGCGTCCTTGAGGCTGACAGCGTTGCGCCTTGCTCTGATGGCCTTTCTTGCGGCCCAGGGCGGCGCCTGGACGCGCAAGGGCTGGCAGCTTCTGTCTCTTCTCAACACTTACGCGCCCGAGGGCGCTGTGCGCGAGAAATCCTGGCCGCGGGATCCGACGCGGCTGTCGTCGCGGCTAAGCCTTGCGGCCCCGTCGCTTCGGCAAAAGGAGATTAACATACGCACGCGGAAATCGAACGGCGAGCGTCTGATCGAGACGCCAGCAGCGCGCTTTGATCAGCGCAGGCTCATAGACGGCAAGAGGATCTCTTTTCTTTTTCCCTCTTTAATAAAAGAGAAAACAGCGGCCCTAGCGACCCTGTTCGCGCTTTTTATCAAGCAGATGAAAGGTTTACTCAGGGGCGCTGACAAAAAATAGAGCGTCCCTGACGGGCCCTAGCGTCTCCCTGTTTACAGGGTCGCTGGCGCGACCCTGCTGTCCCTGACGACTGCTAGCTTAGTCTTTGTTCTGGCGTAGTTTAAAGCCAGAAAGGGTCGCTAGGGACGCAAGGGTCGCTGTTTCTCGGCTATTTTCGGGTGGAAGCCCCTTTCTCTGCATCATGCCATCGGGCTCACGGCCCTCAAGGCCGCGTTCCGCGCCGCTTGCGCGGTGGCCTGGCGGCCAGCCTTGACCGCCGCTCTCCCGATGGCTGGTTGGAAGGAGGCGGGGACGGAGAAACGGCTTTCCTGGCCGAACTGAGAAACGAAGAATTCCTCGCTCCTCCTCCAACTCCGTCATTCTTAGGCAATCTATGGCGAACAATGGCGTCAACAGCAAAAAACGGGCCAATCGACGGAGTTTGCCTAAGATGGACAAAGATTGTCGGAGAACGCCAAAGATTTTGACGGCAAGATGTGTGATGTAGGCCTACATCACCGGCCGGCAAGCGGCCAGCTCTTTACTCGCCTTCGGCTCGACGGGAACCCGGTTGCGCCATCCCGCTGGTGAAACCACCCGCGATGGGTCGGCTTGCGCTCTTGAGCGAGGCAGAGTGGGCTTGAGCTTCAAGAAGGC
>CAWIVD010000006.1:0-13661 GCA_963839435.1 uncultured Alphaproteobacteria bacterium
TACCCGCTTTTGAGTCCATCAAAAGCGGATAGGCGCTAGCCGCGAAGCAAGAAAATGTGCGCGACGGCGATCAAGACCCAGATTGTCATGGCCGCTCTTGGAAGGGACGCGGCTAAAGCCCATCCCTCGTTCATGGCCGTCTCATCGCCTCCGCCAGATATGGCTGGAAGCCGAGGGAAGGCTTCGTCGTCAGGCATTTCCGCGTTCCACTTGTCCCTCACTTTTACAATTGCCCGGCTGGCCGCTCTCAACGAAAGATAGGATCGACGTGCAATAAAATATCCGAAGAAACAGATCAGTATCAGGATCATGGTGCTGAACTTAAACTTCAGCTCTGTAAAATCGCCGATGAACTCCTGCCAGGACCTCACGAGCTCGAAGGCCCCCGCGCTTATTCTTTTCTGGTTCAGCAAAGCGTAAGAGCTGAAAAGGAACGCTTGCGTTGTCAAAAACCACGTCATGCGTACATTCATTAAATTATTTTCGTGCTTGATATAGTCCCGGTACACGTTGAAAAGCGCAATGGCGTCGCTTTGCGGGATCGTATTTTTTTCCATCGGCAGCCCCCAGCAGATCTTGGTACAGAGCAGTTTGTCCGATCTGCTTGCTCTTGAGGATGCGCGAAAACGGCTCAGGCGGCCGCCTCAGCGAATATGAACGACATATCGGACAAACGGATCGACCGGGATTACCTTCTCGTACATTGACCGCGCCACCCTGTTGGTTTCGTGGGTGTGCCAATATACGCGGGCCCAGCCATTATCGTACCCCATGTGGATCAGTGTTTCGATAATCGCCCTTCCCACACCCGCGCGCCTGAACCGTTCGTCCACGAAGAGGTCTTCGAGGTAGCACATCATCCCTTTTCCCCAGGTGTAGGGATGGAGAACGTAGTTTCCAAACCCGATGAGCTGGGGTTCACTTGCTTTGGAAACGCTTTCGGCGACAACCGCTTGAATGCCAGCACGCCCGTCCCTGATCCTCCGCCACAGCGTGTCGGTGACATCCTCACAAACCGTGACTTCATAGAAGTCGCAGTAACCCTTCCACAGACGCCTCCACCCGGCTTCATCCGCCGCCTCGGCCGGCCGCACCCTCCATTCCAAGCTCACGCCGCCTCCGCTGACAGGATGTAGTTTATCGAGAGATCCCTGTCTGACAGAGACCAGACCCCCATAAGAGGCTTGAACACAATTCCGGAGAGCCGGCCAACTTCGAACCCGGCTTGCTTGACCGCTGCCTCAAGCTCTTCGGGCTTTATGAACTTCTTCCAGTCATGGGTGCCCCGCGGGGCAAGCCCAAGAATATGCTCCGCGGCTACAATGGCGAGCGCGTAAGATTTCGATGTCCGGTTGAGCGTTGAAATGATGAGGAGGCCGCGTGGCTTACACAGGGCGCGGCAGGTCTTCAGAAACGATGAAACGTCGGCGACATGCTCGATCACTTCGGAGGCGATGACCACATCGAATTTGCTTCCCTCGGACGCAAGAGCTTCTGCCGTCGCAGCGCGATAGCCGATAGTCAAGCCCTGCTTCTTCGCGTGGAGTGAAGCGACGCCGATTAACTCCTCGACCGGGTCAATTCCTGTTACACTGCCGCCGAGCCGCGCCAGTGGTTCCGACAGGATGCCGCCTCCGCAACCGATGTCGAGTATGGAGAGGCCGTCCAGGGGGCGAAAGGATTGGTTTTGCTGATCACGCCAGCTCTGGGCTTCCGAGACAATAAAAGCCAGCCGCGCAGGATTGAATGCATGGAGACCCCCGAATTTCCCGCGCTCGTCCCACCACTGTTTGGCAAGCCCTTCAAAATGACGCAACTCTGCCGTGTCAAGTGATGGGCTATGCCGTGTTTCTGCCTCAATCCCCATTGATGGCGTTCCTTATGTCCCTGGGCGTTCAGCGTTTTCGCCGCCGCTTTTTGATTTCACTCTTGCAACATAGCTTACGATCATGCTCCTCGTCATGAAGTTTGGCGGAACCTCCGTCGCTGACATTGGCCGTCTAAGAAATTCTGCGCTCCACGTGAAGCGGGAGGCCGAGGCTGGCAATCACGTTGTTGTGGTTGTCTCGGCGATGGCCGGACATACGAACCAGCTCGTTGCCTGGACCCGCGAGGCGCATCCCTTTCACGACACGCGCGAATATGATGCCGTGGTGTCTTCCGGGGAGCAGATCACGGCCGGGTTGATGGCGATCATTCTGCAATCCATGGGCGTAACCGCCCGCTCATGGCAGGGATGGCAGATCCCTCTCAGAACGGACGACGCGCACGGCGTTGCCCGCATCGATCGCATTGAAACTGCAGAGCTCACGCGCCGCCTTGATCAGGGAAAGGTGGCCGTCGTTGCCGGGTTTCAAGGGCTCAGCCCAAGGGGCCGGATAACCACGCTCGGCCGCGGCGGTTCTGATACGACCGCCGTCGCTCTTGCAGCTGCTCTGAAAGCGGACAGGTGCGATATCTATACGGATGTGGATGGTGTGTACACAACAGATCCGCGCATTGTTTCGTCTGCCCGGCGATTGCCCCGCGTTTCGTATGAGGAGATGCTTGAAATGGCGTCTCAGGGAGCAAAAGTACTCCAGACTCGTTCCGTAGAGCTTGCAATGGCTCAAGGGGTGCGTGTACAAGTCCGTTCTAGCTTCGATCCACCAGAAACCTGTGAACCTGCGCGAGCCGGAGTTCCGGAAAAGTGCGGGACACTTGTTTGCGACGAAACGGAAATGTTAGAGCAACACGTTGTCAGCGGTATAGCTTACGCAAAGGATGAAGCGAAGGTGACCGTCCTCAGTATCGAGGACAAGCCGGGCGTGGCGGCAAGCATCTTCATGCCGCTTGCCGAGGCGAACATCAACGTAGACATGATCGTCCAGAATATCTCGGATGACGGCCGCACGACGGATCTCACCTTTACCGTCGCGGCATCCGATCTGCAGAGGGCGCTCGACGTGCTGCGCGATCGCAAGGATGTCATCGGGTACAAGGATCTACGCGGCGATACCGATATGGTGAAGGTATCGGTTATCGGCGTTGGTATGCGTAGCCATGCGGGCGTGGCGGCGGAGATGTTCCAGGCGTTGGCCGATAAAGATATCAACATCCAGGCCATATCGACGTCAGAAATCAAGATTAGCGTCTTGCTCGGCGCTGCCAATACGGAGGCTGCCGTTAAGACTCTTCATAGCCTTTTCGGCTTGGATCGAACGTAAGAAGCAGGCAATAAAGACGAAGAGGCGCCTCAAACGGAAAAGACGCCGAAAATTCAAAACCAAAAGGTCATTGGAACCAGGCTGATGCCCTGGACTGAGCGTGCACCATGGGTGCTGATCCGGCAATTGCGGGCTATCATGGCGAGCGCGTCAGAGCCCCAGGCGAAGCTGGACAGCATCGTCAAAGTGATAGCCTCGAACATGATTGCCGAGGTCAGCTCGATCTATGTCCGCCTGCCAGACGACGCCCTTGAGCTTTTCGCGACGGAAGGCCTGAGAAAAGAAGCCGTCCATACGCTGCGGATGAAAAAGGGCGAGGGTCTCGTCGGTCTCATCGCCGCCTGGGGCGAGCCGGTCAATCTTTCGGACGCCCAGAAGCACCCTGCCTTCTCATACAAGCCTGAAACCGGGGAGGAGATTTATCACTCCTTCCTCGGCGTGCCGATCGTCCGCGAACGGCGCACCATCGGCGTCCTCACGGTCCAGAACAAGATCGAGCGGAAATACACCGACGAGGAGGTCGAGGCGCTCGAAACGACGGCGATGGTCCTGGCGGAGATGATCGCGTCGGGCACTTTTGCGGGAGCGGTTGCACCCGCGCCAAGCCGCCGCGAGACATCTGTGACCCTGAAAGGAACGCCACTTGCGGATGGCCTTGCGCTCGGTCACATCGCGCTGCATGAGCCCCGGCCGGCTGTTCTCAAGTTCTTTGCGGAAAACATCCCGGCCGAGCTGAAACGCCTGGATGAGGCGCTCGAGCGGGTCAAAGAGGATATCGCCCGCCTCCTCTTGGACGATACGCCATCTTCGAACGGCGAGCACAAGGAAATCATCGAAACGGTGCAAATGCTCGCCCACGACCGGGGCTGGGCGCGCCGTATGCGTGACGCGGTCTCGGCCGGTCTTACGGCGGAGGCTGCGGTCGAGCGCGTGCAGCAGAATATGCGCACGCAGCTCATGAAGACCGGCGAAAGCTTCTGGCGCGAGCGCTCGCACGACCTCGACGATCTTTCCAACAGATTGCTCCGCACGCTTCAGGGACATGATCATGGCGCGGCTTTGAGCAGGCTGCCGAATGACGCCATCCTCGTCGCTCACAACATGGGGGCCGCCGAGCTTCTCGATTACGATCCTAAGAAGTTGCGCGGTCTCGTGATCGAGGATGGGGGCGCGACCTCTCATGTTTCCATTGTCGCCCGCTCCTTCAATCTCGCTGTTCTTGTCCAGGTGCCCGATGTCGTGGCGGCTGCCGATCACGGAGACCCGGCGATCCTCGATGCCTCCACCGGGCAGTTTCATATCCGCCCGTCGCTGGAGCTTATCAGGGCTTATGCGGACAAGGCTCGTTTCCGGGCCAGGCGGCAGGCTCGCTTCTTCAAGCTGCGGCATGCGCCCGCTGTTACAAAAGACGGAGAGCGTGTTGTTCTCAACATGAATGCCGGCCTTTTGGTCGACATGCCACACCTCTATCAGAGCGGGGCCGATGGGATCGGATTGTTCAGGACCGAGCTCCAGTTCATGGTCGCGTCGAAGTTCCCCAAGATGGACGAGCAGCGCGCGGCCTATACACGCGTGCTCGACATGGCGCCAGGACGCCGCGTCGTTTTCCGATCCCTCGATGTCGGGGGCGATAAGGTTCTGCCCTATCTCAGAAAGTTTCACGAGGAGAACCCGGCGCTCGGGTGGCGGGCAATCCGCATGTCGCTCGACAGGCCGGGAATGTTCCGGACGCAGGTGAGGGCTCTGCTTCGGGCAGCCGCAGGGCGGGAACTGTCCGTCATGCTGCCGTTCATTGCCGATCTCTCGGAGCTTTTGGCTGCCAGAGACCTCATCGACAAGGAGCTGGAGCACTCGGCGATGCATGGTCACGAGCTGCCGGTAAAAACCCGCGTCGGCGTCATGATCGAGGTGCCCTCGATCATTTACCAGCTGGATGAGCTTCTGCCGCTTGTCGATTTCGTTTCCGTCGGTAGCAATGACCTCCTTCAGTTTCTTTTTGCCGCGGACCGGGAAAACGATCGCGTCGCCCGTCGCTTCGATTCCCTAAATCCTTCAGCGCTCAAGGTCCTGCGTAAAATAGCCGAACGGGCAAAAGCGCATGGCACGGACTTCGCTCTCTGCGGGGAAATGGCAGGCCGCCCGTTGGAAGCGATGGCCTTGATTGGACTTGGGTTCCGTCAAATATCCATGGCCCCGGCCTCGGTTGGCCCGGTCAAGTCCATGGTGCTGTCGCTCAACGCAAAAAAGCTGCGCGAAACGTTGTTCGAGCTTATCGACCGGAACAGCGCGAAGATCCGGCAAGAACTCGCAGAATTCGCCCAGAAAGAAAATATTGACATTTAACGTCGCACTTAGACCAGCCCGCGTCCATTTGGATGCGGATAAGCTGCTCTAGCACTCTAGAATCGATTAACTTTCCGTCTTTAATCGCTTCCGATTAAAGACGGGTCGATCAGGCAGCACAAATCTATGGCATCTATTCCACAAGAGAAACTCAATCGTCTCGTCAGCCGTTGGGAAACGATTCAGACGCAGCTCGCCTCCGGGATCGATCACGAAACCTTTGTGAAGCTCTCGAAGGAGTTTGCGGAGCTGGACCCGCTCGTGGCCGCCATCAAGGCCCTTCAAAGCGCGCAGCACGATCGCGACAACCTCCGGCAGATGATCGAAGATCCGTCTTCCGAGCCCGACATGCTCGAACTTGCCCGCGAGGAGCTGGAAACCGTGGTGCCGCGCGTCGATGAGCTGGAGCACGGCCTGCAGGTCATGCTTTTGCCGAAGGATGCAGCGGACGACAAAAGCGCGATCATCGAGGTTCGGGCAGGCACGGGCGGCGAGGAGGCGGCGCTGTTCGCGGCCGATCTTTTCCGCATGTATCAGCGGTATGCCGACTTGAAGGGCTGGAAAGTCCAGGTTCTTTCGGCGAGCGACGCCGATGCGGGCGGCTTCAAGGAAGTCGTCGCGAGCATCACCGGCAAGGGCGTTTTCGCCCGCATGAAATTCGAGTCGGGCGTGCATCGCGTTCAGCGCGTGCCGGAAACGGAAAACCAGGGGCGCGTTCACACCTCGGCTGCAACGGTCGCGGTTTTGCCCGAAGCCGAGGAAATCGACATCGAAATACGCGCCGAAGACATCCGCATCGACACCATGCGGGCAAGCGGCGCAGGCGGCCAGCACGTCAACACGACCGACTCCGCCGTGCGGCTGACGCACCTTCCGACGGGCATCGTCGTTACGTCGAGCGAAAAGTCCCAGCATCAAAACCGTGCGCGGGCCATGCAGGTGCTGCGCGCAAGGCTCTACGACATGGAACGTACGAAAGCCGCCGATGCGCGAGCAGCGGAACGCAAGGACCAGATCGGCTCAGGCGACCGCTCTCAGCGGATCAGAACCTACAATTTCCCGCAAGGCCGCGTCACCGACCATAAAGTCAACGTGACGTTGTACAATCTTCCGCAGATCATGGTGGGCGACGGCCTCGATACCATTATCGATGCGCTAATCTCCGAGCACCACGCAAGCCAGCTTGCGGCTGACGTCCATGCCTGATCCGGCGCCTTCCCAAGGGGCCGGCGAACTTGGCGACGTCATACGCGGGCTTGGCAGGATTTTTCGGGAAGCCGGTTTGCCAACGGCTGCGCTCGACGCCCGCCTTCTCGCTTCTCATGTATGCGCCCTTACACCCGAAGAAACGATCGCAAAATCGAGGCTTATGCTGTCGCCGGAGATGACGGCGCGAATCAATGACGCTGCGGCGCGCCGTCTGGCGGGGGAACCGGTTTCCCGTATCATCGGACACCGGGAGTTCTGGGGACTGCCGTTCAGCCTCTCGCCTCACACGCTCGATCCACGGCCTGAGACCGAGCTTCTGGTGGAAGCTGTGCTCGACTACGTGCGTGCAGATGGGCTTGTGGACTCGCCCCTCCGCGTCCTCGACCTTGGCACAGGCTCCGGATGTTTGCTTGGCGCACTCCTGTCGGAGCTGCCGCTGGGCATCGGCGTTGGCGTGGACAGAAGCGAAGAGGCCCTTTCTATTGCAAGAGAAAATTTGCGCCGGTTGGGGTTGCTTAAGCGCGCGTCTTTCTTATGTGCAGATTGGGCAAGTTCACTTGGCGATGCGTCGTTTGATATCGTCGTCTGTAACCCCCCTTATATAGGCTCATCCGAGATAGCCGGGCTTGAGGTCGAGGTGAGAACCTTCGATCCGCGTCTCGCACTCGATGGCGGTGAGGATGGACTTGAGGCCTACCGCGCGATTTTGACTCAAGTCTTCAGGGTGCTCCGCAACAAGGGGTTCTTGATTTTGGAAACCGGCTACCGGCAGGCACAATCGGTCCGCGAGATGATGGCGGCCACCCTCAGAGCGGGAAGTTTGGAAGCACGGATCTTAACCGATCTGAGCGGTGTCAGGCGCGCCGTTGCAGGAGCGCGACAGTCGGTGGACTGCAAGCTTGAGATCAAAAAAAAGATTGGAAATCCTGCTCTTTCGGGATAGGGTCGTTGTGAGAGGCGACCTCGTCGTGAAAACCCGCATAGGGTTAGAAGAATGGACGAGGCCATAAAACGTAGGGCTACCAAAAAATCGACAAGTAAACCTGATGCTTCGTTAGTAAGCGTCGGCGGTGTCGTTGGCGGCACGTTTCTTGGATAGGTACGGCCCTGCACAATCTGCTTTTTGAGTTAGCGTCGGCAGTTTTCTGACGGCAGGCTAGTCTGAGAGTTCTTTTAACGTTCGCAAACGTGGCCGAGGCTTAGAGCGGCATGTCTGCGTGAATAGGAAACGTGTGACATCCAATCAAGAAGGACCCATGAGGCAAGGACAGCAAAGCCGCAGAGGCCGTAATCGCGGTGGCCGCAAGCCCCAAAACGCAATGAGCCGGAACTACGAATCAAGTGGTCCCGACGTTAAAATTCGCGGTACCGCCATGCACATCGCAGAGAAATATTCTTCTCTCGCAAGAGATGCGATGTCATCCGGGGACACGGTGGCTGCGGAGAATTATCTTCAGCACGCCGAGCACTATAACCGCATCATTATGGCCGCGCAGGCGCAGAACGTAGGCGTGCCGGGCATGGAAGGTCAGTCTGGCTTCAACGGATCGGGCCGGTTCAATCAGTCCGAGCCTTTCCAGCGTGATTATGACGGCGATTCGGATGACGGTGATCAAGAGGACTTTATTCCTCCGCAGCGGTCTTTTCCTGAGCGCACGTCCTACAATCAACCGGAGCGTGCGACTTACAATCAACATCAGCAACCTCAGCCCTATATTCCGCAGAACGCCTTCCCGCAAATCCAGCCGCAGCCGCTCCCGCAACCGGTCGTTGCTCCTGCCCCGAATGGCGCGCAACCCGTTAGCGGGGAACCGTTCGTGCCGCCCCAGGGACCACAAGCAGAGGGCGATAGATTGCCGCGCCGCCGCCGTCGGCGCCCAATTGGCGAACACGAGCCCAAGACCTTCAATGGCCGGAGCGGAAACGGCAGCGCTGCGCAGGGGCCTGGCGCCGCTCCGCAGCCAGATGAGTCGAAGCCCGACGAGGCGGCGTCCTAGCCGGACGCGCCTCAAATCAGGCTCGCGGTGTCCCCGGTTGAGATGACGCCGCAACGAACAACTTTAGTATAAAGGCCAAGTTTGTCGTGACCCCACGTACGCAGCAATGCGGACGGGATGGAAGGACCACGCTTTGCGGTCCTTGGATCGACGCTGGTTGCCTCGCAGCGCCCCGTCTCCGCGAATACCCTCAGGTGCGCATCGCCACATACGATTGTTTTGCCGAGCCAGTGCCGCTCCTGCCAAGCGGGCACGCCTTCAAGATAGACGTTTGCTCGAAAGCGCAGCGGGTCGAGATCGACGCCGATGACGCGGCTTACGTCGCGAACGGTCTCCAGGTTTACGACGTGCAGGGCTTTTTCGGCGATGTCCGTGAAGCTGTGGCTTTCGGCGCATACGATTCGCGGGGGCCCCATCAAATCTGACCTCATGTAGCTCGCAAGAAACTGTTCGATAATCTGCCGGCCGAGCTTTGTATTCAGGGCCCCCTTTGCAACCTGCTTTCCGTCGCGGAATAGCGCCAGCGTGTGTCTCTCCTCATCGAATGTGAGCCCAAGGCTTGCAAGCCGCTCGTTCCGCATGAGCTGCAAAAAGTGCGTTTTCGGAAGCCATTTCGGATTCTGGGCATCGAAGCGGTGGCTTCCGTTCTCGATGGCGTAGACGCGGTCCAGGGGCATGCCTTTGCCCGTGGTGAGGGTTGCTTGAACCTTCGCCAAGCCACACAACCCCTTCACGGGGTAATGCACGAGCTTCGCAACTATCAGCGGCGGGGACATGTCCGGTGACCTTTTCTTGTCTGGCAATGAGGCCATATATCCACAAAATCGATGCTACCTCTCCCACGAATTAGCGGCGAGGGCCGCAGCCATTGAGGCAACAATGAATTTCGAGAAACTGACCGATCGGTCCAAGGGCTTCTTTCAATCCGCCCAATCGCTTGCGCTTCGTGAAGGCCATCAGCGCCTGACGCCGGAGCACCTCCTGAAAGTTCTGCTCGATGACAGCGAAGGACTAGCGGCGGGGCTTATCGCGCGTGCAGGCGGGCGGCCGGAAGACGCGCTCGCTCGTGTTGAGCAGGCGCTGGCCAAGACGCCGAAGGTGTCGGGCGCGGGCGCGGGGCAGGTCTACATTTCGCCTCAGCTCGCAAAAGTCCTCGACCAAGCGGAGAAGATCGCGGAAAAGGCCGGGGACAGCTATGTCACTGTTGAAAGGCTTCTCCTCGCGATGGCGATGGAGAAGGATGCCGAGACCTCAAAAATTCTGGCGGAGGCTGGTGTCACGCCCACGGGGCTGAACGCAGCCATCAACGATCTGAGGAAGGGCCGCACGGCGGACAGCGCTTCTGCCGAGCAGGCTTACGACGCGCTGAAGCGTTACGCTCGAGATCTAACCGATGCCGCCGCCAAGGGTCAGCTCGATCCGGTGATAGGCCGGGATGAGGAAATTCGTCGCACCATCCAGGTTCTCTCCCGGCGCACGAAGAACAACCCTGTTCTGATAGGCGAGCCGGGGGTTGGAAAAACCGCCATCGCCGAAGGGCTTGCCTTGCGAATCGTCAACGGCGACGTGCCCGAGAGCCTGCGAGACAAGAAGCTTCTTGCGCTCGACATGGGAGCGCTCATTGCGGGGGCGAAATATCGTGGTGAGTTCGAGGAGCGGCTGAAATCCGTGCTGCAGGAGATCACTGCGGCGGAGGGCGGCATCGTCCTGTTTATCGACGAACTCCATACCCTCGTCGGCGCCGGCAAGGCGGAAGGGGCGATGGACGCGTCCAACCTTTTGAAGCCAGCCCTGGCGCGCGGTGAGCTTCATTGCGTCGGCGCGACCACGCTCGACGAATACCGCAAATATATCGAAAAAGACGCTGCGCTGGCCCGGCGCTTCCAGCCTGTCTTCGTCTCGGAGCCGACCGTCGAGGACACCATTTCGATCCTGCGCGGGCTCAAAGAGAAGTACGAGCTTCATCACGGCGTTCGAATCACCAATTCGGCGCTGGTCGCCGCCGCCACGCTTTCGAACCGGTACATCACCGACCGCTTCCTTCCCGACAAGGCGATCGACCTCATGGACGAGGCGGGCAGCCGGCTGCGCATGCAGGTCAATTCGAAGCCGGAGGAACTCGACGAACTCGATAGAAGGATTATCCAGCTCAAGATCGAGCGCGAGGCGCTGAAGAAAGAGAGCGACCAAGCCTCCAAGGATCGACTCGCCAGGCTTCAAAAGGAAATCGCCGATCTGGAAGAACGCTCGTCTTCCCTCGCCCGGCGTTGGAGAGAGGAAAAAGATAAGCTTGCTTCGGCGCAGAAGGTCAAAGAAGAACTCGACGCGGCGCGAAACGAGCTGGAGCAGGCGCAACGCAAAGGTAATCTCGCACGCGCGGGCGAGCTGTCTTACGGCGTCATCCCGGATCTCGAAAAGAAGCTGAAGGCCATGGAAAACGCTGCCGATTCGAATCGCGGCATGGTCGAGGAGGCTGTCACGCCCGATCACATCGCTGGCGTCGTCTCCCGCTGGACGGGCATTCCGGTCGAGAAGATGCTTCAAGGCGAGAAAGACAAGCTGCTTCGCATGGAGGACGAGATTGGCAAGCGCGTGATCGGGCAGGCGGAAGCAGTGCGCGCGGTTTCGACAGCGGTTAGGCGGGCGCGGGCGGGCCTCCAAGATCCGAATCGACCCATTGGCTCGTTCATGTTCCTCGGGCCCACCGGTGTCGGTAAAACGGAGCTGGCCCGTGCCTTGGCTGCCTTCCTTTTCGACGACGAGCATGCCATGACGCGGATCGACATGTCGGAGTATATGGAGAAGCACTCCGTCGCCCGGCTCATCGGCGCGCCTCCCGGCTATGTCGGCTATGAGGAGGGCGGGGCGCTCACCGAGTCCGTCCGCCGCCGCCCCTATCAGGTCGTGCTCTTCGACGAGATCGAGAAGGCCCACCCGGATGTCTTCAACGTGCTTCTTCAGGTGCTCGACGATGGCCGGTTGACCGACGGCCAGGGCCGCACCGTCGATTTCCGCAACACGATCATTATCATGACATCGAATCTCGGCTCCGAGTACCTCGCGAATCAGCCGGCAGGACAGGACGCGAACGCCGTGCGCGATCAGGTCATGGCAGTGGTGCGCGCCCATTTCCGCCCCGAGTTCTTGAACCGGGTCGACGACATCCTCCTCTTCCATCGCCTGCGCCGTGAAGAGATAGGCGCGATTGTCGATATTCAGCTAAAGCGGCTGCAGAAGCTGCTGGATGACCGCAAAATCACCCTTGATATCGACGATAAAGCCCGGGTCTGGCTCGCTGACCGCGGTTACGATCCGGCTTACGGCGCACGCCCGTTGAAGCGCGTCATCCAGCGAGCCGTGCAAGACCCGCTTTCAGAGCTGATTCTGTCAGGGGTGCTCAAGGACGGCGACACCGCGCGCGTCACGTCCGGATCCGACGGCTTGATCATCAACGGACGGGCTTTCAGCCTCGCCGCCTGAAAATGCAGTAATCCTCCCGGAACGGTCCTTCCGGGGGGCCAACCTGCTCGAATTCACTTTTCGACAGTTGCAACCCTGGTCTTGACCGGCGGGCGGTGCATCAAATCTTCAATTCGCGCTTTCTCGCGGCGAAAGTCCGTAAGCAATCGGCCCTGCAGCTGGCGGCTCTTTGGGATCTTGATCGAAAGCGGGTTGGTGAACTGGTTGTTGACAAGGACCTCATAGTGCAGGTGAGGCCCGGTCGACATTCCGGTATTGCCCAAGTACCCGATAATCTGACCCTGACGAACCTTCACGCCTTTCGCTACGCCGGAAGCGAAACGCAGCATATGCGCGTATGCCGTCTTGTAGCCATTGGCGTGACGAATGCGGACATAATTTCCGTAGTTGCCCTCGCGGCCCGCGACTTCAATTGTGCCATTGCCGGAAGCCATGATCGGCGTTCCGATCGGTCCACCCCAGTCAACGCCCGAATGAAGCTTCAAAGTTTGAAGAAGCGGATGCCTTCGGTAGCCGAAGCCTGATGTGAGCCGTGCACCGCGAATTGGCGTCCGCATAAGAAATTTCTTCGAGTTCGACCCCTTGTCGTCATAATAGTCGATGGCTCCGTCCGACGTTCGAAACCGGAAATAACCGTGGGTTTCTCCGCCGAGCGGTCACTCCCGCGTAGAGCAGCTCGCCCGGCCTCTCGGCGCCGTTTTCATCCTGCACGAGCTCGTAGAAGAGTTCGAACCCGTCGCCGCTCTTAACGCGTTGCTTGAAGTCGACGTCGTAAGAATGAACCTTCAAGAATTTCGTTACAAAATCGTTCGGGCACTCTGGATCTCGCGGCGCGATAGGTGCTTACATAAACGCTCGCGCGTTCGCCGTTGCTTTCTTCGTAATTTCCTTCCGGCTTCAGAGGCTTATCGCTCACATTATAGGCGCCGTCGGCGCTTCGCGCGATCGTAATCACATGGGCGCCTTGGTAAAAAAGGCTCAGTTTCCCGACATCGATCGAGCCTTCTTCAACCGACGGACGGCGTCAGCCCAAGCCTCAACTCCTCACCGGCTCTTAACTTCTTGGTTTTTGTAATCTTCGCGACCGCGTCCGCGGCCAGCCCCGATTGAATTACGTCGACGCCCGCACCCTTTAATGATGCCCGTCGAGCGTTTCCCCACCCCGGGCGGTAATCGTGCGGCGGTCGTACCCGTCGTCGCTTTCCTCTTCCTCAAATTTCTTGAAAAGCACGGTGGTGTTGTTCTCGATCGCAGGGGGCCGCGCGTTCGCGGTAGCCTCTAACGGTCCATTCCCCGGGCTCCCCCTCCGGAAAGGCTGGCCTCGCTCTCGGCATAAAGGGCGTCCGCCTCGGCCACCACATGCTCGACTTCATCATCGGTCAGTTCCTGATGATCCTCGCGAGGCAGGAATCCACCCGGAACATCG
>CAWIVD010000007.1:0-380595 GCA_963839435.1 uncultured Alphaproteobacteria bacterium
GGATGTCGAGGGCGGCAAACAGCGTGGTGGTGCCGTGCCGCTTGTAATCGTGCGTCATGGTTCCCAAGCGGCCCTTTTTCATCGGCAGGCCGGGTTGAGTGCGGTCAAGGGCCTGAACCTGGCTCTTTTCGTCGATGGACAGAATCAGCGCATGGGCGGGCGGCGCCATATAAAGCCCAACGATATCCTCAAGCTTTTCAACGAACTTGAGGTCTTTCGAGAGTTTAAACTGCCGGAACCGGTGGGGCTGTAGGCCGTGGCTGCGCCAAATGCGCTGCACCGAACTCGGCGAAATGCCACAAGTCTTGGCCATCGCGGATGCGGTCCAGTGCGTCACCTCGCCAGGCGGCGGCCCGAGCGTCAGTTTCACCACCCATGCAACGGTTTCCTTCGAAAGCGGCTTTTTGCGCCAGGGCCGCGTCTTGTCTTTCAAAAGACCCTCTACGCCCTCCTGCATGTAGAGTTCCTGCCAGCGCCAGACGCAGGTCTTGGCCTTGCTCGTCCGCCGCAGGATCTCCACCGTGCCGAAGCCGGCACCGGAAAGCAGAATGATGTTGGCTCGCCAAACGTGCTTTTGCGAGCTGTTGCGATCCGCGGCAATCGCCTCAAGCCGAGTACGATCCGCCGCGCAAACTGTTTTTCGGCGTGCAAAAAGGGCGATGATCGTTCCGTAGCGTTGGTTGCGGCGCCAAGCCCAGTCGTCGATGCCGATCACGCTTGGCGGCGCAAAAGACGAACAGCCCCGCCTTCGAACGACCCGAACAAAGTGTCATTGCTCACTGGGACCATGAGCCTCCTAGCGAAAATCGCCGCTGGGCGGCCGCCCAAAGCGAGACCAAGGTGATGGATGACGTAGTCGAGCCGGCCCGTTCGCCGCGACCACGGCGCCAGGACGCCGTCATCGAAGCGTTCGGTGAAAATGCGCCGTCCACACAAAACGGCGCTGCATCGGAAGCGGCGCGCGATGAGAACGAGCCGAACCGGCCGCCCTGCTAATGGCAAATCGCTCAGACGCCGGAGGTACCGGCTGTGGACACGCTCAGAACTCGCCCCGCAGCCGGGACAGGAACTCACCTTGCTCATATGCCGGACGGCGATCGCGGTCGTCGCGCCGTCACAGACAGCGCTCGCTACCTCAAACGGAGCTATGTCCCAAAGTTGGTGACGGCGTGAATTGGTGAAGGCGGCATATCGTGGGGGTGTTCGACGCCTCCACTCTCCATTGAAGGAGCGATATGCCTTGCCCAACGATAGCGTTATCAAGCTGATTCAGCCAGAGACGTTCGATGACCAGCTCACCGAGGTTCTGCGCAACGGAGCGCGCACGCTGTTGACCCAGGCCGTCGAGGCAGAGGTCTCGGAGTTCCTGGCGAAGCACGCCGATCTCAAGACCCCCGACGGCCATCGGCGCATCGTGCGTCATGGGCGCCTGCCCGAGCGCGAGGTCATGACGGGTATCGGTCCGGTCGCCGCGCGCCAGCCGCGCGTGCGCGATCGTGAGGCGGCTGCCGGCGATCCCAATCGCATTCGCTTCACGCCTGCGATCCTTCCGCCGTATGCACGGCGCTCAAAGAGTTTGGAGATGCTGATCCCGATCCTTTACCTGAAGGGCGTCTCGACCGGTGACTTCGAGGAAGCGCTGGCGGCCCTGCTCGGCAAGGACGCGCCCGGCCTGTCGGCATCGACCGTCGCGCGGTTAAAGGAGGGGTGGACCGGAGAACACGAACGCTGGCAGAAGCGCGATCTCTCGGCCAGGCGCTATGTTTACGTCTGGGCTGACGGCATCCACCTTGAGGCGCGGCTCGAGGATGAGAAGCAGTGCATTCTTGTCATCATTGGCGCGACGCCCGAAGGCAAGAAGGAGCTGATCGGCTTCACCGACGGGGCTCGCGAGAGCGCCCATGACTGGCGCGAGTTGCTCCTCGGTTTAAAGCGGCGAGGCTTGACCGTGGCGCCGGAACTGGCCGTCGCCGACGGAGGCTTGGGATTCTGGAAAGCCCTCGGGGAGGTCTGGCCGGTGACGCGCGAACAGCGCTGCTGGGTTCACAAGACCGCCAATGTGCTGAACAAGCTCCCGAAAAGCCAGCAGCCGAAGGCTAAGCGCGCGCTGCAGGAGATTTGGATGGCGGAGACGAGGAGCGATGCCGAGGCCTCCTTCGACGCTTTCGTCGAGGCTTATGAGCTCAAATACGAGAAGGCCGCTGACTGCCTGAAGAAGGATCGCGAGGCGCTATTGGCCTATTACGACTTCCCTGCCGAGCATTGGAAGCACTTGCGGACCTCGAACCCGATCGAGAGCACGTTTGCGACGGTGCGGCACAGAACGATCCGCTCGAAAGGCTGCCTCTCAAACAAGACCGCGCTCGCCATGGTCTTCAAGCTGGTCGAGGGCGCTCAGAAAAGCTGGCGCAGGCTCGACGGCCATAACCAGTTGCCAAAGATCGTCCAGGGTGTGAAATTCATCGACGGACTTGAGATCGCCGCCAAGTTGAAGACGCCTCAAGTCAAATTCGCAGCCGCCTGATCCATCAGGCCATCACCAAAAATTGGCGATAGCTCTGCCGCGCTCGCCGAGAAACTGTTCGGAGAGGCAATAGCCGAAGCCGGAGACAGCCCTTTCGTTTTCCCATCCTCAACGAAACTGGGGGTGCCGCTTCACGCTGACACCGTAACCGATGAACTGGCAACCGCGCGCAGAGCCTTGGGTGTTGAAGCATCCGACGCTGGAGAAGAAGTGGTGCTTCATGGCATCCGGCATCTTTTCAAGACCGAAATGAAACGGCTCGACATTCCAGCAGAGGTTCGCCGCCGCATCCAAAGCCATCGAAGCAAGGCCGCGACATCAGACATGGACGAATGGTATGATCATGCCGATAATTATGAAGCTGATCGCACAGCCCTGGAACGTTGGGAACACAGGCTTTGCGAAGTTTTGACGGAGAGCACCCCGTAATCGTCGAAAACTAGGCGTCATGCACCGAGACATCGCTGAACGCGGAGTGAAATTGCTCGAACTTTGGCGTTGCTGACGTTAGTGCTCCCCGTGTTCAGCCATAACGAAGGCGCGGAGGAACTGTTCGATTGTGGCTTTTGGCCAGGTGCATTAGCTAAGACTTAACCTGACAAGTGGCGTCATGGGAGCAACGAATCGCAACGCAGCCAAAGCACGGCGCGGAGCGGTCGGGTGGCTCAAGCGCCGTGCTTTGGCGTCTTCAGGAACACGACGTCATGACCAAAGATCAGAAAGTCATCCGCGCCAAGGTCGGCTTGTTGGAGCTGGCCAAGCAACTCGGCAATGTCAGCCAGGCCTGCAAGATGATGGGCTATAGCAGGGACAGCTTCTACCGCTTCAAGGAGCTTTACGAGAAAGGCGGCGAGATCGCGCTGACCGAGATCTCAAGGCAAAAGCCGGTGCTCAAGAACCGCGTCGCCGAAGAGATCGAGAACGCCATCGTGGCTCTCGCCATCGAGCAGCCGGCCTTCGGGCAGGTGCGCATCGCCAATGAACTGAGAAAGCGCGGGCTCACCGTGTCGCCGGCAGGCGTCCGCTGCGTGTGGCAGCGCCACGATCTGGAAACCATGAAGAAGCGCCTGAAAGCCTTGGAAGCCAAAGTCGCCCAGGATGGCGTCATCCTCACCGAAGCCCAGCTTGCGGCCCTGGAGAAAGCCAAATCCGAAAAAGAAGCCCATGGTGAGTTCGAAAGCGAACATCCCGGCTATTGCGGCGCCCAGGACACCTTCTACGTAGGCAACATGAAGGGTGTGGGCCGCATCTATCAGCAGACCTTCGTCGACACCTACTCGAAAGTCGCCTTCGCCAAGCTCTACGATCGCAAGACGCCGCTCACGGCCGCCGATCTTTTGAACGACCGCGTCATTCCCTTCTTCGACGAAGAAGGCGTCAAGCTGCAGCGCGTGCTGACCGATCGCGGAACCGAATATTGCGGCAATCCCGAGCATCACGAGTACGAGCTCTATCTCGCCGTCGAGGACATCGATCATTCCCGCACGAAAACCAAAAGCCCGCAGACCAACGGTATCGTGGAGCGGTTCCACAAGACCATGCTGAACGAGTTCTACCGCATCGCCTTCCGCAAAAAGCTCTATGGCTCCATCGCAGAGCTGCAGGCCGATCTCGATCGATGGCTCGATGAGTTCAATCGGAGCAGGCCGCACCAGGGACGCTGGTGTTTTGGCAAGACGCCGATGCAGACCTTCCTTGACGCAAAGCCGATCGTAGAGGAGAAAATGATCGCTGCCTGACAACGGCGGCACGCTAAAACCCGGCCGCCCTTCAGACGCTGACTGTCAGATCAAGTCCTGGCTTATACAGGCCAGGCGACCCTTCGTTCGCTGATCCTGACCGGCGGCGCAAGCTCTCCGCGTTTGATGGTGCGATACACGGTTGCCCTCGATACGGGCCAGCGGTGCAACAATTCACGCATGTCCACGAAGGCTGTGTACCGAAGAAGGCGCTCTTCAGATTAACTGCCAAAACCTCGTCGTACTGATCCTCGGTGGTGTCGAGAACCGAAGTGCGTGTTTCAATGCCAGCGTTGTTCACCATAATATCCAGCCGGCCGAACCTCCGCACCGCCTCGCCGATGAGCTTCTGAAGGCCAGCCAGCTTGCTGACATCGGCATCAACGCCGATCGATTGATCGCCAAGCTTAGCGATCTGCTGCTCGAGCGCCTCGGTGGCCTCCGGATGAGCCACGTAATCGATGACGACGCTGGCGTTGCGCCGTGCCAATTCGAGCACGATCGCCTGACCGATCCCGCTATTACCGCCGGTGACAATGGCAACCTTGTTCTTCAACGGCATGATCAGCCTCTCGATATCGAATGCAGATCGGCGTTTGGCGTCATTTCACATTCACCCGGTAATCGATCTGTTGCCACTGCTGTAATCCGGTCCAATAGAACGTAAACAGCAGCATTCCCTGTCGCATCAGCGGAGGCAGGTCCACGAAGAAAAGTCCGGGGCCCGGGGAAGAGGCATCGGTGCTAAACGTCCGCACCCAGCCGTCGTCGCTCCAATGGAGCCGGAATGGCCAGGCAAGAATGATGCGAAGTTTTTCGGACCGGTCGATGGCATCGATCTGGCGATAGAAATTCCAGATTTCCAGATTGCTGCGGCTATGCGGTGCGAGGTAGCGCTCGGCGACGGCGGGGATCAAATCGAAAACCGCGCCATCGGTGGCGGAGCGAACCAGCGTGATATATTCGGCATGCGCCCACGCCAGCGGCATCGCGGAGCCGGACGGATAGCTGTATTTCAGCTCGCCGTTGCTCGGGAGATCCCAGAGTTGCTCAGCAATAAGCCCTGGCGGTTCGGCGAAATTTTCCATGGCACGGATGTAGGCGCGCGGGTCCCTGCCGGCGGCAAGTTCATAGTGCCCGCGTTCGCCTGTAAGCAGCGGCCATGGTCCCCCCCGGCCTGAACCATCGAAGGGTCTGCCGTCCGCATAGTTGCCGTAGCCGTCCTCATTGTACCGGTGCCAAGCCGGGCCCAGACCGCCCTGACGGGTCAGCAAAGTCCACCTTGATCCTGGCTTCGGGCGCATCAATGGCGCGGACTGACCCGGTGATCACCGGATCATCCGCGTGGCGAATTCCGAAACGGACCAGTTCCAGGAATCCCGGGTCCAGCAGATCCTTTGCTGCGATCTGAAGATTGTTCCGATTGGCCACGGAAACCACGGCCTCATTGGGATCGCCGTCGGGTGCAGGCTTTGCGGGCACTCCAAGCGGACCGGCCCGGCTGGCATCGCTTTTGACGAATGTCGGCAATATGCGGACATAATGAGGGGTGTTACGCAGGAACGCGCAGTCTTGCGCGACTGTCCATTCCTCCAGATGGGACTCCAGGAAGTCTGCGTACTCGGTGAGAAATGTGGCCAAGCCCGGATCCGAGTTCTTGGCGGCGTAAGTGGCAGCGCAAATCAGCGCCGCGATGGTGGCAGCCAGAGAGGAAGGGGAAAAGCCCTCGTTTTCTTCCCACCTTTCTTGCTCGGTCATAGGGCCGTTCAGGATCAAGGCGGCGGCCGCCTGCCGGACCATGGGGTAGGGATTGAAGACCTGCAAGGCGCCGGCCTCATGCAACTGCCAAGCGAGAATTACGGGAAACGCGATCTCATCGAGCTGGACCCCGGTCCAATTCGGCCGGCCGTCGACGTGAAAGTTTTGATAGAATGCGCCGTTCGCGCTTTGCACAGTAGCTAGGAACGTCAGCGCGCGCAGGGGCATTGCGTTCTCGCCTGCCGCCAAAAGAGCGACAGCGCTTTTGCACATGTCGCGCGTCCAAACCAAGTGATAGCCGAGATCCCTGTCGTCAAAGTAATCGCCCCACGGGATGCTCAAGGACGCGACCAACGCACCCTCGTAGGTTTTATCCTCGTGGGCCATGAGGAGAGCCCGGCTCATCCGGTACAGGCAGCCGCCATCGCCCGTGACGCCTTCTCCCGGCATAATTGTCTCTTCTTGTACCTTCCGCCACACACCCAAGAAATTTTTCAGGTGCCTGTCGAACGGGACGCTGAGTGCTTGACGGACGCGCTGGACCGCGCTGTTGAGCGTCTCGCCGAAGGCAAGCGCCAGCACAAACTCATCCGCTTTAGAGATGTCGAGCTGCCCGGTTAGGGCGATGTTGCTGTCTATCGCCGAGTTCGAACGACCAGTCCATGATGAACGGCCTGTTGCCCGGTACCGCGTTGCCTTGCAGATCTTGCCAGCCGTCGGTCACGCCAACGATGCCGCAGGAACATTGGAGGAAAGGGATGGTCGCTGCCATCGCGAGCCAGGTCCGCGGGCGATGCTGACTCTGCGCCACGAGGATCTTTCCATACGGGGTGTCCGCGGCCCATCCACTGTTTTGGTAGCCGGTTCCGTCCAAATGCGGCGCCAGCAGCGCATACAGCTTCAACTTCTCTTTCAGCGGATGCGGCACACTGAGCCGCGTATGGACGAGGAGGCACGGTGAGGACGGGGTCGAGATCACCTGTTTGACGATCTGATAAGTCTGGCCCCCGGGGGTTGGATGCGACGTGTTCGTGATGCGATAGCCGAGCGCGCCGGAGGAAATCGTTTCGTGTATATTCTCGCAGCCGCGGCGCTCGTCATGGAAAAATGTCGCCCCATCGGTCGCCAAATATTGCAGATCACGGATCTGGGGCAGGTCAATCGTCGGATAGTAAACTTCCGTGACGATGCCTTTGGCGATCGTGAACCACAGCGTGCTTCCTGACGAAGCCGCCGTGCCGATCCCATCCTTATCGCTGCGGGTCCATTTCGGGGCGATTGGGGAACCGAACGCCGGGTTGTTGGCCGGAGGCTGATCCATTCGTCAGCACCACCGCCGGGGGCGGCAGCCACTTGTTTCGATGAGAGCTTGAACAGCCACAGCAAAACCTCAGTGGATCCGAGCTGCGATCTCGTCGCCGACCCTCAAAGCGTTTGCAATAATCGTCAAAGTGGGATTTACGGCCCCGATAGAAGGAAAAAAACTCGCGTCGGTTACATAGAGATTATCGACCTCATGCGCTTTGCAGTTCAGATCGAGCACCGACTGGCCCGGAATCGGTTCCAAAACGCATCGTCCCGGCTTGGTGCGCCGTTCCGCCGATGGGCACATTCTGCCCGAGATAGAGAGACCGGTCGAACAAATGCGGATGGATCTCGAGCTTATCGCAAAGATCGCGCAATTTTTGCTTGAGCCGTTTGTGCGCTTCCTGATTGGTGAGTGTGAGGTCCAGAACAACGCGGCTTCCGTCATAACGGATCCGGTTTTGCGGCAGGGGCAAATCCTCGGAGGTCAGCCAGAAATCGAGCGAATGTTCCGCGATCCAGTCGAAAGGCGCCTCCGGAAACCATTGAAGAATTTGCGGCAGGCTTTCGCCGCGGAGTAACTCGCCATCGGATTTGCCCACCATCTGAATATGTCCCAGCGGATACTCCCAGTCATCGGATCCAAAGTAAAAATCATTCAGGCCGAGCGTCTTCTGAAATTTGGTCGGATTTGGCGTGCGGGAGATCGTGAGGATCACGGAATTATTGTGACGCATGTAATTGCGGCCGACGAGGCCCGAGCCGTTGGCGAGACCATTGGGGTGGTCGTCGTTTGCCGAACGCAACATCAGGAGTGCCGATGAGAGAGCGCCACAGGCGGCGATGACGATGTCTCCGGTATAGGTGATGCGCTCGCCGCCACGGACGGCTTCGACGCCGGAAATGCGCCGGCCCTTCGAATTTGTCGTCAGTTTCTCGACGTAGGTGTTCGTCAGCAGCGTCAGGTTGGGATGCTCGCGCAAGGCAGGATCCACGCACATGACTTGCGCGTCGGCTTTTCCATTCACGAGGCAAGGGTAGCCGTCGAAAGCGTTGCAGCGGATGCAGGCAGAATGCGGCAGCACCTTGCCGTCGCGCTCATCCAGCAGAACTCCGACCGGCAGATGGAAGGGATGATGTCCCTCGCGCTTCAGGCCATCGAACAGCTGTTGAATGCGCGGCTCATGCGAAACCGGCGGGTAGGCATAGGGTTTCTTCCACGGCGGCTCGGTCGGGTCCTCCCCCCTTAAGCCGTGGACATGAAACAGCTCCTCGGCGGCTTGATAGTAGGGCTCAAAAACATCGTACTTGAGAGGCCAGGCGGGGGAAATGCCGTCGGGATGGCGTATTTCGTCGAAATCCCGTTCCCGAAGTCTCAGTAGGACGCCGCCATAAACCTTGCTATTTCCGCCAACAAAATAATGAAGTCCAGGATGGAAGCTTCTGCCTTCTAAATCGTACCACGTCTCTTTGGCTTGGTAGCGGGCATCGACGAAGACAGCTTTAGTGTCCCAATTCTCGCGCTCGCGCGGCAGGTAGTCGCCGCGCTCCAGAAGGAGGATGCGCTTCCCGGTTTTCGCAAGACGCCAAGCCATTGTCCCGCCGCCGGGACCGGAACCGATAATAACGACATCATAATGGTTGCCGGTCATGAGGAACCGCTCCGCCACGCTGCGTATTACATGCAAGTTGGGCACGGAAAGCCGGGCCGGTGCTGTTTGAAACAACGGCAGCGCTTAAATGTTGCCGGAGATCGCTTCGAGACTGAATGGTTTTGTACGATGGCCGCGCTCAGCATAGCGATTACCTTGGCGATCCGGATTGTTTTGGTTCTCCTCTTCTTTCCCTTCAGCGCCTTCGACAAAATCTTCAACTTCCGCGGCGCGCTTAGCCAGGCCGGGGAAGCCGTTTCTAGCCGGACGGTTGCGGCAGCGCTGGTCTTTGCAGGACTTTTCGTCGAGATTGTCATGTCTCTCGGGGTCGTGACAGGTATTGCGGACCGGCTTTGCGCATTCATCCTGGCAGGATATTGTGGGGTTACCGCGCTTCTCTGGAAGCAGTTCTGGAAGCCGGGCGATTTCTGGGCCTCCGCCAACGGCAAGGGCCGGACCCTTTTCTGGGATTTCTTGAAGAACTTTGCTCTGGGAGCAGGCTTCCTGCTTATCACCTTCGGCACCAGCGCGGCCTCAGTGAGGCGCTTTATTGCGCATCCAACCTGGTCGTCCGATCCCTATCGCATTGTTCAGCAAGAGGTCCAACCATGAGTGCAGACGCCAAGCCGGCCGTGTCCTACTGGCACCTCTGGGCCGATGAGCAAGGCATCAGCCACCAGACGCGTTGCGAGTTGACGGAGTTCGAGAAAGGCGCCATCCAGCCGGAAGCCGCTCCGCAATGGATCGGCTCTAAGACCAAGAGCGGTGCCACCGTGTTCATCACGGTCCTGCCCCCTGGTTGGGTTGGCGATTGGCACGAAAATCCAAAGCCTCAATGGATCGTTCCGCTCTCCGGGCGCTGGTTCGTCGAGTCCATGGATGGTCAAAGGGTTGAGATGGGGCCAGGCGAAATCTCATTTGGAGAGGATCAGAAGGTCCGCGAGCGTGGATGGCAGAAAAGGGCATCTCTCCGGGACCGTTGGAAGTGAACCGGCCGTCCTCATGCTGATCCAGTTTGAGGCTCTCCCCGCGGGAGATGGTCCGTGCAGATTCAGGTGAGTCATGGACGGTTTCGAGATATGTAACCCGCATTTCGCGCGATATATCCTCGCAAACGCCCGGCTGGAGGAGCTTGCGACAGGGTTCCGCTGGGTCGAGGGCCCGGTCTGGATGGGCGATGCGGACTGCCTTCTCTTTCAGGATCTCCCAAACAACCGCACGATGCGCTGGATCGAGGGCCTGGGCGCATCGGTGTATCGCGCGCCATCGAACTATGCCAACGGGCAGACGCGCGACCGGCAAGGCCGCCTCATAGCGTGCTCGCATCGCGGCCGCTGCTTGTACCGCATCGAATACGACGGCAGGGCCACGGTCCTGGTGGAGAGGCACGAGGGTAAGCGCCTGAACTCTCCAAACGATGTCGTCGTTAAATCCGATGGCTCGATCTGGTTCACCGACCCGGTTTATGGGATTGTGAACGATTATGAGGGCGGACGGCAAAAGTCGGAGCAGCCGCCTGCGGTTTATCGTTTCGAGCCGCAGAGCGGCGAGATCCGGATCGTGGCGGGGGACTTCGATGGACCGAACGGCTTGGCATTCTCCCCGGACGAACGCCTCCTCTACATCGCGGAGTCGGGAGCTCCGAACGTCGATAACCCGAAACAATATATCCGCGTGTTCGAGGTAAAGCCCGATGGCGCAACGCTCACGGGCGGAGACATCTTTCACCGGGTTGAACCGGGATTTTCAGACGGTTTCCGCGTGGACGAAGACGGCAATATCTGGAGCAGCGCAGGCGATGGGGTTCATTGCATAAGTCCGCGCGGTGAATTGCTCGGAAAAGTCTTTGTGCCCCATGTGGTTGCGAACGTAACGTTCGGAGAACTTGCGAAAAATCGCCTTTTCATCGGAGGCTCGACCACGCTCTACTCCATCTTTCTGAATACGCGCGGCGTGCAGACACCATGAACGCAGTGCAAAAGCTATCGCGCATCGCTCTGGTCTCACGGGAGCCAGATCGTCTGGCCTCATTCTACCAAAGCGCTTTTGGATTCGTGCGAGGCGACGAAACGCAGCTGGCTGGGACTGCGCTTCAGTCGCTCCTTGGCATTCCCGGCGCCAAGGCGCGCCTTATTCCGCTCAGGCTGGGCGGCCAGACGATTGAGCTCCTCGGCATTGACCCGGAAGGCGAAGTATACCCCGCCGATGTTCCTGCGTGGAGCAATCTATTTCAGCACTTCGCCATCGTTGTTTCCAGCATGTCGGCCGCCTACGCCAAGCTATCCGCACAGGCGGGCTGGAAACCGATCTCGACTGAAGGCCCGCAAGCGTTGGCTGCGTCTTCGGGTGGCGTTACCGCGTTTAAGTTTCGGGACCCTGAGGGCCATCCGCTCGAACTCCTGGCCTTCCCGTCGGGCGCCGTTCCGGAACGATGGCAAGGGTCCGATGTTACTGGCTTTCTCGGCATCGATCATTCCGCGATTTCCGTCGCCGATACTTCTCAAAGCATTGATTTCTATCGGCGGCTTGGCTTGCAGCGCTCGGGCGGATCATGCAACACCGGTCCAGAGCAGGATAAGCTCGACGGCACCCGGGGTAGCATCGTCGAAGTGACGGCTTTGGCGCCGGTCGAAGTGCCGCCTCACGTCGAGCTCCTCTGTTATCGCAACATTCTGGACCGCAATCGGAAGTTTTCCGGTGTGAACGACGTGGCAGCAACGCAACTCATCCTGTCAACCCACAGCACTGCCGCGCTGCACGCGCTTTGCACGCAGACTGTTGACGCATTGGTCTCGGGGCCGGTGCCATTTGAAGATGGTGTAGTACGGGCGATGATGCGCGATCCAGATGGGCATCTCCTGCGCCTTGAATCCCCAATGTGAGACGACGTCATCGTCGGCTCAAGAGCACACGTTACGGCGCGGCGACACCGTACAATGCATCGATCGAATATTTTCCAGCACCGGTCATGGACAACAGCAAGAAGCCACCCATAATGCTGAGATTTTTGTAAAAGCCATCCATGCTGGCGACTTGATCGGCGCCTGTTACTGTCCAATAGCGGTGCCCGATAAGCGCGGTTCCCAGCGTGTATAACACCAAAAGTAAAGCCGAAAGACGCGTGAACGCGCCGACAGCGACCGCGAACGCAACCGGAAGCTCCATGAAGATTGCTACGGCGGCTGCCAGTACGGGCATCGGAACGCGAAGCTGCACCATTTGATCTACGGTGCCGGAATAGTCTCTCAGTTTTCTCCAGCCGAAAATCAGAAAGAGTGTCGTGAGAAGAAGGCGCGCTGCGAGAATGACCTCATCATCGATGCCGTTTGTCATAGCGCTACCCTCGCAACTTGCATTATGTATCGTGTCAGTCGGCGAGCCCAATATTGCAACGCGGCGCGTGGAATAACGTGCCGATCGGTCAGACGGGATGTTTGGCCAAGAACGCAAGAATAAGACTCGCGATCTCGTCGTTCTTCTCGTCCAAGGCAAAATGACCGGCGTCGAGCATGTGGATTTCGGCATCCGGCAGATCGCGCTTGAACGCCTCGGCACCGGGAGTGATGAACGAGGGATCGTTCCGCCCCCAGACCACCAAAATCGGGGGCTTGTGCTCGCGCAACCACGCCTGCCACGCCGGATAGGACGCGACATTCGTCCGGTAGTCATAAAGCAGAGCTGCCTGGATCTCGCGTTGGCCGGGTCTCGACAGGTGGGCGTACTGGTCGGTCCAGGTGTCCGGGTTGTAACGTTCGGGATGCGAGGTGCCGAGGCTATGACGCTCTTCGGTCGCTCTGAGCGACACGAACGCATCGAACACTTCAGGATGCGCCTTCGGATCGGTCCAATATTGCGCAATACTGGCCCATTTGGCGCCTAGCCCTTCCTCATAGGCATTCGCATTCTGGATGATGAGCGCCTGCAGCCGCTCCGGATGCGCCGAGATGATGCGAAAGCCGACCGACCCGCCATAGTCATGAAGGAAGAAGGTGTATCTGTTGATCCTCAGTCGCTCGAGAAAATCGTTGATCGTCTTGGCCAAATTGTCAAAGGTGTACACATACGACGATGGCGGCGGGGCATCACTCTGACCAAATCCTGGAAAATCCGGTGCTATCAGATGATAGCGCGTCGCGAGCAGGGGGATGAGCGTATCGAACTCGCGCGAGGAAGAAGGAAACCCGTGCAGGAGCACGATCGTCGGCGCGTCCTTCGGACCAGCTTCGCGATAGAAAACACCGACACCATCAACCGTCATGCGGTGATAGGTCGTTGTCGCCGACGTCAACTCCAGCGAAACAGCTTGCGTAGGATAACCAACGGCTAACGCCACCGCAGCTGCCAGACAAGTTCCGGTTATCATAATTTCGCTCCGTGTTCGCCGGGCGCTCAGTCATTCCGCTTGGTGTATCCCTCTTGGATCATCGGCGGCCTCTTTGTATTCGAGACCTAACGGGCCGATGGCAGTTACCTGCGTGACGTATTCGCCGGACTTCGCCCAGTGGAAATGCCAAGTGTCGCCGGGCAGAACGATAACGCTGCCCGGAGGATATGGTTGTACCTTCTCGCCGTCGAACCTCTCACCCAGTCCGATGTAAAAGATGCCCGACATGACCGTGTAGATACGATCTTCGGGATGTTTGTGCGGCATGAGTTTCACGCCGGAGGGCACTTTGACTCTAATCAGGTAAGGTCCTGCTTGAGTAGGCTCTCCGACAAGCACTGCCAGTCGTGCAGAGGGCGGAAACGCGGGGAACGGCTTCCAATCGACATCTTCCGGGAGTATCGATTTAAATACGGCTTCGCCTGGTTGGTGGTTTCTTGTCATTCTGGCACTCCGAATATTTTGCATCACTTGGCGGGATTTAGCGGATTCTCACGGTGCATAATGGGTGAATAGGTAATCCTGCCCCTTGGCGGGCACATGACAGGCAAAACAGTCAGGCGCCACGACGTGAGCGGGTTTGCCGTCGTCAAATTGAGCGAACCCCCAACCGCCAGTCGTCACGTACTTTTTCGAGTCTTTGACCATGAACTGAACGTTCGTCGGAGACCCGGCAACGAAAGATTGGGGACGGCCAAAGGCCTTGTTGTTTTCCTCCGATGGGACATAACTCCAGGCGAGCCGGGCAATGATCGCGCCGTCGGGGAACGGAAGTTTTTCTTCCCGATAGGCTTTGATCGCTAAGTCGTTGCCGAGAACGGCGCGCAAATCGTTCAGGTTGCCTTCTTCGTGGGCCACGGAGATCAACCCCCAGTCGCGGTATCCGGAGGGGATTTGCCCCAAGACTGGCGATCCTTCGTCCTCGGCATGACCGGGCGCGAACAGCAGCAGCGCGAACAATGCGATCGCGATGGCGGGTACCAGCATCGTAAGCGGTTTCATCGTGGCCCTCTTATGTTTACGACGCCCGAGCAGTGCCAATTGATGGGGTCTTTTGATTCACCGCTGCCATCAGCGCCTTCGCGGCAGGGCCAGAGGAAGCTGGATTCTGTCCCGTGATCAGCAAGCCATCGCTGACCACGTGAACCTGCCAGTCCGCTTTCTTTGAGAAAACGGCGCCCAATTTCAACATCTCATCTTCGACAAGGAAGGGCACAACTTTAGTAAGACCCATCTCTTCCTCCTCGCCGTCGGTGAAGCCTGTCACTTCTTTGTCTTGAACCAGAAACTGGCCGTCTGTCGTCTTGACGTGATGCAGCGCGCCTGTGGAATGGCACACAATGCCGATTGGCTTGCCGGCAGCAATGAAGGACTCGATCAGTTTAATGGAATGCTCGTCTTCGGCGAGATCCCACATCGGGCCATGACCACCCGGGTAGAAGACGGTGTCGAAGTCTTCTTGCTTGACGCTGTCGAGGCGAAGGGTCTCATCAAGCTGAGCTTGCGCAGCTGCGTCCTTTTCGAACCGGATCGTGAGATCAGTACGGGATTGGGGTTCGTTGCTCTTGGGATCGAGGGGCGGATGGCCGCCTTTCGGCGATGCGAGCGTGATCTCGACGCCGGCGTCCTTGAAAACGTAGTAGGGGGCTGCAAGCTCTTCGAGCCAGAATCCTGTCTTTCGTCCGGTGTCACCCAGCTGGTCGTGGGATGTGAGAACCATCAGCACTTTCATGACTTTCTCCTTTTTTACTGATCGCCGGCGAACCCTCTTTGGAAAGAATTTCCCTGTTTTTGGCGGCATGGAGCCGCCGCCGTTGATACGGCGCGCGGACTTCAAGCGATTGGCAAGATTGGACAAAGCAAGGCGTTTAAAGTCCAAGGGATTTCACCGGCCAGTGCGCCCAGTGGTTTTGCCATGCGGCCCCAGACCACCGCATCGAGGCTGTACGGCCCGGCGCCGGCGCAGATGATCATTATCAGCATGAGCGCATACGGCGTCTCAGGCAGGTAAAGCCAATCGTCGATGCGGTCGGCTTCATCAATGACCTTATAAGACCTGATGCGTTGCCGGCCTGATGTAGCGAGCGCAACCAATATGATCACCAAGAGACCAAGCGCGGCCAGCGGGGCAAGGAGCCCAATGAACAAGGCGCTGCCCGCGGTGAACTCGATCGTCGGCACCCACCATTGATTAAACCGGAGGGCAGGCACGTGGAGCACCGTGAGTTCGTCGACGAACGTACGATGGCGCTGCGCGTCGAAAAGCTTGTGGTAGCCGGAGAATAGGAAAAACGTCCCAGCCGCGATGCGGTTAAGAGTGAGCGCGATATCGGCCCACCCGATACCATTGAAGAGCGCGTCGATCATCTCGGCTCCCAGGCGATAAAGCCGCGTCGGCCACGCGCAACGACACTCGCGAAGCCCCGTCTCTCAGCCGGCAGGGCTCCCCACGTCCTGCGCTCGTTGATGATGAAGTTCAAGAAAGCCTGACGTCTAGGCGTAAGTGAAGTCCGGTTTTCTTTGCCCAACTTCTATAATATAACCATCAGGATCGCGAATGTAGCAGCGCGTCTCGCCGTACTTGTCCTTTGGCTCTGTGATAAACTCGGCTCCTCGACTTCGCCATAGTTCATAGCACGCTTGAATATCTGCAACGCGGATATTCATAAAGCTGCTGACTTTATCGGGGTCGGGGGGGACGCTGAGCGTTACCGTTGGTTTGTCCGGCGTCGGACCGCCCCCGGGGTTGACGAGGAGCCACGTGTTCGCGATCTGAATGTACCCCGGCGCGCCTTTGCTGTCGCCCCTGCTCAGAATGCGGCCTCCGAACACCTTTTCGTAAAATCGAAGCGATCGTTCGACGTCGGCGACGGTGAGAAAGTGTGCGACGGTAAACCCATCCTGCGGCGGCATTTGGTAGCTTTTCTGGTCGACTTGGACTTGGCTCATAGACGACTCCAATTCGGATATGTCCGTTCCCCGTCGCCGCGATGGTCGGCTTCCGCCCATTTTGGACTACGGCGGGCGGGATGTTCTCGAGAGCATCTTGAAATGCCAGGCTTTCCAAATTTGTTCCCGCAGGCATCAAGCTCGACGCTGTGTACAAGGCGTGCAGGCGCTGTCTGGGCCTTACACGCGTCTTCATCGACGCGCAGGCGAGTGCGCCCGCTCGCCTCACGCTGGGTGGTGTTACTCGCGCGCTACCGTGAAAAGGGTCGAATTCCGAATTGGGGTCTGCGCAGGTGGCTACGGGTCCATACCGTCGATTTTGAGGAACAACCCGATGGCGTTTGTAACGTATCGATTTTATCGCTGGCCGATTTCATTGAGGTCTTCCGGCATTTGGTTCGAAAATCTGGAGCGGCAGGAAACGGCCTCTTGCGTTGGTTCTGGAGCAATGATTGTTCTCTAGATCCTGCCCAGATACGCATGAAAGCTAGCGTAAACGACGTGATTGCTTCTACTATTGTGCAGATGCACATGCGATTTACCGAGCCTGATCGGGCTGCATCTGCACTTGCACGCCGTTGCGGAGCGTCTGCAGGACGACGCAGCTGTGCTCGGCCGCCGCCAGCAGCATCTTCACGTTCTCCGGCGGCACGTTGGCAGCGGGCTCGAGGTGAACCTCGCACCGCATCTAAGCGGTCATAAATGTGCAGAATCCAGCATTTGCCGCAAATAGCTCTGGAGCAATCCCAACATACGTACGAAGACCCGAATTAGTCGCGACCGAACCGGTTTCACCCTCGACCAGAACTCTCTCCGGCGTCACCACGAAGAGCATCGTCTCCCGTCGCCTTCCGCACTACAAACGGCTGAATGTGAGTATGCTCCCTGCCATCTCGGTGTCGTGGTCTCCCAAACCTGAAGTTGAACGTAACCTCTTCCTTCGCATCTCCGTTCAGGTCGAACCGGAACGCGTAGAGCCCTTCTGGATGAAGCGTATCCGGAGCCGATAATCCCACATCCGGATTGACGGTCATCGCCATCACCGTTTTGCCCGAGGGGCCGTTAAATAGATAAAAATCGCAAAGATTGAGACTCGGATCTTCCTTCGCCAGTTTGGTATCGAAATGATGTGACATACAGAATTCCCTTGCGCTCGAACGAGGTAATCAATGCCTTAAGCGCATGTTCCATTCCATCCTCATAATTCGGCACTCTCAGGGGCGAACTTTAAATTCCGTCGTGGCGTGAATACAGGCGCTTCGTCCATTAGTATTAACCTGAATTTAACCTGCATTCGACGTCGTTTGCGCCTGGGCGGGAACATTAATTTGTGGCCCGAATACTGTGTGGTCAGCTGGAAAGCAATGCTGGTCTGACAAACGATGCGCGAGACTCGCCATGCCTGAGACTTCGCAGTTCAACACCGACCGCACCTGCCCGGGCCGCTGGACCGTCACCTTCAACAACCCGCCGATCAACATGTTCGTGCCCGCAACGATCGCCGAATTGGGGGCGCTCATGACCGATCTAGAGGCGGACCCGTCCGTGAAGGCCGTCGTGTTCCAGTCGGCAAATCCCGATTTTTTCATCGCCCATCTGGACGTATCCAAGGCGGTTGAACAACCGGAGGTGCCAGGCCTTTGGCGCGACTTCGTGCTGCGTCTCTCGTCCGCGCCGGTCGTCAGCATCGCCAAGATTCGCGGCCGCACGCGCGGCATCGGCAACGAGTTCGTGCTGGCCTGCGACATGCGCTTCGCCAGCCGGCAAAAGGCCCTATTCGGCAATCCCGAGGTCGGCGTCGGATTGGTCCCGGGCGGCGGAGCGATGGAATGGCTCCCGCGCCTTATCGGCCGGTCGCGCGCGCTTGAGTTCATCCTGAGCGCAGACGATTTCGATGCGAATGTCGCCGAGCGCTATGGCTGGGTGAACCGCACTCTGGACGATGGCGACCTCGACTCGTTTGTCGATGTGCTCGTCCGCCGTCTCGCCTCGTTCGACCGCGAACCGCTGGCCGCGGCAAAGGCCCAGATCAACCGGTTCGGGACGCCTACGGCTTCCGAGCTCCAATCGAGCAACGAGATGATCTTTCCGATGGTGGCTTCGCCCAGCGCTCAGGCGCGCCGCGCCAAGCTCCGCGGTATTGGTTACGGCGTTCCGAGCGACTTCGAATTGAACTTCGGCCGTCACCTCCCTGCGCTCGGGGGGGCGGACGAAGATGCCACAAATACGCAGCCCGGCTGATCGTCTGCTTCAGCTCGCTTCGTAACTAAGCCCCTATTCCCGCGCCGATTTCCGGTTCTCAAACTGGGCCAAATGAGCATGGGCAGTCGCGGATGGAAGCCACGGCGGAACAACGGTTATTCGAAGCGACGGATGGAACTAATCACTGGAATTTCCGTTGTGGCAAACGCCGTTTCACCCAGGACGCGCCGAACGGAATTGATCTTTTGAGGAAAGCAAAGGGTGAGTTGCAGAAACATCCTTATGGTATTCGTGGCCATCGGTGCACTCGTTGCAGGACCTCTCTTCGCAAGGCAAAGCCGGAGTGATCAGCAGAACATGACGCAACGGCATGATATGGAGTGCTCGCACTACATGGGTATGAACGCGGCCGGCCAGACGGCAGCGGTCAACTCGATGCGCAGCAGGATGCCCGCGGCGAACAAGATGCCTTCTAGCAATGGGATGGCGAAGAAAGTCGCCGCGAGCTGTAAGGATCACCCTGGGACGATGGTGCACAAAATCATGGAGAACGTGATGCCGCGGACGAGCGTGATGCCGCATTGAGCCCCGCCGCCCTACGGCGCGCTCCCGCGGCTCCAGCGCGTCGGGCGCTTCTTCCCGACCCCGCGCAGGCGCTGCCCTCAGAACGAAAGCGTCCAATGAAGAAGGATCGCAGATGCAGAGCGTACTGCCCGGCGTGAGAGCGGCGGAGGCCGCGAGTCCGGCCATATACCGGCACCGGCTGTCAACCCGGATCTGGCATTGGCTTAACGCGGCCGTCATCCTGGTGATGCTCATGAGCGGCCTGATGATCTTCAACGCTCATCCGCGCCTCTACTGGGGCCAGTACGGCGCCAATCCCGACTACTCTTGGCTTGAGATCGGGGACTTGGGCGAGCAGGGTTTTCTCCGCGTGGGAGACCACACGATCCGCACAACCGGATTCCTGGGCTCCTCAGGCGGACCAGGCGATCAGACGGTGTACACTGCTTTCCCTGGCTGGCTCACGATACCCTCCACTTATGACCTGGCGGGGGCCCGCCACTGGCACCTGACCTTTGCGTGGCTCTTTGTGGCGGCAATCGCCGCCTACTGGATCTTCGGTCTCGGCAACCGCCACATCTGGCGGGACATGCTTCCCAGCAGACTGGAGCTGACGCCGCGTCACATCCTGCAAGAGATCAAGAACCATGCGCTGCTGCGCTTCCCGAAGGGCGAGGCGGCGCGACGATACAACACGCTTCAAAAGCTGTCCTATCTCGGCGTCGTCTTCGTCCTCATTCCCCTGCAGATCCTGACCGGGCTAACCATGTCCCCGGCGATGGATGTGGCGTGGCCATGGCTGGCGGACGTTTTCGGAGGGCGTCAGTCCGCGCGGTCGATCCACTTGATCTGCGCGATGCTCCTGGTGCTCTTCTTCCTGGTACACATTGTGATGGTCGCGCTCGCCGGGCCGATCAACGAGGTCCGGTCGATGATTACGGGGCGTTACCGGCTGCCGACGGAGCGTCCCTAGTGGCTGGCCTCATCACCCGACGCAAACTCATGGCGGGGATCGCCGCGGGGGGCTCCTCCGTTGCGCTCTCCGCCTGTACGGGGCCGACCTACAACACGTTCTTTCAGAACAACGTGCTGTCGATAGGTCAGTGGCTCAACTACCGTGTTCAGCGGTTAATAACGGGAAACGTGCTCGCCCAGGAATTCCCCGAGAGCGATATGTCTCCTATGTTCCGCACAAATGGGAACACCGATCCCGGAACCGCGGATTACCAGAAGTTGGCCGCAAACCAATTCGCCGATTGGCGACTTCGGATCGACGAACTCGTTGGCTCGCCAGCTTCGTACTCGTTGACTCAGCTGCAGGCGATGCCGTCGCGAACCCAGATCACGCGGCACGACTGCGTCGAAGGCTGGAGCGCAATCGGGAGGTGGACGGGCGTTCAGCTCGGCCGTCTTCTCAAAGAGGTTGGGCTGCAGCCGAACGCCCGTTTCATTGTGTTCCACTGTGCGGACAATTTCGACGGGACGCCTTACTATGAAAGCATTGACCTTGTGGACGCGTTTCACCCCCAAACGCTTTTGGCCTACGCAATGAACGGCCAGCCCCTATCCATCGGTCACGGCGCCCCGTTGCGTCTGCGCGTCGAGAGGCAGCTTGGCTACAAGCAGGCGAAGTACGTCATGCACGTCGAGGCTGTGGCGCTGTTGTCAGGTATAGCGGGCGGACAGGGCGGATACTGGGAGGATGAGGCCGGCTACTACTGGTACGCAGGCGTCTAAGCCAAGGGAATTACCTGCCCGCTGTGACGGGCGATTAGCTGACCCGCAACGTCATCCAGATCGCGGCCTACATATCTAGGGCTGAGGGCCAACTCCCGAAGATCATTGCCAGGCTTGATCAGCGCGGCTTCCAGCTGGCGGCCACGGCGCCAAGCATATGGCACGCGATGAGGCAAAGCTGCGAGGTCTTAACGCCAAGCTCGCTCTCGAAATAGGCGTTTCGGATCGTTTTTAAAATTGCCGCCGCTATGCTGGCCGCCTTTTTTTGGCAGGACTTCTGACAGAAGTCCTGCCATTGACACCGTTTCACTTGCTAAAGGCTACGCCGATGTCCGGTTTTGTATAGGCATGTCGATTACTAACAGGTTATTCAGCGTCCCGCGCTCGGAAGTCTCGGCGACCTTGATATCATTTCATATGAATTTGCTTTCGGGAGATGGTTTCATGCGCCAGATGAAGATGAGCAGGGTCTTCACCCTCATTGAGCCTGGGCCGGTAGTCCTCGTGACAACCTGCGACGGGAACAAGAACAACATCATGACCATCTCGTGGACCATGGTGCTGGACTTCACGCCGATGTTCGCCGTTACGACGGGCGCGTGGAATTATTCCTTCGTGGCCTTGCAAAAGACCAGGGAGTGCGTGATCGCCATTCCAACGGTCGACCTGCTGGATGTGGTCGTCGGGATCGGGACATGCTCAGGCGCTGATACGGACAAGTTCGCCAAATTCAAGCTCACGGCCATGCCCGGCAAGCGCGTGAAAGCCCCTTTGATCAAGGAGTGCCTGGCCAACATCGAGTGCAAAGTCGTCGACTTGATCGAGAAGCACAACATCGTCGTGCTTGAAGCGTTGGCGGCCTATGAGGATCTCGCGCGTAAGGAGAAACGTACGGTTCACGCGGTCGGAGATGGAACTTTCATCGTCGATGGCCGCAGGCTCGACCGCAGGGAGATGATGGCCTCCAAGCTTCCGGCCGGACTTTAGCGGTGGCGCAACCTGGTTTGCGACCGCACTTTGTCAGCTGCTGGTTCCGTTCTTGATATGCTCAATGAACGCTCTCAGTTTCGGCAGAACCTGAGAACGTCTGGGGTAATAGAGATAGAAACCGGTGCTGCTGCTTGCGTACTGTTTGAGCACTATTTCAAGTTTCCCGGCGCGGACTTTGTCTTTGACCGCCGCTTCCATGGTGTAAACGACTCCGGCTCCGTCCGTCGCCGCATCCAGCATCAAAAGGGCATCGTTCATGATAAGCGACCCTTTGACCTGCACCTCAAACTCCTTGGCCTTGTGCGCGAACTCCCATCGATCGTAAAGGCCTGCTCCCAGGCGCGGACATATGCAGTTATGTGACAGCAGGTCTTTGGGATGTTTGGGCCGCCCCATTGCGTTGAGGTAGGCAGGAGACGCGGCGGTTACGAAGCGTACGGGGCCAAACAGCTTCAGCGCGACAACGTCCTTGGCCAGAATATCCGAAAGCCTGATTCCGGCGTCGAAGCCTTTTCCGACGATGTCCGTCACCTGGTCTTCAAAAAACAGCTCAACCGTTATCTCGGGATGTTTCCTCGCAAAGTTCGCGAGCAACGGCGCGATATAGGACGGATAAACCTGCCGGGGCAAATTGAGCCGGAGCAAGCCAGATGGCTTTTGAGCGTATGTCCCGACGTCCTCCAAGGCCGCCAGAATATGATCGAGGGCTGGCCCGGCTTGGCTCAGGAACATCTCTCCCGCCTCTGTTAGGCTGGTGCTGCGCGTCGTTCGCGCCAGAAGCGCGATCCCCAATCGCTGTTCAAGCTGCTTGATTGTTTGACTTACGGCGGACGGAGAAACGCCGAAGAGCCGGGCGGCCGCCGAAAAATTCCTCGTGTCGGCGACGGCCTTAAGCGCAAGCAGGCCATTGAGTTGATCGAGGTGCATTATGAAGCTGAGCTTACAAGTTTATGAAGATAATTGGCACTTATCTTAATACGGCACAAGCCTAAATTCGGGTCAAGAGAGTTTGGCCGGCTTTCCCGGCGCACAAAAAACACAGACTGGAGGCTTCAATGCAAAAACGCAAACTCGGGAAAAGTGGGTTGGAAGTTTCCGCCTTGGGGCTCGGCTGCATGGGCTTGAGTTTCAGTTACGGCCCCCCTGTCGATAAGCAAACAGGCATCTCGCTGATCCGGGCCGCCGTCGAAAAAGGCGTGACGTTCTTCGACACGGCCGAAGTCTATGGGCCTTATACGAACGAAGAACTCGTGGGCGAGGCTCTTGCGCCGTTCCGGGATAAGGTGGTGATTGCCACGAAGTTCGGCTTCAAGTTCGAGAACGGCAAGCAGGCTGGCCTCGATAGCCGCCCCGCGCATATTCGAGAAGTGGCCGAGGCGTCGCTTAAGCGGCTTAAGACCGATGTCATCGATCTCTTCTATCAGCACCGTGTTGACGATAACGTGCCGATTGAGGATGTCGCCGACGCTGTCAAAGACCTCATCAAGGAAGGCAAGGTCAAGCACTTCGGCTTGTCGGAAGCGGGCGTGAAAACCATTCGCCGCGCTCACGCGGTGCAACCGGTTACGGCCCTGCAAAGCGAATATTCGCTCTTCTGGCGCGAGCCGGAAGAAAACGGGATTCTGGCAACGGTCGAGGAATTGGGCATTGGCTTCGTACCGTATAGCCCGCTCGGCAAAGGGTTCCTCACCGGCAAAATCGACGAAACTACCAAATTCGATAGCACTGATTTCCGCAATATCGTGCCACGCCTGTCAGAAGAGAACCGCAAAGCAAATCAAGCTGTGGTCGGTATGCTCAATCAAATCGCAGGGCAGACGAAAGCGACCGCCGCGCAGGTCGCTTTGGCTTGGCTGCTGGCGCAACAGCCCTGGATCGTCCCTATCCCCGGCACGACAAAAGTTCATCGCCTTGAAGAAAATCTCGGCGCTGTGAATGTCGAGCTAACAGCTGCGGAACTTCAGCAAATCCACGACGCCGTCAGAGCTATGGCACTGCAAGGCGCGCGTTACCCTGAACATCTGCAAAAACTGGTTGGTCGCTGAGAGACGAAAGGAGGCTACCATGGGCAATGTTATCGTTGTTATCGGCGCTGGATCAATCGGACAGGCCATTGCGCGGCGCGTCAGTGCCGGAAAGAAAGTCTTGCTGGCCGATCTGCGTCAGGAAAATGCCGATGCGGCAGCCGCTGTTTTTAGCGATGCCGGGTTCGATGTGAGCATCGCCACGGTCGATGTGTCCTCACGCGCCTCCGTCCACGCACTCGCCCAGACAGCTACAGCGCTTGGGGACGTTACTGGCGTCATTCATGCCGCTGGCGTTTCGCCTTCGCAGGCGTCACCCGCAACCATCCTCAAAGTCGATCTGTACGGCACAGCGCTGGTGCTTGAAGAATTTGGGAATGTCATCGCCCGTGGCGGTTCCGGCATTGTGATCGCGTCTCAATCGGGGCACCGCTTGGGAGCTTTGACCAGAGAACAGGATGCAGCCCTTGCCACGACGCCGGCGGAGGAACTGCTCTCACTTCCCATGCTCCAGCCGGAGCAGATCAAGGATTCTCTCCATGCCTACCAAGTCTCCAAGCGTGGAAATTCGCTGCGGGTCAAGGCGGAAGCCGTGCGATGGGGCAAGCGCGGAGCGCGCATCAATACGGTAAGCCCCGGCATTATCATCACGCCGCTGGCCAATGACGAATTAAGAGGTCCGCGCGGCGAAGGCTATCGCCGCATGATCGAATTGTGTCCTGTAGGACGCGCGGGAACTCCTGACGAGGTCGGCGCTGTTGGAGCGCTTCTCATGGGGCCGGAAGGCACGTTCATCACCGGCAGCGACTTCCTGATGGATGGCGGCGTTACGGCTTCATACTTCTACGGCGAACTTGCTCCGAAATGAGGCTGCCAATGACGAAAGTTCTCATCCTTGGCGCTTATGGCCAGATTGCGCGCGTGGTGACCCGCCTTTTTCTGGAGCAAACGGACACACAGCTCACGCTTTATCTGCGGAAGGCCAAGCGCCTGAAAGATATAGGTCATCAGGAGCGTGTGCGCGTGGTCGAGGGCGATGTTCTGGACGGCAAAACGCTGGAGGCCGCCATGGCGGGACAGGATTGCGTTTATGCCAATTTGTCCGGACGGATGGAGGAACAGGCGCGCAGCATCATCAAGGCGATGCACAAAGCCGGGGTCAAGCGCCTCATCTTCATCAGCTCGATGGGGATTTATGGCGAGGTTCCCGGCGAGCGCTACCGGTCCATCCTCGATCCATACCGGGATTCTGCGAGAGCGATCGAGGCATCCGATCTCGATTACACGATCATTCGCCCCGAATGGCTGAATGACCGCGATGAAGTCGACTACGGCACGACGCAGAAAGGCGAGCCCTTCAAGAACCCTTCCGCCACGGTCTCACGCGCGAACGGACGATGACGGCAAATGGCAGTTCTTAGGCCTTCTTCCGCTATTCGATCCGCCCCGTGAAGACAGCGCAAGCACCATCGCCGCGACGCGGCGAATGGAACTCGAAATCAAGATGGTGACTGGCGATCACGAAGCGATCGCGAGGCAAATCGCCCAGCAGCTCGACCTCGGCAAAAACATTGTCGTGGCCGACAGCGTCTTTGGAAAGGACGCTTCGCCGGACCGGCTTGGCGCCATAGTTGCCGCCGATGGCTTTGCGCGCGTTTTTCCCGAGCACAAATTCGAGATCGTCAAGGTATTGCAGGACGCGGGGTATATCGTTGGCATGACCGGCGACGGGGTCAATGACGCTCCGGCCTTGAAGCAGGCCGATGTCGGCATCGCTGTGAGCGGCGCAACCGACGCCGCGCGCGCCGCCGCGGACCTGGTGCTGACTGCGCCCGGACTGTCGGTCATCGCCCGCGCCATCGAGGAAGCGCGCCAGATTTTCGAGCGGATGACAGGCTACGCGATCTACCGCATCGCGGAGACCACTCGCGTGCTCCTGTTCATGACCGCAAGCATTCTCGTTTTTAACTTCTATCCCGTCACGGCGGTCATGATCGTGCTGCTCGCACTTCTCAATGATATCCCGATCATGATGATCGCTTACGACAACGCGCCTATTGCCGAGCGGCCTGTCCGATGGGACATGACGCGCGTACTTGTCATTGCCTCCGTCCTCGGCATCTTCGGCGTCTTCAGCAGCTTTGGTATTTTCTGGTTAGCGCGTGACTATCTCAAGCTGGAACCGCCCGTCGTTCAATCGCTGGTCTTCTTGAAACTGCTCGTCGCCGGCCACATGACGATTTACCTGACACGCAACAAGGGTCCCATCTGGGAGCGTCCTTGGCCAAGTTGGAGACTTATTGTCCCCTGCGAAGCCACCCAGCTCTTCGGCACCGGCACTGGAAAGTTGGTGCAGGCCATAGGGTGGGCATCATCGGACTTGGCGGCTTGGGGCACATGGGCGTGAAACTCGCTCACGCCATGGGTGCGCAAGTTGTGATGATCACCACTTCGCCGGAAAAGGGCGAAGACGCGAGGAAGCTCGGCGCGGATGAGGTGCTGTTATCGAAGGACGGCAAGGCGATGGAGGCTGCTCAAAACAGCTTCGACTTCGTACTCAACACAATTCCCGTCGGCCACGATACCGATCCCTATATGGCGCTCCTGAAGCGCGACGGGACGATGGTCATCGTGGGTGCGGTCGAGCCGCTGACGAAGGTCAATGGCATTCCGTTCATCTTCCGCCGGCGTTCGCTTGCTGGATCGCTCATCGGCGGTTTGCCTGAAACCCAGGAGATGCTGGATTTCTGCGGGGAGCATAACATCACCTGCGACATTGAGATGATCGCGATGAAGGACGTGAACCAAGCCTATGACCGGACGGTGAAGGGCAACGTGAAGTACCGCTTTGTCATCGATATGGCTTCACTAAAATCGTGACGGGGGATGGCATATGATCCTTACGCGGGCAGGCTCACAGCCCTCGGCCAAGGGACCGGCCGAGTATCTTGCCGGAACGGTCCGGATCGACGCGCCGTTTCAGGCAACAGAGCCTGAACGTGCGGCCGGCGCAACGCTCACGTCTGGCGCCCGCACGGCGTGGCACATTCATCCTCTCGGGCGGGATCGCAACTGCCGATCGGCACTGTGCCAACGCACATATCCCCGCCATCGTTCGCTATACCGCGGCTGCTGAAATGTACGCGCTATCTTGCCGGGCAGTGACCCCATTTCGGAATCCAAATGATTTTTCAGTCTGCAATAAAGCCGCGAGCCGCTTCCCGGCACAAAAGGAGCTGTAAGCCGCAGCGCCGAGTATGACATAAACAACCGGAGCAACCAGAAAGCCCAGGCTGAAGGATGTGAGGTCGAGCATGGAAGTGTCTCCCGATTAGCGTCTGATTTAGTATGTTCATGATTTGTTCTTGCGCGCAACCTATTTTAAAGCGGGGGAGTTGAGGCTTTGGGTGAGGACGCGATCACGAGAAGATCGTAAAACTGAGCATGTCGCTCTCGGCCTGTTCATTCCCTCCTTGCTTCTGCACTTCCTTATTCGTCTAGAACTGCCAGCCTCAGGTGACCTGCCTATTTATAGGCGAGAGCCGATTTCATCTTCTCAACGAAAGCACGCACAGCGTCGTTGCCGGAGGGGCGGGACAGCTTTCCCGAAGAGACCGACAGCGTAGCGATAGGCTGCTTGCCGCTCATGGTCGCCATTTGCTTGAAACTGCTGCCTGGCCGGGGCCCGCCCTGGGTTACAAAAAAGGCCGTGCTTTTGATTTCCGAGGCGTGCTGACGGAGATAGGTCCGGACCGGATTGGCAATGCGGGCGCCCCAAACCGGGCCGCCGACGATGATGAGATCGTATTTCGCTGGAGAAAGTTTTGCATCCTCGATCGCCACTTTCGTGTCGTTCAGGGTATGAAAGGCCCCGCGCCAGTATCCCAGCGAGCCGTCATAGGAAGTTTTGCTGACAATACGCTCGCTATCGGCTGAAAGCAGCTCCGAGATCTTATGAGCGAGTCGGGCCGTGGTTCCCGTTCGGGAGTAATAGACAACAAGTGTTTTCATGGCGCCCCTCTTCATGATTTATCGATGACACGAGGGTTCACACTGGCGAGATGACCAATGTCAAATATTGAGATAATTACTGCTACGGTCGGCTCCGCTTAAGATTAGCGAATTTCCAAAACGGCAACTTACGATCCGACGCTGGAGCGGTCTTAGCCTTTGATGGGCTAGCGTGTGGGGAGGATAGGGAGGCCGGACGCCGCAAGCCACATCGACGCCGCCGCCTCAGGAGCGCCGGAATGCACCCGGACGTAACTTCCGAGGATTGCGGTGGTAGGACATCGCCACGGCGTCATCGGCCCACCCGGCGAGCTCGAAGTCTCGAGACGAGTCTGATACGACAGCCCTCACAAATCAGCGTAAAAAATCATGTCAAAACCCAAGATCAAGATAGGGTCCACAGCCGCGTTCACGCTTCCTTGATGCAGGAACGAATGCCGTTCGGCCCGTGCGGCCGGAACAGTCAAAAGCGCATTCGGGAATGGAAACCAGTCCGGAGAAGTGCGCGGGATTGACGTTTCGGCTGTATAATGGGCCTATGTTCGACCTGCCCCCTGAGAAGCAACATCCGTTGTCGCCGGCCGACATCAGCATGACAATTCTCCCCATTTTTCATTGGCCCAATCCGGATGTTCAGCGCATCCGCACCGGCTTTGATGGAAGCATGTGTCAGCAGCCGGATTGCCTACCTCGGAAAGAAGTGAGATCGCGGTCACGATCGAGCAAGCGGCCAAGGATTCCGAATCTTAAGCAATTCCCAAACTGGAAGTCGAGGACCTCACCTTCCCGCTTAGAAACCTTCTAAGCATCGAATTCATCGAGGCGGGCAAACTTAAGACCTTTATCGTTGCGGCCTCAATCGAGTTCATCGCCCCGCAGAGAAACCAGTAGTCCCCAACTTGAAGCAGCGAACCAACAAGTCGATTTGAAGGGAAATGATGGCATCAAATGCGATCAAAGAGAGCAAGGCGTTGGTTCTTGCGGGGGTTCGCCTTCATCGATCGCGGAAAGGACAGGCGTATGACTGAAGCGAAGAACCGGCAAAATTATTCTCGTTGCATGGCCGCATGGCGAGCCCAAGCCCGAGAACTTCAAGCTCGCCGAAGCACCCGTCCAAGCCATCGGTCCGGCCCAGGTTTTACTCAAACGAGTCTTCTATCGCTCGACCCCTACATGCGCGGGCGCATGAGCGACGCCAAATCCTATGTCCCTCCGTTTGCGATCGGCGAGCCCCTCGGCGGCCAAACGGTCAGCAAGGTTATTGCTTCGAATAATCCCGAATTTATCGCGGGCGATATGGTGCTCGCCTTTGGCGGCTGGCAGGACTATTCGGTCTCAAACGGCGGCGATCTGCGGAAACTCGACCCGAGTGGGGCCCCTGTTTCGACTGCCCTTGGTGTTCTCGGAATGCCGGGAATGACTGCGTATACCGGGCTTCGAAATATCGGACTCCCGCAGGCAGGCGAGACGCTTGCGGTGGCCGCCGCGGCTGGGCCCGTCGGCTCCGCAGTTGGTCAGATCGCGAAGATCAAGGGCTGCCGGGTTGTCGGCATCGCAGGCGGCAGGGAGAAGACCTCTTACCTCATCGATGAGCTTGGCTTCGACGCCGCCATCGATCACCGCTCGCCCAATCTTGAACACCGGCAGGAAAACGACCCTTGAAGGGAACCCGCGATGCCAACGGCGCGATAGCATCCAGCGTTGGTACAGAGACCGTCCCCCCTTGGCCGTAGGAATGCCTGAGCAGGTTTGATTAGTGGCGCAAAGATTGATCTGGAGTGGGCCAGCAGAACGCCGTTCTCACCCTTGACTATTCATCAGGCCGTTAGCTGACGCGGATGAACCGCGGCTCATTGGCCCGTGCATCTGTCGGCACGATCGGCAATTCTCCCGCCACTGCCGCAGGCAGTGCCTGCAAATAGTCCATGATCGCCTGCCACTCCTTGATCTCGACAGGGGTGCCCCCGGCAGACGACCCAACCACTTCTGCCACATCGATCGATGTCCCGGTCTGGGGCAACGGTAAGTCTGGCGTGACTGGAGCCGGAACGGCTATCGCCTCAATGCGAGTTTGCAGGGGCTGGCCATGTTTGTTCTTGGACACTAGTGCCAATTTTCCGCCTGTGAACTTTGGAATAGCTATGACCATCAGGGCAAAAAAAAGCGGGCACGTCACGCCGTAAATTTGGTCGTCTCCACCCGTGATGTCGATGGCCGAGTATCCGCGATCCAGGTCGCCGAGAGCGACCTCGGTGACCATATCGAATTTCGGCCGGGCTGGATCGTAAGTAAAGCGCAGCCCCGACGCGCGGGGGAAATAGTCTCCTGGACGTGCGGGGCTACCCGACAGACAGAATTCGAGTACGTTCTTGATCTCCTTTCCAGTCAGATATCCCGTCACGAGCGTGTTGCCTGGCGTTGTGTCGAGCACGCCTGTGCCCAGCGGGGCGACGGCAAAGACGTCATACACCGACTGCACACCCGTATTGCCCCGGCTCAGGCCGTTGCGCATGAGCCCATTTGCGGTCAATGCGATCCGTGCTCCCGTGGCCTTGCGATATGCATCTGTGCAGAGGTTGGCGAGAATCGTGCTGGCCGCAAGGTCCGAGGATGCGTTCGTCAGATCCTTTTCGATCCGAACCAGCGGCTGATTAATGGCAAACCCGCGTGGAGCAAAAACCACTTCGGTCACGCGTTTCTTGAACCCCTCAATGACCTCGGAGATCGCTGTATCGCCGAGAATGGTATCGTCGATCGGATGGACCTGACACGCATCGACAGCGAGCGTGCCGCCGTTGATCGTCACCGTCAGCTCGCCGAGATACCGGCCATTGTGGCCAGCCTGCACGACAGGCGTGCGCCCCTTGGCCATTATCGGGCTGGTCAGCACCGTGTGACTGTGCCCGCCGACGACAACGTCTATCCCGGGCACTTCGGCGGCAAGCCTCACATCTGCCCCGTCGGTGTAGGTGCCGTCCGGGTTCCTGCGCACGCCGCCATGACTTAGCGCGATCACGACATCGACTTTTTCAGTATCGCGCAGCATCGCAACCGTTGCGCGTGCCGCATCAATCGGATCGGTAAAGGTGACGGGAGCCGCGCTGACGCTGTAAATCGCCGCTTCGCGCCCAAGGACACCAAAAAGACCGAACCGGATTCCGCCGCGTTCAATGACGAGATAATTGCGAATTCGACCTTGCCTTGTGAGCTGCTGAAGTCCGGCAACGGCCTGCGCCGGAGCGCTGAAATCCGAATTGGTGGCCAGTATGGGGGGCACTTGTCCTGCTTCGACCGCAGCAACGATGGTGGCAGCCGTGCCCTCGGGCCCGAAGTTGAAATCGTGGTTCCCGAACGTCGTGGCATCGAAGCCAAGCATTGCCAACAACCGCAGCTCGCCCCCCATCTCGCGCGTTGCAGCGGCGAACGCCGTGCCCGTGGTGAAGTCGCCGGCATCCAGCACCAGGACCGGCCCCAGGCCTTCAGTGGCGGCCCTGCGTTCGCGGATCCTTGTCGCCAAACGGGCAAAGCCGCCACGCGTGCTGTCATCGTTCAGAGTGAGCGGCGTGTAGTCGGCTGCGGGGGCCATGCCGATGAAGTTCGAATGCAGGTCATTCGTATGAAGGATCGTGAACGTCTTCTTGCCTGCCGTCTGAGCCGCCAGCGGCTCGGACATGGCAATGAAGGCCCCTGCCGCAACCGATGTCGCAAGAAAGGACCGGCGGTTCATTCCATCGGCAGTCTTGTTCTTCATGGAGCGCTTTCCGATCCGCTTGCTCAGACATACGCCAATTGACGTGCCGCTTTACACAGCGTTGGCCGATTTCGGATAAATATTGACCAATGCTGATCTTCCAAGTCGAATACTGACTAAAATTTCGCGTTTGTTGTTCCCAGGGTGATCGGCTTCTGGGACTGCAAAACGGCGGTCCCCTTCCGCTGTCGCCGCGGAACTCCGCGCCGCTCTATGTCGAGATGATGGGCGGTCCCCAGATGATCGTTGAGTGGGGACGGCAACCGCATGCACAAGAGATCGTCAACGCTCGTTCAGGCCGAACCACAGAACCAGGCCGCCAAGGAGCTGCTTGCCGACATCATCGAATAACTCGAATATCCGCAGGAGAATCCCGGACTCAGGAACAGCTATCTTGCGGCGGCGTAGGAACTGCGAACGGGAACCCGCAACGGGAAACGGCCAATTCGAGCAGCGGACGCTGTAGCCCTGACCGGATTGCACGACAGTTCGTGCCCACTTCACCTTTGGGTCAATCGCGTGGGTACGAAAATCGTGAACGTCTGCACCGGCCAGAGAGCCGAAAGAAATAGCGGCGTGAAGCTCTCATTTGCGCCGGGGTGACTGCTCGAGGAGCGAGGGGCGCGTGCCCAATCTCCATGATGACCGCAGCACCCTCGAATGCGGACGCACGAATAGTGGGATCTACAGCGCTCGCCAACCCGGCCCCGATGTCCGTTCCTGTATAAAAGCCCCGAGCGGCAGGAAAACTCACGGGGCGAAGCGAAATCGGCAAGTGGCCAAGGACAGCTCAAAGCCGCAAGCTTGGTATTGCCCGCACAAGGCCCCTCCGGGAAGAAGGTTTACCGCAGATACAGGCGGCGCGAGAAAGCGAACATATCGTTGAAATGACAGAATTCCGGCGGCCCGACGCGGAACGGGTCCAAAGACTTTGCCATGTCCTGGATCTCGTCGGTCATCAGGCTTTCGAGCCTCGCTTTTTCGCTGGCATCGGGGAACCTGAGAAAATAGGCGAGTGTGATGTGGAAGGTGTAGGTATCGGGGGCAGAGCGATCGAAGCTGAGCGTTGCCGCAAGCCGCTGGCGCAGGGCGCGGACCGCCCGCTCCTCGCCTTCATCGGCGGGCTCCAGCTCGATAGCGATGACGTTCATTAGCGGCCGGAGACGCCTGACTCGCATGGCGAATGAGAGGCCGGGGCCGAACCGCCCGGCTTTAAGCCGTGCCTCGAAGGTTTGGTTGATCTCGAGCAGCGGCGCTTCCCGGTCCAAGTCCCCCGGCCAGCGTTCACCGTTACGATTGCCATCGCACACGCCGTCAAAAACTGTCATGTGCCAGCTCGACGGCGGCAGCAGCGTGTAAATCTGCGCCACTTCGGCGTCTAAAAGCCGGCCGTAAAGCTTGTCGAGCCGCTCAATAAGAGGGGGTATTCCGGCGACATGACACAGGACCGTGTTGCCGGGGTAAGCGCGGACCTGACCATCGGGGAAAAACTTCGAACCGACGCCTTTCGGAAAGGTGGCGCTGTGCATTTGTCAGTCTACCCTCAAACTATCTGCCTCATAGGATTTTTACCGCACCGTCAAGGGCGATGTGAAGTATCGCTTCGTCATCGACACGGCTTCACTAAAATCGTGACAGGAAGATAGCAGATGATCCTCAAACAGGCGGGGTCACAGCCCTCCGCCAAGGGATCGGCGGGTTGAACGGTCCGGATCGACGCGCCGTTTCGGGCAACAGAGCCTGGACGTTCGGCCGGCGCAACGGTCACATTCGAGTCTGGCGCCCGAACGGCGTGGTACATTCTCCCCCCAGACAAGATCGCAACTGCCGATCGGCACTGCGCCAGCGCAAATATCCCCGCCGTTGTTCGCTATACCGAGGCTGCTGAAATGTACGCGCTATCTTGCCGGGCAGTGACCGCATTTCGGAATTCAAATGATTTTTCAGTCCGCAATAAAGCCGCGAGCCGCTTCCCGGCGCAAAAGGAGCTGTAAGCCGCAGCGCCGAGTATGACATAGACAACCGGAGCAACCAAAAAGCCCAGGCTGAAGGATGTGAGGTCGAGCATGGAAGTGTCTCCCGTTCAGCGTCTGATTTAGTTTGTTCATGATTTGTTCTTGTGCGCAACCTATTTTTTAAAGCGCGAGTTGAGGCTCTGCGCAAGGTCCGCGATCAAGATCTCCTGGACGATCGGCATCTAAAGTCTTGACGCTATACCCCAATCAATGGAAGTGGCCGGCGATGCTTCCCGCGTCGATGGCCGCCTATAGATCAAGGTCTGCTAATCTATAAATTGGGCATGGAGCCGTCCACGCTGCTCTGCTCGCACAATGACTGGAATGCCCGGTAGCTTCCCTCAGACCCCTGACGGCGTGAGCATAGAAATCCACAGACGGGACTGCGCCGCCATCGGCGCCAATGCTCTCCGTGGGAATCACCGATATGTTTGCAGCGGCCGGGCAGAAATTCCGGACAGGCTCATTGCGGGAGACTGAGACACCATGAAACAGGGGAAGTCAACGGCCGCCAAAACGGATTCTCTCTTTTTCGACCGCCTGCGCAAGATGCACGGCGATCTTCACGCCGCGGGCCAGAAAGCGGTGGACTGCGTGGTTCCCGCAAAGGTGCAGGCTAAGGCCAGGGACTTTCTTCGCGGGTTGGAGGATGCCCCCGATAAGTCTTTGCGCGCCGTCGACGCCGTTGGCTATGCGATCGATGTGCTTCTCTTCACGCCTTCCATGAACGGGCACACCGCAATCGACCGCGCCATACGCACCGGTAAGATCGGCGGCGCGGAGATGGAAGCGGCAAATCTCATGCGGCAAGCCACCTTTCGCCTTCTTGAAATCGCAAAAGATAACGGTGGCCGCCTTCTCGCAGCCACCGATCTCGCCAGCAACGAAGAGCTAACTGTCTTCGACACGGAATCCCCCATGGCGCGTGGCGGACGCTGGGCGCGCCGCACCTGTCTTTATCAGGGCGTGCACGTGGCGTTTGGCCCGCTGACACCTCTTGATGATGACCTACTGGCGGTGGCTGCCCCATTCATTGAGAGAGGGCGGGCTCTGAAAAAGCCGCTGCGCTGTGCTGAGGCGCTCTACGACCACTTCATCCGGTATGGCAACCCGTTGAACGGCGTGGACCTGGACTTGTTCGCCGATGATGACGATGATGGCGAAGGGTTTCCTTTTGACGCCTCGGACGGCCCGCTCCACGCGCTCGCGGCGGAATGGGCTCAGGAGAGCCAGCTTCCGGAACCGGACGCCGCTGCCTTGCAGCTAATCCGGGCTGAGGCCTACGAGAATCCCGTGCTGGAGATGCACTGCGCCAGCTACCAGGCGCAGCAATGCAGGAAAGCCCGCCTGGCCGCCGCCTATGAACGCATTCTCTCCCTCCAGCTTGAAACCGTCCACCGGCGAGCGAGCGCTGGAATCCGCGCGTCGCATGAGAGCCTGGACATCCTCGCGGCGAAGCTCAGGGAACGCCAGGCGACGGAGCAAGTTCCGGCGGACGCCCTTGCTCATTTCGAGGAAATGTGCCGCCGCGCGAAGCTCGCCGGGAGCGCCAAGAACAACAAAGGCAGCCGGGAGGAACTGGACAAGGTTTTATCCCGCATTCAGGCGCTGCGCGGCAAAACCGTGGAACAAGGCTGCACCGAGGCTGAAGCCCTGCTGGCTGCGGGCAAGGTCGCCGAACTGCTCGATCAGTACGGTTTGACGCTGAGCGAGATCGACATGAAGACGCAAAGCTGCGCTGGCGAAGGCGTTGAAACCAACCGGCGCCGCCGGTCGCCCCTCGACGAATGTGCGGGCACGATAGCTGCATTCTGCGATTGCCGCAGCTGGTACGAAATGACGCCCGAGGGATATATCCGGCATATATTCTTCGGCCTGCCCGCAGACGTGGCGGGCGCGCGCTATCTTTACGAGAAGATCGAGGAGGCGTTCGAAACCGAAACGGCCGCATTCAAGCGAAGCGAGCTTTATGACGCACACCCGTCAGCCCAGCGCCGCAGCGCCACAACGTCGTTTCAAGCAGGCCTTGGCCACGGCATTTGCACCAAGCTCAACCGGCTCAAGGCCGAACGCGATGTTGCCTTGAGCGTCAGCGGCGGCCGGGATCTGGTGCCCCTTAAAGAGAATGTAATCGAGGACGAACTCGCGGCTCTCGGCATGCGGCTTAAAGTTCTCCAGACCGGCCGGAAAAATCTCCTGGCACGGGCCTACAAGACGGGCCGCTTTACTGGCGAAAACCTGGAGTGGGAGGACAAGCTCGCAGCGGCATGAGCGGGCTGTGCCGGGGATGCTGTAGGACTGACGCGATAGTCCGGTCAGCGGACTTGGCTGGTGACGTTTTTTGCGCAGCGAGCAGAGCGTGACGATGTCCGCAAATGTATGGTTAGGTAGGTAGCCGACCGGGCGAGTCTGGACCGACGGCAGGAATGGTCGGATAGCTCGGTAGGGCCTCCATCTGAGTTTCATCAGATCTATCCCATTGCTCGGCCTCAAACGGACTCATGGCCCCCTGTGAGGTTAGGTGTCCTTAGCTTGAAGCAGCGAACCAACAAGCCGATTTGAAGGGAAATGATGGCATCAAATGCGATCAAAGAGAGCAAGGCGTTGTTCTTGCGGGCAGTGCGCCTTCATTGATCGCGGAAAGGACAGGCGCATGACTGAAGCCAAGAACCGGCAAATCATTCTCGTTTCACGGCCGCATGGCGAGCCCAAGCCAGAGAACTTCAAGCTCGCCGAAGCGCCCGTCCCAGCCATCGGTCCCGGGCCAGGTTTTACTCAAAACGAGCTTTCTGTCGCTCGACCCCTACATGCGCGGGCGCATGAGCGACGCCAAATCCTATGTCCCTCCGTTTGCGATCGGCGAGCCCCTCGGCGGCCAAACGGTCAGCAAGGTCATTGCTTCGAATAATCCTGAATTCGTCGCGGGCGATACGGTGCTCGCCTTTGGCGGCTGGCAGGACTATTCGGTCTCAAACGGCGGCGATCTGCGGAAACTCGACCCGAGTGCGGCCCCTGTTTCGACTGCCCTTGGTGTTCTCGGAATGCCGGGAATGACTGCGTATGCCGGGCTTCGAAATATCGGGCTCCCGAAGGCAGGCGAGACGCTTGCGGTTGCTGCCGCGGCTGGGCCAGTCGGCTCCGCGGTTGGTCAGATCGCGAAGATCAAGGGCTGCCGGGTTGTCGGCATCGCAGGCGGCAGGGAGAAGACCTCTTACCTCATCGATGAGCTTGGCTTCGACGCCGCCATCGATCACCGCTCGCCAAACATGAAAGAGGAACTGAAGGCCGCATGCCCGAACGGCATCGACATCTATTTCGAGAATGTGGGCGGGGCGGTCTGGAATGCCGTTCTCCCCCTCCTCAACAATTTTGCCCGCGTGCCGGTGTGCGGCCTGGTCGCCCACTACAACGCCACGGCGCTTCCCGAAGGTCCGGACCGCACGGCGGGGTTGATGCGGATGATCCTCACCAAGCGTTTGCGTGTTCAGGGCTTCATCGTTTACGACTTCGCGGAGCAAACGCGCGATTTTCTGAGCGAGGTTGGCGCGTGGGTGCGCGAAGGCAAGCTCAAATATAAGGAAGACATCGTCGAGGGGCTTGAGAACGCGCCGCAGGCCTTTATCGGGCTTTTGAGAGGCGCCAATTTCGGCAAGCTCCTTGTCAAGGTTTCCGATTAGGATTCAAGGCGCTGGCGATGTGAGGGGTTGCGCTTCGATATGCGCTGCCGGAGCAGCAGCGCGCTATCTGGACGAAATCGTAACACCTGACGCCGCGACATACGGGTAGCAACTTCCGCCGAAGTTCACGCATTCCCGCGAGACGGCGTGGATCTGCTTCAGAAGCGCCTGGAAATTGCCGCTCACCATCGTTTCGCCGAGCGCGTGTTTCACCTCGCCGTCCTCGACATAAAAGGAATTCTTCGCGACGCCTGGAGAAGTCGAGATTGCTGTTCGGCCGGCCGCCTGAGAAACGGGAAAAGACGACGCCACGGCGCGTTTTGGCGACGATTTCGTCGATCGGAGTATCGCCCGGCGGAACGAGGAAGTTCCAGGCGCCCGCGGTCTGCGGGACACCGAGCTTTCGGGCCATGAAGAACCCGATGAGAAATTCGTTCAGCACGCCATCTTTCACGACGTCGAGATCCTTCGTTGGGATGCCGAACCCATCGAAATCGGCACCGCCAGGGAATTCGGGTGATCGCGGACGATTGAGAAGGCTGAATTTCTCGCTGGCGATCTGCTCGCCTTTCCGTCCCTTGTAGGGCGTCGTGCCCGCAAACAAGGCTGATCCGGACAATGCGTTCGTGATGCTTCCCATCAGCGACCGGAGGCAATCCGGGGTAATGATGACATCGCCAACAAACTTTTCAGGAACCGGCTTGCGTTCGAAGGATCTCAGCGTCTCGTCGATGAGCCGCTGAACCGTTCCAACGCCAAGGAGGCGTTCGAACGGTTCGAAGGATGCCGCACCCGAATAATTGAACGATGTCGTCCGGCGCCCGTCCTTTCCGCAAAAACCGGCTCCAAATCCGTACCTGCCGCGCCTCTCGCTTTGCCGGACCCCGAGCGAATTGGCGAAGGATCTTTCGAAGTCGCTGAACGAGTAGATCGAATTGCGAGTCCGGATTGCAGGGTAGCGCTGGCTCAGTTCCTGGATGAAGCCTTCGGCTGAGGCAATCATGGCGTCGCGTTGCGGCTCTTTGTGCCCATACTCTCCTTTGGGGAGCAAGGGCGCGTCCGCAATGCCGTTTGCCGGATCCTTGATGCCCGCATCCGCGGCAGTTTGCGCAGCCGCGAGCGCCGCTTCGATATCGTCGGCATTGCAGCCGTTCACGCTTGCAGAACCGAGCTTGCCGTCGCGAAATATCGTGATGGAGGCGCTGCTGTTCGTAATACTCCGCAGGAGATCGATGCCGCGTTCGCTGAAATCGATCTCAAAATAGTTGCTCCGGGTCGCGGTGACTTGTGCCGCATCCGCGCCCCCGCGCATTGCCCGCTCGACAAGGTGCTCCGCAAATTCCGTTGGAGCGGCATCCAGGCTTCCACTCATCCCTGGCCTCCCACATTCAGGCGGCATTTGATGGCCGGTCCGCCCATGCCAACGGAAATAGGCTGCTTTTTCCCGCACCAGCCGCCAACGCTCCATTCAAGCTTGTCGCCGACATGCGTGACGGTTTTCAGCATGTCGAAGGCGACGCCGGAGATCGTCGTGTCGCGGATGGCGCGGCCGAGCTTGCCGTTGCGGATCTCATAGCCGTGATTGATGCCGAACATGAACTCACTCGTCCAATCGGCCTGCCCGTTGGTCGCGCGCTTGAGATAGTAGCCCCGCTCTACGGCTCCGATCATGTCTTCCAGCTTGTCTTCGCCCGGCAGAATGGCTGTATTCCGCATTCGCACCAGAGGCTCGTCGGAGAACGAGTAGGCACGTGCGTTGCCGGTAGGCTCCTGGCCGAGGCGCCGTGCCGTTTCCTTGTTGTGCAGAAAATTCTTCAGCACGCCTTTCTCGATGATCGTGACATCCTGGCAGGGCGTCCCCTCGTCATCGACATGAATGGCGAACGAAGAACTGCCGTCCGGTCCCCGGCCGGCATAATCTCCGAGCGTGATCTTTTCAGAGGCGACCATCTCTCCCAGGCAATCGCCGGCAACCGATCCTGCCAGCACGGAATCGGCTTCGCAGGTATGGCCGATCGCCTCATGCGCGAGGATGCCCGCGACAGCGGAATCCAGCACCACGTCGTGGAAGCCTGCTTCGCATTGCGTGCCTTGGGCCTTTTCACGCAGATACTGGTAAAGCTGCTCGACCCTCGACAAAATCGGATCGAGATCGAGAAACTGATCCTCGATTTCGCCGAACCCGCCGAACACGTCGTAGAGTTCTACGACGCCATCGTTGGCCTGCATGCTGAGAGTGACGCCAAGCGACGCGCGGGGGATATAGGAATAAGTCTCCGCGCCTTCCGAATTCGCGACCGCCTTCTCGCTCACAAAACTTGAGAGCCCAAGATCGCGGTTGATCAGACCTGGATATCTGGCTTCGATAGCGGCATCGAGTTGCCGCAACAGACCGATGCGTTCGGCCACCGGCAGCGGCGCATGTTGGCTGCGATAATCGTAGATGCCTTTGCCGGGAGAGGGAACGGGGAGGACACCCGGTTCGGCAGTCTGCCGCAAGAGCCGAGCATTGTCTGCGGCCTGCGCCAGGACTGCCGTGATCGTGTCGTCATCGTCACCGGGAAGCGCCGCAAAGCCAAAACCCGCGTTGCGATAAATCCTTGCGGAAAGGCCCCTGCTTTGCGAGCGGGTGTTTGCCGTAAGGGTGCCCTTGCGCATGGACATCTGGACACTGTAATTGCCGTGCCAGCGCAATTCCGTGTAGCCGCTCGCCCTTTGGGCTCTGGCAGCGATTTTGTCGAGCATGAAAAGTTTCCGGCGAGATGAACTCAAAGGAATATAGCACGAGCGGCCAAAATTGCCCGGCCGCCCGCTGAATTCCTCCCTCTCAATTGATCGGCGCACCCTGCCACCGAGGCGATTAAGCCCTCGGGAGCTGCTTTCTGGGCCGCCGTCGACCTCAGCGTTCGCCCGCCTTCTCAGCCTTCTTGGTTTTCAGGTGTTTCTCGATCTCGGCGCAATGGTCGGTCACGTCTGCGCTCGGTGTCAGATAGATGAAGTCAAACGGCTTCTCCAAGCCAGGGACAGTCTTCATGTACTCGGACGGCGTGGTGCGCTCGGGGTCCACCTCGATGAAGGCGACCGAGACCACAGTGGCATCGGGCAAGTTCTGACGGATGAGATGCGAAACAGCCCAGTCGTTTCGCACATGTCCCGCGCCAGCAATCAGCACCGCTCCGTCGCCGGCATCCGCTGATGCCATTGCCTTTGCAAGCGAGGCGTCGAGCGCGCGCTGCATTTTGATCATGGGCTCCACCGCAGCGGCGGGCAAGAGATTGCAATGCCCTTCTTTTATCTCATGGGCTTCCGCCTCGACGGCTTCCGGCTTTATAGGCCGAGCCAGATCGAGGTCTTTCATGGTCTGCGTGTAGATGGGGGACTGCTCCCCCTTGGCGAGCGCCTTCTGCACATCTGCGCCGAGTCCCCCGGCCTTCAACGGCAACGCGGCCTGAAGCGCGGCCTCTGCGATGGGTTGATAAATGGCCCAATCGGGCCAGCCCCGCTCCTCCCACCGTAATGCCTTGCCGAGCTTGCTTGCCTCCCTGACGCCGCCTTTCACATGACGATCGAGTTCTGGTTGCAGATTTGCGGGGATCATCTCAAAGACAATTGCTGGACGCCGGCCTTTACTGACAAGCCCATCGATGAGCCGAGCCTGTAACCGATGATGATCGGGATTGTCGTGAATTTCTCCGAGCAACACGAAGCGCGCGTTCGCCAAAGCTTTCTCAAGCTCGCTGATCGTGACCGCTTCGAAATTCGAGTTCCAGATCGTACCGGCGAGGGGATGGTCCTGGAAATGTTGCGAAATCCAGCCGTCCTTCGCGGTCGCATGGCTTATCGGGAGAAAGGGCGCCATGACAACGCCCATGGTCAGAACAAGAAAGGTCCAGGCAGACAACGCAAGCCTCCGGATGACAGGTGACGCGGCAAGACATTAATCTTTAAAATCTACGTCGAGAGACCGCGACGTTGGCAGCCAGACGCCACGGTCGATCACTTTTCTGCCATCAAAAACCAGATAGCTGTTGGCTCCGTAATGACGGATCGCGCCAGTGGTCTGCCTGAGCGCGTCGATGTCGTTTCCTTCCACGACAAGCAGCGGGATGTCACCGCGATATCGAGCCATCCAGACCCGCGCCGTTCCGCGGAGCGCCTAACTGATCGGGCGGTGACGGCAAACCTGCGCGGTTCAGGGCCTCGGCCACCTGAGGCGTCGTTCCGACGAGGAGCATGGGCGCTTTTTCCGCCACCGCGCTCTTCACATCGCCCAACTGCCATGCTCCCCTCCAGCAAGCCAGCCGCGATGTCGCGTCCCACGTCTTTATACTCAGTTTGCGCGTCGGCTATGATGGCGACGGGATTCGGTGCAACGACGAGACTCCGGATGATCGGCGCGACTTCATCCATCGGCAACCGTCGAAAGAGACGATAATCCGGATCAATGCGCAGGGCCGTGATGCGTGCGGAAGATTTCAGTGTGTAACGCTTCTCCACCGCATCCAGGCGCACGAATTGATGTTTAATCCCGGAGCTCGTTTGGATCTCGACCGGGACATTGAGCAGATAGGGCGGGTCCGGCTGCATCAGGGTGAAGCCGACAGTCCCGTCGCCACGCTCGACATCGCGTAGCATGAGCTGCGGCGCATCCGGGCGTTCGAGCCATTGCCGGAAGAAGGCGTCGAGCGGATGCCCCGCTGCACCCTCGAAGGCGTCTTGCAGATCACTCCAGGAAGCGACACGAAATTGCCGGTTCATCCAGAAGCGCTGGATCCCAGCACGAAATGCTTCGGAACCGATCTCGTCGCGAAGCATGAGAAACAGCATCGCGCCTTTGTTGTAGCCAATGACCTGAGAGGCTGTATGGCTGCGGGCCACGAAATCCTTGACGGGCCGCGCTTGCTCGGCCGGCAACATGGCGAAATCGGCGAGCCAGCGGCGCCGCATTTCGCGCGCTGCGGATTCGCCAGACTCTTCTGCAAGCGCATAGTCGGCCATGAAGGTGGTCAAGGCTTCGCACCAGTTGCCGCGTTCATAGTCGACAGCCACCGCGTTACCCCACCAGGCATGCAGCACCTCGTGAGCCAACGAACGCTCCTGCATAAACGGGAGAGGCAGGATACCCTGGTTGACATAAGCAAGCGTCGGGAAACCGAGACCCACCGGCATTGGACTCGCCACCACATGGAACTCGCTGTGCGGATAGGGTCCGATCTCGGTCGAGAAACCATCGAGATAGTGCGCGACCTGGGTTCGGTAGCGATCACCGAGCGCGGTGTCCACGGTCTTGGGAAAATAGGTCCGCAGCCGCAGAGGCCCACGCATCGTCTCGCCCACCACATAGGGCCCGGCGAAGACCGGCAACTCCCACACCGGCTTTTCAAATACGAAGCGGGCAATGGAGCGGCCTTCGGCCTCCCGCTCCTCCACCAACCGTCCAGGGGCAACGGCCCGCTGGCCGGCGGGAACGTCGATCGTCACATCGTATGTAAAGGCATCACCTGCGAGCTCCGAATTTGTGCCGGCCAATCGCACATAAGAGCCCTCAAGATCAGCGAAAGGCGCGAGTTCTCCGCTCTTTTGAACAGTGCCTAGGGCAGGCAGCACGGCAGCATACACGATTTCGACAGGGCGACCCGTCGGCAGGGGCCAGGTCTGCCCTGCCGGGTCCACGGTCTGCCCATCAATCTCAATCGTCTTCACTGCGAACCCGCGGTCGAGACCGAAGCGCTGCTCGGCGCCGATCGGCAGGCGCACACTCATCCGCACCTGCACCTCCCGGCTCGCCGGTTCGAGGATTACATGGACGATGTAATGCGGCTCTCCCGCGGCTCGGGCAGGCGCGGGCGAAAAGGCAGGCCCTATAGCCAGCAACAGCAGCTGCAAAAGTATCGTCGTTCTGCCAGGTGCCAGCATTTCTAAAATTGCCTCATCACTGCGAAATTCAGCCCACCTTGTTAAAGCAGGTGGGACTGTTGTCAGGCTAAGACTACTCATGAAGGCAATACCCGGCTGCAGCATCGATGGCTTCACCCGTGATGCCGTGATTTCGGATCGATGGAGAAAACGTCATGCGGATGTGGCCTGTCGTGGCCTGCTGTGCAATCCTCAGCTTTCCGGCGTTTGCGGAGCCGTCCAAGTCTGTCCTTAGCGCTGCGGAAGAGCAGAAAGCAGGCTATCTCAAAACGTTGGAGCAGCTTGTGAACCTCGATTCGGGCTCCGATGACGGACCCGGACTGGCAAAGGTGCAGGACGTTCTCGTACAGCGGCTGCAGGACCTGGGCGCCACCATCGAAATTCGCGAGGCTCCGCCTTCTCCGGGCAAAGTCGTGATTGCCCGCTTCGAAGGAAAAGGTGAGCGCTCAATCTTGCTCATGGACCACTACGACACGGTGTTTTCGCCAGGCGATGCGCAAAAACGACCCTTCAGGATCGAGGGAAGCCGAGCTTTCGGCCCAGGTGTCGCGGATGCGAAGGGCGGCCTTGCCATGATCTTGCATGCCTTGCAAATTCTGAAGGAGGCGGGCTTCAGCAACTACAAAACCATAACGGTGCTTCTTAACCCCGACGAGGAGCGCGGCTCGATCGGCTCGCGGGTCCAGATCATGCGATTGGCGCCCGATCACGATTACGTCCTGTCGTACGAACCTCCAGAGGAGGATCAGGTTACAGTCGCGACCAATGGCGTTGCCTCTGTGCATGTGCGCGTGAAGGGCATCGCGGCGCATGCCGGCTCGGCGCCCGAGAAGGGTCGCAACGCCGCGATCGAACTGGCTCATCAGCTCCTGCAGTTACAAAATCTGGGAGACGCCCAGAAGGGCACGACGGTCAACTGGACCGTGATCAGGGCCGGCGAGAAGGTCAATGTCATTCCCGATGCGGCAGAGGCAACCGCCGACATGCGGCTTTCAGAGATGAACGAGCTTGTCCGCGTTCAAACTGAGGGTGAGGCCATCGTAAGAAACAAGCTCGTTCCGGAGACGGAGGTCTCGTTTAATGTGGAGAGCAGACGGCCGCCGTTCAGCCGCAATGCGCCGAGCGAGAACCTCGCAGCCGTCGCGACCCGCATTTATGGTGAACTCGACAAGCCCCTCAAGACCGGAATGATGCGCTTTGGGACCGATGCCAGCTATGCCTGGAACCCGAACAATCCTCGCCCCGCCGTGCTCGAAACCATGGGCCTGATCGGCAGCAAAATCCACACGCCGGCCGAATATGCGGAGCTCGATAGTATTGTGCCGCGTCTCTATCTTTCCGTGCGCATGATCCAAACGCTGTGTGAATGAAGTAATTTGCGCAGAAGGGGGCGGGCGGCCTGCTCCCATTTGCGAAGCCGTGGCTGCACCAAAACACGCGCATCGCTCCTTAAAAGCGGCGGGTAACCTCTTTTCGGCGCATGGGCATGGAGTCGATGGTGCCGAAAAGGACGTCGGCGCTGAGCGGCTTCGACCGAGTGAGCTTCGTGCCGCCGTCCTTGCCGACGAGGGCGACTCGGAAGCCGGTTTCGGCGGCGCCAAAGCGAGCGTGAAGTTGGTTGGCTGTCATTTTGGGGCCAGGGCCGAGTTCAGCGCGGACTTTGTTGCCGACGACCCAGATGACGACGATATCGCGTTCGGTGAGACCAGCGCGATTGGCAGCGAAGATGCGGCGTTGCTCCGCGAGAGCCGCATCTTCGTCGGCACCTGCGAGGACGACGACGGGGCGGTATTTCCAGCGATAGCCAGACATGGCTTGGGCGGGCGGGGCCGCAAGCACTACAGCGATGGCGGTGGCGAGTAAGATCGCGGCTTTCCTCATGATCGGCTGCTCCTCGGTTGGTGATCCGATACTTCGTCAACACAAAGGAGTGCACCCGGATCACTGGTTCCCGATGAGCGAGGCGAGCAGCAGGCAGATGACGACGGCGCTTGTCAGCTGGATGCGTAATGCCGGATACCACGCTGGCGCAGCGCCGGCCCTTGCCGTAGCAAGATCATAGAGGAGCAGGGCTACGAAGACCGCCGCCAGTCCGAGCAGCGCTCCGGTGGCTGGCAGGAACCAGAGGCCGAACGCGGCCAGCGCCGGCAGTACGCTAATCGCAAGACGAGTCCTCAGGGTGCTGCCACCCGTAACCATGGACAGCCCCCACTGTGCGCCTCCCATGAACGACAGGATAATCGCGCCATAAAGGACCAGTCCGCTCATGGCGGAGCCGTGTGGGAGCACACCGCCCGTGACAGCCAACAGCGCGAACGCAGCAAAGGGAATGACACCAAGCCACCCGAGCACAAAGGCGGGGCGGGGGATGTGGGAGACATCTTGCATGGGCGATCCGTGATTGAGACGTCTCGCGTATACGTTGAGCACAGCTTTCAAGATCAACGCCGAGTCATTCAACGATGGAGATCGTGTCGACCCTTAGCTCGTTCGGCAGCCCTGTTCGGGCAGTGGTCATTGGCGCGAGCGGCGCTATCGGTGGCGCTCTCGTCGATAGGCTTGCCGGTTGCGCGCAGGTCGATTGCGTTCTGGCTTGCTCGCGCAAGCCGCACCCGCACACCAGTTCAAAGGTCACGTCTCGGCCGATCGACATCCTTGACGAGGCCAGTATCGCAACGGCCTTCACTGGGGTCGAAGGGGTCGACCTCGCGATTGTCGCGACAGGTCGCCTGCACGCGCCCGGCGGCATACAGCCCGAGAAGTCGTGGCGCTCCCTCAATAAGGCGACGCTCATGGAAGGGTTTGCGATCAACGCTATTGGACCGGCGCTCGTCGCCAAGCACGTGCTGCCGCTGCTGCCACGCGAGGGCAAGGCCGTGTTCGCAGCGCTGTCCGCCCGCGTCGGCAGCATGACCTTTCTTTTCGACAACCTCCTCGATGGGTGAAACGATGTTACGACAAACTCGAAGGAGTGCTCTCGAATCATTCATTCCGGCTCACCGAGGCGAGTAGGCCGGCAAGTGATGCGAACTGCGCTTTTGTCATCTGGATCACGTAATGTGCGGAAACCACGCATAGCGCAGCGCCCTCCAAGCGCCGTCGACAATGATCGATAGAGGAGCTGGGACGAAGGAGAGCGCCGCCAATCACGAGCAGCGATCAGCAGGCTGGAAGGAACCGGTTGCCGAAAGCGGCGAGTGCCGTGAATGATCGACGTATCGCAAGCCGATGTCCCTTGAGGTGCTGCTTCGCGCGTGACGCATGGAAACCGCCCCCACGATGCGCATCGCGATCAACGCGAGAATAATAATCGGGCCTGAAATGGATCTCAATTCGCTCATGGCACAGCCGGTGTGGGTTTTACACCGCCCGTGATCCAGCCCACGAGCGATAACGCTGGCCAAGGGAATGCCATCCGAGCGCCCCCGAGCACAACCGGCCGCGCAAGGTTTCTTATATGGGAATGATTTCCTGAACGGACTAGAAAGCCGCTGATTTGAGAACGTCTCGCGGTATTCGTTCAGTTCCGCTTTCGTGATCATCGGTCTATTGATTCTTTGATCGTTGGAGATGATTGTCAACACCCTTATCTCGTTTCGGCTGTCTTCCTGTACGAGCAGTGCACATTGACGTCGAGCAGCGCCATCGGTTTGCTCACTCGCCATTAGGCTTGCCGGTTGCGCGCCTTGTCGAAAGCGTTTTGGCGTGGTTCGCTTCACGCTTCCCCCGCAAACCAGGATTTCAAAGGCCACGTTTCGAGCCGATCGAACTCAATTGACGATTCCATGGATCGTAACGGACTTCTCTGGAGCCGAAGGCGGCGCGAGCAGGCGATAGAAGCGTCGAAGCCGACCATGGTCAACCAGCACCAACGCCCAGCCGCATGGACCGGCTCGTAGACCGAGGCGGCGCGACTGCGCGGCCTAAGTACGGCGTCGACGTTGCTCATCAAAGGGCCCGTTCTTCGAATTGCAGACACAAGACTTGCATCTGGCGATCGACACCAGGTATCCTGCTGCAGCTGATTCGACAGCAATGGGCATGGTCTTGCTCGCAGCGCTGTCCACCGCAAGTAAATGGCGACGTTCTGCCGCCAGGAGCGACGCTCGATGACCCGGTCGAATTTCTGGTTCCGATGGATCGCAACTGAGTGCGGAGATCCCGCGTCACCTCGGGGAATACAGCAAGCTGCACCATTGGCCATATCCCCAGAGAATTTCTCCCTCTGCGTTGGAGACTCCAGAGAAGAAGAAGCTCTTTTTGGCCGTTTCCTCTTCCCCGCCCTGTCCCGGCTGCGCTCGCTTGCCAGCCCGCGTCATCGCCTGAACTGAAGAAAAGACAGAGAAATGAGTGTCGATGAAGCGGCGGCAGCCGCCTGCGCCAGCGGACAATATTCGGTTCAGCAGGCCTTTTTCTCCTCCTGAATTGTTCGCGGCTGGTTCCGCGCCGCCTCTCAAGATCGCCTTCAGCCGCTTCAAGTCGCCCGGCGGGTCGACGCCGTTCGCTGGTTCCGAAAAGATTTCGGGCTTCTCATTCTCGCGGAAAAGCACCCGGCGGCCCACATGCGCGTAGGGCGCCATTTTCCAGTCCGTCAGGGGCACATCAAGCGTTACGGGAAAACCCGTGCTATCCATTGGCAAGGTTGGAACAACGTCGCGCTCATCTTCGAACCGCCATAAGTCCGCCGTCGCGCTGGCGGCGCTCGCTGCGCCCTCCTCCGAAAGGGATTTGGGGGCGGCGAACGTGTAAACCGTGGTTTGGGGCGCGTGCTCAAAAAACTCAGGGATGTCCAGGGCCGCCAGCGTGGCCAATGCGCCGCCTTTGCTATGCCCTGTAAGAAACAGCTTTTGATCTCGAGATGCGCCCATTGCAGTAATGAAGGAGCGGAACTTGCTGCAAGATTCGACCGCGCTTGGGCCGCAGTCGATCTTCAGATGCTCTTTGAGTTCCTGCCACGAGTGGTCGAAGCCGGCGTGCCGGTCACGCTCGTCCGCGAAGGCGACGATATTGTTGGCCCAGTCCCTGAGATAGCTTTCAAAGGCCTTCAGAACAGCAAGGTTGAAATTGTCGATCGCCTCTTTGACGAGGCCATTATGCTTGGCCTTGCCGGGTGAAATGGGTAGCGTCAGCGTGCCTCTGAAGGCGAGAATGACCCCGTTCTTTTCCCGGATCAGCAAATAGGCGTTCTGGGGTTTTGCCGGGCTGAAATAGGCTTCGACATCTTGAGCTTCAACTTTCAACGCCGCAAGGTGACCGGGGTCAGCTTTGACAGCCGCCTCCAAGCAGTTGAACGCACGCTGACGCCCCTCATCCGCAAGCTTCTCGCCGTCGCTGTCGATGGCGCCAACCGCGTAAGCGCAATAAGAGGCCGTCGCGAGAACATAGGCGAGGTTGAAATCAGGCTCGGACGCCGCCGGCTGCGTCGCTGCACTCGCCGGCTGGCCAGCAAGTACAGCCAGGAGACCACAAATCCAGAAAAAGAGCTTCCGCATAAGATCTCCTGACGGCCAGTTATTTTGACGGCTGCCAGTTCCTTGTCTGATAACGAGGATGGCCTCGCCAAGCCAAATCGTTGCTTCAATACAAATCCAATGGCCAGCGCGGCTGCGGAAGCGCAATCCGGTCTTTGTCTGGCGCAAAAGAATTGGATTCGCAAAAAGCGGTTAAAGGCTGGCGCGCGCCCGCCGAAAGAGGCTTTTGACGTGGTGATCGCGCCGTACCACGCACTGGAATAGCCGGCGTGTCGCGTCTGCCTTCAAAAACCGGTAAGAACGCTTTTTCCGATGGCCTTCCCGCTCTCCTGATGAGCATGCGCGCGCCGGAGATTGGCGGCATTGATGGGGCCGAAGTCCTCCTTCATCGTATGGCGCAAGACGCCATCGTCGAAAAGGTGGGCCGCCTTGTTCAGCAAATTATGCTGCTCGATCATGTCGTTGGTTTCGAACAAGGGTCTCGTGAACATGAACTCCCAATGGATCGACACGCTCTTGCGTTTGAAGGGAACGATATCGAGCTGCTTGGGATCATCGATGACCGCGATACGGCCCTCAGGAGCGATGGCCTCGGCAATGGCGGGCCAATGATGCTCGGTCGCGGTCAGGCTTGCGACCAGATCGACACTCGCAAATCCGGCATCGACCAGCGCCTCGTTCAAGGGCCGTTGATGGTCGATGACAAGGTGGGCGCCCATATCCGATGCCCAGGCCCGGCTCTCGGGGCGCGATGCAGTGGCGATGACCGTCAGCCCCGTCAATTGGCGTGCAAGCTGAATGAGAATAGAGCCGACGCCGCCTGCGCCGTTGATGACAAGCAGCGTTCCTTTCGCCGATTTGTCCCCGAGTGAGACTCCAAGTCTATGAAACAACAGTTCCCATGCCGTGATCGTGGTCAGCGGCATGGCCGCCGCCTGGGGAAAGGTCAGCGACGCCGGCTTCCGGCCCACAATGCGTTCATCCACAACGTGAAACTCGGCGTCGGTCCCCTGCCGCGCGATGGAGCCTGAGTAGTAAACCTCGTCTCCTGGCTTGAACAGCGAGGTGTCCGATCCGACAGCCTCAACCACGCCCGCAGCGTCGAAGCCGAGAAGGCGCACATCGCCCTGAGGCGGCGCAACCTTCGCCCGCACCTTGACATCGACCGGGTTCACCGACACGGCCTTGACCCGCACAAGCAAGTCTCGCCGGCTTGGCGTTGGATCGGGCAGATCGATATCAATGAGGGCTTCCGGATCGGTGATCGGAAGCGGATTACGGTAGCCGACTGCACGCATGGATTATCTGCCTCCTGCCAATAAATCGATTGTCTTGATCTCTTCGTTGTTCGCCACCGCACCCACCGTTCTCAGAGCGTAGGGAGCGTCCGTGGTCTTGGCCCCCTTGGAAAGCGCGGTCGATCGAGAGCGATCTCCTCATCGCTCAGGACGAGGCCGGCCGCGCCTGCGTTTTCCGCCGTGTGCTGGGGGTTTGATGCCTTGGGGATCGCAAACACCGCCGGATGCCTGACAAGGAACGCGAGCGCGACCTGACGCGGCGTTGCATCATGAGCCTCGGCAATCTCGGCCAACACCCGGCCGCCCTGGGTGTGGGGGCCTGGAAAATCGTCATGGCCGAAAGGGCTATACGCTGTCACCGCCAAGCGGTGACTGATACAGCTGGGAAGCACCGCATGTTCAATGGCCCGCTGCTCCAGGTGATAAAGAACCTGATCGCAGGCGATCTCTTCGCCCGCCCGCTCTGCGATGCCGTAAGCCTCATCGAGATCATCGGCGTCGAAGTTGCTGACACCCCAGGATAGGATTTTGCCCTCGCGTTCCAGGTCCTGAAACCCCGCAATCGTCTCTTCCAGCGGAAAGGGGCCGCGCCAGTGAAGAAGGTAGCAATCGAGCCGGTCCGTTCCGAGGCGCCGGAGCGATCGCTCGCAGGCTCGCCTCGTTCCCTGCCGTGATGCATTGTGGGGCAGCACCTTGGAAACCAGGAACGCCTCGTCCCTGCGCTCGCGGATGGCGTCTCTAATGACAAGTTCGGCATCCCCATACATCTCGGCTGTATCGATATGGTTCATGCCGTGATCGAGGCCGGTCTGAAGCGCCCTGATCGCCGTGTCTCGGTCAGCGAGGTCGATATACCAGGTGCCCATCCCAATCACGGAAACCTGCTGGCCCGTTGAACCAAACTGGCGATATTCCATGGCTATCTCCACTCCGAAACTATGGACTGGTGCGCGAGATCTTCGAGCCTGGGAGTTCGGCCACGCCCCTGAAGCGTCACGCAGCCGTAGATCCTGGTTCTCTCGCTGTTTCCCGGTTCAAAAGCTTGTCCAGAAACAACCAGGCAACTCCCTCCGAGGACTTCGGGTTTTGCCCGGTCACGAGATTCCCGTCTATGCGCACATAGGGCTGCCAGTTGTCACCCTTGGAGTAGTTGCCGCCGTTCTCCTTCAGCATATCCTCGACAAGGAAAGGAACGGCCTCGGTTAGCCCGACGGCGGCTTCTTCTGAATTCGAAAAGCCCGTCACGGATTTCCCTTGGATGAGAGATGCGCCGTCCGGTCCTTTGGTGTGGCGGAACACAGCCGGACCATGGCAAACCGCACCCACGGGCTTGCCAGCCGCAAAATGGGTTTCGATGATCTTGATCGAGTGCGGATCCTCGGAGAGGTCCCAAAGGGGGCCGTGTCCACCAGGAAAGAAAACTGCGCCGTAGTCGCTTGGATTTATCGTTGAAAGCCGTGCGGTATTCTCGAAAGCCTCAAGGGCCTCTTTGTCCTTGAAAAACCGCCTGGTCGAATCCGTCTGCGCCTGAGGGTCTTCACTTCTGGGGTCGATGGGTGGTCGGCCGCCCTTTGGAGACGCCAGCACCACCTTAACGCCCTCATCCCTGAAGATGTAATAGGGGGTGGCGAATTCCTCGAGCCAAAGACCGGTCGGTTTGCCGGTGTCGCCGAGGCGATCATGGGAGGTTACAACGATAAGAATGCTCATAAAGGCCTCCTGACATAAGAAGGTGATCCATTGAGCGAAGCGGGAGCTTCTTCAAACGACCTTCACATCCGCAAACATATGGGGGTCGATGGCGGTTGGCTTAATGGGCGCCACGCCAATCCGAAGACATCGAGTTGGGGCAAGGGGAGCAAGCCAGGGAGCAGGGCGTTTTGGTTTTCGCCTTTACTCCTCGCACCGCGCCCCGCCCCCCATCTTAACGTCAACGCCGCGCAACGCGCCGGCGAGACCCTTGCGTCCTGAAGGAGCATCCATGAAGCTTTACGTTATGCCCGGCAGCTGTGCCCTTGCCTGCCACATTGCTCTCGAATGGGCCAATGCGTCCTATGAGCTCGAAGTCCTGACGCACGATGCGCTGCGAAGCGAACAGTTTTTAGCGGTGAATCCGAAGGCCAAAGTCCCCGCGTTGGTGCTGGACAAGAACGACGTCATCACCGAGGCCCAGGCCGTTCTCCTCTTGATCGCCGATCTCTTCCCTGATGCGGGCCTTGCGCCCCCTGCTTCGGACTTGGTGCGTCGCGCGAAACTCAATGAAACTTTGAGCGAGCTCACCAGCGAGGTGCACCCCGCATTCGGGCCTTTGTTCGCGCCCTCCCGATACGCAGCCGAACCCAGCTGTGAGGAGGCGGTGAAAAGGGCAGCACTCACGCGGGTCGACGCATGTTTCGTCCGGCTCAATGCGGCTTTGGAGGGAAAAGACTGGCTTCTAGGCGAGCGCAGTATCGCGGATCCCTATCTTTACGTCCTTTCCCGCTGGCTGAAGATGACGCCCAAACCGGTTGAGAGCTATCCGGCGATCGCACGTCACTATGCGCGCATGGCCTCAGACCCCTATGTGTGCAGGGCGCTTGAGGCAGAGGGGCTTGACGCATAGCCGGCGTTTTGGAGCCGCCATAACAAGGGAGACATGCATGTGCGGGCGTTTCACCCAAGCGTTCACGTGGTCGGAGCTTATGGCGCTTTATAACCTCACGAATGAGGCCATTCCGAACTTGAAAGCGTCCTGGAATATCGCGCCGACACAGGATGTGGGCGTCATCGTGCCGGAGGAAGACGGTCGCATTTACAAGACGATGCGCTGGGGCCTCGTGCCGATGTGGGCGAAAGACATCAAGATCGGCAATCAGGCGATCAATGCGCGCCTCGAAAGCGCGGCAACGAAACCGCTCTTTCGCGGCGCTTGGACGTCGCGGCGTTGCCTTATCCCGGCCTCCGGGTTCTATGAATGGCGGAGCCTTGACGTGCCCGGCAAGGCGAAACCGAGCAAGTTGCCCTTCTACATTTCACGGCGGGACGGTCTGCCTTTGACCTTCGCGGGGCTTTGGGAGAAGTGGAAAGACGGCATGCTGTCCTGCACGATCCTGACCTGCGAAGCCTGTGACGGCATTCAGGACCTGCACACCCGCATGCCCGTGATGCTCGCGAAGGAAGGCTTTGGGCCTTGGCTTGCGGGTGAAAATCCGACCCTGGACCCCTGTCTCAATGAGGCGGTGACAGTTACCCCCGTTTCACCAAAGATGAACTCGCCGAAATATAACGAGCCTGATTGCATTGAGCCTCTCGTCGCTTAGCGAAGCTATGCGATCACAATGAAACGGGAATTGCCCTCAAGCCGAGCAAGCGGAGGATCAGTTGACCCCACCTCCAAAGGATCCCACCTGTGATGGCCAATCCGATCGTGACGGTATTTGGGGGAACGGGATTTCTGGGGCGGCGCCTCATACGCCATCTTACCAGTCAAGGCTTTTCGGCCAGGATTGCATCGAGACATACCGAGGGCGAGGGCATACGGGCGGATATTCGAGACGAAGGCGCGGTTGATGCAGCGATCGCCGGCGCCTATGGCGTGGTGAATGCCGTCAGCCTCTATCGCGAAGGCGGAACCGAGACCTTCCAAGCGCTGCATGTGAAAGGAGCCGAGCAACTCGCAAGCCAGGCGAAACGCGCGGGCGTTGAACGGTTCATCCATGTCTCGGGGATCGGAGCCGATCAGAACTCCCGCTCATCCTACATTCGCAGCCGGGGTGAAGGCGAACTGGCGGTACGAGCTGCCTTTGCCAATGCCACCATCGTTCGCCCGGCCGTGATGTTTGGGGACGACGATGCTTTTCTCAATACCATCGTTAAGCTTCTGAGGCGGCTCCCTGCGTATCCGCTCTTCGGGCAGGGCCTGGCACGACTACAGCCAGTCTTTGTAGAGGATGTGGCCGAGGCGATCGCGCGGGCCCTCAATCCCGATGCGCCGAACATTTGCGAACTTGGCGGTCCTCGCAGTGTACACGTACAGGGAGCTTTTAGCGGAGATCGCGGCGCGGCTTGGAAAGCGGCCGATCTTGATCTCTGTGCCGTTCACCCTATGGCATCTGCTGGCGCGGATTCCGGGAGCTCCAGTCAGTCGCAACCAAGTTGAGCTCATGGAAGCCGACACGGTCGCTTCCCCGGAGATGCCCGGGTTCGACGCCTTCGGCATGGCGCCACGGCCTATCGCACATACGCTCGAGAAGATCATTGTCGCAGCTTAACGGCCAGGCCACTGGCCCAGGCCGGGCAGCCAATGGAAATCCGAATGAGCGCCAGCTCAAGTTTACAAAACTTTACAGTCGTCGCATTTCGGGGAAACAAAAGCCCCTCATCTTCCCACTGTGCATAGGTTCAACAGCGAGGGAGATCGCGATGACTATTGAAACACAAACCCCACAGCCGCAGCGGCGTTGGGGAAGGCTCCTCCTGGCGGCGGCGCTGCTTCTGGGACTTGGCGGTGTTGGCGGCTTCGCGCTCGGCGCGCACAAGGCCTCATCTTTCTTCTGGCATGCGATGGGCCCAGGCAAACTCACCCCGGAAGAAACGGCGGCTATGGTGGAGCGTAAAGTGAACCACGTGCTCTCGCATGTGGACGCGACCGACGAGCAGAAAGCGAAGGTGACCGCGATCGCAAAAGCGGCTGTCGCCGACCTGACCAAGCTTGGCTTCACGCCTGGTGAAGGCCGTTCGAAGTTTGTTCAGCTCTTCCGGGCGGATAAGGTCGAACCCGAGGCCATTGAAGCGCTTCGCGTCGAGCAAAGCACAAAATGGGACGCGGCGGCAAAGCGCATAGCCCAGGCCGTGGCCGAGGCGGCCCAGGTGCTGACGCCCGAGCAGCGGCGGGAAATGACTGAACGGTGGTACGCCCGCGTTTCGAGCTAGATTTTCGGCGCGTTGCTGGGCATGGATGGTGTGAACCCAATGTATGGGGCGCCGGTGCCCAGCATCCTTCTCATCGACGACGATAACCGTCTTGCAGCCATGGTCGTGGACTATCTGCGCGATCATCAGTTTGACGTTTCGCACGCCGCGACGGGCGCGGCGGCTCTCTCCGCCATCAAGCGGCAAAGCTTCGATCTGATCCTTCTCGATCTCATGCTGCCTGACACGGATGGGCTCACCCTCTTCCGGGAGTTGATAGCGCAATCCCGTGCAACGCCGGTCATTATGCTCACCGCGCGCGGTGATCCGATGGATAAGGTTGTCGGGCTCGAGATCGGCGCCGAGGATTATGTCGCAAAGCCCTTCGAGCCGCGCGAGCTTCTGGCGCGCATCCGTGTGGTGCTGCGGCGCGGGGCCATCGGGCCTTCCGATACGCTTCGCTTTGGGCGTCTCGAAATCGACCGGAGCAGCCGCGCCGTGCGGATCGGCGATGAAGAGAAGCCGCTCACGAGCTATCAGTTCGATCTTCTGAACGCCATGGCGGAACGGGCGGGCCGCGTCTTGTCTCGTGAAATGCTTGCAGAACTCGTCCGCGGCGGCGACGAGTACGACCCCGCACTCGACCGCTCAATCGACGTTCACATCGCGCGCCTTCGCGCCATCCTCGAAGACGATCCGAAACACCCTCGCCGGATCTTGACCGTGCGCGGCGCCGGTTACGTGTTCGCAAAGGCGCAAAGCTGATGAGGCGCTTTTATCTTCAGGATTTACCTCGCGCTCTTTGCGAGCCTCGCCGTTTTCGCCGTGCTGGCGGGGATGACGGCCGGACTGCTCCGCCTGTTCGACGACCGTCCCGCCCGATCCTGGCCGGAGGCGACCACCGACATAGCCGAGCGCCTCCTGCCGCCCGACCGCGATCGCGAGGCGCTTGCCTCCGAACTCGCCTTCTGGAGCGAGCGAAGCGGCTTTGACCTTGCCTTGCTGTCGCCTGCCGGGGACATGATCGCCAAAGCAGGCGGCACATACGAAATCACCCCAGCGATCCTGAACCATGAGCATCGTGGCCGGATATGGCATGCGCCGGGAGGCGTCTTTGGTCTCACCTTGAAAGACGGCCGCAGACTGATCGCCGTCCCTCAGGAACGGCGCTTTGACTTCGCGCACGGCTTGCGTTTTCCGGCAGCTTTGTTTGGGCTGGCGCTCGCCATCGCCATCGGCTTCTATCCCCTGATACGCCAGCTCACGCGCCGCCTCGAACAGCTGGAGGCCGGGGTCGCGAAATTTGGCGAAGGCGATCTCGGCGCGCGCGTTCCGGTCAAGGGCAAGGACGAGATCGCGCAGCTTGCCGCGACGTTCAACGCCTCGGCTGATCGCATTGAAAGCCTCATGAACGCCCATAAGCATCTTCTCGCCCATGCCAGCCACGAGCTGCGCTCGCCTCTGTCGCGGCTCCGCATGGCCATCGAGCGGCTAAAGGGAAATCCATCCGATGACGCTGCCCAAAGCGAGGTGGCTCGCAACATCGGCGAGCTTGATACGCTCGTGGAGGAGATTTTGCTCGCGTCCAGGCTTCAAGCGGCTGAGGTGCGCCTCGTTAAAGAGCCGATCGATCTCGCAGGCCTTTTAGCCGAGGAATGCGCGGCGTTTGGCGTCGAGGCGGTCATGGATGATGCGGCGGCGCCCATGGCCGAGGGCGATCCGCGCCTGTTGAAACGCCTGTTTCGAAACCTCCTCCAAAACGCGTTGGTGCATGGCGGCCCGGAGGCGCCAGAGGTGACGATCCGCTCGGGGAAAAATGATATCCGTGTTTCTATTTGCGATCGTGGTCCCGGTGTGTCCGAGGGCGACCGGGACAAGGTCTTCGAGCCATTCTACCAAGGCCGCGCCTCGGCAGGCGGCGCAGGCCTCGGCCTCACCCTCGTCCGGCAAATCGCCGAGCGGCATGGTGGAGGCGTCCGATGTCTTCCCCGCGAAGGCGGCGGCGCTTGTTTCGAGGTTCGCCTCCCATTGGTCATCGTCACCGGTCAGGGCTAAGAAAGGGAGTCTTCCTTCATCTGCGCCGGCCGTTTGGGCGGCGCTTTTCATAGGGCGGTGTCTTTGGCTAGCGGCCGAGCCCTAGCGATTTGAAGGAAACAGGCGGCCCGCTAAAGGTGCTGTGGCTTTGGGAGCGGCTAAAGTCTAGCTCAGGGATCCGAAGAAAAGCGCGCCACAGTCCTCAACTGTAGGTCAAACCTTGGGCTTGTTTGAGCGGCACCCCAAGTGCAAGAAATGAAGATCGCGACCTTCAACGTGAATGGCATCAACGGGCGGTTGCCGGTGCTCTTGCGCTGGCTGGAGTTGTCAACGCCAGACGTGGTTTGCCTGCAGGAACTGAAGGCGCCTCAGGACAAGTTTCCTCAGGCCGCGCTGGCGAAGCTCGGCTATGGAGCGATCTGGCATGGACAAAAAAGCTGGAATGGAGTTGCGATTCTCGCGCGGGGCGCTGACCCTATTGAGACACGTCGCGTTCTTCCCGGAGAACCCGACGACACCCACAGCAGGTATATCGAGGCGACCGTTCGCGGCATCATCGTCGGCTGCCTCTACCTCCCGAACGGCAACCCAGCTCCCGGACCCAAATTCGACTACAAATTACGCTGGTTCGAAAGGCTGATCGTTCACGCAAGCGAACTGCTGTCCCTGAATGCGCCTGTCGCGCTCGCCGGCGACTACAATGTGATGCCGGCCAACCTTGACGTCTATAAGCCTGAGCGATGGGTGAACGATGCGCTTTTCCGTCCCGAGGTCAGGAGCGCTTTTCACCGTCTCCTCGAACAAGGCTGGACGGATGCCTTGCGCAAGCTGCATCCCACAGAACGCATCTACACCTTTTGGGACTATTTCCGAAACGCGTGGGGCCGGGATGCAGGGCTACGTATCGATCACCTCATGCTGAGCCCCGCTTTGGCCAAACGCCTTCTTGCCGCCGGTGTCGACCGGGACGTACGAGGCTGGGAAAAGGCGAGCGATCATGCGCCCGCATGGATCGAAGTCGCTGACGCTCGTGAAAACAGGCGGCCGAGGCGGTGACCAAGCCCCTTCTCGTTATTGACGGCGACTTGTTTGCCCATCGCGCCTATCACGCGGTGCCGAAAACCATTCGAAGAGCTGGCAACAAAGGCGCTGGCGCAATCGTCGGCTTTGCCAACTTCTTGTTGAGGCTCTATGAAAGCGAACGGCCTCGCGCCGTCCTGGTCGGCTGGGACACGCTCGAGGCCCCGACTTACCGGCACAAAGCGCTCGAGGGTTATCAAGCCGGCCGCCGGTTCGATGATGACTTGATTGATCAGCTGGCCGTGCTGCCTGACTTCGTGGCGGCTTGTGGCTTCGCGTCGGCCAAGGCTGCCGGTTACGAGGCCGACGACTTTCTGGCGGCCGCCGCAGCGCAAGAGGAACGGGAAGGTGGGACCGCGATTGTCGCAACGGGCGACCGCGACGCCTATCAACTCGCGTCCGAGGCGACGACCATCCTCCAGCCAGTGCGCGCGGGCGAAATGGTGCGCATTGGTCCTGCTGAGGTGCGCGAGCGGTACGGGGTGGATCCCCGGCAAGTGCCCGATTTCATCGCCTTGCGAGGCGACGCGTCTGACCGGATACCGGGCGCGAAAGGGATCGGGGAGAAGGGAGCGGCGAGCATTCTCAGGCGATATGGATCGCTTGAGAATGCGATTGCGGCAGGACGCTTTCCGGCCCAAGCCGAGAAGTTGCGCCTCTATCGTTCGATTGCGACCATGGATCGATCGGCGCCGCTGCCGGCGTTGCCGGATCAAAAACCCACTTGGAGCAGGGCTGCCGCCTTAGCCCGGGATTGGCAGCTCAAAAAGCTCGCCGAAAGACTTGCCGGCCTGGTGGAACCTTAATCTCCCGCGCTTTCTCCAACTTCGTTCGTTTTATGCACATCATCTGTCTTGCCGTAAAAGGCAAGTCTTAGAGCAAGGATGCGTTGGGGAGGCACGCCATCACCGTGCGGAGTGACGGCCTTCGAAGCCTTCATTCCGTTCACTTGAGCCGAACTCATACTGTGCAACGATTTTGAAGGACCGCCCGAGGAGCACGTGCGGAAGCCCCCCTTTGCTGCTGTTCGTAACAAGCATCCTCGGGGGTATGAACTGCCGGAGGAGAAGGACGCCACTCCAAATGAAGGAGACGGCTACAATGGCCTGAGGTCCAGGAATGTAGCCTGGATCAGTTGCCTTCATCGCAAGGACATCACCGGTTCGAATACCGAGGTCGGAGAGAACATCTGAGAGAACTCGAAACTCCTTCCATTTCTGGAAGTTATGTTCTCTCGCCAAAGGGTAGATTTCCAGAAGATCGGTTGTGAAGCGATGGTGGATCTGCGAGGGTGGAGTAGTCTCTGAACCGGATGACATGGCAACTTGACTGGTATGGGGACGAAAAGCTGTTGTGCCGTCAAGCCTAAGGTCTAGGTTCTTGGTTGTGGCAAGCGCCGATGCCTGAAGATAGGATATCTCTATTCATATGCTTAACCAAAACTATCTAATCACAATTCCCAAGACAGAAACTTTCAAACTTTCGCCTTAAGCATATGAATGGAAATAGAGTTTTGATCTTCGCTGTTCGTAATCAAAAGGTGCGGGCTGATGAATTGGCGCAACAGTAAAGTCTTTTCGCCTGTCCGTGTATTGATGGCTTCAGCAACCACAAGTGAGCCGCTTACAACTTGAGCAATAGCACCCTTCGAACAATCAGCGATGATGAGGTCATTCTCTTTGATCTCGAGTTCACTCAAGACGCCCGACAGCACGCGAAACATGCGCTGGCTTGATGTGGCGAGCGCTTTCTCGACTGCGGATCCCTTCGGCGGTACGTAAGGGGCAAGGTCGGACGCGTGCTTGAGCGCGAGGAGGATCGCCGCCTGGATGGCATTGGTATCTTGGTACTCGTCCACCAGCACATGGTCGAAGAGGCTGCTCACTTCCCTCGCAAGCTCGGGCACCTTCATGAGTTCGGCCCAGTAGAGAAGCAGATCGTCATAGTCGAGGACATGTTGGCTCTGCTTGGCCTCGACATAGCCCTCGAACAGGCGGCGAAGATCATCTTCGAAGGCAACGCACCAGGGGAAATGCCTGGCGAGCACACGATCGAGGGCGTGACCCGAGTTCACCGCCCTCGAATAGATGGCAAGGCAGGTGGCTTTCAGCGGAAACCTCTGCTCCTGTTCGGAGAACCCCAATTGATGGCGGATGAGGTTCAGAAGATCGGCGGAATCCTCCCGGTCATGAATGGTGAAAGCGGGGTTGAGGCCAATCGTGTGGGCGAAGTCGCGTAGGAGTCGTGCCCCGACAGCATGAAAGGTGCCGGACCAGCCGAAGGCGGCCATCCCCTGGCTCATGCCTCGGCCGCCGAGGATGCGCTCGACCCTGCGTTCCATTTCCTGCGCGGCGCGCCGGGAAAAGGTAAGGAGCAGGATGCGGCCCGGATCGGCGCCCTGCTCGACGAGATACGCGACCCTATGTGCGAGCGTCTGGGTCTTGCCCGAACCCGCCCCCGCAATAATCAGCAAGGGTCCCCGGTCCACGCCGAATTGTGCGGCGCCGGCCTGATCCTCGTTGAGCGCTGCGAAACTCGATGATCCCTGCATGGCTGTGAGCTAAGGTTGGTCCCAAAGCTCAAAATGATCACGATTTGTTCCTGCGCGCCATGCTGCATCCCCGAAGGGTCTCATCGGCCCTGGGCATCGTGGTAGGTGAAGAGCCCGACGCCCGCGATCACGAGGACCGTCCCGGCCGCATCCGCTACCGTGAACGGCTCGCCGAGGATGGCCATCGCCATGACGATGGTTGCAACCGGACTGATGGTTCCGATCATGGAAACGGCCTGCGGGCCGACCCGGGCAAGCGCGGCGCTGATCATGAACGACGGCAGCACGGTGGATGTAACCGCCATGACGGCGGCAAGTCCGATGGCGTGCGGCGGGGCCGTCGCCAACTGGAGCAGGCTCCGTCCGACCATGAAGTGCAAGAGCACGCTGGTGCAGGCTGCCAGCATGGCGATGCTGGTGAAGACGCGTGTGCCGATGCTTGTCACGAGCGGTCTCGCCGTCAGATTGTAAAGGGCATAGGTGAAAGACGCGCCGACCACCAAGGCGACGCCCAGCATGACGTGGTCGCCTTTTGCGGTAGCGCCGGCCGCGAAGATGAAGACGATGCCGCTATAGCTGATGACGAGCGTGGCAAGACCCCACAAGGTCAGCCGTCCGCCAAAGAACAGCGCGCCGAGCAGCGTGACAAACACCGGATAGGTCATCAGGATCAGCCTCTCGAACTGCGCCGACAGATACTGAAGCCCGGCAAAGTCGAGGTAGCTTGAGATGTAGTACCCCAGGAGCCCCACGAGCACGGCACTCACAAGCTGGCGTCTTGAGGGCGGAGCGTCGCCGCGCGCGGCGATGGCCTTCCAGCCGAGGACGCCGATCACGGCGTAAAACGGGAGCGAAAAGACCATGCGCAGTGTGAGTAGCGTAATGGCGTCCACGTCCGGTGTGCCGCCATCGCCGTAAGCGAGTTTCACCAGAATGCCCTTCGTCGAAAACAAAAGAGCGCCGAGAGCGGCAAGAAAATAACCGCTGTTCCAGGACGCGGCGCTGGCGCGGGGCAAGGTGTCAGCCATGGCATTTTCCAATGCTTGGCTCGCGTCAAATTTGAGGTCGTCAGTGAAATCAGAACCCGCCTCGCCTGTGGCACGAGCCGGGTGGGAGAAGAAATGCAATCAGAGTTCCGCCCCGGCGATATGGCGAGGAATAATAAGCCAGCAATGGTCTTGGCGGGATTGCATGGGGGCGTCATAACACGGCAAGGCTGGCGTGGCGAGGCCGAATGCGCTGACGCCTCGACAAGGGAGATTGGATGCAAGCGTCGTTTTGGATTGAGAAGTGGAATAAGTCGGAGATCGGCTTTCACCAATCGGATATCGAAACCAACCTGATGCAGTTCTGGAGCCGCCTGGGTCTCAAGCCCGGCCAGCAGGTTTTTGTGCCTCTGTGCGGCAAAAGCCTGGACATGCTGTGGCTGGCAGGCCAGGGCCATCAAGTAATCGGGGTTGAGCTGAGCCCGTTGGCTTGCGAGGCGTTCTTCGCCGAAAACGAGCTGACGCCGACGCGCTTTCGGGAAGGAGCCTTCGAGGTCTGGTCCGCCGACGAAATCCGCATCCTTCAGGGCGACTTCTTCGACCTGGGAAGGGAGCATCTCGCCGATTGCGCTGGCGTTTATGACCGCGCTTCGCTTGTCGCGCTCCCTCCGGAGATGCGCGAACGTTACGTGCGCCATTTAACCGCCATCTTGCCGGCCGCTGCCGAGATCCTGCTGTTGACCATGGAGTTCGATCAGGCCCTGCGCCCAGGGCCGCCGTTCGCCGTCAGCGAGGTCGAGGTAAGAAAGCTCTATGAGCCGGCCTACGAGGTGGAGCTTCTGCATGCCCAGGATAGTTTCTCGCCTCAGTCACTTTTAGCTCGTCAGGGGCTAACGACTCTCCAGGAGAAAGTTTACCGGATTGTGCGTCGATAGAGCACTCAACCACAGCCGGAAGGGTGGTGCAGCAAATCGTTTTGAAGCCGGAGGTGACTGCCCTTGGCCCAAAGGGTAGGTCTTGAAAAGATTGAAAGCCTGGCGTGACGAAGGATGAATTACCGCTCAAAATTTTTCCAATCATCCGGGGCCAGATCACAGTGCCCGTCCCAAAACAGACCTCCATAGGGCTGCAAGACATCGACAACCAGCTTTTCGATTGGCGCCAGATCTCCCCGGAAGGCTTTCGCAAAGTCCTGCTCGTAACGGGCCGCAAAGGCGGCATCAAGCTTTCTCAGATGCCTGATAAGTCCTTTGCCGTTTCCGGACCATTGGTTCTGAGCACGAAGGTGGAAATCTGCCAGCTGCAAGAACAGGCCGCTTAGGCAGCCCATCACTTCGCCTTTCGGCCGATCATCTATCAGGTCATCCAAAAGGTCAGAGATGAAATAGCGCCGGCGCTTCAGGTCGCTTTCATCGAGCGGTGGCGGCCCTTTCTCGATGAGGGCCTGGGCCATCCTTTTACGCTTTTCCGCCAAAGCTATGTTCCGGCCGATGACGCGTCCTTCGACGACCATAGACAGCAAGGCACATACGCCGCGGCGAACATCCTTGTCGAAGAAGAAATCCTGAGCCTGCTCGTTATGGAGAAACGTATCGATCGGGATACCCTCAAAGACATGCGACTCGCGACGCACGTCCGTGAAGTCAGGTCCATACAGCACGACAACATCGATATCGGAATGCGCTTTGCCTTCACCGCGCATAATCGAGCCGGCAACAAAAGCACATTCGGCATCAGGGAATTTCGCGGTGAAGAACCGCTGGGCGATCTCACTGGCATGCTGCTCCATGTCGCTCCCATCCAAGTCATAGACCAAGGGCGGCACGAAGAGCCCGCCAGCAAGGCTGATAGTCCTCCTGAAAAAGTCCGGCGATACACTCGTCCGCACTTTCCGGCGTCGACGCAAAGACTTCGTTTGCACGCAGACACACGAAGCCCGCGCCGTCGCCGGGTTCAACGCGCAGATCCTCGAGCTTCCCGTCATAGCGGAGCCAGTAAGTCTGCCGGAAGGTCAGGTTTCGTTTGTTGAGGCTTTTATCAATCGCTTCAGTTTTGAGTTTGACGAGAGGCTGAAGCTGGCTTGGCGTAATGACAAGTCCTGCCTCTTCTTCGACCTCCATCACCGCAGCTTGCTCGTAGCTCTGCCCCACTTCGACATGCCCGCCGACAGAAGCATCCAGCTGGCCCGGAAACGTGTCCTTAAGTAGGGCTCCGACGCTGAAAGATGATGTCATTGTCAGGCGTGACAAACCAGACATGGACCTCGCGATGACGAAGACCGAGCGTGTGAATCTCTTCACGGCTTCGAACGCCGATGACGGTGTCGCTGTCATCCACGATTTCAAGCATAGTTTCGCCTGGCATAGCGTCTCTCCCTCTCAGGCCCGTGGTTGTAGCACACGCCGCCGCGGCGAACGTAGACTCGTAGCGAGGGCTGATGACGATCGCGCTGCGCTGAGATAAGCCTTGTGCTCGCCTCACAGGGCCTGCCGAGAGTTCGTGATGAAAACGCTCTTGATTGTCTATCATTCTGCAACGGGCGGAACGCGCCAGATGGCAGAGGCTGCGGCAACGGCAGCTGCGAACGAGGGCGGCGTTGATGTGCGTCTGATCGAGGCGGTTAACGCGGGGCCTGACGACGTGCTTGCAGCCGACGGTTATCTCTTCGCTGCGCCGGAGAACCTCGCCGCCCTTTCGGGCCTCATGAAGGATTTCTTTGACCGCTGCTACTATCCGGTTCTGGGGCGGATCAATGGACGGTCCTACGGCCTTATGATTTGCGCTGGCAGCGATGGCACGAATGCTGCCCGGCAGGCGATGCGCATCGCGACCGGGTGGCGTTTGCGCGCTGTGGCAGAGCCTCTCATCGTCTGCACGCATGCCCAGACCCCCGAGGCTATTCTCGCGCCCAAGGTCATCGCCGAAGCCGAGCTCGAAAAGTGTCGTACGCTCGGCGCCACATTGGCCGTGGGGCTCGCCATGGGTGCCTTCTGAGGCGCCCCTAAAGAACCAATCGGGCAGACCCCCAGGGCACTGCCACCGCCGGCGCTCAAGTCATTGTTTGAGAACCTGCGCGAGGAAATGCCGAAGGGTCTGGGTGAAGAGCTGGCCGCCTGGCCCCGCAAGGTTGTAGTCAAAGCCGTGCGTGGCCCAGGGAAGGCTTAAGAAGGTGGCAGGGACCTTCAGGTCCCGCAATCTGGCTTTCAGGCGTTCGCTCTGACGGCACCAGACGAGCTTATCTGCCTGTCCATGGGCGAGCAGTGTCGGGCACGATGTGACATTCGCGAGAAGAAGGGGTGAGCCGGTCTGATATTGCTCGGGAACTTCTTTCGGGCTCCCGCCGAGATAGTTCCTAAGGAGCGTCAGCGGGTTCAGGATCGTGCCGGGCTTTGAAGACTTCCAGGCCAGAAACAGGTCGCTCGGGGCATAAAGCGAAACCAACCCCCGCGGCGGGTTTTCCGTCATGATGTAAGCCAAAACGCCGGCGATCTGGCCGCCGGCCGAGCGGCCAAGGACCGCCCATCGGGCAGGCGAAACCCCAAACTCACGAGCTCGGTTTCGTACGAACTCGACGGCGGCTCGGGCATCGTGCAGGGGGGCCGGCCACTTGTTCTCAGGAGCCAGGCGGTAGTTGATGGCAAACACCGCGAACCCCCAGCGGGCGAGCACCGAATTCAGTTCGGCAAGCTGGCTTGAATCGCCTCTTTCCCAGCCGCCCCCGTGAATGACGAGAACCCACGGTGCATCGCGGCACTTTTGGGCCGGGTAATGATCAAGGGTCAGCCCCTGCTCGCCGACACGGCGATATTCAAGGCGCTGATACGGGACAGGCTTGAGGCCGTTTCCGGCGAAAAGCGTCCGGAAGCTTATCGCGAGATCAGCCGGGAATTCACCGGTTGCGCGAGTGCGAAGCCGATGTTGCAGCCGAAGGGCCGACGCGAGCGGCCAGGCGAACGCGCCGGTCAGCAGGACGCTTAAGACAAGAACGAGAGCGCGCACCAACCAAAAGGGCGACGTCGCGAAAAGAAGCGCGGCGGCCACCATCGTGAGGATGGCTGCGTAATGGCCGTATTCCTTGCCAACCACCGACATCTGCCAGAGGAGCGTCGACTCCGACCGGTTCAACATCGAGAAGGCCATGAGCGCGAGCAGCGCCAACACTGTGCTGAGAGCGACTGTCAGGATCATCATGCCGTAACCTCAACAGAACAGCGAGCGCAAGCCGCCCCTTTCGAGGTGAGAGATCACTCGGCGGCTCTGGACGACACGAAACAACCCGGATACGGTCCCCTCTCTATGATGGACTTCACTGGAACTCCTGCGTCGCCGCCTCCAGCCGGAACCGTCTTGCGTCCAACGCCGCAGGATGGCCGTTCGGTACTGGTCTCGCACTGCGGTGCTCCTTTCACCCGCCTCGTTCCTTTTTACTGAGCCTAATCATGCTGCTGATTTTCGATTGCGACGGCGTTGTCGTCGACTCTATGCATTTGCATACCGAGGTTGAAGCCGAAGCCTACGGCTCTGTTGGCATCACCGTGACGCCGAAGGAACTCGCGCTGCGTTTTTCGGGCGTGGGCGATGCCGAAGTCCATCGTATCCTCTCGGAGGAATCCGGACGCGCCATCCCGCCCGATATCGCCATCCGGATCGAGCGGCGAAAGAAGGAAGTTTTTGCAGAGCGGCTCAAACCGATCGTGGGAATCCGCGAAGTTCTGAAGAGGATCGACACCAAGCCCCGTTGCCTCGCCTCAGGGACCGGTACTGACTTACTCTATTATTTGCTCGGGATTGTCGGACTCTACGATGAGTTTGCTCCACACATCTACTCCTCCGAAATGGTCCTTCGAGGAAAGCCCTTTCCCGACCTCTTCCTGCATGCTGCGAAACAGCTTGGACATACTCCTGAAACCTGCCTCGTGATCGAAGACGGGGTTCCTGGTGTGCAGGCCGGGCGCGCCGCCGGCATGCGCGTGCTTGGGTTTGTCGGCGGCAGCCATTGCGATGAGGGGCACAAAGATCGCCTCATGTCTGCCGGCGCTGAGTTTGTTTTTTCGGATATGCTTGAACTGCCCTCCCTTATTGAGAAGTTCGAGAGCATCAATGCTGGCACTTGAGTTGGTTCCAGCGCGTTCGACTGAGGAGTTCTCCGGAATGGTTGCTCAAAAGCCTGCAATGCTCAGCCTGGAAATGATGCTTGATGCCTTACGGGCGACAGCTCAGGAGGGGCTTTCCTACACCGGGAATGAGTACGACCGCGCGCGCTATCGAAAATTGCTGGACATGGCGAGCGAGGAATACGCTGCCATAACTGGTCTCGATGCTGAAACAATCCGCCAAGTCTTCCTGAAGGAACATGGCGCAATCACACCCAAGGTCGGCGTCGACATCGCCGTTCCCAATCACAAAGGGGAGTTCCTGTTGCTGCAACTGCCGAATGGCCAGTGGTGCCTGCCCGGCGGCTGGATGGACGTCGGTGAATTTCCTTTCGACACCGCGGTGCGCGAAACGCGCGAAGAAGCCGGACTTGAGATCGCTCTCTTAGGCTATATCGCGTTGGGGCACCGAACCGCGCTCAACTATCCAGGCTCGGTCAGCCAAATCAACATTTGTGTCGGAGCACAACCGGTGCCGAATGATGCCAAAGTGGTTCTCAGTCACGAGCACTCAGACTTCCGCTGGGTCAGCAATGTCAACGAGGTCGATGGTTGGCGTCCCGGCCACAAGCGCTTTTTTCCTCATATACGGCGCGCCTACCGGGATCACGCATTCTTCCCTGCGATAAGCGACTAATCGATAGAGCGGCTCGAGGTGAATCAAAGGCACCGAGTTGATGGGAGGGCCGCAGAATCCATTGGTTGCGCTGGTTTTCCCGAACATGTCCGAGCGAGGCTCGCGCATAATTCACGATGTTCGCGATCCAAAATTTGGTTACGAGGCTGCCGAGATGGCGACCTTCACAGAGCGGCCAACTTTCTAGAATACAGGCTGTCGCGCGACGACACCGTTCCGCCATGAAGGGCGTTAGGATTTGCGGGAACTCAAACGCCGCGCAATTCATAAGGCGGCGACCACACCGTCATTGCGAATCACCGCCACTTTAAGGCCCAGTGCCCGCCTCTCCAGGCTCGTGGATAAAAGCTATTGCCCCGGGGGCAAACTATGAAACTCGGCGCCTTGCCTTATCATGAAGACGTGGCCGGCCATCTGCGGACGGGCGAAGCCGCGCTATGGTCCTGGTTCGAGTTGGATCAATTCTCCCAGCGCTATGCCGAGAGGGTGAAGCTGGAGCTTTTGAAATCCACCTACCGCCTGACGCGCGCCGATCAGCCGGAGGTTTACGCCTATGCCGACACTGCGGCGGAAAGGCTCGGCCTCGATCTGCCGCTGACGGTCTATCAGAGCCACGGCGGCAATGGCGAGGCGAATGCGGCTCTTGTTTTCCTCCCCGAGGAGGCGGCGCTCACGCTCAGCGGCAATATCGGCGATCTCCTCAGCGAGGAGGAGATGCTTGCCGTATTCGGCCACGAACTATCGCACCACCGGCTCTATTCGCATTGACGGCGGGCAGTATTTTACCGCCGCGCGCCTCCTGGACTGGTGCGCCGCGCAGCCCGGCTTGCGAGGATTCCATTCACGAGACCGGCCGGCTGTACCGGCTTCACACTGAAATCTACGCCGATATGGGCGCGCTGCATGTGACCGGAAACCGGGGACGCGGTGATCTCCTCGCTCATCAAGGTTTCCACCGGACTGAAGTCCGTCGATCCGTCATCTTATCTGGAGCAAACGGAGGAGATCCTGGAGAGGCGCCAGGAAGGCTCCGCCGGGCTTACGCATCCGGAACTGCATATCCGCGCCAAGTCCGTCGATCTTCTCAGCGGCGAATTTCCGGACCTGAAGGCGCTGACGGAGCTGGTGCGCGGTCCGCTGGATGCGAAGCGCCTCGACCTGACTGGCCAGCACAATCTGAGCGGCATCGTACGGCGGCTGGTGGACTGCCGTGCTGGCGCCCGCGATTTCATGCGCGGCGAGTACGCCGCGAACCTCGCCAGGCGCTATTTCGAGGATTACGAGATGCCAGACGCTGGCCCCGAAGCGGGCCTCGGCCAGGCTTGCAGCGAAGATCGCGCCATTCGCGAAGTCCTGCCACGAGGTGTTCGCCTATGTGCTGCTGGACTTCGCCACCGCCGATCCCGATGGCGGCGATTTTGCGCTGACCTGGACGCTGGATGTGGCGGACAGGCTTGGCCTGTCCGGCGTCTACGAACCCGCTCGTCCGCAAAGAGCTGAAACGCAAGAAGGACGCCATCGCCAAGCTAAGGCGCGGCGCGCAGCCTCATGGGAAGGCCAGCCATGCTTGAAGATTGGGCGCCGGACAAAACCATGACGTTGCGCGATCTTCTCGCCGAATGGCGCGAAGCCGATAGCGTGGGAACGGAGGATGTGCTCGGCGCGGCGCTGCCGCTGATCGAACAGGTTGCTGCGCTGCATGAACGGGGCCTGATCGCGCCGCTGAATGGCGTCGACGCGCTGCGCGTCTCGATGGGCCATCTCTGGTTCCGCAACAGCCTCGCCCGCGAGCCGCAAGTCGATGAAGCGGCTTTGCGCGCCGCCTGCGGTGAACAAGCTTCGCGCCTCGACGTGACCGGACGCTACAGCGAGCGCCGGGATGGCCTCGGCGTGCAGGTCTTCGATCAAGCCATCGCAACGGCCGAGGAACAAGAGCCGCGCCAAGCCTATTATCCCGGCTATGTCGCCTGGGAGCAGCAGGCTGGCCACCACGATCAGCTTTCCGATATCTTCGTGCTTGGGCTGATCCTCGGCGGGCTTGCCCTTCGGCGCGATCTCGCCTCCGCCGAAGACCTCCAGATCTTTGTGCGCGCGCGCAACGACCTGATGCGCGACAATCCGCGCCTGCATCCGGTGCTCTCGCAGATCGTCGAGAAGATGACGGAACTCGACCGGCGCAAGCGCCCGCAGGATCTGCGCCAGATCGCCAATGCGCTGGCGCATTACCGCGAGCAGGACATCGCAGCGCAGGAGATGCAAGAGGAGGAGCCGCTCGATCTGTCCGATCGGGGCAAGGTGCGCAGGCGCCTGCACGAGCAGCTTCGCGACCGGCTGTTCGAGATCAGCCGCCGCAACCGGCTGATTTATTTCCGCGAAACCGGCGCCACCGTCAATCTGACGGTAGGCTCGATGCCGAACGTGATCGACCACAAAACGATCAAGCCCAAGCAGCTCTTCTATCTGAACGAGCGGATCGATTTGAAGCGTCCCATCGATCTGAACGCGTGGCTGCAATTTCAGGATTACGGCTTCCTCGCCGCCAGTCTCGACCGCATCCGGCTCGACGCGCTGCACGATGCGCGCGAATATGGCTTCTCGCAACTGCGACTTGTCGTGGCGTTCCTGCGCTGGACTAATCTCAAGGAAGCGCCGGATGAGCGGATCAACAGCCCGCTGATTCTCGCGCCCGCCACGCTCATCAGGCGCAAGGGCGTGAAGGACAGCTTCCGGCTCGATGTTCGCCCGGCGGAAGCGGAGATTAATCCCGCGCTGCGCTATCACTTGCGCAAGCTCTACGATATCCGGCTGCCGGAAACGGTGGACGCCGCCGACATGGATGCGATCCGCACTCTGCATGCCGATCTGACGCAGCAGTTGGAGCGGTCGGCAAAAGGCGTCGAGCTGGCGCTGGTCGAGACGCCGCGCATCATGCTCATTCAGCGGACCGCCCGCCGCAAACTGGACGACTTCCGGCGCCGCACTGCGCGGGCGGGCGTCAAGGATTACGGCGGCATCGCGTATAGCTATGCGCGGCCCAACTACCAGCCGCTGGGCGTGCAGATTTTCGAGCGCGATATACGCGTCAGCCGCGCTCCGGCGCGGGAACTGGCGGAGGCCGGGATCAGGCCGGGCTCGGACGGGGCGGCGCCGAAGCAGGACGACGCCAACGCCGCGCAACGGGGGGAAGGCGAAGCAAGAGAACTCAACCGCGCTTTCTATGCGGTCGATAGCGGCGCCGGCGCAGGTTCGCACGACTGGGAGCTCGATCTTTGCGCGGTTACGCTGGCGAACTTCAACTATCGAAAGATGACGCTCGTTCGCGACTATAACGATCTCATCGGCAGCTTCGCTTACAACCACGCCAATTTCGACCTGCTGTTTTCGGATGAAGGCCGGCCCGCGTTCCAATCCAATGCGGCGGCCGATGGCGATTGCATGGTCCTGCCCGCCGACCCAAGTCAGGCGGAGGCGGTGGCCAGAGCAAGCGCCGGTGAAAGCTATGTCATTCAAGGTCCGCCCGGCACAGGCAAATCGCAGACCATTACAAACCTCATCGCCGACTACGTGGCGCGCGGAAAGGGCGTGCTGTTCGTGTGCGAGAAGCGCGCGGCGCTCGACGTGGTGTTCCACCGGCTGAAACAGACCGGCCTTGGCGATGTCTCCACGCTCATTCACGACAGCCAGGGGGACAAGAAAGCTTTCATCGAGGAACTGAAATCCATCTACGAGGCGTGGACCTCGAAGAAGCCGCGCGAGGATATCGCCAAAAACAGGCAGGCGCTGACCAGCAGAGATAGCGAGCCGCCTCGCGGAGCTGGAGCGCTTCTCTGCCGCGATGACGGCGCCGATCGAGCCGGGCGGCCCGCCCTTGCGCGATCTCATCGAGGAGCGTTTGAAATACAGCGGAGAGGTCGCCGCGGATGCGCCTGCGGCGATAAAGGCGGCGTTGCCGGGCTGGCAGGCTTTTCAGGCCGCGAAGCCTTTGGCGCGGACGTTGCGCGATGCACTGATGGCAAGCGGCTATGATGGCGTTCTCGCGCGGGCGCCGGTGCGTCTCTTGCGCGGCGACCTTGCCCACGCGGAGGACGCGGTTGCGCGCGTCGAACGCGCCTTGCCGCGCCTGAAGATCGCGCTCGCCGGCATGGCGCCTGTCGCCGCCGAAATGCAGGCTTTTCTCGGCGCCGAGGCGATAGCCTGGGGTGACATGCTGCAGCTCGGCGCTTTCTGCCGCGTCATCGAGCCGATTGCGGCGGCGGGACAACTCGCCATTCTGGACGCAGGCCACCCATCGGCTGAGGGGCTGGTGACGGCTCTGCAGAAAGTCTCCAAGCTTGAGGCCATAGCCGCCGCCAGCGCACACGGTTCCGGCTGGCCAAACGACATCGATGTTCCCAATCTGCCGGGCCTGATCGCCGCCGCTCAGAAATACGAAGGCAGGCTTCTCGCGTTCCTGTCCGGCGATTGGCGCCGAGCGAAACGCGCCGTTCGCGAGCATTATATAGGCAAGGCGCCAAGCGTCGTCATGGCGCTGCTCCGGCTGGCGGACGTGAAGCGCACCTCCGCGAACCGCGATGCCGCGCGCGCCGATATGGAGAAGGATTGCGGTTTTGCGGTCACTCCCGAGATCCACGCTGCGCTTGAGCGCGCCTGGGCGGGTTCGGATCTGACGGATGTCGAGCGCGACGCCGTCCGGGCCTGGCTTGTCGATCCTCGCGCCGCCGATGCGGCGCGGCAGCTTGCCAGTCAGTCGGCCGGGCTGCGGCGCGTGGATGGCGAGCTTAGCGCCATCTTTTCCAGCCACGCTCGCCTCACGCGCGAGGCCATCGCGGCATGCGTCGAAGAGCTTGAGGACAATACGGGCCAGATTGCCGAATTCGCGAGCCTTCTCGACGAGTTGGACCAGACCGACGTCAGGATCGCCCAAACTCTGCGCATCCTCGACTTGCCTCTCGAACACATCGAGTTGGCCGTGCTCGACAGCGCAATCGCTTCCGTCTTCCGCCGCAACCGCGCGCTCGACCGGTTCGATAGCGCCAAGCTCGAAGAGATCGTTGCGGATTTGCAGAATCGGCGCGGAGATTTGCGGCGCCTCAACAGCCAGTTCGCGGTGAACGCTAGCCACCAGGGCTTCGAGAGCGACGTGATCCGGTCAAACGAGCCGACGGTGGGCCTCAGGCGTGAAGAAAGAGATTGGCGGCAGGATTTCCGGCGAGGCCGCAAAACGCTGGAGAACGAGTTCCAGAAGTCGCGCGCGTACAAGTCCATCCGGGAACTGTTTTCGGGCGAGGCGGGCCACGCGCTCAGGCGCCTGAAGCCGGTCTGGCTGATGAGCCCCTTGAGCGTCGCCGACATCCTGCCGCTGGAGGAAGGTCTGTTCGATGTGGTGATATTCGACGAGGCGAGCCAGATCCCGCTGGAAGACGCCATTCCCACGCTGTACCGCTCTCAGCAAATGATCGTGGTCGGCGACGAGATGCAGTTGCCGCCATCGCAGTTCTTCGCTTCTGGCGGTAGCGATGAGGAAGACGGGGGCCAGGAGCTGTTCGTCTACGATCTCAACGCCGACAGCTTCCTCAACCGCGCTGCGGCCGCCCTGCCGCATGTGTTGCTTGCATGGCATTACCGCAGCAAGCACGAAGCGCTGATCCAGTTTTGCAACAAGGCGTTCTACAAGGGCGAACTGCAGACCGTCCCCAGCGTCGCCGAGTTGCCGAAGCGAGAGCCGATCCTTGTCAGGGCGGCGGACGACGCCAACGCTTTCGCCAGCTTCGCGCTGCAGCAGCCGCTGTCCTTTCACCGGATGCAGAACTCGCCCTATGACAGCCAGCGCAATCCTGGCGAGGCTGCGTACATCGCCAAGCTCGTCCGCGAGATTTTGAGCGCGCAGAAGGGCTTGAGCATCGGAGTCGTGGCCTTTTCTCAAGCCCAACAATCCGCGATCGAAAGCGCCCTCAATGCGCTCGCCGCCACCGATCGCGATTTCCGCGCGGCTCTAGACCTGGAGGAGGAGCGGGAGGAGGATGGCCAGTTCGTCGGCCTCTTCGTGAAAAACCTGGAAAATGTTCAAGGCGACGAGCGTGATGTCATCATCCTGAGCGTCTGTTACGGCCCGGGCGCCAATGGCCGCATGCTCATGAATTTTGGCCCGATCAACCAGAATGGCGGCGAGAAGCGGCTGAATGTGATCTTTTCACGGGCAAAGCGGCATATGATGGTGGTGTCGTCCATCGAGGGTGCGCAGATCACCAATACCTACAATATGGGCGCCAATGCGCTGCGCAAGTATCTTACTTATGCGCAGGCCGCCTCGGTGGGTGATGGCGATGCAATGGCGGCGGCGCTGACCGAGTACAGCAACGGAGGCGCATCCGAAGCCGAAGGCGATGGCCAGCTCGTCGCCGATCAGATCGCGCAGGAGCTGACGGCGCGCGGCTTTGTGGCGATGCGCAACTACGGGCAATCCGCCCTCAAATGCCACATCGCGGTGAAGCGGGCTAGCCAGGGCGCCGCCGAGGACTTCCATCTGGCCATTCAGGTCGATGACTGCGCCCATTACGGCGACGCCGATCTGGCGGCGCGCTATGTGGTGAAGCCCGGCATCCTGTCCGCGTTTGGCTGGGAGGTGATGACAGTGCTTGCCAAGGATTGGCGCGCGAACCGCAACAAACTGATGGAACGCATTGTAAGACGCCTGAAATGACAAGGCCCAAGCCGGGGCGCTCGCAAAACCAAGGGGGTGCCTTCTGAAGGGCATGTAGAGGAAGGAGTAAGGCGAACAAGCACAAACGCCTGCTCCAAGTATTTGATCAGGAGAACATGATCGAGATCGTCGCGGAGTCCGAGAGTAATGCCGCGCAACGCTGGCGCCGTGAGTAGAATGCTAATGCATGGGACTAACAATGACGATCCAATTTCGGTGCGAGACCCTGTTTTCGCGTTTCCAAAATGCCTCTGATGAGGGCCACTCACAGCGCAAGCTGCAGGTTCGCTTTGATCCGCTCCTCGGTTATCTCATCGCGAATTGCCGAGGGGGTGAAGCTGCAGACACGCTGCGAGCCGACCCTTGTGCCATTTCGAGCGCCTGATCCGAACTGCCCGTTCTGCGTCGACCGAATTGGCGAAGTGACACCTCGGATCGCCGCGGACATCACACAAGCCGGCCGCATTCGCGTGGGCGAAACCGTTCTGTTCCCAAACCTGGTGCCTTACTCGAAGCATGGAGCTGTCGCGGCGTTCACAACGCAGCATTGGCTCGACCTTCTTGAGTTCACACCCGCGCTCATCGCTGATAACCTCAGCGCCTGCCTTGATTACATACGCGCCGTAACGAAACTCGATGCCGATGCACGGTTTTGCGCATACAACCTGAATTATCTGTTTCCTTCCGGAGGTTCCCTTCCCCATCCCCATAGTCAGGTGTATCTCGATCCCTATCCAACTTCGATGATGCGACTGCAGCAGCACGGTGCCGAGACGTACCGGCAAGCGAACGGCTCGTGCTTCTGGAGTGATCTCGTGTCAGAGGAAAGGAAGCGTTCGGACCGTTTCATCTGGGGCGATGATTCCATTTTCTGGATGACGCCATTCGCGCCGATCGGGTTCAATGAGGTCCGTGCTGTACTACCCGATCGCAGAACGCTGCCACAGCTGTCGTCAGACGATGTTCAGGCGCTGGCGGTAGGAATCAGCCGGGTACTGGCTTGGTATCACTCCATTGGGTACGACAGTTTCAACTTGGTGATCTATTCCGGCGAAATCGGGAAAGATGGTGGCGACCGAGTTAACCTCACGATGATTACGCGGACGGCCATGACGCCGTTTTACCGCAGTGACTCGATGTATTTGGAGCGACTGCATTGGGAATTGGCGCTTGATCGTGCCCCAGAGGATGTTGCTGCCGACCTTCGGCAATTCCTTCTCAGCGTCAACGCTCCATTCTAATCGGCCGACCACATTGCCGACGCTTTGAGCACGATGAGCAGAGACTCCATTGGGATCAGCGGGCGTTGCAGCCCGCTGATCGAAACTGCCCGATCACGCGGTGGATCAGGCCGGGAGGGGGAGGTGGCGTGTTGGCGTGTTTGTAGTCGAGATTGAGCGCCTTCCACTTGAAGGCGCCGAGCTGATGGAAGGGCTGTACCTCCACCCACTCCACATTTCTCATGGGGGCGACGAACCGCGCTACCCCTTCGACATCGGCGGGATCGTCCGTGTACCCTGGGACCAGGGTGAAACGCACCCAAACGCGCTTGCCGATTGCGGCAAGCCGTTTTGCGAAACGCAAGGTCGGCGCCAAGTCCCGACCGGTCAGGTTGCGATGAATGTCCGGGTCTGAACTTTTGATGTCGAGCAGGATGAGGTCGACGTTCGATAAGTAGCTGTCGTCCACCCGATCGCCGAGGTACCCGGAAGTCTCTATCGCGGTGTGAAAACCCATCCTCTTGGCGGCAGACAGAATCCGCCGGGTGAAGGCGATCTGGACCAAAGGGTCGCCGCCCGAGATCGTCAGCCCTCCATCCAGCGCGCGGAGCGCTGACGCAAAGCCCGCGAGGCGATCAATAACTTTCCGGGCAGCGATGGAGGTCCCACCCTTCAAATGCCAGCTATCGGGATTGTGGCAGTAGGAACAGCGAAGTGGGCATCCCGAGACAAACAGAACGAACCGAAGGCCAGGGCCATCACAACCCGACGCCGTTTCGTAGGAATGCACAAAGCCGATTGCTCCATGGCCCTTATCTTGAAGGCGACGCTCATCTGGGACGCCGGGCGAGTACAGATCATGCCGAACGGCGACCCCATGGCCTTCTAGGTTGAACATGGTTCCCTCCCTCAGACCTGGCCGTGGAAGGTGCGGCTGATGACATCCTCTTGCTGCTCGCGTGTCAGCCGGACGAAGTTGACGGCGTAGCCAGACACACGAATTGTAAGCTGCGGATACTTGTCCGGATGCTGCATCGCGTCTTCGAGCATCTTTTGATCAATCACATTCAGGTTCATGTGGAATCCACCGTGATCGAAATACATGTCGAGAGCCTTGACCGCGACGGCGATGAGTTCCTCGTCAGTGAGAGGCGCCTTCTGCGGGGCGACAGACATGGTGTAACTGATGCCGTCTTGCGCATCCCTGTAGGGTAGCTTCGCAACCGACAGGCAGGAGGCGAGCCAGCCATGGCTGTCGCGGCCGTGCATCGGGTTCGCGCCCGGTGCGAAGGGTTCCCCCTTGCGCCGGCCGTCGGGCGAGTTGCCGGTCGCCTTGCCGTAGACCACGTTCGACGTGATGGTTAGCACGCTTTGGGTATGCGTGGCGCCGCGATAGGCGGGATGCTTGCGGAGCTTCTCCATGAAGCGAGTCACGAGGTCCGCCGCGATACTGTCCACCCGATCGTCGTTGTTCCCGAATTGCGGGACAGCCGCCTTGCTCTCGTTCACGTAGTCGACCGCGAGCCCCGTCTCATCCCGGGTGATGCGGATCTTTCCGTATTTAATAGCCGCAAGACTGTCCGCCGCCACCGACAAACCCGCGATCCCAAACGCCATGGTGCGCAGAATATCCCGGTCGTGCAGCGCCATTTCGAGACGTTCGTAGAAATATTTATCGTGCATGTAGTGGATGCAGTTCATCGCATGCACATAGGTCCGCGCCAACCACTCCATCGTGGTGTCGAACTTGGTTAAGACCTCGTCATAGTCGAGGTAGTCGTCCGTCACGGGCGCAGTTGCCGGCGCGATCTGCTCACCGGTGATTTCGTCGCGGCCGCCATTGATGGCGTAGAGGAGGGCTTTGGGAAGATTTACACGCGCGCCGAAGAACTGCATCTGCTTACCGAGCCGCATGGCTGACACGCAGCAGGCAATGCCGTAGTCATCACCCCAGATGGGCCGCATCAGATCATCGTTCTCATATTGCAGGGACGACGTTTCGCGGCTGACCTTGACGCAATAGCGCTTGAACGTGTCTGGCATGTGCTTGGACCATAGAACCGTAATATTTGGCTCTGGCGCTGGCCCGAGATTGGTGAGCGTGTGCAGCATCCGGAAGCTGCTCTTGGTCACCAGCGGGTTGCCGTTAAGATCCATCCCACCAACGCATTCCGTTGCCCAATAGGGATCGCCGCTGAACAGCGCATCATATTCGGGCGTACGGAGGAAGCGGACGATGCGGAGTTTCTGGACAAGCTGATCCAACAGTTCCTGGGCGCCGGCTTCGTGGAGCGTGCGTTCGCGCATGTCGCGCTCGATATAGATGTCGAGGAAGCTCGAGATGCGGCCGATCGACATCGCCGCCCCGTTCGCTTCTTTGATCGCTCCCAGATAGGCAAAATAGGTCCACTGTACGGCTTCCTGGGCATTGGCTGCGGGGCGAGTAATGTCAAGGCAATAGAGCTTGGCCATCGCGGCGAGGTCTTTGAGCGCGCGCATTTGCTCCGCCAGCTCTTCGCGCGTCCGGATCACGTCGTCGTTGGGCCACATGTCATCGATCTGCGCTCGCTCGGCCCGCTTTGCTTCAAGCAGCCGGTCCACGCCGTAAAGCGCGACACGCCGGTAGTCGCCGATGATGCGGCCGCGCCCATAGGCATCAGGAAGTCCGGTGATGATGCCGGACTTCCGGCATTGCATGATCTCGGGCGTGTAGGCGTCGAACACCCCGTCATTGTGGGTTTTGCGATATTTCGTGAACGCTTCCTGGACTTGCGGGTCCGTCTCGAACCCGGCCGCTTTTAGAGTCCGTCCAATAAGTTTAAACGTTTTTACATAGTCTTCTCATCATGAACCGAATAGAAGCGAGCTTGACGAAGGTGAGCGCTATCCGGGTCAGGTTCTCAAAGTCTTTGGCGAGCCTTCGACAGCGTCCAAGCCAGGCGAAGGTTCGTTCGACGACCCATCGTTTCGGCAGGATCTTAAAGCCCTTGGCTTGATCGGACCGCTTGACGATCTCCACTTGCAGCTCCGGCAGGATTTTGGCGACGGCCTGCTCGAATTGCGGCCCTTGATAGCCCCCATCGGCGAACAGCTTTTTCAGGAATGGGAACAGCCCAAATAGCGTGGAAAGCAGCAGAACCCCGCCATCGCGGTCTTGAATATCTGCTGGATGAACGATGACATGAAGCAATAAACCAAGAGTATCTACAAGAATATGCCGCTTCTTACCTTTGATCTTCTTTCCTGCATCGTAGCCGATCGCATCGATTTGGGGCCCCCTTTTTCTGCGCTCTTCACGCTTTGGCTATCGGCGATCGCGGCTGTTGGACTTGCTTCGCGTCCTGCCTTCTTGCGGCATTTCACGTAAAGCTCGTGATGGATGCGCTCCAGCGTCCCATCGTAGCTCCACAAATCGAGGTAATGCCACACCGTGCTTCTCGGCGGAAAATCCTTCGGCAACGCCCGCCATTGGCAACCGGTGGAGAGCACGTACATGATGGCGTTCACGATCTCGCGCTCGTCGACTTCACGTTTGCGGCCGCCACGCTTGGCGGGCGCAATTTGAGACTTGATCAGCTCCCATTCCTCATCGGTCACATCGCTTGGGTAACGCAAATGGCTGCGGTCGTACAGCGTGCGGTTTTCCGGCGTCCACATCGGCGGCCCCTCCAAATCATGGCCGCATCCCTTGAATCACAACCGATTCCTATCGACTCAAGAAGTTTTTAGACGGACACTTAGGCCAGCTTCGACCATGCGCAGGCCCCCGAATGGGAAAATCGCGCGCTTGAAAGGCTGATCGGTCTGCAGGCCGACGATCACCTCGTTGTCGCGGTCGATATATCCGGCCTGATGCCCGAGCAGTGTTGACGGCGTTTTCGCATCGACCGCGAGCACGCCTTTCTTTTGTTCCTCCTGGAAATAGGGCTGGAGCTTCTCCCAGACTGCTTTTGTCCGCTTGGAGGGGCCTGCGAGAAAGGTCTCATCGCCTGCGTACGGAGAAACATTGCGGGCAATGAAATCGCGCACCGCGATCGAGTGACACCAATCGCCTCGCCTGAACCCTGTCCAGTAACGATCATTGTCCAGATTATCGGGAAATAAAGCGGTCCCATCCATGATGCAGCTCCAAATGTGAGTGTCAGCGCATAGTTTTTTGTTACTGAGAGAGCGAGGGCCTCTCGGGTTCACGCCTGCACAAACTCAAATCCGTACTGTCGAACTGACAAGGCAGCAGAGCCATGCTGCAAGAAAGCCTGCAGCGAAGGCGGCTATCATTACGCTGTAACTCAAAAGAATCCTGCCAGAGCGCGGACCGACAGGCTGTTTCTTGCTCTGGTCGAGAACAATACTCGTGCGGACTTTCTCGATGAGCTCAGCGCCGGCGCCCTTGAGCCGCTCGGCCACGTAAGCCGCACCCGCGGTTATGATGGCTTCGCCGATCGCTTTCGCCGTCTCGGTCTGATTTTCCGAGATCTGCGCAAGCCGCTGCTCCATCGCTTCGAGCTTCGCTTCGACGATCGCGATGGAGCGGGACAGAACGATCTCGTTGATGGTGATAAGCGCGAAGGCGGGATCGTCGGGGTCAAGCAGGATCTTGTGCCGCTTGGCGACCTCAGCGATCAGCGCCCCCTTATCGAAATGCTCCTGTTCCACGTTTAGAGGACGGCCCGCAGCTTCTTGCGCGCGTCGATCTCGATGATGCGCAGGCGCTGCTTCGCCATCAGTGTGAAATCGGGCGAGGCCACCGCCTCCTCGAAGGTAAGATGGCGCGCCATCATCTCCTCGATGTCCTCGCCGAAGGTAGCCGCCGTCCGAAGCGGCAAATGCACCATGCCGCGAATGCGATGACGGTTCTGCTTGAAGACCTCCATGTCGGTGAAGCTTTTGTCGCCCTGCTTGATGAGCCCGAAATGCTCGTTCAACCACACGACGATGTCGACCTCCGGCGGGAGCTGGCGGGCAAGCTCGTAGAGATCGTTCAAGGTTTCCTTCAAGGTCGAGCCACCGACGATGATGGCGTGCACCACGACCTTTTTGCCGGACAGCCGGATCTGCTCGTGCACGTCGTTTTCGATGAGGTAGTGGGAGATCGCGACAAAGCTCGAGGTGCCGGTATCGACGATGCAATTCGCATCCTCGCCTAGGATCGGCTCCAGCATTTCGTCGAAGCGGCGCGCATTCAGGATGGTGCCTTCCATGAGCGTGATGCGGGTGATATTCAGCGCCGCAAAGCGGGAAAAGGTGGCCGTGGTTGCATCGGCGTCGAAGCACAAAACGGGCTCGCGCAAGTGGCGGTAGTAGAGCGCCAGCAGGAAGGCGACGAAGGATTTTCCCACCCCACCCTTGCTGTTGAGAATAAAGTGCACCTTTCTGATCGCGGCATCCCCTTGGCGGGTCTCTACTTCAGATGAGCTTTTTGCTGTCGATGTCTGACAGTCGCTCCGGATTGCATGCTGCTCGATATCCTGATTGAGAAAGCGGCGCTGGAGGGTGCAAGGGTGCGCCTTTTCCTCGTAAGCCCCGATAACCCCTTTCTTGAACATCTCCTCCACAATCGTGATGCCGAGGAACACGCGCGCGAGTTCCAGCGTGTGCGCACCGAAATCAACGACAATCTGGGTCGTATCCGAGGACATTTGTCGCGATCGAGAACTAGCAAAACACCAAAGTCGCCTGCACCCTCACGGAGGCATGGATCGCAGGGCGAGGATCGCCGTGCGGGCTTCCTTGATCTCATCGAAATCAAAAAGGGCTCTTTATTTTCGCGCGTTACGATCACAGACAAAGCTGGTTTCATCACGCCGTATCACCTCATCGAACCCTTCAATACCGGGCCGGCCTTCTGGGTGCAGAAGACAAAGATCGTCAACGACAGGGGCGAGAAACTGGACAATAACTACTATGTGAAGACCTTGGAGGATCTCGATGAGCTGTATGAACTGAACCGGGGCGGCATCGAAACGGCAACTAACGATCAGCTTCGCGCTCTCCTGGGTCAGCCCCCCCAGTTCTCATAAACCATTCATAGCATATAATACCGGCGGCCATCGCCACGTTGAGGCTTGGGGTGCCGTCTCGCGCGACGCCCTGTGTGCGGGATGGATCGATTGGCTCAAACGAGGGTGGTTTCGGCGCCCAAACATCCGCCATTGGTATGCGAATGGAGAGCGTGCACTTACTCAAAATATCCTCGGGGAGTCCATCATATTCGTTGCCCAGTAGGACAGTGTCACCGTGCTTGAAGCCAAAGTCCGAAAGAGATGCGGCACCGGTTTCAACCGTTGTTGACACAAGGCGTCTCGCCGAAAGCCGCGTGAGCATGTCATCTATTGTAGCCGCCCACACGAAGCTTTTGCGTTGAAAGGCACCGCAGGCGAAATCACTTACGATCCTCAACTGGTGTTCATCGTCAATGACACTAGCGCTTCCCACCAATGCCACGCCGACCTTGTAAGTCTCTGCAACACGCAGGATCATGCCGAGATTGATCGGCGACCGCAGCCCGTTCAGTAGCAATATGAGATCGCCGTCGGGCAGGTCAGAAAAGTAGATGATATCACGAAGCATATTAGTTTTGCTTTCAAACGACTGACGCGGTTGTGCTGTTGTTAGAACACATACTGATCGAAGATCACATTTTGCAGAACTTGACGCACATAACTACCCTTTGCCTCGGTTCGCGCTGATCTCCCGCTCATGTCCCGAACTCGACGCCAAATGTTTCAGTCTCCACGAAAGCGAGGGAACGTCAGGACAAAAGGGAATGGTGCTTTTTTGGAAATCAACCTAAAAGCTTGGTTGGAGGCTAGCCAAAGAACATTCTGGGCAAGCTGAGTCCTCTTTCCTTTATGCCGATATCACCAATGTGATCCGGATCGGCTATCGTATCGATACGATCGATTGGAAAGGTACGACGGCGGCGTCCCCTGAATGAGCCAGAGTGCCAAGGGCCTTCTCGAACTTGGATCTCATCAAGCTCGTCGAGCGCGAACAAACGCCAGTTCGGCAAATCGCCTTTATTCGAGTAACCTTCAAACTGCCAGACAACGACGCACCAATGTCCGTTCGTCGTGCCAAGAATATGGGGGCAAAAAACGCGCGGCAAATCGCGGGCCATGGCCTGAATCTGCCTCGTGTTTTCGATGGCATCGCGCAGGAGCGCGATTTTGCTGTCCCGCATTTTCTGAACTCCTGTCGAAAGACTGGGTAGAATAGGTTGCGCCGCAAGGGCGTTTAATACGCCTGACATCGCGCGGGGAGGGTTTTGCTAGGGGATCATCGAATTGCGTTTGTTAAAAGACCAAAGCCGGAATGGAGATGAACTCTGCGTCTTTATGTATCTATTCGGCGGATCACCTTCAATAATTTTCTTAAAATTGAGGTGAGTGCCAAGCTCGCGATTCGACGCAGACACAAAAATATCGTGCCTCGAAAGAGGCGTGCGGCTCAAGTCGAATGAAGTTTCATGCCTGAAGGGCATCGACACGTCGGGAGTCTCGATGAGCCGCATGGTTCCCAAGAGAGGCATCCTATGCCCGGACATCGCCGCCGCAAGCGTGTGCTTCAATGTATGTGCGGAGCTGGATGCAACTTCTGCGGGCAGCCTGCCCGACGACAATATCAGCCATCCTTTTGCGGATGCGCTGGCTTATTGCGTAGCCGGCATCCCGCGTCGTGCGTCAATTGCCGGCAGAGCTTGACGTGGGGATCGATGCTTTGATCAAGCAGCTGATATTAGGCTGGAGTCATTTCGACTTTAATTGAATCACTGGGGATTCCCATCCGGCGCGGATAGTGATTCACACTGCATGCTGGGCGGAGGCCAGCATGCATGGCGCGAGCTTATTCTCTGGACCTGCGCGAGCGGGTGATTGCGTTTGTTGCGAGTGGTCAGACGACTCAGGCGGCCTCAGCGGTTGTTCGATGTCAGCGTGGCGTGCGTCGTGAAGTGGACGCAACGCGTGAGCGCAAGCGGGAGTGCGGCCGCCAAGCGGACCTGGCGGCAAGCTGTGTGCTCCGTAGTAGGCTTGATCGGTCGTCATGCCTTCGAGGCTCGAATGCGGGCGGCGGTGATTGTAAAGGTCGAGATACCTCCTGATCGAGGCGCGTGCGTATGATACGCTGTCGTAGCCGTGCAGATAGCGAGTGGCGCGAGGCATCTCAGCCTCGCGCTCTCCCAGAACCGGACGTGAACCTCTCGATTTATCCGGCTCCCATCATCCAGCCGTGGATCCCAGCGCCCAGTGAGCAAACAGGTGTGGATTGCGTCGCTTGAGCGAGCGTAGCCACTCCCATGTCGCCAGCGTGTGGCCCGCGAACCGCTTGTATTTGCGAACCGCCCATCGAACGATGCAGGCATCGATCGTGGCAGTTCTTCCCGAAGCTTCGAGGGGTAGAATTTGCCGTAGTAGCGCACCAAACCGGTGAGGACCGGGCGAACCCAGGCAGCAACTTCTTCCAGAGCAAGATCGCTTCGCCGATGCCGCCGCCATCGCCGCACGCCGGAGCCGCATCCGCTTTCCGGCCTTTCTGCCGACTGCCGGAAGGAAAGCGACGAACCGTTCGCCGCGGCGGTTGTTCGCCAGTCTCGGCCTGAAAGGTGATAGCCGAGGAAGTCGAACGACTGCTCCGGGTAGGTCCCGGGGCGATTTGCATCTTTACAGTAAACGATCTTGGTCTTTTCCGGATGCAAACGAAGCGCGCATTCCGCAAACCTCGCTTCAAGCGCCTGATGTAAGCCCCGCGCTTGGACTTCGCTACGGCAATGGCAGATGACGTCATCGGCATATCGTTCGAACGGAATGTCCGGATGGTCCCGGCGCATCCACAGATCGAAGACGTAGTGAAGGAAGAGGTTCGCCAGCACCTGGCTGACGACAGTTCCTTGCGGGGTTCCTCTCTCTCGTTCGGCCAAGGTCCCATCCGGCATGCGCACGGGCGCTTCAAGCCACCGTTGCAGGTAGAGAAGCACCCATTTGCAGTCGGTGTGCCGACGCACGGCCTTCATCAGAAGGCTCCAATCGATTTCATCGAAGAAGTTCTTGATGTCGAGGTCGAGCACCCAGCCGCAGCTCCAACAACGGCGTCGATCCAGAGATAGGGCCAGTCGCCTTCGATGGGGCGATCGAGAAAGGTTTTGACGCGATCGTCGATCTCCTCGCAGAGCCGGCTGACCTGGCTCTTGGAGACGCCGCTCATGCCGAGGGCCTTGACAAGATCGTCGACGGACCTCGTCGAGACGCCCTGGATGTAAGCCTCCTGGATAACCGCCGTCAGCGCCTTCTCGGCCAGCCGGCGTGGTTCGAGGAAGCCGGGGAAGTAGCTGCCCTTGCGAAGCTTCGGAATACGCAGTTCGACCGTGCCGGCGCGCGTCTCCCAGATGCGGTCCCGGTAGCCGTTGCGCTGAACGTGCCGGTCTGGCGAACGCTCTCCGAAAGCGGCGCCGGTGAGGCCAGAGACCTCCATCTCCATCAAGCGTTCGGCGGCGAAGCCGATCATCTCGCGGAGGATGTCGGCGTCAGGCGTCTTCTCAATCAGCGTGCGAAAGGTCATCATGTCGTCGGTCATCGGCGGTTCCCCGGTTGCGTTGGATGTCGCAACCCGATCCTACCGCTGAGTTGCCGATGATCACCGCAAGCCGCTCACTCGCTACGGCGCCATTGAGGGCGCGCTTCGCGAGCGGCCTGCTACCGTCGAGTTACACCACTGCCGGGGACGTGAGCAGCGTAGCCACTCCCATGTCGCCTGCGTGTGGCCCGCGAACCGCTTGTATTTGCGAACCGCCCATCGAACGATGCAGGCATCGATCGTGCGCAGTTCTTCCCGAAGCTTCGAGGGGTAGAATTTGCCGTAGTAGCGCACCAAACCGGTGAGGACCGGGCGAACCCAGGCAGCAACTTCTTAGCAAGATCGCTTCGCCGATGCAGCCGCCACCGCCGCACGCCGAGCCGCATCCGCTTTCCGGCCTTCTTGCACTGCCGGAAGGAAAGCGACGAACCGTTCGCCGTGGCGGTTGTTCGTTCGAACGGAATGTCCGGATGGTCCCGGCGCATCCACAGATCGAAGACGTAGTGAAGGAAGAGGTTCGCCAGCACGGGCTGACGACAGTTCCTTGCGGGGTTCCTCTCTCTCGTTCGGCTAAGGTCCCATCCGGCATGCGCACGGGCGCTTCAAGCCACCGAATCCCGGTTTCGACGCCGATAGGATACGTTACGACACGTCATCAGCGGTTCACTCGCGTTCGTCTCCTTGAGACTTACCTGACGGAATTTCTTCCGCCTTTTCCCCAACGCTCACCACCAGGGCTCCTTACCCTCGCAGCTTGGGGCGGTTTGAAGTCTGCCCTCTGCAGGCCGGCTTCGGAGAGCCATCCTCCATCTTTGACAAAGCTTTATTGGGCTTCACGAGGAATCCCAACTTCCACAGCACACGACCTCCTCGTACTTCACAGTCCGACCGGCGCCCGGCGGTGGTGAAGCTGTTTCTTAGGAATCGTTCTCCAGCGTCAGTTCGCCGATCTTGGCGTGCAAGCTCTTCACATCGACGCTCGAAGCCGCCGCCTCGCTCTTGTCCTGGCCGAACACCCCGGCCGCGCCGTCGAGGAGCTGGGCTTTCCACTGGGTGATCTGATTGGGATGGACATCGAACTGCTGCGCCAATTCGGCGAGCGTCTTTTCCCCCTTCATCGCGGCCAAAGCCACCTTCGCCTTGAAGGCCGGTGTGTGATTCCGGCGCGGTCTCTTGCTCATCGTCTCTCCTGAATTGCGGGCCTATATGCTCCGCTGTCAGGCAGATGCTCCACTTTTCGTCCTGTCCGAATTTCCGCGACCACCTCTATCATTTCCGGCGCAAACGACGTCAGCTCAAAAGCGACGATCGCTTGCGCGGACTTGTTCATTTGATCGAACCTTGCCCAGGCGCATAGCCTCTAGTATTGAGGCGCTATCAATCTTGGGAGGCGGCATGAGCGCAGACACCAGCACAGGCATCTTCACCGGCAAGAGCGTGAAGCCGGAAATGCTCGCGCTCAATCTGGCTAACCGGCATGGGCTCATTACGGGCGCGACCGGAACGGGCAAGACGGTGACGCTGCAAATTCTGGCCGAGGGCTTCTCGCGCCACGGCGTTCCGGTTTTTGCCGCCGACATCAAGAGCGACCTCTCAGGCATCGCTGCCAAGGGCGCGGCGAAGCAATTCCTCGAAAAGCGCGCCAGCGACATAGAACTCGAGAATTACACCTACGAAGCTTACCCGACCATCTTCTGGGATCTGTTCGGCGAACAGGGGCACCCGATCCGGGCGGCGATCGGATTCTTTGGGGCCGATGCTTCTCGCGAGGCTGATGGAGCTGAACGAGACGCAGGAAGGCGTCCTCACCATCGCATTCCGGGTTGCCGCCGATGAGAAGCTGCCGCTCGTTAATTTACGCGACCTGCGTGCTGTCATTTCGCTGGTCGCCGACCGGGCAAGCGAGTTCTCCAAGACATATGGCAATGTATCGAAGGCGTCCGTCGGCTCGATCCAGCGGCGGCTACTCGTGCTGGACGAGCAGAAAGCCGAACTTTTCTTCGGCCAACCGGGACTCGACATCGCTGATCTCATGCGAACAGCTCCGGATGGGCGCGGCCTCGTGAATGTTCTGGCCGCCGACAAGCTGATGTCGACCCCCCGGCTTTATTCGACCTTTCTGCTTTGGCTCATGACCCGGCTTTTCGAGAAGCTTCCCGAGGTCGGCGATCCAGAGAAACCGAAGCTTGTCTTCTTTTTCGACGAGGCGCATCTGCTCTTTTCCGAGGCTCCGAAAGCGCTTCTGGAACGCATCGAACAGGTGACGCGTCTCATCCGATCGAAAGGCGTTGGCGTCTACTATATCACGCAGAACCCGCTCGACGTGCCAGACCGGGTCTCCAGTCAGCTTGGCAATCGCGTCCAGCATGCCTTGCGTGCGTTCACGCCTCGTGAGCAGCGCGCGGTGAAGGCCGCGGCGGAGACCTTTCGTTCCAATCCTGCGCTCAACGCCGAGAAGGCGATCCTGGAACTCGGAACAGGCGAGGCGCTCGTCTCCTTCCTCGAAGGAAAGGGTGAGCCCTCCATCGTTCAGCGCACCCTCATTCGTCCCCCTTCCTCACGGCTTGGGCCTTTGACCAAAGCCGAGCGCAAGGCGATCATCGCGGCAAGTCCTTTCGCTGGAAAATACGATCACGAAGACGCCGATAGGGGGGGATACGAAGACCTTCGCGATGGACGGCTAGAGAGCGGTGCGGTGAACGACGAAGACCACGAGTGGGCCGGTGAATTTCGTATCCCGAAAAAGCCGGGCGCGAGCGAGCCTCCGCCTCCCCCGCCGTCTCGCGGTCGAAGCGCCAGCGGACGCCAGACCTACGGAGAGGCATTCGGCAAATCACTCGCCCGGTCGCTTGGCACCGCCGCAGGCCGGATCCTCGATCGCGTTCTCAGGAATTCTACAAAAAAGTGATGCTGTGCCGAACAACAACGCACCCTCTTATCGATTGCGACCGCTATCCGGAAGACCGCTTGACATTATAGCTGATACAGTTATGTTCCGGCTTCGTTCTCGCCATGTAATGTTCCAAGAAAGTGAGTAGAAGGCCATGAATGCGGGACTAAGCCGTTTTTTCCGCTTCGTTTTTTTGGCCGCAGGCGTCGCTGCGACTTGCGCCCTCGCTCCTGCGGTTTCGCGCGCGCAAATGACCCGTGGCGCCGAGCCTGGAGACTTTGATTATTATGTCCTGGCGCTGAGCTGGTCGCCGACCTATTGCGATACCCATGAGGGAGGTGGCGGTGGCCGCGATCGCTATGATCGAGACAACGGATATGGTCACGATCGCTATGATCGAGACAACGGATATGGTCGCGATCGCTATGATCGAGGAGGTGGATATGGCCGCTATCACTTCTATGACCGCGGCGACACGTATGATCGGCATGATGACCGGCGAGGCTACAGCCGTCGAAGGGGGGATTCCGGCGAACAGTGCAACAGCGTGCGCCCATACTCTTTCGTCCTCCATGGTCTTTGGCCGCAATATGAGCGCAGAGGCTGGCCGGAGATGTGCCAATCCGAGAGGCGCCTCTGGGTGCCGGAAGAGACAATTGATCGCATGATGGATGTCATGCCAAGCCGCCAGCTCGTCATCCAGGAGTATAAGAAGCACGGGGTATGCTCAGGGCTTGATCCGCGCGAGTATTTCAACGCCGCCCGGGACGCTTATCGCAGCATTCATATCCCGCAAGAGTTCCAGGATTTATCGAAGACGCGGTCCATTTCACCTGAGGACCTCCGCCACGCTTTCCTCGATGCCAACAAGCAATTGAGCGATGACATGATCCAAGTCGTCTGCACAAGGAGGCTTTTGCAGGAGGTGCGCGTCTGCTTTTCGAAGGATCTTGTCCCGCGCCCATGTTCGCAAAGGGAGCAGACCCGGCGCCTCTGCAACGATGACGTTGTGCTGATGCCTCCCGTTCGCGGCGGTGGTGTTGGAGCTCGCGGCGGCCCGACACAGGAGCCCAGCCCGACACAAGAACGCGGCTCGGCACAGGAGCCTAGCCCGCCACAAGAACACGACCGTATGTAAGATGGGTCGGCTCAAGCCATGTGCCGTGAGTTCGATGTGAATGCCCCGCTACAAAATCACGATCGAATATGACGGCACACTCTTCTCTGGCTGGCAGATCCAGGCGAATGGCCCATCGGTTCAGGACGAACTGGCTCGGGCCATCGAGGGTTTAACCGGACAGTACATTATCCCTCGTGGCGCAGGCCGAACCGACGCGGGCGTGCATGCTCGCGGTCAGGTCGCGCATTTCGACCTGACCCGCGACTATGCATCGGGAACGGTGCGAGATGCTCTGAATTTTCACCTGCGGCCTTCCCCGATTGCGATCCTTGACTGCGAGATAGTCGATGAGAGTTTTGACGCCCGCTTCTCAGCACAAGCCCGCCACTACCTCTATCGCATCTGCAATCGCCGTGCGCCCATCGTCCTGGACCGCAACCGTGTTTGGCAGGTTGCCCTTCCTCTAAATGCCATGGCGATGCAGGAGGCCGCCCAATTCCTCTTAGGCCGCCACGATTTCACAACCTTCCGGGCTGCCCAATGCCAGGCAAAATCGCCCCTGCGCACGCTCAGTAGGCTGGACGTTGTTCGAGAGGGCGAGACCATCATCATCACGACAAGCGCACGCTCTTTCCTTCATCATCAGGTCCGCTCGATCGCCGGCAGTTTGAAGCTGGTCGGTGAAGGAAAATGGCAGCCTTCGGATTTGCGGCGCGCCCTGGAAGAGCGCAATCGCAAGGCTTGCGGGCCGGTAGCCCCGGCCTGCGGTCTTTATTTCATGAAAGTCGTCTACTGATGCGGTCGAAGCGGCAGATTCGTTCGCGTTACAGACCTGCAGCAGAGACGATAGCGTCCGGCGAGGTTTAATTTACACGGGCAGCGGTATGAAGTCCTGCTCGTCCCCGGGCACGATGTCGAACCGCTTTTGCGCCCAGTCTTCCTTCGCCTGCTCGATTCTCTCGCGGGAGGAGGACACAAAATTCCACCAGATGTGGCGCGGGCCCTCCATGGGCTCGCCCCCAAGAAACAAGAGGCGGCTTGGCGCAACAGCTGTTACCGTGATCTCATCCTCTGGGCGGAAAACAAGGAGGCGGCCGCTTTCGAATGTGTCGCAGGTGATGTCGATCGTTCCTTCAGCGACGTAGATGGCGCGCTCCTCATGGGAGGCCTGGAGGGGGATCTTTGCGCCAGGAGAGAGTCCCACGTCAGCGTAAAACATCTCCGAAAAAGTGCGCACGGGCGAGGTCTCACCAAAAAGCGAGCCCGCGATCAGGCGCACGCGCTTCCCCTCGGCTTCGATAACCGGCAATGTTTCCGCGCGGTGATGGAAGAAATCCGGTTTCACTTCCTCGGCGGCTTGGGGCAACGCAACCCAGCTTTGGATGCCGAACATCTTACGGTCCGGCTTCGCTTTCGATTCGGAAGCCGTTCTCTCGGAGTGAACGATGCCCTTCCCGGCCGTCATCCAATTCACATCGCCGGGCGTAATCGCCTGCGCCGAGCCAAGACTGTCGCGATGAAATATTTTCCCCTCGAACAGATAGGTTAGCGTTGCCAGGCCGATATGCGGATGCGGCCGTACGTCCATTCCCTCCCCGGCGAGAAACTCCGCGGGTCCCATCTGATCCCAGAAAATGAATGGCCCCACCATCTGTCGCTGCGCCGATGGCAAGGCGCGCCGAACGCTGAACCCACCCAGATCGCGCATGCGCGGTACGATTACGACATCAATCGCATCACATGACCTGCGATCTCCCGGGACAGGATCTTCGCTTGGCCCCCAACTCATGCGTGCGCTCCATACGGGGGCGGCCACGCCGCCAAACTTGCGCAAAGATTAGCATGAATTTTCTCTGGAACCTTCGTTGTTTCTCCGGAGCCGCCCTTCACCGGCATTAGAAATCCTCCCGCAAAGCCAGGGGCATCCGAAAGTAGGAGCCGAAGCTAGACACTTTAGGATACTTTTCTCTGGAAACGGCGTTGAGTGTCATTCAGTTTGTGAACATATTCTGTTTGCAACGCCTGCTTCAAGATAGGTAACAGTCGAAAGGGTGAGGGAGAGTTCTATGAAAACATACATCAAGATCGGTATGCTCAGCGCGGCCTTGGTTTGGTCCGTATCCGCCTATGCCGAGGGGGACGCGGCGCATGGCGAGCAGGTCTTCAAGCAATGCAAGGTCTGCCACGCCATCGGCCCCGGTGCAAAAGCTGGCGTTGGCCCCGCGCAGAATGGCGTTTACGGCGCCGCCGCAGGCACTCGCGCGGGCTACAACTATTCTCCGGCGATGAAAGAAGCGGGGCAGAAAGGTGTCGTTTGGAACGATGACACTCTCGATAAATATCTTGAGAGTCCCAAGTCCGTCGTCCCCGGCACCAAGATGGTCTTTCCTGGCCTGAAAAACGAAAAGGACCGTCAGGACGTCATCGCGTATCTGAAGGCAAACCCCGCTTAATAAGGCGGTTTGGCTCCGGTGCCGTTACAGGCGTCCCAAGCAGGGGCGCCTTTTTTTGCGCTAAGTCGGACGTACGAAAACGCCTGATCATATCGAAGACATGCACCGCCCCCGCCAGCGTGACGAGAAGGATCACGAGGAGGGCGGACGAATTCGTCCAGGCAACCCTGACCGCGAGCATGAGACAGAAGCCCGAGCCAATGTAGGCGAGATCGCCTGGAATCTCGCTCGCCTCGCCTCTGGCATAACGCCGCCAGATGATGACGCCTGCCTCGACAACCACAAACAGGATTATGAGGTCGAGAAGGATCGTCATTCGTTACTGCATAGGGTTGAGTTGCACGATCTTGTAATTCAGGATGGCGGCAAAGGTCACCCAGGAGATATAGGGTACCAGCAGCCACGCCGCCTTTTTGGAGTATCTGGACACCACGAGAATGGGAATGAGCACCGACGCCCAAAGCGCTCCTGCCTCGATGAGCGCCCAATCCGGTCGCTTGATCTGGAAGAACAAGACGCTCCATAAAATGTTGAACAATCCAGTCGTCAGGTACAGAACGACGATGATTGGCCGGCCGGTCCTTGTGGCTGCATTTCCCCAAGCAAAGGCTGCCGAAGCAGCCGCCAGCGCGAAAATTGTCGTCCACGCCGGCCCAAACAGCCAATCCGGCGGCTGCCACCACGGCTTGTTGAGAGAGTGGTACCACGGCCCGAGATCGGTGGTGAATGCACCGATCGCGCCGATCGCTTGGGCAAGGACAAATGCGATTAAGAACGGCCTCCAGAAACCAGGCTGTGGCCTTTCTAGCGCAGTTTCTGTTGATGCGTTCCCCGATGCCAGCGTCATGGTGAAACCAAGCCTAAGAGATGCGCAAGATCCTTGAAGAATATCCTGGCCTGTGCGACAGGGCTCGATCGGACAAGTTCCTTGTGCATATAGGACTGCCACGTCAGACGCTGTACGTCGGGGTCGCGGCAAATATGAACGAAACGCTCGCGCCGCTTGTCATTCCGGTACCAGAAGTGCTGCAGAAGGCCCAGCACCCAGAAAACCCTGCCATGAGCCTTCAGGAAGTGTTTGCGGGCGTTCGCCAGCACCTTCGCGTCCCCGGTCTTCAGAAACTCTGACACCGTCTCGCCGACGATCCGTCCGCAATGCATGGCGTAATAGATGCCCTCACCCGACGCCGGAGCCACGACGCCCGCTGCATCGCCCGTCAAGATGACATCGCGCCCGTTATCCCACCTTTTCAGCGGCTTGAGCGGGATCGGCGCGCCTTCCTTGCGAACCGTTTCGACATCATCGAGGCCGGAATCCTTGCGGAGCTCACCGACCGCGGTGCGAAGCGAGAAGCCCTTGTGCATGCTTCCGGTGCCGATGCTGGCGTGGGGACCGTGCGGGAAGATCCAGCCGTAGAAGTCAGGCGAAAGCTTGCCCTGGTAGTAGACGTCGCATCGCGTCGCGTCGTACTTCTCGTGACCTTCGGTCGGCGACTTCACGATCTCGTGGTAGGCGAAGACGAACGGGACCTGCGGCACATCCGGCAAGGCTTGCCTATGCACTGCGGAATTCGCTCCATCCGCGCCGATAATGACCTTGCCGGTAACGCTCTGGACCTCGCCGTCTTTGGTCTGATAGGTGACAACGGCGCGACCTTGATCGTCGCGGGAAAATGTCTCGAAGGTCCCAGTGCGCCGCTCCGCGCCAGACTTCTGCTGCACGGTCGCGCAACCACTCGTCGAATACTTCGCGATCCACCATGCCGACGTAACCGCCATCGATTGGCATGTCGACTTCCTTGCCAGCCGGCGAAATCATCCGCGCCGAGTTGATGCGCGCCACGATGATGTGGTTCGGAATTTCAAAATCCTTGATCAGCCGGGGCGGGACGGCGCCGCCGCATGGCTTGATCCGGCCAGCCCTGTCGAGAAGAAGCACGGAATGCCCCATTCGCGCGAGATCATTCGCGGCAGTCGCTCCCGATGGGCCACCGCCCACCACGACAACGTCAAAGCTGTCACGCTCACTCATGTCATTCGTGCTCCGGCTTCGCCCACGGCCTGGGCGGATGTGTTGAAGGAAACTTCGGAATCCTGGTCCTGTCCTGCGAGCGCAGCTGCCGCGGTCAGCCGGACCGCAAGGCCCGTGGCCAAGAGGAAAAGAACGCCTTGTACGGCAAAAAGAAGCGAATAGGCTGCCGAGGGCGAACCCAGAAAGTGGCGCGCCACGTCCACGGCCGCAGTGCCAACCACACCGCCGCACCCAAACGCGATCGCTTGGGCCGCCCCCCAAAGCCCCATGCGCGTGCCCTCGCGAGCGCCTTTTCCGACGCTGGCGAGCGAAATCATGGTTCCGATCGCGGCCACGGCATAAGTTCCGTTTGCCATGCCGAGCACGAAAACCACGGGCTTCAGGAAGGCGCCCGCGCCGCCGATGCCTACCGATGCCAGAGAGAAAAGCCCGATCGACGAGGCAAAACAGCCGCCTGCAACCCAGAACCGGCTGGCTGCGGCGTTCTTTCTGCTCAGGCTCCCTATGACGGCGCCAACCACCATGCCGAGCACGATACCGGAGCGGTGCGTCCCGAAAAGCTTCGCCGTCTCACCCGGTGTAAGGCCGAACACAGCGCCTGCGAAAGGCTCAAGAAGAAGCTCCTGCGCGCTGAAGGCAAGCATGGAGATGAAGACGAACACGGTCATGCGTCGTGCCTCGGGCTCCTCCCAAACCTCGCGCATGGCCGAAAGGAATGAATGCGGCTGCTGCCCGGCGCTCGCCTCATCGGCTTGAAGGTAGCGGCGCTCAATCCCCCAGATCGCGATAACGGCGAAGGTGAAGCAGATGGCGGAGATGGAGCCGCTGACAGAGACCAGCCGCGTCATGCTGAAAGGATCGAGCATGCGCCCTCCGAGGCTTGCCGCCAGCGCCGTGCCAGCGATCATCATCGTCCAAACCAGCGCCGCGGCGGTGGGCTTGCGTGCAGGGTTTGTGATTTTCGCAATAAGTACAAGCAGTGAAGTTCCCGCGGCGCCCGCTCCGATGCCGATCCCCATGTAGGAGAGAATAGCACAGACGATTCCAGCAGCGGTGTTCGTGGACATCAGCGCAATCGAAGCTGCCGCTGAAACAGCTGAAACTGCCAGCACAAGCATACCGCCAATAATCCAGGGGGTACGCTTACCTCCCTTGTCGGAGCCGTAACCCCAGCGCGGCCGAAGCATCTCGGCGGCGTAATGGATCCCGAAAAGAAGGCCGGGAAGCGTCGCAGGTAAGGCGAGTTCGACCACCATAACCCGATTCAGCGTGGAGGTGGCCAGCGCGATAATGCCCCCGAGCGACATCTGCACGAGGCCGAGGCGAATGATCCCGAACCAACCGATGTAATTAGGCATTACATCTGCCCTTGTATCAGCGGACGGAGCGCGAAGGCAGCAACGAGCATGCCCAGCACATAGAGCGTAGTGCCGGTCGCGTTATAGAAGATCGCCTCTCCCCTCGGGTTCTTGAGCAGTCGGTGCATAAGGAAGAACTGAATGGCGAGCGAGACGCCGACAAGGTCGGCATGCCAGGGCCTATCCCACGCCATCAGGCAGGCAATGACGATAATCTGCGGGACTGCCATAACGACGCAAGCAAGCCTTGCCGCCCCCTTCACGCCTAGCTGGACAGGAACCGAACGCACACCGGTCTTAATGTCGCCTTCGACAGACTTGAAGTCGTTCAGCGTCATGATACCGTGCGCGCCAAGGCTATAAAGAGTAGCGAACAGCACGATGCGCCAATCGGGAAAGGCACCGGCCATAATGGCGGCGCCCGTGAACCACGGCACACCTTCGTAACACACGCCGCAGGCCAGATTGCCCCACCATCCGTTTTGCTTTAGCCGGAGGGGCGGAGCGCTGTATGCCCAGGCGAGAATAAGCCCGAAAGTCGCAGCCCCGAAACCCCATGGCCCAAGCGCGGTCGCCAAGAAAAGAGATAGGACCGTCCAAATGATCGCAATATAGAAACCCCAGGAGCCGGGGATTCGTCCAGAGGGAATGGGACGCTCCGGCTCGTTGATGGCGTCCACATGGCGGTCGTACCAGTCGTTAACGGCCTGGCTGGTGCCACAAACCATCGGCCCCGCGAGCAGAATGCCAGCGACAAAGATCTGCCAGTGACTGCCTATCGACGCGCCAGACGAGACGATCCCGCACATGAATGCCCACATGGGCGCAAACCACGTAATCGGATGCATGTATTCCAGGACTGAAGCGAGATCCGGTCGCGTCAGCGACGAAGGTGTCTGGGCAGGTGCTGTCATGCGCGAACAGTAATTTTTACAGCTTTACCTGTCAATTTTGGTTTACAGGCTGCTGCAAAAAAATAAACTGAAAATGGTTATTCGCCGTGCTCCGTCGTGAGATCGCCCAGCCCGTAGCGGCGTAGTTTCACGTATAAGCTCTGCCGGCTAAGGCCCAGCATCTCGGCGGCAGAGGCGCGATTGTCGCCAGTCAGCTCCAGCGCCGCCTCGATGCAGAGCTTCTCGATGAGGTCGCTCAACTTCCGGACCAGGTCTTTCAACGAAACGCGGCCGACGAGTTCGGTGAGTTGCTCGACGGAACGGGCCAGATTGGCCGGACGCAGCTTTGCCGCATTGCGGGTCGCAGAAGAGCGGATGACAAAGCCAAAGCACGGCAGTTCTCCACCCAACACCGCCACAGCTGAAACGTCGACTTCTTCCAAGGAACCGTAAGCGCCGCGCACGATCGTCGAAAAATTCCGGACGGAGCTGTGTTCGCGAAGGTTCGCTGCCAGGACATTGATGTCGACGCCGGACCGGCCCAGCCAGTTTTCCAGCGGCTGCCCCCTTGCCTGCTCCTGGTTCGAAAGCTGGGCAAGGTCAAGAAATGCGGTGTTGGCGGTGAGAATACGCGATTCCGGATCCGTGACCACGAACCCGTCAGGAAGGCCCTCCATGATTTTGACGAGGGACGCGTTCGCTTTCTGCGCTCCTTCGGGCGCCTGCGTTTCGGCGGGCGAAAGCCTGGCGAGGATGAAGGCGCTGGCGCCCTGCCGAAAGAAAGACGCTGAAAAAATGAACTTGCGATCGAAGCCCGCCAGACGAACGGGGATGCTTTCGCCAGCACCCGTGGACCGCACCGTCGCAAGAAGATCTTGCAGGGCCGGTCCGTCGGCCGGATCGATCAGTTCAAGGAGGGTCTGAGCCGCAATCTTCTTTGACGGCTCGCCAATGAGCGCAAGGGCTGCCGGATTGACCTCGGTGACGCGCGCCGTGGCCGCATCCGCGATGATAATGGCCTCGGAGGCGATCTGAAACAGAAGACGATAGCGCAACTCCGTCTGGCGCAGTCTTGCATAGTCCCGTTCGATCGACATCTGAGCGTCGACAAGCTGCTGCTGCAAACTCGCCAGCACCCTCAGATCGCGCCCAAATGCAACAACCCGGCCATCATCTCTCACCTGCAGGGCCGAGTACCGGACCGGCACATGTCCGCCCCCGGGGGCCGTGTGATTGACTTCCCGCCAGCGCGTCGGCTGCTTGAGGGCGGCCTCGCGCATCAACTCCTCGACCTTGTGACGGCTGTCGGAGGTGACGGTATCCTTCCACGGAACGCCAACCCATCCTCCAAGCCCAGCTTTCGAAAGATCCTCGCTGCCGATCGCCACGTCCCTGATAATGCCGCTCTTGTCCACCACAAGCGCCACATCCGCCGCCGACGAGATCAGCCTCGCAACGACGTCAGCGTTTAGCGTGCCGAGCGTTTTCTTTGGTGAATGAAACGGGTTCACAATGCGAGAGACCAGGATCTCCATTTTTGAGCTTTAGTCCTTTGTGCTCCGGTTTAACTCGGGGCCGCTTTTCGAGTGAGCAAAGCGCGGGCGCCGATAACGGCCATGCGCCCATCGGCGGCAAAGGCATCCGCTCCAACTTGCTCCGCCAGTTCCGGCTGCTCTACAAATAAAGGGCCGCCAACCAGAACGCCAATATCGCGATTGCAGGATTGCCGCCGGACAACCCGTATCAGAGACGCGAGCCGATCAATGAAACGCTCCGAGCTCAGAGAGAAACCGGCGATGGCAAACCACTGCCTGTCAACTAAGTGGGCAATTTCATCTGCCGAGTCAATCTGGCCGCCGGAGACATCCCAACCCTCCCGCCGGAAAAAAGCTTCGACCACGAACAAACCAAATGTGTGCTGCTCTCCGGGCGTCGCAAGGAGCAGCGCTCGCCGCCCATGCCGGGCGTTGGAAACCTCGCTCTCAAACTGAGGGCTCAGGTCACGCAATAGCTGGCGCAACCGTGAAAGACCGACAGTCACTTCGGTGAAACTGCAGCGATCCGCTTTCCACAGCTCACCCAGATAGGAGGCTGTCGGCGCCAGGAGATCCAAAATGATGCTCTCAAGAAACTGACCTTCGCCGCGTTTTTGCTCAACGAAAGTATAGGCGCGTGTTTGGTCGAGAGCGAGGATCAGCCCGCCGAATTCTTGAATGTCATCGGATGTCAGAACATCGCCCGAAGGCAATCTGCGCTCCAGAAGACTATTGGCCTTATCAGAAAGTAGAAGCCGAGGAATAATTTCACCCTCTATCGTTTTGACCAGCCGCGTGATAAACGCTGATCTTTGATCTTCTGGACTGTCTACCGATCCGGATTGCGGTGTGCCTCCCTTAAAACATGGCTTTACGCCAACTGCTTCCCATGATCGCGGCATGCGTTAGGCTCCTCCAGAGGCAACACAACACAATCCCGGCGCTGACCCAGACCGAGACTTGGCGAAAGGGGAAGCCCCATCAAAAAAATTTTACAAGGCTGGCACCACTTTCTTCTTGTGTGCTCCTGAAATGTCTTTCTGCAAAGTAATTGTAAATTGGGGTTTACGTCAAGTTATGTTGACAGTCCTACCCCGTCGGTTCTAAATACGGGGGGTCACGATGTGGGGAGCGCGCATGGAACCAAAGCAGGGCAAAAAATTGAGGCGCCCGCTTTATTCGCCCGAAGAACGGATCCGTCGCGATAGCTCTCCTTGGACACTCGTGCAGGGCGTGCTTGCGCCGCTGCAGTTTGCTGTCTTCCTCGTCAGCCTGATGCTTGTGGTGCGTTATCTGGCGACAGGCAGTGGTGCATATTCAGCCACTGTCTCGATCGTCGTCAAGACACTTGTCCTTTACACAATCATGGTCACCGGCGCCATCTGGGAAAAGAAGGTGTTCGGCCAATATCTTTTTGCGCCTGCCTTCTTCTGGGAAGACGTGATGAGCTTCCTCGTCATCGCGCTTCACACTTTATATATGGCGGCTCTCATCTACGGATTCCTTGACACCAAGCAGCAAATGTACGTCGCACTCGCGGCCTACACGGTCTATGTCATCAACGCGGCACAGTTCCTGCTGAAACTTCGCGCGGCGCGTCTCGATGAAGCGCGCCATCGCGAGGGGGGCAAGCTTGAGCCGGAGATGGCCCGATGAGTGCCGATGCAGCTGTGCTCGATTCCTGTGAGCGCCCGGTTTTGCGCGAACGTGGCCAGCGGGAGGTTTTTTGTGGCTTGACTGGCATCGTCTGGCTGCATCGCAAGATACAGGACGCTTTCTTCCTGGTCGTCGGTTCGAGAACTTGCGCGCACCTCATTCAATCCGCGGCCGGCGTCATGATTTTCGCGGAGCCGCGTTTTGCGACCGCCATCATTGATGAGCGCGATCTCGCTGGCCTTGCAGACCTTAATGAAGAGCTTGACCGCGTGGTGACACGGCTTTTGGAGCGCCGTCCCGACATCAGGATGCTGTTCCTCGTAGGGTCCTGCCCCTCCGAAGTCATTAAGCTTGATCTGCATCGCGCAGCAGAACGCCTGTCGCACGACTTCGCCGGGAAAGTTCGAATTCTTAACTACTCGGGCAGCGGCATCGAAACCACCTTCACGCAGGGCGAAGACGCCTGCCTTGCTTCTCTCATTCCCGAATTGCCGGCAGAACCTCGCGGCGCGCCATCTTCGCTTATGGTTGTTGGCGCGCTGGCGGATGTCGTCGAGGACCAGTTCGCCCGACTCTTCAAGGAACTTGGTCTGGAGCGGGTGCGCTTCTTCCCTCCGAGGAACAGCGCGGACCTTCCGCCCGTCGGCGAGAATACGGTGTTCCTGCTCGCCCAACCTTTCCTGAGTGATACCGCACGTGGTTTGCAAGAGCGCGGCGCCAAGCATATCCCGGCGCACTTTCCTCTTGGCGAGGAAGGAACGACGCTTTGGCTTCAGGCAGCGGCGAAGCATTTCCGCGTCGATAAGGCGCGCTTCGAGTCGGTTGTCGAGGCGCCTCGCGAACGCGCGAAGCGAGCGCTGAGCGCTCACAAAGAGAAGCTCGAAGGCAAAAGCATCTTTTTCTTCCCGGACTCCCAGCTCGAGGTTCCGCTGGCGCGCTTCGTCAGCCGCGAACTCGACATGAAGCTGACGGAGGTGGGGACGCCCTATCTCCATCGCCAGCATCTTGCTTCGGAGCTCGACTTGCTTCAGAAGGACATTGTCTTGAGCGAGGGACAGGATGTGGAACGCCAGCTCGACCGATGCCGGAAAACACGGCCTGACCTGACGGTCTGCGGCCTTGGACTTGCGAACCCGCTCGAAGCCGAGGGCATGACCACGAAGTGGTCGATCGAGCTTCTATTCACCCCCATCCAGGGCTACGATCAGGCGGGCGACCTTGCCGAACTTTTCGCCCGCCCGCTGAACCGCCGTACCCGCTTGGAGGTTTAACGGATGCAACTCACCGTCTGGACCTATGAAGGGCCGCCGCATATCGGCGCGATGCGCGTCGCCACCGCTATGGAGGGCGTGCACTACGTTCTGCACGCGCCGCAGGGCGACACCTACGCTGACCTTCTGTTCACGATGATCGAGCGGCGCGACAAGAGGCCGCCTGTCACTTATACGACCTTCCAGGCTCGCGATCTCGGAGGCGACACGGCTGAGCTTTTCAAGTCAGCGGCGCGTGAAGCTTATGAACGGTTCCAGCCGAAGGCCCTGCTTGTCGGCTCCTCTTGCACAGCGGAACTGATCCAGGACGATCCGGGCGGATTGGCGGAGGCGCTGAACCTGCCGATCCCGGTCATCCCGCTCGAACTTCCCGCCTACCAGAAGAAGGAGAATTGGGGGGCATCTGAAACATTTTATCGGGTAGTGCGGGCCTGCTGTCATTCGCAAAACGGAGCTGCACGACCCAAACACGAACGCCCGGCGTGCAATCTTCTTGGTCCAACAGCGCTCGGTTTCCGCCATCGGGACGACGTGCAGGAGATAACGGCACTTATCGAAAGCATGGGGATCGGCATCAACGTCGTCGCCCCTCTTGGAGCGTCTCCGGCGGACATCGCCCGGCTTCCCGAGGCCGACTTCAATGTGCTGCTCTACCCTGAAATCGCGATGACCGCGGCGCAGTATCTGGAGCGGACGTTTAAGCAGCCTTACACGAAGACTGTTCCCATCGGCGCGATCGCGACGAAGGGCTTCATCGCGGAAGTTGCTTCGCTTGCTGGCGTGAGCGGCGACGTTCCTGGGACGACGAGGCTGCCGTGGTATTCGCGCTCCGTCGACTTAACCTACCTCACGGGCAAGCGCGTCTTCATCTTCGGCGACGCAACGCATGCGCTTGCGGCCGCACGCGTGGCTTCGAAAGAACTTGGCTTCACCGTTGTCGGGCTCGGCACCTATTCCCGCGAATTTGCGCGCGAAATGCGCGAAGCGGCTAAGCTCTACGGCGTCGAACCGCTCATCACCGACGACTATCTTGAAGTCGAGGCGCAGGTCCGCGAGTTGCACCCCGAACTCGTGCTTGGCACGCAAATGGAGAGGCATATCGCCAAACGGCAGGGCATCCCTTGCGCCGTCATTTCAGCGCCGATCCACGTTCAGGACTTCCCCGCCCGCTACTCGCCGCAGATGGGCTTCGAGGGCGCGAACGTCGTGTTCGACACCTGGGTGCATCCGCTGATGATGGGGCTTGAGGAACATCTGCTCAGCATGTTCCGCGAAGATTTCGAGTTCCACGCCGAGGCGGCTCCCTCTCATCTCGCATCTGTGTCCGCGGCGGCGCCAGCGCCCTCGCCTGTGCCGGCGAAGGAGGAGAGCGGTGCAAATGGAGAGGCCGCTGTCGAGGCAAAGGCGTCCTCTGCGTTTCAGCCTGCATCGCCCGCTCAACTCGTCTGGGGCGCCGAGGCCGAGGCAGAACTTCGGAAAATTCCTTTCTTCGTTCGCGGCAAAGCGAAACGAAACACCGAGCGATTCGCAACCGAGCACGGCATTTCAAAAATCACAGTAGAGACTTTGTATGATGCAAAAGCGCACTTCAGTCGCTAGTAGCGCTTCCGTGCGCTTTGTTATTGTGACGCTGGACAGTCACCTCGCCAGCGCTGTCGCTCGCGCGAACGAAATGCTTGCGAATGAGATGCCCGGCCTTCGGATCACGCTTCATGCCGCGTCCGAATGGGGACAAAATCCCGAGTTGCTTGATGAATGTCTCGACGACATCGCGACGGGCGACATCATCCTTACGACCATGCTTTTCATTGAGGAGCATATTCAGGCCGTGCTGCCTGCGCTCACGGCGCGGCGAGATAAGTGCGATGCGATGATTGCCTGCATGTCCGCCAGCGAGGTCGTGAAGATCACGAAAATCGGCGGCTTCAACATGGACGGCACCGATACTGGCGTGATGTCGCTCCTGAAGCGATTGAAGCCGAAGAAGAAAGAGGGAGACGCATCGACCTCGACGGGCGGCTCGAAGCAGATGGCGATGCTGCGGCGCCTGCCGAAGATCCTGCGCTTCATTCCCGGTTCCGCGCAGGATATGCGTGCGTACTTCCTAACGCTGCAATACTGGCTCGCGGGTTCCGACGACAACATGGCGCACATGGTGCGCTTCCTCGTTAACCGCTACGCAAGCGGACCTCGCCAAGCCTTGCGCGGCAAACTCTCGGCGGCCGAACCTGTCGAATATCCGGAGGTGGGCGTCTACCACCCGACGCTCAAAAACCGCGTCGGCGCAAGCATAGACGAACTTCCCCATGCGCAGGGGCGCACCGCCGGCACGGTCGGCGTGCTCGTCATGCGCTCTTACATTCTGGCGGGCAATTCGCTGCATTACGACGGCATGATCGAAACCCTCGAGAAGCGCGGGCTGAACGTCATCCCGGTCTTTGCCAGCGGCCTTGATGGACGCGAGGCGATCGAGCGTTATTTCATGAAGGATGGCAAGGCGGCGATCGACGCGCTCGTCTCGCTCACGGGCTTCTCGCTTGTCGGCGGTCCCGCTTATAACGACGCTAAGGGCGCCCAGGAAATCCTGGCTAGGCTCGATGTTCCGTACATCGCCGCCCATCCGGTCGAGTTCCAGACACTCCAGCAATGGGGCGCAGACCAGCGCGGCTTGATGCCGGTGGAAAGCACCATCATGGTGGCGATCCCCGAACTCGATGGCGCCACCGGCCCCGCGGTATTCGGAGGCCGCTCGGACGGCACCGAAGCGCCATGCACCGGCTGCGAGCGGAACTGTACCTTCCCCACATCTCGCGCGCGCGACATGCACTCCTGCCTCGAGCGCGCGGAGACGCTGTGCTCGCGCATCGAAAAGCTCATTGAGCTTCGCCGGACGGAACGCGCCAGGCGCAAGATCGGCGTGGTGCTTTTCAATTTCCCGCCGAACGCCGGAAACGTCGGAACAGCGGCCTCGCTCGCCGTTTTCCCTTCGCTTTACAACGTGCTCTTGAGGCTGAAGGAGGAGGGCTACACCGTTGAGGTGCCCGCCTCGATGGACGAGATGCGCGAGCGCATCCTGGGCGGCAACGCGAGCCGCTACGGCACTTCGGCGAATGTTCATGCCCGCGTGCCCGTCAACGACTACATGCGCAGCGAGCGCTGGCTGCCGCAGATCGAGAAACAATGGGGTCCGGCGCCCGGTAAGGCGCAAAGCGATGGCGCTACTTTGTTCGTTCTGGGCGAGCAATTCGGCAACGTCTTTGTCGGCGTCCAGCCTGCTTTTGGCTATGAAGGCGACCCGATGCGGCTCCTCTTCGAAAGTGGCTTTTCACCAACGCACGCCTTCATGGCCTTCTATCGCTATCTGCGTGACGAGTTCGGCGCGCATGCGCTTTTGCACTTCGGCACGCATGGCGCGCTAGAATTCATGCCGGGCAAGCAGACGGGTCTTTCCGAAGATTGCTGGCCAGACCGCCTCATTCGTGATCTGCCGAACTTCTACCTTTACGCCGCGAATAATCCCTCCGAGGGCACGCTCGCCAAGCGGCGCGGCGCGGCCACCATCATCAGCTATCTGACGCCGCCCGTGACTCAAGCCGGACTTTATCGCGGGCTCTTGGACCTCAAAGGTTCGGTGCAGCGCTGGCGCGAATTTGCCCCCGACGTCGCCCAGGAAGAGCGAGAAGCGCTCGCGACGCTCATCCAGGCGCAGGCTTCCGCGGTGGATCTCGCAGACACTGAGCCGGCTTGGCCACTCGAGGATGCGGAGGACCGAATTCTCGCACTGACGAACAAGATCCATGAGCTTGAAGAAACGCTTATTCCGCATGGCTTGCACGTGGTTGGCAAGCCCGCGTCCGATGACGAGCGTACCGATCTTCTGACCTTCGCGGCCGAAGCTCTTGATGGCGAAACTCCGGCGCAGGCGACGATCAAAGCTGTCGCCGACGGCGTGAGTACTGAGGACGCGCTAAGAAAGGCCGGGCAAGCGCGCACGCCGGAAAGCCTCGAAAAGCTACGCAAGCTGAGCGAGATGTACGGCTATCTGGGCAAGGACGCCGAACTGCCCGCCATCGTGACAGCGCTCGATGCCCGTTACATTCGTCCCGTGGCAGGCGGCGACATTATCCGAAATCCAGAAATCCTGCCCACCGGACGCAACATCCACGGTTTCGATCCCTTCCGCATTCCGAGCGTGTTTGCTATGAAGGAAGGCGAAAAGCAGGCTGCGCGGCTCCTTGATAGGCATATGGAAGAAGGCAATGCGCTGCCGGAGTCGGTTGCATTTGTGCTGTGGGGGACAGATAACCTCAAGACCGAAGGCGAGCCGATTGCGCAAGCGCTGGCGATGATGGGAGCTCGTCCGCGGTTCGACGGTTACGGCCGACTGTGCGGCGCAACACTTGTCTCGTTGAAAGATCTCGGCCGGCCTCGGATCGACGTGGTCATGACCATGTCCGGCATCTTCCGCGATCTTCTGCCCTTGCAGATGAAGCTACTTGCTGAGGCCGCTTATGATGCGGCAACGGCGGACGAACCGCTATCCGAGAATTTTGTTCGCAAGCATGCGCTCGCCTATCAGGCGGCGCATAAGTGCGACATGGAAACTGCCGCGCTCCGCGTCTTCTCAAACGGCGACGGCGCTTATGGTGCGAACGTCAACCTCCTCGTCGATAGCGGCGCTTGGCAGGACGAGGACGAACTGGCTGAAACCTATAGCCGGCGCAAATCCTTCGCCTATGGCCGCCAGGGAACGCCGATGGCACAGCCCGCACTTCTCAAGACGATGCTGGCAGACGTCGATCTTGCCTATCAATGTCTTGACTCGGTCGATCTCGGCGTCACAACCATCGACCAGTATTTCGATACGCTTGGCGGTATTACCCGCTCCGTGCGCCGCGCCAAGGGCGGCCGGGACCTCCCCGTTTACATCAGCGACCAAACGCGCGGCGAGGGCAAGGTGCGGACGCTGAACGAACAGGTTTCACTCGAGACGCGCACACGCGCGTTAAATCCGAAATGGTACGAAGGCATGCTGGAGCACGGCTACGAGGGCGTGCGCCAGATCGAGGCGACCGTCACCAACACCATGGGATGGTCGGCGACCACAGGACAAGTCGATCCCTGGGTCTATCAACGCCTCACGCAAACTTATGTGCTCGATGAAGCCATGCGCAAACGGCTCGCCGCCCTTAACCCCACGGCGACGGCTCGCATGGTGAACCGGCTGAACGAAGCCCACGAGCGCAACTATTGGAAGCCCGATGAGGAAACGCTCGAAGCGCTTCGCAAGGCCTCCGAGGAACTAGAAGACCAGATTGAAGGGGTTGGCATGGAGGAAGCCGCATGACGATGTATGAGCGTATCCCGGCACAGCCGATCCCCAAATTCAGGGCTAAGGGCACGTCATCCGGCGCCGAAAACGAAGGCGATGGCGAAGGCAGCGTGCAGGTACACCTCGATCCGAAGGTGAATCTTGGGACTGCGAAGGTTTTTGCGGTCTACGGCAAGGGCGGCATCGGCAAGAGCACGACCTCGTCCAACCTGTCGGTCGCATTTTCGAAGCTCGGCAAGCGCGTCCTGCAAATCGGCTGCGATCCCAAGCACGACAGCACCTTCACGCTGACGAAGTGCATGATCCCGACCGTCATCGACATCCTCGAATCCGTGAACTTCCATTCCGAGGAATTGCGCACGGAAGACTTCGTTTTCGAAGGTTATAACGGCGTCAAATGCATAGAGGCTGGCGGACCGCCGGCTGGCACGGGCTGCGGCGGCTACGTCGTCGGTCAGACGGTGAAGCTCTTGAAAGAACATCACCTCCTCGAAGACACCGATGTCGTGATCTTCGACGTGCTGGGCGACGTGGTGTGCGGCGGATTTGCGGCGCCGCTCCAGCATGCGGAGCGCGCTTTGATCGTCACCGCGAACGATTTTGATTCGATCTTTGCCATGAATCGCATTGCAGCCGCGATCCTCGCCAAGTCGAAAAACTACCGGGTGCGTCTCGGCGGCGTAATCGCCAATCGCAGCCGAAATACTGACGAAATCGACCGCTTTAACGGCGCCATCGGGCTCAATCGCGTCGCTCACTTCCAGGATCTTGACGCCATCCGCATGAGCCGCCTGAAGAAGCAGACATTGTTCGAGATGGAGCCAACCCCCGAGATTGAGGCCGTGCAGCAGGAGTATCTGCGCCTCGCGTCCGGTCTTTGGGCAGGAGCGGAGCCGCCGGTCAACTGCAAGCCGATGAAGGATCGCGATATTTTCGATTTCCTGGGATACAATTGATGCCAACCCCCACCTATCTCGAGCGCCGCAACGACCTCGAAACCTATTTCGACAGGACGGCTGCGGACAATTGGGCGAAGTTGACGACCGATGCGCCGGTGAGCGGGATTCGCGCAACCGTGCGCGCCGGCCGCGACAGGATGCGCGCAACTCTTATGAACTGGCTGCCGGACGATTTGCATGGGGCGCGGCTTCTTGATGCAGGCTGCGGCACCGGGCTTCTTTCGGCCGAGGCGGCAAGGCGTGGCGCGCATGTCGTCGCCGTCGACCTTTCACCAACGCTGATCGGGGTTGCCAAGGAGCGCATGCCTGCGGACGTTGTCGAAAATATCGAGTTTCACTCGGGCGATATGCTCGATGAGCGTCATGGCAGGTTCGACTTTTGCGTTGCCATGGATTTGCTGATTCATTACCCTACGAAAGACCTTGTGAACGTGCTCGCGGGGCTTGCGGACAGGACAACGTCCAAGGTGGTGTTCACGTTCGCGCCCAAAACGTTGGCGCTCAGTGTGATGCACACCGCTGGGAAATTCTTTCCGCGTTCGGATCGCTCGCCTGCGATTGAGCCTGTATCCGAAACGAAGCTCTCGGCGATGATCTCGGGAGACGCTAGATTTGCGCGCTGGCGGCAAGGCCGCTCGCTGCGTATCGTAAACGGCTTCTATACCTCGCATGCGATGGAGTTGATCGCTTCGTGACGGACCTGTGCGACCATAGGGAAGGAAGACCGATATCTCCCGACGGCACGGTCGAGGAGAGGGAAGCCAGTGCCCTGCCCTGCCGCCCCGATCCAAAAGAAGCTGGACAGCCTGCCTCCATATCGCCATTTCGAGCGGTTCTGCAGCAACTTGGGCCGCGTTTTTTGCCTTTTGCAGATGCAGCCACCCCTCAGCTGCCGCTTAGTCGCCTTCTCCGGCTCTCCCTTTTCCAGGTTACAGTGGGCATGGCGCTTGTGCTGGTCAACGGCACGCTAAACCGCGTCATGATCGTCGAACTCTCGGTGCCGGCTTGGCTGGTTGCCCTGATGATCGCCCTGCCGCTTGTTTTTGCGCCATTTCGGGCGCTACTCGGCTTCAAATCCGACACACATCGCTCGTTGCTGGGCTGGAAGCGCGTGCCTTACATCTGGTTCGGCACCCTCATGCAGTTCGGCGGTTTGGCGATCATGCCTTTCGCCCTCATCCTGCTTTCGGGCGACTCACAGGGACCGCCCATTCTCGGAAAGCTTGCGGTTGCCCTGGCTTTCCTGCTTGTTGGAGCCGGTCTCCACACAACGCAAACAGCGGGTTTGGCTCTCGCAACAGATTTGGCGCCTGAAGACAAGCGTCCCCGGGTCGTGGCGTTCCTTTATGTCATGCTGCTCCTCGGCATGACCGTGAGCGCGGTCCTGCTTGGCCGGTTGCTGGAACATTTCAGCCAGGTCCGCCTCATCGAAGTCATCCAAGGCACTGCTCTCGCAACCATGGTGCTTAACTTGATCGCGCTGTGGAAACAGGAGCCCCGTCGTCCGAGGCGCGCTTTGAAAGCAGAGCCGAAGCCCGACTTTTCCGCCTCCTGGCGCACATTCATGGCGGGCGGCCCCTGGACGAGGATTTTCGTAGCCCTTGGCCTTGGCACGATCGGATTCAGCATGCAGGATATTCTGATCGAGCCTTATGGTGGACAGGTCCTGCGCATGACCGTTGGCCAGACAACAGCCCTGACGGCCTTCTTCGCGATAGGTGCCCTTCTCTCACTTGCGCTCGCCGCCCAGCGGCTGGATCGGGGCGCCGATCCCTATAGGCTTGCCGCGGTTGGCATTTTGGTCGGGCTTGGGGCGCTAACGGCTTTCGTCTTCTCCGCTCCCCTGGGAGAACCGATTCTCTTCGAGCTCGGTGTCGGTGCTCTCGGTTTCGGCAGCGGCTTCTTCGCCGCAGGAACGTTAACAGCCGCAATGGAGCTTGCAAAGCATGAACAGGCTGGCCTCGCGCTAGGCGCCTGGGGCGCCGTTGGTGCGTCGGCAACCGGCGGCGGTATCGCGCTTGGAGGCGCACTGCGCGACATTATGGCAGACCTTGCGGCGCAGGGACGCCTCGGCCCGGCCCTCATGGGAGCAGACACAGGTTACCTCATTGTCTATCATGTCGAAATTGCCCTGCTGTTCGCGACACTCGTGGCCATTGGCCCCTTGGTCCGAAGAGCGGGTGATGCATCCAGGCAAACGCCAGCCCACCTCGGCCTTGCCGATTTTCCAGGTTAATAAAACTTTGGAGGTATATAAATGCCAGTTGGCGCCTTAACATCACACCTCGACGTCGCCCAGGTCGTGCTCTATGCGTTCTGGATCTTTTTCGCGATCCTCATTCTGTATCTGCGCCGCGAAGACCGGCGCGAGGGCTATCCCCTGGTTTCCGAGCCACGCGGCGGCAGCGAAACCCCAGGGTGGTTCGCGATCCCGGACAAGAAGGTTTTCCGGCTGTTTCATGGCGGTACAGTGACCTCGCCTCAGTCTATCCCTGCGTCGCAAAAAGAACGTCCGATCAAGGCTGTTCCCTCGAGTCCATACGGTGGATCGCCGTTGGTCCCGACGGGCAATCCCATGCTCGACGGCGTCGGCCCGGGCTCCTGGGTTCAGCGCTCCAACACCCCAGACCTCACCGTTGAAGGCCTCACCCGGATTGCGCCATTGCGCGTCGCAAACGACTTCCAGGTCGACGAGCATGATCGCGACCCGCGCGGCTTCACCGTCATCGGCGCCGATGGCGTTGTCGGCGGCACGGTTCGCGATATCTGGGTCGATCGTTCGGAAGTGCTAATCCGCTATCTCGAAGTCGAGGTTAAAGGAGGCAAGCGCGTTCTCCTTCCGATCACATTCTCCAAGATCAACCAGGGCAAGGGTACCGTAAAGGTCGAGTCCATCCTTGGCGGCCAGTTCGCCGCCGCTCCGACGCTTTCGAGCCCGGATCGCGTGACTCTCCTTGAGGAGGATAAGGTCGTGGCCTATTATGGTGGCGGCATTCTCTACGCAGAGCCTTCCCGCCAGGAGCCCCTTTTATGAGTGAATACGACTTCGAGCCGGTTCGGGGCCTCCCGTTCCGGCCTTCCGAAGACGAGAAGATATTGTGGCAAGGATCGCCAAATTGGCGATCCTTAGCAGTTCACCTTTGCCATGTCCGCTCCATCACGATCTACTTCGTAGTGCTGATGCTCTGGCCTATCGCGGTTGCCTACTCTGAAGGGAAACCAATAGGAAACGCCCTGGAGATCGACATCTGGCTGGCTGCTCTGCTCGGCATTGTCATGGCCATTACCTTGACTTTCGCCTTTCTCGTCGCGCGTACAACCATATACACCGTCACGACGCGGCGTGTGGCGCTTCGTTACGGTGTCGCCTTCACGAAGGCCGTCAATGTACCGCTTAGGCTCATCAAATCGGTCGGAATGAGGATGCACGCCAACTGCACGGCCGATGTTGCGCTGACCTTAACCGGTCCGGACAAGATAGCCTATCTCATCCTGTGGCCCCATGCCCGGCCTTGGTGCTTCTCATTGCCAGAGCCTATGCTGCGAGCCATTTCCAAACCGCAACAGGTGGTGGATGCTCTGAAAACCGCCCTAGCTCCCTTTGCCAAAGACGCAAGCGAAGCCACCAGCAAAAGTTCCCAAGACACTGAGGTCGCATCGCAAGCCGAAGATAAGAACAAGTTGGGTCGAGCGGCTGTCGAAGCCGCTTAGGGATTCGGAAACGCCCCATAATGGTACAAGGCATCAAGAAACCAGCGCTGCTGGCAGCCGCAGCGATATTCGCGGTTCTGTCGCTGGTGGTTGCCATGAATTTTATCGGCACGCAGACGGTTGACCTCTCGCAACAGCGGACGGCCGTTATTGTACGCCCGCTGATTTTTCGTGATGCGCCCGCCGGTGCTATTGCCGTGTACGACCAGGGTGCCAACGAACCCTTCGCCGTGCTGCCGCGCGAAGGGAACACCTTCATGGCTTCTGCGCTGCGTCTTATGGGGCAGAACCGGGAACTGCGCTCAAAGGCTGGGCCGGAGGCTCCCTTCACGCTCACCCTGTGGAGCGATGGTAAGCTCTCTTTGTCCGATACGGCCACTGGAGACACGCTCGAGCTGGCGGCCTACGGACCCACAAATGCTAAAACCTTCGCCCAACTCCTACCCACTGCAGGCAAGACGCAATGACATCGATAACGGATTGGCTGGGGGGCCATGAGACCTTCGAGGTGCCTTGCACCATCGAGGTGGAACACACAGCGGATAGCCTGCATGCGTACGTTGAACTCGATGGCGACGTGGAGATCGGCCCTGGCGACCAAGTCATTGTCCAAGGGGCTCCCATCAAGCCTTCGTTTGGAGAGAAAATCGTTGAGCGACGGCAGGCGACTGTGAAGCGCGCGAACTGGTTCGACCGGATGACGGCGCGAGTCGCCGGACTTGAGCTTACGGACCTCTACGAAGTGAGTTTTACCCCCAGGAGGAAACTATGACCGAGGCAACTCATCCAGCCGAGGCGATGAACGAGTCAACCCGCCTAGCGCAAAAAGACACCATTTTAACGCCACGGTTCTATACGACTAATTTCGATGAGATCGACCGGATCGATGTGACGCCCGTTCGCGAGGAGTGGGATGAACTCATTGCCGAGATGAAGAGCGATCCGAACCGCGCTCACTTTATCCGGAACGAAGAGTTCGATGTCGACACGTCTACGTTACCCGAGGAACTTAGAAAAGAGTTTGAAGATTTTCTCATCAGTTCCGTTACCGCAGAATTTTCAGGTTGCGTGCTGTACGCCGAAATGAAGAAGCGAGCGAAAAATCCGGATATGAAAGAGCTGTTCGGGCTCATGGCTCGTGATGAGGCGCGGCATGCGGGCTTTATCAACGAAACGCTCAAGGATTTCGGCATCGGGGTTGATCTCGGCTTCTTGACGAAAGCTAAGAAATACACGTTCTTCCAACCGAAATTCATCTACTATGCCACTTATCTTTCGGAAAAGATTGGCTACGCCCGCTACATCTCGATTTACCGCCAGTTCGAAAGGCACCCCGAGCTTCGCTTCCACCCGATCTTCAAGTGGTTCGAGAATTGGTGTAACGACGAGTTTCGCCATGGCGAGGCTTTCGCGCTTCTCATGCGCGCCAATCCACACCTTCTGAGCGGGCTCAACAAATATTGGGTTCGCTTCTTTGTGCTTGCGGTTTTCGCAACCATGTATGTTCGCGATCATTCGCGCCCAGCTTTCCACAAGGCGCTCCAGATGGATCCAACGGACTATGACTTCCAGGTCTTCCGCATCACAAGCCAGATCTCTCAGCAGGTCTTTCCGGTCAAGCTCGACCTGGACAATCCAGCGCTCCATCGCGGGTTCGATCGTTTGTACCAACTGTCCGTAAAACGGGAGGCCGCCAAGGCAGCAGGCGGACTGTCAGGACTTATCAAAAACATGGGTTATTCCGCTGCGGCGGCAGTAACATTTGCGCGGCTATACATATTGCCCGCCGCGCGCAATGAGCTGCCTGACCGCGTGCGGTTAGCCCCAGCATGGTGAGGATGAGGTGATTACATACGTGCTCCCTGTTCTGTTCGTACTTTTCGTTTGGTGGTTCAGCACGGGAGCCGTTATCTACCTCAACAATCTACCTAAATACACCTATAAGTGGAGTTTCCTCGGCGCGACATTCTTGCTCATCGCGTCGATTTATGGGCTGACCGTCACGAGCGAGAGTAACACCCTCGTATCCGCCTATTTGAGTTTCACTTTCGGTCTGCTGGCATGGGCGTGGACGCAGTTCACATTCTACACCGGCATGATAACCGGTCCTCGAACAACAGCCTGCTCGTCATCCTGCAAAGGTTCCCGCCATTTCTGGCATGCCGTTGAGACCAGCATGTATCATGAAATTACTGCGGCCTTGCTTGGAGTTGTGATCTGCTTCTCGACGATGACAGGAAAAAATCACGTTGGATCCTGGACGTACACAATCATCTGGCTCATGCATTCGAGCGCAAAGATCAATGCGGTGCTGGGTGTGCGCAACTTGAACGACCACTTTTTCCCGGAGCAGTTGCGCTACCTGTCGAGCTTTCTTAAACGGAGGCCGATGAACCTTCTGTTCCCGGTGTCGATTACCGTGTCCACAGTGGCGATCGCCGTCCTCGTGCACAAGGCGATGACGGTCGAGAACGATCCGTTCGAGTTGCTTGCCTACACCTTCTATATTGTGATCCTGGCTTTGGGGATTTTGGAACACTGGTTCCTGGTGCTCCCCATCCCGGCAGAGGCGCTTTGGAACTGGAGCGTCAAAGCCAGAAAGGCGCTGTCAGGACCGCCCCATGAGGAACTGCAGGATGCCCTTGAAGCACCTCAACCAGTACCCACCCGTGTTCCCGTCGTCGCCGGACAGGATATATAAAGCGCAATCGTTCGAGTTCGCGTAGCCGCTGGTTGACACTTCCCGATACTCTCGCCAAAAAAGAATCGCTAAGCTCGGCCTAGAGAGAGGCCGGTGCCGATTTAGGACACGCTATGATAGGATGCTCGCGCGGCTACGGGTGCAAGCGCGTCCGCGTCAGGCTAAAGTGTCCCTGTCGTTGATCGGAAGAGCAAAGAATGGACGTCGATGATCTTGAGCCGCGCAAGCAGCCTTCAAAATTAAAGGACCTCACGGTCTATTCCGTGGTCGACTTGCATGCGTATATCGAGCTTCTGAAAGCGGAAATTTCGCGCGCGGAGGCGGTGATCAAGCAGAAGGACGCGCACAAGGACGCCGCGAGCGCATTTTTCAAGAAGTAGGGCGCTCCGCTCATGCGGCCGGAAACTCCATTCTGAGGCGTTCGATATGCCCATCGACAGGAGAGAGGGACTTATCCGCTCTGCCGGGGCTATCGCCCAGGATGCGCTCCAGCCTCATGATCCGGTCGTGCAGGCGGAAGCTTTCGGCGATCAGTCTCTTGAATGAGTCAGGCAGAGCGTCAAAGCCTTCGGGGTGGGCAGCACTCTGCGGCGAAAGAGTGACACGGTGTCTGTGCGTATGCGCTTGCGCAGCGGTTATTTCACCGGAGGCTATAGCCCGCCGGACGAGGAGCCATGAGGCAAGTTGGGTAAGGCGCGTCGTCAGCCTGATGCTTTCCGACGTATAGGCAAGGCTTGCAGGCGGCGTCAGCTGTTTGGATTCCGCTCTCCCTGGGCCGTCAAGATATTCGGCAGTTTCCTCGACGAGGTCCATGCCTTCCCGAAATAGTTTCATGAACTGAGGCGACGTCGTGAAACGGTCGCCAAACGACAAAAGAGCGGCATTCTGGAATTTCTCGGAAACGCAGGAGCTCTTCATAGGATCCGCCATACGCACAACGACCGACGCTTAATCGCCGGACACAACAAACATGTAACCGCAACTGCCTTTCAAAGAATGAAGACAGGAAATGCGCGTGGACCACATTAGCTAAAAAAAAAGCCGTATCAAGGGCGCGGCTAAAAAAGAGCTAACAAAAAAGCCGCGTCAAGGACGCGGCTAAAAAAGTTTTGGAGGTGTTTCCGGGTCGACCCAGCTTACGTGTACGAATAATAGCAAGAGCCTGTTAATTTGGGGTAAAGGTCTTAGCAATCGGGCTTCGCACGATCGGCTGGAGGAATCGTCATGAAAACAATCGTCATCCAACAGCCAGGCGGACCTGAAGTCCTTACATCTCAGGATCTCGCGACGCCGGAGCCACTTGCGGGAGAGGTTTTGATCAAAGTTTCCGCCGCTGGTGTCAATCGCCCAGACGTTCTCCAGCGCATGGGCCTTTACCCGCCGCCGCCCGGCGCTTCTAACATTCCTGGTCTTGAGGTCGCCGGCGAAATCGCGGCTCTCGGCGAAGGGGTGTCGCAATGGCGCGCCGGCGATAAGGTGACGGCGCTGACCGCTGGCGGCGGCTATGCCGAATATGCGCTCGCGCATGAAGGCTCCTGCATGAGAGTGCCGAAGGGCCTCAGCATGGCGCAAGCAGCCTGCATCCCCGAGACCTTCATGACCGTCTGGCACAACGTCTTCGAGCGCGGAGCCCTGAAGGCAGGCGAAAGCTTCCTCGTTCACGGTGGATCGAGCGGCATCGGCTCGACCGCCATCCAGCTTGCCGCGCATTTCGGCGCGCGCGTCTTCGCGACGGCGGGCAGCGACGAAAAATGCGCCTATTGCGAGAAGCTCGGCGCCGAGCACGCCATCAACTACAAGACGCAACCTTTCGCCAAGGAAATCAAGGACCTGACCTGCAAGCGCGGCGTGGATGTGATCCTCGACATGGTTGGCGGCGACTACGTGCAGGACGATATTGCCTGCGCGGCTGAAGATGGCCGTATCGTGCAGATCGCGTTCCTGAAAGGCGCCCGCGTGCAACTGGATCTTATGCCGCTGATGCTGAAGCGCTTGACGCTAACAGGGTCGACGCTGCGGCCGAGAAAGCTCGAATTCAAAGCCCGCATCGCAAAGGAGCTTCAGCAAAAGGTGTGGCCGCTCCTCGAAAGCGGAGCGGTCAAGATCGTGATCGACAGAACCTTCCCTCTCGATCAGGCGGCCGACGCCCACCGCCGCATGGAATCGAACGCGCATATGGGCAAGATCGTGCTGGAGGTCGGGCCTTAGAATCGCTCAATCTGCTTTAAAAACGAGAAAATATTGCCTCGGCAGGAAGTCGTGGCTTTCGACGAGCGTGTACCCTGCCGCCGCCAGTTCTTCCCCCACCTTCTCAGGCGGAATCCTGTGCTCGACAGGCGGCCCGATCGGCGAATCCGCCCTGAAGTCGATAATTGCCAGCCGGCCGCCCGGACGCAGCGCGGATTTCAGCTTGGCGAAGTAGTCAATCCTGTTTCCGATGTGATGATAAGTGTCCACCACAAGAATGCGGTCGACGGGCTCGGGAAGGTTTGCGGTATCCGCGCTCGCCTGGACGGGCAACAGGTTCGAAACTTGCTCGCGCCCGGCACGCTCGCCGAGGTAGTGCACCATGTCCGGTTCGACATCGGCGGCGAATACTTTGCCATCAGGAAACCGCTTTGCGATCTTCACGCTGAAATAACCGGTGCCCGCACCGACATCCGCCACGCTGGCGGCGCGGTCGATATGGAGAGCGTCAATGACCTCTTCCGGCTTCTGCCAGCCGTCGCGCTCCGGTTTGTCGAATTCCTTGGCCCACTTCTCCGCGTCGTCGAACCGCCGGTGGAAAGCTCCGTCGGACGCGCCATCCCTATGATGACCGGAATGCGTGCCCATCTCCCCTCCCGCTCCGGGCATGTCATGCGTCGGCTGCGCGAAAGAGGGGCGCAACGCCATGGCGCTCCCCAGAATCCCTAGAACGGCCACAACCGCAAAGAACCGCTGTTTCACTTTATACCTTTTTCGTCAGATTGAACCACGGCCGCCGAGCGGGACCGCTTCCGCGAACAAGCTCCACCCGCTTTTAATCGGAAGCTATTAGAAACGGAAAAGATAGAGCAGATTAGCCGCGTCGAGAAGTGACGCGGGCTGCTTTAGAGCATCGGACGCGGGCCTTCAGGCCCTCATTTTGTATGCACCAGCCGGATGTTTGCATCTGCATGTCAAATTATCCCTTACGTTTTCGTCCGCTTTCCTTATCCTGAAAGATCTTCGGCGATTTCGCCTTGCCGGCGGGTTAACGAGAGCTGCAGCCCGCTTAAACCCCTGGCACTGTAGGGAAACATACCGCACGGAACGCCAACGCGGCCCCCTGCACCGCCGCTGTTCCGGCTCCGCGCAAGCGTTAATTTGCGGAGCCAAAACATATTTAACGGACATTTGCGCGTCCCGTTAATGAGAAAATTCCGGCATTAAATTCTATTTAATAGGGTAATCTGTTAATCATAAAAATCAAATGATTTCAACGGTTTACGTCATGTTTTCTCGTCGAGTTAAAAAGCCGCAATGGTCCATATTTTTCGCCTGATGAGTAACTTTTTAACCAAATACATGGCAGGAAATAAATCCGGCGCTCTCCTGTTAACCGTCTTCGGTTAATCCAACGGCGCGCGAACGAACCATTTACCAAAACGCGCGCCGTGAGCGCCGTCCAGGGTAAGGCATCCGGCGCGCTAACAGCCTTTACTCAAAAGAGGATGCCGAGAGCCGCATTGAGTTGCCAGTTTTCTCCGATTTGCGGACCGTTCAGGTTCTGATAGAGGGGAAAGCCGGCCTCGATGGCAAGCTTTGTGTGGCCAAGGCCGAACTGATGGCCTGCGACTTCGATGCCTCCAAACAGATCCACGCGCTCGCCGCCATACCAGCCCGGATATGCGCCTTGCATTGCGCCGAAAATTTGCGGGTCCGCGCCTTCGATCTTCCCCTGGACAGTCCCCGCGACGCGCGCAGTGGCCGTCACGCCTGGAACGAAGGTGTAGCCGAGCCAGCCTGTCAACTGGTTGATGTCGCCCCAGTGGTATCCCTGGTCGCTATCCAGTGCAAAACGCCCGCGGTAAAGCGCACCCCACGACCACAGATCCTTCATGCCGAGATAGGTCACGCCCGGCATGAAATCGTATGTTCCGGTCCCGAGTTGCATGCCGTAATTGGCGCGCATCAGCATATACATCCCCATCGGGCTCAGCATATTCATCTGCTCGGACGTGCTGCCCGTTGGCAGGCTCAGGCCGAAATTGACGTGGATATGATTGATGCCATCCTCGTACACGCGGAGCAGGCCGACGACGGACACGTCGCCAAAACCGTCCGAGCTATAGGTTTGCGTGCCGAGAACCTTTGTGCCCATCATGTTATAGGTCGTCATGGGCATGTCTTTGTCGACGTAGTTTCCCATGACCATGATATTGACGGCGTTTGTCACGCCGTAGGTCACGCCGAACATGTGCATTTGCGCGTCCATGCTTTCGGGTACGATGCGCAGATATTTCGGCCCGCCCCCCGAGATGTTGGGAGTCGATAGAATGGTCGCCGCCGGGACTTTATCCGTGCCGATGTAATTACCTTCCATGCTCATGACCATGGGCATGTACATCAGCATCGTCTCGCCCTGGGCAACCATGGCCGCGCCCGAGACGCCCGCGGGGAGCGTTGCATGCACGTTGCCGCCGTGCTCCATATCGCCCGCAACTTCAGGAGCGTCCTTCATGCTGCCCGGCGCGTTCAAATCGGCCGCGTACCCGGCGCCGGAACAAAGGATTGCAACGCACGCACACGCACTCGCCAATCTGCCGCTCATGCGGGAAGTGTTCATTTTTGCCTCTCCCAACGCCTCTCGCGATGCTTTATCAAGCTCTCTCACGGGCGCGAATCCTATATACATTACGATACAGGATTCGAATGGCTTAGCTTTGGAAATGGCGAAGGGCTGTGACGGGCTGTGGCTCAGCAACATCACTCACCGCGAAGTGCCTAATTAGCGCGCGAAACCATTAACTTGGGTCAGCTTTTCAACGCGACGGCCGCAGTGCGGGAGCCGGAAAAGCAGCGGACCGCGCCGGCCCGGGAGCCGGCCCCGAAAAAGTGAAGCGAAGCCCCGCAAATGGAGCCCCGGCCCGCGTCGTTCGTCTCTTAATCCACGCCGACCATGACATCGGAAGACTTGATGATGGCGTACGCGGACATTCCCTCTTTCAGCTTCAGGTCTTCCACCGCTTCATTCGTGATCGAGGAGGTAACGGTCGCGCCGTTGACGTCGATCAGGATGTGGGATGTTGTCGCGCCCTTGATGACCTTGGTGATCTTGCCTTTGAGCACGTTACGCGCACTGATTTTCATCGAAGACTCCGGTCGTTTAAGCCTGCTTGGCATTGTCGCCGCAGGCCGTCTTACATGAAGACCCACGCGGGGAAAGTTCGCAACTCAACTTAGAGGGAATGCACATCCAACCATGACAAGGTTTGCCATTGCGGCCAAAATCCGATTTCGCGTACTCCGCTCGAAGAATTTCCGACTATAGTTCTATTCCAATAGTGCATCGTTGCGGCCGAGAAGATAATTAAATCCAAGCTTAGCTGTGTCCACATTCATGTTACTGCCTGGGAAATGCAAGCTGTTGTACTCGAAGTGAAGATACTCGACTTTTATGGTCCAATTGGAACTCAACATATATTCCATGCCGCCGCCGACAGTCCAACCATCAAGCATGGCATCATGGCTAGCCGTCGAAACCGCTGCTGGGCTGTTGGCTCCATCGACGATTTGAGCCGAGGCTTTGAAGGTGGTATCAAGCCAGGCATAACCGCCCTTTGCATAAAGCAAGGCTGGGCCCCAGGTGTAACCAAGCCACAACTGCCGCCGCGCCTGCCAATACGAAATTTCGTGAGGGTCATAGATTTTTCTCCGATTTCCCGAAGCCGAAACTCAATGACGAACACAACTCAAGGTGTTCATTTTGTAAAAGAACCTTAAGCTCAAGGTAGATGGCGCCCCCAGGTCTTGTTCGCCGTTGCGCAAGCCTTCCCCATGCGGGAAAGCTCAAATGCAATTGCCCTGAAGGGAAGCGCGGCTGAGCGGCTTGGCAACGAACCCTGTTCCGTCCACCGCGCCGTAAATCGACCGTTTGCACAAAACGAAACCACCGATTATATTGATCATAACCCTTCGATTGCCATTCCCCACACAATCGACAAAGACGCCCAGGAAGCCGAGAGGGATCGCTTCCAGGAACGGAGGAGATTTATGAGCGACAAACCCCTGATGCCAAAGGCGACCGCCGTTTGGCTCGTAGAGAACACCTCGCTGACCTTTGAGCAGATTGCGGATTTTTGCGGCCTGCATGTGCTCGAAGTGAAAGGCATCGCCGATGGCGACGTGGCCCACGGCATTCGCGGTTTGGACCCGATCACATCGGGGCAGCTCTCTCGTGAAGAAATTGCGCGTGCCCAGAAAGATTCGCCCTACAGGCTGAAGCTTTTGCGTTCGAAAGTGTTCATCCCCGAGATCAAGACAAAGCGGGCTCCCAAATATACGCCCGTATCGCGCCGCCACGACCGCCCCAACGCGATCCTCTGGCTTCTGCGGCATCACGCCGAGTTGCGCGACACGCAGATCATGCGGCTCGTCGGCACCACGAAGTCGACGATCGAGTCCATCCGTGAACGCACACATTGGAATTCGGCCAATCTGCAGCCGCAGGACCCGGTTGCGCTTGGGCTTTGCTCGCAGATCGACCTCGATTCCGAAGTGCAGAAGGCGGCCAAACGCGCCGCGGAGGAGCGCAAAGAGGAGCCGGTTCCAGCAGGGGTTACCATTCAACCGCTCGAGGAACAGCCTTACATCGATATCGAGGAGTGGAAATAGCGCCGCTGAGCACAGATCGTCATCCCGAACGTTCCTCACCCCGCGCTTCGTCCGTCCCGGTTAAGCGAAGCGCGAGCCCGGATCACAAAAAAGTAACCCCTTCAGTGTGTTACGATCCCGGATAAGGCTTTGCCATTCCGGGATAGCGGCGGCGGTGTAGGTTGGCGCGTCTGTTAGACTTGGTTTAAAATCGCGGTATCGTTCGGTTATGCAGACTTATCTGGACCTCCTTAGAATGGTGCGCGAGCGCGGCGTCAAACGCGGTGATCGCACAGGCACGGGCACGCTCAGCCTGTTCGGGCATCAGATGCGGTTTGATCTCGGGCAGGGCTTTCCGCTTCTGACCACCAAGAAGCTGCATGTGAAATCCATCATTCACGAGCTTCTCTGGTTTCTCTCCGGGGACACGAACACGGCCTATCTGAAGGCCAATGGCGTTTCCATCTGGAATGAGTGGGCCGACGAGCATGGCGATCTCGGCCCCGTCTACGGGGCGCAATGGCGGTCTTGGCCTGCCCGAGACGGCAGCGGCATCGACCAAATCCGCGAGTTGGAGCGCGCGCTCAAGACGGACCCGAACTCGCGCCGCCACATCGTGACGGCCTGGAACCCCGCAGACCTGCCGCGGATGGCGCTGGCGCCCTGTCACTGCCTTTTCCAGTTCTATGTCGCGGAGGGGCGGCTTTCCTGCCAGCTCTATCAACGCTCGGCCGATGTGTTCCTCGGCGTTCCGTTCAATATCGCCTCCTATGCGCTTCTCACCATGATGATGGCGCAGGTTACGAACCTTCAGCCGGGCGAGTTCGTTCACACCTTCGGCGACGTGCATCTCTACCTCAACCACATCGAGCAGGCGGACGAGCAGCTGCGGCGCGAGCCGAGGGCGTTGCCTGAGATGGCGATGAACCCCGCTGTGCGCTCGATCTTCGATTTCACCTACGCGGACTTCACGCTGACCGGCTACCATCCGCATCCGGCGATCAAGGCGCCTGTCGCGGTTTGACAACAAGCGCCGAGTTCACGCTCTCCTTCATTGTCGCGATCGCGGAAAATAGCGTCATCGGACACAACGGCAAGCTGCCTTGGCGGCTCGGCAGCGATTTGCGGCGCTTCCGGAAGCTCACCATGGGCCATCCGCTCATCATGGGCAGGAAGACCTTCGAGGCAATCGGTAAGCCTCTCGATGGGCGGGATTCGATTGTCGTCAGCCGGGGCGGCGTAAGCCTGGGAGTAGAGTTCGGCGTTTTCGCTGCGTCTTCGCTCGAAGAAGCGTTGACCACCGCTCGCACGCAAGCGAAGGCGCGAGGGGTAAAAGAGGCTTTCGTCATCGGCGGAGCTGAGCTTTTTGAAGCGGCTCTGCCACACGCCGGCCGGATCTACCTGACGCGCGTGCACGCATCGCCCCAGGGCGACGCATGCTGGGAACCGGCATTGGGCCGCGCATGGCATGAGGTCTCCCGGGAAGGCCGTCCGGCGAGCGATCGCGACGAGTTCCCTGTCACCGATGTAATCTTGGAACGCAGGAAGAGTGCTTGACGCGGCCTGCGCCCAGGTCCATATGCGCGAGACACATCGGGAAACGGGGCATTCATCGCTCCTTCAACATGAGCGCCGATATCTCGCGACGGACAAAGATTCGTCAAATCGTGACCGTCATTGACATCCTTTTACAGACCTGATGAATAGCCAAGCGGGTGGCCTGAAAGCGGCGATCCTGCCGATTGCGAAGGAATATCAAAAATGCCGTGGAACCAGAATAGCGGCGGCAACTGGAAGGGCGGTCCCGGTGGCCCTTGGGGACAGGGCCCCTCAGGCGGCGGGCAGCAGCCCGATCTGGAGGAAATCCTCCGACGCAGCCAGGACAAGCTTCGTCAGGCCATGCCGGGCGGCATTGGGGTTTTCGGCTCACTTCTGATTTTCCTCGTCATCGCGTCTGCTGTCGGCTATTTCGGATTCACGGTCCGCATCAATCCGGATGAGCGCGGCGTCGTCCAGCGTTTCGGTAAATACGACCGCGAGTTGTATAACGGCATCAACTTCAGATGGCCCTACCCCGTCGAGGAAGTCACCGTCATCCCCTATACGCGGCAGAACCGGATCGAAATCGGTTTCAGCTCGGGTGCCAGCGGCCCCTTCGGCCAGGTTCGGTCGCCGAACCGGTCCGAGGAAAGCCTTATGCTGACCGGAGATGAAAATATCGTCGATGTCAATTTCAGCGTGTTTTGGAACGTGAAGGATGCGGCCGCCTTTCTTTTCAACGTTCGCAACCAGGGCGAGAGCATAGACGCGAATTCAAACGTGAAGGCGGTTGCCGAAGCCGCCATGCGCGAAGTCATCGGCCAGAATGAAATTCAGCCGATCCTGACAAAGAGCCGCCAGGAAATTGAAGAGGCAGTAAAGGGTCTCCTTCAGCGCACCCTCGACAGCTACAAGGCCGGGATCAACATCACGCAGGTTGTTTTGCAGAAGGTGGACCCGCCCGCCGAGGTGATCGCGGCGTTCCGCGACGTTCAGGCTGCCCGCGCCGACCAGGAGCGTGCACGCAACGAGGCGGAGGCCTATGCGAACCGCGTCATTCCCGAAGCGCGCGGCGATGCTCAGCGTGTTTTGCAAGCGGCGCAAGGCTACCGAGAGCAATCGGTTGCGGAGGCTAAGGGCCGGACGGATCGCTTCCTGAAGGTCTACGATGAATATCAGAAGGCCCCCGACGTGACGCGCCGGCGGATCTATATCGAGACGCTTGAGCGCGTGCTGGGTGGAATGGACAAGTTGATCATCGACGAAAAAACCAGCGCCAGCGGCGTTGTCCCCTATCTACCCCTTGGTGATCTGCAACATTCAGGGCAGAACGGGGGCCAGCGATGAGAGCGGGGATTATCGGATTCTTTCTCCTGATGGTTATCGCGGCGGCCGCGCCGTCGGGTTTTCCGCCTTTATCGTTAATCAGACCCATCGCGCGCTCGTTCTCCAGTTTGGCGAGCCGGTGAGGGCCATTGACGAGCCGGGCCTTTATTGGCGGACACCTTTCATCCAGACCGTCGAACAGTTCGACCGCCGGATTCTCGATCTGCAAACAGACGAGCAGGAGGTCATTGCCTCCGATCAGAAGCGCTTGATCGTCGATGCGTTCGCCCGCTACCGGATTAACGACCCGCTGGCGTTCTATAAAGCCTTCCGGAGCGAAGTCGGAGCCCGCCAGCGCCTGACCGCCATTGTCGATTCCACCATTCGGAGCGTGCTTGGCCGGGCAACCTTCATCGATGTCGTCCGCAATAAGCGCGACGCGCTCATGAAGCAGACGATCAAGCAGGTTAACGACGATGTCGGTAACCTTGGCGTCGAAATCGTGGACGTGCGCATAAGGCGCGCCGATTTGCCCGAGGCCAACAGCCAGGCGATCTATCGGCGGATGCAGACGGAACGTCAGCGCGAGGCAGCCGAACTCAGGGCTCAAGGCAGCGAGCAATCCCAGCGCATCAAGTCGACCGCAGATAAGGAAGTGACCGTCCTTCTCGCCAATGCGAACCGCAACTCCGAACGGATGCGCGGCGACGGCGACGCGGAACGGAACCACATTTATGCAGAAGCCTTCACGAAGGATCGCGATTTCTTTGCATTCTATCGCTCGATGCAAGCTTATGAAGAGGCTTTGAAGGGAGGGCATACGCGGATCGTGCTTTCGCCGAACTCCGAGTTTTTCCGGTATTTTAACGGAGCAGCGCCAAAGCCAGGAGATGGCGTGAAGGCGCCGCCAGCGGAGCCGTCCGGATCGAGTGCGGCTGCTTCTACCCCGCCGGTGCGCTGATCGAATGGGCCCAAGCAAGACTAGTTAACCTTTGTCTGTTATCGGCAATCGAATGAGGAAGATTGCGCTCGCCACGTTTATGCCCCACCTTATAATGGGGTGCGTTTGACGAGGCGTCTTTTGCAGTCCTGTTTTCATGTTCTTCTGGCTGAGGCCCCAATGACGATCCACCATCGGTTCCGGCTGTTTATCGGCGCGGGCCTCTTTGCTTTTTTATGCGTCGCGGGCGCCTCACGGTCATTCGCCATGGACGCGAGACCCGATCTATCCTTTGCCGACATTGCGGCCCGCGTGAAAAATTCCGTTGTCACGGTTGCGGCCGCCGTGGTGGACGCCAGGCAGGCGGTGCGGCCCGGCCGAGGCCGGGAGGGCCACGCCGAGGGCGGCGAATCGCAGTCTTTCGAAGACTTTAGCCCGCTCCGGCCAAAAAGAGGTCCTGGCGAACCGGTCCGTCAGTTTACCTCGATAGGCTCAGGGTTCATCATCGACACGAGCGGGCTCATCGTTACCAATAATCACGTCATCGAGGGCGGAAACGCCATTTACGTTATCCTTTCCGACGGGTCGGAGTTGAAAGTCGATAAGGTCATCGGCCGCGACCCAAAAACCGACATCACACTTCTCAAGGTGACGCCTAAAGCCTCGAAGCCCCTTCATGCCGTGCCATTTGGCGACGCCGGGCGGATGCGCGTCGGCGACTGGGTCATTGCAATCGGCAACCCCTTCGGGCTCAACGGCACCGTCACCGCCGGGATTATTTCGGGACGCGGACGCGATATCAATGCCGGGCCTTATGACGATTTCCTTCAGACGGATGCGTCCATCAACCGCGGAAATTCAGGCGGGCCGCTGTTTAACGCCGTGGGAGAAGTGATTGGGATCAACACGGCGATCTTCTCGCCATCCGGGGGCAGCATCGGGCTCGGCTTCGCCATCCCCTCAAACACCGCGCAACGCATCATTGATCAGCTCAAGCGCTATGGCGAGACCCGTTGGGGCTGGATCGGCGTGCGCCTTCAGACCCCAAGCGACGATCTGGCGAACGGCTTTCATCTCGCCAGCACCGCGGGAGCGTTGATCGCCCGCGTGGAAAGGGGCGGTCCTGCTGATACGGCGGGACTTTTGGAAGGCGATCTCGTCCTTTCCTTTGCGGGATCGGAGGTTAAACATGCCCGGCAACTTCCCCGCATCGTCGCGCAAGCACAGGTTGGCGAGGAGGCCGACATGGTGATCCTTCGGGGTGGCGAGCGCAAGACCTTGAAAGTGAAGGTCGGGCTCATGGAAGAGCCGCGCACACCGACGGCGTCCCCTCCTCACGGCAAGGCCAGGCGCCATAAAATCAGCTTCGAGTCTTTGTCGGATGAGAACCGCGAACGGTTCTCTCTTGCCCCCGATGTCGAAGGAGCGGTTGTAACGGGGGCGCAAGCACAAGACATCACGAATGGGCCGCTGAAGCCTGGAGACCTGATCGTCGAAGCCGCGCATCAGCGTGTTCGCAGCCTGGAAGACCTCGAGATTCGGCTGGCTGAACTGCAACGCATGTCGCGCTCCGAAGCGCTCCTGACCATTCAAGACCGCGACGGGGGAACTCGCTTCGCCTCGCTTTCGCTCAGCGATGACTAGCCCCTTATCAGGCTCAAACACGCTGCTGAAGACAGCCGCGAAGTCGCCTGTGTACTTCTACCGTTTCGTGATCTCGCCGTTCCTAGGCCCGCGCTGCCGCCACTTGCCGACCTGCTCTCAATACGCGCTCGACGCCATCGATGTGAACGGAATCTGGATTGGCGGCTGGCTTGCGCTAGGCCGGTTCGTCCGCTGCAATCCCTGGGGCACCCATGGCTATGACCCTGCCCCCGACCTGCGGCAGACTGAAATCCCGTTCTGGGCGCCTTGGCGCTATCTCATATTACCGGCCCTAAATCGGAAACGACGAAGATCAGGCTGAAAGCCTGGAAATTACGCCTTCGATTCCGAAGAGAAACATTCCCATCCCACCGATTAGCAGATGCGAAGCGGTTGCGGCGAGAAGTGAGTTCGTTCGCGCGAAAATCCACCCCCAGAGCATGCCGGGGAGAAAGGCCGCGATCGCAAAAGCAAGGCTGATATGAGCGTGCGCGGCGGCGAAAACGAGGTTTGAAGCCAGGATTGAAAACCAGCGCCGCTTCAGCTCGCTTCCATGCAGGAACGCATAAAGCGGCGCCTGAATACCCGAGCGAGCCACGAATTCCTGCATGGGGGTAAGCAGAAGATAGACGGCGAGCGCAAGCCAATACCAAGCCGTCATCGGCACGGGATGGCCGCTCACTTCCACATCTGCACTGTCGATGAGCGAAACGCCGGCAAGACTGTCCGAAGTGCTAATCAGCACCCATTTGGCAGCCACGAAAAGCGCGAGGAAAAACAGAGAAGCGCGCAGCGAATAAGCAAGCGCGGGACGCCAGTTGTCGAACCGCAGGCCGAAGAACCTCAGAGGAAACCCGCTCGTGGCGATGATCGGAACGAAGCAGAGGCCGAAAAGCAGGATGACCAAGGGGGTCAGCGCGAAATTTGCATGAGCCAAACTTTTGAAGCTTGGCAAGAAGCTTAGCGTGAGCGTGTAGAACGACAAAAGGCACAACGTAGCAACCACGATGTGGCCGACGCCATTGCGATACGTCGAAAACTCGTTTTCGAGTTGCAGGGTATTGACGCGAAGCGTCATTAATTCATCGGCGTGCCTTGTGAGATGGTGGCGGAGCTTGTTGGTAACCACGTCGCGCAGCCGCCTCGTCGTGCTTCTGCGCCGCGACGCACTCAGATCGACGACAGCGACCAACGTTTCGGACTTCGTCATAAAGGAGACGGCGCTCGGCTTGCCATCGACGAAAGACATTTCGCCGAAGATTTCGCCCCGGCTGAGGATACCGAGTTCGTAGCAGGTCGGCAGGCTCTCAAGCGGCGAGAGACCTTCCTTCGTCAAGGCCACCTGCCCTTGCATTATAATATAGATCTTGCCGGGGTTTTTCGTGCCTTCCTGAAGAATTACACGGCCGGACTTGAACCTTTTGTGCTTTATATGAGGAAGAACAAGTCTTATCTGTTGACGAGACAAACTTGAAAACAGCGGATTTTTTGGTATTTCAATATAACGGCTTCTGACGCGCGCCGGTAAGCGAGGTTGGGTTACGGTGACTAGCGCGTTTGCCAATTCAACCATGGACTTTGAGGCCGATCCCAAGTTTCAGTTTAACTTTAGCTCCCGTATATGCACGTTAAACCTTGCGCTGGTTAAACGATCCAGCGGGCATTCCTGCTATGCTGTTCCCAGCTACAAGATTATGTGTACAGAAAGTTGAACAATTTCCCTCTCAACTGCACACCGCGCTCGCCACCACCCTTACGCCGGCTCCCGTTTTCTCGCCATGATACCAGTAAAATAGAGAAGCATCATAGTGTTTGAGGTCGAAATTTTAGGCTAATGATACATTCAGTTTCTTTTAATCCCGCTCCAAGCGAGGTTATGCATCCCACTTCATGATTGCATCGGATTGAGAGTAACACTACTTTAGTTTTACGTCTTAGAACTTCTCTCGTTTTACGTCTCGCCCTTAATTCTTCGAAATCCGCCCGCTCAATTCTCTCAATCTCATTGTGAATGATAGCTGAAATTCTTCTGCACACCTGTTTCAAAATCCCGTGAAGCGCATGTTTTGGTTGGAAAGTGCGACAACTTGGTTAACAGCAAAGCTTAGGGCTGGCGGCTCTTACCGTCAGCCCTTCTCAGAGTGGCTCATCTGCTCGTTATATTAAGCGGCTTCCCGTTTGCGCGGCTCGTTCGCGCGGGCAAGATCCGGGGGTATGGCCTCGGCGGAGACCCGCTTGATCGCTTCGGTCAGCGGGAGCGTTTCCTGCGCCTGGCTGCCGAGCCGCCGGATGGAAACCGTCTGCTCCTCGGCCTCGCGCTTGCCCACCACAAACATCACCGGAACTTTCGCAAGGCTATGTTCGCGGACCTTGTAGTTGATCTTCTCGTTGCGAAGATCGGTCTCCGCGCGGAGCCCGGCTTTCGCGCAAGCCTCAAGCACGCTCCCCGCATATTGATCGGCGTCGGAGACGATGGTCGCCACCATCACCTGTATGGGCGCAAGCCACAGCGGAAGGTGCCCGGCATAGTTCTCGATGAGGATGCCGGTAAAGCGCTCCAGGCTTCCGAACATGGCCCGGTGGATCATGACGGGCGTGTGTTTCGCTCCATCCTCACCGATGTAGAAGGCGCCAAGCCTTTCAGGGAGGTTGAAGTCGAGTTGCACGGTGCCGCACTGCCAGTGCCGGCCGATGGCGTCGCGGAGCGTGTATTCAAGCTTCGGCCCGTAGAACGCGCCCTCGCCGGGGCTGATCGAGTAGGGGTGCCCGATCTTATCCAACGTCACTTTGAGCGCCGCCTCGGCCTTGTCCCAGATCACGTCCGAGCCAACGCGCTTATCCGGCCGCGTCGACAGCTTGATGATCACGTCTTCGAAGCCGAAGTCGCGATAAATCGACAGGATCATGTCGTTCATCTTGATGCACTCGTCGATCATCTGATCCTCGGTGCAGAAGATGTGCGCGTCGTCCTGCGTGAAGTGCCGCACGCGCATGATGCCATGCAGCGCGCCCGACGGCTCGTAGCGATGCACCTTGCCGAACTCGGCGATGCGAAGCGGCAGGTCGCGATAGCTTTTCAGGCCATTCTTGAAGATCTGGATGTGGCCGGGGCAGTTCATGGGCTTGCAGCAGAACACGCGCTCGTCCGGGGTCTCGGTGATGAACATGTTCTCGCCGAACTTCTCCCAGTGACCGGACTGCTCCCAGAGCTTCTTCTCCATCATGTCGGGCGAGTTTACCTCGACATAGCCGTTCGCTTCCTGGCGGCGGCGCATGTAGTTGATCAGCTCGCGGAACAGCGTCCAGCCCTTCGGATGCCAGAACACCGAGCCGGGGGCCTCTTCCTGAAGATGGAACAGGTCCATCTCGCGCCCGAGCCTGCGGTGATCGCGCTTCTCGGCCTCCTCAAGCTGACGGAGGTAGGCCGCAAGCTGCTCCTCGGTCGCCCAGGCGGTTCCGTAGATGCGCTGCAGATGCTCGCGGCTCTGGTCCGCACGCCAATAGGAACCCGCCACCTTCATCAGCTTGAAAGCCTTGCCGACCTTGCCCGTCGAGGGCATATGCGGCCCCCGGCAGAGGTCGAGCCACTCGCCCTGGCGGTAGATTTTCAAGTCCTGGTCCTCGGGAATCGCGTCAATCAGCTCGACCTTGAAGCCCTCGCCATGCGCCGCGAAAAAGTCCTGAGCCTTGGCGCGCGACCACACCTCTTTCGTGAAGGGCTTGTCCGCAGCCACGATGGCGCGCATTCGCTCCTCGATCTTGGCGAGGTCGTCCGGAGTGAAGCTCTCTTCGCGGTGGAAGTCGTAATAGAAACCGTTCTCAACCACGGGGCCGATGGTGACCTGCGTGCCGGGATAAAGATCCTGCACCGCCTCGGCCATGACATGCGCGGCGTCGTGCCGGATCAGTTCCAGCGCTTCCGGATCGTCGCGCGTGACAATCCTCACGCTAGCGTTCGTGGTAATCGGGTCGGCGATGTCGGCCAGCGCACCGTTCAGGCTGATCGCAATCGCCTTCTTCGCAAGCGATTTTGAAATTGAAGCCGCGAGTTCCGCGCCGCTGATGCCGGGCTTGTATTCGCGTGCGGAACCGTCGGGAAAAGTCAAAGTAATCATGAGAATCCTCTCACTCCCGCCTACCTGCGCGGGTAAGATGTTGGTGATGCGTCCTAATGTAGTCGGTGGCGCCGAATGTCAAGGTTCACGCCTATGGCGGCGCGGAGGACCTCCCGGTTATAAACACCGTTTAAATCCGCAGGCTGCTTCATTTATGCGGAATGCAGCTTTCGCAGTTTCTTGACCCGATGCTTTTGGTAATCGGCAACGTCGGCCGCGAACGGCAAGTACGGCGGAACACGGACGTGAGTAATCGATGTCACAATCGGGTTGGCGTCGTTGGGAGGCTGAATGTGGCACATGATGCCGCCTTCATCACCCATATAGGACAATTGGGATACGGTCTGCCGCCTCTCCAATACCCCGCAGGACGGGCTTTGTTTGAGCGTAGCCAGCAGCTCGGAAGTGAGATCCACATTGAACGGCACCGCCGCCTCTAATGTGGCCAGGAGCTGACGCGTCTTTTCAAGTTTGTCGATCACCGGTGTCCCCGATACCGCAGGCATCGCTATAAATAACGGCAAGTCCGGCGCGAGCTGTCGCGCCGGTGGCAAACAACCAAATCATCCGCGCGCGAAGCGGGCGAACTTCGCTTTTGGCGTGTCGAGCGCGGCGGCGCCGAGGCGGCGCAGCTTGTCCTCCTCATAGGCCTGGAAGTTCCCCTCGAACCACTCGACATGGCCGTCGCCCTCGAAGGCGAGGATGTGCGTGGCAAGCCGGTCGAGGAAGAAGCGATCATGGCTGATGACCACGGCGCAACCGGGGAAATCCTCCAGCGCCGCCTCGAGGCTCGACAGCGTCTCCACGTCGAGGTCGTTCGTCGGCTCGTCGAGCAGGAGCAGATTGCCGCCCTCTTTCAGCATCTTGGCGAGATGGACGCGGTTGCGCTCGCCGCCTGAAAGCAGGCCGACCTTCTTCTGCTGGTCCGGCCCCTTGAAGTTGAACCAGCCGCAATAGGCGCGGGAGTTCACCTCTCGGGTGCCGAGCTTGATCTGATCGAGCCCGCCGGAAATCTCCTCCCACACGTTCTTTTTCGGGTCGAGCGCGTCGCGGCTCTGGTCCACATAGCCGAGCTTCACCGTGTCGCCGATCCGGAACGCGCCCGCATCCGGCTTGTCCTTGCCGATGATCATCCTGAACAGCGTCGTCTTGCCCGCCCCGTTCGCCCCAATCACGCCGACGATGCCGCCGGGCGGCAGCTTGAAATCCAGCCCTTCCATGAGCGTGCGGCCGTCGTAGCCCTTCTTGATGTGGTCGGCCTCCAGAACAATGCCGCCGAGACGCGGCCCGGTCGGGATCTGTATTTGCGCCTTGCCGACTTGATCGCGTCCGGCCTCCTCGGCGAGCTTCTCATAAGCCTGGATGCGCGCCTTGCTCTTGGCCTGCCGCGCCTTGGGCGATGCCCTGATCCATTCCAGCTCGCGCTGCATGGTCCGCTGCTTCGCCTCGTCCTCGCGGCTCTCCTGCGCGGCGCGCTTCGCCTTCTGCTCCAGCCAGCTCGAATAATTGCCCTTGTAAGGCACGCCCTGCCCGCGATCGAGCTCCAGCGTCCACTGCGTGATACTATCCAGGAAGTAGCGGTCGTGGGTGACGAGGATCACGCAGCCCGGATAGTCTTCCAGGTAATGCTGCAGCCAATCGGTGGACTCGGCATCGAGATGGTTTGTTGGCTCGTCGAGCAGCAGGATGTCGGGGCGCGCCAGCAGCAGCGCCGTCAGCGCGACGCGGCGCTTTTCGCCGCCCGACAGGTTCTTCACCTCGGCATGCGGCGGGGGGCAATTCATCGCCTGTAGCGCCTGCTCGACCTGCGCATCGAGGTCCCACAAATTGTGCCCGTCGATTTGGTCCTGCAGGCGCGCCATCTCGTCCGCGGTCTCGTCGGTATAGTTCATGGCAAGCTCGTTGTAGCGGTCGAGCATGGCCTTCTTCTCCGCCACGCCCTCCATGGCGTTGCCGAGCACGTCCTTCGTCTCGTTGAGCTGCGGCTCCTGCGGGAGATAGCCCACGCGCACGCCGTCGGCGGCCCAGGCCTCGCCCTGATGCTCCGTCTCGACGCCCGCCATGATCTTCAGGAGCGTGGACTTGCCCGAGCCGTTCACACCCACCACGCCGATCTTCGCATCGGGCAGGAAGGAGAGCGAAATGTTGCTCAGCACCTGCTTTCCGCCGGGGTAGGTTTTGGAAAGCTTCTGCATCACGTAGACGTATTGCGGAGGGGCCATGAGGTTTCCTTCGTTGGATTGCGTTGGCGTTTCGCGAGATGGATGCGTGGCCGCAAGGGCGATGGCGGCGCTTGACGTACGCGAAGACGCGGAAATCAGGCAGTTTATGTAGCGGATCGTTGGCCGTTTGTCATGCTTTGGAGGATGCGCTACACACAAAGTCATTCAAGCGCTTGATTATCTCTTTTAGCTTGGGGCTGATCTCTTCGCGGTTTAAGCCGTCGATCAACATCGGCGGCGTGAGCGTGACTTTGTATTCGCGCTGGAAGTGACCGGAAATACGACCTATGAATTCCTTTCCGGGCAGGAGGCGAAATATCCCCTCTAAGCTGCTCCAGGCACTTTCGAACTCTATATTAACATCCTTTATGATAGAGGATGGGTCGCGTCTATCCTTCATCTCCTTACAAAATCTCTCTTTATTGCTAATCAACTGAGCTCGGACATCTTCCTTAAATTCCCGATTGCAGATTTCGACTATTTCCTTCAATAAAGCATCGTCGCTGACATCTGGGGAGTTTTGCCCCTCCGCGAGTCTTTTATGGATGGTTCGTACTAGCGCCTCAGGCGCTAGAGCGTAGTTCTCAATCTCTTTGCGATCCAGAACATCACAGAGGATATCCCGAACGTTTAGATTTGTAGAAAACCGTTCAATTTCTTCGTTGCAGCGATAGTCTCTATCAAACAAAACATAGATGCCAATATCTAACTTTAGTATATTCCTAAATGTCCATGCGACCTCCTCAACTCTTTTCCAACCGCCAAATCCCCCTACCTGAAAGACTAACGCATCTGGAGTTTCAGTAAATTTTGCTGCCCCTAATTTCCGTGCAAACTTTTTCAATATTTTTTTGTCATTTCCTTCAAAAAAGATAATACGCTGAACCTTCGATAAGCGCGCAATATCTACGTTTTCAACCGAACCCAGGTGATTGAACAAAGATTGAAGGTCATCGTCAGTTGCAACGCGCCGCGCCGTACGGTTTTTTGGATTGATGGTGACTATTTCCCTGGGCTCCGCATCATTGATTATCTCAACAGCATGGGTTGCCATCACGTATTGGCAATTTTTTTCTCTAACAATGCGCAAGAGTGTTCTTTGGAGGCCTGAATGTAAGTAAATATCAGGTTCATCTATTACAATGATTGAGTTATTCGTGCTCCTCATTAAGTGAGTGTTTAGTTGCAACCAAATCTGAAATCCAAAACCTGACCAGGATATCTCACGTGAGTTTCTACGGCGCACAGCTTCCGGATTCTTATCGAGCTGCTCCTGGAGTTCATTATAAAACATTTCTACGATGTTTTTCTTGCCATCGAAATAGGTTTCAGGCTTTGAAAGAGTGATGCCATCCCATGATGAGGAAACGATAGCGTTCAAGGCTCTAAATTCTTCATCGGACTTAAGCCGCCAAATGTTTCGAAAGTTCCTACTCGCCAACCGAGTTGCTCATTCGCTCGAACCGTTTCGGGACGAACATAGAGTTCCTTGTCCTCAAAGGGACTTAGCGTCGGAACTATTACGAAGTCGACAGGAAATGCGCTTAAGAATGCCTTCGAACTAAGCGGTGGACGTTTCTCGCTGAAGAAGACACATCGCGTGATTCGGCTCGGGTGCAAGCATATCCTGATTATTCCTCCGTTTTCATGCTTGAACTCAGGACATGCATCATCTTCGCTGTAGTTATTTGTTATGTTTTCAAGTGGCACACTTACCGAAGAATCTGGCACTTCGTAGCCGTAGCCACTCTCTCCCCAAATCATGAACTGCCTTGGAGTTCTTGTTTTAGCGAACCGCAAGCATCCTGCGAGGATACGCAATGCGTCTAGTATGGAGGATTTACCGGAATTATTAGCACCAACAACTATATTACCTTTTTGCAAGAATATAGAAAAGCGCTCAAAACGCTTAAAATTGTGGAATGAAATGCTATGTAGCATCGTAATCTATAGTTTAAGAACCATCTTTTGCCACATATGCAGCGTCGGCAAACCTAAGATGCTGAACTTTGCACGATCAATTTAATCTGACGCGCACTTTGGAGCTAGTCTGCTCCTGACAGTAAAATCTGTCGTGCTCAAGGCAGCTACCGAAATTGAGAGCAAAATGTGTTGTCCCGCCGTTCCCGAGCAATGGAAAAGCCGCGGAACCTGGAACGAACCCCACACGCAATTCATTGCCCTTTCAAAGGAGTACGCAATGACAGATATCACAAAAACCGGTCCCTTCCCGGGCGCCACGGGCGGCCCTGACATCCAGATCGGTGGCACTCCGGGGAGCGGATCGACCGATGCAGGCAAGCCCGGCTATGGCAGCGGCGGCGTGCAGCCCGTTCCCAATCCTTCCGGCATTCCGGGCAAACCGCCCACCGGCGAAGGCGAGGACAAGGGCGATCTCGCCCCAGGCCCCGATCAGGCTCTCAACGACATCAAGAAGGGTTCGCGCTAAGTAGAGTTGGCCGGCGTCGGTGGACCGCCCCTCGCTGGGCGCGTCGATATCTCGGCGTGTAGCGACCTAGCCGTTCTTATGCGTCTGAGCCGGGCCTCTGAGGTTTGTTGCTGTTGAACACGCCCGGGCTCGCCGCGAGCGGAACCGGCTGCGGCCTGATCAGGAATGGGAACGCTGCTTACGCGTTGGAGGTTGGCGATATGGGCTCCAGGGGCGGGGCGCCCCGCCGTTCATGGCCCCGACTGTTGCAGCCGGAATGCGACAAGAGCGAACAATGCGGCCTCCGGACAGCAGGATGCCAATGCAACACGGATGCGGCTTGCCGTCTCAACGATGCGGCCAGCGACCTTCAGGAGATGGAGGCGGATGCTGCTGAACTCGCTCTGCCGCAAGGGATGCCAGCTCGGAACGTGATCGCGCACATCGAGCAGCAGCCAGTAAGCGGCAGTGTGCAGGATGAGGCGGAATTGGTTGGCGAGCGGCGACCGGCAACTCGTGCGGTCAGAGGCGGTTTGCGCCTTGTGCTGCTTGATCAGATTTTCGGCCTGCCCGCGCGCGCAGTAGACGCTGGCGTAGATGTGTTCGGCGCTGCCGCTGTTCAGCGAGGTGACAACGTACCGGATATCAAGCCCGCGGCGGAGCATATCATCCTCATCGCTTTCCTTGGCTTCGATCCGTGCTGCGACACGGCGTTCTCTCGTCCACGATTTGGCGGCGTAGCGCGTTTCGGCATAACCGCGGAGAATGGCGAGTTTCCCCTCGGCGCGGCGCGTGCGGACATCGTCTGCCTCCCCTTCAACCAGCCGGTCGAGCACGGCGTTACCGCCAAAGCCGAAAATATAATCGACGCCATTATCCTCGCACCAGCTCATGGCTTCGTCGCGGCCGTAATGGCCGTCGCCCCGGATGGTGATGCGCGTAACCGGCCAATGCTGCCGGATGCGCTTGATCAAGCGGCGCAGCCATCTGCGGACTTCCACGCCAGATGGCGTTTTGCCAGGACGCAGGATCAGGACGACCGGGCGTCCAGTCGCGGTGTCGTAAATGTGGATGGGCAGAAAGCAGCGCTCGTCGTAATGAGCATTCCATTCCGCCATCTCCTGACGGCCATGCGCAACATCGAGCGTATCGTCGATGTCAAGAACCACTGAGCCGGGCGGCGCTTTGTAACTCCCGCACCAGATATCGATGAGGGCATAGGTCAGCCGGATGATCTCCCGCAGCGTAGGCGCGTTCTCCCAACGCGAGATGGTGGGCTGCGAACACAAATCCGCACCCGTTTCGGGCAGCCGCCCGCAGGCGAGCTTGAAAGCGGGATCGGACCGCAGCCAGTTGAGATCGTTACCATCGGGATAGCCGCAGGCAATCGCCAGCACGCGCGTTCTGAGCACATCCTCGACTGTGTGGGTGATATGCGCCGGGTCGCGCGGATCGTCGATCAGAGCGGCAAGGGTCCTGGCTACCGCACGGCGACGCTCGGCAAGCGAAAGCAAGATCACGCCACTGTCAGAGGAAAGACGGCCGCCATCGAATGCGGCTGTGACTTTCTTGCGGCAGACGGCTGGCAAGAAGAAAGTAAGTGAACTATCGTCGGTCATGGCGGGTGTGGCAGGCGAGTTGACGTGCGCAGAGTGGTCTCGACACCCATTTCCTACGCAAGTTCAGCACCTTGCGCTACCCCCGCCAGCCAGATTCCTCGCCGGGTGAATAAGAACGGCTAGGCCGAGCGTTGACGTTTTTGACGGCCCGGATGGGCAATGGACCGCGTGGCGGGGTGGCGAGGTGGAACTCCGGTCGTCCAGCACAAGGCTCAGCCGTTGCCGCGCGATCATGCTTTAGAGGTGGTTAAGGTCGGTGCGCCAATTCGTATCCTGCCTCAATTAGCGCCCGACAACGCGAATTTCGGCAAGAAAGGCGAGGCCTCGCAAGAGTCTGACAACTATGCTTCCGCCGCACGATTAACCATGACGGCGCGTTCTCAGTCAGGCGCTCTGGCGTCTTTCTACCTTTCGATCAATCACTTATCGAAATAAGTCTGCGATGTAGCGCGTTTTTGCAAGATCTCAGCCCAAGACTGCAAACGCAAGCCCACCTTCTGCGAAGCGACGTAAGTCGACGCCGTCGGCCTTCGGCCCCTCGGTATCAGGAAAATTAGTTATATGATTACCTATAGTGGTTTTACGAAACAAAGCCAATCTTAACTCTTCATAAACCTCACAGGATGCAGTTCAAAAAAGACGAACGTTCTGCCGCTTGGGGGCAGCCAAGCGAGATACAGCCTTTCGCACGATGCCTGTAAAAAGCTGGTTGGCCCGCATGTCGGGCATGGTGCAATTTTACTGTCTATTGCCGAAAGACTGCGATGTAGGCCGTCTGCCTGAAGTTCGCCCCACTTAGTTTCAATCTTTGATTGTAGCGTTGTCGTAATTTAACCGAGCACCCCTAAAGTGGACGCATTCCAGATGGGGCGCTGCCATGGCTTCTTTCGGCAAGAAAACGATACCAGCAGAACCGGCTGCGGGCACCTCTGCGGTCGCCTCGCCGGCGAGCCGCGCCGCCGTCCCTGGCGCTCCACAGATGGCCCCTTCCGCTCTTAAGACTGCAGACTTTATTCGCGATCAGGTCTTGCTTCGGATTGAGCCGGTTGCGGCGGTGCGCATGAACAAGTCGGAATTGACGACGTTCGTCAATAGCCTGGTGGCTGAGGTCGCGAATGAGCGGAAGCTGCTTCTGAACCAGACCGAGCAGGACGCGCTGACCCGCGACATTGTCGATGAAATGATCGGGCTGGGACCGATCGAACCGCTGTTGCACGATCCGACCGTAGCCGACATCCTCGTGAACGGCCCCCACATGATCTATGTGGAGAGGCGGGGCAAGCTTGAACTCACCGGGCTAAGGTTTCGCCACGATGCGCACGTCTTGCACGTCGCGCAGCGCATCGCATCCCACGTCGGACGGAGTGTTGACGAATCCAATCCCATGCTGGACGCACGCCTTGCCGACGGCAGCCGGGTCAACGTTATCATTCCCCCGCTGAGCCTTAAGGGGCCATCCATATCGATTCGGAAATTTTCGCAGAAGATCCTGAGCCTCAGGCATCTGGCCGCGGCGGGCTCGATGTCGATGGGACTCGCTACCGCTTTGGAGATTTTTGCGCGCTGCCGCTTGAACATCATCGTTTCCGGAGGCACGGGCTCCGGCAAGACCACGCTTCTCAATGCCCTTTCTGGAATGATCGACCCGGGCGAGCGAATTATCACGATTGAGGACGCCGCCGAGCTGCAGCTCCAGCAGAAGCACGTCATTCAGCTTGAAACACGAAACGCAAATCTTGAGGGGCGCGGCAAGATCGATCAGGGAGGCTTGCTGCGTAACGCACTCCGCATGAGGCCGGACCGTATCATCGTCGGCGAGGTCCGCGGAGGCGAGGCTTTCGATATGATGCAGGCCATGAACACGGGCCACGATGGCTCGATGTCGACGGTGCATTCCAACTCCGCGCGAGATGCTTTGGCGCGTCTTGAGAACATGGTTCTTATGGGCAACCCAAATATCCCCGTCCGCTCGATACGGGGACAGATCGCCAGCGCTGTCGATGTCGTCATTCACACAGAGCGCATGCGCGATGGCGCCCGGCGTGTGACCGAAGTTGCGGAGGTGGTTGGGCTCGAGGGCGAGATTGTCGTGATCGGTCCGCTTTTCAATTTCGAATACAAGGGAGAAAAGGCTGGCGGAGGCATCGACGGCGAATTCAAGTCCACACCCGTTGCCCCGCGTTTTCTTCCACGCATCAAATATTTCGGCCTGGATGAGCAGTTGCTTGATGCCATGGGCGTCCAGAAAAGATGGAATAGTTGAGCATGCTGCTGCCTATTTTATTATTCGGCTTGGTGCTATGCGCAGGACTTACATTCGGCCTGGCATTGACGGTTTCCCGAAGAAAACGACATGAAATTGAACAGCGTCTGCGTCTTCTTCCTTCCGCGTCCGAAAGCATGCAACCGGAAGCCGCTCCCGGCGCCTCGCCAAAGCCGAAATCCAGCTTCCTCCAACTTGAGCGGCTGCTTCTTCTGAACCGCGATCATCCTTGGAAGTTGGAGGTTGATCCAGGCAAGCTGACGATTGCGGCAATCGCCGCCGCCGCATTGACCTGGCTTGCATTTCACAAGATGCTCGAAGCTCCGATCGCATTTTCGGCAGCGGCGGCTTGCATTGGCGCTTACCTCGCGCTGCGAATTGTCGTCATACGCGAGCGCGGTGCCATGGAGACCGCTTTTTCCGCATTTTTTCCTGATGCTGTCGATGCCGTCGCCCGCATGCTGCGGGCTGGCCTGCCAGTAACGTCTGCATTCCAGATGGTCTGCCAGGAGGCCCCGCCGCCTGTTGATGCCGTTTTTGAAAAGCTCGCCGGCCAACTCAGGATCGGGATGTCAATCGAGGATTCACTCCGCCTGAGCAGTCGGCGCATTCGCGTTCCGGATTTTCAGTTCTTCGCGGTCGCCGTTCTCTTGCAACAATCTGCGGGTGGCAACCTGCTTCCCACGCTCGAAGCACTCGCGCAGATGATGCGAAACAGGCGCGCCACGCAAATGAAGGCCCGTGCCGCGACCGCGGAAGTGCGTTTCTCCGCCTATGTGCTAGGCGCGCTGCCATTTGTGACGGTTGCAGCGCTCCTCGTGGTTTCGCCCGGCTATCTCACGCCTCTCTTCCATGATCGCCGCGGCCATGCCATCCTCGGGGCCGCGGCGATGGGCCTTCTGATTTCTGGCCTGACGATGAGGCACATGATGCGAAGCGTCGAAGAGCCATGATCGAGAGAGAAGCCCGCGTCTATTCGGACGCGGCAAGCTGCTCTAACACCTTAATCGATCAACCTTTCCGCCTTTAATCGTTTTGGATTAAAAGCGGGTTGATCTGAGAAAGCCGCACGATGCATCAACCCTTTGTTTCTCATCTCGCTTCTTTCGGCCGCTTTACCCCTTTCCTGGCAATGGCCCCCATTCTTCTTGGCGGCGCGGTCCTGATCTTTTCCAGCATCCGCCTTCGCACGCGCACGATCTCACGGCGCGTGGAAATGGTGCAATTTCGGCCTGCCGGCGCCGAATTAGCGTCCGAGAATGCCGTTCCGAGCGATGACCATCCGTTCGAAGATGGAACGCAAGGACTTTCCGTGCCGGAACAGCGGCAGATCGCCCGGTTCTTCGCCAAGTATAATGTCGAACCCGGTCCCGCAATTTTATACTTCACGCTCTTCAGATTGTTCGCGATCACGGTCCTTGCCGGTCTCGCTTACCTTGCCGGCCACAAGACAACGTGGCCGCTGCCTGTGCTGATAGCCACGGTCGCCGCTGCGGCCGGATGGTTCATCCCGATTATTTTTGTCAGGTTCGCTCTGACGAAATACCGCAAGGAGGTGGCGTTGGGCCTCCCGGATGCGATCGAACTCTTGGCTATATGCGCAGACGCCGGCGTTTCTCTCGAAAGCGGGCTTCAGCGGGTCGCTCGCGAAATGCGCCATACGAAACCGGCTCTGGCGACCGAACTGGCGCTCACCTGGGCACAGATCAGCATCTTTCCAAATCGAGATCAGGCGCTGCTTAATCTGGCTGAACGTATGGATCTTCCAAGTTTGCGATCCGTTGTCAGCACGCTGTCTCAGAGCATGCGTTTTGGTACGCCGCTCGCACAGTCTTTGCGCACGGCCGCCATCGAGATGCGAAACGACACGCTGCTCCGGTTGGAAGAACGCGCCAACCGCTTGCCGGGACTTCTGACTTTTCCCGTCATGCTGCTGATTATGCCCACGATCTTCCTGATTGTCGGCGGCCCGGCTGTCATCAAGATCATGGATACGTTCAAATCCGGGTAAAAACCGGAACGCCTCACTGAGGCCTCACCCTATTGAGCATGAGCGCCCCAAGGGGAAGGCCCTATATAGGGCAGGCTCCCGTCCAGCAACCTTATATTGTTCAGGATCGTCGGGTTGCCCGGATCGAGCGTAGCGGCCTGGAGAAACTTACTGCGCGCGGATTTGAGATTTCCCCGCAACATTTGTGAATATCCCTGATTGTTCAAAATCTGGGGCGTCTCCCCGCAGAGCGCGACGGCGCGCTGATAGGCGCGATCCGCAAGATCAAAACGCCTCAACTGGTCATAACTGGAAGCGAGCGCCCCCCATGCCCCGCCGTCTTCCGGCGCCTTCTCCACGGCATCGCGGAAGTAGCGCTCAGCCAACCCGTAGGCGCCGCGATTGAAATACTCCGCCCCGAGGCGGTAAGGTTCATCGGATGGAATGTATTTCTCGCTGGCTGGCTCCTGCACGGTGAGAGTCGTGGGGGCACTGGTGTTGTCTATTGCTCCGCATCCCGAGAGCATAAGAGCCACCGCGACGAAAACTCGCCTCCAAGTCAAAAAACGCCTCCTAACACAGCAGAGAGCTTGAGACCGGTCCATGGTCACACGCGCCTCCATCACTTCGACTGACTGGCGGAAAATCCGATCGGGTTTATGGATTCGGGAGACAAGGGCGGCGCAGCCTCCTTCAGCTTGCGCACATCCTCATAGCGTTGAACGGCTCCCGTCATGCGCGAGCCATCGCCAGGGATGCTGCGGTTCCTGACATAGGGTGGCCAGGGGTCCAGCATTTCCGACGCCGCGTTCACATGCTTGGCGTCTCCTGCGCCGACCGTGACGCTATCGGTTCTTTGAAAATAGTAACCGAAGATGTCTTCGAAACTCTGATCGCCCGCCAAAGCCGCCGAGGCAGCCGCCGCAAAGGCCAAGGCACTGAAGCTGCCTAACTTTACCATGTGCAATACCTTCTTCACGGAGCTAATTACCCAACGGAACAATATGACCGTAAGGACCCGCCAGACCGCCGCCTGACGTCACATATTCGGTGTATTGCTTCGGCACTTCGGTTTGGCCAAGCAGGAAGAAATCGACGTCATTGCTCGGCAGACGTGAGTCGAGAGGGGACGCAACCCGCTGCCCGGGCACAATGGGCGCAACGATTTGCGGGGTGACGATGACGACCAGATCCGTTTCTTTCTGCTGATAAGCCGAACTGCGGAACAGCGTCCCGAGCACAGGAACCGTGCCAATCCAGGGAACCTCGGAGATGTTCCGCAGGCCTTCGCTTTGCAACAGGCCCGCAATGGCGAAGGTTTGCCCGTCGCGCAGTTCTATCGTTGTGCGGGCTTCTCTCTTCTTCAGCGCCGGGATGAGGAAACCTTGATTCTGGATCGCGTTCGCATAGTCGAGTTCGCTGACCGATGGCGTGAGGCGGAGATTGATGATGCCATTTGCGAGCACGGTAGGCTGGAAGGTGAGTTGAACGCCGAACTGCTTGTAGTCGACCGTAATTGTCGGCGTCGACCCGGACGACGGCTGGACAACGGGTATGGGAACCTCGCCGCCGGCCAGAAAGCTTGCCGTATCGCCGGATAGGGCGACGAGATCGGGCTCGGCCAGTTCCCGCACCAGCCCCTTCAATTCCAGAGCGGAGATCAGAACGTCGACATTGCCGATACTGCCGATTGCCGTCACGAATGGCGAGGCGCCCGACCCGCCGGTCAGCGTTGCAATCGTCTGCAACAAGGGGAGCCCCGTCGCGACCGACCCATTGGGCTGGCTCAACCCCGTATTGACGCCGCTCGTCCCAGCCTTGTTAGCGGAGAAAAGGCTGACGCCGAGATCCCGCTCCGCGCTGCGGCTGGCCTCGAGAAAGCGCACCTTGAGCAGCACCTGCTGGCTGGGCGCGACCTTCATCAGGTTGATGACCGCCGTTTCCGGAGAAACGCTCTTGGCGATTTCCAGGGCATGCTCCGCTTCAACCGAATTGACGGCTTCTCCGCTCAGGACAATTTGTTCCTGGCTGCTCGACACGCGGATGCCGCGGCCTCCCGTATCGGTGCGGATCCTCTCCGCAATCGTTTGCGTGTCGGGGACAACGACGATATCGAAAACCCCGATCAGTCTTTTATCGGTGCCAAAGACCGAAACATTGGTTGTGCCCGCCTTTTTTCCCTGGAGGTAAAGCACGCGATCGGATATCGGCAAGACGTCCGCGATGTCGGGAGATCCGACAACCGCCGAGCTGAAGGGCGTGCGCAGAGTGAAGGTGCGCGACTTGAAACGAGTCACTTGAAGCCGGCGAACCGGTGCTTCGTCGACGGCGTAGATGCCTTGTGAATGGACGTCTCCGGCTTGGAACCAAACGGCAGCGAAAGAGGCTAGCGCAACTCGGCGGCAAAGTCGCCCTGACGGCTGGCGCTTTACGCGACGATACTTTTCAATCAGCGTTCGCAACATAACCGTGCCCCCTATGTCACGCACCTGCGATGCCGACGGAGTTCCCGCCAACTCACAAACCGGACAATCAACCCATGGCAAGGACCAATGCCGTCCCTCGCCGCCTGCACACTTGACAGAACTCGGCAGCGGCTGATTTCAGACGTGCGTTGATTCTCTTCCCGACCACAATCTCAGGTCGTACTTTTAGAGAAGTTATCCAACGGGTTGTGAATAAGCGTGGATTAGTGTGAAATACGAAGCTGATTGAGTCCGATCGCAATCTGCTGAAATGTCGAGATAAGGCTCTCAGACGTGGGATTATAGAAATAGGTCGAGGAACTGGTTGCGCATTGCGACAGAAGCGACAAGCTGCTGCTGTCGATAACGCTGCCGAAGCCGATCGCATAGATCTGAATGCGCCCTGGATTCCCATTGGCGTCTGTTACAGCCTTGATATTATTGCAGAGCTGGATCTGTTTCTGGTCGAGGTTGTAGTCGGGCCGGTCTTGAACTCCATTCAATGATCCAGGGAGCGGCAGTATGTTGAGGTGAGTCCCGGTGCCATAGCCATAGGCATTGAAAATCGATTGATCGAAGCCGTTGGTGGTCGCGGTTGGAGGCTGGTAATTAGAGGTCAACTGCACGTCATTCTCTCCATCCGTGAGCAGGATGATGGCTTTGACGGTCGAGGTGTCGGAATAGGACGCAGCGGCATTGCTTGGGAAGAGAACGGAAGAAACAAGGGGCGAAACAAGGTGCCATCCCCAGGTCAAGCCGGCCGGAATGACCGTGGCGCCATAAGCCCGCATGGCGCTGATCTCATTCAGAATCGCGGTCTGATTATTCGAAAGCGGGATGATCTGCTGCAACGGACAGGTGAAATTCGGTCCATAGTCGGGCAAGTTCTGTACGGAGCCATTGCTATATTTCGTTACGCTGGACTGGATCTGGGCCTGGGGCGTCCCGTTAGGAAACGAGCCGTCCGGCAAATAATTATTGTACAGGCCGGAGGGTTCGCTGGGCGCGAAGTAGGGGGTGAAAAGCGTTTCGGGAAAGCTGGCCGTCGGCGCCACGTCCTCAAGATCATACGGCTCTGTTCGCTGGCGCACGCATCCGCCCCAGGTTGCGTTCTTCAGTTTCGTGGCGAAAGAGATAAGCCCCTGGCCCGCGGGGATATTGAGATTTTCCCGCGTCAAGCTGCCCGCGCCACCCGTATCCATCCAGGAGGCAGCCGCGTACTGGGTTCCCACGTTTACGGCGGCCGTGAACGGCACAACGGCCACCTTCACATATTGTCCCGTGGGGTCGCTCGCAAAAAGCGTATTGACCAGCGTCGTCGCGGCGGCTTGCAGCCCGGCAATTCCCGTCATGCTGCCGTACGCTTGCGCCATGGAGCCCGTATTATCGAGGACGAGAACGACTTCGAGCTTGTTCTGATTTACGGAGATCTGTGAACTGACCGTGACCGCGAGGGTTCTATAGCCGATGATCTGCAGAAAGTTCGTGTTCATCGAGGCGCTTGCCGTAATGACCGTCGAAGTCGCGGTGTGCGTGACCGTAACGGACTGCAGTGTTCCGATCACCGACAAGTTCGGGTAGTTCGCCGTAATGAAGGCTTGAGCCTGGGTTGCGGCGGCGGCGTTCGAAAGGGTGGGCGACTGCCCGACGTTCAGGGCGGCAGAATCAAGAGCGGATTGCAACTGCTGCTTCATGACCAGAAACTGGCTTAGGTCGACGGCTACCGCCATGACCGTAAGCAGCGGCAAGATCACGATCGCGAACAATAACGCAATGACGCTGCGCTCTTCCCTGCCGACGCCACATGCCTTTTTGACGATGTTTCGAAACATGGTTGCAACCTGCGCAAGGCTTGAATAGAAAATTGCAGATGTAACACGTTTAGCGTGTATATTGCCGAATGCAACCTCTTAGGTTGTTTCGGCCGGATGGCGCGGAGAGAAAGAAACTTCTTGGTTTTCGGATGCTGGACGTGGAACGGAAAAGTCATCGTCGTGATAGCGCTTGCACCCGGCCAAAGGGTTGCGTTTCGAGGACCTTCCGCAATTTTCTTCGCCGGCGGAGAGGCGTTGCGGCTGTCGAATTCGCGATTATCGCCATTCCCTTCTTTTTGCTGATCATGGGTATCATTGAGGTCGGCCTGATCTTTTGGGCCGGTTACGAACTCGAAAATGCCACGGCCGCGGCCGCCCGGCTGGTGCGGACGGGCCAAGCGCAGAACTCAGGATATACGGTCGCTCAATTGCAAGCGCAGCTTTGCCAGAACGTCGTTATCCTCTCCAACTGCACCACGAAGGTGCAACTCAGCGTGCAAACCTTTTCGACATTCGCGGGGATAACCGCCCCAAGCCCGGTCGACAGCAATGGCAAGCTTCAAACCAGTTTCCCCTATTCCCCGGGCGGCCCCGGAGCCATTGTCCTCCTCACCGCTTACTACGAGTGGCCGCTCGTAACCCCGCTCATCACCGCGGTCCTCGGCAACCTTGGGGACGGCAATTACCTCCTTCAGACGAGTTTGGCGTTTCGCAATGAGCCATATCCCCAAACTTAGGCGGTGGCCAATGATGGCAAGACGGCAGCTTTTCGGAAGAGTGCGATTTCCAACCCAAGGGCGACGAATGTCGCGCTGGCGAAGCGGAGAGCGGGGCACGATTGCCATCGAGGCAGCCATCATACTTCCGCTTCTGGTCATGATATTGCTCGGCATGGTCGAATTCAGCCAAGCCCTCACCGTGAAACGGAGGGTTCAGAGTGTGGCGAGCACCACGGCGGATCTTGTTGCGCAATCCGAGACGGTCACGACAGCACAACTCAACGATATCGCCAGCATCGGATCTCAGCTGATGCTGCCTTTTTCTTCGACCGGGATCGCGCTGACGATCACGAGCGTTGCGGAAGATTCTAATAACAACATCACCGTTCAATGGAGCTGCTCTTGGGCCACCCTGTCCAGTTCCGCGAATTGCTCCGCTAGCGGGGCCGCTTATAAGGGCCTTCCAAGCGGGCTTCTCAGCGCGGGCCAAAGCGTGATCATCGGGCAAACATCGTACCCCTATAGGCCGGCAATCGGCGAGTTTCTAACGCGCGGCCTGACCTTTTCGTCTTCATCCTATTTCAGGCCGCGCCTCGTTTCCTCGGTGGTGAAGGAATAGTCTTTCGCCAACCGCTAGAGCATCGTGCGCCCAATCGGACGCGGGCCTCAGGCCCTCATTTTGTATGCATCCGGCGGATATTGGCCTTTGCATGTCAAACTATCCCTTACGCATTCGTCCGCTTTCCTTATCCGGGAAGATCTTCGGCGATTTCGTCTTGCCGGCGGGTTAACGAGAGCTGCAGCCCGCTCCAACCCCTGATAATACAGGCAAAAACACCGGACGCGACGCCATCGCGGCCCCCTGCGCCGCCGCTCTTCCGGCTCTTCGCAAGCGTTAATTCGCGAAGCAGAAATATATTTAACGGACTTTTGCTGTCCCACTAAATGAAGTAATTCCGGCATTTAGTTCTATTTAATGGGACGTCACAGGCGAAGGATAGCTGTTTAATTTCAACGTGCTGTCGGATTTACTTCCGGCCGGGAAGCAGGCTTGGCGGGAAGGTATTACGGCAGGAATAAAATGGTTGTTAAGCATAATGGTGAGCGGAAATAATTCCGGCGCACTCCTGTTAACCGTCTTCGGTTTAATCAATCTGCGCGCGAACGAAGCGTTTACTAAAACGCGTGTTTTTGATCGCCGTCCGGTGTGGCAATGGCGGGATAACGAAGCCTGCCAAAGCATCCTGCGTCGAGCGAACGGAGCCGTCACCGTGATCGCCGCCCGAAATGCCTCGATGCAGTCGGGCGCGGTTGACGGCGTCGCAACCGGTTTCGATTGAACGCACGCCGCGCTAGCGTCCTTCCATCATTGGAGGGAACCGGGTGGCCGGCGAACGGCTCCTTCGAGGGAGCTTGTAGAGGGCTGCGAGGGTGCACGAGGCAAGTCTTTCAAGGCTGCGGAGACGTCGCTGGCCCAAGTCGGTGGCCTCCGCTCTCCGTGATCAGCCGCAACGCCTGAAACTTCCTCCATGGAACGGACGGAAAGCTGAAGCCGTCCAAGCTGCAATGCGACAAAGACAGTCTCCGCCTGCTGTTTCGTAAGCTCAAGCGTTACCGTTTTGGGAAGCCGGGGCTCCGATGAAAACTGAGGAATCACGGACGCCTTCGCCTGCTGGGTGAGTGACTGATCGACCGCAATGACCCGGATGTTCTGCAGGATGGTTTCGGCAACGACCTTTCGCCTGGCATCACCTGACTGATCGCCCAAGGTTTGCGTTAATATTACATCGACGTGGTTGCCTGGCTCGATCAGCCCGTATGCGCTTTGAGCCGAATCAACCGGAATCGATATGGCGCGGTTTCCGGGTTTCAAGGCCGCTGCCAAAAACCGCCTGTCGTTATGCTTCAAGAGATCGCCTGAATCCAACGCCTCGCCGCTGGCGAAATCGCGCTTGGCAAGAGCACCAACGAACTCGGCCTCTGCAGCCTGGCCACGGACGAGATTGCCCGGACGAATCTCCAAAGGAGTAACGTCTTTCCAAAGGATGTCTCCCGGCTGAAGCAAGGTGCCAGAGGCGATATCGTGAGAAGCGCCCATCACGGCTATCTTGACGGCCTGTGGTTCCGGCGCGCGCGGCTCCGGCGCTGCTTCGACAGGAGCATCCTGGCTGGTCACCCAGGCATAACCCAACGCCAATCCGCCGACGATGCAGATGACGCCTAGAATAAGCAGGGCATTTCGGAATAACATGTCAGGTTCTCTCTCGTGACATACCAGATCACACCGCCAAGAATGGCGACGGCATAGGGCACCTGCTTGCGAGAGGCGATCCGAATGCTCTCGACCCTCGCCCATTCGCCAACACTGCTCACGGCGTTGTCCGGGGGTCTATTTCCCGTAACGCTGCAAGCGTTTCGGACCATGTAACTCGCGCAGATGTACAGGCAGCTCAGGAGCCCCCCGGCCAGAGCGATCCCAGCCATAAGCTCTCCAACGCCGCCGGGCGGGACAAGAAGCGTCACCGCGGCCATCAGCTTTACATCTCCTCCCGCAAGGGCCTGGTAGCGGCAGAGAACGCCCGTGGCAAAAAAAACGAGCGCGGCAGCCATCAGACTGATGCAGATTTGTCCGGGCCGCATCGTGAGGCATAGCAAGAGCCCCGACAGGGCGACCACAATCACCAGCTCGTTCGGTATGATGCGTTCCTTCAGATCGGTTAGCGCGCCCAGAAGAAGAGCAGCCAGACTGATCGCCCAGAGGATTTTCGGTATGACGACAAAACTCATATCGACCTCGACGCGAACAAAAGGAAGCGCCGACGGAGATGCGGCGCTTACGCCTCCGCCGGCGTGATAGCTGGGAAAAAATAATTCTAGATGCTGGTCGCCACCGCACTGAAGATTCTGCTGAGATTGCCTCCAAGCGCTGTCACACCTGTGATGATCACCACGGCGATCAAAGCGGCAAGCAGGCCATATTCAATTGCGGCGACGCCCTGCTCCGACTCAACTTTGAACCAGACATAAGCGGCTTTGCAAATATCAGAAATGCGGCGCATACAACTCTCCATGTCGTTTGGTTGTGGTAATTGGTTTTAGCACGTATAAGTTGAGGTATTGCCAAACCCAGCAAGCGCTTTACTCCCGCGCCATTAATTTCTTGTTAACTATTTTTTATCTGAGTTAGCGGAGAGGATACGCACAGGATTGCCAGAATTGGACTTGAGGCCATAGACCACTAGGCGGCTGCGCTTACGGCGGTCATTGGAACCGAAAAAGCCGACAACGCGGTACTCATCGGCAAGAACAGATTTCAAGAGCGCCCGGCGCTCCGGCTTTTCGCAGCCGAGCCCATCGGCCGGGTCTGATTCGACAATAAAAGCGGGGCGGCTATCGAGCGCGTTCGCCAATGCGCTGACGGCGCCCTCAAATGGGAAGTCGCAAAGGAGATGCATCGGAAAGAAGATGGACGAAGGCGGATTGGCCCCGGAGGCGAGATACACGTATATATCGCGATCGATAACGAGGATGCGGTCCTGCTTGCGAAGACCGGCGGCTTGCATCGCGCCCGCAGCTTGACCAGCGACATCGGCGTCGGCGGCATAACACGACCAACGGACGGTGTTTGCGATGAAAATGACAACGCTCGCAAAGATGATCGTCCTGGCCAGGTCCCGCACCCTTTTCGCTCGAAAACGCGCCATCCCATGGTCCAACAGCACGCCAGCCAGGAGGCAAAGGGGAGGAAGAGCGGCCTGCATGTAGAAGGAGCATGCCGCTCTCACGGCGAGCACGCCGAAAAGCGCGCCAAGCGCCCATGCCCCGAGAAAGCGAAGTGCCGGACGAACCCCTGGCTGAAACGCGCCGCGGAACGCCCATGCCGTGGCCGCAAGGATAACGAGGGGAGCCAGGAGCAGCAGTTCCAAGCTAAATAGCACGACCGCGTTGCCCCATGACACGTAGTCTGCGTTCATGCGGCCGAATGCGGAGATCACCGCAGCGTCAAAAAAGGCACCGAAATGGCCCTCGGCAAGGAAGAGCAAGGCAAACCCCGAAGGGACAATGAAACAGCCTGCGGCAAATAAAACAAACGCCTTGAGCCCCTCTTTTCGCGGGTGGCTGAAAAGAAGGAACGCCGCCAGCGGGGCGGCTTCGAAAATAGCGGTCTGTTTCACTACGGCGGCCGCCCCGAAAAGAACGCCCGCCCCTGCCGCCAACCACAAGGAAGGCTTCGGCTTTGTGATTGCGGCAAAGCCCGCAAGCATGGCGAAAGCGATGAACGGCGCCCTGATGAGCTCAGCGGGAGAAACGGTGCCGGCCAGCGTCAAACTCGCCACGATATAGAGAAACGCCGCCGCGATACCGGAGAGCTCGCCGACGAAACGCCTCCCGAACAGGTAAAGCGCGCAGGCCGTGGCCGAAACCGCCGCCATGGAGAGCGCCTTGGCGGCAATCAGGCTCGGTCCGAAAACAGCTTCGGCCGCAGCCAGCAGCCCGAACAGGAGCGGCGGCTTCACGTCGAACGAATGGGCGTAAGGCGGCATCCCGTTCAGCCATTGGCGGCCGACGACGAGATAAAAGGCTTCATCGGCACCAACATCGGAGAGGAAGGGGAGCCGCACCAGTACCGCGCAAGCGGTCAGTGCTGCCATGATCGCAACCGGCTGGACAAAACCTGAGCTCCACGCCATAGGCGGTTGGAAAGTTTTCATGTTTTGACCCTCGCAGCTGGAACCGGCTGAGGCTAACGGCAAAATCACTATTATAGGTTGTAATGATATATAAAAATCCTCGGATCGGCATGATCAGCCGGTCATTTCGCCACTTAAGATTGCATAAAGAAAAATGCGTTAAGACGGAGTACAAGGGGGAAGTCTCAGATGAGTAAAGAACAAGCCTTTGCCTATTCCGGCGATGCGGAGCGGCCAGCCCCGCCCCTGGTCCGGGCGTTCCTGCGCGCCAGAACTCCGAAGCCGTCATCTCCCAATGCCTGGCCGCGCTCGGGGTCAAGGAGACGCAGTTCACGGCGGGCAATTTGAAGACGGCAGCTGAATGCCTGGCAAAGGAAAGCTCGCCGAAACTGTTAATTCTGGATGTAAGCGGGATCGAAGACCCTCTCTATGAGCTTCGCTCCATCGCGGATGTCTGCGATCCGGGCGTCGCGGTCATCGCTGTCGGCGACCGCAACGACATCGGGTTTTATCGCGAGTTGAAGAACTCAGGGATATCCGACTATTTCATTTTTCCAATTCAAAGAGATCTCCTCGCGGCTGCGTGCAAATCCATTCTTTTTCCGGAGGGCTTCTCGGGAGATCGCCGGACAGGGGAGCTTGTTTATGTGGTTGGCGTTCGGGGAGGCGTCGGCGCAACCACAATCGCGACAAGCCTTGCCTGGTTGCTTGCCGAAAGCAAGCGCCGCCATACTGTTCTTGTCGACCTTGGGCTTCAAACGGGAGATGCGGCGCTACAGCTGGACGCCGTGCCGAACCATGCTCTCTGCGACGCGCTGGGCCATCCGGAGCGCGTGGACAAGCTGCTCCTTGAGCGAGGGCTGAAGCACATATCCGACCGTCTCAGCCTGTTCGCATCGCTCGAGCCGCTCGACTCGGATGCAACAATCTCGGAAGAATCCTTTCTCTGGCTTCTGAGCAAGCTCCTTCCCACCTATCGCCTTACGATTGTTGAGGTTCCTGCGAGCATCGCGATGAAGATGACGTGGGCGCTGAAGATCCCGAGCACCTGCCTTCTGATCAGCAATGCGAGCCTCGCCGGCGCCAGGGACCTGGCGCGATGGAGTGACATCATCGGTCCCGACACGCCGGAACGGCACACCTTGCATCTCGTCAATCATGTTGCGCCTCATGGCGGGCTGAAGGAAGCCGATTTCACGCGCGCTGCGGGACGCAGCCCCGACATCACGATCCCATACAGCCGGGAAATGGCGGACGCCGCGGCGCTTGGCATAAAGGCCATGCAGAAAGGCACCTCATTCAAACGCAGCCTCGCGCCCCTCCTGCACGAGTTCACCGGGGAAACTCAGATAAAGGCGGGTTCTCTGCTGAGCAGGTTGCTGAAGTCGAATCGTGAACCTAGGGGCCAAGCCAAGACAGGCCTCGAGCCCGCTGCCTCGAAAAGCCGCGGCAAACCCGCATTCACCGCAAAATAGACGACCAGCATGCTGGTAGAGGCGGACGCGCGGTAACTACGCCAGTGTTCCCTTTCCTCGAAAATGAGGCCGCGCCCGCCCTGCCCTTTTGAGGCACTATCAGGTTACGCAAATATTCGGATGCCGCAACGTTTGAATGGGCGCCCACCACAATTTTTTACCACCAGAGCTTGCACAAAACACAGTCTCTGGTCGAGGATTCGAAATTATTCAGCATCAGGATTGGATGTTTTGCCGCAATACGTTAAATGGCCTCCGGCGCCATGCTGGTAGCGCCCGCGGCGACGGTATCCATCTGCATCGCTTTGTGCGGATGGTCTCGCGGTGGCCATCTGCGACGAGCAAATAAGGCATCACCACATACGATCACCTCGTGGCATATTCGAAAAGCGCACGAGGAATGAGCGAGGTAACCAGTGTTGACCATCGACGGCCGGGCATCGACATTGCTCTTGATCGACCTCCAAACCAAACTTATGCCAGCCATTGATGACGCCGCCACCGACGTTATCAACGCGCGGCGCTTGATTGACGCGGCTGCGATCCTGGGCGTCCCCACTTTTTTCACCGAGCAAAATGCCCGGCGGCTTGGACCGACCGTGAGCGAGCTTGCCCCGGATCCCTCCCTCATCGTCCACAAAATGACGTTCGACGCATGCCCGGCACCGGATTTCCTTCCACGCCTGAGCGAAGGGCACGCCATCGTGGTGGCTGGGTGGGAGGCGCATGTCTGCGTGCTTCAGACTGTGCTCGGGCTTCTCGAAACCGGCCGTCGGGTTTTTGTCGTGCGTGATGCCATCGGATCCAGGCGCGCCGAAAGCAAGGAGACAGCGGTTGACAGGATGGCATGGCATGGGGCTGAGATCGTGACGGCCGAGATGGTTGTGTTCGAATGGCTCAAGACCGCAGAGCACCCTCGGTTTCGAGAGGTGGCCGCCCTGATCAGGTAGCCCACAAATGGCGGAGCGGCCGGCCGGGAGCTATCGCTTGAACCGCTTCGGCGATGCCGCGCGCATCGATGCCGAAATGCCGGTATAGGTCTCCGATCGCGGCAGATTGACCGAAGTTTTGGACGCCGAGCGATCGCGTCCTGTGCCCGCACACCGAACCGAGCCAGCCCAAAGTTGCCGGATGGCCGTCGATGACGGTCACAAGCCCGCAATATGAAGGAAGGCCAGCCATGATTCCTTCAACATGGCTGACGGCTGAGGCAAGACCCTGCTCCCGGGCTTTTTGCGCTCGGGTCCAATCGGCGTAAAGTCGATCCGCCGATGTGACAGAAAGAAGCCCCACGTCGCGGCGATCCTCCCCGATAAGGCCGGTCGCGTCGATTGCGCCTGGGGCGACAGCGCCTGTAAAGGCGATTGCAACATGCGCGTTCGGGCCTGGCCTTCTCAGCCAGTAGGCGCCCTTCAGGATGGCGCTTTCCAAGTCAGCCGTCATCTCTCTCTGCGGCTGATCGAGGGCGCGCGTGGAAAGCCTTAAGTAAACCGAACCGCCGTCATCCGCTTTGGCAGGCGCCTGAATATGCTCGAACCCCCATCTGAGAATGACGGCGAGTTCATCGGCGAAGGCCGGCTCGAAGGAGGTCAGCCGGTCTTGCGCGATGCCGATCAGCGGCGTTGCGATGGACTGGTGGGCGCCCCCCTCAGGCGCCAAAGTCACGCCCGATGGCGTCGCCACAAGAATGAAGCGCGCATCCTGGTAGCAGGCATAATTGAGAGCATCGAGGCCCCGCTCGATGAATGGGTCGTACAGCGTGCCGATGGGAAGCAGTCTTTCGCCTGAAATGGCGTGGGCCAACCCCATCGCGGACAGCATCGCAAAGAGGTTCATTTCAGCGATGCCAAGCTCGAAATGCTGCCCCTGGGGAGACATGGACCAGTTGTAAGCCGAGGGAATATGTTCGGCGCGGAACAGGTCTTGGATCTGATCGCGCCCATAGACGTTTCTTCGATTTACCCAGGCGCCCAGGTTCGTCGACACCGTGACGTCGGGCGAGACGGTCGCGATCCGTGCCGCGAACTCATCCTCGCCCTTGGCAATTTCGTGCATCAACAACCCGAAAGCCTGCTGCGTCGACATCGAAGGCTGCTTCGGATAGTCGAGGCGAGCGGGTGTCTCGATGCGCGGCGCTTCAGCAGGGCGCAAAGGCTTCTGGGCAGCGCCCGTTCCGGCAAGGAATTGCTCCACTTCCGAGGGCGTAGCTCCCAACCCCTCGAAAAGATCCCATTCATGGCCTTGCCGGATGGTCATCGACACGCGCAAGCCATCGATCTGAGCCGAAGTCATCAGCCCCGCATGGTTGTCCTTATGGCCGGCAAGCGGCAGTCCGAACCCTTTAATCGTATAAGCGATGAAGCAGACGGGCCGGTCGTGCTCTCCTGCCTGTGCGAAGGCTTCCAGGAGCGTTTCAAGATCGTGGCCGCCCAGATTTCCCATCAGCGCGGCCAGTTCCGCGTCGCTGCGCCTCTCGATCAAAGCGGAGACATCGGCCTGATCGCCGATATCGTCGAGAAGCCGCCTTCGCCAGGCGGCGCCGCCTTGGAACCCGAGCGCCGAGTAAAGCTGGTTGGGGCATTTCTCGATCCACCCGCGCAGCGCCTCGCCGCCCGGTTCAGCGAATGCTTTCTCTTGCAGCTTTCCGTGGCGGAGTACGGTGACGTCCCAGCCGAAATTGCGGAACATGGCTTCGATCTTTGCCCAGAGGCCCTCGTGGATGACGGCGTCGAGGCTCTGGCGATTGTAATCGACGATCCACCAGGTGTTGCGCAGGCCGTGCTTCCAACCCTCAAGCATGGCCTCGGAGATATTGCCTTCGTCGAGTTCCGCATCACCAAGAAGCGCAATCATCCGGCCTTCCGGTGCTTTCGCGCCCCAGTCTTTCGCGCGGATGTAATCCTGCACCAGCGACGAAAACAGCGTCTGCGCGACGCCGAGCCCCACCGATCCCGTGGAAAAATCGACGCCATCGGCATCCTTGGTGCGCGAGGGATAGGATTGAGCCCCGCCATAGCCCCTGAACCTCTCGAGCCTTTCTTTGGTCTGGCGGCCAAGAAGATATTGGATGGCGTGGAAGACAGGCCCGGCGTGAGGCTTTACCGCGACACGGTCTTCGGCCCTCAAAACCGCAAAATATAGCGCCGTCATGATGGTCGCCGCCGAGGCGCAGGAGGCCTGGTGGCCGCCGACCTTGAGCCCGTCATGATTTTCCCGCAAATGATTGGCGTTGTGGATCATCCACGCCGACAGCCAAAGCACTTTGCGCTCAAGCTCTCTAAGCATTTCAAGCTTCGAAATGGCCACGGAGCAGCCCCCAAGAACTCTTATCGTTGAATAACTGATTTTAGCTCAAAAGGGGCTGCAGTCAGAGCTATTCCTGACGAGCGCCCACGCGCCATTAACCAAAAATAAATTGGGTTCGTTTTGCAAAAGGGCTATAAGTAAGTATATAAACACTTTTTAGAGCTGCACGCCCCCGCGAGCAAATAAAAAAGGAGCAGGGCTTGACCCTGCTCCTCATGTATCGTCCGGCAATTATGACGTGACCTCTGGTAGCGGAAACTACCCCAGTCCGTGCGCCACCTTGCTGCGCAGCTCCTGCGCCTTGAAGGTGTTGAACCGCGGCAGGAACTTGTCCCAGTCGATGAGGTGGGAGTCGAGTTCCGGTCCATCGATACAGGCGTGTTTCCGAATAAGCTTGCCGTCGACCATGATCGGCACCATGCAGGCGCCGCACATGCCGGTGGCGTCCACCATGATCGAGTTGAGGCTCGCCACGGTTTTCACGCCGTAGGGCTTGGTGAGGTCGCTGACGGCGCGCATCATCAAGGGCGGCCCGATCGTGACCACCTCGGCGATCTTGCGGCCCTTGCTCTTCTTGCCGTCCTTCAGCATCCGCTCCAATGGCGCGGTCACGAAGCCCTTCTCCCCGAAGGTGCCGTCATTCGACGTATAGACCATGTCGAGCTGGCGGCCGAACTCGGCCTGCAGCTTGCCGATCCGCTCCTCTTCGCCGACCCAGAACAAGAAGTCCTTGGAGCGGAAGCCGGAGATGAGCGTCACGTGGTTGCCGATCCGCAAATGCTCCCGCGCGATGGGGTACACGGGCGGCAGGCCAACGCCGCCCGCCGTGAACACCACGGTTTCATCGTGGCCGTACTTGTGCACCTCGCTCGCGCGGCCGAGCGGTCCGGCGATACCGGCGAATTTGTCGCCGACCGCCATCTTGTTCATCAACAGCGTCGAAGTGCCCATGCCCTGGATGACGAGGTCGATGGTGCCGGCTTCGGCGTCCCAGTCGGCGAGCGTCAGCGGGATCAGTTCGCCATCCTGCCAGCCGAGCACGCGGACGAACTGTCCAGCCTTGGCTGAGCGCGCCACCATCGGGGCCCGCACCTTGAACTCGACGATGCCGCCTGCGAGCGCGATCTTCTCGACGACGGTCTGATCGGCCTGGCCGAGCTCCGTGTAGCGCGCCGCCTTGGCGACCCGCTCCGCGATCTCCGCCGCCGTGAACGGGATGTCGCCGACGATCTCGCGCGCGGCCGCCTGGCCGTCGCTGGCCGCCATAATGGCGGTCGATCCGCCACGAGCCGCATCACCGCCGGAGTAAACGTCGGGGATCGAGGTCAGCTTGGTCTTGTCGCCAAGCTCGATCGTGCCCCATTTCGAGACCTTCAGGTTGGGCTCGGCGTCTTTCACGATGGGGTTCGACGTGTTGCCCAGCGCCATGATGATGAGGTCGACCGGAACGCGCTCGGTCTCGCCGGTCGGTCTGGGGCTGCGGCGGCCAGACTTGTCGGGTTCGCCCAGCTCGTTGACCGCGAGAACCGCGTGGCTGATGAAGTGGGTCTTCTCGTTGCCGATGAACTCGACCGGCCCACGCAGCACCTTCAGGTTGATGCCTTCCTCGAGAGCGTGATGAAGCTCCTCGACGCGGGCCGGCATCTCCGACTTGGTGCGGCGGTAGACGATGGTAACGTTGCCGCCGAGCCTGCGGGCGGTGCGCGCGGCGTCCATCGCCGTGTTGCCGCCGCCGATGACGAACACTTCCTTGTCCTTGACGTCAGGAAGCGGCGTCTCGTACTTGTCGTCGAGCGCCCGCATCAGGTTGACGCGGGTGAGGAATTCGTTGGCCGACATGATGCCGAGGTAATGCTCGCCCGGCACGTTCATGAAGGTGGGCAGGCCCGCGCCCGTTCCGACGAAGATCTTCCAGAAGCCGTTGTTCTTGAGATCCTCGAGCGTCGCGGTCTTGCCGACGACGAAGTTCCTCACGAAGCGGCCGCCGAGCAGATTGATCTTGCCGACCACGTCGTCGATCAACTCGTTCGGCAGGCGGAACTCGGGAATGCCATAGCGCAGCACGCCGCCAAGCTCGTGGAATGCCTCGAACACGGTGACGGGGAAGCCCTCGGCCGCCAGCAGATAGGCGTTGATAAGACCGGATGGACCGGAACCGACTACCGCAATCGGCGGCTTCTCGGCCTGCGCCCAGGGGTTGACCACCCCGGCAAACCGCTCTTTGGGAGACCTGCCGACCAGCTTCTCGCGCTGAGGCAGGTACCATTCGAGCTGGCCGATTTCGATCGGCCGCTTGGTTTGAGCGCACACGCCCTGGCACTGCAGTTCCTGCGGGCAGACGCGGCCGGTCACGTCCGGCAGCGGATTGCAGCTCTCGATCAGTTCGAGCGCCTCGCGGAATTTTCCGTTCCCGAGCATATCGATGATTTCGGGAATGTGGATTTTGACCGGGCAACCGCCCTTCGGATCCTTTTTGCCTTGGATGTGGACGCCGAGTTCGCACGGACGGTCGTCGCACTGCTTGTCGCGCAGCACTTCGAGCCATACGAACATTTCCACTTCGCGCTCGGTGTAGCCGAGCGCCATGTAGCCGAGATAGCCGGTGTTCACGAGTTCGAAGTCGTGAGAACGCTCCTCGGGCGGGCGGATGTAGGGCGGGATGTAGGCATCGGCCGGCCAACCTTCCGAGAGGCCCTTGAACATCGGGTAGCGGCCGGAGAGATGATCGTCGATGGCCTTGACGAACTTGCGCTTGAACTTGAGCGGCATCGACCAGATGAAGCGCATCAGGACCAGGCTCATATCGTCGTTGCGCAAGAGCAGTTCCCAAAGCATCTTGGTAAAGCCCGCACCGAGTTCCTCCTGCTGGAACTCCCAGGCGATAGCCCGGACGCCGTCGGCCACGAAGGAGCTGCGCAGCGACCTGGGGTCGCCGAGCAGCCGTTTCTTCAGCAGCGCGAGCTGCTTCTGGAACAGCTCGACGGCTTCGGTGTGCTCGAGTTCAGCGAGGGTGCTGCGCGAAGCCTCCAGCGTGCTGGAAGTCTGGGCGTAGCGCAGCAGGTCCTTGTTGGGCTCCGTCATCGAATGATCTCCGCATCGCAGTTGGCCGCGACCCGAGCCACGCGGGCCTTCAGCTCGGGCGTAATCTTCAGCTTGGCGAGTATACCCGGAATGGTATGGGCGACATCCTTCGGCGCGCCGTCCACCACGATCTTGGTCAGCTCGAACACCTCGCTGACCTGCTGGTAGCAGGTCTTGCAGTTGGTGCACTTCGGGATGTCCTCGTCGTGAATGAAAGGCAGGTCGGCGCCGCTGCCATTCAGCGCCTTCGCCGGGGCAGCAGCGGGGGCGGCGGCTCCGCCGCCGAACGGCGCAAGCGCCGCCGAGAGGCTGCCGTTGGCCGGGGCATTCGAGGAAGCCGCGAGCTCGCTCATCGCCCGGGCGATAGTGTCGAGCGTGCTCTCCTTCGTCGTCACAGCGTCCTGGTAGCGCTGCTGCATCGCTTCGAGCTCAGCCTTGTGATCGGCATCGAGCTTCTCAACCTGCCGTCCGGCGAGGTACTGCAAGGTCCGCCAGTTCTTTCGACGCTCCTCGACCAGATGCACGATGGTGGCGGACACCTCCACCTTGATCAGCCGCTTGTCATCGTCGGTCGAGTACACGAAGGGGGTCTTGCCCGCCCGCTCCGAGACCGGCAGGGCAACGTAATCCTCGACCAGGATGGCGTCGGCATCGGCCGCGAGCTTGCGGAACTGCTTCTTGAAGCGGGTTTCGTCCTTGGCGAAGTAGGCTGGTGTCAGCGCCACGTCCTGAAGCTTGGTGGCTCCGTCCTCGACATATTCGATGCTGCTCTTGGTCCAGTCCTTGTCGAGATCGGGATTGCCCTCAAGGTTGAACCGGCCGTAGAGCGCGGTGTTGGCGCGCGGGTTGTGCACGAACACCGGGCTCATGCGGCACTCGACGGCGAGGCGGGCGCGCTGGCTTGCCGCCGCATCGGCGATGCCGTGCTCGCCCTGGCAGGGCGTGTAGATGTCGAGCACCGCCGGCGACGAGGTGTGGTTCAGGTAGGCCATGACGTTCTTCAGGAAGTGTCCCTGCAGAGCTGTCGAGGCCTGGACCACGAACACATTGGGGTGGAAGGCCGCGATGAGGCCGAGTTCCTTGCGGTCCTCCTGCTTGCCGTGATGGACAGTGCCGAACCGCGCCAAGTCGGAGTCCTGACCGGTAAGGCTCGCCGTGGAGGCTTGTCCGCCGGTGTTGGAATAGGCGCCTGTGTTGAGCACCACGACCTTGATGGGGGTCTGGGTGGAGAGGAGCCGCGACAAGGCGCCGAAGCCGATGTCGTAGGTCGCGCCGTCGCCGCCCATGCTGATGACGGTCGGCAAGAGCGCCATCTCTTCGGGCGTGAAGTTAGCCCAGGAGAACGTCTTGAAGAATTTGTCGTGCATCGCCGGGTCGTAGGCGTCGTCGAGTTCGAGATGGGCGATGCGGAGCGCCTTGACGTCGTCGGTCACCGCCGCGGCCAGCCCCTCGAACAGCCCCTTGGCAACGGCCGGGGCATCCTGGAACAGGCTGTTCACCCACGGGTCGTTGTAGGGATTGAAGGGGAACGTCGAGGCGTAGACGCTCGAGCATCCGGTGGCGTTGGCGATCACGGCCGAGGCCGGGCCGTTGCCGGTTGGGCCGCTTTCCAGAAGGTAGAGCCGCTTCTCCAGGATCTCGCGGGCTTTGACGATGCGCTCGCGGCGCGTGGCGTCGCCATTGATGATCGTGAGCTTCGCGTCGAGATTCTCGATCAAAGCCTCGACCTCGCGGGCATGGTCCTTGTGGCGCTTGGTCTGGATCGCGTGGTTCGTCGAGGTGACGAGGCGGATCGCCGTGACCTCGCCGCAGCCGCGGCACGCGCCGTGGCCGCCTGTGGTGGCGTAGTAGTTGCCGCGGTCCAGCATCAGGCGCTTGGTGTCGCCTTCGGGGGCGAGCGAGCCTTCGACGAAGCGGGCCGGCGTGTTCGGCGTCTTGCTCAGGAATTCGAAGCGAGCCTGGAGCGAGTCGAGCAGCGCCGCATCCTGCTGGCGTACTTTCAGGGCGCCGGGGCCGCACACGTCGATGCACTCAAGGCAACCCGAGCATTTCCACGGATCCACCGCGGCCGAGAAGAGACCGCCGGTGCCGGGCTTGTCCTTCTCCATCGCGTCGAAGAACGGACGCGTCTTGGCGACCGGGAAGCTTGCCAGAATCTCGGCAACCTTGCCGAAATTGCGCTTCAGAATGGCGTTGTCGGTATCGAGGGCTTGAGCCGCCGTCGCCAACACCTCGTGGAAATGCTTCGCCTCCTTGGTCGAGCGGTAGATCGCACGCACCGCTTCGCTCAGCGGATAGACATGCGTGCGCATGGCTTCGCGCTGGGCCTCGGCGACATCGACGTGCTTGATGCCGGCGAGCACCAGCTCGTGGATCTCGTGCACCGTATTGGGGATCGCGGCGTCCGGGCAAACAAGAGCGCATTCCATGCAGCCGGTGCAGAGGTCGGGATTGAAGTCCGGCACCTCGCGGCGGAACAGGCCCTTGTCCTTCATGGCGCCCGTTCCTCCGGGCATGAACATGCCGGAGCCGGGGAGCACCGGCGCTTCGGCGATGGTGCCGTCGCGGAACGGTGCAACGACGGTCTCATCGTAGTACTCGCGGTCGAAGAAACCGGAACTCGGCGAGCTGGCGTTGAGACGGCACATGTCTGCGGAGATGGCGACCGTGCGGGTCGTCTTCGCCGCTGGTTCGGCATCGATGGCGGCAAACTCTGGGGTGTTGTAGTTGACGGCTTGGGTCGCTTCCAGGCCTTCCTTGATGACCTCCATATTGCCGTCGACAACAGCGGCGCCCTTGCTGCCGAACTTCTTCGAGAGCAGCTGCCGGACTTTGGTCAGGACCGCGTCGCGCGAGGCGTCCGCGACGATCCGGTCGACGTGCCCGCAAACGGCACCGATGAAGGCAATGCCCATCATACGGGTTTCGAGTTCGGGCGTGGGCGCGTGCCGCTTGGCGACCGCGAAGCCGTCAAGCACGAAGAACTTGATCTTCTTGTCACGAATGGTCTTGCGCGCCCGCTCGGGAAGCTCGCGCCACACTTGTGCCGGCGACAGGTTCGTCTGCATCATGAAGGTGCCGCCGTCGACCAGCCCCTTCAGGGGGTTGGTGTGGCTGAACACCTTGTGGTCGGGCGAGACAACGATCTCCACGTCCTCAAGCTCGGCATTGGTGATCTTCACCGTCTCCGGGCTGAGCGTGATGTAATAGTTCGTCGGCGCGCCGCTCTTCTCGGAGCCGTATTTCGGCGCCGCCTTGGAGTGCAGGTCGAGCACGCCGCCGAGGATATCGGTGAGGAGCTTGCCCGTTGCGATGGTGCCGTAGCCGCCGACCGAGTGGAAGCGGATCCGCAAGGCAGAGGGCGGCAGCAGGTTCGGATTGGGCTCCGTCTCCAGCGCCATAAGCTCGGTCTCGGGATAAGCCGCCTTCAGCCGATCCTGCAGGGCCGCGAGTTTCGGCGTCGGGTCTTTGGAGAAGAACTGCGAACCGAGATAGATGAACGGGGCGTTCTTCGTCTCCATGTTCTTGTACGCGGCGATGAGGTGGCGCGGCTGCAGATCGTGCGCGCCGAGACCGAAAATAGCCGTCGTCATCTTTGGCAGGCTCTTGATCGCCGGGACACCGGGATGGCGTTCGCCGCTCGCGTTCTCGACGCCCTTGAAGAGCGCCTGCGTGACCGCCGTGCTGAGTGCCGTGACGTCGGACCGCTCCAGCACCGTAACGGCTTTCTTGCCGGCAAGCGCCGCAACCAGCTCCGCGTCGGGGAACGGCTGCAGGAGCTTGATCGACACCACGCCGACCTTCTTGCCCTGGCCGCGCAGATAGGTGGCGACCGCCTCGGCATCGTCCGTGACCGAGCCGAGCCCTACCAATACGGTTTCGGCATCGTCGCACAGGAACGTCTTGACCGGCTTGTACTCGCGGCCCGTAAGCTGGGAGTATTCGGCCATTGCCTCACGCACGAAGTGGGGCACCGCGTTGACGAAGTGGGTGCGATGGTCAACCGAGCCGGCCTGGAAATCGGGCTGGTTCTGCACGCCGCCGGTGACGCCGGGATTGTTGACGTCGACCTGCGCCGGGACCAGCTGACGGGTGCCCTTCTCGAACGCATTGAGCCACTGCCGCCGCCACTGGCCGCGCAACTCCTCAGGGAACCAGTGAACCGTCTTGGCGACCAACTCGCCTGCATTGTCCTTCTCGACCGCGGCCGCGTTGGCATCAAGAAATGACTTCACGGCCAAGAGATTGGCAGGCTCGAGGTCGGACTGGTGCCTCGTGATGTATTGCTTGAGCTGGAAGACGCGGCCCTTGGCGCCGAACAGCATCTCCTGCGCCACTGTCGGGCACTTGATGCGGCCGGACGGGTCGCCGAGGAACTCGCGCAGCAATGCGGGCTCCGGCATCAGCGTCTCGCACATCATATGGGAGGTAGCGAAGCCGTCCATTGCATTGGCGACCGGGATCAGCGACATGGCGCTGACCTTGTAGGAGATGGCGGCGAGGTCGGCCGCCTCCTGCGGGTTCGAGCCGAACAGGATCGTGTAGCCCGATTGCAGCAAGGCGTAGACGTCGTCATGGCCTGCCATCACGTTGAGCGAATGCTTCGATACGACGCGTGCGGCGACCTGCAGCACGAAGCCGCCGACCTTCTTGCCGACCGTCACATAATGCGACTCGAGCCCGTACAGGATGCCCTGGCTTGACGATGCGTTGGAGACGAACTTGCCGCCGGTCAGCGCAGCGCCGAGCGCGCCCGATTGGGCCGAATGCTCGCCCTCCGGCTCGAAAAAGAAGGGGTGCGTGCCCCAGACGTTGCAGCCGCCTGCTGAGCGGAAAGCCTCGTAGATTTCGGAGATCTCCGTCGAGGGCGTGATCGGATACCCTATGACGCCGCCGCACACATGGCCCATAACCTCGGCCACCGCGCCGTTACCGTGAATGACTGTCGAGATGCCGGGATATTTTGCGTTCATTTGCTGTATCCGTCTGATCCAAGTTACAAACCGCCGAGCAGGCCTCTTCCGTCGCTCGTGTTCGAGCGGGATGGCTGACAGCCCAAATCTCTCGAGTTTTCGAAGACTTGAGTTTCCGCCCTGGCCGTAATTTTATTGTCGATGCGAACAGAATCCATTCTACACGCCATCGACCCTTTGACTTAAAGAAAATGTTTACTGCGTAGGTCGCCTGAATGCCATGACCTAAATCAAAGTGGTCACTATGCTGCACGAGGGCGGCCAGGGCGATTTCGCACTCTTGCCTCAGTCCATGGCCGCCTCATCGGCAGGCGCTAAATCGCCTCGGGCGTCATCATGATTGCGCCGCACGGGCATTCCTGCGCGCAGATCCCGCAGCCCTTGCAATAGTCGTATTTGAACTCGAAACCGTTGCCCGGCCCAAGCTTTATCACAGCGTTATCCGGGCACATGCCATAGCAATTGTCGCATTCAAAGCAGTTGCCGCAGGAGAGGCAGCGGCGCGCTTCGTAGAGCGCGTTGCTCTCGTCGAGGCCTTGCACGATTTCCTCGAAGGTCGAGGTCCGCCGGGCCATTTCAAGCATGGGTCGCACCGTCTTCGGAGCTTCACCATAATACCAAGTGTTGAGCTTATCGGCGGTCGCGATGTCGTTCGCCGGCGGCGGATTGCAGGGCTGACCGCGAAGCCACGCGTCGATGTTCCGGGCGGCCTTGTTGCCCTGACCGACGCCGAGCGTAACGGTCCGTTCGGGAGGCATCATATCGCCGCTCGCGAAAATGCCAGGCGCGCCCGCCATCATGTCGGGGCCAACCTGCACCACGCCGTCCTTCATCTGCAGCCCCGGTACGCCATCCAGCAAGGAAAGGTCGACATCCTGGCCCAGCGCCAGGACGACCGAGTCGGCTTCGAGCGTCTCGAATTCACCGGTCGGCTGCGGGAAGCCTTTTTCGTCGAGCTTCATTTTCTCGACGGTGATGGCGCCGCTCTCGACGTTCCTGATCGTCGAAAGCCATTTCATCATGATGCCTTCTTCGAGCGCTTCCTCAAGCTCAAGGTCGCGCGCAGGCATTCGGTCGCGTGTGCGCCGATACACGATGACGGCTTCCTCCGCGCCAAGTCTTTTGGCCGTGCGGGCCACGTCAACGGCCGTGTTGCCACCGCCGTACACAATGACGCGCCGCCCAAGCATCGGCTTGTCCTCGCCTTCCATGGAGCGGAGGACCTGGACCGCGTCGAGGATCTTCGCCGTGGCGCCGGCCGGGATATAGGCCCGCTTGGCGATATGCGCGCCGACTGCGAGGAAAACCGCGTCGTACCCGCCTGCCGTCATGGCGTTCTGAATGTTTTCGACCTTCGCGCCATATATGATGCGAACGCCAAGATCCACGATGCGCTGGACCTCGGCATCGAGCACCTCACGGGGAAGACGGAATTTCGGAATGCCGAACCGCATCATGCCGCCCGGCAGAGGCCCTGCTTCCTTGATCGTTACCGCATGACCGAGCCGTGCGAGATGATAGGCCGCCGAAAGTCCCGACGGTCCAGCCCCCACGATCAGCACCTTCTTCCCTGAAGCAGCCGAAGGCGCGGCAAAGCGCCAGCCTTTTGATATGGCCAGATCGCCGAGGAACCGCTCGACCGAATTGATGCCGACCGCGGAGTCGAGCACGGCGCGATTGCAGGCGTTTTCGCAAGGATGATAGCACACGCGGCCCATGATCGCGGGCATCGGATTGTTCTCGGTCAGCTTGCGCCAGGCCGCTTCATAATCACCGCTCTCGGCGTGGGCAAGCCAGCGCGGAATGTCCTCGCCAGCCGGGCATGCATTATTGCAAGGCGACAGGCGACGCACGAACTGCGGCCGCAGCGTGCGCCACGAGCCGGTACGGTTGATCAGCGAGGTGCCGGGATCGAGTGTGATGGCGAACGGATGTTCCATGGCCTCCTCATGCCTCCACGTTCGCCGAGTCCAGCAAGCCATAGTCGGCGATGTTGGCATCGCAGATCGCTTGCAGGCGGGCGACGCTCGGGTCTGCCTTGCCGTCACGGAAAAGGTGTGCGAAGCGGCGCTGAAGCATCAGGTAGTATTGCACCGGAGCCTTGCGGCGGATCTTGCGGACGTGCGTAACCTTGCCGTGTTCCGCCTCAAAGATGGGATAGAAACCGCATTCGATGGCAAGCCGAGCGAGCCGGATCGTATCGTGTGAAGCCGATCCCCAGCCGAACGGGCACGGCACGTGGATCTGGATGTAGCGCGCACCATGAACGGACATCGCCTTCGTGACCTTGCGCTCAAGATCGTGCAGATCAGCGACCGACGCCGTTGCGACATAGGGGATGCCGTGAGCGAGCGCAATTTTTGGCACAGACTTGCCCGTGCCGAAGACGTTACCCGGCGCCGGCCCAACCGCAGGCGTCGTCGCGGTGCCCGCGGCTGGCGGCGTCGCCGACGAACGCTGAACGCCCGTGGTCATGTAGCCTTCGTTGTCGTAGCAGACATAGAGCACGTCATCGTTACGCTCGAACATGCCGGAGAGGCATTGGAAGCCGATGTCGCTCGTGCCTCCGTCGCCGCCCTGCGCGATGACTCGCGTATGGCGCTTTTTCGCTCGCATGGCGGCGGCAATGCCCGTTGCAACCGCTGGCGCGTTCCCAAAAAGGGAATGAAGCCAGGCCATCTGCCAGGATGTTTCGGGATAGCGCGACGAAAAAACCTCGAGGCAGCCGGTTGCAGTCACGGCGATGAGATTATCGCCCGTGGCGCGCATCGCGGCGTCGAGGGCATAACGCGCGCCAAGCGCCTCGCCGCATCCGGGGCAAGCGCGGTGGCCGCAAGTGATGGCGTTGGAGCGCTCCTGCGTGGCTTGCACGGAACGCTCTTCTTCCGATACCAGCCTGTTGCCGACGGTGAAGGTTCCTTTTTGATAGAACTTGAGCTTCTCCACGGCTTCGTCCGGCGCGAGCGTTCGGGGGCGGTCGTTCATGTCTTGCCTCTCATTCGGCGGCCCGATCGTCGGCGGACTCCGCTAGGTAGCGCAGGATGGCTTCGGCGGTGGGCCCGGAGCGGCGCAGCTTGCCGGCGCGATGGATTTCGCGGCCTACGACGCGATCGTTGAGATCGAGGAAATGCGTCCCCTCCCAGGGCTTGGCCGCGGCCAGCCGGAACAGGCGGTGCAAAGACTGGCGCGTGATGGGACGGCCGCCAAGGCCCGCCACCACCGCGTGCATGCGCGGCCGGCGCGGCAGGTTTCTGAGCGCCACGCCGACATTGTTTGCGAGCGGGCCGCCCATGCCGAGCGACACGCTCTTGTCGATCACCACGACCTCCCGAGCGCTTTCGAGGATGTTCTGCAAGGCGTCGATCGGGAATGGCCGATAGGAGACAAGCGTGACAAGGCCAATCGGAATGCCCTCGTCGCGCATTTCATCGATCGTATCCTTGATGGTGCCGCAGACCGAGCCCATCGCGATCACGACCATCTGGGCGTCCTCGGTGCGATAGCCGCGCAAGAGACCGCCGGATGCGCGCCCGAACACTTTTGCAAAGGCATCGGCAAACTGCGGAATGAAGCGCAGGGCCTTTGTCTGCTTGTAATGCGCAAGGAAGCGGACCTCGGTGAAGGCGTCAGGCCCAACCATGGCGCCCATGGTAACGGGCTCCGCCGGATCGAGCACCTGGACGGGATCGTAGGGCGGAAGATAGGCGTCTACCATTGCCTGAGCCGGAATATCCAAGCGTTCGACCGCGTGCGTGAGGATGAAGCCGTCGACGCAGACCATGACCGGTATGGAAAGCTCCTCGGCGAGCCTGAAAGCCTGAATGTGCAAATCGGCGGCTTCCTGGTTCGTTTCGGCGAAGAGCTGAACCCAGCCCGCGTCGCGCATGGACATCGCGTCGGAATGATCGTTCCACATATTGGCTGGCGCGCCGATGGCCCGGTTTACGAGCGTCATCACAATGGGCAGACCGAGGCCGGAGGCGTTGTAAACAGCCTCCGCCATCAAAAGGAGGCCTTGCGACGCTGTCGCGGTGTAAGCTCGCGCACCCGCGGCGGATGCCCCAATCGCGACGGAAAGCGCGGAAAAATCGCTCTCGACATTGATGAATTCGCAATTTTCGAGCCTGCCACCCTTCACCATCTCGCCAAGGCCCTCGACAATATGGGTCTGCGGCGTGATGGGATAGGCGCAAATCACCTCCGGCCGGCACAAGGCGATTGCTTCGGCCATTGCGCGCGACCCTTCGATTTGCTTCAGCATCGCTTGCTCCTCAGGCTGCGCTGGCGGCGTGTGCTTGGGACATCACAAACTCGTAGCCTTCCACGGCGCTTGCGATGTTGGCCGCGCCGACCTCGCCGGGGAAAGCCTCCCCGATCGCGCGCTTGACGCTGTCCAAACGAACGCGCCCCGTCAGGGCCGCAAATGCGCCGAGCAACGCCGCATTCGGCCGCGCGCCTCCGACATGCCTTCGAGCGAGTTCAGTCGCCGGGACGGCAACGGCGTGCCCTTTCGGCAGGCTATCGGCGACTGTCTGCATATGAGCCTCGGCAAATGCCATAGGGGTGTTGACAAGAAGATAGCCGCCAGGCCGCAAGCCCGCGAAGACATCGACCGCCCTTATCAGGGCCGGCTCGTGCACGATGAGGCAATCAGGCTCCATGATCGGCTCGCGAAGCCGGATTTCCTTGTCCGAAATCCGGCAGAACGCCACAACGGGGGCGCCCAGATGCTCCACCCCGAAACTCGGGAAGGCCTGTGCGTGGCGTCCTTCGTGAAATGCCGCGACCGAAAGAATTGCCGCAGCCGTTACGTTACCCTGCCCGCTCCGGCCATGGATGCGGATTTGGAACATTTCTCTCCCCCAACTCTTCAAAGGTGCCAAGGGATGGGGAATGGCTTGCCACTGTAATCGGTTACACCGACCCTATTTTTTTATCTTTTTCCCCAGCATTAGTCTTCTCATATATTACATAGGCCACGGGGGTATACACTTGATCCTGGTCAAAAACTAACGGCTCAAGACGAAGAGTTCAGAACGCGATCATCCAGTGGCAGCGTTACCGGGGCTCGGTTTTGCCAGATCTTCCGCATGTCGCATCACGGTCATCGTTCGCATGATGCTTGCCGGATTGACGCTGATCGAGTCGATGCCAAGCTCCGTGAGGAAGCGCGCGATCTCAGGATAATTTGCCGGCGCTTCGCCGCAAATTCCAACTCTTCGTCCATTTCGTTTCGCGCCCGTGATGGCAAGCCGGAACATGGCGAGCATGCCTGCATCGCGCTCGTCAAACTCGAAGGCGACGAGATCCGAGTTGCGGTCGACGCCAAGCGTCAGCTGGGTGAGATCGTTCGATCCGATCGAGAAGCCGTCGAACCATTCGGAGAAGGCGTCGATACTGATGACATTGTTCGGAACCTCGCACATGACATAAATCTTAAGGCCTCTTTCGCCATGTCTGAGGCCGTTGGCCGTCATGGCCGAAATCACGCGGCGCGCCTCCTCGACCCGCCGGCAGAACGGCACCATGACAAAAAGATTGGTCAGCCCCATCTGGTCGCGAACGCGCTTGAGCGCCGCGCATTCGAGCGCGAAGCCCGCGGCATAGGCTGGATGGGTATAGCGTGACGCGCCCCGGAACCCGATCATCGGGTTCTCTTCCTTGGGCTCGAAGTCGGCTCCGCCGATCAGCCTCGCGTATTCGCTCGTTTTGAAGTCGGAAAACCGGACATTCACAGGCTTTGGATAGAAGGCGGCCGCGATGGCGCCCACGCCCTCCGAAAGCCTTTCAATAAAGAAATCCGCAGGGTGCTTATAGCCCGCGGTGAGCTGCGCGATAAAGGTGCGATCTGCCTCCGAGGTGACCCGCTCAGGCTCGGCAAGCGCCATGGGATGGACCCCGATGTGCTCGCTGATGATGAATTCCATGCGCGCGAGCCCGACACCATCGTTTGGCAGCATCGCGGCTTTGTAGGCAAGAGCGGGATCGCTGAGGTTCACCTTGATCTCGGTTCGCGGCCGTGGAACGGAGGCAGCGGCGACGCGCGTCATTCCGAACGGAATTTCGCCTTCATAGACACGCCCCGTTCCGCCCTCGGCGCAAGACACCGTGACTGCAACGCCGGGCTTTAGCTTCTTTGTTGCCGATGCGGTGCCGACGACGGCCGGCACGCCAAGCTCCCGCGCAACGATGGCGGCGTGAGAGGTGCGGGTGCCGCGATTGGTGACGATGGCTGCGGCAGTCTTCATCACCGGATCCCAGTCAGGCGTCGTAGCATCGCAGACGAGCACTTCGCCTGGTTGGAACGCCGCGAGATCCTCGGCGCCGGATACGACGCGCACTTTTCCGGAAGCGATTTTCTCGCCAACGGCCCGGCCACTTGCGAGCAGCGTACCTTTCCCCTGCAGCGCGTAAATCTCGAACGTTTCGGGCGGACGCTGCGAGGCGACCGTCTCAGGGCGCGCCTGTATGATATAAAGACGCCCATCCTCGCCGTCTTTCGCCCATTCGATTTCCATCGGCATCGGATGGCCTGCCCTGGCCGAACAGTGATCCTCAACCTTGATTGCAATGTCGGCGAGGCTCAAAATTTCTGCGTCGTCGATGCAATGCCGCCCGCGTTCGGCTTCGCCGGTCGCAGCCGGCTTCGCCATCCCCGCCTGTTTCCTGCCGAGGGAGTGGCTCAGAACGGCCCGGAAACCTTTTCTGAAGGTGGGCTTATGAACATGGAACGCGTCGGGATCAGGCGCGTGCGTCTTATTCGTGCGTGGGCCATAGGCGCCGGTAACGAAGACAACGTCGCGGAACCCGGACTCGGTGTCGAGCGTAACAATCGCCCCACTCGACGCGATGTCGGACCGCACCATCTTCATGACGCCGACCGAAAGTGCGGCCTTGAATGGGTCGAGGCCATTTTCGAGCCGATAAGCGATGCCCCGGTCGGTGAAGAGAGAAGCAAAAGAGCGCCGGCAGGCGTCGAACACGTCGCTTTCACCCCGGACATTGATGAAACTGTCGTGCAAACCGTCAAAGCTGGCGGCTGGGAGGTCTTCTGCCATCGCAGAACCGCGCACGGCGACGGCGACCCCCGCCCCATAGTCCTCCTCAAGCTTTCGATAAGCGAGAGCGACCTGTTTTCGCAGGTCTTCGCCACTCGTGGCGTCGAAGACGAGCCGTCGCGCTGCCGCGGCACGTCCCGGGAGGCCTCCGACACCCTCGGCGAGCCCGTCAAGCAGCGTGTTGAGCCTGCCCCAGGCATCGGCGGCCGTCAGCGCATCCCGATAGGACTGAGCTGTGAGCGCAAAGCCGTTCGGCACGCGCACGCTTTCTGATGACAACACTGAATAGAGCTCGCCAAGCCATGCGTTCCTGGCGCCGACGATGGGGCCATCTTCAAGCCGGATCTCATTGAACCATCGAATATAATTCGGCTCAGACATCATCCCTGCTTCCTCGTCTCTCACCAGGCCCATGATGATTTGCCCATTCTCCCCAACCCATGACGGATATCAAAGAGGGCATACCGCTATTCGTGCTGAGATCAACGTACAATATTGTGACGCAGGAGCCGGACAGATGCCCTATAGCACCAACGCCGATCTGCCTCCGTCCGTGAGAAACCACCTCCCGCCTCACGCCCAGGACATCTATCGGGAAACCTTCAATCACGCTTATGCCGCGCACTCAAGCGATCCCCGGAGCGAAGAGGCCGCCCATCGCATCGCATGGGCTTCGGTAAAGCGAACCTATGAAAAAGCCGGCGGCGTGTGGGTCGTCCGGAACGGCTGACAGCTGGTGTGACTGCTGAGGGTTTATTTGTGCTGGTTTTTCAGGGAAGGAGAGCTTCACCATGGCGACATTCATCATGCTGACCCGCCTGAGCCACGAGGGCCTTAAATCCCCAGGCTCGCTGGCCGACCTTAGCCACGAAGTGATGGATCACATCAGAAAGAACTGTCCCGGCGTTAGCTGGAAGGCGAGTTACGTCGTGCTTGGACCAGCCGATTATGTCGACATCTTTACGGCGCCGGACATCGAGACAGCCACCAAAGTCGCGACCATCATTCGCACGTTCGGCCACGCGACAACGGAAGTCTGGGCGGCCACCGAGTGGGAAAAATTCACCGGCCTCTTACGCAGCCTGCCGCCGCGGCTGGTGACAACCTGACGCGAAGCTCGCAAGACCCGGCATGGAAAGCCGCCATGAGCGAGGACATCAGGCGGCTTTTTCCGGCATCTCGACGACCGTAGCGTCAATCCCGGCTCTCAGGCCGACAGTCGCTCAATTGGAAGAGGCCGCGACTCGGAATGCGGGGGAATAGCGACATATTCGCCGATATGAGGCCCGCGAGGGAATTGCAGCGGCAAATATTGATCTTGCCGGGCTCGGAGGCGAAGAGTACGATAATCCTTAAGTAACGGAAGATAAGGCGCAAATTTCTTGCGGCGGACAGACAGAAATGCGGCATTTTAGTTCATGAATAAAATTTGAACGTAAGATTTTGCAATTCTTAATTGAGGTGGCATACTTGGTAAGCTTCGCCCAAGGGAACGTCTCACATGAATGAAAAAGAAGTTACGACTGATACCGAAGGACGGTGTCGCCTCCAGTCAAGCCTCCTTTCGAAGTTCGACGAGATCGCGCACACGTTTCTGAATATGTTGACCGGCGAACGAGGAAACGGCAAGGTTTTCATCTCCCTGCAGGATTATCTGGACGGCTCCGAGTTGGTCGATGGAGCTTTCTGCAGGCGGCGGACCGTTCTCCTCGCGACCCATGACATGAAGGAGGAACGGGAAGCCCCAGCTGCGCTGCAAAATAATGCGCTGGCCAAGCTGGAGTCGCTCGAGATCAAACCGATCCCGCCATTGAGATTCTATCGTGACATCGCGACGGCGCTTCTCAGAATGGAAGTCGTCATCAGACTGGAGGCCATGCAGGCGCTGGTCGAAACGACGAATGTCCTCGGCTTGAACCACTCCGCGCCCGGAGCGGTGGGCCGGTTGTCGCCGGCCCGTGCGCAAACCCCTAGCTTTGGGTCTGTTCGAAAAGCTCCTCGACATATTCCCAATTGATGAGATTGTCGACGAAAGCTTCAAGGTATTTCGGGCGCGCGTTGCGATAATCGATGTAGTAGGAGTGTTCCCACACGTCGACGCCAAGAATGGGAGTCCCGCCATGAACGAGCGGGTTCTCCCCGTTAGGCGTTTTGGTCACTTCGAGCTTGCCATCCTTGAAGGTGAGCCAGGCCCAGCCTGAACCGAATTGTGTCTTTCCCGCCTCGATGAAAGCCTCGCGGAACGCACCGTAGCCGCCGAGGTCGCTTGCGATTTTTTTCTCAAGCTGCGCGGGAAGTTTGTTGCCCCCGCCACCCTTCTTCATCCATTTCCAGAAATGCAGGTGATTGTAGTGCTGGCCTGCATTGTTGAAGAGCGCCTGATTCCGGCCATAGCTGATCTTGACGATGTCGACAAGGTTCTTGTCCTCCAGACCGGAGCCCTGAAGGAGCTTGTTGCCGTTCTCCACGTAAGCGAGATGGTGCTTGTCGTGGTGATACTGCAGCGTCTCCGCAGACATGTAAGGCTGCAAGGCGTCATAGGCGTATGGAAGTTCATCTAATTGAAATGCCACGGCGTCTCCTTTGCTGCGTTTTTAGGTCGGTCGTCCGACTCTAACTAAGGGTCCGCAGGGGGACTGGCAAGCGTAGCTATGCGGTATGCGGATAAAATTAAAGAGAGGTATGAGACCCCTGAATCTCATACCTCCCGATTGGGCCGAGGAAAGGTTCGTGATGGTTTACCTACAGGGATCGGACGAGACAGAGAATGCCCACATAACCATGAACGCGACATGAATGCCGCGTTCACTTTCGGGGCGGTCGCATCAACTTAAAGAAGATTTTATCGAAGAGTGCTCGCGCGGCCACGCTCATTATGCAAGGGCGAGATTCAGAAAACGCGCATAGATCTGCGTGAGACCATCCAGCTCCGCCACCGGAACGCACTCATCCACCTTGTGCGCGGTCGCATTCAAGAGGCCCACCTCGACCACCGGGCAAAGATCCTTGATGAAGCGGGCGTCCGACGTACCGCCGCCCGTGGAAAGGATCGGCTCCCGGCGAGTCTCGGCCTCGATCGCCGCACTCACCTTCTGCACAAAGCCAGCCGGATCGGTCATAAAGCTCTCGGCGGCCGGTTCATAGTCGAGCGTATAATCGACGCCGGTGTCGAGGAGGGCGGCTTGTACCTGGGTCTCGATCCACGTTTTCAGATTGTCGCTCGTGTGATGATCGTTGAAGCGCACGTTAAAGCGGACCGTGGCCGTGGCCGGGATCACGTTGTAGGCTTGGTTGCCGGTGTCGACGCTGGTGATTTCGAAGTTCGAAGGCTGGAAGTGCGTGCTTCCGGTATCGAGCTGTTTTGTCTTCAGGAGATTGAGAGCGTCGATAAGCGGCGGCAACGGATTTCTTGCCTTGTGCGGATAGGCGACATGGCCCTGGACGCCGCGCACCCGGAGTTCCCCACTGAGCGACCCGCGCCGCCCGATCTTGATCGTGTCACCCACAGCTGCTTCGGAGGTGCACTCCCCAAGGATGCAGTAATCGGGGCGCTCGCCGCGCGCCACGAGCCAGTCCACGACTTTTTTGGTGCCATTAACGGCGGGGCCTTCCTCGTCCGCTGTTATCAGGAAGCTGATCGATCCTTTTAGCTCACCTCCCCTCTCCAGGAGAAAGAGCTGTGTGGCCGCCAGCGACGCCGCGACCGCCCCTTTCATATCCACGGCGCCTCGTCCGTAGAGGATGCCGTCATCGACTTCTGCGGCAAAGGGCTTATGGCGCCAGGCTGCTTCATCGCCGGGAGCCACAACATCGATGTGCCCCGCAAAACAGACATGGGGTGAGCCATCGCCGATACGGGCGTAAAGATTATCGACATCCGGCGTGCCGCGCTCGCTGAAAGGAAGGCGATGGCAAGCGAAGCCCACGGCCTTGAGCTGGGTTTCCAGATAGTCGAGCGCGCCGCCTTCATCCGGCGTGACGCTCCGGCAGCGAATCAAATTCTGGGCGTGGGCTAGCGTGCTTGTCATGATCGTCGCTTCACGGATGTTGGCTGGCTGGCCGGATTGCCGTTCCTGTCCGTCAGAGCCTCCAGCAAGATGATCTGCATCGAGGAATTGTAGAACCATGCTGCCCCGGGGAGAAAGTTAGTTTCCTTCTCAAACAAGAACGAGTGGTTTGCCGGGAAATTCCAGAAGAAGGATCTTCTGCACACAATAAGCGAAGGAGTGAATGCGTTCCCCGCACTTCTTGTTCGAATGGATGCCGCTATCCGTGCATGCGGAGAGCCGTTCATGACGAAGGCGGCCCGTACCGGTTCGGTCCTGCCATGCCCTTCCTGGCCGCCAGGATGATGAAGTAGACTAGGACGGCAAGGCCGAAGAGATAGAGGAAAGCGGCCACCCGCGGATCCGCGTGATCGATCGTTCCGCCAAAGCCTTCAAATCCCAGACCATAGAAAACGACGGCCGGACCATAGACCAAAAGCACGCTCCAGCCGCTCAATCCGAGGTCGTGCCAGCGCTTGATGTCAATGGCAAGCGACGGCCACAGGAAGATCAATGCGGTCAGGAGCGAAATCTCGTCTCCGAGGTATGCGGGCAGAAACGGGCTGCCTGGAGAAGCCGCTGGGAGTGGCCAATGGAAAGCGCGCCGCAGGGCAAGCTCGGTCACATATTCGAACAGCGCAATCAGGATCGCAAAATTGAGCCAGGTCCGCCGATTGATGCGGCCCTTCAGATGCAGCCAGATGAAGGCAAAGCGATCCATGAATGGTTTAGCCGGCGAGCGGGTCGGGGCCATGCTCGTTCGGGCCTGTTTCGCCCTTCAAGATGCCGAATTGGAGAACGCTCCAGATCACGGATGCGGTCAGAAGCAGGAGAGACAAGCGGACGATATGGTCGCCAAGATCGAATTCGGCCGCGACCGAGGGGGCTGCGGCCGCGCCGAGGAATGGAAGGACGACGACCAGAATGAGCCAGCTGCTCAGTCCTCGATCATGGAGACGCTTCACGCCCAGCGCGAGCAGGCTCCACATCACAACGGCCATCACAAGCACCGGGCCGATCATCCACAGTCCGAGGCTCGAGATAACGGGCTCGGCTTCCTTGCTGTTAAACCATTCCGGGCTGTTCAAATGCTCCTGAAGCTCAGGATGAGCGGCCATGAAACTGTTGAGCATGAGGCCCATCACGAACGAAACCACGATGATAAGGCTCACAATGACAAACAGACCGAGCCACCATTTTGAACGGCTGATGCGCCCCTCAAGCGCAAACATCCAGCTCCAGAAACTGTAATCGCCGCCATAATAGTCGGGCGGCAGGGGATCGTCCCCGTGGGCGTTCGGCCCAGGAGTTCCGCGAAATACACCAAGCTCGAAGAAGATATACCCGGCCAGGACTGCGAGCGGCACTGCGAGAAAGCCGGATGTGGTGTCGGTTTCGGCCCCGAGTGACGCCTTGAGAGGTACGAGCGAAACGGCAAGGGCGAGCGTATAATAGACATACCAGATCCAGACAGGGCGCGCGCGGTCATGGAGGCGTTTCACCGCGAGCGCTGTCGAGGGCCAGACAAGGAAACCAAAATAGGCGAGCCAGACCGGGCCCCAGATGCTGGCCTTGTCCGCGGGCCTCTCCCAGACCTCGGGCGCAAGCGGATTTCCCGTCGCCAGATACGCGAGCAGGGCGGCGAACAGAAAGCCCGCGACACCGACGAGCACACTTCCGGTCCAGTAAATCTTACGATTTATGCGCCCTCGGAAACCGAAAAAGATATCGCCCCAGCTCATGTGCTCCTCCATCGCGGGCTGGATAGCATGTGTTCGGCTATTCATCCGTGTCAGTCGCGCAACAGTTCGTTAATCGAAGTCTTGGCGCGCGTCTGGCCGTCGACCCGTTTCACGATCACCGCGCAGTAGAGCGACGGGCCTGCGTCGCCGTTCGGCAGCGGTTTGCCGGGCATCGCGCCCGAGACGACCACGGAATAGGGAGGCACGCGCCCGTAGAGAACCTCGCCCGTGGCGCGATCGATGATTTTCGTCGACTGACCGAGATAGACGCCCATGGACAGGACCGAGCCTTCGCCGACGATCACGCCTTCGGCGACTTCGGCGCGCGCGCCAATGAAGCAATCATCCTCGATGATGACGGGATTCGCCTGAAGCGGTTCCAGGACGCCGCCAATACCGGCGCCGCCCGAGATATGGCAATTCTTTCCAATCTGCGCACAGGACCCAACCGTTGCCCAGGTGTCGACCATTGTGCCTTCGCCCACATAGGCGCCCACATTGACGAAGGACGGCATGAGAACCGCTCCCGGCGCGATGTAAGCCGAATGCCGCACCACGGCTCCGGGAACCGCGCGGAAGCCCGCGGCGCGGAACCTGTCTTCCGTCCAGCCGGAAAATTTCGTGGGAACCTTGTCCCACCACGGTCCCGGAGAGGTCGGCCCCGCGACGGGTGCGCCGATGGCCGGCCCCATGATGCGGTTATCGTTCAGCCGGAACGAAAGCAGCACCGCCTTTTTGAGCCAGGAATGCACGATCCACTCGCCGCCCGTTTTCTCGGCGACGCGAGCCTGCCCGCTATCGAGAAGCGCGAGCGCCGCCTCGACCGCTTCCGCGATCTCGCCTTTCTGGCCGGGCTTGATGGTCTGGCGATCCTCGAATGCGGCGTCGATTATGGTCTGCAGGTTCGTTGTCATAGGCTGCCTCCGGCTATGGCTGTCGATAGTGCGTGCCTTCCACCATGGCTTTTTGTCAAGCCGCTTGGGTTGGCGAAGGAGCCCTTCCTTGGTTTAATCCCGGAAGTGTCGGCAGCGTCTTTTTGCGCGATTTTGATACATTTACGTCCGTTCGGGGGAAGGCGCTACGGGAACTGGAGGCCTGGCCTTGTGTCCTCGCTGTGAAGGGTCGCGATCCATGAGCGTCGCGAGCCAAAACGGAAAGTGAGTGACCATGTTGAAGAAAACCGTAGCGGGCTCAGCTCTGATGGCAGCAGCTCTTGCGATGTCGGCAGCGCCCGGTTTTGCGCACGCGGGCCAAGGCGCAGAGGCGATGAATGCCAAAGTATGGGGCACGTCTCAGCCCGTAGCTTATCGGAACGGTCATCCCGTTTACCGCCGCCACTATAATCGGCCCTATGTCTACGGCGGTATGGCATCCCAGCCCTACGCTTACGGCTCCAATCCGGGGTACTACGGTGGCTATCCAGGCTACTACGGTGGTTATTCTGGATGGGGCTATCCGGCCGGCTACTGGGGTGGCTACGGCTGGGGACCGGGTGTTTCGGTCGGCATAGCGCCAGGATTTGGCATCGGGTTTGGATTCTAGCGGCTGCCCCGGAATGCGCCGAGGCGCATTCCGGGCGACGACCATGGCAGTGCCCCGTCCGATTGAACGAGAGGCAGGCTTCTCTAGGAAGAAACTGGCCACGAGTTCATGCGGCCAGGGGGTTGATCTCGACGCCGTAGCCGAGGCTTTGGATCTTGGCGACGAGGCGTTTGATCTGGTTTGGCTTGGCTCGGCGCTGGAAGTGATCAGCGCCGAGATCTTGATAGAATGTTCCCTCGGCGATCATGTGGTAGGCGGCTGTGAGGATCGAGGCGGCGACCGCCCCAACAGCTTTTTTGGCGCCCCGCCGCGCACGTAGGCGGTGGAACTGAGCCTCAAGATAGCTGCCCTTTTTACGGGCTCCAGCCCACGCGCACTGAATGAGGACCGTCTTCAGCCATGGCGCGCCTTTGCGCATGCGGGTGGAGCGTCGCTTGCCAGCGCTTTCGTCGATCTTTGGGCACAGCCCCGCCCAGTTCCCGGCTTCCCCAACGCTTGGTTGAACCCACCAAACAGGCCGATTGCGGAAGTCTGGCCGATTTCTGGGAGTGCCAGCTGTCGAGAGTTGAGCCGCCGTTCCTGTCGACGCCTGCACCATAGCTGCCATCGCGGAGGTTCGATTTGAGGCTCTCGGATAGCGCAGCCATGGCCGTTCAGCGGTGAAGGCCATGTCGAGAAGTGTAGTTGGACAAGACTGCCCGCTGTTTTCCGATTTTCGGCTTTTTTGGGTTGTTCCACACGGAACAGCGGCCGTGCCCCTACCGTGAGATGGTGGTCTCGAAAGCGAATGAAGCTTTCTCAATCCCGAGTGAAAGAAGAAAGACTTCAAAATGTCTCAGTATGATTATCAAGATTACGCCAATCACCGCTCGCTTGCCCTCATGTCTAAAAGACGCATCACGGGCCGTTTTGCTATTTTCGGAAACGCTGAAACGCCGCTTAAAGATGCGATAAAGTTCAGTTTGATTACTCTTGCGACGGTTTCTATTGTGATTTTAAGTTTATGCGCATTCGTAGAGATCTCGAGATGAGAATGGGATCCTCGAACATTTTGCGCACGCATTTGCTGAACCTTTCGATAACGCGCCTGGAGACAGTTGTCCGCCTGGGTGCGGACAGCCGGGCACTGTTTCGAAATCACCTTCTCCGCCTCGACGATCGGGCGCGGCGCCAGCGCTTTGGGGCCTGCGGCTTACAGGATGGCTTCCTGGAAAGCTATGCTCAGAACATCAATTTCAGCAACACTGCACTTTTCGGCCTTCTTGTCGGCCAGGATGTGAGAGCCTCCGCCGAGTTACGGTCTTTGGATGCATCTTGGGGGAGGCAGGCCGAACTTGCAGTGGTTTTTGAACCCGCATGGAAACGCTGTGGCGAAGCGCTCTGCCGGCAAGTGTTCCGCTTTGCGAACCAACTTGGTTTGCTTGAACTTTATACCTACTGCGACTTAGGAGCGGAATGCACCCGCAGCTTCCTTCGTATCCTCGGCAAAGAGAGGCAGTACGCTCCCTGCGGCTCCCTTACCGCACTCGACGCATCGCACCCGGCTCATGAAGTCTCCACCACCAATGTCATCTTGCTGCGGCTGGTCCGGACCTCGGGCGCATTCGGGGGCCCGCGATGAAAAAAGCACTGGCGTTTCCAATACTGGCCGCCGCGTTGTTTGTTTATGCAAACGACGGGCATACAAGCGTTGCTCTCAGGATGCTTCGCGCGGAGCATTGGGTCACCAGCTGGGCCGCGTCCGCGCAGGGGCCATTCCCTAGCGGCTTCACCATTGCGCAGCCCGGTTTCAGCCTTATTTTTCCGCAACCGAAGACGGGCGCGGTCAATCAAAGCTTCCGCATGATCGTGCGGCCGGATGTCTGGGGGTCCGCAACACGCATCCGCTTGTCAAATGCTTATGGCACGAAGCCTGTCACTTTCGACGATGTGTTCGTCGGCCTCCAGGCCGAAAGCTCCGAGGTGATAGCGAACACGAGCGCGCATGTGACCTTTGGCGGCTTGAATAGCGTTACAGTGCCACCCGGTTCTTCGGCCTGGAGTGACGCCGCGCCGATTATGTTCGCGGATGCACGTCACGACCTTCTTCAGGGCCGCAAGCTTGCGATCAGCTTTCATGTTCCGGGGCCTAGCGGCCCAATCACGTGGCACGCCAAAGCTCTAACCACGTCTTACATGACAGCGCCGGGATCAGGCTCGAAGAGCGCCCAAGAAGAGGAGGCTGCGTTCCCGTTCAGCGTGACTTCATGGTTTTTCGTTGATGCCGTCGACATGATGATGCCCCACGATACGCATGCGGTTGTCACCTTTGGAGATTCAATTACCGATGGGGAGGGGGCGACGCTCAATAGTGCGGATCGTTGGCCCGATATTCTTTCCCGGCGGCTCCATAGAAGGATCGGAGACCGAGTTTCTGTCGTCAACGCTGCCATCACAGGAAATCAGGTCGCGGGCCCCGTCATCTATTCCGCCGAAAACCCTTCGCCCGGCGGCCCCGCCGCTGTGGACCGTCTCGATCGCGATGTTCTTGGCCTATCGGGCGTTTCGACGGTGATCTGGTTCGAGGGAACAAACGATTTAAGCAGGAAAGGTTTTTCCACGCTGGACATGGTCAAGAAAAAGCTGCGGGAGGGGGCTCAGCGAATAAGAACGAAACTCCCGAAGGCGAAAATCATCGGCGCGACACTTACCTCTGCGCGAGGATACCCCGACCCAGCCTATGGATCAGCCGAACATGAACAGCGCCGGGAAGCTTTGAACAGCTATGTGCGCACATCGGGACTATTTGATTATGTCATCGATTTCGACGCAGTGACAACCGATCCGGTTTCCGGCGAGTTGCGCCCCGAGTTGGTTTTCAGCACCGCGATGGATGGCTCTGGGGACAAGTTGCACCCAAATCGCCTTGGCTATCTTGCCATGGGCGCCGCCGCTGATGTCGTCGCTATTCGCCCATAGCCCAGCTATGAAAACTCGTCCTTGCACCGTATGCAGGGGGGCAAGACGAGGGCGAATTCAACGCAACCGGCGTCAAGCGTTTACGGCAACGTGATTTTCAAGAGAATCGGTGACATCCGGGTTTGGTCATCAGTGAGCCTCGAAGCCATAAGGCCTACCGAACTGAGGGGCCAACGCGAACAATTTCCGCAGCTGAAGGTCAAGCCGCCGCAATATTTTTGGACCGCCATTACCGCTTGCGACCCCAAGCAGATGAATAGGACGCTTTTGCTGCTGGCCGAGTGCGGTGGCGGGATGCCGGCAATTCGTTGGCGGAGCCACGAAAGCCTGCTTAGCCGCGCCATCTTTGTACGGCGCTAGCCGCACGCCTTTTTAGTAAACCGTTCGTTTCCACGCCGATGTCTTAATTTGAAGCTGGTTAATTTTCGCGCGCCGGAATTATTTCTGGTCCAAATCGTCCTAACAATTGGTTAATTGGGCGCAAAACGAGGAGCCCCGCGCCGTTGACTGGATGCAGATGAGGCGTTCTAAGCTTTTGAAAACACTAAACGTTTTCCTTCGATCGTACCCCATTAAATGGAATTTAATGCGGGAATTTTCTCATTAACTGGACGCGGAAAAGTCCGTTAAATATGTTTTCGTCGCGCCTGTTAACCATGTCCGCGCCTTTCGCAGCGCGGCGGGCGCGTCGTCGCAGTCGTCCCTCCTTAGATTTATCCGTTATAAATCAAAGGATTATTGCAATTAACGTCCCGGTAAAGCGCCTTTCCCTAAGATCCCTCCAAGCCGGAAAAACAGCTGGTTTTCGTTGAAGCCGCACTCGATTTTGGTCCATGCCACAATTTATTTTGGACCATGAGTGGTCCATGAGGAAATGGCCATGCAGATTTCCGGAACCGATGTTGGCATAAGGACTGATGGTTGGACTTGATCCGTGGATCGAGCCCGGCCGGCGGCGGCGATGGCGACCCGTTCGGACTGGAGGTCTCGTTAACCTGCCGGCAAGGCGCTTTCGTCGACGATCTTTCAGCAGAAGGAAAGGGGACGAAAACGTCAGGGACAGGCTAAGCGCGCCATTTTCTATTGCGTGAGTTCGTACAGAGGGAAAGATTCGAACATGATCGAGTGCTCGAAAGCGAGCCGCGCCTTGAAGCCGGCGTCGGCGATGGCTTTGCCATACATGTCGAGATCGGAATCGGAAGAGATCATGAGATAGACACGGCCGCCCGGCTTCAGCCTCTGTCGAGCCTGTTCGAAAAGATTGAGGATGTTCTTGTTGCCTGCGCCCGCGTGCCAGCCTGCATCGGCAAGATCCTTCGGCTCGCCCGCATGCTTCGGCGGGCTCGACATGATCACATCGAACACCGGTTTCGGCTCAATCGCTTCGAGAAGATTGCAGCAAAGACCCCTCACCTTCTTTCCCAGGCCGTTCGCAAGACCATTCGCCTGAGCGGCGACAGCGGCGTTCGGGTTGATGTCTGTAGCGATAACCGTCTCAGCACCCGCGCGCGCTGCGGCAAGCGCAATGATGCCGGTTCCTGTTCCAACATCAACCACTGTCTTACCGGAAAGGTCGAGGCCGTCGACAAACTTGGCGAAGGCCTCGCTGCTGATAAAGTAGCCTGGATGGAAAACGGTTGGCGGCACGGTAAGCTGGAAACCCGCCACTCGCGACACCTGCGTCTTCGGCCGGCTCAACACGAAATGGTACGACAGATAATGAAGGGTATTGCGCAAGGCCCTCCTCAGCGGGCCGTGGGAGCGCCCCGGCCTGTCCAACGCTGTTTTTTGCCCTCCGGTGGCCGTCTCCCGGGGGATTACCGCCGGTCCTGAACTGTTGCTCATGGTTCTATCCCTTGTTGTCGTGCAGCAGGAACCGGAGCAGGCTTAGCCTTCTTTGAAAGCTTCATAAAGGCGAAGATCGCGTGATGCCACGCTGACCTTGGATGACGGGCCAATACCCGCACCGGCTCCTCCTTCACCTCCGGAGCCGTCAACACGCCGCGCATCCGCACCATCTCCCACGCCAAGGGGTTCCACGCGCGCCAGGAGTCCTGCACCTCTGCGGCGAGAACCCCGCTCACGACCTCCGGAGCCGGGGCGAAGATCGGAACGCGGCTGGAAATATCCTTGTCCCGCAAAATGTTCCATTTGGTCGCGCCGCCCATGATCGGGGATGTCAGGGCATAAACAACTCGCCCGACCCAGGCTTCGCGGATGCAGTAAGAACACATCGCACAAGGCTCGACATTGCTGTAGAGCGTCGCCCGCGAAAGTTCCGACCGCGCGACGACCTGTTGCGCTTGAGACAGAGCGATCACCTCGGCATGGCGGGATATGTCGTTTTCCCGTACGGTACGGTTTGTTGCCTCGGCGATGATCCGGCCGTCGAGCGCAATGAGGGAGCCGAACGGATATTCGCCTTCTTTGACCGCCATGGCGGACAGCTCAATGCAACGGGCCATCATTGCCCGGTCTGTCGCCTCGCTTGACAGGCCCATTTCGTCCCCCCACCCACGGATTTTCTGCAGAGCCGGTCAGGCTATCAATCCATTTCGCCACGTAAAATGACTATATAGCTTTTTCTCTCGACATAACAGGCGTCAAGCGATTGCAGTCTCATTTTCTTGGTGGTCCGATTCCCACATTTGCATCCGCTTGCAGCCACACTCCAGAGCAAATGTTGGACTACACATCCTTTGCGCTGTCGCCTGCGCTTGGGGCTTTTTCCTGCGCCTGCACGTTTTGAGACATCGCGAATGCAGTTCCCCCCGCGAGCCCGCTCAACAAGAGCCGGCGGCGGATTTCGTCGGGACGCACGGCGCCAGAGTGCGGCTCTATATCAATTGTCATGGTGCCTCCTTCGGTTGATCACCATGCAAATGCATGCCCTTCACGCCTGTTCCGGTAGCTCGTGAAGCCTTCGCGTTGTTGCTCGAGAAAACCTAAACCTTTGAAAAGGCGAAGCTTCGCGCGGCAAACAGCGCTAGGGAGCCGGAGCGGCAAGTCAAGAACTGTCTTTCGAAAAAGAAGCGCACAAGTGCCCGCCTTACCACTTTTTAATTCTGCGGCAAGTGGTTTGTAACATTCGGTTTCTTATATGATCTCCAAGATCAATCCACTAGGGGAGTACGAAGCTGATGGCATCCGGACGTTTCCAGGATGAGACAGGCAAGAGTTGGCCCATACGGCGTTTCCGGCCGGCGGGTGCCATCGTCGGAGCAGGTTTGTTAAGCGCGAGTTTCCTCGCCGGAATTCCGGCGGCGGTCCTTTATGCAGACAGCGCTGCTGCGGAAGAGATGCGTGGTCCGAATTTCGCGCCCGCCAGTTTTGCCGATCTCGCCGACAAGGTCCGGCCCGCCGTCGTCAGCGTGAACGTAAAGTCTCGCGGTGCGGTTGGCGATGTCTCGAACCGCGATTTCCCCGTTCCGGACCTTCCGCCGGATTCACCATTGCGCGACTTCTTCGATCAGTTCAAGCACGGCCAGCCCGAGCGCCGGCCGACGCGCGCGCAGGGGTCCGGCTTTCTGATTTCTTCGGACGGCTACATCGTGACCAATCACCACGTCGCCGACAAAGCCGATGAAATCGAGATCACCTTCGAGAACGAAGAGAAATACAAGGCGAAGATTGTCGGCAGCGACAGCCGCACCGACATCGCGCTTTTGAAAATCGAAGCAAACAAGAAATTCAACAACTGGCTTGAGTTCGAGGACACCCCGCCTCGCGTTGGCGACTGGGTGCTCGCCGTTGGTAACCCGTTCGGTCTTGGCGGCACCGTGACCGCCGGCATCGTTTCGGCTGCCGGTCGCGATATCGGTTCCGGACCCTATGACTTCCTGCAAATTGACGCGGCTGTAAACCGCGGCAATTCGGGCGGACCCGCGGTGGATCTTCACGGCAAGGTTGTCGGCGTGAACACCGCCATCTATAGCCCGAGCGGCGGCAGCGTGGGCATTGCGTTCGCAATTCCTGCATCGACCGCCCGCGATGTCGTTCAGAAGCTCAGGGAGCAGGGCAAGGTCAGCAGCGGATGGCTTGGCGTTCAGATCCAGAACGTCGACGAGAATATCGCCGAAAGCCAGGGGTTGAAGGAAGCCAAAGGCGCGCTTGTTGCGAAGATCCTGCCGGAGGGCCCCGCCGCGAAATCCGAACTGAAGTCGCGCGACATCATCCAGCAGGTCAACGGGAAGGCCGTCACCAACTCTCGTGAACTCGCAAGGACGATCGCCGCCCTGCCTCCCAGCTCGGATGCCCGGCTGCATATTTTCCGCAATGGCGAAGAGCGCGACGTCACCGTCAAGCTCGGCGAATTCCCGGCCAACGATAAGGTCGCAGCCCTCGGCGGCGGCGGCGGTAACGAAGAGAATGAAGGCGGAAAAGAGCTCGAAGATTTGGGCCTGACGCTGGTGCCTGCCCCTGAGTTTCCCGGAAGCAAATCGAAGGAGGGCGTCGCGGTTTCCGGCGTCGATCCGAATTCGAAAGCTGCCGATCAGGGCCTGAAGCGCGGCGACGTCATCATCGAGGTTAACGGCAAGGCCGTGTCCACTCCCGACGACGTGTCGGACACCATTCGGGACGCGCGCGAGAAAGGCCGTAAGAACGTACTCCTGCAAGTGCGCAGCCGCGACCAGCAGCGCTTCCTCGCTCTTCCCATTGACGGCAAAGCCGACGTGGGCAAGGACGACGAGAGCAGCAAAGAGCCGCAGAAGCGCGGCAAACATTAACAACTCAAGCGAGGGCTTTCGCCCTCGCTTTTCTTTCCGCTGAGCTGTTTTCATCTAGAAATGGTGCTCGCATGCGCGTTCTGATCGTTGAGGATGACCGCACGGCGGCTGACTTCCTCGCAAAAGCGCTGGCCGAGGCCGGCTATCAACCCGAAATCGCCGGCGACGGCGAGACAGGTTATGAACTTGCGACGTCCTCCACCTTCGGCGTTCTGATCGTGGACAGGATGCTTCCGAAGCTCGACGGCTTAACGATGGTGGAGCGTCTGCGCTCCAGGGGAGATCGCACTCCGGTGCTGATTTTGAGCGCGCTCGGCGCTGTCGACGACCGCGTCAAAGGCCTGCGCGCCGGCGGCGACGACTATCTGCCGAAACCCTATTCCCTGGTGGAGCTTGTTGCGCGCGTTGAAGCGCTCGCGCGGCGAGGCCCCTCAGAGGGAGCCGTTACAACCTACGCCGTCGGCGATCTTGTGCTTGACCGCCTTTCGCATAAAGTAACGCGCGGAGGCGAGGCCATCTTGCTGCAACCGCGGGAATATCGCCTTCTCGAATATCTGATGCGGCACGCCGGCCAGGTCGTGACCCGCACCATGCTTCTGGAAAATGTGTGGGATTATCATTTCGACCCGCAGACCAATGTGATCGACGTTCATATTTCCAGGCTTCGCAGTAAAATCGACAAAGGACAAAGCAAACCGCTTCTGGAAACGGTGCGGGGCGCGGGTTACATGATCCGCGATGACCGCAGTTGACGTTGTAAGACTTGTCCCCCGCTTAATACTCGCGACGCCTTTCCGGCTTTTCGCGTTGTATGTGTCGTTGTTTTGCGTTGCCGTCGCGGCCGTCTTTATTTATGTCAACCTCGCAATGCTCGGATTTCTTAGCCAGGAGGCAGAGACCTCCGTACAGGGCGATTACGAGATTCTTGCAGGGCGTTATCGTGAGAGCGGGCTGCCTGCGCTCGTCAGCGCTATCTCTGAGCACGCGGCCTCCTCAAACAACGCTCTTTATCTTCTCACCGATGGCAACGGCCGATGGCTCGCCGGCAATCTCGACACCGTCGCCGCCAATCTGTGGGGAACGCAAGGCGAGGCTCAATTTTCCTACCGCAATCGTGGCAGCGAGCAAAGCGAGCGCCCGGCCTTTGGCATCGTCGCCCGGCTTCCAGGCGACCTTCATCTCATTGTCGCCCGCGACATCGAAAGCCAGGAGGCCCTCAAGCGGCTGCTGAGAAGGGCCCTCATCCTTGGATACGCCCTCATTTTCATCATCGGAACGGCAGGCGCTGTCATCGTGAGCCGCCGCATGCTGCGCAGGGTCGACATCGCATCGAACGCGGCGCGCTCGATCATGCAAGGCAATCTCGCTCAGCGTATTCCGGTCACAGGACGCAACGACGAGTTCGACCGCCTGAGCCAGAACCTCAACGCCATGCTGGACCGTATCCAGGATCTGATGGTCGGGCTTAAGAACGTTTCGGATAACATCGCCCACGATTTGAAGACACCGCTTCACCGGCTGCGCACAAGGGCCGAACGGGCGCTGCAATCGAGCCGCTCTCCGGAAAAACTCGCGGAAGCCTTAGGCTCGGTGATCGAGGAAGCCGATACGCTGATCCAAACCTTTGACGCGCTTTTGAGTATTGCGCGCCTTGAAGCGGGTTCCCGGTCCGAGAGTTTCGGACCGCTGAATGTCTGCGCTCTTATCCGCGACGTCGCCGACCTCTACGAACCCGCTGCCGAGGAGCGCGGGCTTACTTTAAAGCTTTCATGCGCTGGTGATGTGATGATTGCGGGAGAGAAACATTTGATCGGCCAGGCGCTCGTAAATCTGCTCGATAACGCGATCAAATATGCCGCTCCCGCCTCAAACCCGGCCGAAGGCGCGAGGCCGGCGGATGTTGAACTCGGGCTCGTGGACAAGGGGGACACCGTGGACATCGTGGTTTCGGATCGCGGCCCCGGCATCCCCAAGAAAGATCGCGAGCGCGTTCTCCAGCGATTTGTGCGCCTTCAGCCAAGCCGGTCGATTCCCGGAAGCGGACTGGGCCTCAGCCTGGTCGCGGCGGTGACAAGGTTGCACGATGGCTCGGTCGCGCTCGAAGATAATGAGCCGGGATTGCGGATCCGTCTCACATTAAAAAAGAATCTTCCGGCCGCGGAGGCGGCAAAACCGGTCGAGGCCGCGGGCTTGCTGAGCCATGCAACATGATCCCAGCTCGCTCCAGGCCCGGTTAAGGCCAGGTCCGCGCGATGATGAAGCCGGGGCGGGACGCGCTGCTCTCGACCGGTTGATGTCTGCCCTCGAACGGTCCGGTGGGGTCCCAGCCCCTCTATCCGAAAGCACAGCGAACTTTCTCAGCGGCGTTTTCGCCGGTTCTTCCTATCTCCTCGGCCTTGCCGAGCGTCAGCCTCAGCGCCTGGCGACCGCGCTCAACAAGGCCCCGGACAAGAGGTTCGCGGAAATCCTCTCAGGGGCTGCCGCAGATGCGGCCGCCGCCGCTACGCAGCGCGAACTCATGAGCATCCTGCGCCAAGCCAAAAACGAAGCGGCGTTCCTGATCGCGCTTGCCGACCTCGGCGATGTCTGGACGGTGGAAGAGGTTACCCTGAAGCTTAGCGAGGCCGCCGATCTGTTCTTGAGCCTTGCCTTGCGTTTTCTTTTGACGCGCGCGGCACGGGCGGGACAGTTGCTTCCGCCAGACCCTGCCGATCCCGAGAAGCACAGCGGCCTGATCGTGCTTGGGATGGGCAAATATGGCGCCCACGAGCTCAATTACTCAAGCGATATCGATCTCATCATCTTTTTTGAGCGCGATACCGCGCCGGTGGCTTCGCATGTCGAGCCGGGCGCGTTTTTTGTCCGCCTCACGCGCGAGCTGGTTCATATCATGCAGGAGCGGACGGCGGACGGATATGTCTTCCGCACGGATTTGCGGCTGCGTCCCGATCCCGGCTCGACACAAGCAGCCATCTCGACCGGAGCAGCCTTCCGCTATTATGAAAGTCTCGGCCAGAACTGGGAGCGTGCCGCCATGATCAAGGCGCGTCCGGTAGCCGGGGACATGGAAGCAGGAAAAGCCTTCCTGGGCGCGCTCAGCCCCTACATCTGGCGCAAATATCTCGACTACAACGCCATTGCCGACATCCACGCGATGAAGCGCCAAATCCATGCCGCGAAGGGGCACGGGCAAATCGCCGTCGCAGGCCACAATCTGAAGCTCGGTCGCGGAGGTATTCGGGAAATCGAATTTTTCGTGCAGTCGCAGCAGCTCATCGCGGGAGGACGCCAACGTCCCCTCCGGTCGCGACAAACCCTCGACGCACTCGACCGCCTCACCGGCTATGACTGGATCAGCCCGAAGGTTCGCGACGATCTGAGCGCGGCCTATCGCTATCTGCGGCGCTTGGAGCATCGCCTTCAGATGGTGGCGGACCAGCAGACGCATACGCTTCCCTCGTCGCCTCAAGAGCTTTCGAAATTTGCCCGGTTTGCGGGTTATGCGCAGCGCGACGATTTCGAGCGCGACCTCCGCAACACGCTGCAAACCGTGCAGAAGCATTACGCGGCCCTGTTTGAAAGCACGCCGGAGCTGACAACCTCTCGAGGTGGAAACCTCGTTTTCACAGGCGACGCGGAAGATCCTGCAACTTCTGAGACGCTTGCAAAACTTGGCTTCAAGAATGCCTCGACTGCCATCGCCACGATAAAGGGGTGGCATTACGGGCGCTACCCCGCGATGAAAAGCGCCCGCGCCCGTGAGAACCTCACCGAGTTCACGCCGGCGCTTCTTGAAGCGCTTGGACATACGGGTGATCCGGATCTTGCTCTTTCGACCTTCGACAAATTCCTGAGCGAGGTTCCGACCGCGCTCCAGCTTTTCGCAATGCTGCGCGCCAATCCCAACCTTCTGCAACTAGTCGCGCAAATCATGGGGTCCGCGCCGAGACTGGCACGGCTCCTCACCCGGCGCAGGCGCATCATGGATGTTATCCTCGACCCGGGCCATCTGAGCGACAAGCCCACGGATGAAGAACTGCGCCTGCACATCAGGCAGGAAATTCTCGATGCGGGCACCTACGAGGATCAGCTCAACCGCGCACGCATTGTGGGCCAGGAGCAGATGTTCCTGATCGGCGCCCAACTTCTTTCCGGACAGCTTACCCCTCGGCAAGCGGGCGAATTCTATTCGCTCGTCGCGGAAGCCATCATCGAGACCCTGCTCGATGCGGTTCAGGCTCACTATGGCGGCGCGTTTCCCGCACCCGCTGTCATCGCGATGGGCAAGCTTGGCGGGCGTGAGACGACCGCTTCCTCGGATGTCGATCTCATCGTCATTTATGATGCGCCAGCCTCGACGCCGCAGGCCTCGCATCATTATGCGCGCATCACTCAGCGGCTGATCAGCGCCATTTCCGCTCCCACCTCGGAAGGCGACCTTTATGCCGTCGATATGCGCCTGAGGCCCTCCGGGAAAGCCGGTCCAGTAGCCGTTCGCCTCGATGGCTTCCTGTCCTATCAGCGAAGCGAGGCCTGGACCTGGGAGCATCTCGCGCTGACGCGCGCCCGGCCCATTGCCGGTCCGTCAAGACTTCGCGAGCATCTCCGGCAGATCATTCGAGAGGTTCTGATCACACCGAGAGATCGCGGGAAGGCCGCCGCCGACGTCCGCGAGATGCGGGCCATGATCGAAAAGGAAAAAGGCACATCCGATCTCTGGCAGACGAAGACCCACAAGGGTGGTCTGGTCGATGTCGAATTTATCGCCCAGTTCCTGCAGATCGTGCACGCGGCCGAGAACCCCCGCGTCCTCGATCAGAATACGGCGAATGCGCTGCAAAGGCTCATCGCCGCTGGCGTGCTGAGCGCGCCGGATGGGCATACGCTTCTGAAGGCCTCCGCGCTATACCAGGAGATCAGCCAGATCCTGAGGCTCTGCACGGGGGGAGGCTTCGATCCGAAGGATGCTCCACGCGACCTTGTCGGTCTCCTGCTTCATACCACCGGCGAGCCGGATTTGAACCGGCTTGAAGCCCGCCTTCGCGAGGCATATGCGGAGGTCGCCCGTCTCTTTTCAGAGCTGATTGTCTGAGGCTGGGCAGACTTTTCCAGAGGAGTCAATCCACCATCGGAACCGGAGCGTTCGACGCATATCATCAACTGAGCTTTTCCAGGCACGTATCCTGTGACCTTTACTCACGGCTAAACACATTGGGTTTGTTTCGCAAAAAGGCTATAAGCAACCATATAAGTAACTTATTTTGCCACAAGAATGGCGATGGGCAAGCCTCGTGACTTTACGGCGGTCCCTGCTACTCAATTCCAAAGTGTTAGACCAGCTGCGCTCAATCGAACGCGCGCATTCAGGTCCTCATTTTGTGTGCACCCGGTCGATGTCGCCCTCTGCATGTCAAATTATCCCTTACGCTTTCGTCCGCTTTCCTTATCCAGAAAGATCTTCGGCGATTTCGTCTTGCCGGCAGGGTTAACGAGAGCTGCAGCCCCTTCAACCCCTGGCACTGTGGAGAAACATACGGAACGCCAACGCCGCCCTCTGCGCCGCCGACAGAGTCAACATCGCCGCCGCCAGCCGCTGGAATTGCTGGCGCGGAGGTTCCAAACTGCTGGACACGATCCGGCCGTGATGCTTGGCGTATTGCATTCATCTCGCGTTAAGCATCCTTCGCTCACTCTGCGGCCACCATGGAAAAGGCATTCAAACACGGAGTTTTTGCTCATGAAACGATTCTTGACACTCGCTGCTGTGATGGCGCCTCTCGCGTTTTGCGCGCTTCCGTCTCAAGCGGTTCCTTTGAACGCCGCTCCGGGCGCCGCTGCGAAAAGCGAAGCGGGAATTCTCACACAAGTACAGTGGGGTCGCTGCGGTTTTTGGCGCCGTGAATGTTTCGCGCGCTGGCCCGCGCGTGGACCACGGTTCGTCCGCTGTCTGGCCATTCACGGCTGTTAGTGATCTATAGAGTAGCTTCGCCGCTCCAGACTCCTGACAAACCCCGCCTTCCCGGCGGGGTTTGTTGTGCCCTCAATTGAGCCTCTTGCAGATGATCTGAACGAGTTCTCGATTTGAGCATCTTATCCATCGGCTGCCACTCCGGCTTGCCAGTTCTCAAGCCCCAACGAAACGATTCCGTGCATGGCGCGCCCGTTGCGGCCGCTGGCTCGTCGAGCAAGAGGCGCGTGCTGCCCGTCTAGCAGAATGCTGAAAAAGGCGGAAACCCTGCTTCCATCCTTCGACAGGCTCATCCTTCGAGAACCTCAGGATGAGGGCGAGTGATATCAACGGCTTGGACCTCATGGTGAGCTTGCCGAACCATGGGCCGCATCGTTTTTCAGCAACCTGCAAGAAGGAATCGAAGGAACGGCCTGTCAGGTCAAGTCTTGATTTGGAATGGTGGAGCCAATGAGATTCGAACTCACGACCTCTGCAGTGCGATTGCAGCGCTCTCCCAACTGAGCTATGGCCCCTTCGTTCCCATTTAGTCGCACAGGGCGAGTCCTGTCAAGGCAAGCCGGTGCCGCGCCTCATGCTGATTTTTTCCAGGCGCCGCCCGCGTCCTGCCGCCAGTAGCTGACCGCGAAGCCTGCCGCTTTCGCGCGCTTCCACTCCGCCCGGGCCAGCGCCTTGGCTTCCTCGTCCGCACCATCAAAAAGACGAATCACGCGGCTGAAGCGCTCGGGTTCGCGCTCCTCAGCCGCCTCAAGCAGGAAAAGAACCGCCGCGCCGTTCGGGTTCGCGTCATCGAGTGTGAGCAAGGCCGGCTGGCGGTCGGAATGCCCATCGCGAGTGCTGCCGTGGGGCAGGAAGGATTCGTCGCGGTAGGTCCAGAGCGCGCCGTCGATGGCATCAAGCCGCTCAGACGTGGAGAAACGCAAAAGCGCCCGCCAGCCGCGGGCCAGCGTCTTCTCAACGAGGACCGGCAGCACGGCCTGAAGCGGCTGGCTTTCGAGGTGATAAAACCAGAACTCCGGCGCGGTCATCGCTTGCCCGGCCTCTCGTCCTCGCCGGCATAGGGGTTCTTGGTCTTGCGGACGTGAAGGCGAACCGGTGTCGGTCCGAGGCCGAAGCTCTTCTTCAGGTCGTTGACGAGATAGCGAAGATAAGAATCGGGCAGCGCTTCGGGGCGCGAGGAGAAGATGATAAAAGTGGGCGGCCGCGCGTTGGCCTGCGTGATGTAGCGCAGCTTGATGCGGCGGCCCGATACGGCCGGCGGCTGATGGCGCTCCAGGGCTTCGCCGAACCATCGGTTCAGTTCCGCGGTGGGGATGCGCTTGTTCCAGGCTTCGTAAACCTTGAAGACGGCCTGCATCAGCTTGTCGAGCCCCTGCCCCGACAGCGCGCTGACCGGCACGAGCAGCGCGCCCGCGAGTTGCGGGAGCGTTCGCTCGGCGGCTTTTTTCAGGTCGGCAAGACGGCCCTGAGGGTCCGCCACCAAATCCCACTTGTTCACCGCGAAGACAAGGCCGCGTCCTTCGCGCTCGACGAGATCGGCGATGGTGAGGTCCTGTTTTTCGAACGGCATCTCGGCGTCGAGGAGAAGCACCACCACCTCTGCGAAGCGAATGGCCCTGAGCGCGTCGCCGACCGCCAGCGTCTCCGGCCTTGCCGTAATGCGAGCCTTCCGGCGCAGGCCTGCCGTGTCGTACAGCCTGACCTTCTTGCCTTTCCAAACGAAATCGGCAGCGATGGCATCGCGGGTCAGGCCGGCTTCGGGGCCGGTGATCATTCGCTCCTCGCCGAGAAGCGCGTTGGCCAGGGTGGATTTCCCGGCGTTGGGCCGCCCGGCGATCGCAAGCTTTAAGGGGCGGCTCCCGCGGTCACTTTCATCGCCAAGTCTGCCGCCTTCGCGTTCGCGCAATTCATTCAGGTGGCGGCTCACCTCGGACATGAGATCGGAGAAGCCGATATTGTGCTCGGCCGAAATTGGAAGCGGCTCCCCAAGCCCAAGCTCGAAAGAACCGTAATAGCCTGCATCTGCGGCGCGGCCCTCGCATTTATTGGCGGCCAAAATGAAAGGCCGCCCCGAAGTGCGGATAAGGGTCGCGATGCTTCTGTCGGCAGCTGTCAACTCGCTGCGGGCGTCGATCACGAAAATGATGAGATCGGACTCGGCGATGGCCAATTCCGATTGTTCCGTCATCCGGGCTGCGATGCTGCCAGCCTCGGCATCCTCCAAGCCAGCCGTGTCGGTCAGGATGATGTCGTGGGCGCCGATGCGGATGCGCGTTTCCTTGCGGTCGCGCGTCAGGCCGGGCATGTCGTCGACCAGCGCGAGCCGCTTGCCGGCGAACCGGTTGAATATGGTCGATTTGCCGACATTGGGCCGACCGATAATGGCGACGGTGTAAGCCATGGGCGCTGAGCAAGCCGCAAAAGAGTTTCTCGCCCGTAGCCCTTACGGCTTACGGATCAGTTCATGGCTATAAGTTTGGCCTTGTCCGTCAAAACGTAAAGCCTTCCCTCCGCCACGACGGGCGTGATCATCACCGGTGAGCCGAGATCGGTCTGCATCCCGATCGTTCCGGAAGCCGCGTCGACGCCCACGAAAATCCCCTCGGATGAGGCAAGCCAGAGTTTTCCGCCCGCGAGCACGGGCCCGCTCCAGCGTCCCTCGCCCGGCAAGGGCGTGACCCAGCGGACCTTGCCGTCCTTTCGGGTCAAGGCGATCAATTTGCCGGTGGTATCAACAACGAAGAGCGTGTCTCCCGCCACCCAGGGCGTCTGCGAGCCGCTGATCTCGCGGGTCCACAGCCGCTCGCCCTTGTCCTTGGAGGTGGCGATCAATTGTCCGCCGCGGCTCATGGCGAAAACCGTCGTCCCATCGACGACCGGCCGCGCGGCTTCGCCGATTGCGGTCGCCGAGCTGTTGATTTGCCCCTTTGCGAGGGAATCCGTCCACTTCGGCTGGCCGTTCTTAATATCGATGGCGGTAATTTCGCCGGACGGATACGGCACGTAAACAAGATTGCCGGCAACAGCGGGACTTGCGCTGGTCAAGACGGCGGCGTTCTCAGGCAAACCTTTTTGCGTCCAAAGCTCCGATCCGTCTGTCGCCTTCAGGCAAAAAAGCTCGCTTTCCGAATTAACGATAAAAACCCGGCCATCGGAGGCTGTCGGCGCTTCCCGGATCGGGATGCTGAGGTTCTTGGTCCAGACAGGCTGGCCCGTCGCTGCATCGAGGGCGATAACGGTGCCGTATCCGGTGGCGACGAAAATCTTGCCGTCGTCTGCCGCGATTCCACCGCCGAACCCGGCGCGCGCAACATTATTCGAGTTGAACGGATGCAGATAATCGAAGCCGGTTTTCTGATCCGGGACGGAGCTGAACCGCCATTCAACCCCTCCGTTTGCAACCGAGATGGCGCGAACGACGCCCTCGGCATCCATCGTGAAGATTCGCTTGTTATAGACGATCGGGATCGCCGTGAGCCGCTCGCGCTTCGATGAGCCCTCGCCTGCGTCCGCGGTCCATATCGTGTGCAGCGCATCCCCGATGGCGAGATGCCCGGGCGCGTTTGTCGGAACACCTCCGGGCTGGCTCCACGACGCGTTCGTAACTTGCAGGCGGAAGCGCGATCGGCCCTGTGGCCTCCGGACTTGATACGGCTCCCTTCTCGTCGGCCTTCAGCACCGAAATCCGGCGCCCAGGAAGCTTTTCCTGCTTCTTGTCGAACATCGATGTGACGGACGAAAGACCTGGAACGCTCGGCTCGCTCAAGCCCATGGACTCGCATCCGCCGAGACTTAAAGTCGTAATCGTGACGAGCGAAACTGACTGCAACAGCAAGAGGGTACGGCTTGCGCCCCGGTTACTGTGTCTTCGCCTCATTTGCCCCGTCCTTTGTCGCTGTTGATTCAGCTTGCGCCGCCTTCGATTGTTCAAGAAGCAACGACAGCATGATCTGCCCCCGCTGCCGCATGCCAGCCGGCGCCTCACCATCGCTTATGATTTCGCGGTACAGCTGCTCCGCCTCATTCTTTTTGCCGTCCTTGTACGCAGCGAGCCCCAAAATTTCCTTGGCAGCAAACCGCCACTCGCTTGTACCGGCGCGCAACGCTTCCAACTGGCGCGCCAGGAACTCATAGCTTTCCTTGTCCACCGACAGCGCTGCAACCTGGATCCGCGCAAAATCCCTGAGCGCGGCAGGCGCAGCCTCGTCGCTCGCAACCCCGCGATAATCCTGGAGCGCTGACTCAACTTGTTTCTTTGCCACCGATTCGGCTGCCGCATGCAAGCGGGCAAGAACGCGATATGCACCGGGTCCGTTGCCGGCGAGGTTCGCAAACGCCTTTTCGGCCTCCTCCTGATTCCCGGCCTCGGCCAGGCTCAGCGCGTTGGACAGCGCATCGCCCCCGCTCGCGGCCTCGGCCGCGCGACGCTGCGTCTCGTATTTGTAGCCGCCGACAATGGCGAGGATGACGAAAGCGCCAGCGATAAGATAAGCGCCATAGGCCTTGAGAAACTTTACGGTCTGATCCCGGCGATAGTCTTCATCGACCTCGCGAAGAAAGCTTTCTTCATTACTCATGGCGCTCTTGCCTTAATTCAGAGTGACTGATTCGCAACAGATAGGACAGCGGCGGTTACAATGGAAGAAGACTGGAAGTCTTTATCCCGAAGACCTTGTGGCGCATCTTGCCGCGGTCGCAATCTCCGGCGTTAGCTTTCCCAATGAGACATGCCGCTCAACTGGGCTTCCTTTTGGACATTTTCGTGACTCGCGGCGTTTCGACGGCCGGTTTGGCCATGGCGTAAACATGTTCCTTGGCTGGAAACTGCCTGGCGCGAACTTCCGCAGCATAATCTTTTACCGCGTTTTCTATCGCCCCGCCAAGTTCCGCGAACTTCTTCACAAATTTCGGCACCGACGGCGAGAGACCCAGCATATCCTCCAGCACGAGAATCTGACCGTCGCATTCGGCTGAAGCCCCGATGCCGATGGTTGGGATGGGGATGGCGCGGGTAATCTTCGCGGCGAGCAGTTCGGCCATGCCTTCGAGCACCACCGCAAAGGCGCCCGCTTCCGCGACGGCGGCGGCGTCTGCCTCGATGGCGGCCCATTCGTTGCGATGGCGGCCCTGCGTCTTGAAGCCTCCCATCACATTCACCGACTGCGGCGTCAGCCCGATATGCGCCATGACCGGGATGCCCCGCTCAACCAGATAGGTAATCGTCTCGGCCATGCGCCGGCCGCCTTCGAGCTTGACCGCCCCGCAGCCCGTTTCTTTCATAATGCGCACGGCATTGCGAAAAGCGACGGACGGCGATTCCTCGTAGGAGCCGAAAGGCATATCCACGATCACAAGGGCGCGCCTGGACCCACGGACCACCGCCGCGCCATGCATGATCATGAGTTCCAGGGGAACGGGCACTGTCGTCTCATGACCGTGCATCACCATCCCGAGCGAATCGCCCACAAGGAGGAAATCGACATGGGGATCGATCAGGCGGGCCGTGTGCGCGTGATACGCCGTCAGCGACACGATTTTCTGCTGCCCTTTCCGAGCCTTGATGTCTGGAGCCGTGATCCGGCGCGTTTCGGAATGCTGTGACATGAGAAGATCCCCCGAGATGTTGCCCGTCAATAGCGAATATCATCCCGGCTGGAAATAGGCACGGCGAGCAAAGCGGCAATTGTCCCAATCGAAAATTAACCGAGATCCCATTCCGGCAAGCCCGGTAGTTCAAAGTTTAAGAAAATCGACCTATTGTCGAAGGATGGTAAGGTCGGGGCATCTTATGAAAAGACGCTTTGTCGTCGCGTTCCTGTTCGCCGCTGTCGTGGTCGCAATGAGCGCCCGCGTTGGCGTTTCCGTTGCCGCGCCGTTTTCGGGCGCGGCGCTCGCACTCTCGTCCTCCCAAGCATCGGCGCTGACCAGGGTTCAGGTTGCGTGCGGCTGGACCTACTCCTGCACTAACCTTGGGAAAGCTGAAATTTGGAGAGTCCCTGATGGGGCGTGGCCCTGGGCCGGAGACCAGGAAGACCAGCAATGGGGGGGCTGGGGCTGCAGCGGCCACGCCTGCGACGAACGGTGCGGCGCCTTCTGCTGGTTCAACCGCGTCCGGAACGGTTACTGCGGCCACGGGTGCAACGCCTACCGTGAGCATGTCATGTTTCAGCCCATCGGTGACAATCTCAGACCCTTCGTTTATAGGAGCGATGACGATTGTGGCTACGGTTCGTCAGGCGGTTATAGGCCGAACGGGTGCGGCCGGGGGCGCCCGTTGCCTATGACCCCGGTCAGTACGGCTACGGCCAGACTTCTTCAGGCTACTATCCGGCGAACAATGGCTCGGCCCAAGGCTACTATCCGGGGACCAACGTCTCGAGCCAAAGCTATCCGCGGACCAATGGCTCGGCCCAAGGCGGGTATTATCCGGCAAACAACGGCAGAGGCGCGCCTCCTGCCGATTATCCCCAGAACGGATCCTACGGTCCCCAGGGTCCCAACGGAGAGCGCTTCATTGATCGTCTCCGGCGCTATTTTTACGGGAGCCCTCGTCGTGAAGTTAACGGCGACAACGGCGCTGTCCGTGACAACGGGGCCGTCCGCTTTGAGAGGCCAAGCAACGACCTCGTGCCTCTCCGCCGTTTCAACGGGCCGAAATACCCCCCAAATTCCACCGGCACGGAATCCCAGCGCCCCAAATAGCCGATTGCTGTCCCGCGTACAGCCTCAGGAGAAGCGCCGCAGGCGGGAACAGAGCAAGATCACCTCATCCTCGATCTCTTGCAGCCTTTCCCGAAAACCGGCCCGATCGCTGGAGAGGCTCTTCATGGCCTCAGCCACGCCACGAAGGCGGCTGCTCAGCTCCGAAAGTTCTTTTTCTCCAGCCTGATCGTTGTTTGCGACATTTGCCATAGCCCTCTCCATCCCGTGCCCCCCTGGTAGGACGAGCATAGATAAGCCGCTAAAGGACGTGGCATAAATTTTGGTAATTTTTGCAGGTGTCCCCATTTGGCGCTGCCTTTCCCGGCGGCCCTTTTTTGATGGGGCCTGGCTGGATTCGGAGAAGGGTCGCCCAAGCCCGACTTCTACCAACGGATGATAACGTAACGATTGCCACTTCCCATTTTCGCACTGCCCCGCTAGAGACTGTCCCGGCAAACGCGAGCGTCTCACCCGTGGGACCTTGCAGCTTTATTGAAGGCACTCCGATCATGCTCGACCGCCGTAATTTCCTGAAACTGGCGCTGGCCGCACAGACATTCGCGGCTTTTCCTGCGAATGCAGCGGCTCCAAGTCTCCGTTTCGGGGAACCCCAGCCTTTTTCACCCGACTGGCTGAAGGCGCATGCGCAAGCTCTTGCGGCGGCGCCCTATAGCCCGCCACCGCGCCCTGATCCGAGCATTGTTGCATCGATCGATTACGACGCGCACGGCAAACTGAAATACAAAAACGAGTTCGCACTGTATGGCGATGACCATCCCGGCGCCTTCCCGATCACCTTCATGCATGTCGGGCAATATTTCCCCAAGACCGTGCGCATGTACGCGGTTGAACAATCCGCAGACGGCGGTAGCGCGCGCGAAATCCTCTATGACCCGGATTACTTTTCAATCCCGGCGGACAGTGTTGCGGCGAAGCTCCCCCCAAATCCCTCGCGCTTCGCGGGCTTCTGGCTGCGCGAGCCGAAAGCCGGCACCGAGGACTGGCGGGTCGCGGAGCCCTGGCTGACGTTCCTCGGCGCATCCTATTTCCGGGCAAAAGGCGAGTTGGGCCAGGTCGGTTTGTCCGCACGGGGCATAGCGCTTACGCCAGGCGGCAACGCAATCGAGGAGTTTCCGGACTTCGTCGCCTTCTGGTTTCTGCCGGCGTCCTCGGCTTCCAGAAATGTTACGGTTTTTGCTCTGCTCGACGGGCCGAGCGTGACCGGCGCTTACAAGTTCGTCATGGAGCGGACAAAGGGCGTGGTCATGGACATCGAAACCACGCTGTTCTTCCGCCAGCCGGTGGAGCGGCTTGGTCTCGCACCGCTCACCTCGATGTACTGGTATTCGGAAACGGTGAAACAGGCGGCCATCGACTGGCGTCCGGAAGTGCATGACTTCGGACGGGCTTGCGATATGGACCGGCGGCGGTGAGCACATCTGGCGTCCGCTCAACAATCCCGCGCACATCACCATTTCGAGCTTCGCCGACGAGCGCCCGCGCGGTTTTGGCCTTTTGCAGCGCGACCGGGAGTTCGATCACTATCTCGACGGCGTGCGCTATGACAAGCGGCCGTCGGCGTGGGTCGAACCTCTCAGCGACTGGGGAAAGGGAGCGGTGCAACTCGTCGAGATGCCGACCGACGACGAGATCATGGACAACGTCATCGCCTATTGGATTCCGGAGAAGCCGACCCTGGCGGGCGACCGGATCGATCTACGCTACCGCGTCCATTGGCTCGCGGATGAGCCCTTCCCCACCGCGCTTGGCCGTTGCGTGGCGACGCGACTGGGCCGAGGGGGCGAGCCGGGTCAGCCGCGTCCCTTTGGCGTGCGGAAGTTTCTGGTGGAGTTTCTGGGAGGGCCGCTTTCAGAGCTTCCCTTCGGCGTCAAACCGGAACTTGTCCTGTGGGCGTCGCGCGGCAAATTCTCTTCCATCATGCCTGAGGCCGTGCCCGATGACGTGCCCGGGCACTGGCGGGCGCATTTTGATCTCACCGTCGAAGGACACGAGCCTGTCGAGATGCGCCTCTATCTGAAATCGAACGACAGAGTTCTGACTGAGACCTGGCTCTATCAATACCACCCCTTCGCGACGGACGCGCGGCCGGTCGGATATTGATCGCCCAGACGGTGGCGTTTGCCTCGGGCAAAAAAAAGCGCGGAGAGCAAGGTGTTGCTCCCGCGCCGTTTCCGCATCACCGGAATTACCGGAGCGGCTTGGACTTTCCTACGGCTTCGGACCTTTGCCGTTGAGGTAATAGGAAGACGACGGAATACCGGGCGTGCCCGGCAAATTGAGAAGGTAAGCCGTGTAGACCGCTGAGATAACTATTATGTCAATCCAAATCAGTGCAGGACTTCATGCTTTTCTCCCGTGTCTGAACTGCAGTTTCAAGTTGGTCATCGGCATCATAAGAGCGCGAAGCAACACCTCGTGACGCACCTCTTCGGGCGGCCAATCAATTAAGCCTATAGCCGAACCAACTGCCTGTAAACAACGCATATTCAAGCTGCGGCATGTTCGCAGCCCCATACGTCAAAGTGTAGCAGCGGGCGCGGCGCCTCCGGCCAACCCCAAACCTCGAAGATAGAGAAGGACACCGGCCTCCAGCAAGTCTTCCGGCGAAATCGCCGATCCGGCTTTCGGATTTCCCCGTCCGAAAAGCGAGGCGATACCGTGCGACATTGCCCAGATGTGCAGCGCAACCATCTGGCCGGGCGGCCGCGTGTTTTCCGGCAATCTTTCTATCAGCTTTTTCGTCGCCGTAGACAGCACGTCGAAGGCCCGGTTGGCCAACTCCTGAAGGCCAGGATCCTCCGCTTTCGGTAAACCCGTTTCGAACATCGCCACATAGTAGGCGGGCTCATTGCGGGCGAAGGCGAGATAGGCGCGACCGACATTTTGCAGCGCCTCGAGCGGCGATGGATTTCCCCATGCCACGCTTTCTCGAGGTCATTCGCAAAACGCTCGAAGCCCAGGCGCGCCACTTCCGCCATCAATTCCTCGCGGTCGCGGAAATGACGATAAGGCGCAGCGGGGCTTACGCCCGCCGAGCGCGCAGCTTCGGCAATCGTGAAACCGGCCGGCCCTTTCTCTCCGATAAGGCTCAGCGCGCTCTGAATGAGCGCCTCCCGCAAATTGCCATGATGATATCCGCGCCGCCCGGGGCCGCAATGTTTCCAGCTCATGTGAGGAAGATTTACATCGCGGCGCCATTTTGGGCAGCACTTATTTGCGGTCGCAGCAGGGAAACTAACTCTCCGATGAAAAAAGGCCGGCAGGACGTTGAAATCCGTATTGAGGCCGGGACGAGAGACTTGGCCTGCGGCAAAGCGTCGAGCATGAGCCGTGCGCCTTTATGATTGCTCATCTGACCGGGCGTCAGAAGCAGGATCAAAGGCTGGCAGTCACGTGAAGTTTGGAATTCAGGCCGCCCTTCGTGCGCCCGACACGCCGCTGCAGCCGTTGAAATCATCAACGTGGGGTCGCCTCAATGGGTTTGGACCCCTGGAGGGTCGAAAGCGAACCTCGCTGCAGGAAGGCGGTGATTATCCTTCAGCTCCGAATATATTCTACCTATTTTGAAGGCGAAAGCGGTTCGAATATGCCTTCATCTGCCATTTGATTAACTGCGACGCGAAGCTTGTCTCGCATATCTTTCATCTTGGCGGTCCGCCTATCAAGGCTAACCCCATGTTCCTCAAGTTCTGCTATCGCTCGCCGAATTGCATCGCAACTCATATCAAATATAACAAAGGCGTTGTCGGGGTCTGACATCACTTTGTCAATTGCCGAGCAATACGCCTGTGATCGTTTTCTTCGATTATCCAGGCCAAGCTCATGCTCAAGTATCAAACGGGAGGCCATAGCAAGTTGGAACCGAAATGGTTTCCATTCAGGAGCCAATCTGCGATTTCTAAACATAAATTCGAGCCGATACGCTATGTAGGCTGCGGTGTAATACGAATTAACTTCGTGATCGTGGCAAAATATTTCTTTCCCAATCAATGGAATTAGATCTTTATAATACCTTCCGACTTGATTTGGCTGCTCTAAGAACACAGATGCATAGCTCTTTAGAAGGGAATCTTTCGTTACGATTCTAACCTTCTCGATGCCAGACACAGCATTAAATTGACCGGGGCGTCGTTCATAATATAGGCGCTGGTCACCACTTTTCGACTCAAAATATATCTCGACGGACTTGTGTATTGGGTCAAGCGCCCAAAAACTCTCTTGATCAACCTTGTTTTGCTGGTTAGAGGCAATAATAATTTGCCGGGTAATCTCCTCATCTTCTGTTGCAATAAGCTTTATTGAAATCATAATGTCAGCATTTTTTGGAGCGGCATTAGCGGCTATAACGTGACTTGTTTGGCATCCATTGACGATTTGAAAATCTTCTAAAGTAAACTGTGAACCTACACGTTGCAGTTTGCGCGCAACGACCGTGATACCGTTATTGCGTAATGGAAACTCGATACTGCTCTCTGAGGTCAGTGTGTTTGCTATCGAGCGATTCACTGGCGTGTCACCTTGAAAGTCGCGAATATTATCAAAGAATAGACGCCGACGGACATTACCGCGTTCGTCGGTTATCATTCTCATATACTCGGAAACCGGCAAGAGCCCTATGTAAGACTCTCTGACGTGCGGGATTTCTGGTATAGAGAGGTTTTGATTGAAATTCACGGTGACGCGGAAAGCGTTTTTTGTCTGAAAGTAGAGTTTTTGAACTTTAATAGCGTCAAGTGGGAAAAACGACACATCATTAAATATATGAAGACCATTTGCCTGGGCAAGAAAACCGTCTCTTATCGCACAAAGATTCTGATCGCCGCTCCAAGTACCGGTCGTGGCATAGTACATACCGATTTTGGGAAGACCCCGAACAAATTTTGCGGCTGATTCATATAGCCTATTCTTAATACGACGCAGGTCTTCTATGCGTTCATTCTGGCGAAGGGCAGCTTCCGGCCTAAAGAAATCCAGCACAGCTTGAAAGAATTTTGACATTTCTCCGGCGTCAAACGACGAGCTTGTTTTTGCCTGTAGAAACAAAAACTGCACTTGAAGCGCGGAACTGTGCGCAATAATATCATCGAGTTGCTCTTCGTCGTCAACGAGCGTGTCATTAACAATTATAGCAATCCCATCAAGTCCAAACTCACCTTTGCCCGTCGACACCAGCCCATAATCGAATTCTTCAGGATAGACGTCAGAGACAACGATATAATTCACGAAGGCTTCAAACTGCTCGGACTGCGAAAGCGTCTCGATTCTCTGGCTTTCCGAGAATTCTTTGACAAGGCTTTGGGTGACGACGTCCATCAAACTCCCCAGTATAATATAGCGGATCCTCACTACACCTACCGCAGTCGCTTGAATTGCGCAAACACGCGCCTGTCTCCACAAGCCAAATCCGGGGGACAAACATAATCTTGGGGCGCCGAAGCGGAGCCCAACGCGCTTTAATCCGCCGCGCTTCACTCTAACGATACGGCGCAAAGCGCGGCTATCAACTGTAAACGGATCGTTACGGGGGCAGGCCGCGCCGCCATGGTAAATTGCACGATGGTTAAAAAAAGCGCCCCAGAATTATTTCTGGTCCAAACTATACTTGATTAACCTTAAGCTTTCGCAAAGATGTGGACCATTTCGGCCTTGACCGCACGCAGATCGCCGGCCTTCAACCCTTTGAAAAAGATAGACTTTCTGTCTTCGATCTTGCCCCATTAAATAGAATTTAATGCCGGGGCCTTCTCCTTAAGTGGACGCGCAAAAGTCCGTTAAATATGTTTCGAACTCGAATGTTAACCCTGGGGCGCCGTCCGCGCCTGTGTCGGCGCATGCCGTTGTTTTAATTTTCTCTATAAAATCAATGACTTGAATGCCGTTAACCTCTCGATAAAGAGCTTTTTCCTAGGATCCTCAGATGCAAGGATGCCGTCTGGGATGAATAACATGCCGCCTAATGCCCCACTCATACAGAAAGACGGCTGGCGCCGGTTTCGATGCGGCGGCGAGCCGCCGGAAGCAGCGGGTCCGTCACATTTCCAGATGGCCGCAAACCTCTATCTGTCGGCGCCAGGCAAAGGCTCCTCAGCTCGCCTTCCCCGCAACCTTCAGGGCGAACGCATAGGCGAGCGCATCCTCCTTCAGCCGGTCGAAGCGGCCGGACGCGCCGCCGTGGCCCGCGTCCATGTTAATCTTCAAGAGCAGCAGGTTCTTGTCCGTCTTGTGCGCGCGGAGCTTCGCCACCCATTTCGACGGCTCCCAATAGGTGACGCGCGGATCGGTGAGGCCGCCTGTCGCGAGGATGTTCGGATAGGACTGCGCCCGCACATTGTCGTAAGGCGAATACGCCGCGATGGTGCGGTAATCGTCGGCGCTTTCGATGGGGTTGCCCCATTCGGGCCATTCCGGTGGCGTGAGCGGCAGCGTGTCGTCGAGCATGGTCGTCAGCACGTCCACGAAGGGCACGTCCGCGATGATGCCGGCGAACAGCTCCGGCGCCATGTTGGCGACCGCGCCCATGAGCATTCCGCCCGCAGAGCCGCCCTGGCCCACGATCCTGCCGGCGCTCGTGAACTTCTGCTCCGCGAGGTGATGGCCAGCTGCGATGAAGTCCTTGAAGGTGTTCGTCTTCTTGGCGAGCTTGCCGTCCTTGTACCAGCGATAACCCTTGTCCTTGCCGCCGCGGATATGGGCGATGGCATAGACGAAACCGCGATCCACAAGGCTGAAGGCATTGGTCGAGAAGCCCGCCGGTATGGCGATGCCGTAGGAGCCGTAGCCGTAGAGCAGGCAGGGCGCGGAGCCGTCGAGCGGCGTATCCTTTCGATAAAGCAGGGAAACCGGCACCGTCTCGCCGTCCCATGCGGGCGCGAAAACACGGCGCGTGACATAATCGGCGGGGTTGTGACCGCTTGGCACTTCCTGTGTCTTGCGCAAAACCCGCTCGCGCGTGCGCATGTTGTAGTCGAACACCTGCCGGGGCGTCGTCATTGACGAATAGGTGAAGCGCAGCGTCTCGGTGTCGTATTCGTAGCCATCCGACATGCCGAGCGAGTAGGCCTGTTCCGCAAAATCGATGGCGTGCTCCTCGCCGTCGGAGAAGCGCCGGATCACGATGCGCGGCAGGCCGTCCTCGCGTTCCAGGCGCACCAAGTAATCCTTGTAGCAGGTGTAATCGAGAATGAGCCGCCCCGGCTTGTGCGGAACGAGATCGCGCCAGTTTTCGCGGCCAGGATTGTCGATGGGCGCTTCCACGATTTTATAATCCTCCGCGCCATCGCTGTTGGTGAGGATGATAAGCCGTCCCTCGTGATGCTCCGCCTGATAATCGAGGTTCGTTTCGCGCGCCGCGATAAGCCGCGAGCCGTTTTGCGGCGCGGACAGGTCGAGGAAGCGAACTTCGCTCGTTTCGTGATCGCCCGCGCTAATGAAGAGATAGCGCTGGTCCTGGCTCCGGCCCACACGAGTGAAAAAGCCGGCGTCGGGCTCGTGGTAGATCAACTCATCCTCATCAGCCTTATGACAAATGCGGTGCAGCAACACCTGAAGCGGCCTGCGATGCTCGTCGACGCGCGTGTAATAGAAGCCGCTCCCGTCGGCATTCCAGACGGGCGCGCCTTCCGTATCGGGAACCTCGTCCGGCAGTTCCTTGCCCGTCTCAAGGTGGCGGATTTTGATCCTGTAGAACTCGGAGCCTTTGTCGTCGAAGGCATAGGCCAGAAGGCTGTGATCGCGGCTCCAGGTGGCTGCGCCGAGCGAGAAATAGGGCTTGCCCGCGGCCAGCGCGTCGCCATCAAGCAGCACCTGCGTCTCGCCGCCCGTGCGCGGCTCGCGGCAAAGACGCGGATGTTGACCGCCCATGACATAGCTCATGAAATAGGCGTAAGCGCCATCCGGCGCAGGGACTGTGGAATCGTCTTCCTTGATGCGCCCCTTCATCTCCTTGAACAGCGTCTCCTGGAGCGCCTCGGTGTCGGCCATGACCTCCTTCGTGTAGGCGTTTTCCGCCTCGAGATAAGCACGCACATCCGCGCTCAGGGCTTGCGGATCGCGCATCACCTCCTGCCAGTTCGGGACGCGCAACCAGGCATAATCGTCGACGCGCTCGATGCCGTGATGGACATCGCGAACAGGGTGCTTGCCGGCTGCGGGCGGCTCGGAAGGGATGATTTGCAATTTCTGGTTCATGGGGTGCCGTTCATTGCGAGATTTGACCTTGTTGTAGGCATTCCCGGAGAGCATCTCAACCGCTGATCGAAAAAGGGGCCGGGGATGTCAGGATTTAGTTATCCCGTTGGCCTTCGCGAGCGCTCAAAAAACAACTTGCGGGCCGTTGAAGCCGTTGCGTGCCTGCCGCGCGTTTGCTATCTGTTCGCACGGACCTGCAAAGGGGCCGGCGATTAAGTCCAGGCCGACTTCCTCTGCGGCGTCTTGGAGAGGTGCTAGAGTGGTTGAATAGGCCGGTCTCGAAAACCGGAGTACGGGTAACCGTACCGAGGGTTCGAATCCCTCCCTCTCCGCCAAGGGGCGTTATGGAGCATTGTTTTTAACGAGAAAATTCTGAGCGCTTAATCAAGCCCATGCGTTAGCCCATAGTGGTGCGCGCGCCTGCACTGTCGCTGTGCTGCTACGCTCAGTGCAAATCGCGTTGCCCTGTAGGTTTTTGACCGCATGCCGCTAATAAGGTTGAAGCGTGGCGCAAGGTTAGCCGCGGACAGTTGCCGCCCGTACCAATCACGGGGAGTGCCGCACCTTCACAAGCAAATCGTTGCGCTCAAAGTGGCCCCGGTACCTGCCAGCCGCGATCCACTCCAACTTTAGGCTTTAAGGTAAAAAGATACTCACTCTCACGCCCTCGCTTAACGCATGATATCTTCAGTGTGTAGTCAGCACGGAGGCGAGGAATGCGGAAAGAAATATTGACCCCGGACTTGCTGCAGTTGGCCTTGCCGTCCAACGTCGTAACTGGCACCGACCCGGCACCAATGAAGTCGTTTCTGGTCCCCGGCGCGACGGTCGCGCATGGCGATGTGGTCTTTGCGATTGACAGCTATGCCAACGGGGTTGTGCAAGCCCATGACCTCAGCGGCCACCGCGTGAACTTTGAGGTGTAACCATGGACACGACCGACGGTTTTGCGCCCAAGATGGCCATGGAAGAGTGCATGGACCCACCGGAACAACTCGTTGATGCGTTGCTCATGCTCGCACGAGTTCATAGACACGCGGCTAGGCGACTTCAGGGGTAAGCTGGACCAAATAGCGGACATGCTAGCCGAGCAATAAAACCCTTTCGCGACGCGCTTACGGTGGCCGCGATCGAAATCCTTAATCGCGCAAGGCCGCTCCTGCGGAAGCCCACTTCGCCGGCGTCTCCTAGTCGGGGCTCGTGACCGAGGCCGACATCTCCGGCTCTCCGCGCCCTTGGACCGCCCTCAAATGCGCCAGGCAGCTTGATGCGCTCCGATTGAGGCGCGAGGCTGTAAAATTGCCCTGGCTTACTTATTTTTGGCAATAATCGGGCGTGCCTTGACCTCAACGGAGATCGGAATGGCTTCCTTCATCGAAAGAATTGCCGCCTCGGTTACGCTCTTGTTTTTTGTGTCGCCTTCTCCTGTGGAAGCCCAAGTGCCAGATGCCATAGCAGCGCCCAACAAGACCCAGGTTCTGAAAGTACTTGCGGAGGGAGCTCAAATCTATGAGTGCAAGGCTGACAGGGATGGAAAGCTCATCTGGCAGTTTCGCGAACCCGTTGCGGCCTTGATCCTTGATGGCAAGACGATTGGAAGGCACTTTGCCGGCCCCACATGGGAACTGTCAGATGGGAGCGCTGTGACGGGCAAGGTTACGGCTCGTACCGCGGGCGCTACATTGAGAGACATTCCTTGGCTCATGGTCGAGGCTACCACGCATCGCGGAAGCGGCCAGCTCAGCGATATCACGGCAATCCAGCGCATCAACACCAAAGGCGGCGCCATCGACGGTGATTGCCTGGCAGCTGGAACTCTAATCAGCGTGCCTTATTCGAGCGAGTACATCTTTCTCAAATAGGAAAATCAAGCCGAGAAGCTGGCGGCGCCAGTGGGCAGCCGCCGCGGGCCGACCGGCATTTTGTATGCAAGAAGGTGGCATCTCGCTTTAATTCCCGGGATAGCCTCGCGCTTGTGCTTGCGTCCGCATTGCATGGGCATGGATCTTAGGAAAAATGCGAGACCCACGTTTATGAGCCATTGCGCTCAAAACTCGCGCCTGGTCATCAACGTTCAATATACGCCTTATGCAACACCTTCACCGCTTGTTCGGCGTCCTTTTCATCAACAACGAAGGTGATGCTGACGCCGCCAGCGGCCTGTGAAATCATTTCCACCGAAATCGCAACGCCGGCATCCCCCAAGACGCTGAACATCTGACCGACAACCCCCGCAGCGTTCACGCTCCCGCCGACGGCGCAGACGATCGCTTTGTGCGCTTCAATCGACACCTCCCCGATGTCGGACAGTTCCTTCGCGATTTCTTCAAGATGCTCGCCATGCTCGATCGTGAGCGAGACGCTCGCGACCGACGTCGCGATCACATCGACACTGAGGCGATGCCTCTCCAGGACGGAGAAGATGCGCACCATGAGGCCGCTACCTTCGAAAAATTCGGGCGAGTAGATGTGGAGAATCGTCACGCGCCGCTTGATTGTAAGCGCCTCGAGAGTTGCACTCTTATTGGCGCGCTCGGCAAAGGTCGAGACAATCGTCGTTCCCGGAAGCTCGGGCTTGAAAGTATTGCGGACCTCCACCGGGATATGCGCTTTCATCGCGGGCATGATGGTTTTGGGATGCAAGACTTTCGCACCGAAGTAAGCCAACTCGCACGCCTCTTCAAAGGCAAGCTCCGGCACGACGCGCGCTTCGGGTACGATGCGCGGATCGGTCGTCATGATGCCGTCGACTTCTTTCCAAATCTGAATCGCCTCCGCACCGGCCGCGGCACCGATGATGGAGGCTGTGTAGTCGGTGCCGCCCCGGCCTAAGGTTGTCACCTCTCCCGCTTCGGACTTTCCGATAAATCCCGTGACGACCGGTACTTCGCTTATTTTCGCAATCGCCTCGTTAATGAGCGCATACGACGAGGCCAAAGGCTCCGCGCCGCAAAAATGGTCATCGGTGATCATGCCGATATCCCACGCATTGTACGCGCGCGCTGCTATGCCATCTTTCGACAACTTCGCCGCGACAATCTTCGCACACATGCGCTCGCCAAACGATTGAAACAGGTCGAGACGTCTCGCATCAAGCGGTAGGCCGCGCGATTCCTTGACCAACTGTTCGAGTTCGCGCAAGTCTCGCGCGCAGATGTGTTGATCTATGCCGAGGTTCCCGCTGGTCTGTTCGTGGACTGAACGAATAAGCTGCAGCGTATCGCTTCCCGTTCCCAGCAGTGATTCTTCCGCGAGTCGTATCAGTGCGTCCGTGATTTTCATCATGGCGGAGACAACGACAACCGGTTTGCGCGCAAGAGAATGTCTGACGACAGAGGCGACGTGCGAAATAGCGCCCGCATTCCCTACCGACGTTCCGCCGAATTTCATCACGATCATGCACGAAGCATAAACGGTCCCGCAGGCTTGCGAAAGTGCATACGCTGCCGCCGCTCCTGTCAATGAGCCGCGATGCGTCGTATCTATCGATGTCTGATCGTCTCGGCATGGTCCGCCGCCAGGCAACACCATTTTGAGGGTAATCGCAGTTCCACATGACCTCCCACGAACTGAGCTACGCAACGGCAAGCACCCCGCCAATCCGGCGCCGGCTTATCCGCGCTATCGAGAACCTGTCCGGCCGTCGCGGGCTCTTGAAAATCTATCATCGCTGGCGTGCCGAAAGCGCCGGGGGACCGCGCATGTGGCGCGACTTGCTCAAAATGATCGAGACCCGGCTTGAGATCAAAGCACCAGCAGATTGGTTCGCAACCGTGCCGGATGGCCCGCTCGTCATCATCGCCAACCATCCTTTTGGGATCGCCGATGGGATCGCGATCCTGTCCCTCGCTGAGAGTATCGAAAGACCCTACCGCTGCCTGCTCAATGTCGAGTTCATGCGTTTGCCGGAAGTCCAGGCGCTTGCGCTGCCGATCGATTTCAACGAGACGAAAGAGGCTTTGGCGACCAATCTCAAGACGCGGAACGAGGCCCGGCGGCTCCTCAAAAGAGGGCGTCTCTCTTGTCATTTTTCCTGCTGGCGGCGTGGCAACCGCCGACCAGCCTTTCGGCACAGCGGAAGAGCTGCCCTGGAAACTGTTTACGGCCCGTCTCATTCAACAGTCTGGCGCCACGGTCCTGCCGGTCTATTTCGAGGGGCAGAACTCGGCCCTTTTCCATTTCGTCAGCCGGTACAGCCTTTCGCTCCGGCTCGCGCTGCTTGTCTTGGAGTTTCGTCATCACATTGGAGGAACCGTCCGCGCGACGATCGGTCGGCCGGCTTCGTGGCCCGAGATTGCGGCCAGCGCCAACGGCGGTTCGATCATCGATGAACTCTATGTACGGGTTCATCGCTTGGCGCCTGACGCGGAAAACGCGGATCGTACCACACTGCTGCCGCGCCCGATCCGCCAGCGCCGCCGTTATCCATGGGATCCGCCGCGCGAACCGGACCGGCGAGCCTCAGGCAAGTCGACAAGTGGCTCCGGCTAAAGTCGTGCAATTGCAAGACTTTTGAAAAGTCTTTCGATGTCAACACAGGCTCCGCTGGCGTCATCACCGAGGCGGCCTGGGAGATCCCGCAAGCCAGCAAGTTCGGGCAAGCTGTTGCGATTGGCGGGTAAGGATTTGGCCATTGAACACATCCAGCAGCTTGCTGAAAACAAGGCTCCTCGGCAGGAACCCGCGACGGGGAACGGGGCCATTTTCGATCGATCCCTCCCCTCGCGTATTTCGAAGAAACCGCGCCGTAAAGGCGCGGTCTAGGCGGGAGGCTTAACCGCCGTGCGAGGAACACGCATACATATCGGGCAGGCCTGTAGAACGAAAGCAGGAGCTATCTCCATCGTGCGTCGCATTGTAATCCGAATGGTAATAGGCGGACTCGCTTTGAGTTGGAGTCAGCCGAGTTCCATGCGGTCTTGCATCCGACGACACTACGGACGCCGCCACAAGCAACATGCTCGCTGTTAACGTCAAGAACGTCTTGGAAAGATTGAGAGACATGATGATTTCCTCAGGTTAGGAAGTCGATCCATTCGAGCTTCTTCACAACGAGTAGGCCATCGCCTCGCTCTGGGATGTTCCCCAGGTAACAATGTCGAAGTATTGAGTAGCGATTATCTGCGCTACGCCTAAGCTCGTAAGAAACTTTCTTTCTAACATGAGTTCAGAAAACTTTGTGGATTCCTTATGTTTTGTAATATAATAAGCCGTTCATCAGGATAAGCTCTCGATAGGTTTCACGAGGAAATTGCAAGATGGTGTTCAACTTATAGTGATAGTCAAATCTCGTGTAAAAACGCGAGAGTCGGAGAAGCAATGAAGAGGACGAATGCCGCTTTAGCAGCTCCCTCCCGCGTTAACGAGAGCGCGACGGCCGCTGATAAACGTCTCACGGAATAATCGAGGAGGCGCTTCTTCGATGCTGCGCAGCATCTCTCACCCGCCGTCTTCGCGTCTATGCCGTGGCCGCGTCAGCAAGCAGCTGATTGACTAACGGAGCGGGCGGGCGGCTAGGTCGAGCCGCCTTTAATCGGACCGATCAAAGATGAAAAAGTTGAACGATTCGCAGGTGTTAGAGCAGCTGATCGGCGCCCGAACGGGCGCGCGCTGCTTTAAATGAGCCGGTTGTCCCGCACCTGAAAGAATCGGCGAGCGCAGTAGGCGCGGGTGCCTGTCCCGCGCTCGCGTGCCAGCTGGTACAGACAAGACCACGTTACATATGCCACCTTAGGTTGCAATCGACTTTGGCAACGATAACGGGATCGTGAGCGCACAAACGCCTCACGCCCCCTTCGATGCCCGCCAGCAGCAGAGCATCATGATCGGCTCGCCCTGCGAGTTGGCCGCTCGCAACACTCGCAATCCCGATTACTTTCCCGAGCCGTTAGCTTTCCGCGTTAGCTTTCCACGTCCCTTCCCCGGTTTTTCTACAGGCGCAGGCGTGGCAGGAACCTTCGGCTGGGCGGTGGCTGCCGCGACACCGCGCCGGCCCAATCCGATATTCTTGGCCAGATCAGAACGCGCAGCGGCATAGCTCGGAGCCACCATCGGGTAATCGTGCGGCAGCCCCCACTTCTCCCGGTATTCTTCCGGGGACAAGTTGTAGTGGGTCTTTAAGTGCCGCTTGAGGGATTTGAACTTTTGGCCGTCTTCGAGGCAAATGATGTAGTCCGGCGTCACCGATTTCTTGATGGCTATGGCGGGCTTTAACTCGACTTTCGCCGGCTCGGCGTCTTGAACAGAGGCCTTGCTCAAAGCGCCATAGATGGAGCTGATAAGGTCGGGAATTTTATCGCCGCTAAGCGCGTTATTGGCCACGTACGCCGACACGATATCAGCTGTTAACGAAGTTAGATCGAGTTCACTGCTTTCCATAGTCTTGCTCCAGACCTTAGCGAGGGCACCGAACCAAGACACGGATAGATGCGCCCAATCTTGATAATCACGTTTGCATTGTGCTTCGAAATTCTATTTCGAAAAGGCCGCACCTCTCTACCATTATTATTTGCACTTACGAAAGAGTAAGAATGGTCACAGTCCGCTGAATTCTTCATAGTGAGTGTCTATTTCCGCGTACCTGTGTCGTTCTAGCATGGCAGCAATTGCTTTGGATCGCGCAATAAATCAAACAAGCCCTTCACTTGCCCCCTCCCCTCGCCATCCCTCCGCGCACCGATCGACTTCCCGGTCTTCGGAATGCAAAGCAAGCTAACGTCGCTTAATTTTGGGCTGGGCTCCCGCCCGTGATAAGGTAGGCACATGAAAACAGCTATTATTCTCCACGGGAAGCCTTCGAAAGAAGAGTATCTGGATCCGAAATCCCCATCTCCTTCCAATGCGCATTGGCTGCCATGGCTGCAACGGCAACTCCTGCTGAACGGTATTCTTGCTCAGACACCAGAATTACCGGAACCCTATGAGCCCGATTACAAAAAGTGGTCCGCTGTGTTTCAGGAATTCCCATTTGATGCAGCCACCATGCTCGTCGGTCACAGCTGCGGCGCCGGGTTCTTGATAAGGTGGCTCAGCGAACGGAGGCTTCAGGTGGGAAAGGTTGCACTCGTGGCGCCCTGGCTCGATCCAAATCACAACCGGGCGCGGGCGATGTTCGACGGGCTGCATATCGACGCCAATTTGGCCGCGCGCACTCGAGGTGTCCGGCTATTCATTTCCTCCGACGATGGCGAAGAGGTGCTCACGACTTCGGCCTTGCTTGAATCGACCATCAAAGGGATTCAGCTCCGGCGATTTAGCGATCGTGGGCACTTTACGTCAGGCGACATGAAGACGGAGGAATTTCCGGAATTGAGAGACTTCCTTATTCAGGAAATTGATTAGTGGCCGCGCCTGGGACGGTTCCACGATTTATAGAAGCTGCGTTCACTCGCACCACAAATCGACGATGAACGTATCCGGGGGCACCCGATGCCAACGCCGCAAGAAGCCCGGAAATTATCCAATGCTGCGCTCGCACGGAACACGCACTACGATGACATCGCGCGCGGCGAGGTCGCCGAGCCGCGGAAACGACAGTCTTCAGCCGCAAACCGGATTTCCGCCATTCCCTTGTCCCGCGATAAGTACTAGCAAACGATGGTGTAGACTGTGCTAGACCCTGGCGGGAGATGGAAAGAGACGTGACGCAAGCCGGAGACGGAGAGCTTCTCGTGGCAACTGAGCAGTTCGGCATGATCGAGCACGAGGGGCGCAAAGCCATTCTTGCCGAACTTCACGCGCGCCCATTCCTGCCCACCGACCCGCCTCGCAGGATGTATCATTTTGCCTTCGCAACCAGTGACGAAGACGCGCGCAGCGACCGCAACGCCATCGCCGATCTTTGCGCGAGAAGCGGCGTAGCGAAACCGCCTGAAGACGCCAAATTCCATCACGTCGAGTTAGCGGAGTGGGACCTGCGCTGGGAGCAGCACACCGAATTCACGACCTACACCTGGTCGACGACGCATGGCGCGGCGGAACCTTTTATGCATCCCGATCCTCTGGGGCAAAAGGAAATCGCCTTTATCGCGCCGGGGCCCCTGGTGGTTGCGACGCATCTGGCGCTGATCGAGGGCGGACCTTCTCACGAAAGTCTCGCGGCATTGTTCAATGTGCAAAGCCTTTGCATTATCGGTGCAGCCAAAGGCGCGGCTCACGTTCTGACCGATTTTACCCTCGATCCCCATGGCTTTACGCGCTTGCTCATCAGATCGGATAAGCTTGGCGCGATAAGGGCGGGCCGGCTCGTTCAGCGCGTGCTCGAGATCGAAACCTATCGCACGCTAGCCCTTCTCGGTCTTCCGGAGGCCCGCCGCGCCGGGCCCGCTTTGGGGTGCATGGAACGGGAAATCGCTGAGATCAATCAGGCCTTGAGCGAAGGCGGCGACCAGCGCACCAGCCAGGATCTCCTGAAACGCTTGAGCGACCTCCTTGCGGGAAGCGAGGCGCTTTCGACGCAGACGGCGTTCCGTTTTGGGGCAAGCCGCGCTTACCAAGCGATTGTCAAAAACCGTCTCGATCTCATCCAGGAGGCCAAAGCCGGCAGCTACACGACCATCTCGGCCTTTTTCAGCGCGCGGCTTGATCCTGTGATCGAAACCTGCAACGCCATCGAGACGCGCCAGGCGCGCCTCTCGAGCCAAGTTGTGCGCGCCATCGATCTCATGCGCACCGGCATCACCTTCGAACTGGAACAGCAGAACCGCGACCTGCTCCAGGACATGAACCGGCGGGCGCGCTTGCAGATGCGCCTGCAAGGCATTGTTCAGGGTCTCTCCACGGCGGCTCTTGCCTATTATCTTTCGGGGCTGACGGTCTATCTCGCCAAGGGCTTGAGGGACGCCGGATGGTTGCCGAGCGGCATGACGGCGGACATGATGGCGGCGTTGGCTGTGCCTCTTACGATTTTCGCCTCCTGGACCTTTATGGAACGTGTCCGGCAGCTCAGCATGAAGGCGCGCGAGGAGGAGAAGGTAAATTAAGAGCGGCTGCCGACGATCCCGGTCTACCGGGCGTCGCGAATGTGCTCGTTGCAAATCATGGTGCGGACACCGCTTCGTCCCTCACTTCCCTCGAAGCTTAGCCGAGACCGCCATTATTTCATGACGAAGAGCCTCCAGCTGTTCAGGAAATCGGGGGTGATCGGGGGGCAGGTTTTTCAGGGTTTGAGCGACGCTTTGAAGGCGTGCCGCAAGGTCCGCCAGATCGGCTTTGGGTTCGGTGATCGAGGCCATGCTTTCGGCTCCGTACTATTTACGACAGTACGGATAAACACATATCTCATTCACAGGAATCCGCAGATTAAATAGTCCTGCTCAAATGTAACTGCATTCGTTACTTTGGACTCAATGGCAGCGTCCGTATCCAATGGCCCCTATCAGGCCCGTCATTTTGTATGCACTCGGCGGATGTTGGCATGTGCCTGTCAAATTAACCCTCACGCTTTCGCCTGCATTCCTGATCCTAGAGATCTTCGGTGAAAACTCCTTGCCGGCGGGTTAACGAGAGCTGCAGCCCGCTCCGACCCCTGATAATTAAGAGAAAAAGGACCGAACGGCACGCCATCGCGCCGCCTGCGCCGCCGCTGTTCCTGCTCTTCGCAAGCGTTAATTCGCGAAGCCGAAATATATTTAACGGACTTTTGCGCGTCCCGTTAATGAGAAAATTCTGGCATTAAATTCTATTTAATAGGGCAATCTGTTAATCATAAAAAACCTTGTATTTACAATAGTTTATGTCATCCCATCCCCGTCGGGTCAAGAAGCCGCGATGGTCCATATTTTTCGTCTGATGAGTAACATTTTAACCAAATACATGGCGGGAAATAAATCCGGCGCACTTCTGTTAACCGTCTTCGGTTAATCCCTATGCGCGCGAACGAACCGTTTACCAAAACGCGCGCCGCGAGCGCCGTCCAGGGTGACAAGCATCCTGCGTTCGGGCGAACGGAGCCGTCACCGTGATCGCCGCCTGGGCTCACGTCCCCGGCAGTGGTGTAACTCGACGGTAGCAAACCGCTCGCGAAGCGCGCCTTCAATGGCGCCGTAGCGAGTGAGCGGTTTGCGGTGATCATCGGCAACTCAGCGGTAGGATCGGGTTGCGACATCCAACGCAACCGGGGAACCACCGATGACCGACGACATGATGAGCCTTCGCACGCTGATTGAGAAGACGCCCGACGCCGATATCCTGCGCGAGATGATCGGCTTTGCCGCCGAACGCTTGATGGAGATGGAGGTCTCAGGCCTCACCGGCGCAGCTCTTGGAGAGCGCTCGCCGGACCGGCTCGTGCAGCGCAACGGCTACCGGGACCGCATCTGGGAGACGCGCGCCGGCACGGTCGAACTGCGTATTCCGAAGCTTCGCAAGGGCAGCTACTTCCCCGGCTTCCTCGAACCACGCCGGCTGGCCGAGAAGGCGCTGACGGCGGTTATCCAGGAGGCTTACATCCAGGGCGTCTCGACGAGGTCCGTCGACGATCTTGTCAAGGCCCTCGGCATGAGCGGCGTCTCCAAGAGCCAGGTCAGCCGGCTCTGCGAGGAGATCGACGATCGCGTCAAAACCTTTCTCGATCGCCCCATCGAAGGCGACTGGCCCTATCTCTGGATCGACGCGACTTATGTGAAGGTTCGTCAGAACGGACGCATCGTCTCCGTGGCCGTCATTGTCGCCGTCGGCGTCAACACCGACGGCCGGCGCGAAGTCTTGGGTATGGATATCGGTCCCTCTGAGGCCGAGACCTTCTGGACCGGCTTTTTGCGAAAGCTCGCCCGCCGCGGCTTGCGCGGCGTGAAGCTCGTCATCTCGGACGCGCATGAAGGCATCAAGGCCACCGTCTCAAAAGTGCTCAATGCCAGTTGGCAACGCTGCCGCGTGCATTAACCACGTCATGGGACACGATCCGTGCTTGGGACACCTCGATGCAGTCCGGCGCGGTCTATTGCGCCGCAACCGGTTTCGATTGAGCGCACGCCGCGCCAACCCGACGCTGAAAAACGATGTTGCCCATGGTTCGACAAGCTCGCCATGAGGTCTAAGCCATTCAAATCGCTCTGCCTCGTCCTGAGCCTCTCGAAGGCGCATCCAGAACTCTTCGAAGGATGAAGCCGGGATTCGCCTTTTTTGCCATCCTGGGTCGAACTCAGTCAGGCGCGCCGCCGGTCGGGCTCGTGAGCTTTGTCATGACATTGTTCAGATTGAACGAGCCGGGCTTTTGCCGTGGCGGGAAGTCCTGAAAGGTTTGCAGCCATTGGGCGACGTAGCCCGCCGCCGGGGCGATGAGGAAGGCCCGGTCGATGCGCCACCGCGGATAGCCGATCGCTTCGTGATCCGCGCGCTCGAACGGGTCCGCGCGCAGGTCGAAGAGCTTCGGCAGCCGCAGCACGACGAACGGATCCTGCCAAACATCGAAGCCATGGGCGCGCTGCTCCATGAACACCATCTTCCAGCGGTTGAAGCGCAGCGCCGCCACGTTGCCGTCATCGGTCCAGTAGATGAACTCCTTGCGCTTGCCGTTCCCGTTGCCCTTGGCGAGCAGATCGCGCTGGTCGTAGCCGTCGAGGTGCACCTTGTAGGTCGCGCCGCCAATGGTCTCACCGTCCTTGAGCTTGTCCGCGATGTGCGGCTCGCCCACCGCGGCCATCAGTGTGGTGAGCCAGTCCTCATGCGCAAAGAGGTCGTTGATCACCGTGCCGGGCTTCACCAGACCGGGCCAGCGCACCAGCGCCGGCACGCGATAGGCGCCTTCCCAGTTGGTATTCTTCTCGCTGCGGAAAATCGTCGTGCCGCCGTCGGGCCAGCTCATGGTCTCCGCGCCATTGTCGGTGGAATAGAGGACGATCGTGTTGTTGGCGATCCCGAGATCGTCAAGCTTCTTCAGCAATTGCCCGACCTGGCCGTCATGCTCCGCCATGCCATCGGGATAGATGCCAAGACCGGTCTTGCCCTGGGATTCCTTCTTGAGATAGGTCCAGATGTGCATCCGGGTCGAGTTGAACCAGACGAAGAACGGCTTCTTCTCTTTGTTGGCCTGATCGATGAAGCCGAGAGTGTCGCCAAGGAACTCTTCGTCGATCGTCTCCATGCGTTTCTTCGTGAGCGGCCCCGTGTCTTCACACTTCTGGTTGCCCCATTTGCCAAAGCGTGGATCGGGCGGGGACGTGTCCGAACTCGTCGCCTCGCATTTCAACACGCCTCGCGGGGCGAACCGCGCCTTGAAGGCGGGGTCCTTTGGGTAATCCTCGTTTTCCGGCTCCTCTTCGGCGTTGAGATGGTAGAGGTTGCCAAAGAACTTATCGAACCCGTGCACGGTCGGCAGATGCTCGTTGCGGTCGCCCAGATGGTTCTTGCCGAACTGGCCGGTCGCATAGCCCTTGGCTTTCAACAGCGTGGCGATGGTCGGGTCTTTGTCGCTCATGCCCTCCGGCGCGCCGGGCAGGCCAACCTTGGTGAGGCCGGTGCGGATCGGCGACTGCCCGGTGATAAAGGCGGCGCGGCCGGCGGTGCAGCTCTGCTGACCATAATAGTCCGTGAACAGCGCGCCTTCCTTGGCGATGCGGTCGATGTTGGGGGTGCTGTAACCCATCATCCCATTATTGTAGGCGCTGATGTTGAACTGGCCGATATCGTCGCCCATGATGATGAGAATATTCGGCCGCTGCTCCTGCTGGGCCTGAGCCTGCGCCGGGACCAACGCCCCAATCAGCGTCGAGAGCGCGGCCAAAAAAGCCAGGCCATGCTGGACGGACATTATGCGTCTCATTGACACCTCCGCTATTGAAACAAAGTGAGGCTGCACGGCCGGCTAGTATGGCTGCGCCGGCCCAATCTGTGGTGCACGCACGGGCTTTGCCGAGCCGTAGAAGATCACGACGCCCTGGCCGCCGCAGCGGGTGGAAAGCGCCTCCTTGGGCGTCCCAATGCAACTGTCGATGTCCTGCCAGTTGTTCATCGCCCACACATTGCCTGCCGGATCAACCGCAATATCGGTCAGCATCTGCAGACCTCCGCCAACGTAACCGCCAGGGGGCGAAATCTGGTCGCCAGTCTTGAAGCCGGGCGGACAGGTCTCGGTACGGACACCGCATAGCTGCACGATCGGACTGCTCGGCATGGCGAAGTTCGAAATCCAGACATTGTCATTGCCGTCAACGACCGCAGCCCATGGCCCAGGCAGGCCGCCGCCTGTGAAGGGCGAACTGGGAAATGGGGTGCCGTCCGGTCGCAGAAGCGTGACGCTGCCAGCGTCGAGAGTTCCTCCTTGCTGCCTGGACATCGTTTTCGTCAGGTAGTCGGACGCCGCCGCCACACCCTCGAGCTTCAAGCGTATTCCCATATCCACCAGGTGAAACATGCCCAGGAGCCCGCTGCCAAACCGGTTGGTGACCCAGACGTTGCCCTGGCTGTCGATAGCAAGACCGCTACTGTTGAAGCCGACCTTGAAATTCTCGGCCTTACCCGGATTATTTGCGGGGAAGCGTGTGACATGGTCGATGCCGCTATTGGACACCCAGATCCGGTTCTGCTGATCGATGCCGAGGTGAAAAGGCGCGCGGAACGACTTGCATGGCTCCGCCGTGTCGCCCTCGCAAACAATCCGGCCTTTGGTCGGATCGCCCTCGGGGAAGTGGACGAGTTGGCTCTTCTCGATGCCGAGGACCCAAACGTCTCCGCCGGGCGTGACGATGACCCCCTGCATCAGCCCGAGCCGGCCATTAAAAGTAATCCCCTCGGGCGGCGTCAGGGGCTTGCCGTTTTTGTCGAACACCGTGATCGACTTGCTGCCATAGCTCGTGAGCCAGGCATTGTCCTTGGCATCGATCGCGGCGCCGAAGGTGCCTCCCTCCATGCCGCCGCCGGTGAAACCGGTCGTAATGGGCGAGAGCGGCTTACCGTTCGGGGCGAACTTGGTGGCGTGGCCTTGCCACAGCGAGTCCTGCCCCTGCCAACCAACCGTGAAGTTGTCGCCGACCCAAAGGTTGCCCTCGCTGTCGAACATGGCCTTGCCACCCGCGCGATATCCGCCTCCATCGAACTTGAGCGGAAGCACCCAGGCGCTGGGCGCCCAATTGAGGTACGGCATGTATGGAACCGCTCGAAGGGTCTTGCCCTTCGGGACGGGGTAAAATCGGTCGATTAGCTCGAAAACTCGATTCGGCTGATACCAGGGATAGCGAGCGATCGACTGAGCTGCAGCCAACGTATCGGCCGGAACGGTTCCAGCCGGCGGCGTAGCAGCGGCGAAGACCCTGTCGCACGCGTCGGCGCTCACACGCGCGGTGCAGCCAGCCAGCACGTCGGCCAAGGTGGCGAAGTTGGCCATTGTGGGCGTCTGACCGCCGTTGAGCGGCCCCTGGATCGCCTCACCCCACCCGCCGGTGGTGAGATCGACGAAGTTGGGCACGTTACCAGCGGCGATACGCAGCCCGAGTGCATGCCCCTTGATCGCTGAACCTTCGAGGAACTGCGCATGCGTCCAGACGGAAGCGACGGTCGTCATCTCGTTGATGACGACCTTGGCTGGCGGGTCGCTGCCCAAGACCGTAAGGAGTGCGATCGCCGGATTGCCGATGCTGCCGTTGTCGACCGTGGCTTCGCCGCCTGTGGCAACAAGATACAGGCTTGCATCGCGGCTCGGCGTCCGATCGACGGAAACCACAAACCGGCCATCAGTGCCGGTTTGAGCCTGCGCCAGCTGCTGCGGTGCAGCCGTGCTCGCGGCCCATAAGGTCACCGTGGATTTGGCGACGGCGGCGCCTCCTGCTTGAACCTGCCCTTCAATCTGAACGGCGGCCATTGCCGGCTCGAAGGCGTATCCGATCAGTCCCGCCGCCAACAGAACCATCGCTCCGTATAATGGGCCAGTCTTGAGCATCGCGTTCTCCGGGGTCAACGAACCGCAGACATTAAACTTTCGCCATGGCAGCCTGGGAGCAAGGCCCTAAATCTGCCTGCTGACAATTTGCGAGGGTGGATAGTGTTCCGCTTCGGCCGCAAAATTGCTGAGTGCTCTGGCAGCTTTGGGCGCGTGGGTGCACTTCTTGGGAAATTACGTATTCGCATGCACGACAACAGTGTCGTGGCTCTTCAGCAGGCGGCTGAAAAACGATGTCGCCCATGGTTCGACAAGCTCGCCATGAGGTCTAAGCCATTAAAAATCGCGCTGCCCCATCCTGAGCCTGTCGAAGGATGAAGCCCGGATTCCCACCCTTTTCAGCATCCTGGTAGAATAGCCGGCTTCCCGTATTCCTTTGCCAGGCTTTCTTTATTACAACTTCAGATTGCAATACTGACTTTCTCAACCGTTTCAGACCCCAATACTGTTTATAACACGCGGCCACACTCGTTTGTCATCAATCTGTAACATGGCCGTCCTATCCGGCAACCGCTTCGCTCAAGATACACGCAAATCGAACGCCTGCGACTTACAACAACACTTCTCTGAATAATGCAGTTCTGGATGCCTCGCGCGAAAAGGTCTTTTACAGACGATCATGTACCCACGGCCTTAATCCGTCTGGCTTGCGAATGGGCGATGTTTCTAGTTGAGTGAATCGCGTTGCATGAAATCAACAGTCGTATTTCTTGTTCTGTTGGCTGTCATTGCTCGTTGTTACTAAACGGGAGCTCTTGATCACCGGCTCTCTTAAATAAGACCTGACATGAACACGGCTTTCGCGTGCCCGTCGGCGATTTCATTGCCGGCGCTTAGTCCTGCTTGTCTAGGACCTATTCAATAAAGGAGAAGCACAGTGCTCACACAGTTTAAGAGACGCTTGCGCGATAGTGCGCTCGTCACAACGGCAATCATGGCGGCGGTTGGATGCGACGCCTACGCGCATGACGCGGACAATCATAAAACAGCAAGTCCAATCAAACATGTGATTGTGATTCTGGGTGAAAACCGGACGTTCGACCACCTCTTCGCGACCTACGAGCCGGGCCACGGCGAACACGTTGATAATCTTCTGTCCAAAGGCATTATCAACAAAGATGGAACGCCAGGCCCGAACTACGCCAAGGCCGCACAGTACTCCGCCCAAGACACCAGCACCTACCAGATCAGCCCCGGCGGCAAGCAAGTCTACGGCACTTCCAGCAACCCAGTGCAGGCGCCAGGCACGTCCTACGCACCCAAAACCTGCTACACCAATATCTATGATCCCTCCACGGGCGCCGCTGTCAACGGACCGGGATGCGTCGCGACCATGGCGCTCGCCCAGCAGGCCGCGGAGGTCGCCGACCAACCCGGCCATTACAGCCTTCCGCAAAATGACCTTTCGGTGCTGCTGACTGGAGCCACGGGAGTACCGGGGAGTTCGCCGGACTCGCGCATCAAAAACTACAACACCTTGCCGGCAGGCCCCTATCCGCTGGTGACGGCGCAAGGCGGCAGCCTCTACGACACCTATGGCGGCAGCCCGGTGCATCGCTTCTATCAGATGTGGCAAGAGCTCGACTGCGACGCCACCAAGGCCAACAAGCAGAATCCGAGCGGTTGCCAGGCCGATCTCTTCCCCTGGGTCGAAACGACCGTCTCAGCTGGCAGTAATGGCGTCCCGCCGAAGAACCCGCTCCCCGTTCCCCTTCTCCCGGAGGGTAACATTGCCTTGGGCTTCTACAATGTCGCCAAGGGCGATGCGCCTTACCTGACAAAGCTGGCGAACGAGTACACGCTCAATGACAACTATCACCAGCCAGTCATGGGTGGGACTTTCGCAAACGAGATGATGGTCGGCTACGCCGACGCGCTCTATTATGCTGACGCCAACGGCAACCCGGCCACACCCCCCGCTCCCCAGATCGAGAACCCCAACCCGCTGGCCGGCACCAACAACTGGTACACCAACGACGGCTATGGGAGTGTCAAGACCGGAATAGGCGGCAGCTACACCGACTGCTCCGATACCACGCAACCCGGCGTGAAGGCGATCGTCAGCTACCTGAAGGCCATCAACGTTTCGCCGAACTGCGAGAAGGGCGCCTACTATCTGCTCAACAACTATGTTCCATCCTACATCGGCAGTGGCGCACAGGATCCGGTCAACAACGGTCCGTTCACGTTGCCGCCAGTCATCAAGCAGCGCCATATCGGCGATACGCTCAATCAGGCCAAAGTCACGTGGGCCTGGTTCGGCGAACGCTGGACCGACTTCAAGGCGCTTCCGTATGGCCTCGGCGCCAACTACGGCACAATCGATCCTCCTAACGGTCCCGCCGCCTATCTCTTCTGCAATATCTGCAGTCCGTTCCTGTATTCCCAGTCCATCATGACCCACCAGGACCAGCGTGACGCGCATATGAAGGACGTGAATGCTCTTTACGACGGCATCACCAACAACACGCTTCCCGCCGTGTCCTTCGTGAAGCCGAGCACCTTCAACGATGGCCACCCAGCCTCGTCCAAGATTGATATCTTCGAAGCCTTCACCAAGAAGATCGTCGACCTGGTGCAGGCCAATAAGCAGCTCTCGGAAGACACCGCAATTCTCATCACCACGGACGAGGGCGGCGGATACTACGACTCGGGATACGTCCAGCCGGTTGATTATTTCGGCGACGGGACACGCATTCCGCTTATTGTCGTGTCCAAATATTCGGAAGGCGGTCATGTGTCGCACGAATATTCCGATCACGCCTCGATCGTGAAATTCATCGAGCGGAACTGGGATCTGCCTAAGCTGTCGAACCGTGCGCGCGACAACTTGCCGAACCCGAAGACGGCCGAGAATAACCCTTACGTCCCGGAGAACAGGCCGGCGATCGGCGACCTCTTCGGCAATTTCTGCTTCGGCCAGAAGGATGGCGATCACGATCGCTGCGGCCATGACGAGCACCACCACGGCGGCGGTGACGAGAACTCCTATCATTGATAGCGATCACAGCCGGACGACATATGCCCTCTCCCCTCGCGGGAGGGGGCGCCTGTGTCGGCAGGGACGGGTGAAAGCCTCTCCCGTCTGATCGATACACCGGATTACCACCGACAAAAGGAACCACGGCTTGCCTCTCACCACAACTCCGCATCAAGCTGCGCCTTCGATGGAGGCTGCTCACCGCGCTTTCACCAGTGGAAACGTGGCGGCAGCCGAGCAGATTTGCGCGCAAGTGCTGGCGAGGATGCCGGATAACGCAAAGGCCTGGGCGCTGTTGACGGAAACCGCCCTGCAGCGGGGGCGCACGGATGCCGCCATCGTCTGTGCCGATCGAGCCGTTGCGCTGGGGCCGAAGGATCCGATTGCCCATATTCTGCGGGCGAAATGTCTGTTCGTCACGGGTGACGCCGTCCAGGCGCTTGAAGCTGCTGAGAAGGCGTCAGGCGTCATCGGGCATGCGCCCGAAGCTTGCGACGCGCTCGGCGCGATCTTCGGCCTGCTCGGCCTCCACCAGCGAGCAGCCGATCTCTTCCACCGCGCGGTCGCGGCTCGTCCGCATGTGCCGCAATACCTGTTCAATCTCGCTGCAACCGAGCGCATGACCGGCCAGTTGCAGGACGCCGAGGCTCATTGCGACGCAGCGATCGCCCAAGACCGCCGCTACAGCCGCGCCCACTACCTGCGTGCGGACCTGCGCACCCAGACCTCCGAGCGCAATCATATCGACGAAATGGAGAGCTTGATCCGCGAAGGCAATCTGCCATGGTCCGATGAGGTCATGCTGCGCTTCGCCTTGGCCAAGGAATGCGAGGACCTCGACCTGAACGCCCGCGCCTTCGATCATGTCGAAGCCGGCAGCAAGCTGCACCGCCGCTCAATCACCTATGACAGCGGGGCGGAGATCGCTGAGATCGACCGCATCATCGGCACGCAAACCCGCGCCGGCCTCGCCTCCTGCAAGTCCGGCTATGCCGATGCCGCGCCGGTCTTCGTCCTTGGGCTGCCGCGCACCGGTACGACGCTCGTCGAGCGGATCATCGCGAGCCACGAAGCCATGACTTCGGCAGGAGAAACCGCCGCATTCGCTGCCGCGGCCCGCCGCGCTCACCAGGCTGGCTCGGGCAGCCTCGATCTGACAGCCATCGGCAGGAATTACATCGAGGCGATCACGGCGTTCCGTGTCCCTGCGGGCCGCCGTTTCGTCGACAAGACGCTGGACAATTATCTTTATTGCGGCGTCATCCACGCTGCCTTGCCGCAAGCCAGGATCATCCTCGTCCGCCGGCATCCCCTGGATACATGCTGGGCGATTTACAAAGCTCACTTTCAGGGCAAGTTCTCGTTCTCATACGATCAGATCGAGCTGGCGGATTATTACCTGGCCTTTCGCCGCCTGGCCGCGCACTGGAAGTCGGCGTTGCCATCGGATGTTCTGCTCGAAGTCAATTACGAGGACATCGTCAAGGATCAATCGACGGAAAGCAGACGGATCATCGGCTTTCTCGGCCTGCCGTGGGATGATGAGGTGTTGCGGTTTCATCAGAGCCCAGCACCGTCGGCCACGGCCAGCGCCGTTCAGGTCCGCCGCCCGGTCTATGCGTCTTCAGTCGGCAAATGGCGTCATCATGCCGAGCGCCTGGCGCCGTTACGCGAGCGGCTTGCAACTCAGATCCCCGAAGCGGAACTTGCGTAACGGTCAGAAAAGATGAGGCTGTCGATACAGGATAAAGCCACGCCGCGTAAGATCCTCATTATGGGGCTTCCAGGAGCCGGCAAAACAACGCTCGCCCGTATTTTGGCTCCGAAACTCCAAGCCGTTCTTTTCAATGCCGATGAGGTGCGCGCAAACCTCAATCGCCATCTTGGCTTTGCGCTGGAGGATCGCATTGAGCACGCCCGGCGCATGGGATGGCTCTGTGATCGCGTTGTTAATGCCGGACACGCGGCGATTGCGGACTTCATCTGCCCTACGGTTGAAACACGGCAAGCTTTTGGATCGGCGTTCATAATCTGGGTTGATCGAATAACGGCCGGACGATTTGAGGATACAAATCAGCTGTTTACTCCACCAGACAGTTATAATATCCGCGTGACTGAGAATGGCACAGCTTCTGAATGGTCGGATAAGATCGCGCAAGAGCTGCTGGTCTGCTTTCCCGAAGCGATGCCAGTTGACTAAGCGCATCGTGCACTTGGCGACCTTGATATCATTTCAAATGAATGCAGCATGCTTTCGGGAGATGGTTTCATGCGCCAGCTGGAGCTGAGCAGGGTCTTCACCCTCATTGAGCCAGGGCCCGTGGTCCTCGTGACGACTTGCGACGGCAACAAGAACAACATCATGACCATCTCGTGGACCATGGTGCTGGATTTCACCCCTGTGTTCGCCATCACGACGGGCTCGTGGAATTATTCCTTCGCCGCCTTACAAAGAACGAGGGAGTGCGTGGTCGCCATTCCAACGGTCGACCTGCTGGACCGGGTGGTCGGGATCGGGACGTGCTCAGGCACCGATACAGACAAGTTCGCCAAATTCAAGCTCACGGCCATGCCCGGCAAGCTCGTCAAGGCCCCTTTGATCAAGGAGTGCCTGGCCAACATCGAGTGCAAAGTCGTCGACCTGATTGAGAAGCACAACATTGTCGTGCTGGAGGCGGTTGCGGCCTATGTGGACCCCGCGCGCAAGGAGAAGCGCACGGTTCACGCGGTTGGAGATGGGACTTTCATTGTCGACGGCCGCAGGCTCGACCGAAGGAAGATGATGGCCTCCAAGCTTCCGGCTGGACTCTAAAGCGCGGCCCATTCATGTTTGCAGCCGGGAACCGGCCAAGTGAGGCGCGCCCGCCGGATCCTCCGGATGCGCGCGCAGAATGCCAGCCTGCGTAGCTCTGGGGATAGGATTGATGAGCGGCGCGCGGTGAAGATGTATTTATGAACTGCAAAGTCATTTATGGATAGGATTTGCTTCAGGGCACATACTGGGGATATATGATATGCGCGCTCCGGTCGTATTGCTTTGCATCTTGATCCTTTTTGGCAGTGCTGGCTCGAAGGCTGCCGGCGGCGCCGCAAAATACGACGCGGATGGACGGCACACGGTCAGGATCGAAACTCTCAGCGTGCCCTCCGTAAATGGCTCATTCGCCACAACCGCCTTCATACCGAGCGGCCGCGGGCCTTTTCCCGTTGTCATCCTGTCGTCGGGCTTCTTGCAGAAGGGCGACGCTTACGCCCCTTACGCAAGGCGCCTCGCCAGCTGGGGGATCATCACATTGCTGCGCGACGATCCGACCATTTTGAGCGACCTCGGGCAGACGGTCGATCTGATGGAGAGCCGTCCCGACCGAATCCGCAAGTCGACCCTTGCCGACCAAACCAATGCAACCGGAGCAACGAACAGGATCGCCTCGGATCTCTTGTATGAATTCGAGTGGTTGGTGGGAGCAGCCAGCTCAGATCCGGCGAGCCCGCTCTATCGAATGGTTGACCGTGACCATATTGGTCTCGCGGGACACTCGTATGGCGGGCAGGCGGCGCTTCTCGCCGGAGAACACCTGCACGAGCGCATCAAGGGGGTCTTCGCGCTTGATCCGGTCGATCTGCCGTTCGGCCCGCAGGCGCGCGACAACCTTGCGGCCATTGGCGTGCCGGTCGTTTTCCTTGGCGAAACGGCGGATTCCTCATTCGCATCCTGCGCTCCGTCCTGGTCCAACTACCAGATGCTGTATCGCTATGCCGCCTCCGGCGCCGTGATGATGACGGCGGTCGGAGCCGATCACACGATGTTTGAAGATCCCGCCAACTGCTCACTGTGCTGGCTGTGCTCCAAGGGCGCGGCGAATGGAACCGAGGTCCTCGCTTACTCGGTTCGCTATCTCACGGCATTCTTCGCGCGCGAACTCCTCAAAGACCGGCGCGTCGGCAACAGGTTCGAAGGGGCCGGCGCGGCCGAGGATGTCAACGCCGGGCGAATATCAATCTCCATGAAGTAGCGGACGAAAAGCATTTCAAATCGATCGTGGATCAGAACTCCGGCAGGCGGCTCCATGATAACCCCATATTTTTCGGCGATGGCCGCCAGTTGGCCGAACTCCGGGACGCCCGCCGCCGAGGCAGTCGCCAACTCCGCAAACATCTTGTCGAGGCCGCCCCCCGGTACGCTGAGAACAAGAACGCGTGCCGGCCGGTCGCTGACATTGCGGAAAGCATGCCGCCGGTCCTTTGCACCGAAGAAGAACCCGCCGGCCGCGACCCGCCGGGGCGCAGGCTCGCCTTCGAACTCGATCGAGAGTTCGCCGCTCAGGACATAGAAGGCTTCATCCTCGCGGGAATGCGTGTGCGGCGGTGCGCCCGCTCCCGGCGGAACCACGGCTTCCCAAAGCGAGAAGGCCCCCGCCGTTTCGGCGCCCGTCGCCTTGTGGATTTGGGTGACGTCCAGAACGTTAAGGGTGGAACCAGCAGCTGGCTCGCGCACGAACGGTGCAATCGCCTTGGCTTCAGTGTCCATTATCGATCTCCTTTGACGCGGCCTGCCTGATCAGCCGGAACAACACCGGCCAATGCAATTCCGATCGTAGGGCCGTCGTCACTGTTCCCATGGCCGCTCTGACGGGCACCCGGTAAGCGAGTGGCTACTCGACTCCGGGGTGAGCCCCCTTCTCGGCGACAGACCTCCTCATGACCAGGACCACCGGCACAAGCATAAGCATCGCCACCGCGAACACCCAAAAGCAGTCGAAATATGCGAGGGCCGACGCCTGCTGCTGGCGAAGATTTTGAAGAGCCTGCCAAGCCATCTGCTTTGACAGGACGGGATCACCGGTCTGCTTCAGGAACAATGCCTGGGTCTGTTCGAGGAAGGCATGGACGGCTGAATTGAAGGGATCGAGATATTCGCCAAGCCGAAGGGTGTGGAATTGCTCGCGGTGATCCTGCAACGCTTGGCCCAGCGAGGTTCCGACACTGCCTCCTTCGTTGCGCAGTAAACTCAACAGGCCAACAGCGGCTCCGCGCAACGCCATCGGGGTGTAAAGGTAGGCGGCCACATTTGCGGGGGCGAAACATATGGATAATCCCACAACGAGAACAACTCTGGGCCAAACAACCTCCCTGGGACCGATATCGAGGTTAAGCTGCGACAGCCAATAACTTCCGGCCGCCATCGCCAAAACACCGGCCAGGATGACCCAGCGTGCATCCGCCCGCCGGCCGAGCACAAAGCCCACGATGGGTAGCGTAAACACTGAAAATATGCCCGCTGGCGACAGGACGAGCCCCGCTTGTAGCGCATTGTAACCAAACAGCGACTGAAGCAGGGCAGGCAATAAAGTACTCGAACCGTAAAGAACCGCAAAAGCGCAGAAGATTATGAGGCAGCAGGCCCGGAAATTGCGCTCCAGGAGCGGACGGAAGTTAACCACCGGGTTCTGGTGGCGTACTTCCCAGAAAACCAAGCCGGACATCGCAAGTGCGAAAAGGATTGCCAAGGTCTGTACACGCCAGAATGGGTCGCCGAGCCAATTCCATTCTTCGCCCTTGCTGAGCATGATTTCCCAGGACACGATAGTGATGACGAGCAAGGACAAGCCGATCGTGTCAAAGCGCGAAGGTTGCCTCCTCTGTTCCGCGCGCTCGGCGGTGAGATAGTCCGGGTCGTGGACAACTGAATAGCAGGCAGCAAAGGCAAGGAGACCAACCGGCACATTGATATAGAAGACCCAACGCCAGGAATAGTTGTCAGTAATCCAGCCCCCAAGGGTTGGGCCGACAACCGGCGCTACCAGAGCGGCCACCGCAAACAGCGTCATTGCGGCGCCTTGCTTTTCCGGCGGAAAAGCGTCGAGTAGCACGCCTTGGCTAGAAGGCTGCAACCCGCCGCCTGCCAAGCCTTGAATGACACGGAATAGAATCAGCTGATAAAGGCTCGTTGCCGTCCCGCATAGCCCTGAGCTTACGGTGAAGACAAGAATTGAGGCCAGGAAGTAGTTGCGGCGGCCAAAGCGGGCGGTCAGCCAGCCGCTCATCGGCAGGATAATCGCATTGGCGGCAAGGTAGCTCGTGATAACCCATTCGCCGTCGGTAACCGTCGCCGATAATCCGCCCGCGATATAGCGGAGCGCGACCACGGCGATTGTGGTGTCGAGCACTTCCATGAAGGTCGGCACCACCACTGCGGCGGCCACGACCCAAGGGTTCAGCGCGGCTTGGCCGCGAAGTGAAAGCGCTGCATCTGTCATTTGTTTCGGGCCTTCGGATTGCCGTCCACAAAACCTTCGAACGATTGCGGCATCGCGGCTTGCAGAACCTTCCCGGCATCGGGACCTGTAAGCGGCTTGTTCAGGTAGACGTAAGGAACAACCGAGAGGCCGATGAAGAGCGGCTCCTTATCTGGGTCGTAGTTTTGGAGCTCGATGCGGACGGGCAGCCGCTGCACGACTTTTACGAAGTTGCCTGTCGCATTCTGAGCCGGTAGCAGGGCCAACGTTGATCCGGTGCCGATGGTAAAGCCGGAAATCCGGCCGGCAAATACGTGGCGGCTGCCATACATGTCGACATACAAGTCGGCCGGCTGGCCGATGCGCAAATCCCTGAGCTGGGTTTCCTTGAAATTGGCATCGACCCAGATTTCGTTGAGCGAGCGGATTGCCATCAGACCTTGGCCGGCCAGGACATCGTCTCCTGGATTGACATTGCGGCGCGTGACGACCCCGTCGATTTCCGCAATGACGCGGCAATAGCGAAGGTTCAGTTCCGCCTGGTCAAGATCACGTTCGGCAGATGCAAGTTTCGCCTGTGCCTGCTTGACCGCCGGAGCCTCGGGAACAAGCTTGGCGAAAGTTTTATCAATGCTGCCCTCACGCTTCTCGAAGTCTTCGACCATTTGTTTTGGAGAGGGAATGTATGAATGGATGACGCCAAGCTCTGCCGCGCTTTGGATGAGTTCTGCCTGCGCCTCGCGAACCGCGGAATATGTCTGGTCCAGATCAGGCGGCACCTGGTCTAAGTCTCCACTTTCCGGCGTGGCCGGGAGCCCCAGGGAAACGCGGATTTGATAGGCGTCCGCCAAAGATTGGGTCACCTCTGCGCGTGCAACCGACAACGCCGCTTCCCGCTGGTCGAATTGCTCGTGGCTCGCTGCCAACCCTGTGGCGACCAGCTTTTTTACCCTCTCGAACTCCAGCTCCGCCAGTTTCAGCCTGGCCTTGCTCTGATCGAGGGCGGCGACCTTGGCGCGAAGAAGTTTGATCCGGTTTTCGACGTCCTCTATGGCGAGCTGGAGTTTCCAGCGTTGTCCTCTCGTCCTCGCTTCGACGCCACGCACGGCCGCTATGGTTGCTGCCAGATCCGCCTTCGCGGTATCGACCGCTGCCTTTTTGGTGGCGACGATGACCTCGTAGGGCTCCCGATCGAGTTCGACGAGGAGGTCTCCCGTCCGGACGCGGTGATTATCGTCGACGAGAACTCTGGATACCTGCCCCGGAACGCGAGCGGCAACGAAAGTTACGTGACCATTCACGTAAGCATCGTCTGTCGAGACGGTGTTGAGAGTTTCCTTGATCCATGGAACGCCAAGCGCGGCGGCGAGTGCCAAAAGGAGCGTGATGAGTGCCCCAATCAGCAAGGGCTTCCGCGGAAATTTCCCCTGCGCCGGGTTTTGGCTTTCTGGGCTTGAGGCGATGGGGGTGCTTGGTTGCCCAGAAGAGCTGCGCTCAAATGCGGCCCCGGCTTCATCGCCAGAGCTTCGGCCCATCAAGCCCGATGCTGCCTCCGTCGCATCTTTATGTTCGTCGCTCATAAATCCCGCTAGGTTTGCGTCGCGATCGGTGGCAGGGGCCCGCATTTTCAACGCACCGAAGTCTTCAGATCGATTTGCGAAGGGGGCTGAAGCCCGCCCGAACCTCTTCTGCGAAAAGTTGCGGCTGTTCCCACGCCGCGAAGTGGCCGCCTTTGTCGAGCTTGTTGTAATGGATGAGCTTGGGATACGCCCGCTCTGCCCAACTCCGCGGGGCTGCATAGATCTCGTCTGGAAAAACGCTTACGGCTACGGGGATGGCGACGTGTTTCGGGGCGAAAAAGGCAAGCTTGCTTTCCCAATACAGACGAGCCGAAGAGACCGCCGTGTTCGTCAGCCAGTAGAGCGTGATGTTGTCGAGGATGTCGTCTCGCGTAAGGCCCTCAGCCTGACCGTCGAAGACGCGCGCGATGAGCGCGTAGCTGCGCTGCGTCGTGGTCGAGCATCCAGGCGGCCAGGCCGACCGGTGAATCCGCCAATCGCGTAGAGCGTCTGCGGGCGGTTCGCCATCTCGTTGGCATAGCCCAGGCCGTGCTTATAGAAGAAGTCGAGCTGGTCGTAGGCGTGCCGTCTCGTCGGCTGAGAGACCGGATGGCGGCGGGTCGCCGAACTGGAGTGCCTTTGCAACGTCGGCCGGGACAGTGGCCGGCATATTGGTGTGAATGCCGAGTCAATTCCGGAGGCGCCTGCAGAGCCATCTGCTCCGTGACCGCATTTCCCCAATCGCCGCCTTGCGCCACAAATCGCGTGTATCCGAGGCGCTTCATCAGCACGATCCAGGCACGCGCGATGCGGATGGGATCCCAGCCGGTCGTGGTGGGCTTGCCGGAAAACCCGTAGCCCGGCAGCGACGGAATCACCACATCGAAAAGCATCCGATGCACTTGCGCCATGTGCCGTGGGATTGGTCAGAGGATCGATAATCTTCAGTTGCTCGATGACCGAGCCGGGCCATCCGTGCGTGACGATGAGTGGCAACGCATTTTCATGTTTCGAACGAACGTGAATGAAATGAATGTCGAGCCCATCGATCTCGGTGATGAATTGCGGAAGAGCGTTCAGTTTCGCCTCGCATCTTGCGCCAATCGTGATCTGTTGCCCAATAGCGCGCGAGCGCCTGGGTCGTCGCGAGCTGCACGCCTTGCGATTGATCCGCTGACCGTTTCCCGCTCGGGCCACTTTGTCGCCAGGATGCGTCGCCGCAGGTCCGCGAGTTTCTCTTCTGGCACATCAATGTGGAAGGGGCGGATCGCATCGGGTCCGGTTGGAGCCATTGCTGAGTTTCCTTGGTTCCCGGACTGGCTGATGCCCGCTGCAGTCAGAGGCTCGGAATGGAGGCTGAAGGCGCCGCCTGCCGTCGCGGCTGCGCCATGAGCTGCTGCGCTCAAAAAGGCGCGGCGATGAGCGTTGATTTCTTTCACGAGTGTCCGCTCCGGTCTCATCCTTCGCTTCTCGCGCGCTCCGCGCAGAGTATTCGCATTCACCGCGGATCCGGCAGGGCAAGCGCGCCGTTATAAATCAGTGCTTCTCGATCGCCTCTTTACAGTGAGCCGGCAATGCTGCCTGGGTTCCTCTGATTGCATTCGGGACTTGCCGGGCCCGCACTCTCAGCGCATCAATTTGTCCACTGTGATGGGGAGATCGCGCACGCGCTTTCCGGTAGCGTGATAGACGGCGTTGGCTATTGCGGCTGCCACGCCGACGATGCCAATTTCTCCGACGCCCTTGATGCCAAGCGGATTGATGATGCTGTCGGGCTCGCCGACGAAGATGACCTGGATATCATGAATGTCGGCGTTCGTAGGCACATGGTAATCGGCGATATTGGCGTTCATGACGCGCCCAAGATTATGATCGATCAGCGTTTCCTCGTGAAGCGCCATGCCGATTCCCCAGACGACGCCGCCGATGATCTGGCTCTTCGCCGTCTTCGTGTTGAGGATCCGCCCAGCCGCAATCGCGCTCACGACGCGCGTGACGCGGATCACGCCCAGCTGTTCGTCTACCTTCACCTCGGCGAAGACGGCCGAATGCGTATTGCGCGCGTGACCACCGCCTTGTTTGAAATCGTTGGATCGCTCCTGTTCGATACGGCCCGCACCCGCGTGGCGCATCACATCAGTTACCGCGACTGCGCGCGATGCGTCCTTCTTGCTTACGATCATTGCATTTGCAAGAGAGACATCATCCGGCTTCAATCCGGCAAGCGGCGACGAGGGCATTTTCTGAGCCAGTGTCAGGAGTTCGCCGCGCACCGCGCTGGCTGCTTCCACGATCGCGTGCGAGACCGATGCCGCCAGCCACGATCCGCCCTCCACTGGTGCTTGCGGCAGCGTTAAATCGCCAAGCTTGATGGCGACGCATTCCAAAGGCAGACCGAGCTGGTCAGCGGCGACTTGCGCCATGATCGTATAGGTGCCGGTGCCGATATCGGAGCCTGCGGAGAAAATCTCTGCGTGTCCATTGGCGCTCAGCGCGATGCGCGCCGCAGCTTTCATTTGCAAAGCGTCCCAAACTCCGACGCCATGCCCCAGCCGACAAGCTCGCTGCCATCATGCATCGAACGCGGCGCCGGATTGCGCCTGGCCCAGCCAAAAGCCTCGGCGCCTTCGCGGTAGCATTCGCGCAGCTTGTTGCTGGTAAAGGGCAAATCGTCATTTTGATCGCGATCCGTGTAAGCGCGGTTGCGCAGCTCAAGCGGATCCATCCTGAGCGCGGCGGCAAGTTCATCCATCGCGCATTCGAGCGCATAGATTCCGGTTGCAGCGCCCGGCGCGCGCATGTCGGAGGGGGTGGGCAGATCCAGGCGCGCTAAGCTGTGCGCGTAGCGCGCGTTGGCGCTCTTATAAAGTGTGCCGGACCAGGTCGTGTCATTGCGGGCGAAACTTTCGTAAGAGGAGGTGTTCGCTATCGCCTCATGCACGGTCACGTCGAGCGTCCCGTCCGCTTTGGCGCCAAGTGCGAGGCGTTCGATACTGGCGGGCCGGTAGCACAGCGAATACATCTGCTTACGGGTGAGGACGAGGCGCACCGAACGTTTGAGCGCAAGTGCCGCAAGCACAGCCAAGACCGCTTGATATTGTGGGCGCAGGCCCGAGCCGAATGCGCCGCCGACAAAAGGTGAAACGACACGGATGTCCTCAGGCTTCATGCCGAAGACACCGCACAGGTAGCGCTGCACGTTTTGCACGCCCTGCGTTTTATCGTGAACTGTAAGCTTGCCGCCGCCCTCCCAGATCACAGTCGACGCGTAGAGCTCCATCGGATTGTGATGCTCGACGGGGATAGTGTACTCCGCCTCGTGCCGAACCTCAGCGGCGGCCAGTGCCTTTTGCGCGTCCCCGCGCGGCTTCGCGAGAGACATGGCGAAACCATCGCCTGCCAGTTCGAAGGCCTCGTCGCGTTGCTGAAACAGATCGGTCGCGTGCGCTTCCTTTTGGTATTCCACGCTCACGAGCGAGGCGGCAAAGCGGGCAAGTTCCCATTCCTCCGCCAGCACAAGGGCAATGGGTTGGCCGCTGAAAAGGATGTTGGCGTTGTAAAGCGGCCGGAAGGGGGAGCCTTCGGGCGCGACGTCGTCCTTATAATCGGCGTCTCTCTCCGCCATGCGCGGGCGGTTTTCATGGGTGAGCACGGCAAGGACGCCATCCACCGCCAGCGCCTGCCTCGCATCGATCCGGGCGATGTGCCCTCTCGCTATGTCCGAGGTGACAACGCTTCCATGGGCCAAGCCAGCCACGTTGAATTCGCTCGCATATTTTGCCGCGCCCGTGACCTTCGCCAGACCGTCAACCCGCGAAACCGAGGTGCCTATATAGGGTGCCATGACGCTTACCGGATTTTCTTTTCGGATTGGGACTGCGGCTTGCCTTGCGCCGCTTGGCCGAGCGCGCGAACGATGGTGCGCCGCGCCAGGCCGATCTTGAAGGCATTGTGCGCCAGGCCCTTGGCGTCTCGCAGGACGAGTTCAGCCGCGCGCGCGAAGGTCTCCTGATTTGCATTCTGCCCGCGGAGCGCTGACTCTGCGGCGGGGTTGCGCCAAGGCTTGTGAGCCACGCCGCCAAGCGCGAGCCGGGCATCCTTGATGACATCGCCGTCGAGATCGAGCCCGGCCGCGACGGAGACAAGCGCAAAGGCGTAGGAGAGCCGATCGCGGATCTTGAGATAGGTGTAGTGGGTGGCAAAGCCTTCCGCGGGAAGCTCGACAGCGGTGATGAGTTCACCAGGCTCCAGATTTGTGTCGAGCTGCGGGGTGTTTCCCGGCAGGCGATGAAAATCGGCAAACGCGATCGTCCGGTCCCCCGAAGGCCCCGTCACATGCACTTTTGCCTGGAGGGCGGCAAGCGCCACGCACATATCGGAGGGATGGGTTGCGACGCAGTCCTCGCTCGCGCCCAGGATCGCATGCATGCGATTAAGGCCGTGAACGGCGGAGCAGCCGCTTCCTGGCTCGCGCTTGTTGCAAGGCGTTGCAACGTCATAGAAATAATAGCAGCGCGTCCGCTGGAGGAGATTGCCGCCCGTCGAAGCCATATTGCGCAATTGCTGGGAGGCGCCCGCCAGGATCGCGCTCGATAACAGCGGATAACGCTGCTCGATGAGAGGGTGATAGGCAAGGTCCGAATTCGGCACGAGCGCGCCGATACGCACGCCGCCGGCGTCAGTTGCTTCGACGGAACCCAACGGCAGCCTCGAGATATCGATCAGCCGCGTGGGGCGTTCGACATCCTCTTTCATGAGATCGATGAGGTTCGTGCCGCCCGCAATGACTTTCGCTTTGGGATCGGCGGCCATCAGGCGCACCGCTTCGGCTACGCCGGTTGCGCGCATGTATTCAAAATTGATCATGGCGTTCCCATCACCTGCTGGATTGCAGCCACGATGTTGGGATAGGCGCCACAGCGGCATATGTTGCCGCTCATCAGCTCGCGGATCTCTTCTTCGGTCCTGGCCTTGCCTTCCGCGATCAAACCAGCAGCGGAGCAGATCTGACCAGACGTACAGTACCCGCACTGAAAAGCATCCTGATCGATGAATGCCTGTTGGAGGGGATGCAGAACGCCGTTCCGCGCAAGGCCCTCGATCGTGGTGATCTGAGCACCATCCTTCATCACGGCGAAGGTCAGGCAGGAGTTGATACGCCGGCCATCGGCCAAGACCGTACACGCTCCGCATTGACCATGATCGCACCCCTTCTTCGTTCCGGTTAGATCGAGATGCTCGCGCAGAGCGTCGAGCAACGTTGTCCAGGGAGCGACATTGAGCGTCTTCTTCGCACCGTTGACGATCATCGTTACCGGAACCTTATCCGGCGGGGAAACAGGCGCTTTCGTACCGGTGTGTCCCATCGGGCTTCTCTCCGCAGCGGATCACGACCAAGACATGGTCGATCCACGAGAAATGAATGAAGATTAGGTAGACGTAGCAAGAGGTAACGTTGAAATCGCTCCGTGCTTCTCAACCCATTTTTAGTAGGTTAATACAGCGATATCCGCCGGTTGATTTAATCCGCGAGCTAGCCTTAACAAATCCTTTCGCCGCATGCTCAACTCGCCGCGGAAGATGAGGCGCTCGCGCCCGATCTTGGTCCTATGCCTTTTCAGCGAGGCTGTGGAAGATGGTTGGACCGGGATTTGACTTTGTTGCCTGATTGTTTATCTGAAGCCCGATCCGCCAGCTTCGGTTGTGATGGCGCGCGGTCTGTCGGGCCGCGTGTTCTGAATGGCTTGCCTTCGATTCGTGTTACGCGGCGCCTTGATCGTAGGCGATATCGCCGCGATAGATCTCATAGGCCGCTGCGTATTCCATGATGCGGGCCACCTCGGTGATGAAGTCCTCCCCATAGCCCGCGCGGCGAAGCAAGTGGAAACCGATCTCCATGCCTGACGCGATGCCGCCGCCGGTAATGATGCGGCCGCTGTCCACCACCCGTGCGCGGCTGATGGCGGCCGGGGCGATTTCGGCCAGCCGGTCAATGGGGACCTTTCCCATATTGGAGCTTTCGAGGCGGTCCGGTTCCTTGCGATTGGTCGCCATGCGCCCGTCGAGGAGACCCATGCGGCCATATATCCACGAGCCGGTGCAGACGGAGACGAGAAGCGTCTTATCTGGCAGCGCGCGGATAAAGGCGTGCAGGCGGCCATTATTGAGCTCCTGGCGTGTACCGAAGCCGCCTGGGATGAGGAATGCGTCCATGTCAGGCCCATCGCCAAAGGCATAGTTGGGCATAATGGTGCAGCCAGCCTGTGCCTGGACCGGCCTGAGCGATTCGGCGACGAAAAAGGCGTCGAGCTCGGGATCGAGCCGCCGTGCAACGGAAAAAACGCCATAAGGGGCGGCGAAATCGATGATCTCGAGATCCTTGCACATGTAGATCCCGAGCCGGAAGCCGGGCTTGCTCGGCATGACAGGCACTCCATAGGTGAACAGCTTCGTCTAATTGAGGATGCCGCGTCCGCCAGCGCAAGGGCACAGCGCGGGCTCAGGGCCAGAGGGCGGGTTCGACGATGTCCTGATAGGGTGGCCGGCGCTGTATCTCGCGCCTTCCGCGGCCAACCAATCGATGAAAGTCGTCAAGAACGATGTCTTATTGGCATCGAAGGGAATGAGGGCAACGTAGCCGGTCCCCAACCGTTATCCCCAGGGTGCTTGCCCTGCGCCCCTTCCTGCACGCGGAGCTTACGGGAACGGCGGAACGATGACCTTGGATCCGCCGTGCATTGAACTCATGCAATCCAACGTTCGCAGATTGTCGCGATATCGAGGAAGCGCTGGGCGCGGATGCTGCGGGTTTCACTCTGCACACGATCGACAGCTTACGGAACCGCCGGGCATTCACACCGACCCTTTACCGAGCTTGGCATTCAACCCCGGCGCAGCACCTTTCAGGTCTCGCCAGAGGCGCGTTCGGCGTTGTCATTCCCCGCTCGCAGCGTGTCGATGAGCGTGGAAAGCTCGGGATCGCTCACTTTGCTCACGGCCGCTTCGAGATCAAACCAGGCTCGCCGCCGCTCGTGCTTTTCGGGCCAGCGCTTGTAGCGTTTGCTGACCTTGAGGAGAAAGACCCTGACCTCGACGAGAGCGCCATTGCCGAGCTCCCGCTTGATATAGCGATAGGTGCCGATGGCGTCGCGCAGGATCTTGCCCTTGACGCCGGCTTCCTCTCTCGCCTCGCGGGCCGCCGCCTTGCAATCCTTGATGCGCTTCGACGTCCAGCCTTTGGGGATGATCCAGCGGCCCGTGTCCCGCGACGTGACGAGCAAGACTTCCAGAGCGCCATCCTTGGCTAGACGGAGCGGCAAGGCCGCCACCTGCCTCCGAGCTGCCATCATGTCCTCCGTGTTGTTCTTTCCCCAATCAAAGACGATACTCCAACTTCGCTACAAGAGAAGCATTTCCTATGATCGGGTGTTTAATGTGGCGCCCCGAAAATTAAATTGAAGACTTTTCCAACACTAACGCGATTGAGAAAGCTGATCAGGTGATTGTAACGAGGGTTCTCTGCGAACTCGCGGGCTACGCCGCTCTCCTTCTTTTGGGGGCCGCACAAGAGAAAGGCGTTCTCAGAAGGACGAGGCTCATCGATTGATCTCAGTCCCTGGCGCGGCAGTACAGCCGGATGCACGTTCGCTCACTTCGCCGCGCGCTCTGAAACGAACTTGGCTCCGGCTCGAAACCGGTTGCTGCGCAAATCGACCGCGCTGGACTGCATCGAGGGGGCCCGGGCGGCGATCACGGCGACGGCCCGTTCGCTTGAACGCGGGATGCTTCACCCTGGACGGCGCTCGCGGCGCGCGTTTTGGTGAACAATTCGTTCGCGCGCAGAGGGATTAACCGAAGACGATTAACAGAAGCGCGCCGGATTTATTTCCCGCCACATGTTTGGTTAAAAAGTTACTCATCAGGCGAAAAATATGGACCATCGCGGCTTCTTGACCCGACAGGGATAAAATGACGTAAACCATTGATAAATAGCGTAATTTTATGCTTAATCAATCACCCCATTAAATAGAATTTAATGCCGGAATTTCTTCATTTAGTGGGACAGCAAAAGTCCGTTAAATATATTTCGGCATTGGCGAATTAACGCTTGCGAAGAGCCGAAACAGCACGGCGGAGGCGGCGCGATGGCGTCCCGTTCGGTCCTTTTTCCCAGCATTCTCAAGGGTTGGAGCGGGCTTGAACCCTCGTTAACCCGCCGGCAAGACGTTTTCGCCGAAGATCATTCAAGATCAGGAATGCAGGCGAAAGCGTAAGGGGTAATTTGACATGCACATGCCAACATCCGCCGGGTGCATACAAAATGACGGCCTGGAGGCCCGCGTTCGATTGAGCGCACGAGGCTTGTCTTATGACTTTCTGCGCGAACAGGGCGAAGAGGAACCGCCGGGACAGCGCTACTTCGGGGCGGCGAACTTCGCACACTCGTTCTTGATGAAGCGATTTGCTTCCCGAAGCATGTCGCCTTGAAAAGAGCCGTATCTCTTTTCCATTCCCCAAGCGCTAAAAAGGGTTCTTGCGATGAAAAACGGACCGTCATAGTTGCTCCCGCCAAGCGAGATGGCTGTCACAACGCCGTTCTTAAGGGTGAAATCCGCCGATATGTCCGCGGCGACCTCATATCTTTGCACTCCAACCTCGCAGGCGACCGATTTTCCAATGAGCTTCAAGGTGTTTTCAGGGGACGTGACGGCGGCTAGGATGTCGGCGCGTTTGGCGCCGATCTTGAGGCTGCACCGCGCCGGCCCCATGTCCCATGAGACATCCTTCGAACTCGGCCAGCTTATCAATTTCCTTCGCCTGCCAGCGGTGCGCAAGCTCGCAACTCACATCCGAACCGTTCGCCGCTTTTGAAAGCACGATCGAGCAAACCTCCCTGGCGCACTGCGCGTTCCTTGCCTTCTCCTCATCGGTGTCGGGTGCACTTGCAGCGGCCACTTCCTCGGGAGTCAGCGCCCTTCTGGCAGGCGCGAGCCATAACGCAGCGCCCCCAGCCAGGACGGCGATCAAGAAAACTGCACGGCCCGAGTTATTCGATTTGAACCCAAACATTCGCCGAACTCCCTCTGAGGTGTTCGTCCTATGTCGCACTGGACTTCGGGAGTCAATTGCTGGGAAGTCGCGCTTCCGAATAATGGCTTGATGACCATGGAGCGGTAAGCGTCAACGCGCATAAAAATGCCGGTCTTGGGCTGGCTGGCCTAAGCCATCTCGTAGCCTTCCACTGTCTCACCTTCGCGCGGAAGCGGGCGAACGCGCCCCTCAAGATGCCTGAGCGCCTCCGGGCATGGCCCGCCATAAGCCCAATCCAGCAGTTCCACGGTGTGCACGACCGGCACAGATCCAGCAGACAATTGATTGATGCATCCAATATTTCCCGTCGCGACAAGGTCGGGCTTCACGCTGTTGATGGATTGCAGTTTGCGCTCCTGAAGCTCCTTCGCAAGGTCAGGCTGGAGGATGTTGTAGGTTCCCGCCGAGCCACAGCAAATATGCCCCTCCGGAATTTCAAGGACCGTGAAGCCCGCATTGCGTAAGAGCTGGCGCGGTTCGTCTATGACCCTTTGGCCATGCTGCAGCGAACACGCCGAATGATAGGCGACGCGAATGTCACTCCAGCCGACAGGCGCGTCGAGCCTCTGCTGGGCTGCGAACTCGCTGATATCCTTGGCGAGCGACGAGACATACTTGGCTTTCTCGGCGTAGGCGGGATCACCGGCAAACAGATGAGCATAGTCCTTCACGGCGGTGCCACACCCCGAAGTACTGATGATGATCGCATCCAGCGGGCCGCCCTTCTCGCGCTCGCCATACCACGCGTCGATGTTCCGTTTCGCGAAGGTTTTGGCGCTGGGTTCCTTTCCCATATGCAGCGAGAGGGCTCCACAGCAGCCCTCGCCCTCCGAAAGCGTGACGTCAAAACCGAGATGGTTGAGGAAGCGGATGGTAGCGTCGTTAAGTTCGGGGCGTAGCACCCTCTGAACGCATCCGCTCAGAAGAGCGACGCGGCCTCTCCTCATTCTGGCCGTCTTCACCGTCTGCGGCGACGTGTAAATCCCGGTCTTGAGCGGGCTTTTCGGAGCCAGTTCGAGAATCGTCCGAAGCATCTTCGATCGTGAACGGCTGAGCAGTTTGCGGAAAGGCCGGGCCGCGAGCAGGGCGAGAAGTGCAAGCCTGAATCGCTTTGGGTAAGGCAGAACATTGCGCAGAAGCTTGCGCCGCGACTCGTCGTTCGGAGCCCGCATGCTCGATTTCTCGATATGCTGGCGCGCGTAATCCGACAGATGCATGTAATCGACGCCGCTCGGACATGTCGTCATGCAGGAGTTGCACGACAGGCAGCGATCGAGATGCGGGCGGACCTGCCTCGGCGCGGCCTTCCCCTCAAGCATCGACTTGATGAGATAGATGCGCCCCCTTGGGCTGTCGCGCTCGTCTCCGAGCAGAAGGTAGGTCGGACAAGTGGCGATGCAAAAGCCGCAATGCACACAGCGCCTCAAGATGTCGTCGGCTTCCTTGAGGCGAGAATCGCGGAGTTGTTCGAGCGTGAAGTGCGTTTCCATGGTTTTCAGACCCCCGCATACATGCGTCCGGGATTAAGCACGCCAACCGGATCGAAGGCTTTCTTGATCGCCTGAACCAGCTTCATTTTGGTGAGGGGCAGCGGATGAAAGACCTCGATGCTGGAGCGCACGGATCGTGGCGCACGCATGAGCATCGAATCCGCTTCGAACTCCGCGAGCACGCGGCGCAATTCCGTGACGCTCGCCTCCGACGATGGCGGCGTTTCCAGCCAGATGAGACCGCCGGACCATTCATAGGCGGCACTGAGGTCGAAAAAGGCGGAGAGAGCCCTCACGATCTGCGCGGCCTTCGACGGCGCGACAGTGATCCGCCATAAGGGCCGCTCGAAGTTCGCGGATAGAAAAGCGAGCGAGCGGATGTCGGCCCAGAAGCTGCGGGATTTCTGGTGATCGAGCACGTAGGTCTCGCCGAAGGGCGACAGTTCGCGCCGAAGCTTCTCCATCCTATAGGCGACGCTTTGAAGGGCGCCCTCCAGCCGAAGGGCCGTCAAGGCCATGTTCGCTGAAGCGATTTCCGGATCGCTCAGCCGGCTGACGAGCGAACGATGCAGGTGAATCGTGCCGGACACCTCGTAGGGAGTGCCCATGGCTTCGCTCATGACACCGACGCCCAACTCATCGGGGAGGCCGAGAAAGACGAGTGTTGAAGTGTCAGAAGCTTTGGGCAGCACTTTGAAGGTGAGTTCGGTCAGTACGGCGAGCGTGCCCCAGGAGCCGCACAAACCTTTAACCAGATCAACGCCCGTCACATTCTTCATAACGCGGCCGCCCGACTTTATGGCCACACCCTCGCCGTTGACCGCCCGAATGCCGAGCAGATAATCGCGCGCGGCTCCGCGCAGGATGCGCCTCGGGCCGGAAATGTTCATGGCCGCCACCGAGCCGAGGCTTGCAGCCAATGGGTCCTGTCCATAAAGGCGGCTGAAGTCCGCTGGCTCGAATGGCAGCTCCTGGTTTTTTCTTGCAAGCGCGGCTTCAACCTCGTGAAGCGGCGTCCCGGCCTTGGCGGAAATCACGAGTTCACCGGGTTCGTAGAAAGTGATGCCGGATAGCTTTGCCGTGGAGACAACCGCAGCCGGGTTGACGGGGCGCCCCGCCTCGCGCTTCGAGCGAAAGCCGCAGACCTCGAGCGGATAATTGCCGGCCTTCGCAGACTCGACGAAGCCGGCAAGCTCCGCCTCATCACCCGGCATGTAGATGTCAGCCATGATTTTTCGCGGCCTCCGCAGCGAAACGCATTTGGAGATCCAGCGGAAACACTTTCCCGAAGTTCAGAAGCCATTGCGGATCGAAAGCCGCCTTCACGCGCATCTGCTGGAGCAGGTCCGCTTCCGAATATTGATAGCGCATGAGATCCCGTTTCTCGATTCCAACGCCATGTTCGCCCGTAAGGCAACCGCCCGCGTCCACGCATAACTTGAGAAGGTCCGCGCCGCATTGCTCGGCGGTCGCTTTTTCGCGCTCGTCGTTGGCGTTGTAAAGAATCAACGGGTGCAAATTCCCATCCCCTGCATGAAAGATGTTCGCTACCTTAAGCTTGTACTTCTCTCCAACGTCCTGAACCTGTTTGAGTACTGCCGCCAGCTTGCCGAGCGGGATCACGCCATCCATGCAGTAGTAATCCGAAATGCGCCCAAAAGCGCCGAACGCGGACTTGCGGCCCTTCCAGATCGCGGCGGCCTCCCCTGCGCTCTGGCTCACACGCAGCGTCATCGGATCGAACCGGCTCGCTATCTCTGTGATTCTGCCGATCTGATCCTCGATCTCGCTTTCCGAGCCTTCCACTTCGACGATCAGCATCGCCTCGGCGTCCATCGGATATCCAGCCTTCGCGAAGGTCTCGCAAACGTGAATAGCGGGCTTATCCATGAACTCGATCGCCACAGGGATGAGACCATCGGCGATAATCGCCGCAACACAGTCCCCTGCCGATTCGATGGAGGGGAAGCCGATGAGGATCGGACGCGCGCCTTCCGGTTGGCGCAGAATGCGCACGGTCACCTCCGTCACGATGCCGAACTGGCCTTCGGAGCCGATGACAAGCCCAAGCAGGTCGTAGCCTTGAGGATCAAGGTAGTCGCCGCCGAGTTCAGCGACCTCGCCGTTCATCAACACCATCTTGACTTTCAGGATGTTATTGGTTGTTACCCCATACTTCAGGCAATGCGCGCCGCCTGAGTTCATAGCGATGTTGCCGCCGATCGTGCATGCGAGCTGGCTCGAAGGATCGGGGGCGTAGAAAAATCGCGCATGTGCAACCGCGTTCGAGATGCCGAGATTCGTTATGCCAGCCTCTACAGTTGCCGTCCGGTCAAGGAAATTAACGTCGAGAACTCGATTCATGCGCGAAAGGCCAACGACGACTGCATCGCCTGCGGGTAGAGCGCCGCCGGAGAGAGATGTTCCTGCCCCGCGCCCAACAATCCTTACAGCATTTTCACTGCAAAACTTGAGAATTCGGCATACTTCTGCCGTTGTTCTTGGCAAGACAACCGCAAGCGGCACCGAGTGATATGCCGTCAGGGCATCCGTTTCGAAGGCGCGCAGGCCGGCGTCATCGCTAATGACAGCATTCGATCGAAGCGCCCGGGAGAGCCCGCTTAAGATTTGTTCGCGGCGGCCGAGAACCGACGCGTCTACTTTGGGCATTGAGATTGAAGACATAGGCCGTTCCTATCTTATCGTGGCGCTACCTACAAGATATTGTGGTTGCAAAGGGCGTATTATATAAATGCAGGAACATTATCTTTTGTTATGTAGCTAGAGAAAAGCTTGACATGCCGACAGGGTCAGTTCTTATAAGCCGCTTTGCGTATCTATCGCATTGGATTGTATACAATTTCCGCTGGGGTTAGGAGGGGCTCGTGACTTCGATTGCAGATCTCGAGATTTTTGCAAGGGTGGTCACAGCGGGCAGTATGTCCGCCGCTGGACGCGAATTGGACCTCTCGCCGGCCGTTGTAAGCAAGCGCATCAGTCACCTTGAAACAAGGCTCGGCACGAGGTTGTTTCATCGCACGACGCGCCAACTTCAGCTGACAGAGACAGGCCGCGGATTTTATGAACGGGTGGTGCAAATCCTGGCGACGGTGCAGGAGGCTGAGGAATTCGTTTCGTCCGGCCATGAGCGCGCAGGCGGATCGCTCAAGATCACGGCGCCAACCGGTTTCAGCCGTATGCATATCGCTCCCTATCTTGGGAAGTTCCAGAAACAATACCCCGACCTAGGGATCGAGATTATTGCGACCGATAATATCCTCGATATCGTCCGCGAGGGAATAGACGTTGCAATCCGGCTCTCGGAATTAGACGATTCAAGCATGGTCGCGAAGAAACTTGCGCCTTGCCGCCGTCTGTTTTGCGCCACGCCGGAATATTTGAAGGAGCACGGAACGCCCAAAACGCTTGCGGACCTCTCCAAGCATAAAACCATCGTCGAAAATAACATGGCCTGGCGTCTTCAAGGCCCGGACGGCATAACCTCGCTAAAGCTTTCGGGGGAAATCAAAACGAACAGCAGCGAGATCGTTCACGAGGCGCTCCTGGCGGGGTGCGGAATAGCGCTGCGCTCGACATGGCAGGTCCGGGATGACCTTCTGTCCAAGAAGCTTGTTCAAATCCTTCCCCAGTATAGAGAGGCCCCCGGCGTCGCCGTGTATGCAATTTACCCGGATAAGCAGTATATACCGGCGCGGCTTCGCGTATTCGTTGAATTCCTTGCCGGCATCTACAGCCCTGCTCCATACTGGGACGAAGGTCTCGATTTGGACTCTGCAACGCGACTGGCTCCAAAAAAAACATTCCTGAAGGCTGAGGAAGCGGCGGAGGCTTGATACAAACTTCGGCCGCAGGTGCAGCGGGAGCCTGAAAGGTAGCAGCCATGGAAGGTCGTCACGCTCAGGTTGCTCTCTTTGTCACTTGTCTCGTCGATGTATTCCGGCCATCCGCAGCCTTCTCCGTAGTAAAGCTTCTTGAAGAAGCGGGATGCAGCGTTGCCGTTCCTCCATCCCAGACCTGTTGCGGGCAACCCGCATATAATTCCGGAGACCGCGAGACCGCCAGGGAGATCGCCAAGCAGGTCATCGCCGCATTCGAAACCTTCCCCTATGTGATCGTGCCGTCCGGATCTTGCGCTGGAATGCTGAGCAAGCACTATCCACAGCTCTTCGATCCAGAGACAGAGCCGTCATGGCATGCCAGGGCTGTGGGCTTTGCGAGCCGTGTGAGGGAGTTGACGGCGTTTCTCGCCGATGATTTAGGCGTCGACTTTGCCGGACGCGCCTACCCGCGCCGCGTGACATATCACAACTCCTGCTCATCCATCCGCGAAATGGGCGTCGCCTCGCAACCGCGAAAGCTCTTGAAAAGCCTGGACGGAATCGAGCTTGTCGAAATGACGGACCGCGACGTGTGCTGCGGCTTCGGCGGCGCCTTTTCAATCAAATACCCCGAGATTTCGAATGCGATGGCATTCCAGAAGACGACCGAGTCCTTGAAACCAGGGCCGATGTGCTGACGGGCGCGGATCTCGGCTGCCTGATGAACATCGCGGGGAAGGTGTCCCGCGAGGGCAAGGCTATCGAGGTTCGTCATATCGCCGAGATCCTCGCCGGCGATGTCGATGAGCCCGGATTATGTCAAACGGGATAAGAGACTGGCTTAGAGCACTCCAAGAACAACTCCCGCCAGAAACCCGAAGACCAGCAAGGTTGTGATTATGCTCAGCTCACTCGCAACTGACATCGTAGCGTATCCTTCGACATGGCTGCGTTTCTCTACGAATTAATCAAATGATCGTGCGTTTCCTTCACTTGTGCAAATGTTTTCGTTTGTGCGGCGCAGCAAAAACTGCAACGCTCGAAGAATAGTTTTCCGCATGTCAACGGCTCAGGAAAAGCTTGTCTCCTCGAGGCCAAGCGCCCGAGGGATCTGTTTGGCGTCTGCCGTTGTTTGGAATACAACTCGTTTTATTGTTGGAGCGGCAGCGTAAAAGGGTTCATCGATGCAAGGACAGTTCGAAGCTCTCGTGCTGACGAAAACGGAAGCCGGACAGGCCGCAGCCTGGACGCGGCTTTCCGAGGCCGATCTGATGGAGGGCGACGTCACGGTCCGGGTGACCCACTCCACGGTTAACTACAAGGATGGCCTCGCCATAACGGGCAAGGCCCCCGTCGTGAGACGGTGGCCGATGGTGCCGGGCATCGACTTTGCCGGCGTCGTCGAGACCTCGGTGCATCCTGAATTCAAGCCGGGCGATCAGGTTGTGCTCAATGGCTGGGGCCTTGGCGAAACGCATCTCGGCGGCTACACGCAAGTTGCCCGCGTGAAAGGCGATTGGCTCGTTCCCCTGCCCGGAGGCGTGACACCTGCCCAGGCCATGGCGATCGGCACCGCAGGCTACACGGCCATGCTTTGCGTGATGGCGCTCGAAGCGCACGGTATCACTCCCGCGAAAGGCCCGGTTGTCGTTACCGGCGCAGCTGGCGGCGTCGGCAGCGTAGCAATCTCGCTTTTATCAAAGCTCGGCTTTACGGTTATTGCCTCAACGGGGCGCCGCGAGGAAGAAGCTTATCTGCGCTCCCTTGGGGCTTCCGAGCTGCTTGCTCGACAAGAACTTTCAGGACCTGGGAAGCCGCTCGGTCGCGAACGCTGGGCGGGAGCGGTCGACAGCGCCGGAAGCCACACCCTGGCGAATGTCCTCGCCCAGACCAAATATGGGGGGGTCGTAGCTGCATGCGGAAACGCTCAAGGCATCGATTTGCCAGCCAGCGTCGCGCCCTTCATTTTGCGCGCTGTCACTCTGACTGGCATCAATTCCGTGAAAGCCCCGAAAGTGAAGCGGCTTGAGGCTTGGTCACGGCTCGCCAAAGACCTCGATCGCGGCAAGCTCGCCGCCATAACGCAAACGCATTCCTGGAAGGATGCGGAAGCGCTTGCCCGGCGGATTCTCGAAGGCAAGGTCAGAGGCCGAAATCGTTCTCGAAGTGCAATAATGATCAGCCGCGAGACGCGCCGTGGAAAAGGCGCTTCCGCATCAGAAGTTCATCCGAGGCATCGGACGCGAGCTTGTCCAGGACGGAAACGGGCTCGAAGCCGAAGCGCTCGTAGAACGCCCGGGCACGCGCGTTGAATGTGGTCACGCAAAGCCAAAGCTGCCTGGCCTCGGTGCGGCGCGCCTCCGCCTCCATCCATCGAAGGAGACGAAGGCCCAGTTTTTTTCCCTGGAATTCAGGCAAAATCGCGAGAAGCTTCAAATAAGGCCCGTGCAGGAACGGATCTTGAATGATGATCATACCCGCCAGCCGCGCCTCCGCCAGAACCTCGAATCTCTTCATCGTCGGCTGCTCCAGCCGCAACGCGTCCACAAAGCGCTCCGCCGGAAAGCCAATGATGGACCAGGGCGGTATGGCCGCAAGCGCCTCGCCAAGCTTTTGGGCGTTTTCCGCCAACAGCGGGCGCAAGGCGAGTTCGCCAAGATCATGTGCTGTGAGTTCGAAGGCATTCATCGCCAAACTTTCTCTCCAATGCTTCCGCTGCTGCTTGACTTCGGCACTTTGGTCGTCGATGGCTAGAGCAACGCAAAATTGGATGGCGGCCAACCCCCCGCAAGCCTTTTTCCGAGGCGGAGCCGCACCTCCGGAGGCCCGAACATGGAACTCTTCTACGCCACCCGCGACGGTCAGTCGCGCAGGATCGCGGAGCGAATCGCCGAGCGCCTCGCGGAACAGGAAATCGATACGCTCCCCAAAGACTTGGGGGTGCTGCAGCCCTCTCAGTCAAGCCTCGAAAAGACGGACCTCGTGGTGATCGTCGCCGCGATCCGCTATGGCAAAATCCTCCCTGAAGCGAGGGATTTCCTCGCGGCGTACCAAAAACTGGAGACAAAGCCGAAGCTGGTCTTTCTTGTTGTCAATCTGACATCGCGCAAGCCCGGCAAGGAGACGCCCGAAGGCAGCGTCTATATCCGCAAGGCCATCAAGCAATATGAGCTTGCTCCCGTGTTTGCGAGAGCCATTCCCGGCCGGCTCGATTACAAGCGCTATACGTGGCGCGACAGGCAACTCATCCGGTTCATCATGCTTATGACGGGCGGGCCGACCGATCCGAGGACAAGCATCGAGTACACGCCGTGGGATGTGGTGGACGACATCGCTGCGAGAAGTCGCGGAACTCAACGAGAGCGTTCCGGCGGCAAGCAAATCCAACGCCGTCTCATAACGAAGGTTTCCGGCGCAGCGCGGGAGATGGGAGAGGCGTGGTTAATGGCGCATCCCTCTCTCGCGGAGAAATCCCTGCTCGGCGGTAGCTTGAGCTTAATCGGCCTCCTGTATTATTGACGGCAAAGCCGGTCTCATGCGCCGTTCAAGAACAGGCCGCTTAAACGACCTGCCGCGGGCCGGACTGGCTGAGGATGCGTAATCATTGGGTGCGCCGATGACATCCCCAGTTACGAATGTGGCCATGTCTCCCACTCCGGCATTTGCCAACAATGCCGAGCAACCGATGGCGGCGGACGGCGTGGCGGCGCCTGCCGGGGCTGGACCCGACGTATCTGCTCCGGGGACTACCACCACGCGAGACCCGCCACGGAGTGACGACGCAAAATCAGCTCAGGTCGGCGTTCAGGTTCCGAACGCTCTCCTCGGCATTTTCATAGCGAATACGTCAAACCCGGCCACCGCGCCGCTCACTGACCCGGCGGCTGCCTTTGCCGATTTCGCCGTGAACGCGGCAACTTCCGGCCAGAGTGCGAACAATCAGAGTGCCGGCAGCAGTTACGACAGCTCAGGTGATCCGGGCGCGAATGCCGGCTCCGCCGCGAGCGAAGCCAGTACGGAACTCCAGGGAACAAGCAGCGGCCCGAACACGGCTGAGGCGGCATCCGCGCCGGTTCACATCATCCCGCGCTGGCACATCATACCCAGGATGAAAATCGTATAAGCGCCCGCATTCCCGCCATAAGGCCGGCCCCAGAATAAGGAATGCAAGGCGCAAGCGCAACCAGCGGTTCCATGATCAAAGCGACACGTTCGCGGCGATGCCGAGCGCCCGGAACGCCTCCGAGCCGCCGCGCGTCAAGTCCTTGCCGATCAGTTCGTTGCCGCTGAGCGCGCGGATGCCGCCGTTCTTCGCGCCCGTGATCATGTTCATGGCGATGAAGGCATAGCCGATGTCCGAGGATGACACGCCGATGCCGACTTCCGGGCCATCGATGTAATTGTTGACCACGCTCATCGTGCCGAGCCGCCACGCGCTGCCGAGCCGCAGGCCGAACTGGCCGGCGCCCGAGATGAGGTTGTTCGAGATGAGCCCGTCGCCGTCGACCCAGATGGCGCTCTTGGCGCAGGCCGAGGCGCGGTTGCCGGTGACGAGCAGGCCCGAGCCCGAGCAGACGAGGCCGTCGCCGCCGCTCGAAATCACCTGGCAATCGGCGATGGTGATCTTGCGGCACTCCCGCGCGAGGAGCCCCGCGCCGATGAAGGCGACGCCGCGCAGGCTGACATCGGCTGCGTCGCGGCATTCGAAAACGGGCGTGCCCTTCGGCGCAAGGAGGATTGACAGACCCGGCACACCGATCACGGCCGCACTGGACGGAAGCTGCAGCTTGCCAACGCGATACATTCCGGCCGGGATAACGACGGGCTGTCCGGCGGGCGCGAGCTCATCGATGGCGCGCTGCATGGCGGCGGACTGGTCGCGCTCGGCGTTGGGCTCCACGCCGAAATCGGTGACGCTTTTGCCAAGAGCGCCTTGCGGCAGCGGCGCAGCAGCCTCAGCCGTCGCCGCGCTCAGCAATGCGGCCGCCGCTCCGCCCATTCCGATGAAGTGTCTGCGATCCATCGCCGATGATTTCCCCGCGCTGGCCTGGCCCGTCCTGCTTCGCACGTAGCACAGCTTCGGCGCAGGCACGAACGAGAATTCGCGCGCCAGCCACAGCTTCCTCCATTGTAAGGCGCGGCTGGAGGTCCGCCTCGGCGCCGAAGGCCGGCATGTGGACGAAGCTCACAAGCCGGCCGTCCAATTCGCCATCGTAGAGGCTCCAGTAGAAGAGCGCGTTGCAGAGATAGCGGCCGGCATCCTCGGAGAGAGCGGCAGGAAACCCGTCCTTTCTCAAGGCGCGGACGAGGCCCAGCGGCGACAGCGTCGCGGCGAGGACCGGCTTGCCCGTCCGCACGAGCGCATTCTCCCGCCGCCGCATGCCGGCCTGATCTTCCTTCCGCCCGCTCACGTTGAAGGCGCGCGTTTCGACGTCGAAGCCGGATGACCGCTTCGAAACCCCGAAATGCAAGACCGCGTGCGGCTGAAAACGGGCGACGGCCTTCCGGACGGCAACCCTGGCGGTCGCCCACACCACCGGAATGATCGCGGTTGCAACGTCCACTCCCGGCGTCACGGGCGGATGCTCCAGCGCAAGCACCACGGAAGCCGAGGCGTTATGCGGAATGCCGGGAAATGGGCCGAACCCGGTAACAAGCAGGCGAACGGACTGGTCGGGTAAACCGCTCATGGACGCCCTAGAATGAGAACCGCAGCTTCATCGGCGGCGACGGAGGGAGGCTTGACGCCGCTCCGCACCTGCCCCTCCAGCTCGGCGATCTTCGCCGCCGCGATGTCGCTCGATAGAAACGTCGTGCGAATGTGATCCTCGATCATGGCATGCATCCATCGCACATCCTGCTCGCGGCGCCTGGCCTCGAACTCGCCCGTGGCTTCCAGCGCGGCCCTGTGCGCTTTGATCTTACTCCAAAGATCGCCGAGCCCGCATCCGTCGCGCGATGAAATCGTGATCACCGGCGGTTTCCAGGCGGCGCTTGGAGGCGTCAGGATCTTGAGCGCGGACGAATAATCCGAGGCGGCGGCGCGCGCCGCGAGCTCGTTTCCGCTGTCGGCCTTGGTGATGGCGATCATGTCGGCGAGTTCCATCACGCCTTTCTTGATGCCCTGCAGCTCGTCGCCGCCGCCCGCCAGCATGAGGAGAAGGAAGAAATCGACCATGCCGGCAACCGCAACCTCGGATTGCCCGACGCCAACCGTCTCGACAAGCACGACGTCGAAGCCGGACGCCTCGCATAGAAGGATGGTTTCACGGGTGGTTCGCGCGACGCCGCCGAGCGTGCCGGACGAGGGTGACGGGCGGATGAACGCGTTGGGATCGGCGGCAAGGAGCGCCATGCGCGTCTTGTCGCCGAGGATCGCGCCGCCCGACCGGCTGGACGATGGATCGACCGCGAGAACGGCGACCCGATGGCCGAGGCCCGTGAGCAGGTTCCCGAACACGTCGATGAGCGTCGATTTGCCCACGCCCGGCACGCCGGTGATGCCGATGCGATGCGACCGCCCCGCCGCATCATTCAGCAGCGTCAGAAGCCGCCGCGCCCCTGCGCGATGCGCGGGCTTGCGGCTTTCGATGAGCGTGATGGCGCGCGCAATCGAGACGCGGCTGCCCTCGCGGACATTGCCCGCCAGCGCATCGATGTCGTTCCTGTCGTCCCGGCCCGTGGGCTTCCCGTATTGCATGCAAAAGCAATAAGAGAGGCGCGGCTTCGAGACAAGCGGACCTCGCGCCGCTGAGACCAAATGGCGGCGCGAACCTGATGGCCATGGTTCGACGGCTCACCATGAAGCGCCACGCGCCGGTTACGGCCGGCCTCACCCTGAGCACGTCGAAGGGTGAGTTATGCCGACCGTCATCCTGCAAGGTGTTAACGCTTGTTAATTGGGTTCGTTTTGTAAAAAGGCTATAAGCAGTAATATAACTAGTTTTGATCTGGACGCCCTTTGTAAAAGCGTCGTGCCGCGCGCTGCTTGCGCTGCCCGCATGAAAAGAAGCTTCGGCGCTGCCATGAAGCGGCCACGCTTCAACATCGGCTTGCAAACGCTGCAGCTATCGCCTATTTTGGCGTCATCCCAGCATTTGAGGTTTCCATGGCTCGCGTCACCGTCGAAGATTGCGTCGATAAAGTAACGAACCGTTTCGAACTCGTGCTTCTCGCGGCGCACAGGGCGCGGGCCGTTTCTGCCGGCGCGCCGATCACGATCGACCGGGACAACGACAAGAACCCCGTCGTGGCGCTGCGCGAAATCGCCGATCAAACGGTTTCGCCTGAAGATTTGAAGGAAGACCTCATTCATTCGCTGCAAGCGCATGTCGAGGTCGACGAGCCGGAGGCCGAGGCCGCGCCCGCTCTGCCAAGCTCGCGCCCTGTCAATGTTCTTGGTCCCGACGACCAGTTTTCCGACGCCATCATCGACCGCATCACGGAAGAGGAGCTTGCTGCAGGGGCTGGCTCGAAGCATTCCCGCCGAAGCCGCAAGCGGCGGCCGTTCGAAAGGCTGAGAACCTGTGGGAAGTTGCGGCTTGACGTTGGTCCGTGTTAGGAGATTGATTTAACTCTAGCGTTGAAATTCTAAAGAGTCTGGCGAGTCCGTGCAGCTTGAAACACCAGACGAGATCGCAGCCAATTATGCGGCAGTACGATCTCGTAGAAAAGGTTCTGAGCTACAATCCCAAGGCGAATGAGGCTCTGCTGAATCGCGCCTATGTTTACGCCATGAAGGCGCACGGCCAGCAGAAGCGGGCTTCGGGCGACCCCTATTTCTCGCATCCTCTTGAAGTCGCGTCGATCCTGACCGGGCTGAAGCTCGACGACGAGACCATCGCCACCGCGCTTCTCCACGACACCATCGAGGACACGCAAACCACCAAGGACGAGATCGAGCGGCTGTTCGGCCCGAATATCGCTGCGCTCGTCGATGGCCTGACGAAGATCGAGAAGCTCAATCTCGTCTCGAAGAAGACGCAGCAGGCCGAAAATTTCCGCAAGCTTCTGATCGCCATTTCGAGCGACGTGCGCGTGCTGCTCGTCAAGCTCGCCGACCGGCTCCATAACATGCGCACGCTGGAGCACATGCGGCCCGAGAAGCGCCGGCTCATCGCGCAGGAGACGATGGACATCTATGCGCCGCTCGCCGGCCGCATGGGCATCCAGGAAATCCGCGACGAGCTGGAGGAGCTGTCCTTCCGCTGGCTGCATCCCGCCGCCTACGAAACGCTGATGTCGCGGCTCAATGTCTTGCGCGACCAGAACCGCGGCCTGACAGGCGAGATCGCGACCGAACTCAAAGCCAAGCTCGAAGCGCAAAACATCAAGGCCGAGGTCTTCAGCCGCGAGAAGAAGCCCTATTCGATCTGGCTGAAAATGCAGAACAAGCAGATCGGCCTGGAGCAGCTTTCGGACGTCTACGGTTTCCGGGTCATCGTGTCCCGACTGTGGAGGATTGCTACGCCGCGCTCGGCGTCGTGCACACGACGTGGCGCGTGGTGCCCGGCCGCTTCAAGGACTACATCTCGACGCCGAAGCATAACGAGTACCAGTCGATCCACACCACCATCGTCGGCCCGAGCCACCAGCGCGTCGAGCTGCAGGTGCGCACGGCGGAAATGCATCAGATCGCCGAATATGGCGTTGCGGCGCACTCCGGCTACAAGCTCGCGGCGCTCGCCAAGCTGAACGGCGACGCGCGCGGCGCGCAAGGGCCGGCGCCCGAGCGAAAGCACCGCCTATCAATGGCTTCGCAAGCTCGTCGACAATCTCCTTGAAGGCGATAACCCCGAGGAGTTTCTGGAGCATACGAAGCTTGAGCTGTTCCTCGACCAGGTGTTCTGCTTCACGCCGAAGGGCCGGCTGATCGCGCTGCCGCGCGGCGCCAACGCCATCGATTTCGCCTATGCCGTTCATACCGATGTCGGCAATCGACTGCGTCGGCGCGAAAATCAACGGCCGCCACATGCCGCTTCTGACCGAGCTGAAGAACGGCGACGAGGTGGAGATCATCCTTTCCGTCGCTCAGACGCCTCCTGCGGCCTGGGAAAATGCCGTCATCACCGGCAAGGCCCGCTCCGCCATCCGGCGCGCGACGCAAGGACGCCGTTCGCAAACAATATCTTTCGCTTGGCCGCGACATCGTGAAAGCGGCGCTTGAGACGGGCCGGGAAATCCGGGCGACACCGATTTGACGCCGTTCTGCCGAGGCTCGGCCATAAGACGGTGGAGGATTTGCTGACCGCCGTCGGCCGCGGCGAGACGGCGGCGGACGAGGTGCTGACAGCCATCGATCCCAATCTCGTCCAAGGAGGCGCGCCCCGAAGCGCCGGACCATGACCCGCAACGAGGAGGGATGGTTCAACCTGCGCCGCGTCACGGGCTTCAAGTTCCGCTGGCCCGGGCTTCTCGGCGGCCGAGGACGAGGAGGGCGGAAAGGGCATCCCGATCCGGGGGGTGAACGGCGCGTCCATCATTCATTTCGCCGAAGGCGGCGCGGTTCCCGGCGAGCGCATCGTCGGCATTCTCGACCCCGGCAAGGGCATAACGATTTACCCGATCCACTCGCCGCATTTGCGCGCATTCGAAGATCAGCTCGACCGCTGGATCGATGTGACCTGGGACATCAAGGAGGGCGCGACCGAGCTTTTCCCGGCCCGCATCCAGGTCACGGCCGTCAACGAGCCCGGCAGCCTCGGCAGGATCGCAAGCGTGATCGGCGCCGCGGGCGCAAATATCGACAAGCTGCAAATGGTTAACCGCGCGCGCGACTACACCGAGATGATGATCGACATCGAGGTGCTCGACCTGAAGCATTTGACCGATATGCTCAATGGAGTGAAGAGCCTGAATGTGGTAAGCGCGGCGAGCCGGGTCCTCTCTTGAAGACCCTATGAGGGTTACCAATTGAAACCATTCGACCTCATCCTCAGCGTATCGAAGGATGAAGCCAAGACTCCCGTTTTTTTCAGCAACCTGCTAAAGTTTATCCGCTTTTGATGGACTTAAAAGCGGGCTCCGGCTTTTTGTTTTGTCGTGCGTCTTATCGGAAAACCGCTTCGCACTTTTCCGGGCGCACTCTAGAGGCGCCGATGCTGTCTGAAGACGCCGTGCTCAATGAATTCCGCGAAGCGGGGGCCCTCCTCGAAGGCCATTTCATTCTTTCCTCGGGGTTTCATTCGACCGCCTACCTCCAATGCGCGCGCGTCCTGATGGAACCGCGGCGCGCGGAAAGGCTTTGCGAGTCCCTTGCGGAAAAGATCAGGGCCGAAGGCATCACCGCCGATCTTGTTGTTTCGCCGGCCATGGGCGGCGTCGTCGTGGGCTACGAGATGGGCCGCCAACTTGGGCTTCCGGCGATTTTTTTCGAGCGCGTCGATGGCGCCTTCACGCTGCGGCGCGGCTTCAGGATCGAGACAGGTCAGCGGTGCCTTCTCGTCGAGGACGTTGTGACAACGGGATTATCGTCGCGGGAATGCATGGAAGCAGTGCGGGCGCTTGGAGGCCATATTGTCGCAGCCGCCGCGCTCGTGGACCGGTCCGGCGGCAGCGCCAGCTTTTCTGTTCCCTTCATTCCCCTTATTCGGCTTGACATTCCTCATTTCCCGCCCGATCAACTGCCATGCTTCTATAGCTGGCATTCCGCCTATCAAACCGGGAAGCCGGGGCTTGAAGACTTAGGTGCAGCTGCCCTGATGGAACCGTAAGGGAGGGCTACGCTTTAAAGTGCTGTTAGCTCTGTAGGGCTGGGAGACATGCTTTTTAAACGTCGAGAACAGCTTTCCCCGGTCGTGCGTTTGCGTAACGCAATTTGGCCGGCTCGCAGTTTCGAGAGGTCTTTCCGTTACATGATCCTGCGGCTATGGCGGATCAAAGCGACGCCGCACAGTATTGCGCTTGGCTGCGCCGCAGGCGTCTTTGCAATTTTCACGCCGTTCCTCGGATGCCAGATGATGCTGGCGGCTTTGCTCGCGCTCCTGTTCCGGGGAAGCGTCTTCGCGTCAGCCGTCGGAACCTTCGCGGGAAATCCGTTAACGTATCCCATCATTTGGGGGTCCACTTTCGCGGTTGGAAATCTGTTTCTGGGCGACTCAGCAAATGCCGAGATCGGCAAGCTTTCGACAGGCGCACAGGCCCTCGGGATCAGCATCAGCGAAGCGTCGCCGGATGGCGTCGCAACAGCGGTACGAGGGCCTTTGGCCGATTCTGAAGCCGATGGCTCTCGGCGCGCTGCCGCTCGGAGGGCTTACGGCGATCCTGATCTATTTTGTCGTTCGCCGCCTGCTCCAGGCTCAGCACGACAGGCGCGGCCAAAAAGGAGCCATGAGGCGGCAACGGCGTCTGCCCGGTGAGAACGATGCCTGCCGTGCGCCTTGGCCTGAACATCGATCATGTCGCAACGCTTCGTAACGCCAGGGGCGGCTTCGCTCCCCGATCCGATTCGCGCGGCGCGCGTCGCTATCGAGGCGGGCGCCGACGGCATTACCGCGCATCTTCGCGAGGACCGGCGTCATATCCGCGATGACGATATCCGGCGGCTCATGGCCGAGATCGAGGCGCCCGCTCAATCTTGAGATGGCGGCGACCGAGGAGATGACCGCCATCGCGATCAAGGCTGGCCCGCATGCCTGCTGCATCGTGCCCGAACGCCGCGAGGAGATCACGACGGAGGGCGGCCTCGACGCGGCAGGAAGCGCCGGCCGCGCTCGATCCCATCGTGCGGCGTTTGTCGGACAGCGGCATCCGCGTTTCACTTTTCATCGATCCCGATCCGCGTCAGGTCGACGGGGCGGTCGGGTCTCGGCGCCCGTCGTGGAGTTTCACACCGGCCAATATTGCGAAGCGTGGCTTGCCGGCGATCGCGCGTCGCGGCCGAAGCACGAGTTGCGCCGGCTGGCGCGGGCCGCGGAGCTTGCGGCGCAAGGCCGGTCTCGAGGTTCACGCGGGCCACGGCCTCGATTACGAAACAGCCGCTCATCTCGCCGCGCTTGCCGCAAATCCGCGAGTTGAACATCGGGCACGTCATCATCGGCGAGGCCGTGTTCATCGGCTTGCCGGAGGCGCTGGCGCGCATGCGCAGCTCAATTGCGAGCGGCGTTGCCGCTCGCGGATCAGCAAACACAGCAGCAACAGCAGCAATAACGGCTCGCCGGGGGCACGATGATCATCGGCATCGGCAGCGACCTGATCGATATCCGCCGCATCGAAAAGACAATCGAGCGCTATGGCGACCGCTTCCTCGACCGCATCTTCACCGATACGGAGCGGCTGAAATCGGACCGGCGCGGGGCCAATCGCGCCGCCTCCTACGCCAAGCGCTTCGCCGCAAAAGAAGCGTGCGCCAAGGCGCTCGGCACAGGGCTCAACGCACGGGCGTGTTCTGGCGCGACATGGGCGTCGTCAATCTGCCGAGCGGACAGCCGACGATGAAGCTTACAGGCGGCGCGGCCGAGCGCCTGCAAAGCCTGCTGCCGGAAAAGCACGTGGCGCAGATCCACCTCACGATCACCGACGACTTCCCGCTCGCCCAAGCTTTCGTGCTCATCTCCGCCGTTCCGGCGTAGGACCAGCTGTCGCCCGAGACAGTCATTGGCGCTGGCGCTCGGCGCAAGCGTAAGGGACAGGTTGACAAGCAGATGCCGACATCCGCCAGGTGCATGCAAAATGCCGGTTGGCCGAAAGCCGGGTCAGCGCCGTTTCCTTCTGAAGTGCCATGCCCCTCATTTCAAAGCCGCCAAAGAGCCAACAGGGATGCGGCCTGCGCTTGCAGCCTGGAAGCCGCGCGCTTCGATTGGCCAAAATTCTTGTCCCACCGTGGCAGACGCACCACAATTTTGCTGCTGTTTTCGGGCAAAGGCGCCCGATGACGACGATGTTTTCACGCCGCGCCGTGCTTTCCGGCGCATTCGCCGCCTTCGCCGCGGCCGCTTTCAGCAACGATGCTTTCGCTCAATCAGCACGCGCGCCCTTTGCGCAGTGGGTTGCGGCTTTTCGCTCACGCGCCCGCGCGAAGGGTATTTCGGATGCGACCTATGACCGGGTGATGGGCTCGATCAAGCCCGACACCTCCGTGTACGCGCTGGATCAGGATCAGCCGGAGTTTCGGGAGGAAATCTGGCAGTACCTGAACCGCCGCGTCTCGGACTGGCGCATCACCGTCGGCAAGGAACGCGCGAAGGAAGCGATGCCGCTTCTCAAGCGCGTGGAACACACCTATGGCGTCGATCCCTACGTCATGCTCGGCCTTTGGGGCATGGAGACGGCGTATGGCGATCTTGTTACCAACCCGAAGCATATGCGGCCGGTCCTTCCGGCGTTGGCGGCGCTGGCCTGGGGCGAACCCCGGCGCCGTTCCTATTGGGAGCAGGAGTTGCTCAACGCGATGGTTATCGTGGAGCGCGGATGGGCCGATCCGAAGGATATGATCGGCTCCTGGGCTGGCGCGATGGGCCATACGCAATGGATGCCGGAAGTCTGGCTCAACATGGGCGTCGATTTCGACGGCGATGGGCGAATCTCGCCCTTTGGGAAGCCTGACGACGCAATCGCCGGGACGGCGCAGTATCTCGCCAGCCGCGGAAAGTACCGCCGTGGCGAGGGCTGGGGCTACGAGGTTCTGCTGCCTGCGGGCACGTCCGCCGGGGGACGAACAATGCGCTCCATCGCGAGCTGGCATTCCCGAGGCGCTCGCCGGGCGAATGGGAAACCGTTCCCAAGACCCTCGGAGCTGGCCCGCCTTTGGCAGCCGGTACCGGATGGTCCAGTCTTTCTGCTGACGCACAATTTTGATGCGGTAAAATCCTATAATCCGGCGAATACCTATGCTCTGGCGGTGTGTTACCTTGGCGACCGGATTTCGAGGCGAGGAACCGTTTGTGCAGGAGTTTCCGGGCAGCGAACCTGCGCCGACGTTAGCCGAGGTGCAGGAAATCCAGCGCCGCTTGACCGCGCTGGGATTTGACACGGACGGGACCGACGGGCGCGTCGGCAAGGACACCATGAGGGCCGTGCGTGATTTCCAGATCAAGCACGGCATGACGCCCGATGGCTATGCGGGCCTCAAGGTGCTCGCGCGCCTGCGGACCACATCGTGACATAAACTCTGAACGCGGACTGGCCCGCATGCGAAGAGGGGGACCCATGCCTGCCCCTTCCCGCCGCGGCTCCAGCGACTGTGTTCAGAGCGGACAGCCCTTGAACCCCTCTTCCATGATTTCGAGAATTTGAAGAAGACATTCCCGCCACGCTGGCGAGGATCAAGTAAGCGAATTAAGATCAAGCAAGCGAAAAGGCGGGACGACAGGCAATAAGGGGGCGTCGTGAAAATTGTAAGGAACGATGGGCAAGAACGTTTCGTCAAAGCGCTTTTCCTCGTGGTTCTTGTTTCCGTCACGCTTTATTTGGGCCGTCTTGTCTTTGAACCGGTCGCTTTCGTGTTGTTCGTCATTGCGCTTGTGGCGCCGTTCCAGGAGGCAGCCAAAGCGCGGCTCGGGAAGCCCGTTGCGCTCATCCTCACCATCCTTTTGACGCTCCTTGTCCTCTCCACCCTTGTGGGAGCCATAGTCTGGAGTATTGGCGAGATCGCACATTGGAGCCTGGAAAATGTGGAGCGATTCCAGTCCCTGTATATGCGGGCAACGCAATGGCTCGAGGGGCACGATATTTTCATATTGGAAATATCAAAGCTCAACAAATCTTCTTTTGTTGGAATTTTTAAGACGATTGCCGGGCAAGTAAATTATTTTATCGGCTTTTCTCTTGTAGTAATTTTGAGTCTATTGTTTGCTCTCGCCGAAATGGATGAGTTCAAAAGAAAAATTGCCGTGATAGACAAGAATATGAGCGGCTGGAGCTTATCGGAAACGAGTGGCAAGATCGCCGAAAGAATCCGCAAATATATGCTTATACGCACTCTCGCGAGTATCGCGACTGGCCTCTCCGTCTTTTTATTCGCACTTTTGATTGGCCTCGATCTTCCCATTGCGTGGGGCGTCATTTCATTTGTTTTGAACTATATTCCCTACATTGGCACAATTATCGCCACCATCCTGCCCGTGATTTTTTCGACGGCGCAATTCGAATCCTGGCAAACTGCGCTGATTATTTTTGGAAGTTTGTACTTGATCCAATTTGTCATTGGCAGCTATCTCGAGCCCTTGTTGACCGGTACTGCCCTCGCAATTTCGCCCTTCGTGATGCTGCTTGCGTTTTTGATTTGGGACTTTTTGTGGGGCATGCCCGGCGCTTTTATCGGCCTCCCGGCAACGATTGCCCTTTACACGGTCTGGGAACAGAATCCGTCGACGCGCTGGATAGCCGACCTGATGTCGACGTCCGGCGCTGCCGGTAAGCGATTGCCGAAGACCGGTTGACCCTGGAAGCGAGGACGTCGATGTCGGCGGCGTCGCCTTCAATTGACCCAAAAGCGGGCTCGCGCTAATCTAATTTATCTTGCACCGACGGCGACAGCGACGGCGCGCGCATGATCCGGCTGCGGTGACCCGATGGGCCGAAGACGTTGGAAGCTTGTGCTGAATTGGATTACCGATGAGCGAAGCGAAATTAGCCGAGGATTCGATCGCCCCACTGCCGGAGCAGTCTGGCATGTGGAGGCTTTTTCGCAGGGCGGCTTACGTCACGGTTCTGGGGCTGGCGATCTTCGGCATCGCCTACACGAATATTTCCCGGCAGCCGCTTAACTACTACTGGGAGTTTCTGACTGCAGTGATGGGGTTGCTTTGCGTCGCCACGGGATGGCCGCGTGCTGCCGACCGGGATGCCCGTCTTCGGTTGGTATGGACCCAGGCGCTTCATTGGGTGACGATTTTGGCGACGATGTACATCGTGCTGTTGCCCGGCTTCCAGAGTTTGCTGCCGGTGCCGGCGAGCAGTCTGGTGATTTTGATGTTGCTGGCGCTCGGAACATTCCTGGCGGGGATCAATCTGCTATCCGCGGAAATCTGCTTTCTTGGCCTCGCCATGGCCATTTCGGTGCCGGCGATCGCTTGGCTCAAAGGGGCTTCGCTCTTTTTGCTCTTGGCTGCCGTGGCCGTTATAGGGCTTGGCATCGCGTTCTGGCCGCGAGGGGGCAATAAGTCCGACGCTTAGCACCGTGGCAGGCAGGACCTTTTTCGGCATCCTGCCACGCCATTTCTGCGCCGGCGGCGCGCTACCCGCGTGCATTCGACCGGGTCCTTGTCAGCAAATAGGCCGGGCGATGCCGACCTATTTGACCTTGAGATTGTGAAAGAGCGACTTAGATCTGTCCGAACTTTTTTGCCAAGACCCCGAGGAGAAGTCCCCCTGCCGCAGCGGCTGTCGCCACCCGAACCGCGCCATACTCATGGGCGGCGGTCTCGATATGTCGACCGACATCTTCGACAGGGATCGGTACGAGAGCCTGCGTGATCATTTTACCGGGGCTTGGTGTCTCCCGACCCTCGGTAATTCCATAAGCGATAAGCGCGGTTAGCAAGCTCGCTAAGATCAAAATCCCCCCCATGATCGCCGCTGCCCATATCGGGTCTTGTATCCAAGCCTCGATTGCCCAAAAAGCGGCCAATGTTGCGAACGCCAGGGCTGTTGCGAAGATCATCCCAGCTATCCCGAGCACGAGATATTTCCTCGTCAAATTTTTCACGGATTCGCCCGCGCCCCGGTTTCCTTCGCCGGCGGCTATCAGCCGCAGAATCAATCCAAGCATGGGCGTTACCTCTTCAACGGCTCAAAAGCGCTCCGACAAGAAAGCCCACGCCCGCCGCAATAAGCGTCGCCTGGACAGGCTTGTCGCGGATTTGCTGCTCGATGTCGCCTACGTTCTGCTGGACTTTATCCTTGACGTCGCTGATCGTATTTTGCGCCACTGAACCATATTTTTCGGTCAGGTCCTTGACTTGGCGGCGAAGATCTTCGACTTCGCTCTTACCCTTGTCCGCGGCGTAATCGGTTGTGGCGTTGATGTCGTGAATGGTCTCTTTAGCCATGTCGGTGGTCCCCTTCTCTACGAACTTTGTGAATGGTGCGAGTCCGGCTTGGCCCGCTTTTTCAGACAGCACAACGCCGGGGAAGCGCAGGCGTTCCCATGAGCCTTTCCGGTGCAGTGCATGAAAAAGACGTTCGCGTCATAAAAACTGCAAATGCGGGTCGTTCATCGTCTGACCGCGAGCCCCTTGTACCGCTCAAGGCTGGAGGTTATCTCCGTAGGCAGTGATCGATTGAAAGGAAACGCATATGGCTGATGTTCAAAAATACATCGACGACGTCAAGAAATATACGAGCACGGTGAATGAAGAAGCCGTGGCCGGTATCGTAAGGCATTGCGGCATCGCGCTCCGCAATCGCGACTCGTCCCTTGTCGCGGGCACCGATCCCGAGGAACTCAAACGCGTGCGCGAAAGCTGGCTCAAGAAGAAACTCGCCCTTACGGAGAGCGACGCCGATCTGGACAAGGCCATTCACGCGGTCATGGAAAAGTTGAAGGGGGAACGCGCCAAAGGTCGCGTAACGGTCTATTATCTCCTCGCGGAGCATTTCAAAAAGCTCGACAGCCTTGTGAAACCCGCTGCTGCGCCTAAGGCCAAAGCGGCGCCGAAAACGGCCTGAGGGTCGCCGGGCGACAATTACAGGGCAACCATCGGCGCTCGGCATGAGTTTTTGGGCGGGGTCCTTGAACGGCTGGCCGCCCGCAGCCGGCCGACGTGATCTTGCATCCTCGCTGCCGATTACGCCAACAGGCCGTGCCACTTAGCCAATTGGCGGGTTGTAAATGAGTTCGCTTTCAGTCACACTGATCAGAGTTGATCGGCTCTGATCAATTTTGTCGAGGAAGAATCCCCGCACGCATCTCTTGAAAAGCGGTGGAGTATCGCGAGAGTAGCTGCGGGGCGATGCCTTACGAAATCGAACGGAAATTCCTGGTCCGGGATGCAGGTTGGCGTGTCTCCGTAGGACAAGGTAACTTCATCCGTCAGGGCTATCTGATGCGTGATGGTTCCGTTTCCGTTCGTGTCCGCATTGTCGATAGAGCCCGCGCGACGCTGACGCTCAAATCCCCGGTGGCAGAGATCCGCCGACTTGAGTTCGAATATGAGATTCCTCTGACGGATGGCGCCGCCCTGCTCGGCTTGCGGCAGAGCGCACTTATCGAGAAGCGTCGTTACAAGCTTCCGTGGCACGGGCTCGTCTGGGAAATCGACGTTTTTGAAGGCGAAAACGAGGGATTGGTCATCGCGGAAATCGAACTCCCTCACGAAGACAAGGCCTTCGAGAAGCCGGAGTGGCTGGGCAGGGAAGTGACCTCCGACCGGCGATATTCGAACGCGAGCCTGGCAAAATTGCCCTTTCAGAAATGGCCTGACGTCTCGGAACACGAGCACCTGATCTGGGCGGCTGGCTGAACCCGGCTCCGCGCTCCGCAGGCCGGCGGCATTGGCCTCGCTGAAATAGCCGGCGTCGGCCGGCATCGTTCAGGGCAATGATCTTGCTGGCCATCGGATCGATCGCATCGTACTGATTCCTCAATATCCAGCTCACGGATCAGAACAGGCTGGCGGCGTAGGTGATCGATCTCGGTCCGCAGCAATGGCGGTAGAACGCCACCCCTTCGAAGCCCCTCCACGTCGCGCTCCCAAGCGCGGAGTGACGGCCTTTTCCCGATGCCTTGGGCGAACTTAAGGCTTGTTCAGGAAGACTGTCGGCTTGGGAGCCCTCGAAGGAGCCGGAAAAACTGGCGCTTTGTATCAGTCATGGTTTCGGCCGAAAAAATAGGGGCGCCTTAGCGCCCCTTTTCTATGAAGAGAGACAGGTCCTCTTAGTAAGCCGAGCGGCGGAACACTCCGTACAGCGGCGTCATGATCACGATTTTCAGGTCAAGCCAGATCGACCAGGTCTCGATATACTCCAGATCGTAACTGACACGTTTAGCCATCATGTCCGAATTGGTGGTTTCGCCCCTGAAACCATGCACCTGCGCCCAGCCGGTGATGCCGGGCTTCACGCGGTGCCGGTTCGCATATTTCTCGATGAGCTTACCGTAGTAAGTGTTGTGAGCGATAGCGTGGGGCCGAGGTCCGACGACGGACATTTCTCCGCGAATGACATTCCAGAATTGAGGCAACTCATCAAGGCTGGTGCGGCGCAGGAAAGACCCAACTCGCGTGACACGGCTGTCATTCTTTGTTGCCTGCCGGACGTTTTCGCCGTCCTCAAGCACCCGCATCGTGCGAAACTTGAGGACTTCGATGACGCGGTGGTTATATCCATGCCGGCGCTGACGGAAAAAGACGGGTCCATCACTGTCGAGCTTGATGGCTATCGCGATGACCACCATGACCGGGAGAGCCAGAAACAAGCATGTTGCTCCGATGACGTAATCCTCGATCCTCTTGAGAAACGCACCCCATTCCGTGATCGGCTTCGAAACCGTCGTTATAACCGACGCGTCGCCAATTTTCTGAATGTGTCGTGGTGATATGTTGGCCCCGCCGAAATCAGGGAACACCTGCACATCGACCGGGAGCATTTGCACCTGAGCCATGACTTTTTCGAGTTCGAACCCCATGGAGGATGGCAACGCAATGACCACGCCATCAACCTGCTTTTCCTGCGCTTCCTTTATGAAAGGGCGGAGTTGGTCCGTGAGCCGGGCACAATCGAATGGTGACGAGGCATCTGGCGCAGGCAGTTCCAAGGCGCCAACGATCTTGAAGTCATTGGCTTCTGCCGCAAGCACCGACTTCGCTGCATTGAACTGGTTCCCGGAGCCCACCAGAGCAACGGACCGCCTCAGAATTCCGGTGCGCATGAGGACATCCACGTAGCGGCTTAGAAGCGCGCGCCCCGCCCCAAGACAAGCAAAGAGAAGTCCCATCCACAACAGAACCCAAACCCGGGAGAAATCAGTTTGTATCTTCAGGAAGAAGACGACACTGAATGCTGATGCTATCGTTATCGGGCAAACATAAATCAGCGTAGACATCTGCGACGCGAAGCGAAAATCCATCTGCTGGTCGTATTGTCCGCGCTGGCGCGCTATCATGTAGAACAGCGCGGCGACAATCATGACTATTAAGAAGTAGCCCTTGGTATCGATGCTATCTTCTACATAACTGATAAGGTACACGTAGTAGGAGGCCCAAGCGCTGAAGATGATCGCTGCCATGTCGTACAGCGCGATCATATCAGCGAGAACTTTTCTCGAAAGCCATTTTGGCTTTGGGATTCTCGCATCAAGCGATTTTGTCTCTTCCACCTCTCTATTCGAGACCGAGACCTTCAAAAACTCAGACATGCTGCCACCCGTAATACCCACAACCACGGAATAATATATTTGGATCCGACGATGCACTATGGCACTGCTCACGATGAACGCAACCTTAAACGCCGGGGACAGTTAATCTGTAAATTTAAGGGCTTAGTTATGAAACTGATAACAGTAGAAGCCTCTTGAGGCAGCTTAGCGAACCTTGAAGTTGTGCCCGTCCTCTACCCGACCTCCGCCGCGATTTCGGGGCTTGCCTTCCCCGGGAGGATCCATTTCTTGCAGTTGGCCACTGCCGGAAAGTTTCACGCCCGTTTGCAGACCTTTCGCAATCTGCTACGCGAATCTGACGAAGCCGAGCGGCATGCTCGCTGTCGCTCAGGTTAACACCATCTGAAAAACGTGTCGGTCAATCAATCCCGGCGTTGGCGACCGCTGAGGCTTCGGCTGCAAAGGACCTGCGATAGCTTTTGAAGCAGTGCATATCCGCATGCGGGCAGGTGTCCCCGGCGGATTGAATTTTTCTCTCGGATCGGCACCCGCCTCCAGTATGGCGGTTGGACTTTGAACACCTTCCCGTTCGGCTCTGCGAACAAGGAGCATCACGAGAGCGCGTTCCAGGCGCAGAAGGCAGCAGCGCTGGACACGCGCACCGCACCATCCCTGCGATCTTTCTGAATATCAACGGCTCGGACTCATGGTGACCTTGTCGAACCGGGCCGCATCGTTTTTCAGCAACCTGCTGGAGGGCCTCAATAACTGAAGCCCTGAGAGGGTATGCATGGCCGTCTGCGCGGCCATGCCCTCGCCTATATAACGGCGGAGATGGCCTCCGCCTCCGGCTGATCAGCGTACATCGACAGCATCGGCTCATCCTCCAGGATGACCTCATCATAGTAGCCATATCCATTGAAATGGCTCGCCATGACCCGGCCATACGCCCCGATGTTGCCAACCTCGATGTAGTCTCCCTCCCCGATGCGCTCAGGAAGAAGAAACGGTCCCGGAAGATAGTCGGCGCTGTCGCAAGTTGGACCGTAAAAGTCGAAGGTCTTCACGGACCTGCAGTTCACCGGCTCGCCACTGGCGCTGAAGGCCCTGGTCGGGAAAACCCACTTGCAGTGAGCCGCATCGTAGAGCGTGCCGAACGCGCCGTCGTTGATGTAGAGCGTGTCTTTGCGGCGCGCGTCCACTTTCACGATGACGGATTCGAACTCAGCCGCCAGAGCCCGGCCTGGCTCGCACCAGAGCTGGCATGTGTATCCGACTGCCATCCGGTCGAAAGCAGCGTGTATTTCCTCCACGTATGTCTCAAGCGACGGCGGCTCCATGCCGGGATAGCGCGCCGGAAAGCCTCCGCCAACGTCGATGATATCGACGAGCGTCGCCGCTCGCACGATCTGCTGCGAGACGTTTCGCAAAGCTTGCCCGTATCCCATGGGGCACATCATCTGCGAACCCACATGGAAACTGATGCCCAGAAGTTCAGACCGCTGACGAGAGCGCCTGATCAGTTCCGGAGCCTCGCTCCAGGGAGCGCCGAACTTTCCTTCCAGCGAAATTTCACTGTAAGTTGAAGGACATGCGACGCGAACGACAAGCGTCAGATCCGTCGCGTTGCCTGTCGCAGCCGCGATCTTGTCCAACTCCGTTTCGGAATCGAGAGCAAAAGTGCGCACGCCAAAGTCGTGATAGGCTTCGGCGATAAAGCGCCGAGACTTCACGGGATGCATGACGTGCATGATCGCGCCTGGAAAGTCCGCCAACGTACGAAGCTCCGAAACGGAAGCCACGTCGAAATGACGAATGCCGGCATCAAACAGGCTACTGAGCACGGCGGGCGAATCGTTCGCCTTCACCGCATACAGCGTTTCGCCGGGAAAATGGTCGACAAACCATTTCGCCGCGCGTGCAGCCGCATGAGGACGGAAGCCGAGAACGGGTCGGTCTACTAGAGCGTCGCGGAGAACCTCCGCCGGCGTCGGGTAAATGTCCATCGCATGGGACCTCCCACTGAAGAGTTAATCCGATGCTGCTGACGAACGCTTCACCGCGCGAAGCGGAGTTTGCCAGGCAGGCTATTTCTGCACGATCAGCATACGTCAGCGTTAAGCCTCAAGACGCAGCCTTTATGAGCAGAAGTCACCTCCCCAGCGCCCTGATATGGCGCAATCGTTTCGCAATCGAGGTGCTTTAAGTGGCCATATTGACCCCGAGGTCAAGACCTTTTTTTGATAGGGGCCAAAAAAGATTCCGCATGCCGATGGGTCATCCCCGTAAAGGGCCAGAAAGCGCTTATATCTCAGGGACTTGACTAGCACTTTGCGATATCAAAAATACTCGAAACGAAATGCACGTAAGCTTTCAAGTACAACGCTGCGTCAACATGACGCTATACTTCAAAATCCCGCTTTTTTCGAAGCTGAATCTGCGGAACAATTCTGCCTGTATTTCGTTCTGCCCGGACCCAAACCACCGGAGGACGTCGAATGCAAAGAAATCGGGAAACCAATGGTGCGGATGAAATAAGTGCAAAGTTGCCAGATGCTGGAGCACTTCTGGACGCGCAGCGCGCAGCCACTCAAAATGCTACGCGGATAGCCAGTGCAGCGTGTCACTATGCGCTGTCCGTCAACCGGGCGTGGCTCGAGTCGTGGGACAGCCGTGTCAATGACTACATGGACTTCCCGACGCGCTTCATAAACGCCCAAACCGACTTGATCGAGCAAGCTTTCGATCACTACCAGGAGAGCCTGCAACAGTTGGGCAGCCTCGCGGCGACAGCCACGCGCGATGCTCAGTCCGCGATAAGTGAGGCGGAGGCTGCAGGAGAGCAAGCAACCCGCCAGTTCCAATCGGAAACGAAGGAGATGGGCTGGGTGAACCGTGCGAAAGAAAGCCCGATGCACAGCGGGGGCGAAGAGCGCCGTGAGCCCGCACAGCACGGCGCTCATTGAGTTCGACATCGACAGAGAGGCCCGGCACTCACCCTGCCGGGCCTTTTCGATGCGGCCCCTTTTTCGAGACTGTCTCTTCCAGCGCCAACTCGACCGATGGTGATTCTTTCGCTCGCGTGGTAGAAAGCTGCGTTGTCCTGCCAGAAGCGAGCCGCCATGACTTCCACCTCACCTGCCCCGTCCCAAGCCACGCGCACGGAGACCGACACCTTCGGCCCTATCGAGGTGCCATCCAATCACTATTGGGGCGCTCAGACGCAGCGAAGCCTCGGCAATTTCAAGATTGGCGGCGAAAGAATGCCGCTGCCGCTCATTCATGCGCTCGGCATCGTCAAGAAGTGCGCGGCCAAGACGAATGCCGCCCTTGGCCAGCTCGATAAGTCACTCGCGGACGTCATCGTCACAGCAGCGCAAGAGGTGATCGATGGCAAGCTCGATAACGAGTTCCCCCTTGTCGTCTGGCAAACCGGGTCAGGCACGCAAAGCAACATGAACGCGAATGAGGTCATTTCGAATCGCGCCATCGAAATGCTCGGCGGGACGATGGGGTCGAAGAAGCCCGTACACCCCAACGACCATGTGAACCGCTCGCAATCTTCGAACGACACGTTCCCGACGGCGATGCACATCGCGGCGGCCGTCCAGGTCGAGCGCTCCCTCCTCCCCGCGCTGGAGCACCTTGCGAGCGCCATCGAGCAAAAGTCGGTCGAGTTCGAGCGCATCATCAAGATCGGCCGCACCCACATGCAGGACGCAACACCGGTTACGCTCGGCCAGGAATTCTCCGGTTATGCGACGGCCGTGCGCTATGGCATGGAGCGTGTGAAAGGCGCGATGCCCCGCATGTACATGCTTGCCCAGGGCGGAACCGCGGTCGGAACCGGGCTCAATTCCCCTGCCGGGTTCGCGGAGCAGTTTGCCGAAGAGGTGGCGCGCGAAACAGGGCTGCCCTTCATCACGGCGCCGAACAAGTTCGAAGCCCTCTCCATGAACGACGCGGAAGTGGAATTGTCCGGCGCGCTGAATGCACTGTCCGCGAGCCTGTTCAAGATCGCCAATGATATCCGCCTCATGGGATCGGGGCCGCGCTCGGGGCTCGCGGAAATCTCCCTTCCGGAAAACGAGCCAGGCTCCTCGATCATGCCGGGCAAGGTCAATCCGACGCAATGCGAGGCCCTGACCATGGTTTGCACGCAGGTGATGGGCAATCACGTGACGATCACGATCGCGGGCAGCCAGGGCCATTTCGAGCTCAATGTCTTCAAGCCCGTCATCATCTGCAATCTCATGCAATCGATCCGGCTGATCGGGGACGCTGCCACGAGCTTCACCGACAATTGCGTCTCCGGCATCGTCGTCAATGAGACGCGCGTCAAGGAGCTGCTTGAGCGCTCTCTGATGCTCGTCACGGCGCTCGCCCCGAAGATCGGTTACGACAAGGCGGCGCATATCGCGAAAACAGCCCACAAGAAGGGAACGACGCTTCGGGAAGAAGCGCTTGGGCTCGGCTACATTTCGGAAGAAGACTTCAACGCGCTGATGAAGCCTGAGCTTATGATCAAGCCCAGCGAATAGGCTGTGGCGCAGCAAGCGGCGAGCCATGAGGCTGTGCGGGTCTGGCTCGATCCTCGTCTCGCTTCGCCGAAGAAGCGCTCGCTGACCATTGCGGGCCATCGCACCTCAATCACGCTTGAGGACGCATTCTGGGCTGAACTCAAGCGTGCCGCGGCCGAGATGGGGCTGACTGTGACAGCCCTTGTAGCGGCGATCGACGCCTGCCGGGCGCCGGCGGGCCTCTCCGCGGCAATCAGGGTGTTTCTGCTTGCGCGGCGACCTACGCCATAATCTCCCAAACGTTAAAAGCACCGCGTCAATCGTGGCGGTTATGGTAAGCCGATCTTTATATGGGCGCTTGCGCAGCCTTGCTTCGGCGCCGCCGTCCGGAGCGTGCAAATTTTTATTGTAATGGCCACATTATCGTTACGCTCATTTTGTCTAAAATTTATCTTATGAAGAACAAAAATATACATTAAAGTACCCTTCTCAGTCGGTGGGGCGATTGAAATGTTCCCGTTCAGTCAAAATTGTGGCGGAACTTCGCAGTCTCTGCCTTGTTTTGATTTTATTAAGGCACCAATCTGCCCTAATCACCGAGGTAATACATATGGCTTCTCAACCCTATCTACGCATAGCGGACGACGGTACTTACGAACTTGTCGTTCCGGCAGGAAAGGGCCGTGTTCATATTCTTCCTTATTGCTTTCACACTGAGGAAGACGCAATGAAGTGGTTGTCCACCCGGAAGGGCCGCGAACAGATCAACAAGATAAGCGAGCGCAATCAACCCCGATTTGTGATGGAACACGCAGACGGCTTAGCGTGAGGCGGTCCGATAACTTCCACCATGGTTCTCTTGCCCGAAGCGCTGCACTGTGAGTTATAAGAGCGCTTCCGGCAATTGAGGACCATCGACCCATGAAAATTATGCAGGCGTTCAGATTCGAGGCGGCGCACCGCCTCCCCCGGGTCGCGGAGACGCATTCCTGTTACCGTCTGCATGGACATTCCTACCGGGTCGAATTGCAGCTTGAGGGCGCGATCGATCCGGAGTCGGGTTTTCTCGTCGATTTCTTCGAGATCGAGGCGGCGTTCGGCCCGTTACTCAAGCAATTCGACCATCATTACTTGAACGAAATTGCGGGTCTCGAAAATCCAACCGCTGAAAACATCGCGATTTGGATTTGGGGCCAGGTGAAGGATGCGCTGCCCAGCCTTGCTGCGGTCCGAGTTTACGAAACGCCCGACTGCTGGGCCGAATATCGATGGGGCTTGAGTCCCGCCCTTGTGTTCTCCCGCCCCCTTGAAATGAGTTTGCTTACTTTCTTTTTCATGTTGCGAGCGTTTCATCAGACTGTCATGCGCTTGAGCATGATGGGCAGATTCAGAAAAACGGGATTCGGGTCTTGGCTTGGACATACCTATTGCTTGCCGGTCTTTTGGAGGTCGGATTCACAACCGCACTCCGCATGTCGGAGGGATTTTCCAGGCTCGGGCCGAGCCTGATATTCTTCATTTGCGCAGCCCTGAGCTTTCTTTCGCTGCAAAGGGCCACGGGAGAAATTCCGCTCGGAACAGCTTATGCCGTCTGGGTTGGCATAGGGGCGGCGGGCACGCTGCTCATCGGCGTGGCGCTTTTCGATGAGCCGGTGAGCGTCCCGCGTTTCGTCTTCCTCGCGACGCTTGTGTTCTCGATCATCGGGCTCAGGTTTTTTTCGCCCTGACGGAAAGGCGAGCAAATCACCCCATCGCAGCCTTGAGCTTCTCCGCGTGGGCCGCAAGAGCGGCACTGTCGCCCATGACGCCTGCGGAACGAAGAGCCACGCCCTCATAGCGGGGGATGACATGAACATGGAGGTGAAACACCACCTGCCCGCCTGCCGGCTCAGAGAACTGCGAGACCGTGACGCCGTCCGCGCCAAAAGCCTCCTTGGCGGCAATGGCCACTTTCTGCGTCATCTGGATAAGCGGAACGAGAACGCCTTGCGGAGCGTCCAGAATATTGCGCGCGGGTTGCTTCGGGATCACGAGCGCATGGCCATCCGAACGAGGCATGATGTCCATGAAAACGAAAGTGTCCTGGTCCTCGCAGACGAAGTGACAGGGCGCCTCCCTTCGCAAAATCTTCGCGAAAATATTGTCCGGATCGTAGGCAGGCGCATTCATGGCGATCTCCTTCCGCTTTGAGACCGCGCTGTTCTGCCCTTCCTGTCATAACTGGTCAAGCGCGGGCCAAAAAAAAGAGACGGCACGCTTTGGCTTGCCGCCTCTTTAAGCAGCATATTATGTGGGGCAACATGCTGCTTTGTAAGAGAACGGTTTCGCCTGCAGCTTATTCCCTCAATTTGTTCTGCGTTCGATCTAAGATATCGAAGCGGTTAGATAGACGAGACTGAGAGTCGCCAAGAGGAAAGGATTTACCACCTCAGGTAGAAGCCCGTCTTATCCTGAAACACTGCCGGTTAACCTGCCGATGTCGCTGACAAAGATTGTAGAGCCTGGCGAATTCGAGACAATTCTTCTTCGTCTCCTGGCAGTCCGAAACGCAAGGCGTTCCGGTCCTGGAATGGCCGCGTCAGGATGCCCCGTAATGCGAGGTGGGAAAACAGTTCGCAAGGGCCGGCGCATGCGGCCAGCCGGAACAGCGCCTTGCCGCCAAGAACGCGAAGGCCGGCGGCCTCAAGCGCGGCGTCCAGCGCGTTCGCGGCCTCCTTCAGTCTTGCCCGTTGAGACTCGGCCCAAACGGTGTCGGCAAGCGCAGCTTCCCCAAAAGCCAGCGCCTGAGCCAAAACCGGCCATGCCCCGAGCGCCGCCCTCAGCCGCTCAGCGATCGGATGGGACGTGATGGCAAAGCCAAGCCCGACACCGGCGGCCCCGTAGAACTCGCCAAGCGACCGCAAGACAAGCGTGTAGTCGAGGCGCGCCACTTCGGGGAGGATCGAATGACCCGGATCGGCGTCGGCGAAGGTCTCATCGACAATCAGGAGCCCGTCGCGCCGCCTCAGGGGCGGCAGTGCCGCCGCGAGATCGGCGTGCGGGACGATACGGCCGTTAACGTGACTGGGATTGACCGCGATGAGGATGGCCGCCTTACCCGCCTGGTCCAGGGATGCGATGTGCGATACGGAATGCCCTGCGGCCTCCCAGGCCGCGGCATGGCCGGAATGCCCGGGCGCGAGCACAGCCACCCGCTTCGGCTCACGGAACAGCCAGGGCAGCACGCTCAATCCTAAGTTCGCCCCCGGCACGGGGACGGCATCGGCGACTGGGGGGGCGCGATAAGCCTTCTTCGCCGCTGCGGTCAGGCGCCGCAACGCCGCCGCGTCGGGATAGCGGTGCATCTCGCCGTCGGCTGGAGCGGGAAAGGGATAGCTCCAAGGGCTGATGGCGGTCGAGAGGTCGATCCACGGCTCGGGCGCATCGGGATAAGCTTCCCGCGCCACATCGAGGCGGCCTCCGCGCTCATAGAAGCGCGGGTCAATTTCGTTCACCAATGCGCCAGCTTTACCGAACACCTTTGCCGTCCGTCCTCTGTTTCAGAGCCCCTCGCTATGGGGCTACCCGGAGCATCGAAAATGTTGGAACCGGCTCCTTTGACCAAGCCACCGAGGCTCGCGGACGCCACCCCGAAGACCTCGCTCGGCCAGCTTGCAAGGCATTCGCAAATTTGGCCCGCCGCCTACGGCAAGCAAACAGACAAATCATGACCGCCGCGGCGTCTCAGGCATCCTTCAAGACCATGGGCAAGCCCGCGGCCATGAGGACCACGCGGCTCGCGATTTTCGCGATCTCCTGATTGAGGCGCCCGGCATGGTCGCGGAACGAGCGGACGAGCGCATTGTCAGGCACGATGCCGAGGCCGACCTCGTTCGCGACAAAAACGATGGGCGCTTTCGAGACCTCCGCCGCAGCAAGCAACTTTGCGCTCTCGACCGGCACGTCCCTTTCCGCCAGCATGACGTTCGTCAGCCAAAGCGTGAGGCAATCGACCAGGACCGGATGCGTCGCGGCGGCCAGCGCCTCGGCCAGATCGAGCGGCGTTTCGAGCGTGATCCACTCCTGCCCTCGTCTTGCCCTATGGTGGGCGATGCGATCGCGCATCTCATCATCGAGAGCCTGCGCCGTCGCACAATAAAACCAAGGGGAAGGCATGGCGCGGGTAAGCGTCTCGGCGTAGACGCTCTTCCCCGAGCGAGCCCCGCCGAGAATCAACGAAATCGGAGCGGATGTTTCGCTCATAAAGCCCCCTCTCGCTTCAGAAGCGCCGCCTTGCGTTCCACACCCCATCGATAGCCGGAGAGAGCGCCGCCCTTCCGCACCACGCGATGGCACGGAATTACTACGGCCAGCTTGTTGCTGGCGCAAGCGTTTGCGACAGCCCGAACCGCGCCCGGGCAGCCCGCTTTCGCGGCAACCTCGGCGTAGGTCATGGTTTCGCCCGGCGGAATGCTCCGCAGCATGTCCCAGATTCTCTGCTGGAACGCGGTTCCCCGGACATGAAGGGGCAGATCGAAAGCCCGCTTCGGCTCCTCCACGAGACCGACGACACGGGCCACAATCTGCTCGAAGTCCGCGTCGCCGCCTTTGAGTTCCGCGCGTGGAAAGCGATCCTGCAAGGCTTCGACGAGGTCTTCGGGTGTATCGCCAAACTGGATTGCGCAAATCCCTTGCGCGGTGGCGGCCACGAGAATGCTGCCGAGCGAACATTCGCCCACGGCAAACCGGATGACTTCGCCGGCGCCTCCTTTCGCGAAGGCGCTGGGCTTCAGGCCGAGCTGAGGCGCGCACGTCTCGTAAAAGCGGCTGGACGAGCTGTAGCCCGCGCCGTAGATCGCTTCCGTCACCGTGCTCGCCCGGCCGAGTGCATCGAGCGCGCGAGCCCTGCGCCGCGCATCGAAAAAAGCTCCTGGCGTCACGCCTGTCGTTTTCTTGAAAACCCGATGGAAGTGATGGCGGCTCATGCCGACGCCTTTCGCGACCGCGTCTAAGTCCGGCTTCTCCTCGGCTGCCTCGATCAGAGCACAAGCTTTCGAGACGGCTTGCGCCTGCCGCTCCTCAAGGGATGGGCCATCCGGCCGGCAGCGCAGGCAAGGGCGAAAGCCCGCTCGCCTGGCCTCCTCTCCCGACGTGAAATACCGAACATTCTCCTGGCGCGGCAGGCGGGAAGGGCAGCCGGGGCGGCAATAGACGCCCGTCGTCACCACGCCATAGACAAAGCTTGCGCCTTCCGGCGTGTCGCGGTTCCTGAGCCTCTCCCACCGCAGATCGGGCGCGGATGCGGATAGTGTCATGTTGCTTCCTCATGCATCATCATCCCGCATGAGAATAAACCCACTCCAGGTCCGTGAGAACTCCGGCCCTTGCTTTCAGAGTGACTTCTTCGGGCGTGAGACAGGCTGCGGAAGGAAGTGCTGCCCTTCGGTCGAGAGGAACGTCCACAGCGCCTGGCCGGCCGGCATCACTGCCTTATCCCTAAGCCGCACGGCATGCCACTCCCGCACCATCGGCAGCCCCGCGACATCGAGCATCTCGAGCCGGCCGTCCGCGATCTCCACAGCGACCGTGTGCGCCGAGATGAATGCGATCCCAAGCCCTGCAATCACCGCCTGCTTGATCGTTTCATTGGAGCCGATCTCCATCCCAACAACCGGATCGAAGTCAGCCTGCTCGAACAGGCGTTCCATCAGGAGGCGCGTGCCGAATCCCAATTCGCGCACGAAAAACGTCTCTTTGGAGAGATCCGTGATCGTCAGCTTCGCCCCCGCCAGCGGATGCCCGGCTGGCGCCACGATGATGTGGGGATGATCGCCGAGCACCGCGGCATCGACATCGAGATTCTCAGGCGGACGCCCCATGATGACGAGGTCGAGTTCCAAATCCCGTAGAGCGCGGATGGTTTCCTGCCTGTTTCCCACCGAAAGCCGCACATCCACGCCCGGATGCCGCTGGCGAAAGGCGGCTAAGGCCTTGGGCGCAAAATATTTTGCTGTGCTGACCACGCCAACCGCGACCGTTCCGCCCTCGATGCCCTTCAGCTGCGCAATTTCTCCCCTGCATTCGGCAAGCAGCGCCTCGATGCGGTGCGCCGTCCTCAAGATGATTTCGCCTGCTTCGGTCGGGCTGGTCTTGTCGCCGATACGCTCCACCAGCGGCAGGCCAACGGACTGCTCAAGCTGCTGAATTTGAACGGTGATTGCGGGGGGTGTGACATTCAGTCGTCGCGCTGCGCCCGCCATCGAACCCATCTTCGTGACGGCAGAGAGAACACGGAAATGTTTCAGGGTTACGTTTCTCACCCGACCAGAATATGCCATTAGAAAAAATTAATCAAACGGAAAAGAAATTAAAATTTACTTTCTGGCAGATGATCTCCATAGTGCAAAAAGTTGTCGGTCACAACCGAGCGATGAGATAAGAATAGCGGTGTGTCAAAGACCGGCAAGGGAGGTAAACGGCATGGGCGCTTATGCCACGTTGCGTGAGCATTTGGCGGAATGGGCGGGCGACAATACGCAACGTCGCGCGATCGCTGAAACAATCACAAATCTAGCCAAGGCCTGCGTCGAGGTTGCGCACATTGTGGCGCTCGGGCCGCTCGCAGGCGACATGGCGTCAAAGCGCGGCGACCACTCCGATGGGGACACCCAGAAAGAGCTGGATTTCCTTAGTAACAAGATTGTGACCAATGCGCTGAAATCTTCTCCGGTGGCCTGGATGGGGTCGGAGGAAGATGAAAAGGCTGTGCCGCTAGATCCCAGCGCGCCGATTGTGGTCAATATCGACCCCCTCGACGGTTCCTCAAACATCGATACAAACGTCTCGATCGGCACGATTTTTTCGATCCTGCCCTCGAAAGCCGCCTCGCCGCTTCTTCAACCCGGCCGTAACCAGCTTGCGGCAGGGTATGTCATTTATGGTCCGCAAACGGGAATGGTGCTGACCCTTGGCGAGGGAACGCACAAATTCTGGATGGATCCCAGGAGTGGTGAATTCGTGCTCGTGAAGGCGAATGTTCAGGTTCCCTCCGTGACGCGCGAATACGGCGTGAACTCCTCCAACTTCAGGCATTGGGACGACGCCATAAAGGCCTATGTCCTCGACTGCACGCTCGGCGAGGACGGCCCGCGCAAAGGGGATTTCAACACGCGCTGGATCGGGTCGCTTGTAGCGGACGCCTTTCGCATCCTGGTTCGCGGCGGCATCTACATTTATCCTGCCGACGGCCGGAAGGGATATACGAGCGGCCGTTTGCGCCTCTTGTATGAAGCCAACCCGATCGCGATGATCATGGAACAGGCCGGCGGAGCTTGCACGACCGGCACCCAGCGGATGATGGATATCGAACCTTTGTCGCTCCATCAGCGCGTTCCCCTGATCTTCGGCTCGAAGACCGAAGTCGAGGAAGTGACGCACTACTATCGCGACCCTCACACCCACGGCGATCATTCACCTTTGTTTTCGCAGCGCGGCCTCTTCCGCTCAGTGTAGGCTAACCATGTCACAAAAATTCCCCATCATTTCGGTCACGGGCTCATCAGGCGCCGGAACGACAACCGTCAAGCATACCTTCGAGCAGATTTTCCGCCGCGAGGGCATTACAGCAGCCTCCATCGAGGGCGATGCGTTTCACACGTATGATCGCGCCACAATGAAGAAGGTCATGGCCGACGAGGAGGCCAAGGGTAATAACCACTTCAGCCACTTCGGCCCGGAAGCGAACCTGCTCGAGAAACTGGAAGAGACGTTCCGGTCCTACGGAGCGACAGGCAAGGGCAAAACCCGCCGTTACGTCCACGATCGCGTCGAGGAAGAAAAGTATAGGGCGCCCGCGGGGACCTTCACCGAGTGGGAGGACTTGGAGGAGGGAAGCGACATCCTCTTCTACGAAGGACTGCATGGCGCTGTCGTTACGGACAAGGTCAATATCGCCCGCCACGCGGACCTCAAGATCGGTGTCGTGCCCGTGATCAATCTCGAGTGGACGCAGAAGCTTCATCGCGACCGCGCATCTCGGGGATACACGGCGGAAGACGTGACGAAAACCATCCTTCGCCGCATGCCCGACTACATCAACTACATCTGTCCGCAGTTCAGCGAGACGGACGTCAACTTCCAGCGCGTGCCAACGGTCGATACCTCGAATCCCTTCACCGCCCGCTGGATTCCGACCCCGGACGAGTCGATGGTTGTCATCCGGTTCAAGAACCCGCGCGGGATCGACTTCGCCTATCTCAAGACGATGATCGGAGACAGCTTCATGAGCCGTGCGAACTCCATCGTCATCCCGGGCGGCAAGCTGGACCTCGCCATGCAGCTGATCCTGACGCCCTTGATCCACCGGCTCGTCGAGCTGAAACGCCGCGCCTCGTGAAAATAGAGAAAAACATGACGAACCTCGCTCACGATCAGGCGCCGAAAGCTGGCGCAACGCCGTCCACTCGCGAATTGGCCAATGCGATCCGCGCGCTGTCCATGGATGCCGTGGAGGCCGCGAACTCCGGGCACCCCGGCATGCCGATGGGCATGGCCGATGTCGCGACCGTGCTCTTCACGAAGTTTCTGAAGTTCGACGCGAGCGCGCCTCAATGGCCCGACCGCGACCGCTTCGTGCTTTCGGCGGGCCACGGCTCCATGCTGCTCTATTCGTTGCTCTATCTTACGGGCTATCCGGAGATGACGGTCGAGCAGCTGAAGAATTTCCGGCAGCTTGGCAGCATCACCGCCGGGCATCCCGAGTACGATCACGCTCCGGGAATCGAGACCACGACCGGACCGCTCGGCCAGGGCGTTTCGACCGCTGTCGGCATGGCCATCGCAGAGCGCCTCATGAACGCGCGTTTCGGTGACGCGGTTGCCGATCACTACACTTATGCGCTGGTCGGCGATGGCTGCCTCATGGAAGGGATCAGCCACGAAGCCATCGACCTTGCGGGCCACCTCAAGCTGAGCAAGCTGATCGTTCTGTTCGACGACAACTCGATCTCCATCGACGGCGCAACGAGCCTCTCGACCTCGATTGACCAGGTCAAGCGCTTCGAGGCAGCCGGCTGGAACGCCAGCCGCGTCGATGGCCACGATCCGGCGCAGGTCGAGGCGGCGATTGCAAAAGCGAAGCAGAGCGACAAGCCCTCGCTTATCGCCTGCAAAACCATCATCGGCTTTGGCGCGCCGAACAAGCAGGGTTCCGAAAAAACGCACGGATCGCCGCTCGGCAAGGACGAGATAGCGGCTGCCCGCGTCCAGCTTCACTGGCCCTACCCGCCCTTCGTTGTTCCGGATCAAATACTCGGTGCGTGGCGGGCAGCCGGAGAGCGCGGCAAGAGCGCTCACGCGGCCTGGAAAGACCGGCAGCAAAAGCTGCCTGAGGGCGAGCGCAGCCACTTCGAGCAGATGCTGAGCGGCAACATCCCTGCCGTGGTCACGGAAAAGCTGAGCGCTTTCAAGGCCGAGATGGTGGCGCAAAAGCCGAAGCTCGCGACCCGCAAGTCGTCCGAAATGGTGCTGCAGGTCATCAACGACGCAACCGACATGACGATCGGCGGCTCGGCGGACCTCACGCACTCGAACTACACCGTCACCAAGGGTCTGAAGTCCATTAAGCCGGGCGATTTCTCGGGCCGGTATATTCACTACGGCATCCGCGAGCACGGCATGGCCGCCGCGATGAATGGCATCGCGCTTCATGGCGGCTTTGTGCCCTACGGCGGAACATTCCTCGTGTTCCTGGATTACATGCGCGGCAGCGTCCGGCTCTCGGCTCTGATGGGGCTGCGCGTGATCTACGTCCTGACGCACAACTCCATCGGCGTCGGCGAAGACGGGCCCACGCACCAGCCCATCGAGCATCTCGGGCTCTTGCGCGCAACGCCCAACTTCCAGGTGTTCCGCCCAGCGGATGCGGTCGAGACTGCGGAGGCCTATGAGATCGCGCTCTCCTCGCGGAGAACGCCGTCGGCGCTGATCTGTTCGCGGCAAAATCTTCCCGCGGTACGCCTCGAGGACTCGAAGGAAAATCTCACTGCGCGCGGTGCCTACATTCTCCGCGACACCGATGGGAAGCGCGATGTGACGTTCCTTTCGACGGGCTCTGAAGTGGAGTTCGCGGTTGCGGCGGCCGAGACGCTGAAGGCGCAGGGCATAAAGGCAGCTGTCGTTTCAATGCCATGCTGGGAGTTGTTCGAGCAGCAAACGGCCGACTATCAGGCCAAGGTGCTCGGAACCGCGCCCCGCATCGCAATCGAAGCGGCTGGCCGCTTCGGCTGGGACCGGTGGATCGGCGCCAATGGGGAGTTCATTGGCATGAACGGGTTTGGGGCATCTGGGCCTGCTGGGCAGGTCTACAAACACTTTGGCATCACGACGGAAGCTGCCGTGGCTGCCGCCAAAAAACTGATCGGCTGAAGACCGGCCGGGAGACCGGCCATCATGAAAAACAAGGCAAGCGTTAAGGAAGGTGAACCCCATGAATGACAAATCTGAAACGGTTAAGGGTAAGGACCGCTACAAAGCGGGCGTGATGTCATACAAGAAAATGGGGTATTGGGAGCCCGATTATCAGCCGAAAGATACCGATCTCATCGCGCTTTTCCGTGTGACGCCGCAGGATGGCGTTGACCCCATCGAAGCCAGCGCCGCAGTCGCGGGCGAGAGCTCGACGGCAACCTGGACCGTGGTATGGACCGACAGGCTCACGGCTTGCGAAAAATACCGCGCGAAGTGCTACAGGGTTGATCCCGTGCCGAACTCCCCCGGCGCTTATTTCGCCTACATCGCCTACGACCTCGATTTGTTTGAGGGCGGCTCGATCGCCAACCTCACGGCATCCATCATCGGCAACGTCTTCGGCTTCAAGCCTCTGAAGGCTCTGCGCCTCGAAGACATGCGGCTGCCGGTTGCTTACGTGAAAACATTCGCTGGCCCGCCCACGGGCATCGTCGTGGAGCGCGAGCGTCTCGACAAGTTCGGCCGCCCGCTTCTCGGCGCGACGGTGAAGCCGAAGCTCGGGCTCTCGGGCCGCAACTACGGGCGCGTCGTTTACGAAGCGCTGAAGGGCGGCCTCGACTTCACGAAGGACGACGAGAACATCAACTCGCAGGCCTTCATGCATTGGCGCGAGCGCTTCCTCTACTGCATGGAAGCCGTGAACAAGGCGCAGGCCGAGACGGGTGAGGTTAAGGGCACGTACCTGAACATCACCGCCGGAACCATGGAAGAGATGTACAAGCGGGCCGACTTCGCCAAGGAGCTGGGCAGCGTCATCGTCATGATCGACCTTGTGATCGGCTATACCGCCATCCAGTCCATCTCCAAATGGGCGCGCGACAACGACATGATCCTGCACCTTCACCGCGCGGGCCACGGCACCTATACGCGCCAGAAGTCGCACGGCGTGTCCTTCCGGGTGATCTCGAAGTGGATGCGGCTTGCGGGCGTGGACCACATCCATGCGGGGACCGTTGTCGGCAAGCTCGAGGGCGATCCGCTCACGACGGCTGGCTTCTACGACATCCTTCGCGACGACTTCGTTCCCACGAACCTCGAGCATGGCGTGTTCTTCGATCAGCATTGGGGATCGCTGGCAAAGGTCATGCCGGTGGCGAGCGGCGGCATCCACGCCGGGCAGATGCATCAGCTCATCCATTATCTCGGTGAGGACACGGTCCTCCAGTTCGGCGGCGGCACCATAGGCCACCCGCAGGGCATTCAGGCGGGCGCAACGGCGAACCGCGTGGCGCTCGAAGCCATGATCTTCGCCCGCAACGAAGGCCGCGACTATCTGGCCGAAGGCCCGCAGATCCTGCAGGAAGCTGCCCGCCACTGCCTGCCGCTGAAGCAAGCGCTCGATACCTGGGGCGATGTGACGTTCGACTACACGTCGACCGACGCTCCGGACTTCGTCCCCATGCCGACGGCGGCCGAGTAACTGATTGTCATGGCCGGGCTCGACCCGGCCATCCAGATGAAACAACGGCCAGCCGCAAAGGCGCCTACGACGACGAGGAATTCAAAAATGCGTGTGACACAAGGTACGTTTTCATTCCTGCCCGATCTGACGGACGAGCAGATCGCAAGACAGATCCAATACTGCATCGGAAACGGTTGGGCCGTGAACATCGAGTTCACCGACGACCCGCATCCCCGTAACACCTATTGGGAGATGTGGGGCTTGCCGATGTTCGACATCAAGGACGCAGCCGCTGCCCTGACGGAGCTCACAGCTTGCCGCAAGGTCTACGGCGATCGCTATATCCGCATCTCGGCCTCCGACTCGACCCACGGATGGGAATCCATCAGGCTTTCGTTCATCGTGAACCGGCCGAAGGAAGAGCCCGGGTTCGACCTCGCGCGGCAGGAAGTGGATGGACGGAACATCCGCTACACGACGAAGCCCTATTCAAGCAATAAACCCGCAGGCCAACGCTATTAGCAGCATTGCCTTGCGGCAGCGTTGAAACGTCACCAAGTCCTCCCTCAAAGCTCTGTCCTCCCAGGGCAAGAGGGAGGCAACGTTTTTACCTTCCTATATGAAGAGAATTGAACAAGGTTTCGGTCCAATAGGAGAATGAGAATTGAGCCTGGCAACGGACCTTAACGAGACACAAAACAAGAGCGAGGAGACAGTCGATCTTCGCCGTGAGTATGCAGAATCGGGCGTGGCCGAGATTCTCGACCAGCTCGACCGCGAGCTTATCGGATTGAAGCCGGTCAAAACCCGCATCCGGGAAATTGCGGCTTTGCTGCTCGTGGAGCGGGCGAGAAAGCGTCTCGGCCTCGCCCACGATACGCCAACCCTGCATATGAGCTTCACCGGCAATCCCGGCACCGGCAAGACGACGGTTGCGATGAGGATGGCCGATATTCTGCACCGGCTTGGCTATGTCCGGCGCGGGCACCTTGTCTCCGTAACGCGCGACGACCTTGTCGGCCAATATATCGGCCATACGGCGCCGAAGACGAAAGAAGTGCTCAAGAAGGCGATGGGCGGCGTTCTGTTCATCGACGAGGCCTATTACCTGCACCGCGCCGACAACGAGCGCGATTACGGCCAGGAAGCCATCGAAATCCTGTTGCAGATCATGGAGAACCAGCGCGACGATCTGGTTGTGATCCTGGCTGGCTATGAAGACAGGATGGACAAGTTCTTCTCGACCAATCCGGGCTTCCGCAGCCGCATCGCGCACCACATCGAGTTCCCCGATTATTCGGACGCGGAGCTTCTGCAGATCGCCGAGCTGATGCTGGCGACTCAGAATTACCATCTGACGCCCGACGCTCGCGAGGTTTTGGTCGATTACATCGGAAAGCGCCGCGAGCAGCCGCATTTCGCGAACGCGCGCTCGATCCGCAATGCCCTCGACCGCTCGCGTCTGCGTCAGGCGAACCGCATCTTTGCCTCGTCGACCGGCCCCCTGTCGGCTAAGGAGTTGTCGGAAATCTCAGCTGAGGATATCTTGGCGAGCCGCGTCTTCAACTTCACCCCAGCAAACCCATAGGTCAGCTATGAGCCGGTCCGTCCTGATCGCCCCCTCTATCCTATCCGCCGACTTTGCCCGCTTCGGCGAGGAAGTGCGTGCGATCGACGATGCTGGCTGCGACTGGGTGCATGTCGATGTGATGGACGGCCATTTCGTGCCGAACATCACGTTCGGCCCGCGCCTCGTCGAGTGCATCCGCCCGTGGACGAGGAAGACCTCGACGTGCATCTTATGATCTCCCCCGTCGATCTTTATCTCGAAGCGTTCGCAAAGGCAGGGTCCGACATCATCACGATCCATGCCGAAGCAGGGCCGCATCTTGACCGTTCGCTCCAGGTGATCCGAGGGCTCGGCAAGAAAGCAGGCGTTTCGCTCAATCCGAGCACGCCCGAAAGCGCCATCGAATATGTCCTCGACAGGATCGACCTCGTGCTTGTGATGAGCGTCAACCCGGGCTTCGGCGGGCAGGCTTTCATCCCGGCGCAGGTCGAGAAGGTTCGCCGCATCAGGGCGATGATCGCCGGACGCGACATCGATCTCGAAGTCGACGGTGGCGTGACCCCCGAGACAGCCCCTGCCCTTGCCGAAGCGGGCGCCAATGTTCTCGTGGCAGGGTCCGCGGTGTTCAAGGGCGGTCACTACGCCAAGAATATTTCCGCGATCCGCAACTCCTGCCTGCTGACCGCCTAAGGCAGCCCCCAGCGAAGGCGGCGCAAAAAAGGGCTAATATCTACCGGCGTTCACCCTCATCCCGTCCTTTGCCCGGGCGAACTCGCCGTGGCGAGGTCGCAACTCAAAATAACCGCATCCGCGAGCGGGTGCGGCTGGGAGAAGGAACGCCATTGCAAGCGCGAGCGTGCCCCTCTCCCTTGCGGGAAAGGGCTGGGGTGAGGGGTTGACGTTTGTTTCCCGGATCGATGCTCGTGAGCGGGTTATGCAGTTTTCCTGAAAATCTCGATCACCTTATGCGTTGCCTTGTCGAACGCCGCCCGGCTTTCCTCAAGCGCGGTCCTCAAGGCATCCCAGGATTCCACCCCTGCCTTCTGCTGGTTCTCAAGCTTGGCTTTCGCCGTGTCAGCCGCTGATTTCAGCTGATTCAGAGCATCCTCAGCCTCTTTCTTGTGGGCAGCAGCGAAGGTGTTGGCTTTTCCCCTCAGGCTTTCCAGCACGTCCTGCCAGGCTTTCCGCTGGGCCTCTGCCCGTGCCGAAAACGTCTCCTGCAAATGGTGGGCGTCTTTCAAAGTACCGTTCATGTATTTCTGCACGAGAGACTCGAAGGAAGCCCAGTTTGCTTCCAGGCCCTGCATCAAATTCGTCCAGTTTGCCGTGCCTTCCGCCGTTTGTTTTTTCAGCATCTCCTGGAAGACTTGCTGCTGAGCGCGTATCTCGGCGATGGTTTTCTCCGCCTGTGTTTTCGTGTCCGCTTGCAAAGAATCGACGCGAGATTGGAGCGCGGCCAAGGTCGCCTCTATTTCGTTGAGGCGCTCCTTTGCCCAATTTGAAAAGAGATGCGTGTCCGTTTCTGAGGTCATCTTATTCTCCTACGCAAGTACAGCCGGAACGCTCATGGTGTGGTTGCTGTCCAAGTTGGGCCGCTCCCCGGGTGCCCCTTTCATAAGGAGGGTCTTTGCTTATAATTATGCCCGAGGGCAGCGCGCCTTGCAAACGTGTACCGTAGCGGCGGACCGCGCTGCCGCCACTTAAGCCGGCAGCCCCTTCGCGGCTTCTTTGACTTGACGGGCCTCTTCTTCGGAGAGAAGGACGCCTTGCCTCTTTGACCGCAGAAGCTGGCGCGCATGGGCATAGCGCGGCTCGTTCCAGAAATGCAGGCAGCCATTGCAGCCGCGTCCGCAGCAGCCCTCCACTCCAAGACGCGGAGTGCGGAAAGTAACACCTTCGTGCTCCGATCGCAGCGCCTCGACGAGGTCCCGGCGCGTATCCTGGTACCTGCTCTCGCCTGCTCCGAGTTCCGCCGCTTCCGCGACGCGATCGAGCTTGAGCCGCGCCCAGGCCTCTTGCGTAAGTGCCTGTTCCCTGCGCACGACCGTATGCACCGGAAAGTCGTGCCGCAAGCTCCTGGCGTCTTCCTCGTGGAACCAGGCGAAGGGAATGCGGATCACGGGTTTCTGTCCGGCGTTGATCCCCTCCGCCGTCGTTCTGCGCCCGCGCCGGACATCGTCAAACTCGTAAATGCGCAGGAGAAGCGGTTCGCGCGTCGTGTGGGGCACGAATTCCAGCACGTCGCCCATTTCCAGGCGGTTCTTGACGGCGAGCAGGAAAGCATCCTCGGTGACATCGACAATCATGCCGGCGTATTCCCAGGCTGCGAGCGTGTGCGTGTCTTGGAAATTATGCGCGTGATGGGTCAGTTTCCCATCGTGAAAGGCGAGCGAATAGCCACGGTTCGGAATGGTTGCGAGTTCGCGCATGTAGGCGTCGGGGCGCCACTCGATGGGATCACGCCGCCAATCGTCGATGGCCATGCGATAAGCGCGCGCCGTGACCGCGACGTAATAGGCGCTGCGGTTGCGTCCCTCCACTTTCAAGGAATCCAGGCCGAGCGCGAGATACTCGTCCAATCGCGGCATCAGGCACAGGTCCTTGGCGTTCAGGATGTACGACCCGCGCTCGTCTTCCTCGATCGCCATCAATTGGCCGGGGCGGTTCTCCTCCTCGAGAAAGAAATCGAAGAGCTCCTTCGTCTCGTCATTCAGCTCGAGGTCTTTTAGCGATCCGTCTTTCAACCGCACCTTGACTTTGTAATTCCAACGGCACGAGTTCGTGCAGTTGCCCTGGTTCGCGCCGCGCTCCGTCAGATAGTTCGAGAGGAGGCAGCGCCCCGAATAGGTCATGCACATCGCGCCGTGAATGAAGGCTTCGAGCTTGATGTCTGGGGCACCTCTCGCGGATTTCCTCCAGTTCCTCGAACGACACCTCGCGCGCGAGAACGATGAGGCTCGCGCCGAGCCCTTCCCAGAATTGCACCGAAAGCCATGAACACACATTGGCCTGCGTCGAGATGTGAAGCTCCAGCTCGGGCGCGGCTCTCTTGACGAAATTGAAAACTCCGGGATCGGCGACGATGACGCCATCGGGCCTGACCTTGCGAATGGTTTGAACGTATTCCGGCAGCTTTTCGATATCGCGGTTGTGCGAGAACAGGTTGAGGGTCAGATAGGCGCGCTTGCCATGGGCGTGGGCGAAGGCGACGCCTTCCAGAACGTCGTCGAGCGAGAAATTCGACCGCGTGCGCAGCGAAAGGTCCGGCGTACCCATGTAGACAGCGTCGGCGCCATAGAGGATCGCGACCTTCAGCTTTTCCAGCGACCCGGCCGGCATCAGCAACTCGGCGGCGCGTTTCATGGGGCAAAGCCTCGCGACATGATTTCTCACGCCCTACACATCGCGGGACTTTCGAAACCGGTCAATCAATCAATTCATCCGCCCGGCCATGCGCGTCGTCGTCCGGGCCTTGCGAAGCCGGATTCCGCGCAAGCGCCGTTGCAAAACCCCGCCAAATCGGTAAACGGAACCTTGCCGCTGGCCACGCGCCGTATCGCCTTAATCTAAAGAGGGTTAACTGGCGTGCGCCGGAATTATTTCCGCTCACTAATCTGGTTAACAAGCAATTTATTCCGGCCTCAATTACTTCCCTCCGAGCCTTCTCCCCGGCGGGAAGTAATTCAGCTAGTCTATTGAAAAGAAGAGACTTTCCTTAGCCTGTGACATCCCATTAAATAGAACTAAATGCCGGAATTACTTCATTAAAGGGACGAGCAAAAGTCCGTTAAATATATTTCGGCTTCGAAAATTAACGCTTGCGCGAAGCCGCAACAGCCGCGGCGCAGGCGGCGGATGGCGTCCCGTTCGGTATTTTTCCCCATATCTACCAGGGTTTGAAGCGGACCGGAGCGGCGTTAACCTGCCGTCAAAGCGATTTCTCTGACAATCTATCAGAGGAAGGAAATTCGGTGAAAGCGTAAGGAAAAAGTTGACACGCGGATGCCGTTCTATGCGGATTGCATACAAAAGGTCCGTTCGTTGACACAGGGGGCTTCCATCCTGTAGGCCGGGGGCCTTGCGAATGCATCGGGAGAAGTCATGCGTATACTGGCTGCCGGCTGGCACGGACAAATCGCAAGCGCCTTCATGCAGATCGCACCTGGGCGCAAGGATATCTCGGCCTTCGCGATCGGCAGGCCTGGGCTTGATATTTGTGAGCCCCGAAGCGTCGAAAGAGCCTTGGGCGACATCCGGCCCGACGTTCTCATCAATCTTGCAGGCTATACCGACGTTGACGGGGCCGAAAGCGAGCCGGAACTGGCCCTTGCTCTCAATTCGGCCGGAGCGCGGCTTTTGGCCGAGGCTGCGGCGCGAAGAGGCGTCCCTATCATTCACATTTCAACGAGTTACGTGTTTGACGGGCAGAAAAAGTCTGCCTATGTCGAGACAGACCAGACGGCCCCTACAACCATCTACGGACAATCGAAACTCGCAGGCGAAGCCGAGGTGCAAAAGGCCAACCCGAAGCATATCATTTTGAGAACGGAGTGGATCCATAGCCCTTTCGGCCGCTGCTTCGTGAGCAATATTTTGCAGCGGGCGCAGCTTGGAATGCCGCTGAAAGTCGTGAATGATCAATATGGCAACCCAACCTACGCCCCTCACCTGGTTGATGCCATTCTTGCAGTCGCCGCGCATCTGACATCAAGCTCGGCAGACGCCATCCCTTGGGGTGTTTATCACGCTGCCGGCGCCGGGACAGCGACCTGGCACGACGTTGCGCGTGAGGTGCTGATCAAGGCCAAGCAGCTCACGGGGCTTTCCTTCAGCCTCGAGGCTATAACCTCCGCGGAATACTTGACACGTTCCTATCGCTCGCCGAATGCTCAGCTCGACTGCTCGAAGCTGAAGCAAACTTTCGGCGTCAAGCTGCCGGACTGGCAAGAAGGAGTTCATGAGTGCGTTCAGCGCCTGCTCGCCCCTGATTGAGTCGTGGTCTGAGCTTTTTGACTAATCTTGTCACGCTGTTGCTGCGGGCGTGTTATAATCTTTCATCAATTCAGAACGCATCGAGGAAGAGACTATGGCCGAGAATCCTTTTGAAATCCCGCAGAACATGCGCGATCTCGCCGAGCAGAATATGAAGCAGGCGCATGCCGCTTATGACCAGCTTACAGACTTCGTGACCAAAGCCATGGGCGCCTGGATGGGCGCTATGCCCTCAAACCCTGTCGCCTCGGGCTTCAAGGATGTCCAGGAGCGCGCCGTCGCCATGGCGAAGAAGAATGCCGACACAGCTTTCTCCGTGGTCGAGCAGATGACCAAGGCGCAGAATTTCCAGGAAATCATGACGCTTCAGACCCGTTTCGCGCAGGATCAGATGCAAAACTACACCGCGCAGACGCAGGAGCTTCATAAGCTGATCGGGGATGCCGTCCAGAAGACAACGCGCACCTGATTCTCCAAAACGGGTGGCCGGCGCCAGCGCCGGCCTCGCGATGCCCGGACGTCAAATCCTGGCCAATGACTTGTCGACCCGCAGGCCGCTCGCTCCGCGCTTCGTTATCCCGCACAAGCGGAGCGTGAGCCGGTATCGAAAAAGCGTAGGCATTTCAATCTATTATGATACCGGATGAGCACTCGCCTTTCCGGGTGTCGTGATAGCTGCTCGTCCGGCAAAGGCTGGCGAGGCTCTTAATGATGAAAACCGGACGCTTCCGCGGCAGTAAGTGGCATTTGAACCGGCCGCTGGCTGAAATGCTCAATTGCGCGTTTAATATCCTCGACCAGGAGCGAACAGAGATCCCGGGTCACACCCTGCCGGACAAGAATTCTTTGCACGACAACGTCTTCGCAGTTCGAAGGCAAGGGATAAGCAGGGACTTGCCAGCCTCGGCTGCGGAGCCGGTCCGCAAGGTCATAAAGGCTGAAGCCGGGGTTGGCTCCAGCTTTGATCGTCCAGCATAATGCCGGAATGCCGGCGGTCATGTCGCCGCCATAGAGAACATCGAAGAAGCCGAGCTTCTCAATTTCGGCGGCTATGTATCGAGCTGTCTTGTAACAGGCAGTATGGATCTTGCGGTATCCTTCTCTCCCGAGGCGCAGGAAGTTGTAATACTGGGAAATCACTTGTCCGCCCGGCCGGGAAAAGTTCAACGCGATATCACACATCTCGCCGCCGAGATAGTTGACCTTGAATATCAGATCGTCAGGCAAGTCGTGGCGGTCGCGCCAGATCACCCAGCCCACGCCCAAAGGCGCCAATCCGAATTTGTGTCCCGATGCATTGATCGATTTGACGCGAGGCAGCCTGAAGTCCCAGACGAGATCGGGCGCGCAAAAGGGGGCGAGAAAGCCGCCGCTGGCAGCATCGACATGGATCGGAATATCCAGCCCGGTTTCATTTTGATACTCGTCCAACGCTTGCGACACCGCTTGCACCGGCTCGAACCCCCCTGTGAAAGTCACGCCGAGTGTCGGGACCACGCCGATGGTGTTTTCATCGCAGCGCTTGATGACTTCCTCCGGCGTCATCAATAGCCGTCCGCGGTCCATGGGGATCTCGCGATGCTCGACATCCCAGTAGCGCGTGAATTTGTGCCAGCAGACCTGCACCGGCCCTGTGATCAGGTTCGGTTTGCCGGCCAGCTGTCCGGCAGCCTTCCGCTTCGCTTCCCAGCGCCGCTTCATCGCCAGACCGCCCAGCATAGCCGCCTCGCTGGAGCCCGTGGTCGAACAGCCGATTGTGTTTGCGGCTTGGGGTGAATTCCAAAGATCGGCCAGCATGTGGACGCAACGGGCCTCGATTTCCGTCGTCTGCGGATATTCGTCCTTGTCGACGATGTTCTTGTCGATGGACTCATCCATCAACTTATGCAGTTCGGGCTCCTCCCAGGTCTGGCAAAAGGTCGCCAGGTTCTGACGAGCGTTCCCGTCCAGCATCAACTCATCACGGACAGCAGCGTAAACAGCGCGCGGATCGCGTTCGGGTTCAGGAAACCTATACTTCGGCATCGTCCGCGAGAGATCGGCGGACGCATAGACCTCGTCATTCAGCTTGTGCCGAACCGAATCCTTGCTGTGCAGTGCCATCGCTTGCCCTATTCGCTGTAGGTCTCCAAACTGGCGGCGACATCCAGTATGGGTTGCTCGCTTGCCGTGATGAAGCCGCCGCCGGGACGATCCAGATCCTGAATCAGGAGAATGACAGCGATAAAAAGCGCCATCGCAACGTACATCGGTCCCCTCGATCGTTGCGCTTCGACGCCCGCCGCGTAGCCCGAAAAGGCACTCACGACAATCGCAATCACATAAAGCACGATTAGGACGATATTCGGCACGCCGCTGATCAGGGCGATCAGGCGTTTTTCATGATCGTCGATCATGTCATTGAGTGATTGGATAAAAAGTCCGGTCGGGACCATGCCGTTGTTCATTGCGGCCACCTGCTTCACCTGGAGCCAAAGCGCCTCTTGAATGGCATCGGATCGGGCAAGAGCAACTTTCAGTTCAGGCGGCGATCGGAGCTTCTGGGTGAGTTCCAGACGAACTTGCGCATAGTCTCGCAGCAGCTTCAGACACTCCTGATTATGCGGAGCGGGCAACAGGCGTGCGCGAAGCGCTGTCGTGCCGATGGCATTTGCTTCATTAAGAACGCCAACGCGCCGGCCTTCGAAGCGCGACAGGGCCAGAGCAAACGTGAACCCGATCATCAGCGCCAGGAGTGCGAGCATCGATGCCTCCAGCGTGGGCACGCTTCCAATCCCTTGAGGCTTGGCTCGTACGCCAGCCCATCGGCCGGCTTCGATGGCTCCAAAGAGAACGGCAACGCTTACGATAAGAATCTGGAGTAGCGAGTAATCGGAAAATCGCATCCGGCAGTCCCCGGTGAGAGCTTTGACATGCCGAGGCTGCAACTTCAAGAGAGTATCTATTTGCTGGTAAAACTCGCACCCGTCCGGATCAGAGATAGGGCGTTTGAGGCGTGCCCGTCTATTTCTTGCAGCCGGCTTCCATGTGCTCGGGCTCCGGCTCGTCCCACTCGTTGGACGGCAACTTGTCGAAGGGCGCGGTGAAAGCCTGGCGGACCATTTGAAACCCGGTCGGAACGGGATTGCCTGGCGCGTAATCTACAATCCAGAAGTAATCATAGTTCGAGTCCGGCCAAGTCGTCGGCACATCGGCGATCTGGTCGAGGTGCAAGAGTTGGCGAAGCGTAACCTGTTCCCCCGAAAATTCCTTTTCGAGCTTCGACTTGGCGATGTGATTATGCTCCCACGCCATGACGACGGTCTTACCGTCATAGCGGGGATCGGTGAGAACATCGTGCGCGGCCTCTTGCGTGCGCCGGCTGGTTTCAGCCTCTTTCTCCGCCTCATCTTCTTTCTCGCCCGACACCTCGTAGGGGATCACCGGCAGGTTCCAGCTCTGGGCCGCCGGTGTGATCGTCTCAATCGTGTGCAACGTGATGGCTAGAAAAGCATCTGGCTTTTGTCCGGCCGGAAACAGCGAGTGCGATGCGCCCTGGCCGAGATATTGACGAGATAGAGCTTGAGCGCGTTCTTCGCCCATTTCGCAAAGCTCGTGACGATTGAGTTTCTCGGCGTGGCGCAGAATGATGATCCGCGCCGGTTCCGCCAAAACAGGCGGGGGGGAAAGCAAAAGGATCAAATCAACTAAGCAAACAAGCTGCAGGGTGGTTTGCGATGACATATCCGCCCGCTATGGAACCGATCGTCTATTTTGAAGATGCGTCGATCGCCGCCACAAGAGCGAGGGTACGGCTGTTGATTTCTTGTGCACTCAGAAGGCGGACATCCGGCTGTGAATAATTTGAGCGGACTGGCAGTACGGGTTTCCGGCTTTGCTGGCCTGCCGCTGACGCAAGCAGCAGAGAGACAGACGCTGCAAAGAAGAACAGCGACAGTCCCGCTACGGTTTTGGATGGCATACGCGTCACCAACAAAAAAGCACGATTGCCTTCATGGCGAAAACGCTCATGGATCGGACGAGTTCCCTCGCATCTCAAAAAAAGTTGCATGTTGCTAATTGAAAATTTACCTCGCGGGCGAGGATTGTTGACCGCGTTGGGGCCGGATCGCGGCGGCAAGCTCGTTTGGTTTTCGGCGATCAGACGAACCAACGAGAAGCGGTCATAAGGCTCTTTGATTACCAGTTCGTAAGCGATCCCCAAGAATAACGCTCGATTTTAAGATCGGTTGGCGTCGTCCGAGTTGGGATGCCCGTCATACTGACCCGCTCAATTCAGGCGGATAGGCTATTTCGTTGAGCTTTGGATGGCAGCGGCGGCTTTGAGGGTTTGGTGATTGATCTTCGCTGCGAACGTTTTCTGATCCGGCGCAAGCGCGGGCGCCAGAGCGGCAAAGCCAATGAAGATGGCAAGCGCGAATCTGAGGGCGGATTTCCACTCATACGGATCACACATAACCTGAAACAATCCGGCGCCATCGCCACCTTGTGGGGTGCCGCTCCTCGTTCGGTGGGGGGTCAATGGGATCAAAGCTCTTATCTGCAAATCGATCATCATGTCAGTGCACACGTTTTCGCTTCTCTTGTTCTACAACGGGCACGGGAGCTCCTTAATCGCTGTTGCTCACGGGCCAACACATTTTTATTTTGCGTCAATTTTCTAAAAAATGTCTTGACTATAGCCTCCGCGGCACGCTTTTCGCGTCAAGCTGTCGGTGTGCGATCAAAAGGCCTGACGGATTTCGTGCATTCTGAGGCCGGGCGCCGGACTGTAATAAATGCCGATCAGACGGGCTGAAGGACATCCGATGCGCGCACGACCATGCGATTCAACACAGACAACGATGAAGCCCGTCAAAGGCATCCCGCGCCAGCGCGAGACCGATCATTTCGCCGAAGCCCGCCGGTCGAGGGAGCCATTGCTTCGCGGCAGTTCGTCCCCGTTTATTTCAATGCGATTACCACTTCTTTTTTGGGAGGCCATCGTTTGAAACACTTTGAGCGCGGGCGCTCGATTTTTGAGTTTGAGCGATAACTCAAGATAATTATTTGTCGTTTTCGCACTGAGATCGGAGAGAAGGCCAACGCCGCTCAGATCCAGTTTTCCTGTTTTCAGTTGCTTCTCGATTTCATCTCTGATGCGTGATGCGACTGTTTTCTCGCCGCCCATAATTGTCGCAAAGCCGTTCAACCAAGGGTCGATCTGCAGATCCGTGATATCGATCTTCTCGACGGACAGTTTTCCGGATTCGTTTGCGATATCGAAGAAACATGAGAATGTCATCTTTCCCGATAATGGTATGAGTGTATCCAACGCCACATGAGATGAAATGTTTAAGCATACTCTTTTACTTTTTACGCCACAAAGAGAGACCTTCGATATTTCGCTTTTATAGTTCACACGTGAGTTTACTGGACCTTCGAGGTTTATCGTCGGAATTTGTTCCGTATCCAGGGTCAGTCGAACGTTCTGAACGTGTTTGGAAGTATCAGACTCAGCCTTTATTTTGAAAGGAATTTTGTAACCATCCATCAAGGCGTACGCAGTGACCTCGTTTGCAGAGCTTATTTTTGCCCAAGTATGAGCTGGAACCATGGCAAAGAACAGAACTAGCCAACATTTAGGGCAAACAAACATGGATGACTCCCGACTGACTAAGTCCATATGAGTTAATAATTTCGAATGGCTTATTAAAGGTGGGATATTTCTTTGGATTAAGAATGGCTGTCAGCGCGCCGCTCAATTTTCTTAAACATCTGAAAAATCTATAGATAGAGAATATTTTCTTTGTTACCGAAAGCACTACGTCATGGTAGTGCTTCAGGTCGTCTGGCACAAGAAAGCGCAATCTCGCCAACCGTATGAAGAGTGATAAGATTTTTTGGCGGCGGTTTAGGCTGCCGCAACGCTTCGGCCGTTTCGAAGCGTCATAGGGTAGCCAGGCTCCTCCGGCCGCTTACCTAAGAGCCAAGCCTTGTCAGCGAACGCTTCGGCGCAAGAGCCGCTATTGCAGCAGGCGCCGCGATTTCCGCGGCAGGCTGCGCAGCTCTTCTTGGGATCGCCCCTAATACAAGCTACGGGGCGATGGCGCTTCAGCTTGTTGCGATCGGAGGCGGCCTGGCGCTTCTCGTGCCGCCGCTCACATCTGCCTTGCTTGGAAGCGTCGGGAAGGAGCAGTCGGGTATTGCGGCGGGCGTCCTTAACGCCACAAGGCAAACCGGAAGCGTCATCGGGGTTGCCTTATTCGGCGCCATTGTAAGCCGCGCCGCCGGCTTCACGGCGGCCACCCAGCCGTTTGGCTCATCTGCATTGGCTTGCTGGTCGCATCGGTGTGCGTGATTGCCGTGCCGGCAGTAAGCCGAAGGGCAGCCTCGATGGTCTACGGCAGAGTCAGAGCCAGCGGCGCACCTGCCGTTGGTAGGCTGCGTAAGTGTCGCCAAACTTCCTAAGCAGGACGCGTTCCTCCGGGATGATCTGGAATCTCGTGATGTAGAGTACGAAAGCGAGCGGGCCGAGCAAAGTCCAAGGAACAGCCAGGTAGACGGCCCATGCCAGAAGAAACGCGACGAGGCCAAGATACATAGGGTTTCGCGTGTAACTGAAGATACCGCTCGTAACGAGAGCCGAAGCCGCTTCGATGTTGACGGGATTGACCGTCGTGTTTGCCCGGCCGAAGGCACGAAATCCTGCTCTGGCAATCAAGACACCAACAACTGCCAAGACACCAGCGAGCGCGAGCCGAACGGTGCTGTCGATCGAGATCACGGGGGCGTTCCGCGCAATCCCCCACATCATCGCCGCTGCAGCGAACGCAATAAGCGGTGGTGGAACTCTGTTTTCGAGCGCGTTCATGATGGTAAGCTCCATGGATTGCGTCGCATTTGCCAAATCGGAGACCGCTCATGTCTTGGCTCAAGTGCGTGTGTCAAGCGTTTATTGCCCTATGCTTCTCGACGATATTGGCGGAGCCGACCGCAGCCTATGCCGAGGCCGATTTCTATCAGGCTTCGGAGCAGGTCATCCCCGGGCGTCCGGGAACTCTCATCCGGCAAGAACCTATGCGCGGTGCGCCATTGGGCGCGAAAGCCTACCGGGTGCTCTATCGCTCAACGGGATTGAAGGGTGAACCGATAGCCGTATCCGGCGTTGTCGTTGTCCCATCCGGAGCAGCCCCTGTTGGCGGAAGACCCATCGTCGCCTGGGCGCACCCGACAACCGGCATCGTCCCGCGCTGTGCGCCTTCGCTGGCCATCTTTATATTTCAGCAAATCCAAGGTCTTCGCGACATGGTTCGCCACGGTTATATCGTGGCGGCCACCGACTATCCGGGATTGGGTACGCCTGGCCCGCATCCTTATCTCGTGGGTAAAAGCGAGGGTCGCGCGGTGCTCGATTTGGCGCGAGCCGCTCGTGAACTCGCCGGTCGAGCGGCCTCCAATCACATGGCCATTTGGGGGCACTCGCAGGGAGGACAGGCGGCGCTTTACGCCACTTTGCTAGCCAAGGACTACGCCCCCGAACTCGACCTCGCAGGCGTTGCGGTAGCGGCGCCAGCCACAGAACTCGGGACACTCATGCGCGATGACCTGCCGACTGCCGGCGGTAAGAACCTGCTCGCCATGACCTTGTGGTCCTGGTCGCGCGTGTTCCATGTCTCGCTTGAAAATATTGTCGATCCGGCGGCGATGCCTATCGTCGATGCGTTGGCACATGTCTGCCTTGAATCCCCCATCGATCTCGAACCAAGGCGGCGCGCCGGGGCGGCCTTGCAAAAGCGCTTTCTTCTCGTCGACAACCTGACCGGGATCGAGCCTTGGCGCACGCTCCTCGCCGAAAATACGATCGGGCCTTTGCCCCCCTCGATCCCCGTCTTCATCGCGCAAGGTTCTGCGGATAAAATCGTCGATCCTCCTGTCACCCAAGCCACCATGAAAGAGCTCTGCGCGGCCGGCAGCCGCGTTCGCATGCTTATCCTTCCCGGGGTTGGACACGGCACCATCGCGATGAAAAGCGCGCTAAAGGTCGTCGCATGGATGACCGACCGCTTCGAAGGGGCTCAGGCAGAAAATGACTGTCCCGGGGTCCGGGGCGACACTCAATAGGCCCAGGCAAGGCTTCCGTCTCACAATGAATTGACTATTCAAATACCTGCCTATCGCGGGAGTTTGCGTCTTCCCCGCGAAGGCTAATAAAATAGGGCCGCTTGATCAGGTTTGGCGCAGGAGGTCACGTCTTTGGTTGAACCGCATCTTACCCCGGGGGACAGGCGTCCGAGCACTTGGATTGCAATCTTGAATGCGATGCATCATCCAACATGTGCAGCTGAAGTCGTGCCAGTTTTTGTGCTGGAGCGCCTGTGCAATCTTGCAACTATTGTCTTGGCCGCGCTGCTTTTGGCAGCCTGCGGGCAGCAAAACGCCTTCGTCGCGCCGCCTCCACCGAAGGTGATGGTGGCCAAGCCGGTGATGAAGCCCGCGGTCCAATATGTCGAGGCAACGGGGAACACGGCGCCGCTCATGAACGTCGATCTGGAAGCCCGCGTGCAAGGCTTTCTCGAAAAAATCAATTATAGGGATGGCGCTGCAGTCAAAGGCGGCACGCTTCTGTTCGAAATCCAACGCGATACCTACGAGGCGCAACTCGCCCAGGCCCAGGCAAGCCTGGAGTCCGCCCAGGCCGCTGTCGTCAATGCAGACATTCAATATCAGCGCCAGCTCACCTTGGGACGCCAGGGCAACCTCGCCAATACGCAAAAGCAGATCGATGACGCGAAGACCACGCTCGATCAGGCCAAGGCCTCCGTCGATAGCGCAAAAGCCAGCGTGGAGCTCGCCACCATCAATCTTGGATACACGCGAGTGACTGCGCCTTTCGACGGCGTGGTGACGAGGCACCTCGTAGATGTCGGCGCATTGGTCGGTTATTCCGGCCCGACCAAGCTCGCGACCATCCTCCAAATCAGGCCGATCTACGTCTACTTCACCGTGGGTGAAGACGTGGTGCTGCGCCTCAAGCAACGGATGGCCCAAGAGGGCAAAAAGGTGGCGGACCTCCATCAGTTGCCCGTCGAAATTGGCTTGATGACAGATGCCGGTTACCCTCGCAGCGGCCAGCTCGACTACATTGCGCCACAGGTCAACAGCGCGACCGGCACTCTCGATGTTCGCGCGATTTTCGAAAACAGCGATATCGGATTGCTGCCCGGCTATTTCGTGCGCGTGCGCGTTCCCGTGCAGCAAACCGAAGGCGCGCTCTGGGTGGATGAGACCGCAGTCAGCCAGAACCAGCTCGGCGAGTATGTGCTCGTTTTGGGCGCGGACGATGTCGTCGAGCAGCGTCAGGTGAAAGTCGGCCAACAGGATGGAGGGCTGAGGGTTATCGCCTCTGGCCTTGCAAAAGACGACTGGGTCATCACCGCGGGAATTCAGCGTGCGGTCCCCGGCCAGAAGGTCAATCCAGAACGGAAAACCATGATAACGGCCGCAGCTGGCCGATGAGGGTATTGAGGGTAACCACAATCGGCAATGCTTAACGCCAGGGTGCATTGATGTTTTCGCGCTATTTTATTGAGCGGCCAATTCTTTCCAATGTCATCGCGCTCGTGATCGTACTCATTGGGGCGGTTTGCCTCGTCCGGCTTCCTGTTGCGCAGTACCCGAATGTCACGCCGCCAACGGTCTCGGTGACGACCCGCTATCCGGGCGCCAGCGCCAAGGTCGTCATGGACACGATTGCCCTACCCATCGAGCAGCAGGTCAACGGCGTGCCGGGCATGATCTACATGCAGTCGACGAGCGCCGGCGACGGCACCTATTCGCTGATTGTCACTTTCGAAATCGGCACCGATCCGGACATGGCGCAGGTGCTTGTCCAGAACCGGGTGGCAAGCGCGTTGGCGCAATTGCCCGAGTCGGTGCAGATCCAAGGGGTTACGACACAGAAGCAGTCGACCGCTGTCCTCATGTTCCTCGCGCTGACCTCGCCTGATAAGCGCTTCGACAGCCTTTTCCTTGCGAATTACGGCGTGATCAACCTGCAGAACGAACTTGCCCGCCTCCCAGGCGTGGGAAACGTCACGGTCAACGGCGCTGGTCAATATGCGATGCGGGTTTGGATGAACCCGAACCTTTTACAATCTTTCGGTCTCACGCCGGAAGACGTCGTGAAGGCGATCCAGCAGCAGAGCCAGGAGGTGACTGCGGGCGTGATTGGAATGCCGCCCGCGCCGAAAGGACAGAACTTCCAATACACCGTCAATGTTGCGGGCCGCTTCGACGACGTCCGGCAATTCGAGAATATTGTCGTCAAGGTGGACAGCGCGAATGGCGGCCAGATCACGCGCATCAAGGATATTGGCCGCGTGGAATTGGGCGCGCAGACATACAGCCAGTCCTTTGCCTTGAATAATCTGCCGTCTGCCGGTATCGGCATCTACTTGCTGCCAGATGCGAATGCCCTCGACGTCGCGAAACGCGTGCGCGCCAAGATGGATCAACTGGCCCGGAATTTCCCGCAGGGCCTCGTCTATAGCGTTCCATTCGATACGACAGTCTTCGTGCAGGCTTCCATCAAGGAGGTTTACATCACCCTGATCGAGGCTGGCGTCCTCGTGCTGATCGTGATTCTTGTCTTTCTCCAGGATTGGCGTGCCACACTCGTACCCGCGACCACGGTGCCCGTTACCATCATCGGAGCGTTCGCGGCGATGGCCGCGCTTGGCTTTACCGTCAACCTGTCGACGCTTTTCGCGCTTGTCCTTGTCATCGGCATCGTGGTTGACGACGCGATCGTCATCGTGGAGGGCGTGGCGCGCCACATCGAAGCGGGCATGCCTCGGCGCGAGGCCGCCGTGAAAGCCATGGGCGAATTGTTCGGCCCCATCATCGGCATCACACTCGTCTTGATGTCGGTCTTTCTCCCGGCGGCGTTCCTGCCCGGGCTGACCGGTCAGCTTTACCAGCAATTCGCCCTCGTCATCGCCGCGACTGCCCTCATCAGCGCCATCAATGCCGTGACCTTGAAGCCGACGCAGTGCGCTCTTTGGCTGCGGCCGGAAGCCCCTCCTGAACGACGCAACCTCTTCTATCGGACCTTCAACCGGGTCTACGGCGCGGCCGAACGCGGCTATGCGGCGTTGATCCAGCGCATGGTCAACCATAGCGCCCTCGTGGCGTTGCTGGGCCTGGCGCTAATCGGCGTGGCCTTCCTTGGGCTCGCGCGCGTGCCGACCGCTTTCATCCCCCTCGAAGACCAAGGCTATCTGATTGTCAACGCACAACTCCCCGACGCTGCTTCGCTGGAGCGCACGCAGCAAGTCATGGAAAAAGTGACCAATGTTGCGAAGGCGATCCCCGGTGTCGATCAGGTCGTCGCAATCAGCGGCATATCGGTGCTCGACAACAGCGCCTCGCTTCCCAACGCCGGTGTGGCTTACGTCGTCCTTAAGAGCTGGGACGAGCGATACAAGGCTAAGGGACAGGATCTGATCACGCTGTTCAAGACTTTAAGGACGGCCCTTCAAGACGGTATCCTGGAGGCGAACACCACAGTGATTCCTCCGCCGCCCATCCAGGGAATAGGAAACTCCGGCGGGTTCACGATGGAGATCGAGGTCCGGGACGGCAGCGCGGATTTTGCCAAGCTGCAAAGCGTTGCAACCGAGATCGTGAACGATGCCAAATCCCAGTCAGCGGTGCAGACCGTATTTTCCCCCTTCCGCGCTTCCGCACCGCAGTTGCAAGCCATCGTCGACAGGAACAAGGCCGAAACGCTCGGCGTAACCGTTGGGCAGGTCTTCCAGGCGCTCGGAAGCTACATCGGTTCGACCTATGTCGGGCAAATCAACAAGTTCGGGCGGGTTTTCCAGGTCTACGTTCAATCGGAGTCAGAGTTCCGGACGAACCCAGGCGACATCGCCGCGTTCAAGATCAAAACTCCGAACGGCCAGATGGTCCCCCTTGGCACGCTCCTTCAGGTCCAGAGGGTTGCTGGTCCGTCCCTCATCACGCTCTATAACCTCTATCCCGCAGCGACCATCGCAGGCACATCGTCCCCGCAATTCAGCTCTGGTGAAACCATGGGGCTGATGGAACAGATCGCCGCGAAGACGCTGCCGCCAGGCACAAGCTTCGACTGGACCGCAATGTCTTACCAGGAGAAGGTGACCGGCAATCAGATCTACTATGTTTTCGCGCTTGCCATTTTGCTCGTTTATCTTGTGCTTGCCGGTCAATACGAGAGCCTCTCTCTGCCGCTCGCGGTGATCCTCAGCGTACCGCTTGCTTTGCTGGGCACGGTTGGCGCTCTCACTGCACTCGGCGTGGCGAACAATCTTTATACGCAGATCGGACTCATCCTTTTGATTGCGCTTTCAAGCAAGAACGCCATTCTCATCGTCGAATATGCCCGCGACCTGCGAAACAACGGCGCCACGATCGTCGAGTCCGCGGTCGAGGCGGCGCGATTGCGGTTCCGCCCGATCCTGATGACGTCTTTCGCCTTCATCCTCGGCGTTCTGCCGCTCGTGCTTGCAACAGGCGCCGGAGCATCGGCGCGCAAGTCCATTGGCGTCGCGGTGTTCAGCGGCATGCTTGCTTCGACGTGCCTCGCCGTGCTCTTCGTGCCGTCCTTCTATGTTGTGCTGAAGCGCTTCGAGGAATGGAGGCAGTCGCGCAAGGCGGCCACAAAGCTGAAGGGCGAAGCGGAACCCTCCTTGCCGGTTTAGCTTGCAATCGGCGCCCGCTCGGGTCTGGCATCGCCCATCAGATTGCGTGCAAACCAAAATGGGACACAACCTGCTTGCCGGTGGCAGTCGCGTCTGGCCTACCGGCTCGTGTGGGTCATGGCCGTCTCATCAGACGATTTTGCAGAACTCTCCGCACGCTACCCTCTTCGCGCATTGTGGCCCGGAATGGGGGAGTGGTTCCAATCGCTCATAGCCCCGCATATTTTGCCCGTTTCACCCTCAAAATCAGGCCTTCAGGCTATTTAAATCCATCCAAAGCTTAGCACTCGAGTTGCCCCGAACAGGGTTCGATCTGCACGAGGAAGAGCCATTCTTACAACCAGTCAACCAAAAGGTTGTGTTGTTATTATTTCTATCATAGGTTGAGTATCTGAGAATCAGGCTCCTGATATCAACTGTGACGGCGCCGAAGTTCGGAGCTGCGATGATCGCGAGCGGGAGTATCCCGATCATAGGGTTCGATTGGAGCTCGAACAATGTCGTTGCAATGCACAGATCCAATAATGCAGACATAGGGCACCATGAACACTCTGCTTAACAGCAACGTGGCATTGGCTATTGCAATCATCCTTGAAGTCGTTGGCACAACATCCTTACAATTGTCGCAACAACTTACGAAGCTGTTTCCGACAGCGTTCATGGCCGTATGTTACATTGCAAGTCTTTACTTTCTTTCGCTCGCCTTAAAAACAATTCCTATTGGAATTGCCTACGCTATCTGGAGCGGGTTAGGCATTGTATTGATTTCGATACTTGGTTACGTGAAGTTTCATCAGGCGCTCGATACGCCAGCGATGATTGGCGTCGTCTTCATTGTTGCCGGCGTTGTCATCGCGAACGTCTTCTCAAAATCCGTTACTCACTGAGGCGCGGGGTGGCAGGATGGGCGTTCTCCGGGCAATGCGCTGGATCAATCCAAACGGGTCCGGCAGCCGCAAGCCGCCCGAAGCACCCGAAACTCCAAAAGAAATCGCTGAAGTCCGTTACACGCCGCATGCTCTGCGGCCGGGATTGGAAGTCTACGCGTTCGAACTCGGTGATTCGCGCGCCCATGACGCTCCGCAGTGAGGTCTTGACCGGAGAGCCCTATCTCTGGCTGGTCACCCTCTCTTCCGGACACGCGGATTACCGGCACGGGGCGATCAATGGCGTGGCGGAGGGTGGCGGCAGTTATTGCGCCACGCTTCGGGATCCCGTCAGCGACATGACCTACGCGCCGGCGCATCATCGCGCGGCAGGGCTGACGGTCACGCCGGACCGCCTGCGGGAGATGTTGCAGGGCCAGCGGCTTCATCGCGCCGTCGATGACTTCGTGACCGGACGTTTCGACCCGTCCGTCGTGTCCTCTCACTGCGCCATGTCGTTGCGCAACATCGCCAGCCAGATGTCCAGCCACCCTTACCAGGGCGCGATGGCGTCGCTGTTCCTCGAGGCCAAGGCCTACGAGATGCTGGCGGAAACATTTCGGGTGTTCTTCGACGACAGCCAGAAGGACGGAATGGGCAAAGCGCGCCGGCATGCTTACGCCGCGCGCGACATCATCATGGCCGATCTTGGCAACCCGCCGCGCATCGCCGATCTGGCCGAAATGGTCGGCTTGTCTCAACGGCGGTTGAACGAGGCCTTTCGTTTGGTCTTCGACGCATCGCCCGTCCAATGTCTGACGCGTTGGCGCCTGGACATGGCCTATCGCTTGCTGGCGACCGGAGAGCTGACCGTCAAGCAGGTCGCCCATCGGGTGGGCTATGCGCATGTCAGCAATTTCTCGCTGGCGTTCGCGCGCCGTTTCGGTCATCCGCCTACCGGTACGCCGGGAAAAGAAAGGGGCATCTCTTGCGTTGGGTCATTCGCCAATACGAATAACGTTTTGACGAATGTTCATAACAGGCTGTGAGTGATCGCGGAATCGAGACCGGATACCATTGGACCAGCCAGATCAGCTGCGACGGTCAGGCCGAAGGCTCAAGTTTTTTTTCCAATCACCTGAACCTGCGGCGAGCGGCCATTTCGCGGGCGCGTGGCGTAGCGCGTATGGCGAAAGGAGCAGCCACCATGTGCCTCGAATGCCATTGGGCGAAATACTGGGATTACTTCGCGAACGCTTCAACGTCGAACGCAAGCGGCCCGACGCGATACCAGGCGTTCCGGAGCGGCGCAGCCTTCGCGGCTACAGCCGCGGCTCTTGCCACTGGGCCGTCCTTCATCGCGGAGACGGTCGCCGTTCGCTCTACGCTGGGCCAGCTTGCAGCACATTTCAAGATCGCGCTGACGGCGACAGCGTCTGCCCTGCTCCTTTTCGTGGTGCAAGCCGCCGCGCAACAGCAACCTCAGTTGTCTGCTCACGATTTGGCGAAGCTGGCTCAAAATCCGCTCGCCGATACAATCAGCATCCCATTCGCGAACGAGACCAACTTTCCGCTGGGGCCCTACGGTCAGACAGGCAACATCCTGAATATCCAGCCTGTGATCCCGTTCCGCCTCAACGATGACTGGAACATTGTTACACGCACCACCGTTCCCGTGATTTCTCCGGTCCAGCACTCGCCGTCGGATCCAGCAGACTTCGGTATCGGCGACATCGTCCCCCTGATCGCGTTGTCACCTTCGCATCCCGGCGACCTCATCTGGGGCATAGGACCAACGTTTTCGCTGCCAACCGCGACCAGCCGGCATCTTGGCAGCGAGCAATGGACCGCGGGTCCAACTGCGATTCTTTTGACTCAGCCAGATCCCTGGGTGTTTGGCCTTTTGATCAGCCAATGGTGGTCATTGGACGCGCCGTACGGCGCTAGGCCGATTGATCGAACGGCGGCGCAATTGTTCGTCATCTACAACCTCTCCGATGGCTGGTTCCTCTCCTATAGTCCGATCATCAACGCTGAGTGGTCTGCAGAGCCCCGTAATCGCTGGATTGTCCCGGTGGGCGGCGAGATTGGGCGTGTGTTCGAAATCAGCGGCCAGGCGATGTCCGCATCCGCAGGCATCTACAACAACGTCGTGCACCCTGACTTTGGCCCCGAATGGCAGGCGCGCGTCAATCTCACACTGATCCTTCCACAATGAGCGCCACGGCTTCGATCACCTCGCGTTTATTCAGCGCCGTGCTCTTACTCGTCGGCGTGATGACTTTGAAACTCGTAGTGCTGTCAGCCGAATGAAAACTCGCAAGAAGCGAGCCTGAGTTCGGCGCGCTCTCGGACCGTCACTTTGATGCGTACGTAAGGACCGGACTACAGGGTGGCCCTAATTTTTGGCTAATCAGACGAGGAATGCACCATGGCTGACACCGAAGCAAAGGCGCCGGTCGATAGAAGAACGCTCATCAAAGGCGCGGGGGCGGCGCTCGTTGCGTCGGCGCTCGATTTCCCCGCCGCGCAAGCCGAGCCCGAGGATACGCTCTGCTATGCGTCGGTCGACGATCTCATCGCCATGTTCCGGGCCGGGAAGGCTTCGCCGGTCGATCTCTTGAAGGCGCAGATCAAGCGGATCGAAGCGCTCAATTCCAAGGTCAACTGCATCACCTACGAGCACTTCGATGCGGCGCTGAAGGAGGCCCGACAGTCCGAAGACCGCTATCGCCGCGGCGACGCGCGGCCGCTCGAAGGCATCACGGTCGCCATCAAGGACGAATTCGCCCGGCCGGGCTGGCGGGTCACGAAGGGCTCGCTCGTCTTCAAGGACTCAGCCCCCGCGACGGAGAACGCGTCGATCATCGACTATCTAGAGGCGGCCGGCGCGGTCATGCCGTTCCAGACGACAGTGCCGGAATTCTGGCTTTTCCCCAACTGCTCGACCCGCGCCTGGGGCACCACCCACAACCCGTGGAACCTCGAATATTCCGTGGGCGGGTCCTCTTCGGGATCGGGAGCGGCGCTCGCCGCCGGTTTTGCGACGCTCGCTACGGGATCGGACATGGGCGGCTCGATCCGCATTCCCGCCTCGCAATGCGGCGTCTATGGCTTCAGGCCGCCGTTCGGCCGGGTCGCCAGCGGGGAAATTCCATACTCGACCTCGGGTCCGATGGCGAGACGCTTCGACGACCTCGTCCACTTCCAGAACGCGATCGTCGGCCCCTCGGACAAGATCATGGCCGGCATCCGGCCGCGCATCGACTATCCCTACCAATATCCAGATCTCTCGGGATGGCGCCTCGCCGTAGATTGGGGCGCCGGCATCGGCGACGCCATTCCGTCGGTGAAGGACGCGATGCTAAAAGGCATCGAGACGCTTCGCGGCGCGGGGTGCATCGTGGACGAGGTCAACTGCGGCTTCAAGTGGGAGCAGTTCTCCGTCTTCGTGCACGGACTGTTCGCGACGTCGGTCGGCGCTCTGCTCGACGTCTCGAAGGCCAATCGGGACCTGCTCTCGCCCTATATGTCGGACGTGCTCGACTGGGTCGGTCCGGTCGGAACGGCCCAGGCCGTGGAACTCGAGGACCTGCTCGAACGCCTACACCGGCAGGTCCAGGAGCGCGTGTTCGGAAAGGGCTACCGCATCCTGCTCATGCCGACCATGACGACGCCCCTCTACCGAGCCGACATGTTCAAGAGCAAGGAAAACAAGGTCGAGTTGTGGGAGGCCAACGGCTTCATGTTCGCGCTGACTTGGCCTTGGAACATCCTCAACCGCTACCCGATCGTGGACGTGCCGCTCGGCGTGGTCGAGGAGCGCATGCCCACGGGCATGCAGGTAATCGGCCAGACTTTCGCCGATCTCGACACGTTCCAGTTCGCGTCCAACTGGTCTCGCCTGCGGCAGCCGCTCTTCGCCAGCGGGCAACTCCCGACCTTCGCTTGACGGCGCGTGGAGAGAGCGCAATCAGGCCGCGCGGCCGCCCCCGCACGGCATTCACAAGGCCAAGGTTCTGATGGCGGTGAGGAACGGCAAGGCGATTCACAAGGAGCGTGTCTAAGTCCGGCGCGCTCTCCGACTGTCACTTTGATGCGTGCGTGAGGACCGGACTACAGCGTGGTCCTGATTTTTGGCTAATCAGACGAGGAATGCACCATGGCTACCATCGACGCGAAAGCGCCCGTTGACAGAAGAACGCTCATCAAGGGCGCGGGGGCGGCGCTCGTCGCATCGGCCCTCGATTTGCCGGCCGCGCGGGCCGAACCCGACGATCCGCTCAGCTACGCGTCGGTTGATGATCTCATCGCCATGTTCCGGGCCGGGAAGGCTTCGCCGGTGGATCTGTTGAAGGCGCAGATCAAGCGGATCGAAGCGCTCAATTCCAAGGTCAACTGCATCACCGACGAGCACTTCGATGCGGCGCTGAAGGAAGCCAAACAGTCCGAAGACCGCTATCGGCGCGGCGACGCAAGGCCGCTCGAAGGGATTACGGTCGCCATCAAGGACGAGTTCACCCGGCCGGGCTGGCGGGTGACGCAGGGCTCGCTCATCTTCAAGGACTCGCCTCTCGCAATAGAGAATTCAGCGATCATCAACTCGCTCGAGACTGCCGGCGCCATCATGCCGATCCAGACGACGGTGCCGGAATTCTACCTCTTCCTCGGTGCCTCGACCCGCGCCTGGGGCACGACCCATAACCCATGGAATCTCGAGTACTCCCCGGGCGGATCGTCCGCGGGATCGGGGGCGGCGCTGGCCGCGGGCTTCGCGACGCTCGCCTTGGGATCGGACATGGGCGGTTCGATCCGAATTCCCGCCTCGCAAAACGGTGTCTACGGCTTCAGGCCGCCGTTCGGGCGGGTCGCGGGCGGTGAAGTCCCCTTCTCGACCTCGGGCCCGATGGCGAGACGCTTCGACGATCTTGTCCATTTGCAGAACGCGGTCGTCGGCCCCTCCGACAAGATCATGGCCGCGATCCGGCCTCGCCTCGACTATCCTTCCCAATACCCGAACCTTTCTGGATGGCGCATCGCCGTGGATTGGGGCGCTGCCATTGCCAGCGCTATTCCGTCGGTAAAGGACGCGATGCTCAAAGGCATCGAGGCGCTGCGCGCCGCCGGATGCGTCGTGGACGAGGTCGACTGCGGCTTTTCGAAGGAGCAGAAGTTCGTCTACATGCGCGGACTGTTTGCGACGTCCATAGGCACTTTGCTCGAAATCTCGAATTCCCATCGGGATCAGCTCTCGCCCTATATGGCGGAGGTGCTCGACTTGGTCGGACCCGTCGGACCGCGCCAGGCCGAGGAAGTCGAGGCATTGCTGGAACAGCTTCACCGACAGGTCCAGCAGCGCGTCTTCGGGAAGGACTACCGGATCCTGCTCATGCCGACCATGGCGACGCCCCTTATCCGGGCCGACATGTTCAAGAGCAAGGAGAACGAGGTGGACGTGTGGACGGGCACAGGGTTCGGGTTCGCGCTGACCTGGCCGTGGAACCTTCTCAACCGCTACCCGATCGTGGACGTCCCGCTCGGCATCGTCGAGGACCGGATGCCGACGGGCATGCAGGTGATCGGCCAGACCTTCGCCGATCTCGACACCTTCCAGTTCGCGTCCAACTGGTCGCGGCTGCGCCCTCCGCTATTCGCCGATGGGCGATTCCCAACCTTCGCCTGACGGCGCACAAAGAGGAGAAGCAAGCGTGAGAACAATGCACATTTCCATAGCCGCCGGCTTGGCAGCCGCCGCGGCATGCCTTCAGTTCGGATCTCCGGCAAACGCGTGCAGTCGCATCCTTTGGAACACCAACGATCAAGCCGTCCTCGCCGCACGAACCTGGGATCTTTATGTCGATGAAAAGCCGCGTCTCGTCTTTCTGCCGCGCGGCATCGCGCGTCGCGGAGTTGGCGAGGGCAATGCGGCCCAATGGACTTCGAAGTTTGCGAGCGTCGTACTGACCGCCTTCGACGCCGGCACGACCGACGGCATGAACGAGGCTGGGCTCAGCGCGCATCTCCTCTATCAGCATGGCGCCGAGTTCGAGCCTGCCGATGGACGTCCAGCTCTTTCAAACATCTTGTGGGCGCAGTATGCCCTGGACAACTACGCGACAGTGGCTGAGGCCATTGAAGGGCTTAAGGCTGTGCGGATCGTTTCGAGTATAGCGTACGGGCGCGAATGGCCGCTATATCTCCCCCTCGAGGATGCCTCCGGCGACGGCGCGGTTCTTGAGTTCGTCATGGGCAAGCTGGTCGTTCATCACGGCAAGGATGTCACCGTGATGACCAACGAGCCAACGCTGGACGAGCACCTCGCCAATCTGAAGCGCTACAAGCTGTTCGGGGGCAATCTTTCGATGCCGGGTGACATAGACCCTCAGAGCCGCTTCGTCCGCGCCGCATCGTACCTCAAGACGCTGCCGAAGCCGACGGATGCGAATCAGGCGGTGAGCCATCTCGTCGCGATTGCCCGCAGCGTCAGCGTCCCATTTGGGGCGCCCGATACTTCCGGCAGCGGATCCACAGATACTTGGCCCACCCGGTGGAGCACGGTAGTCGACCTCACCCACAAGGTCTACTACGTCATGCCTGTCAATAGCACGGCCGTGTTCTGGGTAGACTTCAGTAAGCTCGACGCTAAATCACCGAAAATTCTCGCCTTGGATCCATACGACACGCGGCTTAGCGGCGATGTGTCCGCGCAGTTTAAGAGCTTCGCGCCTGTGCAACAGCCGTTTCCACCCACGCCGTGACCGCCCAAGGTTTTGATGACCGTAATAAACCGCAAGGCGCCACGCGAGCCGCGCGCATGACGCGCCGCCGCCGATCAGTTCTCCGGCGATTACAGTCGCCGGATCACAGCTGCGGAAGGAAATTTGAGAATGCGTTATGTTGCCGTAACGCTCTCGGCGCTGCTCTGTTGCGCTTGGGGGGCAGCTGTCCTCGCCGACGAGCAGGCAGATCCCGCTTCACTTGAGGCGCTCACCGCAAGGCCGTCGCTGCTCGACGGGCCTGGAAGTCCCAAGGAAGCCCTAAAAGCTTACGGCGTCACTGCAGATATTTCGGTTACCCAGTTCTACCAGGGGCTTGTCTCCGGCGACGGTAACAAGGGGTGGGAGTACGGCAGCAAAGGCGATGCCGTGATCACACTCGATGGCGCGAAGCTGGGGTTCTGGAAAGGGTTTTCCATCAACGTTCATCAGGAAGGAGTTTGGGGCCAGTCTGTTAACGAGCAAAGCGACGGCGCGATCCTGCCGGTCAACACCGCTCTCGCCTTTCCAAAATTGGGCGGCTACGACACCGATACGTCCTTCCTGGTCACTCAAAATCTCGGCGAGCAAGTGTCGGTTACCGCCGGCAAATTCAACATGTTAGACGCGGCAGCGAAAACGCCGCTCGTAGGCGGCGGCGGTATCAACACCTTTGAGCATATCGCCTTTGCGGCGCCTGTAAGCGGCGTTACGCCGCCCTATATCGTGGGCGCTTCGGTCGCCGTGACGACGGAGCCCGTTATCGTCAAGCTCCTCGTCTACGACCCGCGCAATGCTCAGGACTGGAATGTGGTGACGGCTCCTTTCGAAAAAGGGGAGACAACGAGCCTGTCGGCCACCTTCCCAGTCACGATTGCCGGGCTCATGGGATATCAGAGCCTGCGCGGCGTCTACAGCACGTCGAAGGGCGTGGACCTTGCCGATATTCCGCAGTTGATCCTGCCGCCGGATGCCCGCGTCATCGATGACAAGCAGGGGTATTGGTATTTTTCATATTCGTTTCAGCAATATTTATGGCAGAGCAAAGACGATCCCAAGCAAGGCTGGGGCATCTTCGGGCAATATGCCATGTCCGACGGCAACCCCAATCCGATTCATCAGAGCTGGTATCTCGGGGTTGGCGGGTCGAGCTTTATCCCTGGGCGCGATTTGGACCTCTGGGGCATCGGCTGCTTCCAGTACCGCTTCAGCGAGGACCTCAAGTACAGCCTCGCGTTACTTGGGCTTCCTCTCAGAGACGAAAGCGGCTTTGAGGCCTTCTACAATTTGGCCGTTACACCCTGGTTCCGGTGGACGGTCAACGTGGAGTATCTCCAGCCCGGCATGGGATATCACTCCGATGCCGTTTTTCTCGGGACGCGCTCACAAATCAAATTCTAGAAGCGACAGCTCTTAATGCTGCGGCGCTCCAAGTCCATTGCCCGCCTCGCTCTGCTCACCGCGACCATGCTCACCAATCTGGAGGTGAATTGGTTTGGCGACCGTGGTGAATCCTTTCCGGCGAGCTAGCAGGCGCTTGCGGTTTCCGGCACCGGAATGAGTTTTGCGATGAGAGGGCAGCCTCGCGGGTCGATAGCTGTCCTTATGATGGGCTCCGCTCAGACGGTCCGCGGCTGCAAGCATTAGCATCGCGACCGCTAAGGCAAGCAAAATACCCACCACCCAGGCGAGCTTGGCGTCGTCTGCGCTTCTCTCAATGTCCATGAACCATTCGAGCACGCTGACGGCGGCGATAGCTAAAATTGAACCGAGCAGCTTGTGCTTCAGCCCCGAGAAGCCGATGCCGATAAGTCCTTCCGGCAAAGTCTTTTGTGCTTCGGGGGTGATGCGGGACACGAAGTTTTCGTAGCCCGAACATGTCACGATGAGCAGCAAGTTCGCAGTCAGCGACAGATCAACGAGTTTAAGAACCCCGACGATCACCTGGTCCTCCGTGCCGATCCCAACCAGGGTGAGGAATGAGACCAGCTTGAGGGCGAATGTGCAAAGCAGCGCCGCAAGTCCGATCACAAGCCCGAGCAGGAACGGTGCGGCTAACCACCGGCTTTGCACGATGACGGTTTCTATCGCGCGTTCGATTTGAGTCATAGCGTTTCCTCGCTCTGCCAGTAGGCGAGCGCCTTCGCAGGATCGGAGACACACGCCACCGTCTATCCCAAAAACACTTGCCAATGCTTGTTACCGTCGACGGGAGAGCCCATCCGCGCTGCCGCGCGTCCTGTAGATTGCTGGAGTTCGCCGCGACCAAGTCTTCGAGCTAATAGCAATGTCGTGGATGCGCCCGAACCCATGCCCCGTCGTGGCGTTGAAGGTAACATCCGTCCCGGTAATAGTAATAGCCGTTGCGGCGCCGTTCCCCCTCAGCGCCAATGGCAGCGCCCATACCCGCTCCGAGGAACCCTCCAATTGCGGCGCCGCGGCCTCCGCCGAGGGCGCCGCCGAAGATGGTCCCAAGGGCTCCACCGAATATCAAGCCACCAAGTGCATCCTGAGCCGCCGCTTCTTGGGGCGGCATCACCAGAGCGAAACCCAACATCGCCGCGATTCCCATATTTCGAAGCATTCTTTCACTCTCCATTCATGGACGAGGCTTCTTCGCACTCACAGCGCGCAGGTTAATTGGCAAGAACCGGGCAGCTGTGCTGTACAGGTGCTCAGCTTGCGCTTGGCAACGACAACAAATAGCAAATTGTCTTGTCGAAATTTGACTTATCCGGCGTTTTGCTTTGAACGAGCCTTCCCTGTGATCCGCCAATCAAGGACACAACAACGAGAGCGTGCTTCCTGACGACCAGGGCCGAGATCTTGCTTAAGTGCGGGCAGCACTGGATTTTGCCGGAAGTCTCATTTCAGCGAGCCCGGCAGTTGCAGACGTGCTCCTACGGTCCTTGAGAATACGCCCCTTGGCCAAGAAACATATCTTCAGACTGCTTTCGGGAACCCCTTCACCTCAGCAGGCTTCGGCAATTGGTTCCGCAGCCAAGGTAACGAGGCCGGTCTCCCACAATGCACTGCCCATGGCCTGAGGAAAATTGGAGCGGTCCGGGCCGAAGAAATTGGAGCAACCGAACACGAGCTCCTGGCGCTGTTCGGTTGGGATAATGCCCGTATGGCGCGAATCTATACCCGCAAAGCCGCTCAGAAAAATTAGCCTTGAGCATAGCCGCAAATATGCAAAGCGGCGAAGCAAAAGAAAGGGCTAGTGTCCCACTTGCTGTCCTACTAGACAGAAAGCTCATGCAAAGCAATATCATAGCCAAAAAGTGGCTCCCCGGGCCGGACTCGAACCAGCGACCCAGCGGTTAACAGCCGCTTGCTCTACCGACTGAGCTACCGGGGAACTGCGGATGACCAGCATCCGCAATGCGCCTTCATACCACATGCGAGATTCGGCACAAGCCCATTTTGCGCATTTCCAAGGTCCATTGCAGGCCGCAAAGCCCCGAAATGGGCCTCGTTTGCTTCGGCGATTGCTCAAAAAGCCAAAATCCCTTGCGCAACGTGCCTCGCGAGCTTATGGACCGCAGCAACGTTGGAACGCGCCATGGTCTCCCTGCAATATAAAGGCCGCATTCACAAATCCAAGTTCACGATGCGCAGCCTGCGCTACATCCTTTCTGACCAGGCGGCGCGCCTCTTCCCCGCCCTCCAGCGGCGCTGGCTCCTGCCTGTCGAATCGCGTCCCATTGAGACGGCTGTAAGCGACGATTGCCCGCTTCCTTCCGCGCGTGTCGATGCTTCACTGCCCGAGCTCTACGCCACCCTTGGCATCTCCGCCCCAGACCCGCTCCAACTCACCGACCACGTCTATTCCCTGAACGACGTGCTGATCACGGGGTGGGCCGGGGCGATGATCAAGGATGGCCTCTTACTGACGGTTCGCCCGCAGCACAACTGGGTGGCCGCGCTTCGCGCCCATCCCCACCAGGTGCGAACCCTGCCGGGCGACCGCCCCTATTTCAACCTGATGGCCGCAACTCCGGCCAAGGGGCACATCTTCCATTGGCTGTTCAATGCGGTAGTTCCGCTTTTGGCCTACCTGGAAAGCGGGCGGTGCGATACCGGCCTGGGATTGATCGTCAATGCTCCCGAAAGCGAGATCCAGAGACGCAGCATCGACTATCTCAAGGAGCGTTACGGGATCAGCGCGGTCGTTCCGGTAGCACAGAATGAAGCCGTGCGTGTTCCGCACCTCAGAGCCGTGATTCCCGTTCCCCATATTCCAAGGGCTTTGCAATCGCCTTTGGGACTCGGCCGCCTGGGCGATCTCGGGGGCTTCATTGCCCAAGACGTGAGCGAAGACGGCGCGAAGCGCATCTATGTGAGCAGACACGATGCGCGGCTGAGGCGCGTATTGAACGAGACAAGCTTCATGCCCAGGCTCGAAGCGCTGGGTTTCCAGCGCGCTATCCTGGCCGAAATGCCGATAGCCCGTCAGATTGCACTGTTCCGGCAGGCCGAGATCGTTGTCGCACCGCACGGAGCCGGGCTCGCGCATATCGCCTGGTGCAAACCGGGCACGAAAATTATCGAGTTTTTCCCGAGCCCCGATGGACCGCGAGGCCGCGTCCGAAATGCGACCTATGATTATTGGCTCCTCTCGCAACTCCTCGGGTCTCGACTACACATGCCAGCTCGCGGGGCCGGTCGAAACTCGCAATGATGGCTTCAGCATTGACGACGATCTGTTGACAAGCACCATTGAAGAGGCACTCGCCCGTCCGAAGGTCGAGACCGCGCAAGTTGATGCGTTTCATCCATTCCAATGAAGATCTTGAGTGGCATATCGGCAGCCTGACTGAGGCGCATCCGATGTTCGAGCCGCTTCGCCACGCTGCAGGGGCCGTGCCCGTTCGCTGGCTCGACCGTGGTTTCAAGGGTCTCGTCTTTGTTGTGACCGGCCAGCAGATCTCGGTGGCGGCCGGGAGGGCGATTTACGGCCGGCTTGAAGCGGCGCTTGGGGACATCACGGCCGAAACGGTTGCGGCGGCAAGCGATGACGTGCTGCGCGCCGCTGGGTTTTCCGCCCCAAAGATACGCACTTTGCGCGCGCTTCAAGAGGCTGCAATCGCCGGCAGCCTCGATCTCGATGCGCTGGAGGAAATGAGCGCGGAGGACGCGATCCTTTCGCTGTGCGCCATCAAGGGGATCGGCCCCTGGACCGCAGAGGTTTACCTGCTCTTCGCCGCGGGTCACCCCGACATTTTCCCGGCTGCCGACGTGGCGCTGCAGGAGTTGGCCCGGCTCGCCTTCGCGCTCGACACACGCCCGGCGACCCGGGACCTGCGGGAGATGTCCGATGCGTGGTCGCCCTGGCGGAGCGCCGCAGCGCGGCTTCTGTGGGCCTACTACCGCGTGAGAAAGGGCGGCAAAACCGTCACGCCGGTATAGGGCTTCGCTTCTTGAGCGGTGCTTCTCCCGCTGGGGGGGCGTGATGCAGCTTGAAAGCCGACTTCAATCCCGGATCGCCAAGCGCAGCCCTGTATATCGGCGGCATTCCTGCGGTGAACCGGTAAAGGTTCAACCGCAAGACGGCATCGAGGACGCATTTGCGTTTGCGAATGCCGCTCCCAAGCTCATTTCCGCGTTTCCGACGAAAGAAAGAACCGCCCCCACCGTAAGGGGCGGTTTTTTCTTGCTTCTTGCACTCATGTTCTCTTTGCTATCGCTGACCTTCCGGGAACAGCAATGCAACCGACTTCGCTGAATTTTAAAGAGAACGCGTCGCGCGCGCTTGGCGACCCGCAGCTTCAACGCGCGCTGAGCAACGTCAAGACGGGGTTCATCGCCAAGCGCGCCGAAGCCCGCGCCGCGCTGCCCGAATTCGACGAACTGCGCACCGTCGCGGTCGATATCAAGAACCACGTGCTCGATCATCTCGACATCTACCTCGAAGACTATGAGCGCAAGGTGATTGCATCGGGGGGACGCGTCCATTGGGCGCGCGATGCCGCCGAGGCCCGGCAGATCATCCTCCAGCTATGCCGCGACGCGGGCGCAAAATCCGTCACCAAGGGCAAGTCCATGGTGTCGGAGGAGATCGGGCTCAACGCCGCGTTGGAGGCGGAAGGCATCGAGACCGTCGAAACGGACCTAGGCGAATACATCATTCAAATCCGGCACGAGTTGCCGAGCCACATCATTGCGCCGGCCGTTCATCTGAATAGGGATCAGATCGAGAACGACTTCCGGGCGCATCATGGAAGCCTGCCGCCGGAGCGCGATCTTGCCCAGGCTTCGGATCTTGTCGGGGAAGCGCGTCTTATGCTTCGGGAGAAGTTTCTTGCCGCCGACGTCGGCATCACCGGCGCGAACTTCCTCATCGCCGAGACGGGAAGCTCCGTCATTGTGACCAACGAGGGGAACGGCGATCTCACTCAGCTCCTGCCGCGCGTGCATATTGTCATCGCGAGCATCGAGAAGATCGTCCCCACGCTCGAAGACGCATCCACGATTTTGCGCCTGCTCGCCCGTTCGGCTACCGGACAGGAGATCACCAGTTACACCACCTTCTCCACCGGCCCACGCCGCGAAGGTGATCCGGATGGCCCGGAAGCCTATCACGTGGTGCTCTTGGATAATGGCCGGTCGGATATGCTTGGGACCGAGTTTCAGGACATGCTGCGATGCATTCGTTGCGGCGCCTGCCTGAACCACTGCCCTGTCTACGCGGCGGTCGGCGGCCATGCTTACGGGTGGGTGTACCCCGGCCCGATGGGCGCCGTTCTGACACCGCAGCTCATCGGCATCCATGAGGGCGCGCACCTGCCCAATGCCTCGAGTTTCTGCGGACGCTGCCAGGCGGTCTGCCCGATGAATATTCCGTTGCCGAAGATGATGCGCCACTGGCGCGAGCGCGACTACGCGCAGCAGTCCGCGATCTCGACGCCGAAACTGGCCTTGCGCCTTTGGGCATACCTTGCGAAACGGCCAGCGCTTTATCGCATGATGGCCGATCTTCACGGTCGCGCTTTGGCGCTTGCCGCCGGAAGGAAGCGCCGCTTCTCCAACCTTCCCTTTGCGCGCGCGTGGACAAAGCATCGGGATTTGCCCGCGCCCGCGCCCAGAACCTTCCTGTCCCAGTGGCAGGAGCGCGAACAGAAGCGGTTGCGCCATGGCTGACCAGAAGGAGTCCGCGGGAAACTATCCTGGCGCGCGTGCGAGCGAAGCTTGGCGTGCGAGGCGACGAACCCGGCCGGCGCGGCCTTGTACACTCCCGGCTCCGCACCCATCCGGCAAACCTGATCCCTGAGCGCGCGCAAAGACCGAAAGCAGAACTCCCACGTCTCCTTCAGACCATGCTGGAGAAAACGGGGCAAACACGATCCGCGTTCGCACCTTGAAGGGAATACCTGAAGCCGTCGCATCGGCCCTTCGCGACCATAATCTGCCGTCTCGAGTCCGGATCGGAGACGACGCCATCTTTGAGAGCCTTCGCGCCGAACCGGGCGTCATCGAGGTTCTGTCGGGCCCTGCCCAGGCAACCGACACCGTTGCGCTGAGCCATGCGTTTGCGGGCGCGGCCGAGACCGGGACACTCTTTCTCAGTTCCGGTCCCAACAATCCGTCGACACTCAACTTCTTGCCGGAAAACCATTTCGTCGTCGTGTTAGCCAGCGATATCGTAGGCTCATATGAAGAATGCTGGGCCAAGCTGCGCTCCGCCTGCGACGGAGCAGGCATGCCTCGCACCGTTAATCTGATCAGCGGCCCGTCACGCACCGCCGACATCGAGCAAACGATCGTCATGGGCGCGCATGGACCAAAGAACCTTGTGGTTTTCATTGCCGGTTCTTGAAGAAATTCGTCATCGGCAATCGAGGGCCTAGCTAGAGTGCGTCCGGAAAAGTGCGAAGCGGTTTTCCGATAAGACGCACGACATAACAAAAGCTTAGAGCCCGTTTTTGATTCCATCAAAAACGGATAGGCTCTAGAGCGACGCGTCCGTTTAGACGCGGACAAGCTGCTCTGACACTTTAAAATCGATCAACTTTTCCGCCTTTAGAGCGCGTCGAAACTCTTATTGTCATGGCCGCCCTCCGAGGCGCCCATCCAGGACAACAAATTCCATCTTTTTGGATTTTGACACTGGATGGGCGGGTCAAGCCCGGCCAAGACATCGGGTTCCAGCTCATCGCAACACGCTTTAATTGAGTCCGATTGGAGGCGGGTTGATCGAGCGCCGTCGCGTTGTTAGCGGCGCTTTTACATCTTGGCCCGCCTGCCGCGTCGGAATACTTCGCCGGCGTGCGTGGGCTTCATGGGGGCAAGTGTCAGGCTCGACGGCAACGCGGCATCGTAACCGAGAATGCGCTCGACAGCATCGGTCAGGCCGCTCAGGGGAAGACGGAGCCAGAGTAAGACAAGGTGTTCGCGCCCGGCCGCTGGCCCGCGCACAGCGCCTTGCATCGGAATTTGGTCGTTCACGACCCGGCGGTAAACCGAACGCCAATAATCCCTCTTATGCTGAAAACCGATTTCGAACACCGCGCGCCCCGTGATCTCGGCGCCGTAAATCTCGCCTACTCTCGTCCCGGCGAGGCGGTATCTGAAGGAGTCCGGGTCTCCTCTTGCGTCGATGAGGCTGAGTCCCGGGAGAAGATGCGGAATGGCAACAGGGTCGATGTCAAAACGAGAGGGGATTGGCCGAGACTGCGCGCACGCTCGCCAATACTCGTATAGCTCCCCCTGCTCGCGCAATATAACCTGCGCGCGGAAAGCGAGTTCCGAAGTCATTCACCCCTCCGATGTTCGTCTGCCGATCCGCCTTCGGCATACCGATCACCATGACTCGGGAACTATCGGTGATTTGCATGTTGCAGTGCAAGCTATTCCGCTGCGCCGCCTGGGACGCTGCTGTCTCGCTATCCACGTGAGCCGGATAATTACGGGTCTAGCCTTTACTTGAAACAGAGGAAAGGAGCCGGGTTACCGTCCCTTGCGCTGTCCAAGGCCCATCTTCTTAGCAAGATTCGAACGAGCTTCGGCGTATTTCGGCGCCACCATCGGGTAATTTGGTTCCAGGCCCCACTTCTCGCGATATTCTTCGGGAGACATGTTGTAGTGCGTGCGCAGATGGCGCTTCAGCGACTTAAACTTCTTGCCATCTTCCAAACAAATGATGTAATCGGGTGTCAGAGATTTCTTCACCGCTACTGCTGGCTTCAACTCTTCCTTCGGCGCCTGAATCAGGTTTGATGACGCGCGGTTAAGTGCTGAGTGGACGTCCCCGATCAAGCTGGGCAAGTCACCAGCCACTACAGAGTTATTGCTGACATAGGCAGAAACGATCTGTGTCGTGAATTCCACAAGCTCGTTATTTTCGAATTTTTCCTCAATCATTTGCGGGCTCCTGGAACGGCCTTGAGCTGAACTGTCCAATGTTTTGTAGGAATTACCTTGGATCTCTGTTTTGTCAAGCCAGCGCGGTTCAGACTTACGCTTTGAACCGAGATCCTTGACCTTATTTGCTTGTTTCACAATCGTCTGCCTTTCGCATTTTCACGGAATACATTCTGTATAGCACAAAGACGCAACTTCTCAAGAATTCTATTGACAATAACACATGTTACTTTAGTTCGAAGCGCAAAGCTGTCTCTCAAAAAAACATGCTCTTTTTTGTATCTTGGTAAACTCTGCTTGGTTTGTCCAAAATGCCGCAGCTTGCCGAGACGCGAATTCATACACGGTCCCGATGCACTTCCTTGCTGAGCAACACTGTTGCGTTTTTGGAGCCAGCGCTACATGCCGTATCGCGCCGTACCGGGGAGCTATATTTAAATCTTTGCTTCATCCATATGCAACAGGTCACTTCATCAACCTGATGGGATTGCGTGCAGCTGTGGCTGATCGCCGTGACGTAGAAGAGTAGGCCTCCTCCAACACTGTAAGCTCTTAGCTAAGGCTCCCAACGACGGCCGCCACACACCTATCCCAAGCGTTACTGTTAGAGGCAAAGCTTATCTCGGGCTTTCCACACATTGTGGAGATATGTTTTGCCGCCGTGTTGCCTGTCCGCCTCGGAATTGGCCTTTCAGCTCCCCATTTTCTTGGGCTGGAAATAGCTCAAAGTGGAATTCTAGCAGATGCGCCTGTCGCCGACCTTTTCAGATTGCGCCGAAAGCGCCCTGCTCGTCGACTTTGGGCTCCATTATGATCGACAACTCAGCCTGTCGATTCTTCAAGTCAGCACTCGTCTTCAAGCGTCAATGCTTCAGGGCCTCAAGGAGAGCATTCCCGCCCTTTCATCGCTGACGGTCTTGTACGATCCGTTGGAGCTTTCCAAAGAAAGGATCGTCCAGGAAATCACGCATCTTTGCGAGGTCTCCGGCGAAGGACCGGACTTTGCACGGACTTGGGAAGTTCCCGTTGTTTATGGCGGCGAAACAGGCCCTGATCTGGAAGAGGTCGCTCTTAGCGCCGGGATTACCGAAGAAGAGGCGGTGGCACTACACGCCGGGCGGGACTACTTTGTCTATATGCTGGGTTTTCTCCCGGGCTTTGCTTATCTGGGCGATCTGCCAAAAAAGCTGGAAATGCCCGCGACGGGCCACGCCACGCATCCGCGTGCCAGCGGGATCGGTGGCAATAGCCTCGGGGCTAACCGCGATCTACCCGCTTGAGAGCCCTGGCGGCTGGCATATCATTGGATATACGCCCATCATCCCTTGGGATCTGAAACGGCGAAAGGAGCCCCTCTTCCAAGCCGGTGACCGGGTTTTCTTCAAACCGGTGGCGGCGAAAGAAGCCCGGGAAATCCAACGATTGGCGGCGGACGGCTGGACTCCGGCGTGCAGGGAGGGGCCGTGACCGCCTCGCTCCGCGTCATAGATCCTGGTGTGGCTGCGACGCTTCAGGATAGCGGGCGCGAGGGCTATCAACGCTTCGGCGTCCCGGTTTCCGGTGCGCTTGATCGCGTCAGCCTGGCTATCGCCAATACCCTGGTGGGCAATGCGCCCCATGAAGCCGCGCTCGAGGTTCTGGCGGCAGGGCTGACAGTCATGGTTTGCGCGGACAGCGTCGTTCTTGCCGTAGCCGGAATGGCGGATCCCTTTGTTGTTCAAACAGCGCAAGCAGATGTCCAGAGTCCCCCCGTTTCAAGGCATCGCGGCGAGACGCGGAGACATCGTGCGATTTCCTCCTCCGAAGGGAGGCGCCGTCTTCTATGTTGCGGCTGCGGGAGGCTTCGATATTCCTTCCGCTTTCGGCAGCAGATCAACCTATCGACGCGCAGCGATTGGCGGCTTCCACGGACGGGCGCTAAGGGTCGGGGACGAGTTGCCCCTTCTCATGCCCGACGCGTCCGCTCGCGAAGCTTTTTCGCTCGATGTGAGCCTTTCCGCGCCGGACGTCTTGCGCGTGATGCGCGGGCCGAACGCCGAATACTTCAAGCCAGCGCGCTTTTGAAACGCTGCTGACCACCGCCTATACAATCGCGCCTGCCTCCGACCGCATGGGTCTTCGACTGCAGGGGGCGGCGCTGGAGCATGCCATCGAGGGCGAGTTGCCGTCGCAGGGCACGACCGCAGGCGGCCTGCAGGTTCCCTCCGGCGGGCAGCCGATCCTGCTCCTGGCCGACAGGCAGACAACCGGCGGCTATCCCCGCATCGCAACGGTGATCGCCGCCGATATCGCCGCGGCGGGGCGGCTCGCGGCAGGGATGCGCATCCGCTTCCAGGACGTCAGCCGGGAGGAGGCGGTGCGGCTCTTGAAGACGCAGCGGGACTGGCTCGCGTCGCTGCCCTCGCTCCTTAAGCCAGTGGCCGAAGCTTTTTCTGCCGAACGCCTCCTGAGCAGCAATCTTATCGGCGGCGTTACCGCCGGTGCGGCCGACGACTGAATTGTGCCTCTCGTCGTGCCGGCCAAGCGAAGCGCGAGCCGGGACCGTTGCAAGACGGACGTTGGCGTTTTGACGGTCCCGGATAAGGCTTGCGCCTTTCCGGGACGACAAGTGTGCGTCATTCGTTCAGCGCACGGCGCAAAACCCCGCCATGACTGTTAACGGATCGTTGCCGTCGCCTAAGCCTGCCGTGGCGTTTAACCGGATAGGGTTAACAGGAGCGCGCCGGAATTATTTCCGCTCACTATTATGCTTAAAAAGCCGTTTATTCCGGCGCGAAAGAGGAGCGCCACACCCTCGAAGTGACAGGAAATAATTCCGATATACCCTTGAAAAGAAAGGAGTTTTCCTCATCTGTGGCGTCCCATTAAATAGAATTTAATGCCGGAATTTCGTCATTAACTGGGACAGCAAAAGTCCGTTAATTATGTTTCAGCTTGGCAAATTAACGCTTGCGCGCAACCCGAGCTGCTGCGGCACAGGCGTCGGGGATGGCGCCCGTTCGCTATTTTTACCGCGATTATCAAGGGTCGGAGGGGGCTGGAGCTCCCGTTAACCTGCCGTCAAGGAGAATTCGCCGACAATCTTTCGGAATAAGGAAAGCAGTTGCAGTGAGAGGAAGAAATTGACACGCAGATGCCAAAGCCGCGCCGTGCATACAAAAAGCCGTTTGGCCGGTTTGTCATCGCGGAAAGGCTAGGCCTTGTCCGGGATTGTTACACATTGGAACGCCTTCCTTTTTGCGGTCCTGGCTCGCGCTTCGCTCCGCCGGGACGACGTCGTGCGTCACTTTCGCGCTTTCTCGCGGATCAGCCCTTCCTGCGCGGTTGACGCCACAAGCCGCCCGTCGCGCGAGAAGATGCTTCCCCGGCAGAAGCCACGGCCCACCTGCGCGCTCGGGCTATCCTGCGCGTAGAGAAGCCATTCATCGGCCCGGAATGGCCGGTGAAACCAGAGCGCATGATCGAGGCTCGCCAATATCAGGCGCGGATCGAAAAGCACGCGGCCATGCGCGATCAGTGCCGTGTCCAGAAGCGAGAAATCGGACGCATAGGCCAGCGCGCACTGATGAAGCCTGTAGTTGTCGGGCAGCCTGCCATTCGTCTTGATCCAGAGATATTGTTTCGGCTGGAGTTTCTCGCGGCAGAAGTACCGCGAGAGATCCACCGGGCGCAGTTCGATCGGGCGCTCCTTTTCCCAGTAAAAGCGCATTTCATCCGGCATGTTCGGGAGAAGGCGCTCCAGCAACTCTTCCTCCGATGGCAGCGCTTCGGGCGGGGGTACATCCGGCATGGCCGCCTGATGCTCGAAGCCCGCCTCGGCCTTGTGGAATGAGACCCCCATGGAGAAAATTGCCTGCCCATGCTGGATGGCAACCACCCGGCGCGTGGTGAAGCTGCCGCCGTCGCGAATGCGGTCGACCTCATAGATGATCGGGACCTTGGGATCGCCCGCCAAAAGAAAGTACGAGTGAAGCGAATGCGCGAGCCTGTCCTGCGCTTCCACTGTGCGGTCGGCTGCGACCAGCGCCTGGCCGACGACCTGGCCGCCGAACACACGCTGCCAGCCATTCTGCGGGCTGCGGCCACGGAACAGATTGTGCTCCAACTGCTCCAGATCGAGTGTGGTCAGCAGTTCTTCGACGGCAGCCATGGTGCTTCTCCCGCTATACACCGACATAACGGTTGCCTAGATTGGGTCTGTCAAGCGACATGGAAAGAAAGACGGTGGCCGTGAACGAGAATGAGAAAACGCGCTTCGATATCGTCATCTGCGGTGGAAGCTTTGTCGGCCTGGCGCTGGCGCGCGCGCTGAGCGCCGAAGCTCCGGGCGCGTTTTCCATCGCGATTGTCGAGCAGCGGCGCCTGCCGGGCCCCGGCGTGGCGGTTGCGGATGGCCGCACGGTGGCTCTGACCGCGTCCGTCAAGGCGATGCTGGAGGTGATCGGCGTCTGGCCTGCCATCGCCGCCAAGGCCGAGCCGATACGCCGGATCGAACTCACCGATTCCGCGCTCGACGCGCCGGTCCGGCCGGGCCTCATCAATCTCGATTCCGAGAAGACGCCGAGCGGCGAGCCGACCGCCTATATTGTCGAAAATACCGACTTGCTTGGCGCGCTCATCGCCTCGCTGGAAGGCGTGCACAACGTCCGCGTCTTCGCCCCCGATAGCGTTTCGAGTTTTGAAACCGAGGACCAGAAGGTTGAAATCAGTCTCCGTTCCGGGGCCGAGCTCGATGCGAAGCTGCTTGTCGCGGCGGACGGACGGAACTCCGAGCTGCGCGACATGGCCGGCATCGGGACCGCGGTCTGGCCCTCGGACAAGATTGGCATCGTCGCAACAGTCGGCATCGAAATACCCCATGAAGGCGTGGCGCGCCAGCACTTCCTGCCGGCCGGTCCCTTTGCCATTCTGCCCATGGCCGGGGACCGCGTCTCCATCGTCTGGACGGAATATGGCCGCGTGGCGAAAGAAATCCTTGAGCAGGATCGCGAAACGGTGCTCGCCGAATTGTCGCGCCGCGTCGGCCCGGAGTTGGGCGCGCTTACGCTTCTGTCGGAGCCGAAAGCCTATCCTTTGTCGATGACGCTCGCGCGCGATTTCGTCCGCCCACGCTTTGTGCTTGTCGGCGATGCGGCCCACGGCCTGCATTGGATCGCGGGGCAAGGGCTCAATCATGGATTGAAGGACGTCGCCGCGCTGGCCGAAACCTTGATCGATGCGGCCCGTCTTGGCCTCGACATCGGAGCCTTAAGCGTTCTCAAGCGCTACGAACGCTGGCGTCGGTTCGACAGCACCACGTCCGCCTTTACAGCTGTTGCAATCAACACGCTGTTTTCGAATGACAGCATGGCGCTACGCATGGTTCGCAGCACCGGGCTTCGCTCCGTGGACAGGCTTTCCCGCCTCAAGAATTTCTTCATGAAGGAGGCGGCCGGATTGACCGGCGACGTCCCGAAGCTTCTGAGGGGCGATCCGGTCTAACTAAGCGACGCCGGCTTGCTCCTCGCCAAGCTTGCGCGCTTCTTCGGGGAGCATGATTGGAATGCCGTTGCGAACGGGATAGGCGAGCCCGGCGGCCTTGCTGACAAGCTCCTGAGCTTCCTTGTCCCAGTGAAGGGCCTGCTTCGTCACAGGGCAAACCAAAATCTGGAGGAGGAGCGGGTCGATCTCGTCTTTGGTCTCGGAAACGTCCATTGCGCTGAACCTTCTTGCTAAATGCGTGCTGATTGCTGGATGCCGAAAATCGTTTTGGCAGTTCCCGGAGCCTTTCGCTAGAGTGCGTCCGGGAAAAGTGCGAAGCGGTTCTCCGATAAAGACGCACGACAAAACAAAAAAACCTGGAGCCCGCTTTTGAGTCCATCAAAAGCGGATACGCTCTAGTGAAGGCTTGTCCCAGGCCCGGCCCCGGGGGCCGCGATTTCCATCTCCGCCAGCGCCATGAGCACCTCCGAACGAGCCTTCAAATCGCGCGCTTCCAGGAGAGCCTGCTTTTCCTCCGGCCCGTAGGGGCTGATCATTGAAAGGGTGTTGATGAGAAGCTCGGTGGGCGAGCGCTGGATGCTGTCCCAGTCCGCCGTCAGGTCGCGCGCATCGAGATAGGTCTTCAAGACCTCCAGGAAACGCGGCCAATCCACGGCGTTCTGACCGTATCCGCGCTCCAGATCTTTCTGGTACGGAGCGAAATTGGCGTCGCAGATGCGATAAGGCTTGGCGGTTCTCGTCTCACCGATGATGTCGAAGCGGCAGATGCCCGTGAGCGTAACAAGAAGCCGCCCGTCCTCGGTTTCGGAGAAGGCAGAAAGCCTCCCCGCGCAGCCGGTCTGACGCAGCGGCTGCCCCTTCGACGCCGGAGACTCCTCTTCCGTGCCGAGCGGCTGCACAATGCCGATAATGCGATCGCCTGCGATGACATCGTCCACCATGCTTAGATAGCGAGGCTCGAAAATGTTCAGAGGAAGATTCGAGCGCGGAAGCAGGATGCAACCCTGAAGCGGAAACATGGGCAAATGTGCAGGAAGATCGGCCAGCGATCGGTATCTGTCCGTGATCCCCAAAGGCGCCTCCTTCACCGGAAAACCGGCGTCAAGCAAATAAAAGCGACGAGAGACGTTGCCGCCCCTCCAACGTGAGCGGATCTTTCGGCCCCCAGGCTTCGAAAATCTCCAGGAGCTGCTTTCTGGCCGCATCATCGTTCCAGGCGCGGTCCTTCCGCACGATCTCGATCAAATGATCCAGGGCTTCACGCCGCTGGCCTCTCGCGCTAAGCGCGATGGCGAGCTTGAACCGGGAATCCCAATCCCTCGGATTGGCGCTGACGGCTTGTTCCAGCCCCTTGATGTCCGATTTTGTCCCCGCCTTTTTCGCGAGGTCAAGCGCCGCCTTCGCGCTGCGATAGCCCTCGGAAGTCTGCTTCGCGGGTGGAACCAAAGCGAGCGTCTGCTCCGCTCTACCCACGTCCCCGGTTTGAATATAGCATTTCGCAAGCCCGGCGATTGCGTCCGCATTTTCAGGATCGGACTTCAAAATCGCCGCAAATTGCGCCGCTGCGCCGCTCATATCGCCAGCGGCGAAAGCCGCCTGCGCCTCTTCGATGCCAGCCTCGCCGCCTGCATCGGGCCCCATCACGCGCTCGATGAAGGCCCGCACCTGGCTTTCCGGCAAGGCGCCCATGAAACCATCAACGGGCTGACCATTCTTGAAAGCAAACACCGCCGGGATTGACTGCACGCCGAGCTGCGCCGCCACGTCCGGATACTCGTCGGTATTCATCTTCACCAGGCGGACGGCGCCCTTTGCCGCTTTGACGACCTTCTCAAGGATTGGCGTGAGTTGTTTGCAGGGTCCGCACCATGGCGCCCAGAAATCTACGATCACGGGCACTTTCCGCGACGCATTGATGACATCCGCCACGAAAGTTTGTGTCGTTGTGTCCTTGATCAGATCACCCGCATTTTCACTTTTTTTTGCGGCTGCGCCGCCGAAGAGCGAGATGGCCATCAGTCTGTCACCCGGATATATGCATGCGACATTGGGAATCTTATGAATTAGCGGCTCGCCAGAATTCGCATCAGCCTGCGGCGGAGATAGTCTTCCCGCCGCGATCAGACAAGCGCACAAATTATTATCTACGCTTGGCGAAGGGATCGCCCCGCGTCAAGAAAAAGCTAAGAAACACCCCGAATGCCCCGCCAATCCCATGACAATCGTGCAACAAGCCGGAACTCGATCCTCTCGACTCCACGTCAAGAACACGAACCCGATTTTCAATTTCTTCCTGAAGCGGGCGCTCCCCTATCTGGAGCCCACCCGTTACGACAAGGTGCTGCAGCAGTTTTCCAACTATGGCGATCTGCGCGCCGAAGCATAAAGCCCGGCCAACCTGCATAACCCCGAAGGCTGCGGCGCAATTCCGCTTATGATCGCCCGCGCACGATGCTAAACTCTAGCATATGTTGCCGCGCAGCGGAAATGCGAGTACCCAGAGGGCGCTGGGAACGCAAGCACGAAGGTCAAGGAGAACGGCATGGCACGGGCCAAAATCGCACTCATCGGTTCAGGCATGATTGGCGGAACGCTGGCCCATCTGATCGGCCTCAAAGAGCTGGGCGACGTGGTGCTTTTCGATATCATGGAGGGCTTGCCGCAGGGAAAGGCGTTGGACATCGCCGAATCCTCCCCCGTCGATGGCTTTGACGGTGCTTTCACCGGCGTGAACGACTACGCCGACATCAAGGGCGCGAATGTCGTGATCGTCACGGCAGGCGTCCCGCGCAAGCCGGGCATGAGCCGCGACGACCTTCTCGAAATCAATTTGAAGGTGATGGAGCAGGTCGGCGCGGGCATCAAGAAATATGCGCCCAATGCCTTCGTCATCTGCATCACGAACCCGCTCGACGCCATGGTGTGGGCGCTGCAGCGCGTGACCGGGTTGCCGAAAAACCAGGTGGTCGGCATGGCGGGCGTGCTCGACAGCGCGCGTTTCCGCTATTTCCTCGCTCGCGAATTCGATGTGTCGGTCGAGGATGTTTCGGCGTTCGTGCTTGGCGGCCATGGCGATACGATGGTTCCGCTCCCCCGCTACACGACGGTTGCGGGCATCCCTCTGCCCGACCTTATCAAGATGCGCTGGATCACGCATGAACGGCTGAATGAAATCGTGCAGCGGACCCGCGACGGCGGCGCTGAAGTCGTGAAGCTTTTGAAGACGGGCTCGGCCTTCTACGCTCCGGCAGCTTCGGCCATCGCGATGACAGAGGCGTATCTCAAGGATAAGAAGCGCGTTCTGCCCTGCGCGGCGTATCTTACGGGCGAGTATGGCGTGAAGGGCCTTTACATCGGTGTCCCCTGCGTAATCGGGGCCAAGGGCATGGAGCGCGTGATCGAAGTCGAACTCAACGCACACGAGCGGCTCGACTTCAAGCGCTCCGTGGAAGCGGTCCAGAACCTCGTCGAAGCCTGCGTTCGGATCGCTCCGGGTCTTCAGCAACCCTCAGCGTAGCGACCGGAGCAGCCATTTTCGGCGGCCTTTTTTTCCGGATACCAATCTTTGCCTCCTCTCTCACGATAAGAGCTGTCCCATGAATGTGCATGAATATCAGGCCAAAGCGATCCTCAGAAGTTACGGCGTTCCCGTTCCGCGCGGGCAGGCAGCCTTCGCGCCAGAGGAGGCCCTTTCGGTCGCGAAGGAATTGGGCGGCCCCATCACGGTCGTGAAAGCGCAAATTCATGCCGGAGGGCGCGGAAAGGGCCACTTCAAGGAACCCGCGGCGGGCGAGAAGGGCGGCGTGCGGATCGCGAAATCCGTCGACGATGTGCGGCTCTTCGCCGACCAGATGCTGACGCACACGCTTGTGACCGTCCAGACTGGGCCGGCCGGCCGCGTCGTGAAGCGGTTGCTCGTCGAAGAGGGCGCCGCCATCGCGCGCGAGCTCTATCTTTCGTTCCTGATCGACCGCGTCACGTCTCGCGTCGCCATCATTGCTTCGACGGAAGGCGGCATGGACATCGAGGAGGTGGCTCACAAAACGCCCGAGAAGATCGTCACGCTCCACATCGACCCGGCAACCGGCTTCTCGCAGTTTCACGGCCGGCAGGTCGCCTTCGCGCTGGGCCTGAAGGACGGCCAGATCAGGCAGTGCGTGAACCTCATCGGCAACCTCTATAGGGCGTTCACCGAGAAGGATATGAGCCTTCTCGAGATCAACCCGCTCATCGTGACCGAGAAGGGCGATCTCGTTTGCCTCGATGCGAAACTGAACTTCGACGGCAACGCGCTTTACCGGCACCCCGACATCCTGAACCTGCGCGATCTGGACGAGGAAGATCCGGCGGAAGTTTTGGCGTCCCGTTACGATCTTTCCTATGTGAAATTGGACGGCAGTATCGGCTGTCTCGTCAATGGCGCGGGCCTAGCCATGGCAACGATGGATATCATCAAGCTTTATGGCTCTGAGCCTGCGAACTTCCTCGACGTCGGCGGCGGCGCGACGAAGGAGAAGGTCACCGAGGCTTTCAAGATCATTCTTTCGGACCCGAACGTGAAGGGCATCCTCGTCAACATCTTCGGCGGCATCATGCGCTGCGACATCATTGCGGAAGGCATCATCGCTGCGGCGCGCGAGACCAGCCTCAAGGTGCCGCTGGTGGTGAGGCTCGAAGGCACGAACGTCGAGCTTGGCAAAGAGATCATCAAGAAATCGGGGCTCCAGGTTATCCCGGCGGACAACCTCGCCGACGCGGCCGAGAAGATCGTGCGGGAAGTCAAGAAGGCGGCGTGACGAAATGGCAGCCTCAACGTTAACTCTTTAAAAAATCAGATAAGGCAATCAAATGGCCATCCTCGTCGACAGTAACACCAAAGTGATCTGCCAGGGTCTTACCGGCGCCCAGGGCACATTTCATACCGAACAAGCGATTGCTTATGGCACGAAGATGGTCGGTGGCGTGACCCCCGGTAAAGGCGGAACGAAGCATCTGGGCATTCCCGTTTTCAACTCCGTCAAGGAGGCGGTCGAGAAGACGGGCGCAAATGCAACGGCGATTTACGTGCCGCCGCCTTTTGCGGGCGACGCCATCCTTGAAGCCATCGATGCCGAGATCCCGCTCATCGTGGCCATCACCGAAGGCATTCCCGTCATGGACATGGTGAAGGTCAAGCGGGCGCTGGCCGGGTCGAAATCGCGGCTTGTCGGCCCGAACTGCCCTGGCGTCATCACGCCGGGCGAATGCAAGATCGGCATCATGCCGGGGCATATCCACAAGCGCGGGAGCGTCGGTATTGTTTCGCGCTCTGGCACCCTTACCTATGAAGCTGTCCATCAGACGACGATGGCTGGCCTCGGGCAAACCACCTGTATCGGCATCGGCGGCGATCCCGTCAAAGGCACCGAGCACATCGACGTTCTGGAAATGCTTTTGGCCGACAATGAGACGCAGTCGATCATCATGATCGGTGAGATCGGCGGCTCGGCGGAGGAGGAGGCGGCAGCGTTCTACAAATCGTCGCGGCGCAAGAAGCCGATGGTAGGGTTCATCGCGGGCGTAACCGCGCCTCCCGGACGGAGAATGGGCCACGCTGGCGCGATCATTGCAGGCGGCAAGGGATCAGCCGGGGACAAGATCGAGGCCCTTAAATCTGCTGGGATCACGGTTTCTCCATCGCCCGCCGCCCTGGGAAGCACGCTGGTTGAAGTCTTGAAGGGCTGATCCGCTTGTCAGGCGAAAGCGGACCGGCATTCGCGGCGTAGTCCGCTTTCAGCGCCTGAATGGTGATTGCAGTGAGACGGGAAAATCTCAACGAAGCCTTTCTGCGGACGTCCTTTCTGGACGGAGCGAACGCGGCTTATATCGAAGATCTTTATGAGCGATTTCAGGAGAACCCCGGTGCGGTCACCGCGGATTGGCGGGCATTTTTCACAGATTTGAAGGAGCGCAAAGACCACGTTCTCGCCGAGACGAGCGGTCCGTCCTGGAAGCCCAAAAACGGTGGGGCGTATGAGAACGGCGAACTTTTGAACGCATTCGCGGCCGACTGGGGCCACGAAGAGAAAGAGATCGTCCGCAAGATCAGCATCAAGGCGCAGGAACAAGGCGTCGAAATCAGCCGCGAGGAGGCTTTCCGGGCAACCCGCGAATCCGTTCGCGCCATTATGCTGATCCGGGCCTATCGCGTAAACGGCCATCTGATCGGAAATCTCGACCCACTGCGGCTCGCGCCGGCTCGGCCGCATCCGGAACTCGATCCGGCAAGCTATGGGTTCACGCCAGCCGATCTGGACCATCAGATTTACATCGACAATGTTCTCGGCCTTGAGACCGCGAGCCTGCGGCAGATCATCGACATCCTGCGCCGCACCTATTGCGGAACCATCGGCTTTGAGTTCATGCACATCTCGTCGCCCGAGCAAAAGCTCTGGATTCAGGAACGCGTCGAGGGACCGGACAAAGAGGTCGAATTCACCGTCCTCGGCAAGAAGGCGATCCTCACGAAGCTCGTCCACGCTGAGGGCTTTGAGAGATTTCTCGACAAGAAATATACCGGCACGAAGCGTTTCGGGCTTGAAGGGGCAGAATCTGCGGTGCCCGCGCTCGAACAAATCATCAAGCGCGGCGGCCAGCTGGGCGTGAAGGAAATTGTCATCGGCATGCCCCATCGCGGCCGGTTGAACGTGCTCACAAATGTGATGGGCAAACCCTTCCGCGCGCTGTTTCACGAGTTCAAGGGCGGCTCGGCGAACCCGGAGGACGTGGAAGGCTCGGGCGACGTCAAATATCATCTCGGCGTTTCTGGCGACCGCGAATTCGACGGCAATCATGTGCACTTGTCGCTGACGGCGAACCCGTCTCACCTTGAGATCGTCGATCCCGTCGTGCTCGGCAAAGTGCGGGCGAAACAGGATCAACGCCACGACAAGAGCCGGTCCGAGGTTCTGCCGCTTCTCCTCCACGGGGACGCAGCATTCGCGGGCCAGGGCGTGGTCGCGGAGTGTTTCGGACTGTCCGGCCTGAAGGGGCACCGCACCGGCGGCTCGCTTCACTTCATCGTCAACAACCAGATCGGCTTCACGACCGCCCCGCGTTTCTCGCGCTCTTCGCCCTACCCGTCCGACATCGCCCGTATGATCGAGGCGCCGATCTTCCACGTGAATGGCGACGATCCGGAAGCCGTCGTTTACTGCGCGCGTGTGGCAACCGAGTTCCGCCAGCGATTCCACAAACCCGTCGTGATCGACATGATCTGCTACAGGCGGCATGGCCACAATGAAGGCGACGAGCCGTCCTTCACGCAGCCGCTGATGTACAAGCGGATCCGGGAGCAGCCGAGCGTCGTCTCGATCTATTCCAAGCGGCTTGCCGAAGAAGGCGTGGTCAAGGAGGCCGAGGCGGAGAAGATTCGCACCGGCTTCTGGGACATGCTCGAAACCGAGTTCGAGGCATCGGAAGGCTTCCGGCCGAACAAGGCGGACTGGCTCGACGGGCGCTGGTCAGGCATCACGCTCGCCGAGGAAGGCCCGCGCCGCGGCAAGACCGGCGTCAGCATCGACACGCTGAAGCAGATCGGCGCGAAGCTCACCGAAGTCCCCAAGGGCTTTACGCTGCATAAGACGATCGACAGGATGCTCGCCAACCGGCGCAAGATGATCGGCGAAGGGCGCGGCATCGACTGGGCCATGGCCGAAGCGCTCGCATTCGGGACGCTTCTCGAGGAAAATTTCCCCGTCCGGCTTTCCGGCCAGGACGTCGAACGCGGCACCTTCTCGCAACGCCATTCGGTGCTCACAGATCAGTTGAACGAGGAGCCGTATATCCCGCTGAACCACATCTCGAACAGGCAGGCCCGCTTCGAGGTCATCAATTCGATGCTCTCCGAGGAGGCCGTGCTGGGGTTCGAATATGGCTACAGCCTGGCAGAGCCGAACACGCTTGTGCTCTGGGAGGCGCAATTCGGCGACTTTGCCAATGGTGCTCAAGTCGTTATCGATCAGTTCCTTGCCAGTGGCGAGCGGAAATGGCTGCGCATGTCGGGGCTGATCCTGCTTCTGCCGCATGGCTATGAAGGCCAAGGCCCAGAGCATTCCTCGGCGCGCCTCGAGCGCTATCTGCAGCTTTCGGCGGAAGACAACTGGCAGGTCGCGAACTGCACCACGCCCGCCAACTACTTCCACATCCTGCGTCGCCAGCTTCATCGCGGCTTCCGCAAGCCGCTCATCCTGATGTCGCCGAAATCGCTCCTGCGGCATAAGCGGGTCGTGTCCCCCATCGAGGATTTCGGGCCGGAGACGACTTTCCATCGCGTGCTGTGGGATCACGCCCAGATCGGCGGAAGCGAAAAGGTCAAGCTCGCGCCAAACGAGGACATCCAGCGCGTGGTCCTCTGCTCCGGCAAGGTCTACTATGATCTTTTCGAGGAACGCGAAACACGCGGCAACGGCGAGATCTATCTCATGCGCGTGGAACAACTCTACCCGTTCCCCGCGCGCGCCCTCATCCAGGAACTGAGCCGCTTCCCGAACGCCGAAATTGTCTGGTGCCAGGAGGAGCCGAAGAACCAGGGTGCCTGGACATTCGTCGAAGCGAACATCGAGTGGGTGCTCGATCATATCGGCGCCAACTCGCGGCGTCCGCGCTACGTCGGGCGCCCTGCGTGTGCTTCCACGGCGGCTGGCCTCATGAGCAAGCACACAGCCGAACTCCACGCTTTCCTTGACGAGGCGTTGACGTTACAAGGCTAGCACCGGTGACGCAGGAGTGGCGCTGGAGCTTTAATCTCGTCTCTTTCGGATCGCGATATGACCCGTTCTTTGCGGTCCGTTCTTTGGATGCTTGCGAAGGATCTGCGCATGGCCATTGAGATCGTCGTTCCCACGCTTGGCGAGTCCGTCACGGAAGCCACAGTCGGAAAATGGTTCAAGAAGGCCGGGGATGCGGTCAAGGCCGACGAGGCGCTGGCTGAGCTCGAAACGGATAAAGTCACGCTTGAGGTTAACGCTCCCGCTGCAGGCGTCATTTCGGAGATTGTCGTCAAGGAAGGCGAAACTGTCGCCGTCGGCGCAATTCTTGGCTCGATCGCCGAGGGACAAGCGGCAACGGCCGCAGCCGCTCCAGCAAGGAAGCCGGCGGAGCAATCAATCCAGGTGAAGCCTGCTGCGGCGCCCGCTCCTGAAATCCGTGCGAGCGCACCGCAATCAACGGCCCAGCGCTCGCCGAATGCAGAAACGTTTGCCCCCTCCGTGAGACGCATCGCCGAGGAAAGCGGCATCGATCCAGCCGCCGTCACCGGCTCTGGGAAAGAAGGCCGTGTGACGAAAGGCGACATGCTGGCCGTGATCGAGGGCGGTGCGTCGACCGGCGGCGCGATAAACTTCGGAAAAGTGCAAGCCCCGCCTCCACCGGCACCCCGGGCGCCCTATGCGCCTCCTCGCGAAGCGCTCGAAGAGCGGGTTCGCATGACCAAGCTGCGTCAGACGATCGCTCGCAGGCTCAAGGAAGCGCAGAACACCGCCGCCATGCTCACCACCTTCAACGAGGTGGACATGACCACGATCATGGATGTGCGTAACCGCTACAAGGATTTGTTCGAGAAGAAGCACGGCGTGAAGCTCGGCTTCATGGGCTTTTTCGTGAAAGCCTGCATCCACGCTTTGCACGACATCCCGAGCGTCAACGCCGAAATCGACGGCGAGGACATCGTTTACAAGAATTACTACCACATCGGCATCGCGGTCGGCACCGAGCGCGGACTGGTGGTGCCAGTCGTGCGGGACGCGGACAAGAAATCGATCGCGGAAGTCGAGAAAGAGATCGCGGGCTTCGGCAGGCGCGCGCGCGATGGCAAGCTTGGTCTCGAAGAGATGCAGGGCGGAACCTTTACCATCTCCAATGGAGGCGTCTACGGCTCGCTGATGTCCACCCCGATCCTGAACGCACCGCAGTCCGGCATTCTCGGCATGCACAAGAATCCAGGAGCGGCCGACTGCAATAAAGGGCAAGATCGAAATCAGGCCGATGATGTATCTCGCTCTGTCTTACGATCACCGCCTGGTCGACGGCAGAGAAGCTGTTACGTTTCTTGTGCGCGTAAAAGAGAGCTTGGAAGACCCGCAGCGGTTTCTCCTCGATCTCTGATCATTTTTTGGAGGGAAAGCGCCATGGGCAAGCACAGGCTCGTCCCGCATTTGATCGTTGAGGGCGGTCTCGACGCCATCGACTTCTATGAAAGGGCCTTCGGCGCTGATAAGACGGCGGTCAAGATGGCGCAGGACGGCAAGCGCGTCATGCACGCCGAGCTTGAAGTGAACGGCGGCGCATTCAAGTTGTCTGACAGTTTCCCGGAGATGTCGAACGGCATGGCTCCGCCCGGCACCGCGGGCGGCACTTCTGTCTCCTTGCATCTCGACTTCAAGAAGCCGAAACAGGTTGACGAGGCCGTCGAGCAGGCGGTTAAAGCGGGCGCAACTCTCACGATGCCCGCTCAGGATACATTCTGGGGCGCACGATACGGCCGCGTGCGCGATCCTTTTGGACATGTCTGGGCGCTTCATGCTTTGCATAAGAAGAAAAACTCAGATGAGCATTAGGCCGCACGCGGGTGGCGAACCGCTAGCGTCCCGTCTCCGAATTGCCGTCCAACTTGCAGCCCGCTCGCGCGACACGGAGACAGAGGGACACTAGCAAATACAAGGTCTAGTGTGGCTTATGTCTCGCAATTGCCTGTAGGAGCTTGATGCAAGGGGTGTAGGCAATTGCGAGACGCCACACTGGCTCTCGAACGGAGATATCAGGGATGGGTGACACCTACGATCTGACCGTGATCGGAACCGGTCCCGGCGGTTATGTCTGCGCAATCCGGGCGGCACAGCTCGGGCTGAAGACAGCGGTCGTCGAGAAAAGCCGGACTTTCGGGGGTACCTGTCTCAACGTCGGATGTATCCCCTCGAAAGCAATGTTGCACGCGTCCGAACTTTTCGAGGAGGCGGGCCACGGCTTCTCAGCGATGGGCATCAAGGCGACGACCGAACTCGATCTGCCCGCCATGCAGAAGTACAAGCAAGAAGGTGTTGACGGTAACGTCAAGGGCGTTGAGTTCCTGCTCAAGAAGAACAAGGTCGATACCTATCACGGCACGGGCCGGATCGCCGCTCCCGGCAAAATTATCGTGCAGCCTGCCAATGGAGCCGAACAGAAGACCTTGGAGACAAAGGCGATCGTCATCGCCACGGGCTCCGATGTCGCCCGGCTCCCCGGCATCGACATCGATGAAAAGCGCGTTGTTTCATCGACCGGGGCCCTGGACCTCGACAGAGTGCCCGGCCATCTCCTCGTTGTGGGCGCAGGAGTCATCGGCCTGGAGCTTGGGTCGGTCTGGCGGCGGCTCGGTGCGAAAGTGACCGTGGTCGAGTTCCTGGACCGTATCATTCCCGGAATGGACACCGAAGTTGCGAAGCAATTCCAGCGCATTCTGCAAAAGCAGGGCTTGGAGTTCCGCCTTGGGCAGAAGGTTGCCGGCGTCGAACTGAATGGAGCCGGGCCACTCAAGGTGCAGGTTCAGCCGGCGAACGGCAATGGCCAGCAAGTGGTCCTGGACGCAGATGTCGTTCTCGTTGCCGTTGGCCGGATACCCTACACGGAAGGGCTTGGGCTTGAGGACGCCGGCGTACAGATCGACAACAAACGCCGCATCGTGATCGACGATCATTTCAGGACGAATGTCGGCGGCATTTACGCCATCGGCGATGTCGTCCGTGGACCGATGCTCGCTCACAAAGCCGAGGACGAAGGCGTCGCAGCGGCGGAGATCATCGCCGGCAAGGCGGGGCATGTGAACTACGGCGTGATCCCCAATGTGATTTACACCTATCCTGAGGTTGCAAGCGTAGGGCAGACGGAAGAGGAACTGAAAGAGGCCGGGATCTCTTACAATGTCGGCAAGTTTCCCTTTACAGCCAACGGGCGCGCAAAGGTGAACCGGCAGACTGAAGGCTTCGTGAAATTTTTGGCCGACGCGAAGACGGATCGCGTACTCGGCGTTCACATCATCGGTCCAGACGCGGGCAACATGATCGCCGAGGCAGCCGTGCTCATGGAATTCGGCGGCTCAGCCGAGGATCTGGCACGGACCTGCCATGCTCATCCGACGCTCAGCGAAGCAATCAAGGAAGCGGCACTCGCGGTCGATAAGCGCGCGATTCACATTTAGGGTGGCGGCGATGCTCACGAGAGGGATTTTGCTTTTTGTTCTGGCGGCGATCAGCACGCCGAGCGGCGCTGGCGACGCGTGGCCTCCTGCGCTCGCCCAAGCCAATCCTGCCCTCGCCCAAGGGGCTCAACTTGCCCCTGCCCGGCCGCCGTCGGGTCCAAAAAACTTCCTTGGGCGCAACCATCCGGGGAAGATTACCGGCTTGTCCAACGACGGTATTGTCGTCGATCTTCGCGACGGCGGCACTCAGGTGGTTCAGTTCGGCGAGATCTGGCGCGTCCGCAAAGCCTTCGCCAGCGACGAGCCCTCGGGCACCACCGTCATCGACTATGCCAACAATAGGCTCTTTGTCGCCACGCCCCTCGACGGTCTCATCGGAGACCTCGAAAAAAAGGTGCCGATGACCAAGCTGACGGCTCCGAACGGCGAGATGATCTACATGGTCGCAAACAAGGTCACCGACATCTACAACGCTCTTCCTGGACTGCATAATCCGGCGAGCAAAGCTGTGGTCGGCACGCGTGATGGAACCCAGCAGGTGCTTGAAGCAGTCGATGAGGCGAAGAAGATCATCTCCAGCGCGCATGTGATTCAGTAGGAGCACGAGTCTGATGTGGCGTGTCGGCGTTGATCTCGGAGGAACCAAGGTCGAAGCGCTGGCGCTTTCGCCCTCGGGCGAGGAACGCGTGCGCGTGAGAGCGCCGACGCCTCGTGGCGATTATGAGGCCACGCTCGACGCTATCGTCTCTCTCGTAAACGCCTGCACGGATGGGCTGGCTGCTTCCGAGATCGCGGGAGTCGGCATCGGAATTCCTGGGAGCATTTCGCCGCAAACCGGCTTGGTCCGCAATGCGAACTCGACGTGGCTGAATGGCCGGGCGCTCCATCGCGATCTGCAAGCGCGGTTGCCATGGCCGGCGGTCATCGAGAACGATGCCAATTGCTTTGCCCTATCGGAAGCTGCAGACGGAGCGGCAAAAGGCTTCCATGCGGTCTTTGGCGTGATCCTGGGGACTGGCGTCGGCGGGGGGCTGGTAATCGACGGCCGCTCGCAACTTGGCCGTAACGCCGTTGGAGGCGAATGGGGCCACAATCCGCTGCCCTGGCCAGACGCCGAAGAGTATCCCGGCCCAGTCTGCTACTGCGGAAAGCGCGGGTGCATTGAAACGTTTTTGTGCGGACCAGCGCTTGAGCGCCAGTATCGGCAACTGTCCGGCGTTGCACTGGACGCCAAGGCGATCGCTGAAAGAGCCGCAGGCGGGGAGACCGCCGCACAAACAGCGCTCGTGACCTATCAGCGGCAACTCGCGAGAGCGCTCGCCACAGTCATCAACGTCGTCGACCCCGACATTATCGTTTTCGGCGGCGGTTTGTCGAATATATCAGTTTTAATAAATGATGCGGCCGTGCAGCTTCAAAAATGGGTCTTTTCGGATTGTTTCAGCACACCGCTCAAAGTGAATAAATGGGGGGATTCCAGCGGCGTCAGGGGAGCGGCTCAGTTGATTTACTGCCCCAGGTGACACGGCTTTCGCCGGGTCACCTGTGCAATATTATGCCTGCAATACGTTTACGTCATTACAAACCAAGTATGATTGGAAGATAGGCCAGACCCACTACCAGATCATCACCCATTTGGATGAGGTTTGCTAATCTAGGCTATGTTTCGCTGATGTGGTGCAGTTCTGCAACTGAGGCTTTCCCGTGAGCATCAAAGCAGGTTGCAGAAATTCGAATATTCGCCTGCTTCTCTGCTATCGCGATGAGCAATCTATGAAAATATCTTCCCACGCTTATCGAGCCGCTGTAGCACGCCAGGAAGAAGGTCGGCCATGTCGTCGGCAATCAGCCCTGGGCCGAAGATGACAGCAAGCTCACCATGCATCCAAACAGCGGCCGCTGCCGCGTCGAAGGCCGCCATGCCTTGCGCGAGAAGCCCGGTCACGAGGCCCGCGAGAACGTCGCCGCTTCCCGCGGTGGCAAGCCACGCGGGCGCGTTCTCGCTGATGGATGAGAGGCCGTCCGGCGCGGCTATAACAGTGTCAGCGCCCTTCAGGATGACAACGGCTCCAGACATCTCCGCGGCGCGCCGGGCCCGCTCAAGCTTTGACGGCTCACTGGCAAGCTCAGGAAAAATCTTTCTGAACTCGCCCTCGTGCGGCGTCATGACCGTCGGCGCAGGCCTCGACTTGATATGATGGAAAAGCTCCTTGGGCGCTGCGTGGAAGGCTGTGATCCCCTCCGCATCGAGAACCGCCACCGCATCGCTCGCGAGCACACTGCCCACCAAATCCTTAACTTCCGGATCGCGGCCGGCGCCGGGGCCGATCAGGACGGCGGTGATGCGCGGGTCGGATAGAACTGCCGACAGGCCGGATGCCCCGTCAAAGGGCGCGACCATCACCGCGGTTAGCTGCGCCGCATTGATATAGAAAGCCGACTTCGACGTTGCGACCGAGACAAGCCCCGCGCCCGCCCTCAGCGTTGTCCGCGCGGCGAGCCTGGCTGCGCCCGTGCTCTCCATCGGACCGGAGACGACGACGGCATGCCCACGATCATATTTGTGGCCTTCGATTTTCAGCTTCGGAAAATAACGCAGCCAGAAATCCGGGTCGTCGGCGAATGTCCGGGGCGCAATCTCGCCCAGCACCGCCGCCGGAATCCCGATATCGACCGCCCGGACATCCCCGCAATAGAGGCGGCCGGGAAGCAGGACATGCCCCGTTTTGCGCCGGAAGAATGTGACCGTAGCCGCTGCCTTGAAGGCGAGACCTTTCAAGGAGCCGCTCGTGGCGTCAATGCCCGAAGGAACGTCGACAGAGATGACAGGCAAGCCGCGGCCGGTCACATCCTCGATCATCTGGGCGACGACTCCGCTAACTTCGTCGCGCAAGCCCGTGCCGTAGATTGCATCGACGACGATCTGCGCGCCCTCAAGGGATTGAAGACCCAATGGCTCGATAGCCTCATCCCACCGCCTCGCCATCTCCTTGGGATCGCGCTTCAAGTCTTCCTGGCGCCCAAGAAGCGCAAGACGAACCTGGTAGCCCCGCTCCCTTAGAAAGCGTGCGCAGACGAAGCCATCACCGCCATTGTTCCCCGGTCCGCACAAGACGACCAGGCGGCTGCCGCGCGGATAGCGCCGGACGACTTCTTCGGCAACGCCGCGCCCAGCGTTTTCCATCATCGTCAGTGTCGACAGGCCGGACGCCGCGGCGAGTTGCTCGGCACGGCTCATCTCTTCGGCGGTCAGAAGTTCAAGCAAGGCGCAGCCTGTGAGTTCAGCGAATTCGTCTGACGATTCATAAAACGACATCCGGGCCGAATGTAGCGAAATTTGCAGGAGCGTGGAAGAGAAGCGCCGATTTTGTGCAGGGCCGCGAAAGCAAGTAAGGACTATCCCAAACTACGAATCCCTGGCCCATCGCCGGCCACGCTCTGCTCAACTTATATGCAATATGGCGTAATTTTAGACACAGTGAATTAGTTAAGCCCGAGTTCATCGTTGCGTCATAAGCGATGCAACATTTGGCATGGCCTATGCTATACAGGGTCACAGCGCGCGTTTTGTCCCCTTCGGAGGAATCCATCCGTCATGAAAAAAATCGAAGCGGTTATCAAACCGTTCAAGCTCGATGAGGTTAAGGAGGCTTTGCAGGAAATCGGCCTTCAAGGCATTACAGTCACGGAGGCCAAAGGCTTCGGCCGCCAGAAAGGCCACACTGAGCTTTACCGCGGCGCGGAGTATGTTGTCGATTTTCTGCCCAAGGTTAAGATTGAGATTGTGCTGCCAGAGGACATGGTGGAAAAAGCTGTGGAAGCTATCCGAAACTCGGCACGAACCGGCCGGATAGGCGACGGCAAGATCTTTATCATCAATGTGGAAGATGCGATCCGCATCCGCACTGGTGAAACCGGACCTGAGGCAATTTAGCGTTCTACCCCGCTTCTCCCAGAAGCAATAACATGCCCAACAGAGCAGCCGATCAAATCGGCGCGCCCAATCTGCCCACCCCAACGACGAGACTCTAACTGCACGAGGGAGTTCAATGTCAAACGCGACTGAAGTTGTAAAAAAACTCAAGGACGAAGACATCCGTTTTGTCGATCTCCGCTTCACCGATCCGCGCGGCAAGCTGCAGCATCTGACGATGGAAACATCGGAGATGGGCGACGAAGCGTTCGCCGAGGGCATCATGTTCGACGGCTCCTCGATCGCAGGCTGGAAGGCGATCAACGAAAGCGACATGACGTTGATGCCCGACCCGGAAACGGCGCATATCGATCCGTTCTTCGCGCAATCGACGCTCGCGATTTACTGCGACGTTCTCGAGCCGCACACGGGAGAGCGTTATGAGCGCGATCCGCGCGGCACCGCCCGCAAGGCGGAAGCCTATCTTCAGCAGACTGGGATTGGCGACAAGGCGTTCTTCGGCCCTGAGGCCGAGTTCTTCATTTTCGACGACGTGCGCTTCTCTACCGATCCTTACAACTGCGGTTACCGCCTCGACTCGGCCGAGCTCCCGACGAACATGCCGACCGAATACGAGATGGGCAACCTCGGCCACCGTCCGCGTACAAAGGGCGGTTATTTCCCGGTACCTCCGGTTGATAGCGCGCAGGACATCCGCTCCGAGATGCTTTCGACGATGTCGGCGATGGGCGTCGTCACCGAGAAGCACCATCACGAGGTGGCTTCCGCCCAGCACGAGCTTGGCATCAAGTTCAGCACATTGACGCGCATGGGCGACGCGCTGCAGACCTACAAGTACGTCGTCCACAATGTCGCGCACTCCTACGGCAAAACGGCGACGTTCATGCCGAAGCCCGTTTTTGGCGACAACGGGTCGGGCATGCATGTGCACCAGTCGATCTGGAAAGGCTCGGAGCCGGTCATGGCCGGTAATCTCTATGCGGACCTGTCGGAGACCTGCCTGTTCTACATTGGCGGCATTCTCAAGCACGCCAAGGCGCTGAACGCCTTCACAAACCCGTCGACCAACTCGTACAAGCGCCTCGTTCCGGGCTACGAGGCTCCGGTGCTTCGCGCCTATTCGTCCCGTAACCGCTCGGCATCCTGTCGTATCCCGGTGACGGCGAACCCGAAAGCGAAGCGCGTTGAAGTCCGCTTCCCCGATCCGTCGGCGAACCCCTATCTCGCTTTTGCCGCGATGCTGATGGCCGGCCTTGACGGCGTCCGCAATCGCATTCATCCCGGCGATCCGATCGACAAGAACCTCTACGACCTGCCCGAGGCAGAACTCCGGGAAATCCCCACGGTGTGCGGTTCGCTGCAAGAGGCGATCGACTCGGTCGACGCCGACCGCGCGTTCCTTAAGGAAGGCGGCGTGTTCACCGACGACCAGATCGACGCTTACATCGAGTTGAAGGTGGAAGAGATCGATCGCTTCCGCATGATGCCGCACCCGATCGAGTTCGATATGTACTACTCGTGCTAAGGCTACTACGGGCTCATTGATAAACTTGGCGAGGCGGCTTTGCCGCCTCGTTTCGTTTCAGCATTCAGTGTTCAGTCGAAGCGCGCCAGAACCTCCTACAGGACGAGGTCATTCGCGATCTCCTCAGCCTTCTTCGTCTTGCCCGCCAAGTCATCGTCCAGTTTCTTCTCTTCCGAAGCGATCGTCGCCAGACGGTCTTCCTGGGTCTTAAGCGTATCCAGGTAACGCCTCCCCAGATCGGAAGATTGACCAACGCTTGCGAGGTTTTTGCGGATGCGCTCCTGATCGTCTCCGACCTTCTTCCGCTCGACCTCAAACTCCCGCCTGCGCGCATTGATTTTCGTGATGTCGCCGACGACGGCGCTGAGCTTGGAAATCGTATCCTTGAGAGCTGATGTTTCGTTTTGCAGCCCCGAAACAGTCGCGAGGATCCGGTCGGGCGCCAGCGAAGTCAGGCTGACCGTTTGATAGTCGGCGTGCTCGCGCGTCAGCGTCGCTTTCGTGGTCTTCCCCTTCGGCGCAACCACCCTGTAGCGCAGGCGCGTGGCCGTCTCCTCGATGTCCTTCGTGTCACCCGCCGCTTTCCAGCCATCCTGGCGAGGCTCCTCGATGAAGACTTCGCGGTCTTCCTCACTGGGCGGGGTGATCTCATAGTCGATCGCCCAGCGCGACTTGACTGTCAGGGTCAGCTCGCCCCGCGCCGCCTTGCCAAGCCGGGTTTGCTTCACGCCTCGGTCTTCGCGGCGTATCTCCGTTTTGGAATCGAGCGCAAATGTGATGAACCTCGTCGCGCCCTTCGACAGGAGCGGAAGTTGGGCGTCCCCTGCAAAGTTGGCTGTACCGTCGGCGCCGGTCTCGAAGGAGGTCACGAGCCCGGCTGGCAGCGCTGAGTTGCCGTCATTGGTGAGACGGACGGCGGCGAGGGGCCGGGTCGCGTTGGTTTCGGGTTGATAGATGGTGGTGCGCGATGCCGTAATCTCGCGGTCGACGAACGGGATCATCATTGTCGATCCCGAGGCGAGCGTCACTTTTCCGGGGAAGCGGTAGAGCACTTGCGTCGCGGCCTCTTCGGCCTCAGCGCCATGCGCAGCCGAACCAAGCTCCTCTTGAAGGTCTTGGAGGCCGCCCGGAATGCCGGCCGCCGCGCCGAAAGCCGGAGCCGCGGCGGGCATCGGCGGCGCCGACCGGAGCGCGCGTGCCACTTTTGCATGCGGGGCGGCCGCCTCTGTCATGTCGCGCGCCTTCTCCTCGGCCTCGTCCTTCCTCGGCACGATCCGCAACGCGGAGGACACCGGGATCTCGGGCCGGTCCACGAAGACCGCCGAATAAAGCGCTTGCTTCAAGGCCACCGGGTTGCCCGAAACAAGGGTGAGGTCCACGTCCTTCCAATCGCCGCCGGTAAGATTTTCCAGGATGCCCCAGCCCTGAAGCCGGGCCTTTCCGCCTTCCTTGGGCAGCACGACCCTGTAGGACGTTTTCCAGACGGGTGCTGCCACAACATAGCTGAAGCCGACGGGTCTTTTTCCTTCGCCCGCAAGCGTGATCGCAAGCTTGCGCTGATCCTTCGCGCGGTTGGCCGCGATCCCCGATAAGGCGCGGTCGATCTGGTCGCGTGTCGCGGCATCGGTGAAGCGCAGCGCCGTCAGTTCTTCGAGAATGGCCTGGACGAAGCCTTTCGGGGTAACAAGCGAGAGCCTGTGCCGCGTCGTCTCTCCGCCATTGTTCGGAAGCTGAACTTTCTCCTCCTCGACGCGGAAGACGCGGCCCGTCGCGCTGACGCTTCCTTCGATGTCCACCTCAGCTCCTACAAGCGCGTTCAGCAGATCGGGTTGCGAGGCGAGCGCGGCCTGATCGAATGGAAGATCGCGAAACAACTCGGCGAGAGGCGTCTTTCCAGGCAGGCTGACGGCGCCAATGGAGCCCGCCGCATCGAAAATTGTCAGGCTTTTCAGAACGTCGTCGACCTGATCGAGGCGGACCGGCAGTTCAATGACAGAGCCTGCCGCCGCTTCGCCTCCATGCGTGAATTGAGCGAGCCCTGACGTCGAAAGGACGACGCGCTTCAAGGGCAGTTCCTCTGCCTGGGCCATCAAGGGAAGACTGGCCAGGGCGGCTACCGTGATAATCCGTTTCATGACGTGCGATCCGAAGGAGATTGAAAACATTCGCAACCTGCTCCTGGAATAAAAGCGCAATTGCGGTGCGACTGCGGCTAAATCCGGCACTCAATTCGGTATTTATGAATAACTCTAGCAGCGTGGCTGGCGCTTAAATTCAGAACGTTATATATTTGATCAAAACAGAATATGCATAGGGAGGTTTTCATGCGCATCTTCTACGGCGCCATCGGCGTTTCATTACTCATGTCCGGGACGGTCCTTGCCGACACAAACAGCGACTGCGCCCAGGACGTCAATGCGGAACTCGCCATTCGCGCCTGCTCCGCGATCATCCAGGACACCAGGGGCAGCAACGCCGTCGCTTATTTCAGCCGGGGCCGCGCCTATGACAAACAGGGCGACCGTGCCAGGGCAAGCGATGATTTCGACGAGGCCATCAGGCTCAGCCCGCAATACACCAATGCTTATGCGGGGCGCGGTTTCGTTTATCTCCACCGAGGACTGTTCGGGCGCGCCATCCAAGATTTCAGTCAGGCGCTCAAGCTCGACCCAAAAGACAAGGAGGCCTTTTTCGGCCGAGGGCTGACGTTCCTCGCAGTGTCCGATAACGGACGCGCCACGGAGGATTTCAGCAAGCTGATCGCGCTCGATCCGAAGTACGAGCCTGCCTATATCAAGCGCGGGACTGCCTATGGCAACGACGGCCAATGGGACCGCGCGATTGCCGATTACAACACAGCTATCAGCCTGACCCCTGCGAACGCCGACTCCTATGATGCTCGCGGCGTCGCCTATAGCGAAGGAAAAGGCGATTATGCCCACGCCATCGCCGATTTCGACAAAGCCATAAGCCTTGAGCCCACGCATGCGTCCGCTTATGTCAACCGCGGCCTCGCCCACCAGCGCAAAGGTGAAAATGCGCTAGCGGTTGCCGACTTCGATAAAGCCATCAGCCTGAGCCAAGATAATGCGAGCGCCTATAACAGCCGGGCCCTGCTGCTGTATGCGACGGATCAGGCCAAAGAAGCGAAGGCAGATGCCAATAAGGCCGTCTCGCTCAAGCCGAACGATTGGCGCTTCCTAGACACGAGAGGACACATCCTTCTGGCCCTCGGAGACACGAGCGCGGCGTTTGAGGACTTCAATGCCGCGCTGCGCATCAATGCCGACAGCATCAGTTCGCTTTGGGGCCGTGGCCAGGTCTACGAGGCACAAGAGCTTCCTGCCCTCGCCATTCTCGACTTCAAGAAGGCAATAGAACTGAAAGCTTCGGTCATCGCCAACCGCGAAGCTCAGACGAAAGCTCGTGCACGATTGGCAGTATTGGCCAGATAAGCATAGGCAGCGGGCGTCGGATTCTATCAGCTTTTAATGGAATCAAAAGCGGGCTCTAAGTTTTTGTTTTGTCGTGCATCTTTATCGGAAAACCGCTTCGCACTTTCCGGACCCACTCTAAATCAACCCGCCTTTAATCGGATCGATTAAAGGCGGGAAAGTCGCTGCCATAATCCCGCAATGGCGCAGCCTTTTCCGGGATCGCAACACGTTGAAGCGCCAACCTTTTTGCAATCCCGGCTCGCGCTTCAAGGCTGCGTCCTACTTCTGCGCGCTGCCGCCCTGACCCTTCGTATCGGGCAACGTGCGGATCTGATCGCTGTTCATCATCACCTTGACGCGGTCGGCAAGCTGCTCGAGCTTCGTCCCATCGATGGTGATTGTCTTTTCGCCAAGACCGAGGAGGCGGCCGACCTGAATTTGAACGGACTGCATTTTGCCGTCCGGTCCTCTCTCGACATGCACGACCTGTCCGAGATTTTTGCCGTCAGAGCTGAAAGCTGGCAGGCCTCTCAGACGCGCCAATCCCTGGTCTCCCTGGGCTTGAGCAGTCTGCTGGGGACCACCTTGCTCCTGCGTTTGAGCCATCTCGCCCTGCCCTGGCATTCTTGCCGCCAGCGCCTGCCTTCCCTGCTGCACAGCGGCGACGATGGTCTGGCATGATTGCGGGAGCGATGCGTTCTTCTGCTGGAGACACTGCTTCACATTGTCAGCGTTCCCGCATTGCTGCTGCACAGCCGACATGCAACTGTCAGCGATATTCGCCACGGCTTGCTGGACCCTGTTCACGGACCGACGCAAGGCGGACTGACAGGAACGGCTCATCTGGTCGGAGTAGGCGTCCATGCAGCTTGCCATACGGCCGCCGCCGGGCGTCACGTCACTGCAGAACCGTTCGATTTCCTCTCCGCATGCGGCTTCGATGCGCTGAACCGCTGAGGACAGGCGGTCTCTGAGATCGGACCTGGACAGCCGGTCGAGCAAATCCTCGCCGCCGCCACGTTCGCTATCCCGGTCTAGGGCGTGATCGCGATCCATAGCCGCGGACTGGCGATCCTGAGATTTATCCGGGGATTGTTGCGCCTGCTCGCCCATTGCAGGCAGCGGCGTAAGCAAGAGCGCTGCGGCAAAAAGAATAGCCTTGTTCATTGAAACGTCTCCCGTGTTCGGTTTCGGGGGGCGGAGTGACAGCCGCCCCCTGTTCTTTCAAGAAAGGCCGGCCCTATTCTTCGCCCCCGATGCGATCGTGGATCTGCTCGAGAAGTTGATCGACCTCGCCGCGGTTGCGGATGCGATCCAGGATGAGGTCGCGCAAATCTTCACGATTGATCCCGGCCGCGCCGCCCGTGTTCTCGTCGGCTCCCTCGAAGCGGTTCGAGACCTGGTCACCCGCGGCGCCGCCTCTATTCTGCATGTGCTCCGCGAGAAGCTCGCGCAGCAGAGCGCGCCTCTCCATGCGATCGGCCAGGAGGTCACGCAGGTCCTCCCGGCTTCGAATGCGATCTTGAAAGAGGTCGCGGATGTCGTTGCGGCCTTCCATGCGGTCGCGAATGAGATCACGGACATGGCCATGTCTCTCCATGCGGTCCGCCGAGAAGTCCCGCACATCGCCACCGCCGCCCATGCGATCCGCCATACGTTCGCGCAAATCGTCACGGCCACCGCAGCGTTCCGCCAAAAGACCCCGCAAATCGCCACGGCCGCCGCCGCGTTCCATCATAAGCTCGCGCAAATCCTCGCGGCCCCGCAGACGATCCGCCAGAAGATCGCGGAGAGCTTCGCGTTCCTGCAGCCGGTCCTGGATAAGATCGCGCAAATCCTCCCGGCTCCGCATGCGGTTTCCAAGCAGTTCGCGCAGCTGTTCACTCGCGGCCTGATCCGAGATGCTATCGCTCGATCCGGCGGCCACAGGCGTCACGGTCGTAAGGCTAAGAGCCGAGGCGGCAAGCATAAACGCAGCAGCTGAAATTACAGTTGCTCGCTTCATGAGGCTTTTCTCCCTGATATCGTGGACGTGCCAATCTTTTAGGCCATAAGCCTAAATGACGCCCAGTTATTAGCACTGTTTTTTCTCAAAATGACGACAACGCAATCAATCTTTGCATAACGGATTATTGAGTGGATAAACTGTTTTTACTAAAATTAAGCTTTTATAGCTAAACCTTGACTACTACGCTTGCCTCCAAAATTGCGCCATTTCTCCAATCGAGGCCTCGCTCGGTCCGGGCAAATGGTGGATAGCTGAACCTCGTTTTGCCGCGAAAAATCCCGGGACGGAAAGCGAGACGCTGGCGCACCGCAAGGGCGCCGGCTTTTTCCGCAACGCGTGGCATGGAGCGCAGATCACGAAGCCAATCTTAAAATGCCCAACCGGCGATGGCGGGTCCGCCAAATCTGCGCCCTACGCTCGCGCTTGGTTCCACAACAGCGGTCACGCTCCACGCGCCCGCCGATCTTCCGCGTCAAGCGATTGATCCGCCGCAGGAATTTAACTCGATATTTGCTCTGCGCGCGAAGATTGACGGGGCGTTATTCCCCTTTGCAAAAATGTCGCAAATAACCAGACTTGAAAAGCGACGCTTAAGCAACAATATTAGGCAATAGCAGAAACCGCTGCGCCTCGCATGATAAGTCATACGAGTCTCTTTTCGTCCTTCCCGCCGATATATAATTCGGAAAAACGAGAATCGACGGATCTTGCATGCCTGTCATGCGAGATAACCTTGTGTTTGTTATGTTTATCTATGCAGAGCCCGAAACAACACCAAGCGCATCTCGAGCCCCGGCGCAACCTCTATGCATTCCGGCTGCCCGCCGCAGCGCGCACGCACGCGCTCATGCTGTCCTCGGCCTCCGAAATCACGCTCACCGCAAGCACTGCCTCGGCAACCATCGCCGACGCCGTCTCGAGGCAATCCGTACCTCTGGGCGAAGCTGTCATCGCCGTCGCTCTTTTTTTCTGGCTCGCCGCCGAGATCGTATGTCTTGGGGCGGGACCCGCCATCGCGCTGCCGCAAGCGCCCATGGCTCCGCTTCACACCGAGACCCTCGATCGCGCCATTCGGCGCAGGAACAGGCTCATCAAATGCGCGGCGTGGTTTAGCGCGGCTGCCTCTGCCGCCTACATTGCCGCAGGCGCCGCGCTCGCCTCATCTTCCATCATCGCAGGCGGCGCGCTTTATCTGGCCGCCGCCTGGGTCGAATACAGCTTCAAACAAGGCGAGCCTGCGATTGGCCCGCGCTTCGAAGCACGACGCGCGAGCGGATTTATCGCTTACGCGACGACGCTGCTGCAACGCAATCCGGCGACACTGAGCGGCGTTATCACCCTTCCCGCTCTTGCCGTCTTTTGCGTGGGACTATTCCAAGTCCTTCCGACCTATCTTGCCGCGCTGATCACGGCGGGACATCTGATCGCGGCCACCTTGTGGAGTGCCGGCATCCCCCAGCAGAAAACGCTCGCCGAGAAACGGCTTAAAACGGGCGGATCAGCAGCGATCGGCACAAGGCGTCTGCCGACACCATCCTCGGTCTCCCCGGCGCTTTCCCGATAAAGCCGTGCCGCGCGCGCGGATTGTTGGGGGAGTTCCGTATCCGCATAGGCATGCGCAAAGCCGCCGCCTCATTGCGCATGCGGGGGCCAGAGTTGCCCTGTCGCAGAATCCCATCGCCAGGGCGCGCGCGTCTGCAAGGAGTACCCGCCGATGGTGCGGTCCAGATGCCTGTGCTGCAAGGCGTCCGCTTTCCCGGAAAGGATCGTGATGCCGAGATGCGTGCACGACAATTCCGCGGAAAGGTACGCATTCCTCTCCTCTTCCGGCATCGAAGGAGAAAAGGTCAGCCCCTTGAAGCCTGCGATAAGGGGCGCGCCACCTGCCCCTAGCATATCAAGGGCATGATAAAAACTTAAGTCGCCCATGAAGAGCGCCTCTTCGGACTCGGTGAAGGCCTCGTAAATGTCAGCCGGACTTTTAACGCCCTCGGCGATAAGGCTCAAAATCGTCCAGTCGGTTCGGGATAGCCCCGATACCGGGTGCGGCAGTTCCTCAAGCAGCCGCAGTATGGCGAGCCGCAGAAACGGAAGGACATGCGTGCCGACCCGCAGAAGCCCCACCCAAGGCTCTGGCGTTTCAGCCCGAAAAGCGCTCCAGGCAAGCCGCGCCAATTGAAGCTGATCGTCCGTGACCGGCTCCATAAGGTGCAAATGAGCTTTCAGCGCCTTGGGCTTTTCCCGGCCGAGATAATTTCCGGCCTGGATGAGAGACAGGCCCTCCCGGCGCTCATTCGCGAAAAAATCAAGGAGCTGGATCAGTTGCAGCTGGTCGTAAAGATCGTGCTCGAACCAGAGAAGCACGCTTCCAAACTCGCGGTGACGGCGGATCATGGCGTCTCGCGAGCGAAATGCGGCGTGCAGTTCCTCTTGGGGCAGCCATCCTCTTTGCGCGAGGAACTGTGCCCGGATGGCGGACAGGTCTTCAAGGGAGAGCGACGGGGGAACCGGGCCTTCGTGAAGAATATCGCGCCAGGGCAGGATCTCGCCGCGGATTCCGGCTTCGCGCATGCGGGCGACGGCGTCGTCACCGTTCGTGATAATCAGCCGGTCCTTCATCGATCATGTCTAGCCGCGGCCGCGGTAAGGCGCAACGCCCTGGTCCGGCACCCAAACCCCTGAAGGAAGATCGCCCACGGCATAAAAAACGTCGATGGGAATGCCGCCGCGCGGATACCAATAGCCGCCGATGCGAAGCCAATGCGGGTTCAGCGTCTTGTCGAGCCTCTTGCCGATAGCGACTGTGCAATCCTCATGGAAGGCGGCGTGGTTGCGGAACGAGCTCAGATACAGCTTCAGCGATTTCGACTCCACGAGCAGGTCGCGCGGCACATAGTCGATGACGAGGTGGGCGAAATCGGGCTGGCCCGTCACGGGACAAAGAGCGGTGAACTCCGGCGCCGTGAAGCGCACGGTGTAAAGCGTGCCGGGATGCGGATTTGGGACGGCCTCTAGCTGCGCCTCGTCCGGGCAGGCGGGGACCGAGGAATTCCGCCCGAGCTGCGTCAGGTGGCGGCCATAATCAGGGTTGTTCATTCAAGCTCCGCTTACGCAAACTTGCGGGTGTTCGCGCTCTTCTAGCGCAGCGTGCGCGAAATCGGAACCGGTTGCGACGCAATTTTTTCTTAACGGCCCGGGACCAGTGCCGAGGCGCATTTCGGGCGGCGATCATGGCGACGCCTGGGAGGCGTCAGGAAGCCTTCACCAAAACGGCCATCGCTATCGTGGACGGCGCTCGCGGCGCGCGTTTTGGTGAACAATTCGTTCGCGCGCCGAGAAATTAACCGAAGACGGTTAACTGGAGAGCGCCGGATTTATTTCCCGCCACGTGTTTGGTTAAAAAGTTACTCATGAGGCGAAAAATATGGACCATCGCGGCTCTTGAGCCGACAGGGGTGAGATGACGCAAAGTATTGAAAATACGAGGCTTTTTATGATTAACACATTGCCCATTAAATAGAATTTAATGCCGGAATTTCCTCATTAACGGGACGCGCAAAAGTCCGTTAAATATATTTAGGCATCGCGAATTAACGCTTGCGAAGAGCCGAAACGGCTGCGGCGCAGGCGTCGAGATCGCGTCCCGTTCGGTCCTTTTTCCCTGAATTATCAAGGGCTTGAGCGGGCTTTGGCTCTCGTTAACCTGCCGTCAAAGCGAATTCGGTGAAGATCTTTCAGAACGAGGAAAGAGGACGAAAGCGCGGGGACAAATTGACAAGCAGATGCCGCCATACACGGGATGCGTACAAAATGGACCATATCGCCCGCATGCGGGTCAACACACGATGCCCTGACACTCTGAAACTGATCACCTTTCCGCCTTCAATCAACGCCGATTAAAGGCGGGTTGATCGATCAGCGAATGCCGATCAATTTATGTGTTTGCAACGAAAGCCGCCAGGGCGGGTGAGCAAGGCAATAACGCGCCGCAGCCTGGAGGTTCTCGCGGTGGTTCGCGTTATCTATGGGCTGCAGGAAGAAATGCTGAAAGTTCAATCGTTCGAACTGGGGCGGGGGCGCCCCCACTTGCGGGAAGACGAGCTTCAACTCGTTGCCTTCGCGCTGTGCGAGCGGAACGCCTGCCTTGGGGCTGACGCAAATCCAATCGATCCCGCGAGGAGCCGGGCGCGTCCCATTGGTCTCCAGCGCCACCATGAAACCGCGAGCGCGGAGCGCTTCAACAAGGGGGGCGTCAAGCTGCAAGGTCGGTTCGCCGCCGGTGCACACGACGTAGGGCTTGCTTTTGCGAGATTCGACAGCCGCGTTCCAGATGTGCTGAACCGTATCGGCAAGCACGTCGGCGCTTTCGAACTTGCCTCCGCCGGGGCCGTCATAGCCCACGAAGTCCGTGTCGCAGAAACGGCAGAAAGCGCGCGGCTTGTCCCGCACCAGCCCGGTCCAGAGATTGCAGCCGGCGAAGCGCAAGAAGACGGCCGCGCGCCCGACTTGCGCGCCCTCACCCTGCAGTGTTGGGAAAATTTCTTTGACCGTGTACATGGATCTAACATGGCGCCTCGGCGCCGGAACGCCACGCGCTATAGCCCTTTTCGCGAAGATTGCAGGCGGGACATGCGTTGCACCCGTACCCCCACTCGTGGCGGTGCTCGCGGTCGCCCTTGTAGCAAGTATGCGTATACTCGGCAACGATATCTACTAGACTTTGGCCGCCCAGCGCGTCGGTCAGCGCCCAGGTTTCAGCCTTCGTGCGCCACATGAGCGGCGTGATGATCGTGAACCGCTCGCCGGTGCCAAGATTGATGGCATGGTTCAGTGCCGACAAAGTTTCGTTGCGGCAGTCGGGATAGCCTGAGTAATCGGTCTGGCACATGCCGCCAACCAGATCACGAATGCCGCGCCGGAAACCGAGCGCACCGGCGAGCGCGAAAAACAACAGATTGCGGCCGGGCACGAACGTATTCGGCAGACCATTCGCGCCGAACGCGATCTCGGCATCGCTCGTCAGTGCCGTGTCGCTGACCGCGCCCAAAACGGAAAGATCGAGCACGTGGTCGGGGCCGAGACGCGAGGCCCACGCCGGAAAAGCGGCAGAGATGGCCTCCCTGAGCTTTGGACGGCATTCGAGCTCAACACTGTGTCGCTGCCCATATGAGAAACCGAGCGTTTCAACTGCGTCATAATTGGTCAACGCCCACGCAAGACAGACGGCGGAATCCTGGCCGCCGGACAGCAAGACAAGGCATTTTTTTGTGGGTTCTGGCATGCCACTCATGTTTACCGATTAAACTCCTTTAAGAGGCTGGGCGAGTCCTTTAAGACAACATTACGTTCTTTGGTTACCATTCCTCACCCTTGCGCGGAGTTCCCTCATGACTGCCATCTCTGACATTACAGGCCGCGAAATCCTCGACAGCCGCGGCAATCCAACCGTCGAAGTCGACGTCGTGCTTGAAGATGGCGCGGTGGGCCGCGCCGCAGTCCCATCGGGCGCTTCGACCGGCACCCGTGAGGCCATCGAAAAACGCGACGGCGGGGCGCGCTATCTGGGCAAGGGCGTGCTGGAGGCGGTCGACGCCGTGAACGGCGAAATCTTCGATGCGCTTCAGGGCATGGACGCCGAAGACCAGCGTCACATCGATAACACGCTGATCATGCTCGACGGGACGGAGAACAAAGGCCGTCTTGGCGCGAATGCGATCCTCGGTGTTTCGCTGGCCGTTGCGAAGGCTGCAAGCCAGGCAACGGATTTAGCGATCTACCGCTATATCGGCGGCGTGAGCGCGCGCGTCCTGCCCGTGCCGATGATGAACATTATCAACGGCGGCGCGCATGCCGACAACCCGATCGACTTCCAGGAATTCATGATCTCGCCCTTGGGCGCGCCAACGCTTGCGGAAGCGGTGCGCTGGGGCGCGGAAGTATTCCATACGCTGAAAAAGATCCTGAAAGAAGGCGGCCATAATACCAATGTGGGCGACGAGGGCGGCTTCGCTCCGAACCTCAAATCCCCCGACGAAGCGCTCTCCTACGTGGTTCGCGCGATCGAGAAGGCCGGCTACAAGCCCGGCGAGGATATCGCCATCACCCTCGACCCAGCCTCAAGCGAGTTTTTCAAAAACGGCCGCTATGAGCTGAAGGGCGAAGGCAAGAGCCTCTCGTCCGAGGAGATGGTTCAGGTGTATGTCGATCTCGTGAGCCGCTATCCGATTACCTCCATTGAGGACGGCATGGCTGAGCAGGATTGGGACGGCTGGAAGCTGCTGACGGACAAGCTGGGCTCGAAGATCAACCTCGTCGGCGACGATATCTTCGTCACCAATCCGAAGATCCTTGCAGAGGGCATCAAAAAGGGCTGCGGCAACGCGATCCTCATCAAGGTGAATCAGATCGGCACGCTGAGCGAGACGCTTGACGCGGTCGACATGGCTCATCGCGCCGGATGGAAGACAGTTATTTCGCACCGCTCGGGCGAGACGGAGGATTCGACCATCGCCGACATCGCGGTTGCGACGAATGCCGGCCAGATCAAGACGGGCTCGCTTTCGCGGTCCGACCGCATCGCGAAATACAACCAGCTCATCCGCATCGAGGAAGAATTGGGCGATGTCGCGGTTTATGCCGGTCGGAGCATCCTGCGCGCGGCTTGATCCAAGACGCGCTAGCGGAGTACCGCCGCCGTCACCCCCCGATAAGCGAGCGCGAGCCGGGATCGAAGGTGAGCGCTGCGACTTATTACAGTCCCGGATAAGGCTTCGCCTTTCCGGGATGACGTCAAGTGAGCGGCGTCCAGGGCGGCAAGCTGTTAGTCAGATTTGCGGGGCTGCTTAGATCGGGCTTCCCGGCGCGCGCGTGGGAAGCCCTGCCTTCTCGCAAATTGCCGGCAAATTCGTTAGCGATACAGACCGTCAGAACCGGCCCCTCGTTTTTCGGAGATACTTCCTGTCATGGTCCAAAAGGCTCTTTTCCGGTTAGCGCTTGTCGCGACCGCTGCGGTTGCCAGCCCGCTTACTCTTCAAGCCGAGGAGGCCGCAGTTCCTCTCAAGGGCGGATATACCATTGCGTTCCCCGAAAAGCCGCAAGAGAAGGAAGTCACCCCCTCATCGAACGCAAAGACAACCGCTTACTCTGTCAATCGAAGCGATGCATCCTTTCTGAGCGGCTACACTGAATACGCGAAGAATGTCGACTTGGCGGTTGAGCTTCAGGCCGATATTGATGCTTTCGTCAAATCGATCGGCGCTGAACTAACCGGCCAAAAAAGGACGGATCTTGTAACGGCCAGCAGCGGGCGAATGCCTCGGGTCGATTTTACTTTCGAAAATGACAAGATCGCTGGCCGGGGCATTGCCATCGTGACAACCCCCCGCTCGGTCATCATGATTTCGGCCTTGTCGGTGAAGCCGAACGGCCTGCAGCAAGTGGATCGGTTCGTGGACTCGTTCCAGCTGGCGGAGTAAGGCGCTGTACGGCTCCGCTCGCATGCAAACAAAACCAGCAAGCCGCTTACTTCAGCGCTTGCCCCAAAAAATTCGCCTTGTATTGCTGACGGCGCCCTGTATCAGGAGAACCGCGACCACGATTTCTGCGACCATCCATAGGTAGTTCTTATTTGGCAGGTCGATTGCTATCAAAGAGAAGCTGAGCGCAACGAGCGCTACAATCATCAGCAACAGCTTGAGGACCGGAAGCGCTATACTCCCATTTGTTTTTTGAACTGTTTGAACGGGCTGACCCATCATTTGCCTCCAACAAAAAAACACAGACAATGCAGCGCCGCTCGCCACCACAATGGCATCGACCACGTCTTTTCGCCGCGCGTTGGGTTACTGATAGGCTTGCCCGGCTCGACTATGCAAGCATACTTCGAAGCAGAGGCGTAATGTCGCTTCGCCCGTCACAGATTTGCTGGGAACATGCGCGCCACGCTCAGCCGCGATGCCCCTTTGCATTGACGGCAGGTCGAACAGGGCAAAATCGCGGACTTTCCGCGCGCGAGCATTTGCAAAAGGATTAGTCAAGATGAACGCCGCTCCGAATATCCGCATCGGCGACATTGCATTTTCTCGATATCAAGAGCTCCACACCGTGCATCATCGTTCTCGATCGATTGTATTAAGGCGGTGTTATGACGCGTTAGTCAGAACTCTACTAGCTGGACCTTGAGCATTTGGTTTGATGTGCCTGGTAAGGCGGCGGAAGAACGTAGCGCCAAAGGCTAAGCTCTTGGCAACTGCGACAGAATTTGATTATCGTCATGGCCAGGGCTGAAAAAGGATATACGCTCTGCACAATAGTTGAGAGCGTTCAACAACTCTGGTGAGGAATGAAGGAGCTGGCGCCAACTCGTAAGATCTCCGATACTACCGATTGTGATCGGGAGCCGATCCATATTCCGGGTTCCATTCAACCGCATGGTGTTCTTCTCGCCGTCGATCCCGCTTCGCTCAAGGTCGTCCAGATCGCTGGCGATACGAAGCGGCTGCTTGACCTTGATCCCGAGGACCTTCTTGGCCACGGTGTGGAAGCGCTTGTTACTGAGGCTGAACTCGCGAGCCTTAAGGTGCTTGCCGCTCAGGAGGTCACGATCCCTCGCAGCGTCTTCGCCTTCGAAATGGGAGTGCAGCATCGTGGTGAGACGCTGGACGCGACCGTCCATCAAAGCGGCGGCGCTTTGATTGTTGAACTGGAGCCCCTTTTGGCGAGGCCCGTCAACCCGCTCTCGCTCGTGCAAGGCATGGTTACGCGAGCCCATAAAGCCTCGGACTTGGCCGGCTTTTTACAGGCCATTACGGACGAGGTCCGCGCGGCGACCAGCTTTGATCGCGTAATGGTTTACCAATTTCAGCCGGACGGCAGCGGAGCCGTCATCGCCGAGGCGAAGCATCAGGACCTAGAACCCTTTCTCGGACTGCGCTATCCCGCTTCCGATATTCCGAAGCAAGCGAGAGAGCTTTACCTGCTCAATCGGATGCGGATTATTCCTGACGCCAATTATACCCCGGCTCCCCTGACGCCCGCTCTCAATCCGATCACTAGGAAACCGCTCGATCTCTCCTTCAGCGTGCTCCGCTCCGTTTCCCCTCTGCATCTTGAATATCTGGCCAATATGGGCGTCGTTGCCTCTATGTCGCTCTCCCTTGTCATCGGAGGCAAGCTTTGGGGGCTGATCGCCGGTCATCATCGTTCGCCCCGATATGTCTCTCATGCCGTCCGCTCGGCCTGCGAGTTATTCGCTCAGATGATTTCTTTGCAACTTGGAGAAAAACTCTTAAGCGAAGTGCAGGCTGAGCGCTTTCGTATGAAAAAGGTGCACGCCGAGCTCGTCGAGGCCATGGTCGGGCAAGATGATTTTGGCGAAACCTTAGTTAAGGCGCGTCCGAATTTGCTCGATTACATCCCTGCGCAAGGGGTTGCCGTTTGGTGGGAGGGAAAAGTCACAAGACATGGGCCGACGCCCACGGACGAGCAATTAGAATCTCCTGGTGGAGTGGCTGAACACTTCTGTGCCAGAGGGTGTGTTCTTGACCGATTGCCTCGCGTCCCAATTTGCTCCAGCAAGAAACTATACTGGCGTGGCGAGCGGACTTCTTGCGCTGTCAGTCTCGCGCACACCGCGTGACTACGTGCTCTGGTTTCGGCCGGAGGCATCGAGAACGGTAACCTGGGCTGGCAACCCGGCCAAGCCCGTCGACGTTACCGCCGATGGCTTGCGTATCGGCCCGAGAAAATCCTTCGCGGCCTGGAAAGAAATTGTCCGCGAGCATTCGCAGCCATGGGGCGAGCCTGCCGCAGATGCCGCGCAGGCGCTTCGCCTCTCGATCCTGGATGTCGTTCTACGGCATCAAGACAAGATCATGCGCGAGCGCGAAGAGGCCCGCAGGCGTCAGGATTTCCTGATGGCGGAGCTTGACCACAGGGTGAAGAACACGCTGGCCACCATCCAAGCTCTTGTTAAATATACATCGAGCGGCGCCGAAAGCCTTGAGGAATTTGCACAGAAAGTTCAAGAGCGCGTCCACGCCATGGCGCGCGCTCACAGCCAGCTTACTCATAGCCGCTGGGAAGGCGTCAATTTACAAACAGTGGTCGCGGAGCAGTTCGCGCCCTTCGGGGAGCGGGTAAGTGCCGCGGGGCCAAACCTTGCGCTGAGACCCAAGGCTGCGCTAAGCATTTCGCTCGCATTCCATGAATTGATGACAAATGCCGCGAAGTACGGTGCGCTTTCCGTGGCATCAGGTAGGGTCGCAATCAGCTGGGAAGTGAAAAGCGGCGCTGGAGGACGTGGCCTGCTTTTCCGGTGGGAGGAGCAAGGCGGGCCGCTGGTCGCGCCGCCGGTTCACATGGGGTTTGGACGCATGTTGTTGGAGCGCAGTCTTGCTTACGATATCGAGGGCGAAGTCACGCTCGATTTTCGGGCTGAAGGCTTGGCCTGCGAGGCCTTCATTCCTTTCGAACATATCGTCGAACTTGAGGGATAAGATGTTGTCCGTGGCCGAGGCGAGTAAGCCAACCTTGTCGCTCAAGGGGCAGAGGATTTTGATCGTCGAGGATCAATTTTTGATCGCAATGGAGTTGCAGGAAAGCCTTGAAAATGCAGGCGCAACCGTCGTTGGTCCCGTTGGACGTCTCGATCGAGCCTTGAGCAAAGCCGAGAATGACGGCTTGAGTGCGGCCTTGCTGGATGTTGATCTGAACGGTGAACGGTGTTGGCCTGTGGCCGATCTTTTATCGCGTGCCGGCGTGCCTTTTGTCTTCACGACGGGTTTTTCGGCAAACATTGTAATGCCGGAACGGTTCGCAGGACGTCCCGTGCTCGCTAAGCCTTACCGGGAAGGCGAGATCTTGTCCGCCATACGCAAGCTATTGAGCTTGCCCTAAGCAGACATTCCTTGGTCAGCCAACGAATGGCTGCTTCTAGTCTTTTGTTTTCGCGAAGTTTTTCCCAAAACCGCAAAGGCCACTTTTGAGAACTCTACTTGGCACGCCCCGCGGAAGATCCTGCGCTGCTTGCAACGAGCGTTTCCGGGATTCCCGCTGGGCGTACTTGCGTGCTTATCGGAGGCAATTGCGCTTGAGAGCATGCGACAAATGGAGCGCGAACTTGCCTTCGGCTGTATGAGTAAACTTAGCTAATCTGGCCAGCGGATGGTGCAGATCAAATTGCAACTGTAATACTGGCGTGGCCGATTCCGATTGCATTCGCTTGCAGCAGAGTCCCACGGGGTTGAGGCTTGGCGCCACGCAAGGATTTCTCCTTGTGTTGACAATTAGCAGAATCTCGGTCCTGCTCGGTCGTTCTGCGAAAGGTGAAACAATATGAAGCCAATTTTATTTTGCTTTTTAACAGAAATTTCCATTTTATTGCTTATTATTATACCTTTTCCAGAGAAACCTGTCTATTTACCGTTTCATTAAAAATGAAAATGTAAATCAGTATTGCATTCAATATAATGTTCTATTGAGAAACTGATAATCACCCCTTCCTGCAACTTGCGCGAAATGTTTTCTAGCTGAGGCGGCATTCTCAAGAGAGATCGCGCCGATGGCGCGCTGCCGCTACTGCGTGAAGACGGGCGGACCTTGTTACGAAAACCTCCGCTTTAATTTTGGCGACGGCGAAGCGGTGAACTTCGAACGTCTACTCGTTCCTTATTCAGAGGACGGCACGTCTTTTCGGACGCACCCTCCGGTGAGGACGCAGAATGAACGGGATATTCTCCTGCTTAGTTCTGCACCGGCCTGGCGCCAGATATTTCCTTGAACATGATTATGGTTTACCGGCACCAATCGGCCTGCAAGACCGGCCAATGCAGGTCATTGCGCAAAACGTAATTTGGTAGAATCAGAAGCGCAAAGGCCTTTTACTCTTTCGTAAGCGAAAATAATAATGATAGAACGCGGTTTCCTCTTCGAAATACAGGTTCGAAGCACAAGGTAAACGTTATCGACAAGATTGGGCGCATTTATCCGTTTCTTGGTTCTGTGCCCTCGCTAAGGTCTGGAGCAAGAATATGGACAGCAATGAAACGAATCTCACTTCCCAAACGGCCGATATCGTGTCGGCGTACGTGGCCAGTAATGCGCTTAGCAGTGACAAGCTTGCCGAGTTCATCGGCTCGGTCTATGGCGCTTTGAGCAAGGCCTCCGTCCAATCTGCCGAGCCGCAGAAAGTCGAGTTAAAACCGGCCATTTCCATAAAAAAATCAGTGACCCCGGAGTTCATCATTTGCCTTGAAGACGGCAAGAAATTCAAATCGCTCAAGCGGCATTTGCGGAGCCAATACGACATGTCTCCCGAAGAATACCGGGAAAAGTGGGGGCTGCCGCATGATTATCCGATGGTCGCCCCGGCCTATGCCGCTGCGCGTTCTGATCTGGCCAAAAATATGGGTCTGGGCCGGCGTGGCACAGCTGTATCAGGGACTGAACCCGAAGTGGCCGCCAAGGCAGAGCCGGAGAAGTCAGGGAAGGCGCAGCGCAAGCAAACCCGAAAAGCCGGCTCGCGGAAGTAGCTGGGCATTCTTCGCTCCAGGTTACTTACAAGAAGCTGAGAGCCGCGGACCTCAAGGTCGCGGCTTCTTTTTTGTCGTCATAAGATACGCATCTCACATTAAGGGAAGGACAGCCCTAGGCTGACCTTGGTCGATCGCTAAAAAGCGGAATCTCAGCAAATAAAAGCAAGGAAAACATGCCGAGCATCGTTACTGTTGAGAGCAAAGCCACCGTGGGCCTGTCAGCCAGAAAGTGTTTTCAGCCATGTTTTTGCTCAAATGAGCTTGCTGGAGAGCCCCCAATACTGCTGATGGCGTTCAAGAGAAAGCCTTGGCGACAGAGTCGAGAATGGTCCGGAAAGACTGATCGTATCTTGTGACAGGAGGCACCTCGCGCTTGACTCCTAAGAGTTGGTAGACCGCCATCTGCGCCGCTCTCACAGAATATTCAACCGTGAACACGACGTCTTCCGGGATCTCGACGAACTGGCTGACAAAGGCGAGGTTCCCGGAGTTTTTCGGCACTGGCAGGGGCCGGTCCGACTTTCTGCGCGGCATGAACATGGAGGTGATATAGGGCATGCGGCAGGGAATGCAGATTGCGCCCTCAAAGACGTTACGGTCGAAATTGAGATGGCCGCAGACCTCTATGAGGATTTCTGCGCCCGTGCAGTCTGTCATCGGCTTGGCAACAAAATTACCGATGCGGTCCGGATGCAAGGCATATCCCCAAAAAACCTGCAGATTGTCCGGTTGGCCGGGAAAATGCGGCTGGTGGCAAAGCACCACGGACATCAGCCAATTCGAATCCTTGAATGTAACAAGCCCGCCCGTTCCCGCGACATTGCCGCTGAATGCCTCCATCTGGTCGAAGAAGGTTGTCGTTGGGCAGGTCACGGTGAAGGATTTCCCACCAGGACTCGGGGATGCTTGAATTGAAGGCAGCGGGGTTACCGAATTCCGGGCGACCCTTTGCTAGCTTCTCCCAAAGCGCCCAGCCCTGGCTATCGGCCTTAGTCAAGTGCTGAGGCGGAACTCGTCATCGAGCCCAGGCTTGACGCGTCGGTCATCGACGCATTCTGCAGAAAGATCAGATCGTCTTCCGCGACAGCAACAGTTGTAAGATTGGCACCTTCGCGCACTTTGAGTTCGTTCACGCGAACGAGGCCACCGTCTTCAACGACGCCAATGTCAACCACTTCCGCGCCGGAAATAAACTGAACACCCTGTTTCCCAAGCCACACGGCCAGAGGGCGAACCATCGCGTCATACTGATTGTAAACCGTGCGCCTTACGCCAGCGAGCGTATCGATGCGCGGGAACTCATTCATGAACCGGTGCAGATAGCGCTTGAGTTCGACAGCGCTGTGCCAAGGTTGGAAGGCGAACGTCGTCTGCCACAAATGCCAGAAATTATTCTCGAAAAATGCGGGAGAAAGCCAGTCAGTGATGCGATCCGCGCCCAGTTCGTCTTCGGAAGCTTCGGTCAGCGCAAGCAGTTCTGCGCGGTCAGCCATAGTGAAACCCATCGCCGATACGTCGACTTTGTACCTGTTCCGGTCGACGAGGCGCGCCCGCGAATGCGACTGGAATTCTTCATTGAATGCTTCAGTGTCCTGCCGCACCGTCTTGCCAGGATGCTCAAGGGACGGGATCATGTCGAATAGATCCCAAGTGCATTCATAGTGGCCGAAGGTCAGCATGCGGCCGCCCCGCACGACATAAGCGCCATCCGGCTGGCGTGCGCCATCAAGGCTGCCGCCGAGAACATTCAGCTTTTCATAGATCGTAATGGCACTCCCAGGAACGCCGCCGTCCCGGACCATAAAAGCAGCAGCGGCCAATGAACCAATGCCCCCGCCGATAAGATGCGCTTTCATCAGAAACCTCTCTCAGGCTTATCTAAGAATCTAATATCCTGTTTCGCTTTAACTCTTTATTATGGCCGCATCCGGTCACGCGAGCTTGTGGTCAACGACGCCCCGTTACGGCGGCAGTGTCCAGGCACGCCGCTATCATTCCGTATCATGGCCTGAACATCTTCTTCGAATTAACACTCACTATCTGAGGTTACTTGCTGCTGCGGCGCCCATGCGTCCAGCAAGTGTATGATCTCCACGTTGTTCTTCGCGCCCTCGTGAAACGCATTCTTTCCCATTGGGAATGATGTTCCTGAAATGTTCCGCGAATGTCAATCCACATTGACATGTTCACATTCTGTTCTCGCATAAGTTGAATCTCCTTGGCCAACAACTTCGGAATGGCCGGGAACCGGAAAGCCGAGTTTAGGTTAACTCCCTGAACCGGCCCAGTCTCGCAACCGCAAGGTCTTTGCCGAGCCCCTTCTTAGAAAGGATTGAAAGTTGGGAACGAGCGACATTGCCCTAAATCAAAGGCCTGACCGCGAGAGGGAGCTGACGGACAAGGAGCGGCTTCGCGAAAGCGAGCAAAGGTTCCGCGCTGCCATCGATGCCGTAGAAGGCATCCTCTGGACTAACAATGCCGCGGGTGAGATGGCGGGCGAGCAGCCAGGTTGGGCCTCACTCACCGGACAGACCTTTAACGAGTATCAGGGCTATGGATGGTCAAGAGCCGTGCATCCTGACGATACACAGCCAACCATCGACGCCTGGACAGCCGCCGTCGCAGAGCGGCGCACTTTCGTTTTCGAGCACCGCGTGCGCCGCCAAGATGGCCAATGGCGCCTCTTTTCAATTCGCGCCGTTCCCACCCTTGATACCGAGGGAAGACTTCGTGAATGGGTCGGCGTCCACACCGATATTACGGAGATGCGAGCCAATGAGCGGGCATTACGTGACCTGACGGCCACCCTGGAGCAGCGCGTAGAAGCGGCGATAGCCGAGCGTGACCGCACTTGGAACAACGCCCGCGATCTCCTGCTCGTTACCGATGCGACGGGCTCCTTTCGTGCCGCTAACCCGGCGTGGAGGGCGATCCTGGGATGGAGACCCGAGGAGGTCATCGGCCGGGGATATCTCGATTTCATCCACAGCGACGACCGTGCTTCGAGCACAGCGGCTCTCGCCACAGCGATGGACCGGGAACTCAAGGGCCATGAAATTCGCATGCTGCATAAAGACGGCTCCTATCGCTGGATTTCGTGGGTCGGAGCGCCGGAAGGCGGCCTCATCTTCGCCAACGGACGCGACGTAACCGCCGAAAAGGCGGCGGCAGAGGCCTTCGAGCGGTCGGAATCACGCTTCCGTGCAATCTTCCAGACAAGTTATCAGTACAAGGGCATCGTTGCGCTCGACGGGACGCTTCTCGACGCGAATCCAACATCGCTGCGAGGCATCAACGCAAGCTTGGCAGAGGTCGTGGGCGCACCTTTTTGGGACACGCCCTGGTTCACCGCTACTCCCGGAATGCCGAAAAGGGTACGGGCCGCGTGGCAAGCGGCGGTAAAAGGAGAAACTGTCCGGCAGGAAATTCTCGTGAACCTGCCGATCGGGCTGCGTTGTTTCGACTTCACGATGCGCCCGATCCGGGACGCGCGGGGCGACGTCGTGGCGATTGTGCCGGAAGCCGCCGACATTACTGCCCGGCGCCAGGCGGAGGACGCGCTTAGGCAGAGCCAAAAACTCGAGGCGATCGGCCAGCTTACCGGCGGCATCGCGCACGATTTCAACAATCTCCTGACCCCGATTGTGGGGAGCTTCGATCTCCTGCAGCGCAAGTGCCACAATGATCCCCAGGCCTTGCGCCTGATTTCGGGCGTGCTTCAATCTGCCGAGCGTGCGCGTCTTCTCGTGCAACGCCTTCTTGCTTTCGCGCGCCGCCAGCATTTGGAAGCCCGCGCGGTAGACCTGGAACAGCTCGTCCGGGGCATGCTCGATCTGATCGGACGGTCGCTTGGTCCGCGAATCGAGGTCCGCGTCAACATGATGGCGGATCTGCCTGCCGCGCGCGTCGATCCGAACCAGCTTGAGGTGGCCCTGCTCAACCTGGCCGTGAATGCCCGCGACGCCATGCCAGACGGCGGCATCATCTCCATCTCGGCCAGGATCGCCCACGTGGAAGGCGAGGCGCAAGGCCTTGCGCCCGGCAGATATATCTGCCTGTCCGTCGCAGATAACGGGATCGGGATGACCCCGGAAACGCTGGCGCGGGCGGTCGAACCCTTCTTTACGACGAAAGCCATCGGCAAGGGCACGGGTCTCGGGCTTTCCATGGTCCATGGCCTAGCCGCGCAATCCGGTGGGCAATTGACGCTTGACAGCACCCCCGGGAAAGGGACGACGGCAACGTTGTGGCTGCCTGCGGTTGATCGTTCGAGGGTCGAAAGCCCGGCTGCGACCCATGAAGCCGAGTTCCTGGCGCGCCCCTTGTCTGTCTTGCTTGTGGATGACGACGATCTTGTGCGGGCGGGCGCTGCGGTGATGCTGGAGGCCTTTGGGCATACGGTTGTGCAAGCGCCTTCCGCAACGCGCGCGCTCGATCAACTTGCCTCCGGCGATCCCTTCGACGTGCTGGTCACCGATCAGAGAATGCCGTGCATGACGGGGATCGATCTCATTCGGCGCGCGCGATTCCTGCGACCCGATCTTCCCGCCGTCCTGATTACCGGCTACACCGACGCCATTGATCCAGACGCAACCTCGCTGCCCGTGCTTGCGAAGCCGTTTCGGGCTGCGGAACTCGCCCGCGTGGTTGCGGAGGCGGTCAAACATGACCGCGCAGCACCGTGAGGTGCAGCTATCGCCTGTGCACCAAAGCGAGGGCGAGCGCCTTGCCGAGGCCTTCGACCGTATAAGGCTTATCGAGCACAGGAATATTCATGCCCGGCAGCTTGATGTCGTAGCCGCTACAAATGAAGAAGGGAATATTCGTCTTCAAAAGCTTCGAGGCGATATCGCTTGAAAGCTCGGCCCCAAGGCGCACGTCGAGCATAACGCAATCGAATGGACCGCCATTTTCAAGCGTGGCCAACGCTCCGTCCACCGACGTTTCGGCGCCGACAACAACACAGCCCAATTCTGTCAACATTTCTTGCGCGACGAGAGAAGAAAAGTCATCGTCTTCGACAACCAGAACGCGGATGCCTTTTAGCTGCGGTTGGTCCACCATTCCGCCCCCTGCCCCAGAAACGCAAAATGAACGCTTCGAAACTTTCAGCTTTGATCAATTCTTATTCTTGGCGCTCAAGTCAACCTGTGACGTGGGTTTATTTCAAGAATTGCAAGTAGCAATTTTATAAGGCCCTTTGCGAAGTCTCATAGTACAACCTGCTCCATCGAGGCGAGTTTCCGCCAAGGCGAATCGAAAGATTTTGCAATTTAATAGAAACGCCCGCGGCACCCGCAAGGGCACTGCACTTATTAAAACTGGAGCGGGCGAGGCGATTCGAACGCCCGACCCTAACCTTGGCAAGGTTATGCTCTACCCCTGAGCTACGCCCGCTCTGCCTTGTGGAGTTCCACAGGCGGTAGTCTTATTACGCAATCCTTTGAGGGATGCAAGCCTTCTTATCCCTCCTCCTTCAAGATTGATGTGAATGTCAGAACGCCGATCCCGGCCCTCGCACTTTGCGGCCCCTGGTTTTATATCGCATGGACTGCCGGAGTGAGAAGCGTTCGCATGACATCGTCTTCGCATGAGCTCACGGCTTTGCAATCGGGCCGGACAGATAACAGCCTGTGCTTACTCCACCGCTCAACTTGTCCGAATCGAGGCTCGCGAGTGCGAAGTCCAGGCCTAGTCGTATCTCGACCCGCAGCAGGCCCGCAATCAGGTGCTGTCCTGACGCTATCTTCGACGGGCTCAGCATCGCTCGGATTGCATACAACAGGCAATCCCGCTCTATGCACTCTGTGGACTATCTCGGCGTCCTGGCCACGAACTTGCCCCTTTTGACCGTGAACGGCCTGCCGCTCAGAGGCCAACTGACCGGGCTAAGGTTCCAGGAACGCAAGCTTTTTCGTGCTGCGACGAGCTTGCGCCAAGCCCCTGCTTAGAAAATTAATCAAAGCAGAAAATATATCTATCAACAGAAAAATTTTTGTGGTAATCCGTACTCTTGGTGCGTGCGCTTTTCAAGGCGAAGTGGAAAGCGTAAGGCGGGCGGCAAGCCCACAATAATAATGATGGCGGCCGAAGTGCGAATTCTCGCGATTTACTCGCGAGTTTGGTTGTCGTGTGTTGTTGTGAGGTTGTATGCGTTATCTTGCCTTACTCTTGGCTGTGACCGGAGGCCTGTTTTCCTGCGAGAGAGCGGATGCCGCTTTCACGAAGGCTTTTCAATCCGGCTCTTGGGAAGGCACAGCTTATTACAGGGACGATAACGGAGCTGTCTCCGTATGCTCCGCGAGAACGCATTACGAAAATGGGTTCAGCCTGTCAATCGCCCTTCGGCCCAGTGGGAGCTGGGCACTGTTGCTCGTGAGACCCGAAGGCTTCTCGCACTCCCCAATCCAATACACTCTTTACGCTGACGGCAAGGTCTTCCATTCGGGACCCGGTACGCCGGAGAGCGACGGCAAGCTCCTTCGGATCGATATCCCCTATTCCGAGGAGACCATACAAAGTCTGCAGCACGGAACAACGCTCCGCATCTCATCGAGCACCGGCGATGCCGCGTTCAGCCTGAAAGGAAGCGCAGATGCAATAGCCGAACTCCGCAGCTGCGTGAAAGCTGAAGGGAAAGGCGCCTTCGGTTTCAGGCCGGAGAAGGATCAGAGCAGCCTCGGCGGCTTGAAGCCAGCGGAGAAAAACGAAAGCGACGCGCCGCGCCCTGTGACCCGCGATCAGCTCATCCCCTATGCAAAGCAAATTCTTCAGGATGCCGGCTTTGCCGATTACCGGTTCATGCCGCAAGGGGCAGACGAAAAGTCGAATGCCCTGATCTGGCAATTCAAGGATGGGACTCTTGGGTCGCTCGCCGCGGCGGAGAAAGCAGGGTCCATAGACCTTGACCGTTACATCGGCCAGATGATCATCGACGATACAGTGAGTTGCAAGGGTGAGTTCGCCAGCGGGAAGCGCGCTCCGCGTTACGTGAACGGGGTGGAGGTCAGGAAGGTTTTCGCGTCGTGCAACTCCGGCCCTCGTTCGTTTTATGCGGAATACGCGCTTGTGCGCATGCCGAACGGTTTTCTTGTCAAGCTCACCTCGGTCAAGGAGGGCTCGAGCGTGATGTTCGGCAGAGGAAGCCAGGAAACGCAAGACAACCTTGACAAGGTGACCCGAACGGAAGAATCGACGCTCGCCGTTTTCTCCAGGCAGTAAACGCGGCGGCGGACGGGCCTAAGCGCGTATCGCCGCCACCGTCATCCCGGCCAAGCGAAGCGCGAGCCGGGGGGTGCGATCCCGGATAAGGCTTCGCCCTTCCGGGACGACGAAGCGCAGATCGAGCGGCGTTAGCCATCCCGCACCCTTTCCGGGGCTTCGAGCCCTTTGAAGATTGAAGCCGCCGCACAATGTTCCTTGTTCCTCATGGCTCGCTTTCCTCAAAAGTGACTTGAGCCCCAATCGCGCCTGAATGATCTGACAGAGCCAACGCTCGGAGGCATGCATGGTGCGCTTTAAGAAAAAAGCATTTGTGTTCGCGGGTTTCGTGACCGGCCTCGCCATTGCGGCGTCAGCGCAAGAGCACAGGCAGCTTGGCGCACATGTGCATGGCCATGGCCGCCTGAACATCGCCATCGAAGACAAGAGCGAAGTCGCGACATCGTTGGCTTTGAGCACGAGCCGGAGACGCCGGAGCAGAAGGCTGCGCTTGAAGAGGCGAAGGCGGAACTCGGGGCTGGTCTTTCGCTTTTCACGCCAGCGTCCGCAGCCGGGTGTGCGCAAACAAGCGCCAAGGTCATGACCGAAGCCGATCACGATGAAGAAGAGACCCATGACGATCACCAGGCGCACGAGGCGGAACATCACCACTCCGAGTTCCATGCCGACTATGCTTTCGAGTGCGCGTCACCCTCCAAAATCACCTCGATGACCTTCGATTACTTCGAAGTGTTTCCGAATGCCGAAGCACTGAACGTCTCGCTTATTTCAGCCAAAGGGCAGACCAGCTATGAGGTGGCGCGCGGCAGGCCGAACCTCGATCTCGCAGGGAAGGTGTGATCGAATTGGCGGCTGCGGCCGATCAGCCCTGAGGCTTCGTGGGCCAGCGAGTTCATGCGCCTGCAGCGGGATGATCATTCCCTTGCTGATCCCAGCTATGTAATGTAATAACATTTCATCGACAACTAAAAACCACGAGGAGATAAGGGATGAGCGAAACGGACCTTCGCGTTTTGGCTACGCGCTGCCACACATCATCATGCTGCCCAACGATTATAGAGTCGCCTGACGGCGAAGAGGTCGTGATTGTCGGAGACATTGCCAGCGCCATTCTGGCGAGCGCAAGCGTCCAGCAAAGGGTCGGCCCGGAGGAAGCAGCCGTTGTCATCCCCAAAGGCCTATTTCTTGAGGCGTGTGATGTAATGTTATATCGTAACTATAAAATATCGTCGCCGACCACGGTCGTGCCTAAATGATGGAACAGTGAAATCTGTGGGAGGCATTCTCATGCGCTTGAAGCAAAAAACGGCCGTATTCGCGGGCGTCTTGACCTGCATTGCTGTTTCTGCCTCGGCTGAAGAGCACAGGCAGCTTGGCGCTCATGTGCACGGGCATGGCCATTTGAACATCGCCATCGAAGACAAGACCGTGTCCATTGAACTTGAAGTGCCGGGCGCCGACATTGTTGGCTTCGAGCACGAGGCATCCACGCCGAAGCAGAAGGCCGCGCTTGAGAAGTCGAAGGCGAAGCTCGCCGCCGGCTTGTCTCTATTTACGCCCACGGCCGCGGCCAATTGCACGCAAAAAAGCGCCAAAGTCTCCATCGAAGCCGAACATGGGGACGAGCACGAGCATCACGCCGAGGGTGGAAAGCGAGGCGCTAAGGAGGAAGAGGAAGACCATCATCACTCCGAGTTTCACGCCGAATATGCCTTCGAGTGCGATTCGCCAACTCGCTTTGCGTCCATGACATTCGATTATTTCAAGGCGTTTCCCAATGCGCAGGAGCTTGATATCTCGGTGATTTCCCCTAAAGGACAGAGCAGCTACGAGGTCAAGCGCGACAACCCTCGCCTCGATTTGACGGGAATCATGTGATCGAGTTAGCGGCTTCGGCTGAAGCGGAAAGTCTCAAAAGGAATCCTCCCGTTCCCGATATCGTTTGCATGTCGGGCGTGCGGTTTTCGTGGCCGGGCCGGAATGCGTTCACCCTTGTCATCGAGCACTTCGCGCTCAAACGCGGGGAGCGGCTTTTTCTCGTCGGCCCCTCCGGTTCGGGCAAATCGACCTTCCTGAGCCTTCTGGCGGGGATCGCCACGCCGCAAGAAGGGATCATCGAAGTCCTGGGGACAGACATCGCGAAGCTTAGCGGCTCGGCGCGCGACCGCTTCCGGGCGGAGCATTACGGCATCATCTTCCAGATGTTCAACCTCCTGCCCTACGGCTCGGTGATCGACAATGTGGTGCTTCCGCTCAGCTTTTCGCGCAAACGCCGGGCGCGGGCCGAGGCGGAAGGCGGCATCCACGCCGAGGCGGCAAGGCTGCTCGAAACCCTCAGCCTCGAAAAGGCGGTCATAGAAAGCGGATCGGCGGCAAACCTGAGTGTCGGACAGCAGCAGCGCGTTGCGGCTGCACGGGCGCTGATCGGCGCGCCAGAGCTGATCGTCGCGGACGAACCGACGTCGTCGCTCGACAGGGACAGGCAGCAGGCGTTCCTCGATCTTTTGTTCGCCGACATCGATGCTGCCGGCGCGACTCTCATCATGGTCAGCCATGACGAAAGCCTGAGCAGCCGCTTCACCCGCGTCGTGAACCTGACGGACATTGCGAAGGCGTCGCGGACGGGGATGACATGAACATGGAACAGAGTTCCCCCTCACCCCCACCTCTTCTCCCGGTCGAACTCGCCTTGGCGAGTTCGCAATTCAGCAAGACCGCATCCGCAAGCGGATGCGGTTTGGAGAGGGGAGAAACGACATTCCTTTTCCCCTTGCGGGAGAAGGACAGGATGAGGGGGGAAAGAGCATGATCATCGTCCGCCTCGCACTGCAATCTCTGGCCAATCGGTGGCTGGCTGCGCTCCTGACCATCTTCTCCATCGCGTTGAGCGTGATGCTTCTCCTCGGCGTCGAAAAGGTGCGAACCGGTGCACGGCAAAGCTTCGCGGACACCATCTCGGGCACCGATCTTATTGTCGGCGCACGCAGCGGAAGCCTCAATCTGCTCCTCTACTCCGTCTTCCGCATCGGCAACGCGACGAACAACATCACCTGGAAGACCTATCAGGACATCGCCGCGCGCTCCGACATCGCCTGGATCGTGCCGATCTCGCTCGGCGACAGCCATCGGGGTTTCCGCGTGATGGGGACGACGCCGGACTATTTCAGGCTCTACCATTACCGGCACGGGCGGCCGCTGGAATTTGCTTCCGGAGCGCCCTTTAGCGATCTCTTCGACGCTGTGATCGGCGCCGATGTGGCCACCGGACTCGGATACAAGACAGGCGACAGGATCGTCGTGGCGCATGGGCTCGGCTCCGTCGCGTTCGTTGAGCACGATGACAAGCCCTTCCGCGTTTCCGGCGTTCTCGTAAAGACCGGCACACCGGTCGACCGCACCGTCCATGTCAGCCTGCCAGCCATAGAAGCCATCCATGTCGATTGGCAGAGCGGCGCGCGCATTCCCGGCCAAAGCGTCTCCGCCGATGAGGTGCGCAACATGAACCTTGAGCCGAAAGCGGTTACGGCGGCGTTCATCGGGCTGAAGTCGAAGCTGGCGGCATTCCGGCTGCAGCGCGCCATCAACGACTACCCGGAGGAGCCTCTGTCCGCCATCCTGCCAGGAGCAGCGCTTCAAGAACTCTGGGGACTGGTCGGCACGGCGGAAACCGCTCTCTCGGCTGTCTCCGGCATGGTCGTAGTAACCGCGCTTCTCGGCATGGTGACGATGATCCTCACGACGCTCAACGAACGCCGCCGCGAAATGGCGATCCTGCGCTCCGTCGGCGCTCGGCCTTTGACCATTCTCTCGCTTCTTGTCACCGAGGCTGGCGTCCTTACGTTTTGCGGGGTCGCGTTAGGAACCGTTCTCCTTTATGTCACCTTGATCGCGCTCCAGCCATTCATAGACAGAATTACGGCCTGCATATCGCGATCGATCCCCCGACCTGGGACCAACTGGCGGTACTGGCAGCCATTGTGGCAGCTGGCTTTATCGCTGGTCTCCTCCCGGCTCTTAGAGCCTACCGCCTCTCTTTGGCGGACGGCATGACCGTGCGAACCTAGAGCAGCCCACGTCCATCTGGACTCGAATAAGCTGCGCTGGCATTTAGACTGATCAACTTTTCCGCCTTTAAAAGGCGGGTTGAACTGGACGGAAAGAACAGATGACTCGCATTCTGCACGCCGCCGCTCTTTGCCTTTTGATCGTGGCCACCCCGAGCCTTGCCACGGAAGGGGAGCCCGCGATGGATCTGGCTTGGGGCAAGCTCGTACCGGCAGCGCCGCAGCCGGTCCAAACCATGAGGGCGAAAAGCTTCTTATCCGGCGCGACGCCTTTTGCGGGTGCGGGCGGAAGCGAGCCCCCTCCCCCGCCTGCCGTTGATGACAAGCGCTGGCTGTCCGAACGCCGGCTCCAGCCAGGATCAGGCGGAACACCCGCCGTCGTGACCGAGTTGGACGGCAAGCATGTGCGGATCGGCGGCTATGTCGTGCCGCTCGACTTCGAAGCAACGACCGTCAAGGAGTTTCTGCTCGTCCCCTTCGTTGGCGCCTGCATCCACGTTCCGCCCCCGCCGCCAAACCAGATCGTCTATGTGAAGACGGCGAAAGGCTTTGACGTTGCCGGATCGTTCGACCCGGTCTACGTCACGGGCACGCTGAAAGTTACGTCCCAATATACGGGACTTGCCGAGACCGGCTATACAATCGACGCCGACAAGGTCGAGACGCGCAAGGAATAGCCGTACGACGCCAATCTGGCGGAAGGATTTCATTCCGCCCCCGCTCGCTCCGCGTCGTCATCCCGGCCAAGCGAAGCCCGATCTGGGATCGCATAGATGCAGGCGCTTCACTTTGTTACGATCCCGGATAAGGCTTGGCCTTTCCGGGATGACGACGGCAGCTTCCCTACAAAATCACGCCTGCTTGTTAAACAGCCGGCGGAAAAGGCCGCGCCATCGTGAGCGAGAAGACGTTGCCGGTTTTGCAGAAGTTGCCGGACGATCCTTGCTTGCGACCGGAAATCCAGCCCGTTTCCAAGCGAGGATCCCGCCTTCGAGATGATAAATTGTGTCGTGCGCGGACATCTCTGCGCGAAGTCTCTGGCAGGCCGCCTGTCCGCGCCCGCCCATGCGGCACGTGATGACGAGGTTCCGTCCGGAATGCTCGGGGAGCGCGGCGCGGCGAAGCCGGCCAAGAGGAACAAGCGCAGCCCCTTCGATATGCTCGGCCTCATACTCCGTTGGCTCTCGCACATCCACAAGCACGGCCCTTTCAGCCTCGAGCCATTTTCTCAACGTTGCGGGATCAATGTTTTCTATCGTCACAGGGTGATCCTTACATTTTAATTATCTAATACATCTAGCGCTTGCAGTAGATGAGGTACAGGGTCGATAACAGCGCATGGGCCTCCATGTTGCAGAGACGGTAATAGACCATCTGCCCTCTTTTCTCTGTATCAACCAAACTTGCCTCGCGCAACCTCGCCAAATGCTGGGATACCGCGGATTGAGACAAATCAATAGTGCGGCAAAGCTCTCCGACCGATTTCTCGCCGTCGATAAGCTGGCAGAGGATGAGCAGCCGCGAAGGATTTGCCATTTCCTTCAGCAGCGCCGCCGCCTCCGCAGCATGGCTCTTCATCTCATCCGCGACGGGAAGCCTGTTTCTTTGCATATTGACAATATATTAGATTTCTCTAATGTAAGCAAGCGCTGATGCATTCACTGGGGAGGACTTCGTGGAAAAGGACTTTATCGACATCACCCGGAACATCTCGGCCAACCTCAAAACACTCAGGAAGGATATCCCCGACACCATGGCGGGCTTTTCGGCGCTGGCTCAGGCCGCCTCGAAAGACGGTGTCCTCGACAGAAAGACGAAGGAGCTTATTGCCCTTGCGCTCGGCGTCGCGGCGCATTGCGACGGATGCATCGGCTTCCATGCCGAAGCTTTGGTCCGGCTCGGAGCCTCCCGCCAGGAGATTGAAGAGACGCTCGGCATGGCGATTTATATGGGTGGCGGCCCATCCCTGATGTATGCCGCCGACGCAATCGCCGCTTACGAGCAGTTCCTCGCCCGCAAGACCGCCGCGGCTTAAGCCGCGGCTTTTTCAGGCCGCGCGGGCATAGCCTTGCCGGTCACGACCGTGTTCGCAGGTTTTGGCTCGCCCGCTTCAAAAGCGCCGATGTTGCCCAGCGTGACATGAGCAATTTCCCCGAGTGCTTCACGGGTCAAAAAAGCCTGGTGGCCGGTGATGATGACATTCGGGAAAGTCGTCAGGCGCTGGAAAACGTCGTCCTCGATGATCGTGGCGGAGTGATCCGAGAAGAAGATCGGCCCCTCGCCCTCGTAAACATCCATCGCGAAATAGGCCAGCCGGTCCTGTTTCTTCAAAGCTTCCATGACCGCGCAGGCATCCACGATAGCGCCCCTTGCCGTGTTGATGAGCATCGAGCCCCGCTTCATCAGCTGGAGCGTCTCTTCGTTGATGAGATGGGTGGTTTCCGGCGTGAGCGGGCAATGGAGCGAAACGATGTCGGACTGCTGCAGAAGTTCGGGAAGCGCCGTGTATCTCAATCCGAGTTCGATACAGGCCGGATTGGGCTGAACGTCGTAACCCAAAAGCTCACAGCCGAAGCCCTTCATGATGCGGGCTAGCGCCACACCGATATTGCCGGTCCCCACGATGCCGACCGTCTTCCCGGCCATGTTGAACCCGATCAGGTTATCGAGCGTGAAATTGCCATCCCGCGCGCGGTTGTAGGCGTGGTGGATCCGGCGATTGAGCGTCATCATCAACGCAACCGCATGCTCCGCGATGGCCGCGGGTGCGTAAGCCGGGACACGCATTACGGTCAAGCCAAGCTCCCTGGCTGCGTCCAGGTCGACATTGTTGAACCCCGCGGCACGCATCGCGATCAGCCGCGTCCCTCGCCGCGCCAGCTTCCTGAGCGTGGCCGCGTCCATGGTGTCGGTCACGAAGGCGCACACGACCGGAACGCCGGAGGCCAGCGGCGCGGTATCGGGATTAAGCTTTTCCTTGAAAAAGACCAACTCATGTCCGTACTCGGCGTTGGCCTCGATGAAATGCTGGCGCTCGAAGTCGAGAGTGCTGAAGAAAGCTATTCTCATGTACACCTAGGGTTTTTCGCGAGCGGCGGGACAGGGGCCAGCAGCCTTCGCAGCTCTGTCGAGAGGTTGATGCTCTCAAAAGAGATAATTCGCCTTTGATTTTAATCAACCCAAGGCGGTGCCAGCTCATGGCACCCACCCGCCTAGGTCATAGCTCCGGAGAGCCGTTTTTCCTTGGAAGTGTTGGGCAGAAAATGTTGGGCGGTGAACCTCGGGATCAGCCCCGCGATAGCCGCGCGGGATACACGGTGCGCCTGCGTTCAGGTGAGAAAGCTGCCAGCATCATGGGACGGACCTAAGCTTCTTGATTGATTAGGTCCCGAGCTTGAACTGGGATATTTGGTGCTTTTCCATTTTACTTATGCAATTTGCGGGGATTTTATGGATTCCAAACACGTCCCAATTTTCGTTATCAATCTCAACGGATTCACCGATAGGCTCGAACGCATTTCCCGCCGCTTGAACGGGCTGGGCCTGAGTTTCGAACGTATTCCGGCGATCGATGGCCGGGCTCTATCCCGGGAAGAGAACCGGACGATCAGCTCAGGGCAATCCCGGCTGGCGCTCAGCGACTCCGAAACCGCCCATTATTTGAGCCATCTGAAAGCCTTGCGCCTTGTCGCGGATCGCGAACTGCCGCGCGCTATCATCCTTGAGGATGACGCTGTCTTCGACGACGATTTCGCCCTATGGGCCAGCAGCGAATGCCCGCTTCCCGCCGACGTGGAAATCTTGAAGTTCGAAGGATCCGGCGCGCGCGATACGATCAAGATTCCAATATCAACATACGCGAATAGAACCATACAGTTCTCCTACAAGCCCGCGGACGGGGCCGCCGCTTACTTGATCACGATGGAAGGCGCCAGAAAGGCGTTGAAGGAATTGGACGTCACGAAGGCCCAGCTCGCCCATGATCTCTTTGCTTATTGGAGATTCGGTGTTCGCGTCTATGAGGTCGCTCCCTTTCCCGCGCACCAGGAGGGAAGCCCCAGTACGATCGCACACTCCGGGCGAACACATCCCCTTCGCATTGAGTTCGGGCGCTATTTTCTCCAAAGCTTCGATAAGGCGAGAAGACTTTACTTTAGCGTCAAATGGTTCGGCTTGGGCGCTTTGCTGACCGCGCGGGTCTAGCTTAGCCAGCTCAATCAATCTGCGGCTTGTTCTGCCCTGCTTCAGGTCCGCGGCGGGACCGTGCAAGCAGCGATTCGCCTGTCTCCTCGCCGAAGCAGTGATCGAAGTCATCGCATTCGCCGCAGCTTGGCGCGGTGCAGAGCGAGTAGGCCGCGTCGGCGCAAATGACACGGTAGAAGAACTTCTTCCACTTCATGTCCTGCTTGTTTCGCGTCGCCAACGGCTTGAAGTGGCGCATCATCAACTCGGAGAGGTCGCAGCGGCTGTGGAGGCCGAGATCCTGCCAGAGGTGATTGGGACGCTGCGCGCGGCGCGCGATCATGGCGGCGAGCCGTGCCTCGAAGACCGTCCGCGACGTGGAGCAACTGGCAAGCAGGTCAAAAAGACAAGCTTCGTCGGCACTCCGTTCAATCTCCCCGGCGTGGGCAAAAAGGCGCCAGGGCGCGGCATTCGGAAAAACCCGCGCGAGAAGGTCGTTGAGGTGCTCGTGAGGGAGGCCGGTTGCGCTCGTGAAAGGGCGTCCTTCCGCGACGGCTTCGCCGAAAGAGATCGCAAGGATCGAGGCGACAACGTGAGTATCGAATGGGTCGAACTCGGGCGAGCGGCAGTCGATCAGGTAAAGATAAAGGGTCTCAGGCGATAGGGATTCCCCCTCACCCCAACCCTCTCCCGGCAAACTCGCCTTGGCGAGTTTGCAGCTCAGTGAGACCGCATCCGCAAGCGGATGCGGTAGGGGAGAGGGAGCAGGCAATGCGGATTGCCACGGCGTTCCTTCACCCCCGCCGCATCCGCAGGCGGATCCGGTCATGTTGAGTTGCGAAGTCGCCGACGCGAGTTCGCCGGGAGTTGGACAGGATGAGGGAGGAGGCACGATGAGCATCGTCAATATCACCCCCCCAACGGCGGCGGCGCCTTCGAGTGGTTCTGGCATGCCCGCGGGCAGACGCGCGCACAAGCCCCGCAACCAATGCAGGCCCCGGCGTCAGCCATGGTCATGATCTTCCGCTCGAACTCATCATCATCGTAATCGTCGTCGTCCTCGTCGGAGGAGGCGGCGATATCGACAAGCTCGCCATCTTCCGTCAGACCTTTCAGCGTCATGACATTGCGGCCGCAAACCTTGAAGCAACGCCCGCATCCGATGCAGGTCTTGCTATCGATCGCGATCAGGTATTCCGGCTCCCAGGCCCGCCCGTCGCGCGTCTCACTATCCATCGCCCTCTCCTTCAACTCCGCGGCTCACGCGGTCTCCAGGTGCTTCAACTGTGCGCGTTTCTTTTCAAGAATCGCGTACGCCTCATGAGCGCGCTGCGCTACTTCGGGGATCTGCCGCCAGTTCACGGGCAGTTCTTCGGACAGGTCGTGCAGATCCATTTTCGCCTGCGTGGCCTTGGCCGAGAGTTTCTTGATTTCCGCTTTGAGGGCTTCGATTTCGCTCACGCGTTCCTCGCTCAATACTTTGCGACTTCGGGAAATTTCTCGATCATGTCCACACCTGCACGGACGAGCTTGTCGCCTTCCTCGGCGAGCTTCCCGACCGTCTCGAACCCGAAGCGGTGCACGTCGCGCAGATGCTTGTTCACGACCACGAGCCGACCCGCCGTCAGCACCATGCGGCCGAAGCCTTCGTGATGCATCTTCATGATCGGCGAGACCATGATGCCCGTCGCGCGCTCGATGGCGAGGCCCACCGCGTTGTAGAAGAGTTCGAGCCGCCAGAGCGTCTCGGGGTCGGGATCGCCGATGATGGGAACCTCTTTCCGCTGCTCCTTGGTGATGATGTAGGGCGCGATCAGATCGAGATCGCTTTTCTTGTCCCAGGCGCCGTGCGCATCTTGCGCGCGCCACTGCTTGATCAACTCGTTCAGAAAAACCAAGTCAGGAACAGGCGCCTTCTCGACTGCTGCCTCAGGCATGAGCGCCCTCGTCTTCTTCGTCGAAATCGAAATCGCGTTCCTTGCCCTTCAGAAGCGCCTTGCGCAGCCAGGGCGGCGGATTGCCTTTCAGCACCGTCTGCAATTTCGCGAGCAGTTCCGCGATCTCTTCGGGCTGATTGACCTTGATCGGGTGAACGCCCTTCTGGACGATGCGGGCAGCGGCCGACGCGCCGATGGCGGCGACGTAGAGGATGGCGCAATCCAGAACCGCCTCGACCTTCGGTGTGAGCTTGTTCTCGTTGCCGTCCTCTTTCAGCTCGCCCTCGAACTGGAAGACTTGGACGAGCTTGCTTTCCGTGTCGGAAAGCTCGTAGACCGCGATGTTCTTGGCCCACCCGAAATGCGCGTCCACGCGCTTCAGGTCCTCGGTTGCAAAGGCGATTTTCACTGTGCCGGCCCTTTCCTTTATCTCGTCTGCATTCGTCGCTATCCGTACGGCCCTAATGAGCCGAAACCGGCGCACCATGATGATCCTCCTCGCCGCGAGGATTGCGCCACATGTCCGGCGTCGGCTCGTGAACCTCCGCCATGAACATGTTCCCGATCTCGAAAATGAGGTTGCGCGTGCCGCGATAGCCGACCGAAAGTTTGTGCGCCGCGCCGAGCCGGTCGAAGGTGGGCAGGCCGTAGCGGAACAGCGGGACGCCGAGCCGCTCGGACATCTGCCGCCCATGGCTGTGCGTCACGATCAGGTCGCAGTCCGCGGCGCGCATTTCGAGATCTTCGAGGTCGCCGATCAGCACCTCATCCGCCGGCACTTTTTCGAGCATCGGCGACCCGGTCGAGGTGACGGCCGCCTCGATTGTGCAGCCCATCTCGGTGAGCCACGTCGAGACGCTGTAGAGGAGGTCCGGCTCTGCGCCGACCGCGATCCTCTTGTTGCCGAAGGAGAAATGCCCGTCGAGCATGGCGTCCAGAAGCTGGCTGCGCTGGCGGCGGTATTTGTTCGGCACCGTGCGTCCGCTGATCTTCGACAGGAACGCGATAAACGCGTCGTTCGGGGCGAGCCCCGTCAGGCGGTCGAACAGACGGAACGGAACGCCCGCCTTGTTCTCCAAGGCCACCGCGGCATCGCGCATCTGCTCGCCGATGGCGATGGTCCAGGCGGAGCGGCCCATGCTCGCGATGTCTTCGACGGAAATGCCACCGAGCGTGGTCGGCGTGAAGTCATCGGGCATGTGGCCGTCGAGCGAGCCGGACAGGTCCGGCAGGATCAGCGGGTCCAGGCCGAACGCTTCGAAAATATCGCGCAACTCGTCCAAGTCGCCAGGCGTAAGATGCGAGCCGGGGAGAACATTGACGCGCTTCGTGTCGCGGGCCGCGCCAAGCGGCGGCATCTCGACAAGCTGCTCCACCATGCGGGTCACGGCTTTCGCCCAGCCGTCCTGCAAGGCTCCGTCGAAGTCGGGCGTGGACACAAACACGAGCTTCAAGTGATCGAGTTCGGGATGGCTTTGGCGAATGAGCTTGATAAAGCCGTCCACGTCGTCGCCCTTGATCTCGGTGACGCCCGTGGAGCAGATGCCGATGATGGCCGGGTTCGCGCGGTTGGCGATGGTGACGACGGCCTGCTCGACATTCTCATAGCCGCCGAGCACGGTGGCGACCTCGCTCATGGCCGTTGTCTGCATCGGGATGGCTTCGCGGAAATGCCGCACGAACAGCACGAGCCCGAAAGAGGTGCAGCCTTGCGAGCCATGCAGAAGCGGCATGCAGTTCTTGATGCCGAGAAAGGCGAGCGCGCCGCCGATAGGCTGGCTCATCTTCAGCGGATTGACGGTGCAGGCTTTCTTCGAGGTTACAACCTTGGCCATCTCGCCCTCACGCCGCCCGGTGTTTCAAAGGTATGGGTGTATCCCCCTCATCCTGTCCTTCTCCCGCGAGGGGAGAAGGGACGATGTTGCAACCGGCACGGCCAGCTCCCTCTCCCCTCGCGGGAGAGGGCTGGGGTGAGGGGGCTCTTGCCGCAACTTCGTTCGCCGGAGCGGAGGCGCTGGAAGAGACTTCCACGCCGTTGATGCGCGCCAGGATCGCCGCGACGCGAGGGATGCAGCTTCCGCAGCCGCCAGAGGCTCCGGTCCACGTCCTGACTTCTTCCACGCGTGTAAGCCCGTATGCCCGGATCGCGTCCTCAATGGCGGTCTCGTCGACCTCCTTGCAGACGCAGACGTGATTTCCATCACCCGCTTCGACCGCAAGAGTCGCACTGGCGGCGAGCGCCTCTGCCTCGGCGGCATTGCGCTTCGTCCGCCCGCTGCTCCCAGCTCACCTCGTCCCACGGCGCAGGGCTACGAACCTGCTCCCAGATCGGGTTGGACAGCGCCTTGTCGATTTCACGGACGAGCGCGACCATGCCGTCATAGCCCGCATAGGCGTAATGGCGCTCCTGGTTGATGTCCATCCAGGGCATCTTCGCCTTCAGCGCGATGAACTGCGAACGGCCGCCGGAAAGCATGATGTCCGCGCGCGCCTCTTTCAGCACCTTGTACATCTCGCGCGGCTTCATATCGTCAATCATGTGCGCCTCTTCGCCCATGATCTCCTTGATCCGCTCCTTGTCTTCCTTCGTCGATTTCTTGACGCTCGTGCCCGCGATCTCCATGCCGCCTTCCTGCAAAGCCGCCACGACCGACCAGGATTTGACGCCACCGGTGATGAGAAGGACTTTCTTGCCCTGAAGGCGTTCGCGATAGGCCGCAATCCCAGCCCAGGCGCGCTTTTCCTCGCGCTCGATTAAGGCTTCGGTTCGGGCGATCAGATCGTCCGGCGCGCCGCGCTCCACGAGCAGACGCGCGATATTGCGCAAGCTGTCGCTCATGTCGCTGATGCCGTAGAACGAGCCTTCGAAATACGGGATGCCGTAGCGCTCTTCCATTTTGCGCGCGACGTTGATCATGGCCCGCGAGCAGACCATCATCGCGGCCCTGGCGCGGTGCGAGCTCGCCACTTCGCGGTATTTCGCATCGCCGCAGATGCAGGCGAGGATGCGGACGCCAAGCTCGTCGAGAAGCGGCTTCACCTGCCACAACTCGCCCGCCACATTGTATTCGCCGATGATGTTGATGTCGTAGGGCGTTGTGTATTCGGGTTCCTGCGTACCGATCACGTAGTCGAGCAGCGCTTCGCCCGCGAGCTTGTTGCCGATCGTCTTCGCGCCGACAAAGCCTGGCACATTCACGGGGATGCAGGGTGTTCCGAACTTCTCCGAGGCCTTCTTGCAGACCGCCTCGATGTGGTCGCCGGTCATGGCCGGGACGCAGGTCTGATAAACGAAGACCGCAGGCGGATTGTACTTCTCGATGATTTCCTTGATGGACCGCCACAGGCGTTTCTCGCCGCCGAAGATCACATCCTGCTCGCTCATGTCGGTGGTGAAACTCGTGCGGTAGAGCTTCGAGCCGGAGGAGCCGCTGTTCCGGTTATCCCAGGAATGGCCTTCGCAGGCGATCGGGCCGTGCACGAGGTGGGCAACATCGGTGATGGGCTGGAGCGCAATTTTCGCGCCGTCGAACGCGCAGCCGCCCGCCGCGCCGCCCGGCTGCAGCGGCTTGGTGCAGCCTTTCTTGCGTTCCTTCTCGGACTTGCCTTGATTGATGCCGCACCCAGGCTCGTTCAAGACATCCTGGATTTTATTCGCCAGCGTGCTCATAACGTCTCCTGGACTGATCTTTGAGCGTCATGGCCGGGGCCCTCTATGTCATGGCCGGGCTGCGACCCGGCCATCCAGCATGAAGGGCGCCGGAATGTTTCCCTGGATGGCCGGGTCAAGCCCGGCCATGACAGTTGGATTCACCGGATGATGTCGAAGCTGTAGTCCGTCTCGCCGATGGCGTTGGTGCTCCGGTCCATTTCGTCGAAGATCTTGTCGAGGAACAAGGTGAGCACGTTGAGCGCACCCTGGTAGCCCCAGACCGGACGACGG
>CAWIVD010000008.1:0-144604 GCA_963839435.1 uncultured Alphaproteobacteria bacterium
AGCCGCCCCTTTTCCGGCCTGTGGCCACGGATGTGCGCGGGGAGAAGCGCTTCCTCTCGACGATTGCGAAGCGGCTCGACTCCCTCGGCGCCATCACCCGCGGCCAGCGCCAGACCGGAGGCCAGGGCTTGTTCAGGCCCGGCGACAATCTCGAAAGCGTCTATGCCCGCGATGCGCTTCGCCACCTTTACGATCTCATCTATCGCGGAAAATGTTCCTGCCTCACGCTCGAAGCGTTCGAGGAGGCGACCGGGCTTTCCTTGTGCGACGGCGACGGCACGCTGAGGGAAGAGCTTCCGCCGATCACAACCTTCCTGAACCGGCTGCTTGCCCTGCCCATCGACATCCAGAACAAGCTGTTCGAGGAGTTCGAGACACTGCTCACGGCGCGTATCGAGGGCGCGATTGCGGCAGGCCTCTACGACCAGGGCCTCGAGACCCTGACTGGCGAAAAGCTCATCGTCAGCGCTCGCGAAACTCTCGCTCATCATGGCGACAGCGGCGCTGAAACCTGCCTCCTCACGATCGAGCAGCACGAGAAACTCTATCCGATCTCCCTGGAGAGCATCCTCGATGCCAGAAAGCGTGGCGACACGCTCCTGGTCAACGAGCGCACCGGGCGCGCGGCGCTTGCCACATCTGCCCCCTCGCTTCTTGGCGAAGCAGGCGAAGTCATCGAGAGATTGCGCCTGCAACGGCCCTTGAGCCGCGAGAGCATGGCGCTTGCCGATCTCGAACACTCCTTCTGGAATGAGGTCGATTCCGGCGCCTTCGCGGCGGCGTGGGAAGAAGAACTCAAGAGCCTTCCCGAGACGCGGGTGAATGTCCTGCATCTCGTGACAGGACTGCTTCTGCCGGTCTGGCAGAAGCTCCCCCGGAAGGGCTGCCGCGTCTTCCGGCTCACCACCACCGAGGGCGAACGGCTGATCGGCCGCCTCATCAAACACGATGATCTTGCTGACCTTCGGAATGCCTTCGGGCTTGACGCCAAGGACGGAGCGCTTTCGCCCGAGGTTGCAATCGGCCTTCTTTTAAGCGAGGCGCGCCCGATCAGGCTTCACGACGGTCTCACGCTGCGCAAAGCCAAGGTCATGGGGCGCGACCGCGTCGAGCTCACGGGCTTTGGCGAGAGTTCGGTCCCTGCCTTGAAAGCCCTTGGCCTTGTCAGCGAAATCATCGCCTGGCGCTTGCGCCTGTTCGTTCCGCTTGGCGAAGGCTGTGCAGCGATTTTCAGCCGTCTCTTCGAGCACTCTGCGCCCAGCGCCCATTGAGCTGGCCGCTTTCCTCTTTCAATGGGAGTGACGATCATGGAGAGCATCGCCGCCGATCTGGCGCAGCGGCTGGCTGCGTGCGCCGAAGCCGTGTGCCACCATTATTTGCCGAATGGCGTCAGACGCGGGAGCTACTGGATTGTTGGCGACGTATCCGGCGTCAAAGGCCGCAGTCTCTATGTCCGTCTTCGATCCTCATCCGGCGCGGCAGCGGGGCATTGGACCGATGCCGCATCGGGACAATATGGCGACCTGCTCGACCTTATCCGTCTCAATCGCGGCCTTCCTACCCTGAGGGAGGCCTTCGAGGAGGCCCGCCTATTCCTGAATGAGCCCCCTCGGGCTCCCCGCAAAAGCAGTATTTCCACTGCGGAAACGAGCGACAGGCGCAAGCCTTCCGAGGCCGCTGCACGCCTGTTTGCGCTGACGAGCCCCATTTCTGGCACGACAGCCGAGACCTACCTGCGGGGCCGCGGCATTACCGGCGATCTCGACCACCCAGCCCTCGGCTTCCTGGCCAACTGCTATCTCCGCGCCGAGGGCAGCATCGAGCCCAAGCCTCTGCCTGCGCTCATTGCCCGCGTGACCGATCTTAACGGCCGCATCACCGGCGTCCATCGCACCTGGCTTCGCGCAGACGGAAGCGGCAAGGCGGATTTGCCGGAGCCAAGAAAGGCGCTTGGCGAATTGCACGGCCACGGGGTCCGCTTCGGCATCCCGAGCGTCGTTCTCGCCGCGGGCGAAGGCATCGAGACCATGCTGGCGTTGCGTACTGCTCTTGCGCACCTTCCGAGTGTTGCGGCCTTGTCCGCCGCGCACCTTGGCGCCCTCCGTCTGCCGGAAGGTCTCAAGCGTCTTTACATCGCCTGCGATAACGACCGCGCGGGCCTTGACGCTGGGCTCGCACTCGCGGCCAGGGCGATCTCCCAAGGCATCGCGGCCCGGCTGTTGGTGCCGGACAGGAAGGACTTCAACGATGATCTAAAGTCCCTCGGCATTGCATCTCTGGTGCAGCAGGTCGGGCCGCATCTCTGGCGCGACGACCAGGCGCATTCAGCTCCCTCGTCTCCGGCTTGGTGCGGGCGCCGGGCCGTGAACAGAGAAACGGTCTTCGCGGAAAGCCGGTCTCAGCTTCGAGGACAGTAAGAGGTCGCGCAGGCGGCCTTTTTAGAGTGGCGAGAAAGCCAGAAGCGCGAGCGAGGCGCAACGGCGGCCCGCCACTCTTTTCCGCCGCGGGCCAGAAGCCCGCTTTGCATCGCGAAGCAAAACAGTGCCGGTCAGCCGTCCTCCGCTCTGCTCCGGCCGCTTTACGGTGCAGGCCTCGCTATCGCTTCCGGCAAGAGCTCGCCAGAAAAGGCCGCGTGGCGCGGCCTCTCACAACCCTCATTGCCGGAGAACCTCATGACCCGCTCAAAGCCCGTTTCTCCTTCACCAGCCCTCCTCTCGCCAACCGCCCGCGTCATCGAAGAGCTGCAACTCCATGGTTATCACGCCCATGAGGATGAGCCCGATCCCCGCCCGCTTCCCGATGCGGACCAGCTTGATCAGGGCCTCGATCTCCTGTTTGAAGGCCTGTCCGCCGCCCTCACCGGCAGCCGCTTCGAGGATGACCTCGACGATCTCGCCTGGCATCTCGCCGACCTCTTTCACCGCAAGGCGGCCCGCGTGCAGCGTTCGCTCGACGACAACGAAGACCGCCAGAGACGCTCCCAGGCTGAACAGGATGGCAGCGAGGTGCGCTCTGTCGAACTCGAACGCCTCATCGCCGAAGGGCAAACCCTTCTCGAACGCCGCCAGGTTTTCGAATATCTGCGCGATCGCGCGGGCGAGCACTACGAGACGCTCACGGGTTCCGCATGGCGCCCCCGCTCAGGCAGCCTCGTGAACCATGCCAAGCTCACCGCCTCGCTCCTTGAAAGCCGCGAATACCTCTCCGCCAAGCGCCGCGCCGAAACCGAGGTGCATCTGCCGAAGGGCACCCGCATCGCCTTTTCCGGCGGCACGGCTTGCAACGATCACAAGCGCATCTGGCAGGCGCTCGATGAGACGCTCGCCCACTATCCCGGCATGGTTCTTTTGCATGGCGGCACGCCGCGGGGCGCCGAGCGCATCGCCGCCTGCTGGGCCGACAACCGCAAGGTCACGCAGATTGTCTTCAAGCCCGATTGGGACCGCGACGGCAAGGCGGCGCCCTTCAAGCGCAATGACGCGCTTCTCGCCGAGATGCCCCAAGCCGTCATCGTTTTCCCGGGCACTGGCATCACCGACAATCTTGCCGACAAGGCCAAGCGGCTCGGCATCCGCATCCTCGACCACCGCAAGGAGGCTGGCGCGTAAGCGCCAGCCTTTGCCGCCTGTCATTCCCCCCGACTTCTGCAGGAGCGCCCCGCCTTGCCGACGGAGCGCAATTTGAGGCTTGATGGCACGGAAGCGACGGAGGACGTTCTTTTCGCACCTCTTTGTCCTTCGGCTTCGAGGCCCTGGAGGGTGTTGACCGGCCCAGTCAGCTTCCCCGAAAGTACTCCCGCCTTTGCAGGTTTCCAGCTCGGCGCCGCTCCTGGCCTTTGTGAAGCGCCCTTCTCGGGAGTCTCCTTCCTTCAAAGCGGGAGAGCGAGCGCTGACGTCAGGGTTGTTGGGGACGCGTGTGCGAATCGTATTGGCGGTGAGCAATCGAAAGCCATCGGCCACCCCATGAAGGGCGCGTGCCTCGCCGCCTCGAAGGACGCGTGAAGCCCGAAAACCGGCTGCGCCTCCGCTGGCCCTGCAATGGCGGTCCTCTCGTGTTTTCCGGCGTCCAGAGCTTTCTCTGGACTTTCCATCGCGAAACAAAACACTCGGGTCTCGCCATCCTTCGCGTTGCTCCGGGCCCTTTGGCTGCAAGTCCAGCGGTTTCCGTGCCCTGCCACGTCATCGAGGCCGCGATAGGCGCGGCCCGATCATCAAGGAGACTTCTCATGGCTACGATCGGCAACTTCACCAAATCCGGCGATCGCTACACCGGCGCCGTCCGCACTTTGACCTTGAACGTCAAGGCGCAGATCGCGCCCGCGGAGAAGGAAAACGACAAGGCTCCCGATTACCGCGTCTTTGCGGGCCAGATTGAGCTCGGAGCCGCCTGGCGAAAGACCTCCGGCACAGGCCGCGAGTACCTCTCGGTCAAGCTCGACGATCCGAGCCTTCCCGCTCCCATCTACGCCTCCCTCGTCGAAGCCGAAGGCGAGGGTGAGTTCACCCTCATCTGGTCCCGCCGCCAGGCCGAATGATCAAGCCTCAAAGAGCGCTCCGCCTGCAAGGCGGGGCGCTCTTAAGATTGCTAGGTTGCGGATGGCGCTTGATCACTAACTATGAGAGGTGCCCGGTCCCTGCCATAGGAGATCATCATGATCCAGATCGAAACCCTTTCGCCTGACACGCTCAAAATCACACCGCCAACTAAGTTGAAGGCCGATGATTTTGTCGCGATCGCGCCGCAGATCGACGAGCTCATCCGCGAGCAGGGGCAGATCCGCCTCCTTATTGACGCTACGGCCCTGCAGGGCTGGGAAAACAGCGAGGCGCTAGAAAAACATATCCTGTTCGTCAAGGATCATCAAAGTAAGGTCAAGCGCATTGCCGTCATCGCCGGCCGTGATTGGCAGCGCTGGCTTGCCGCCGCCGTCAACATCTTCGTGCATCCTGAGATCAAGGCGTTCGGCATAGACCAGGAAGCTGCTGCCCGTCAGTGGTTGGTGGAGTAGCCAAGGGTGGGGCCAGCAGAACGAAATGTACGAATGTCGATGCCTTCGGCTCGCGGCCTAGCTCAAACCACAAACCATGAACCGGTGCGGGCCCAGCCTCTCGTGTTACGCTGCGCAGTTGGACACTTCACATCGCCATACGAGCAGAAAACGCAGCAATCCCCCGCCTTCGGCTTCAGCACCCTGCCGCAGCCCTTACACTTATAGAAGTACTGGCACGCATCCTCGGGCATGATCTCGCTCTCGCGATGCCCGCACCCCGGACACTTTATCGTCGATCTCACCTCCACGAGTGATCCTCCTCGACGTCTATCTTTTAGGTAAAACAGCGGTCATCTAGTCGCATCAGCCGATCAAGCTCATCGCGAGACGTAATCTTATGTCGGCAAAAAAGAAGCCGCGAACCTACGTCCAGCGGCTTAAAAGGTCCAGGGAGGAAACCTAGAAGCCGCCGTTCGCACGCTTCAAAATTCCCGCCCACTTTCGCAATGCAGCTTATGATCCAGGTTAATGCACTGCGCCAAATGGGCAGATTGTTCTTGAGAATGAGCTTTACTGAGGAAATGCGCTCCAGCAGGCCAGGAGCGCATCCGCTCGAACTAGTTAGAAAGGATGTTATCTATTTGGGATCAAACTTTCTAGCCAGCAAAAAGACCGTAATGACTGCAGAGAACGCGATTATGTTAACCCAGATCAATTCGGGGGTTCGCGAGGGCGTTTTCCACCTAGGCCTCCAACATCGAAGCTGCTTTGGGCAACCAACGCGCTGTTCGCTAGGCGGACTCTCTCTTATGCACCTCAGCAATCGAAATGCGCTCCGGCGGACACGCTGCGGATCCTTCTTCAGCGTTCCTGGCCGGAGCGCTCTCAAGCCCAACACTTCCCGGGCCTAATGATCAGGCGCCGTTACAATCCGGGCACCCTATTTTTTGCCGGGATCCCAAAGAAACAGCCCAACCATGAGCACTGCTGACAGACCGATTATGTTAACCACAATCAAACCACCCGGATCCATATTTGCCTCCTGATTTGGCTGAACTCCAAGTTGAACTTCTGGTCAGCACTTCGTTGCCGCCAATTGAACGCACGTTCCAGCCATCGTTCCGGCATCGAACGAAGTATCTCTCCGCACTGACCAAATTCAACTTGATAAAGTGAATGCTAGCACAAGCTCAAATCCTCTGTGAATAAATAATATTCAAGGTATCGCATATACTGTACACAAATTCAACTTGAGCGAAGCAATACTTAGTCGGACCCAGCGCTGCCTTCCTATTGTTTATTCTAATTTTTTTGGACTTGAGTCATGTCTAGCCCAACAAAAGCGCTGGTCTTGGGTGCGACGCCCTGCCGCGTCGTAGCCTGTTAAAAAAAATTGCTCATTGTTGTGACGCTCCACATCGCCCCTTTCGTTGGCATTGCCCTGAAACGTAAAAGGCAAGGCTTCGTGGACTTGCAAGTCGCAAATTCAGCATTGAGCGAGCGTTGGCATGCGCGCCCCATTTCAACCCGACTGCCTATTTCCAAATCCGCGATTTTCGGAATGGGTGTAGTAAGCGCTGAGGAGTATCCTAAGGTGATCTCCGCTGCTGGATTGGATGTGCAGCTCTCTGCCAAGCTCAGAGTCATTTCGTACCGAAGCGAGTTTTATGCCCTGGCGGCGCGCTCCAGTTGCGTCAGGCATAGCGGCATCAGCCAATCTCTTTATGATTAGAGAAGAAGACCGCAGCTCGTTGCGAAACGCCTCGCACCCGCTTCTATGATATTGGGAGTTGATGGGCGAAAGAGTTGAATGTTTCGGCTGCGCTCCGACGAGAAACCTCTGCCGGTCCTCCGCATGGCTTCCCATTGACGTTGCGTCGATGGGAAGCCGGAGCGCACGTGCCTCCAGCGAAGCAGCCGGAGTGAGTCACTTTTCGACAGGCCTACTTCTTCGGATTCCAAAGAAGGAAGCCGGTCGTCACAGCAATGCCACCAACGAGGATACCAACCCAAATCCATAATGGGTCGGGTTGAGCCCCTACATTCTCTGCGGCGAGCGCGGGGACGGTCATGCCAACGAGAGCTGCAAGACTCACGATTTTCGACATCCGAGCAAGCTTATGGGTATCCTGCGACATAGAGCGATCCTTTCGTCATTGCGGGCTTCGGAGGCCTCGTCGCCATTTGAGCCTCCGCTGGTTACTTCCCAACCAAGTTGAATAAAATCACCCTTTCCGGCAACAAAGGGTGGCGAGCTGGTCTCTTTCAGCCGCCGCCTGCCAATTATCGCAGGCATAATATTCAGCTTGGCGAATAAACATAAGCCCAAGTCAACCCTTTGTAAATATTCGTGATACTGACATCCAACATTTGGCATCCCAGTTCAGGTGACCAAGTAAACCGAAGCTTAAGCTAGTTACCTGATCCACCACAATATTTTCCAAAGCGCCGTCTGACTTCTGCGTAGGTTTCTGCCGCAATCGGAGGGCATCCTGGGTGTTCTGATTCGGCAGGAGGTCGCGATGGAGCATCGCAAGTTTCTGCAGCGGCTCGATGAACTGGTGGCGGAACGCACGCGCAGGCTGAGAAGGTGATCGCGGCGCTGCAGCAGCGCGGGGATGGCGACGAGGTGCAGCGTATTCTGGAGCAGCGCCTCAAGGACGATCCCAAATGCCCGCACTGTGGCTCGCGCCGCATTGGGGGTTGGGGCCGGGAGAGGAACGGCCTGCCGCGCAGCCACTGCCTCGATTGCCAACGCACCTTCAGTCCGCTGGCGCGGCTGCGCAAGAAAGAGCGCTGGCTCGGCTTTGCCGGGGCGCTCAATCACTCGCTGCCGGTGCGCAAGGCCGCCAAGGCGTGCAAAGTCAACAAGAGCACCGCCTTCATGTGGCGCCATCGTTTTCTGAAGGCGCAAAACCAATCGAAAGATCAATCTCTTACTGGCATCGCGGAGGTTGACGAGATCTTCCAGTTAGCGGGGTGGAAGCAGTTGCGAGTTTGCGAGAGGCGTGAAGTCAGCGAAAGCCCGTAACCACCGGGCCGGAAGACGTCCTGTCTGGACCAAGAAGCGCCTCGATCCGGGTTTGTAGCTCTTCTGGCTTGGTCGTCGGCGCATAGCGTTCGACAACGGCGCCATTACGATCAACCAGGAACTTTGTGAAGTTCCATTTGATTGATTCTGACCCCAGCAGACCCGGCTTGGCGTGTTTCAGGAACCTGAACAGCGGATGGGCGTCCTTGCCATTGACAGCTACCTTGCTGAACAGCGGGAACGTGACATCGTAGGTCAGCGAGCAGAAAGTCTTGATCTCCTCAGCATCGCCAGGTTCCTGGCCGCCAAACTGATTGCATGGGAAAGCGAGCACCTCAAAGCCGCGCGCTGCGTATTTCTTATGTAACTCTTCCAGCCCTGAATATTGTGGCGTGAACCCACACTTGCTGGCCGTGTTTGCGATCAACAGCACCTTGCCCTGAAATTGCTTCAGGGGAATCGTCTCACCCGAAAGCGACGTGGCTGAAAAATCATAGACGGTTGTCACTTGGTGCTCCTAGCTGACCAGATGAGAGAAGAGGTAATAAATTCGTGCCCAGGAAAAAGGCCGCCGTCTTGTTTGCCTTCAAGCGCTGACGCAGTCCCGGACCCGGAAAGCGCCCACGGAGAGCGCTAAGTAACGGCGTCCTTGAAGGGCGAGAAAAAGTTCGAGCGGGAGCAGAAGAAGGAGGATTATCAACTCACGCAGCGCAGCTACGGGAGCTTCCAAAGGGCGTTCCGGCTTGGTGGCACCATCTCTCCCGACAAAGTAACGGCAGCTTTTGACAAGGGCGTTCTCAAAGTCACACTGGCCAAGCGGCCTGAGCCCGTAAACGCCGAAAACCGATTTCCCATCGGCAATGCACGTTATGCGAACGCGTCGACCCGCTTAGCGACGCTGACTGGCGAGTTTAACCGCGCCGTTTGGGCTTCATAATTCATCGCCATATACCTCAGCAGATTGCCTATGGATTGCCGCTCATCGGCGATGGCGCGCAAAACGGCCGCGAGTTCGGCCAAGGTATGAATATCGGAATTTGCTCTTGGATATTTCATATCGCTGCCCATTCTTTATCAACCCTTTGAGGATATGCGCGATGCGGGTATTAGATCGCTCCGTGAAGCAATTTATCTCAGCCGGGACGGCGGCCTTTCTTCTATCCAACGCGAGCGTAACTTCGCATTACGCTTTAGGCCTGCCTCAGGGAGTTCAGAGCTGACTCGCAAAGTCGTAAATGCGCTTCATTCAAACTACCTTTCCTACCTGCATCGACAACGCTTTCGAGCATTAAACTCGCGACTTCGACACAGCCTCTCGTATGGGTGAGCGCCTTCTTCAGGTGTTCTACGACTTTTTCCTTTGCATCGAGCTCTCGCACCAATGGATCCCAGTAGGGCTTGCGGTAATGGTCCATGAGAACTTCGACAACGTTGTCGTGCTGAAGAAGATATTCGAAGTTAAAGTCCTTCTCACCGAAATTCCTCAAGCCTTCGATCTGTTGCAGCTCGCTATCTGAGACCCGCTTGAACCCCATGCTCCACTCAGAGTATTGACGGCGCTCGATGGTCCTCCGGTGCAGGAACTGGATGTTGGTATGGCGCGGATCCTTCTTAATCTTCTCCACAAGGTCGTCGACAGCCTTCTCGTCGCCCTCGAGCGCTTGCAAGAAGGTCTCGTTGCCATAGAGCAACATACCGGTCACGCTATTGCTGACATTATTTTTCAAGCATTGCTGCAAAAGCGCGATCAGTTGTTCTGCCGACATCGGCACCGTCGCATGGCTGATGTATGTGATCTAAATCATCGTCGTTCCTTTAGTCTAAGCTATCTGGGATGTAATTAATAAATTTTTGTAAATTATTGAAGTGCCAGCATCGAAATCAATATATGTGGCAGCTTACGTCCATAACTCACAGGGCTATAAAATCCTAAGCACACATTCTGTGCTCCGTTTTGAGATTATGTTTCCTTTGTAACGAATATATTCCAAGGATGGATCAGAGCGATCGGCGTTCAATTATCCGTTATATTCTATTTGAAGAATTCCGGTGGCCTCATAATGGTCGCCGCTGCGACAAGATTTAGACCATCTGGACCGTTCCGGCGCCGATCATGGCATTTCAATCTATGAGGGAGGCCCGATCCTAGACGATGCGCATGCAAGTCTCGCGAAGCGTCAACGGCGATCGTAATTCCGGTCAATGCCGCACCGGTCAAGGCGGCGGGCATCCTTATTTGCGAGAGCTAATGAAACGCGTGCTCTGACCGCAAGCCTCCCGTCGCCCACTCTCTGAATAGCTGGAAGCGCCGGAACGGCTGCTCGCACGAGGCCATCAGCGCAAACGCCGGCATCGTATTTGGCCGAAAGCATTTGTCTTGTGCCGGCGTTTTTGGCATGAATTTGTGTATGGACGATCTTCTCCAGAGGATAGCTCGGGATCGCGACCCGCTGGCTTTCCAGGATCTCTTCCGGCTCTACGGGCCTCGCATTAAATCCATGATGATGCGGCAGGGAGCAAATTCGGCTGCCGCTGAAGATATTGCACAGGAAACGCTCTTCGCCGTTTGGCGGAAAGCGCATCTTTTCGTCGCGCAGAAGGGTAGCATTGCGACCTGGATATACACCATTGCCCGGAATCTGCGGATCGACCGGCTCCGGCGGAATGTTGCATATCAGGATTTGCCTGAGGAGATCGAAAGCGTCCCAAGCGGAGAAGATTTGCCAGACGAATCATTGAACCGGGAGCAGCAGCGTGAACGTATAAGGGGCGCTATTGAAATGCTTCCGGCCGAGCAATACGAAGTTGTGCATCTCTCTTACATCGAGGGGCTTTCGCATAACGAGATTGCGGGGGTGATCGGGGCACCGCTAGGGACGGTGAAATCGCGCATGCGGCTCGCCTATGAAAAAATAAGGGAAACCCTGGGGGAGGAGATATGACAAGGCTCCCCCACCATCCGCATGACGAAACGCTGATGAGCTTCGCCTCCGGCACGCTCGACCCTGCGTTTTCGCTGGTTCTCGGCTGCCATCTACAATTTTGTAGTCAATGCCGCCGCCGCGTGCGGGGCATGGAGGATATTGGCGGCCTTTTGCTTGAGGGCTTGCCGCCCTGTGATGACGATGCCGATTTCTATCAGCGCACGATGGAGCGCTTTTCACATCAACTTCAATCGCGCGATGAGATAATACTTTCAGCACCCGATGCGGGAAATGAAGTCATCATGCCCGCGCCTCTTGCGCATGTGACGGGCCTCCGAAGGGAGACCATTCCGTGGAAGTCTGTGTCGCATGACCTTCGGCGCTTCGATCTTGCCAAGATCGCCGGTGCAAAAGCTTCGGCGCACATCATCAATATCGGCCAAGGCGCCTTTCTCCCCCCCGAAAGACATGGTGGGCAGCTCGTCGTGGTGCTTTGGGGCGCCTATGACTACGATGGCGCTCATTTCGAGCGCGGTGACCTCCACGACATCGGCTCGAATGACTATAGAGGCTTTAAGGCGGACAGCTCGGAAGGCGTGACCTATCTCACCGCTGTCGCTCCCGTGCCGCAATTCGAGATCCTCCGGACAGGGCATTAGGCGATGGCGGTCTATTCCTACTCTCCTCGCCCCAAAACATTTTACGGTCCATGAGCCAGTAGACGATCCCAAGCGCCAGAACGACGGCTCCGTCCCGATCAGCATCCCGGTCACGCCGCTCTCCGCATTATTTTCCCGGCATTCTTGCAAGAGCCCAAGCAGGTCTTGGGGCGGATGGCTCCGTTATGTGTGTAATTCCAGGACGATAGAAAATATCTGCAAAGTAACACGCTATCTGAAATCGCTCTGAGCGCCGAGTAGCTCAAGCTCAATCACGTTGAACTCAATCATATGTGACACAGCAGAAGCCATCTGCGCCAGCGAGTGCATCGTAATGAGGTTAGTTGAACTTCAGACAGGAGATGCCAGATGGCAAAGTTTGGTGTATTTACTCTCAGGGAATGGACTGCTTTCGCTTTGGCCACGGTCATAATGCTTGCTCCGTTGGCGCCATACGCATTCGCCGCCTAACACGCCGGAGACTCTGTCGCTTAGGCTGAAAAAGTGAAGTGCATATCCATAAGGCCGCAGAGGTGTGGTAACTCAGACCTTTGCGGCCTTCGGGAGTTTATAGCGCGTAAAGCGGGACTGCGGAGGCATGGTCGCGATGAGGTGAAGGACCACTGGGCCACCTTTCCGGGCTTCGGCGAGCAAGAATCTGAACTCCTTAGCGCCCTGCGCCGCCTTCACGGTGACTGACTCAGACCAGCGAAGATATGGTCGCAGAGACATGGTTAACTTCGAGGTCTGAGCAAGTCCACTTGCTGATTTCGTTTTTCGGCGTAACGAGAAAAAAGTGTTTACGCTTTTAGCTGAGTGGAAAGTCATGCCACCACAAACGAACATTGCCTTTCGAGATGAAGTGTCCCTTATTCGAGTTCCGGCCCTCGATGCAAAGCAGCCGGAACTCATGGCGTCGTATGAATGCGCGGCGAGGAGCAAGCAAGCCCTCCATGATATTGTGATCGTTGGCGGCGGCGCAGGAGGCCTTGAACTTGCGACGAGGCTCGGGAAGACGCTAGGGAAGCGCAAACTCGCTCGCATTACTCTGGTCGAAAAATCCCGCACGCATCTTTGGAAACCGCTTCTTCACGCCGTTGCTGCGGGAAGCCTGGACCCGAGCGAGGAAGAACTGAACTATCTTGCCCAAGCGCATTGGCGCCACTTCGATTATCAGTTCGGCGAAATGGTCGGCCTCAACCGCGCCGCAAAGGAAATCCGGCTCGCCGCCACCTACGACGAAGAGGGGCGTGAAATTACGCCGGTTCGAACGGTGCGTTACGACACCCTGGTCATGGCCGTCGGCAGCGTCACCAACGATTTCGGGACAAAAGGGGTTGCTCAGTATGCAATCAGCCTGGAAACGGCCGAGCATGCTGTCCGCTTCAACCGGCGCCTTGTGAATGCCTGTATCCGCGCCCAGACTCAAACGCATCCGATACGGCCCGGCCAGTTGCACGTCGCGATTATCGGGGCGGGAGCCACCGGGACAGAACTTGCCGCAGAGCTTCATCGCACCGCACGCGAAGTTGTCGCTCACGGACTGAACCGCATTGACCCTGACCGTGATATCAAGATCACACTGATAGAAGCCGCGCCCCGCATTCTTCCCGCGCTTCCAGAAGCCGTGTCAGATGCCGCGCACCAGCTTCTCAAAAAGATCGGGGTGGATGTGCACACGGGCGAGGGGGTTAGCGAGGTCTCAGCTCATGGAGTTCGCCTGGCGACCGGCAAGTTTATACCCGCGGAACTTGTTGTGTGGTCGGCGGGCGTTAAGGCGCCAGATTTCCTCAAGAACCTCGATAGTCTGGAAACCAATAAGATCAACCAACTGGTCGTAAATCAGACGCTCCAAACCACGTTCGACCCCAATATCTTCGCCATCGGCGACTGCGCGGCCTGTCCGTGCCCCGGATTTTCCAGCCTCGTGCCGCCGCGCGCCCAGGCCGCACATCAGGAAGCCTCCCATCTCGCCAGGCAGATCCGCCGCCATCTGAAGGACGAACCCTTGAGGCCCTTCCGGTATAAGGACTTTGGCGCCCTTGTATCTTTCGGCAAATATTCCACCTTCGGCAGTCTGATGGGCTTCCTCGTGGGCCGCAACCTTTTCGTCGAAGGCTATTTCGCGCGGATCATCTACCGCTCGCTGCATTTGATGCACGAGGTCGCACTATACGGATCGGGGCGTGCGTGGCTTCGAAGTCTCGCCCGGATTCTTTCTAAGCCTTCCGAGCCGACAGTTAAGCTGCACTGATGAATAAACCCGGCCCAGCTCACGAGCGTAAGGTCTCGAAAGGCTCACCTTCGATCAGATCGGAAAACGGTTGGTCCTGACCGAGGCCGGTCATGAGTTGCTCGGATAAGCTGCCTTGCCGAAATTGGCATGAAATGCCTGGCGTCCGAAGGAGGCTCGGCAGTTTTATAGAAGACGGGTCACTGGGTCGACTTCAGCCTTCGCGAGAGCCACCAAGCCGTCACGCGGTCGTGCCAAGGTATTCGGCTGCCTTGGCCGTGGAAGCCCAGATGGCCACCGCCCGAGGTCAGCACCGCCTCGATCATCGGCAGACGCGACCAGTCAATTGCGGTGTAGCAGTCTGCCGGAATCCATGGGTCATCCAGCGCGTGAAGGATCAGCGTCGGCCGCGCGATGCGGGTGATGAAATGCTTGGCGGCATTGCTTTCGTAATAGTCGCGGGCGCCCCGGTAGCCGAAGCGTGGCGCGATGAAGCGATCGTCGAATTCATAGACGGTCCGGACAGCGGCGACGGCGGCTCGCTCGGCGGCGCTGACTGCGGCGCCCGGCGCCAGCGCCTCGCGTTTCATCGCATTGAGCATGTAGCGCTGATAGACAAAGTTGCGGCGGGCGATCATCCGGGCGGAGGCCGCCGCCAGGTCGATCGGGGCGGACACCGCGATGCCGGCCAACACCGGGAGCCCATGGCCGCCTTCGCCCATGAATTTCAGCACGAGATTGCCGCCCAGCGAATATCCGGCCAGGACGATCCCGTGCCGTGCGAGGTCCGCCGGCAGACCGCGCAGGGCCTCCGCCAGATCCCCGGTGCGCCCCGCATGGTAACGCCCTGCAGCGGTCGGGCGCGACGGGCCGGCGCCGCGCAGGTTTATGCGCAAGACCGGCCAGCCCAGGCCGGCAAGATGCCGCGCCGTCGACACCGCATACGGGCTCGCCTCCGAGCCGGAGAGGCCATGCACCAGCACAACCAGCGGCTTGGCGATACAGCCGGGCGGCCGGTCGAGCCGAGCCGAAAGCCGGTCGCCTTCGGATACCGGCAGCGACAGCCGCTCACCGCCCGGCAGCTCCGGCGGGCCGCCGCGCACGACATTGCGCAAAGTCTGGAGGTCGGCCCCAAACCAGGGCGGCCGTTCCCGGAATGGCGGGACTGTCCCGGCCGGCAAGAAATCCGGCGCGTGGCCGGTCTGCGCCCCGTCTATCGGCATCGGCGCATGCCTTGCGCGCCCACGAGACCGGCGGTCGCCCATTCAAAGTATCGTGTGTTCAAAAGGATCACTTGGACCGCGGTCCGGCATTGCGATCAGGAGGGCTTGCGGGCGGAGGCTAACACATAGTCGAACGCGCTATAGACCGTGTTCGCGTCCAAGCGGAGCAGAAGGCGATAGGGAAGCCGCCCGACAGGGTGGAGCCGCCGGAGCAAAGCTCTATCTTGCGACAGCGAGCGATGCCAGCCGGGAAACACATGATTGCGAATCAACTCGACGCGCACCTCTGCGAATCCCGCGGCTTCGAGCTTTTTGGCATAGGCGTCGCGACGGTCGGCGTTTTGGGGCGGGACCGCGAATTTCTTCGCGAAGGTGCGCCAAACGAAGTCTTGCGCCACGCGGCGCAGCGGTCGCGCCTCCGGCGAATTGCGGATGACGTCAGCCAGCACAAGGCGTCCACCTGGGCGAAGCACGCGGAACGCCTCGGCGAGGAAAAGCTCGCGGGTGTTGAAATGGAAGGCGCACTCGACGGCGGTCACGACATCGCATGAAGCGCTCGGCAGCTGCATCGCGGTGGCTGAGCCCTCGCGCAGGTCAATACGATCCGCCATGCCAAGCGCGCGAACGCGCTCTCGCGCGGTGCGCACTTGCAAGGGCGTCACGTTCAGTCCGGTAATTCGGCGCGGGGCAAAGTGCTCCATCCAGAATACGTCCTGCGCCGCAAAGCCAAAACCGACGTCGACGATGTCGTCGCCGGGGCCCATCGCCGCCGTGCTGCCGACGAGTTCCGCTAAAGCCTGACACGCTTCGTCGATCGTGCGCGCATTCTTCCAATAGCCGACGTTTAGATAGAGGCCGCGCGTGGTGAAGGCGTTGGTCGACACCAACTCGTAAATATCCCTCGCAGTCATCGGTCGAAGCGGCGTAAAGGCCCACAGGAAATATTCGATCGCCTCGCGCGCCCAGCCGCGCGAGGCTCCTGCGGCTTCTCCTGCCTCGATCATGGAAAGCCTCCAGCTTACTCCGACTATCAGGTTGATACGCCTTTCATCCACAACGGGTTCACCGGCATCATCCTCCTGTCGATAGTTTAACATGCGGCGGAACCTGGGGGCCGAAACCTCCCGATGGGGTGAATTGCCTATGGCCGCGAGCGAGGGCAGCATCGACAGTCTCGACGCGACGCAGAGCGGTCAGCTTCTCGCATGGGATGGAAGCACGATTGCACCGTGAACGGCCGATGGGGATGCGCTTGCCAGAATGTTGACCCGTCGCACTTCAGCTCTCAGGTGTGCTCTCGGATCAAATCATCAGAGTTCACTGTTTTTGATCAGGGGCCGCCAAAGGCAAATTTTATATTTTATTGCAATAGCTTAAGAAGCGGACCATTGCTTTCTGAACTCCGCTCAGATTGCACAAACATGCTCTCAGCGTTATGCTACCGATCGTAGAACAAAGCGGATCGGCTGTCGGTGGTAAGTTGTTCCACGCGAACTGGCCAGAACACATGGGCAACTGCTTTAGGCAGCGGCTCGCAAAAATCGCAAGTTGAGATGGTTGCACGCGCTCGCAGCCGATCTGGCCAGGGCGATCCAGACGCCTGCAATCGTCGCATTCACATCCAGCGGCACTACGGCTTCGCGCATCGCCCGGAAACGCCCGAATGTTCCAATTCTTGCGCGTCGCGCGTCTAATGAGCCTACTCTGGGGTGCACAGAGCGTTCTTTCGGAAGACGTCCATTCCTATGAGCAAATGGTCAGTGAAGCTGTGAAGATGGCGCGTCAGCAGGAGTTTGCCGGGCCGGGTGACACAGCCGTCATCGTCGCGGGCGTTCCTTTTGGCGAAGCAGGCACTACGAACAATCTTCGCGTCGTTCGCGTCGAACACGAATAGGAATTCGCCTGTCGATCTCTAGCCATGGCGAGTGCGCCCCAAAATATTACGCGGAGCGTAGCGCGCAGGATATTGGCGCTCCGAGAAGGCCACGGTCCGTTCACGGGGCCGGATGTCGCATTTAATGTGAAAGATCTACTGCCAGGCGCCGAGCCGTTTTGTTTCGTCTTGCAACACCGCAGGCACAAAAAGTGGCGAAACTAAGCAGATTTGCGTGGCTGTCCCAAGGGATGCGCTGGCCGGGCATTCATTTGGGAAGTGGGGCACTTCACATCGCCATACGAACAGAAAACGCAGCACGCACCCCTTTTCGGCTTCATCACTAGGCCGCACCCTCCACACTTATAAAAGCATTGGACTGCGTCCTCGTGCATAATCTCGCTGTGCCTATGCCCGCAGGCCGGACACGCGATCGTCGATCTCATCTCAGCCATTAAGTTACTCCGCCCCGCAGGGCTGCCGCTCCCGATTTCGCGAATTTTCATGGCGGCAAAAGAAGCGCTGAGCCAGGGTTAGCCGCGCTCTTAGTTGGCGGTGCTGCACCTGCGTCAACGCGGGGAAAACAAGCGAAAGCCTGACTTGTTCCAATTGAACACGCCCCGCAGCGCTCTCCCGCCGCCACGGTTCTCTAATGGCAGTCTCTTCAAGACGATGTTCACGGGCCAGCCGGCCTTCGTGAGAAAACGCCCATAAAGCAACGGAGCGATTGCGCTGGTTCCGGTACTTGCGGTTGTTTTCCGCCGTTTAAGGCTGCTCGGTCGAGCATGTGTCGTGAAGCCCGATAACGGCGACTAATGGGCAATCGAATACCAGTGGTGAGTACCCGGTGAGTATTTCAGCGATATGACACTGACAATTTTTGGGCTAACTCGTTGAAATTATTGGTAGCGGAGGAGGGACTCGAACCCCCGACACGCGGATTATGATTCCGCTGCTCTAACCAGCTGAGCTACTCCGCCTTTCCGAATAAGGGTGCGGCAACGAGCCACACTTCTACTGGTATAAGAATGTGCGGCGATGCCGTCAAGAAAGCGCGGGAAAGCTTTACACCACTTTCTGAAGACGCAGGAGGGTGAAAAGTCCAAATGGAGGAAGATCGATCGTTTCGACGAGCCGGAAGCCCGGCGCTCCAGTCACCGTCTTTAACGGGAACACCGGATGCCAGCCGAGCCGCCGAGAAAATCGCGCGAGCCCGTGCTCGGTGGCCGCGCGCAAGCCATGCTCGCGGCTGAAATGGTTGACTACAATCGCCATGCCGCCCGGACGCAACACGCGCCACATCTCCGCCATCACCGCTGCTGGATCAGGCACAACCGTCATCACATACATCACGGCTGCTGCGTCGAAGCTCTCATCGGCAAAGGAAAGCCTGCTTGCGTCCATGACCATAAGCGACTTGCGGCGTTAGCTTGAGGCTTTCCACACGCTCTTCGGCCTTCTCCAGCATGTCCGGGGAAAGATCGATGCCGGTGACTTCAAGACTTGGCTTGTAGCGGGGCAGGGAAAGCCCGGTGCCAACGCCAATTTCAAGCACCCTTCCTTCGGCCCCGTTCAATTTCTGAACAGCAAGGCGACGGCCCGGTCCGGCTATCAGCCCGAAGCTGTAATCATAGATCGGCGCCCAAAAGCGATAGGCCTCGCGGACTGCGTGGTCGTCGAGAGCAGGGTGTTGGAGGTGTTGTGCCATATCAAGCCGCCGTCCTGTCGATGAAGCCGCCGCCCAGCACGCGAGCCGCACCGCCGCCGTTTTCATAAAAGACGCAAGCCTGGCCGGCGGCCACGCCGAATTCGCCTCCCGGCAGTGTCGACGCATGCGCCGCCATTGGTCGCTAAAAAGCAGTCCGGATCGAGGGAGGTTGTGTCGAGCGCACCTTGACGGAAATAGTCCGGCGCTCGGCGAGCGCCTCGTCCAGCGTGCCACCGCCGATCCAGTTTACGTCGCGCAGCCTAAGCCGCGAAACCCGAAGCAAGTCGCGTGGCCCCACGACCACACGCCTTGACGATGGTTCTATGCGTATCACGAAAAGCGGGTCTCCCGTTGCAATGCCCAGTCCCTTCCTCTGACCTACAGTAAAATTGATGATACCGCGATGCGTCCCCAGCACGCGGCCCTCGACATGCACGATCTCGCCCGGTTCATCGCTTTCTGGCTTCAGTTTGCGGATGACAGAGGCGTAATCGCCGGTTGGTGCGAAGCATATGTCTTGACTATCGGGCTTTGACGCCACGGGCAAGCCGAGCGCCGCGGCGAATGCGCGCGTTTCGCCTTTGGTCATAGAGCCGAGAGGGAAGCGCAGGAAGTTGAGCTGGTCCTTGCGTGGTCGCAAACAGGAAATAGCTCTGATCGCGCTCGGCGTCAGCCGCTTGCAGCATCTCCCACCCTTCGGGGCCTGCTTGGCTTTGGACGTAATGTCCGGTGACCAAAGCGGAAGCGCCGAGTTCGCGCGCCGTTTTTAACAGGTCGGAAAACTTGACGGTCTGATTACAGCGCACGCAGGGGAGCGGCGTTTCGCCCGACATGTAGCTTGTAGCGAAGTCGTCAATAACATATTGCCGGAAGCGGTCCTCGTAATTGAGCACGTAATGCGGAATGCTCAAGAAACTCGCGACGCGGCGGGCGTCCAGAATATCGCGGCCCGCGCAGCAAGAGCCTTGCCGGGCTATAGCGGCACCATGATCGTAGAGCTGAAGCGTGATGCCGATGGTTTCGTAGCCCCCGCGCTTCACGAGAGCGGCAGCCAGCGACGAATCGACGCCACCAGACATCGCCACCACAACGCGGTGCGCAGCCGCCGGCCCCTCCAACCCGAGGAACGTCAGGAGGAATATCGGGGCCAAGAGCGTTCGATACCGAGAAACTTACCATACGAGAAACGTGCATTTCGAGATTTTTGACAGTTTTTATATGGGGCTGCAAGCTTAGGAGTCGATAAGGGCAACTCAAAAGTGTTGCAATTAATACAGCAACTAAAAGTAGAGAGAGGCGGAACTTTATTGATCGCGGCGCCGTTAACTACGTTTTAAACCGGCCGCAATAAAGTGCATTCCAGGTCTTTGATCGCGTGTGAGAGTACTATGACCGAAATGTTTCGCCCCCGTCTCCGTTATGTCCTTGGCCCCGATGGCAGCCCATTAACCATAGCGGACCTTCCCCCTCCAACCACAAAGCGTTGGGTTATCCGCCGCAAGGCGGAGGTTGTAGCAGCCGTTCGTGGCGGTCTTTTGAGCCTCGACGACGCTTGCAAACGCTACAAGCTGACAATTGACGAATTTCTGAGCTGGCAGCGCCTCATCGAGCGTCATGGGTTGCCCGGCTTGCGTGCCACGAAAGTGCAGGATTACCGAAACTAAAGAACTTACTGCGCCTTGCTCTCTTCCGGGTCATCGAGAAAGAGCAACCCCTCCTCCAAGGAAACGATTTCCTTGCCGTCGAACTCGTAATCTTCACCGTCAGGCAGGCGAATAACACAGCTTTTTTCACAAAGCTCCAGTTTTTCGCCCGCCTTGATGGTTCGCTCGCTTTGCCTGTCGCCCTCGATAATAATAAGCGTCTGATCCGTGGAATCCCGGTTCGTCAGCGATATGCTGAACGCGGAAACGGACCAAAACGCCAGAGGCGCCACGATCAAAACTCTGCAAGCAAGCCGCATAAGTAGCCTCATCCTTGATTGGAGCGATACGTGCTTGGCATGCTTACAGGAGGAACAGGAAAAAGGGGAAGAAAATGTCTTCCTCCTTTTCCTCGCGCGAGCCTTACTTTTTGCCGCCCTTTTTGCCGCCCGCTTTTTCGCCGGATTTCTCCTGCGGTTTAGGAGCTTCCTTCGGCTTGGCTTCAGGTTTCTTTGCCATAGTCCTCTTACCTCTGAAAGACGCGCCAAATCCAATTGACGCAACTCAGAGTTTGAGATCAACCCGCTCCTAGCGCAACGAAAATCTACTCGGATTCTAGTGGAATCTGTGAACGGATCGAGAGACTAGAAATGATGAGGCGGCCTCCGCGTCTGATTATCGCCTGTATAAGCTCACTAACTCTTCTTGCTTCATTCCAGTATGCGAGCTGGGCGCAAAACCCGGCTTCGGCAGATAATGTCGCCTGCTGGACGGCTGAGGCATTGGCCGGAAAGCCGGGAGAGAAAGCCATTCATCGGGTTCCGTACGACGCCTCGATCGAGCCAGCGGGTGAGCCCGCCGGCCTTCCTCCCCTGCCGGGAAACATGCGCGGTTCAATACGCAGCGTGAAGCTCCCGACAGGAGAAAAGCTTCTCGCCCTGACCTTTGATCTTTGTGAAAACACAGATGAAATCGCCGGCTACGACGCTGAGATCATAGACACTTTGCGTCGTCTCAACGTCAAGGCGACGTTTTTTCCAAGCGGCAAATGGCTCCTTCATCACACGGAGCGAGCTGAGCAGCTCCTGGCCGATCCCCTTTTCCAAGTTGGGGCGCACAGCTGGACGCACCGGAACCTCAGGCTCCTGAACGAGGATCAGGTCAAGGCCGATCTCGCGCTCAATTTGAAGGCGGACGCCCGCTTGCGCCAATCCCTGCATGCGAAATCGTGCTTCCGCGCGGATTCGCCCGTCAAAAGCGACGCGGATCATGCGGCGTTGTTCCGCTTTCCGTTCGGCACTTGCACCGCCGAAAGCCTCAACGCCGTGAATGATGCGGGTCTCCTCGCAATTCAATGGGATGTGCCTTCAGGCGATCCAGCGAAAGCCCAAAGCGCGGAAGCAATCCGAAAGGGTGTCGGGGCGAGCGCCAAGCCCGGCTCCATCATCGTCATGCACGCAAACGGGCGCGGCTGGCACACCGCTGAAGCCTTGCCGCTTTTGGTCGAGGACTTGCGCAGGCGCGGCTTTCACTTTTCGACGGTCGGCGAGTTGCTGGCGAAAGGAGACCCCGTTATCGCGGATAGTTGCTATGAGTTGAAGCCTGGCGACAATGCGAAGTATGACAAGCTCTTCCCGTTGGAACGGCCGGCAGATACGACGCGTCGGCCGGCAGGAACGGAAAGCGCCACCGAGACGAAGGCTGCAAATTAGACTTTGGCACCGGCCGGGCCGGCGATTTTATTTGAGCTAAAGTGCGTCCGGAAAAGTGCGAAGCGGTTTTCCGATAAGACGCACGACAAAACAAGAACTTAGAGCCCGCTTTTGATTCCATCAAAAGCGGATAGCCTAAGGGCGCCATGGCGAAGCGTATTGTGTGGTGACCTCGGGATCGCGCGGCGACATCGAGGCGGCCCTTTCTCGCGTTGAGCAAGGCGATCAAGAACGCAGGGGTATGATGTCGTTCTGTCTGCAAAATCCCTGCAACAGGGGAGCAATCCACATGACGAAGCGCGGATGAGGCGGCTTCCGGGGTCGCGCTATGACTTCAGCCCGTGGCCTCTGCCTTCTTCCGATCCTTGCGCGCGGTCGCCTTGTCGATGGCGGCGTTCGCAACCTTCTGCGCCGCATTCTTTACCGTTTTGCTGCCGAGCGTTTGGTGCGCGGCATGGCGAGCGGCATGATGGCCCGCATGGGCGATCGCCTTCTTCGCCACGAACTTCCCAGCCAGCTTCGCCAGCAATAAAGGTATTAAAGGCAGTGCCATAGCGTCCCTCCCGTCATTATGTCCGGAGTAGGAAGCGGCGATTCTGTTCGAATTTTGCTCAAAACCCAGCGACGGCGACGCTCGCGTGTTCGACGGTTGGCGCGGATGCAAAGTGCGGCCCGACCAGCCGCCGCCATTCCTGGAAATTCTCCGAGCCGCGGAAATGCACGATATGGTCATCCAGCGTCTCCCACTTGACGAAAAGCCGGTATTTCGACGGCTTCTCGATGGTGCGCTGCAGCTCCATGCCGCGGCAGCCCTTGAAGGTTTGGAACAGCGGAATCGCTTGCCCACACCGGCCTCGAAGGCGGCTTCCTCGCCCGGCTTCACTTCGATCTCCACGATTTCGGTTATCATCGCAGTCCCTCCTGCTTTTGGTGTCGCAAGCCGCATCTCACGAGGCGGGATGCGCGTCAATCTACGATTTCGAGCCAGTCCAGAAGCGAGTTATGTGCGTCAAGTTCTGCAAAATCGCTGGGCGCGCGAACACGGAGCTATCGAAGCGCTTAGTCAAGCCCTCAAACTTTCTTTCTGAGGGAGCGATCCCGCTGTCTTCTAACAGCAGCCCCTTCGGGAGAATGCCCGCTTCTAGCTGTTTTGCCGGGGTTTACAGAGGAATCCTTTTGTCCAGTAACATGCTTTAAAATTTCATCGAACCCTTTTGACAAAGCAAAAGGGTCTTCGTGTTCCTGAGCGACCTCGCTTAAGAGTTCTTCATCGGAGATAGCGAAAATGTCCTCCGTGATTGCTTCGGCCAAGTTGAAGAATGGGTCGCTCGTTGTTCTTTTTCCATATCATAGTCTCATTCCAGCTTGCGTCTCTTAGAGCGTCGCGAAGTTCTTAGGCTTGCTTCTACTCTCTCTAACCATACGTCGCTTTTAAGTCCTCTGCTTCCGCCCCTTCTATAACGAGCCCCCTCATAAATCTAGGCGCGTGATCCGTGCCAGAACGGACATGCCAATTAAATTTCTTTTTGGTGTGGCGCCGTGTCCACAGGAGCGTGTCCAGTCCGCCTTAGCAAATAGGAGCCGGAAACGAGGAACCCTGGCTCTCTAACAAGTACAGGTGTCAAGGAGGACTAAGAAATGAAGAAGTTGCGTAGTACCTTTGCGATTGCAGCGAGTACAATTCTTCTCTGTGCAACATCCATCACCGCATATTCTCAAGCCCCCAAGGGCGCAGCCCTTGTCGCGGCAAAACCTCAAGCCCCCCAAGGAAGACATATTAAGGCCGTTATAGAGTTACCTTTGTTATACCGTCTGCTTAGTAACTCGGATATCGAGCAAATTCTTGAGAAATACGAACTTAATAAATACGGTTTCGCGGAAGTGTCAGTTACAGGAAGCTGGAGCACCAGATCTTTGTTAAGTACTTACACTGATCCCGATAAACCTCCGCTCGATAAGCTTAGAGATTTAGGGATACTCGCTAAGCTCAAGAATTTAGGGGTAATTCTCAAGACATTCACAACATTGGCTGACGCAGCAGTGTGATTGCTACGCAACCCTTCTTCGCATTTCAAATAAAAAAGGTGGAAGCGCGGCCCTTGTAGCCCTGCCTTGGGACCGCCTCCACCATTTTACAACCCACAATTGATGACATTGAGGCCCTTCTTGCAGAGAAGGGCTTCAATTCTTTCCACGCCGACGCAGGCTTCTCTTCTTAGACGCCAATACGGCAGCCACCGGCTCAGACCGAAGAACTCGTCACTGAGCCAAGCCGTAGGACAGGCCCGTCGTCCCCCGCTCCCGTCTTGCCGCCCAAGCATTGCAACCCGAATGTCGTAGATCCGGGCTTCAGCCCTCATCCAGCTAAACGAAAATAGACGGCGGTGAAGAATTCTTCACCGCCGTCAGAGCTGCTTCTTCTTGGCTCAAATCAAGGTAAACAGCTTACCTTGAGATAATTGTGCCTTTATTAGAATCTACCATGCAAGGTGAGCCGATTGGCTTCGATATGGAGAGATTGTAATCGCGAGCTTGCGTCGAGCAGACATCGCCAAAATTATTCGATTGATTTTCGGAGTCGCGGCTGCTGTTCACAGTCTCGTTTCGACGGTCGCGATGGCGCCCGCGGTGCGTGTCACCATTGAAGATCGGTTCAAGTCCTCCACCACCCAAAATCTGCCCAAGTACTCCGCCACCGCCTCCGTGGCCCCCTCCGTGGGACGTGTGCGCATTGGCCACGGCCGTCGAAGCAGCCAAGCCTGCCGTGGCCGCAATGATAATCATGAACTTCTTCATTTAATACTCCACTCGTTTCCTTCGCTGCTAGAGCCGGTAGTGTTCAACGGCTCTTGTTTATTGATGCGGGGGAAGTGAATTGATGCGGACATTGCGCCGCAAAAAATAAATGAGATGTCTGGATTGGCCATCATGCGCCTAGGAACTTCGCTAAAGAAGGCGCGGGGGGCAAGGCGCTTCGCGTGGCCGGAGCTTTTCTCTATGGCATGTTCCCGAGGGAACAGCGGATTTCTGGGGCTCGATAGAAAATCATGAAAGGTTGCAAGGCCAGAGCTCTGTGCTCATCAGCGCCTCAGGCTCATTCGAACGTGCGCCTGACATCTTCAGGATCGTAGCGCTCGTTGCCATAGGCGCATCGGCCTTGCTCATTCGTGAACGTAACAAGGTAGGAAAGCCCAGGAATTTGGATATGAGCAACCTTGAATGCTGCAATGAGCGCGCAAAGAGCTACGTTGTACCTGATCGCCTAGCAAGATCGATTCCGAACTGGAAGGGCGGACTTCAGTGCGCAGCCGCCCCTGTCATGACCCACAGCGAAGTCGCAGCGCATGTGGAATCATTAACGCCAGCGCAAAAAACCGCTTTGGTTAAGTTAGCGAGGTTATATGCGCGAAAGACTTCTTATGAGTGGGAGGACCTTCTTCAAGAAGCGCTCGGTCGCGTTCTCGCGTGCGATAGGAGTTGGCGTCGCGACTTACCAGTTGTGTCTTTCCTCGCCGGCGTGATGAGGAGCATTGCTTGGGAGTGGAAACGAACCAAGGGTTCCACTGTCGAAGAGGTGGAAGTGGGCGATGAGGGAGCTGCAGCCCGCGGTATGTTGGCCAGATTGGATATTACAAGAGTGCTATCCCTATTTGATGACGACGTCGTAGCAAAAAAAATTGTCACCGAAATGATGCTCGGAACGAGGGCGGAGGACTTACGAGAGGCGTGCGGCCTAACGCAAATAGCCTATGAAAGCAAGCGCAGGAAAATTCGCAGGCGTATTGAAAAGCTGCAGCTCGCGTAAAAGCTCAAGATACTCTTGCACCATGCGGTCAGGGCTCCACGACGTCCTTGTCACGTCAGAGTGAAGTCCCGGTGCGGCGGCCCACATACTCTCATTCTGAGGTTGGGCGGATTCGACGCGGAGCAGATGAATGGCACTCTTGTGCTGCCGGCTGGGCAAGGCCGCGCGATATCGCCCATTCATTGCCGGAGCCACCGTAGCCTGCTTGGCTTTGGCGTTTCCTTGCCCATGCTCACATTCCCGCGCCTGATGGCGGCGAGCTTCGCCGCAGGGAAGAAGCTACTTCACCGTTTCGCGGGGATAAACGCCCCACAAATTCTTCTGCGGCACCCAGCCTTTCTGGCTCCCCGCGTAAACCTCGCAGTCCTCGCCATCGCATCGCAGGACATCGACGACCGCGCCGGGTTCGATCCGCGCTACCGCCGTGGAGCCGCCCCGCGACGAGGTCAGCTCGAAAAGCGTGCGGCCCTTGGTCCACGGCGCGACCACGGCCGTGCGCCGCGCGCTGGTGAGCCCGGCGTTGACCCAGCCCGTGCTGCCGCTCGCGTCGCGAACCTGCCGCCAGTTCTCGAATTCGGCCAGCACCTCCACCGGCAGGCCGGCACGCCGGAACACCCAGGCGATCTGATAATCGCCGCCCGGGCCGACGCGCGCATTCACCTCGTCCGACTTGAGGCTGACAAATCTCGGCAGCGGCAGGCCCGTTGCGGTGCCCACGCCGCGCGCTCCGCCGTCCTCAGCGTGAGCCGCTGAAGCAAACATGAGTGAAAATATAATTAAGATGCCACATTTGATCCGAGTCTTTGTCATTGTGTGCCGTATCTGGTAGATAACGGAAGTGAAGTTACGTTGTAAAAATCGATAGAGGCCGAGCCGGCCATTCCGAGCCCCCTATGAACTCACAAAACGTAAAAGTTGTCGTTACCCGTAAACTGCCCGAACTCGTCGAAGCGCGCATGCGCGAACTGTTCGACGTCACGCTGAATGCGTCCGACGCTCCCATGAGCCGGAATCAGCTTGCGGCAGCCATGCGGACGGCGGCGGTGCTCGTTCCTACCGTAACCGACCGGATTGACAAGGCGCTTCTTTCGCTCGCGGGCCCGCAATTGAAGCTCGTTGCCAATTATGGAACCGGCGTCGACAATATCGATCTCGAAACCGCGCGCAACCGTGGCATTATTGTGACCAATACGCCGGGCATCCTCACGGAGGACACGGCGGACATGACAATGGCGCTGATTTTGGCTGTGCCCCGGCGTCTTGTCGAGGGTGCGCATTATCTCCAGGAAGGGCGCGAGTGGGTCGGATGGTCGCCGACCTGGATGCTCGGCCACCGCATCTGGGGCAAGAAGCTCGGCATTATCGGCATGGGGCGGATCGGGCGCGCGGTCGCGCGCCGGGCGAAGGCCTTCGGCCTGTCGATCAATTACCATAACCGCCGCCGCGTGCCCGCCGCCGTCGAGGAGGAGTTGGGCGCAACCTATTGGGACAGCCTTGATCAGATGCTCGCCCATATGGACATCATTTCGGTGAACTGTCCGCACACGCCCGCCACCTATCATCTCCTGTCGTCGCGGCGGCTGAAGCTTCTGAAGCCGACCGCCTATGTCGTCAACACGGCGCGCGGCGAGGTCATCGACGAGAACGCCCTTGCCCGGATGGTCGAGGCGGGCGAGATCGGCGGCGCGGGCCTCGATGTCTTCGAGAACGAACCGGCCATCAATCCGAAGCTTCTGAAGAACAACAAGGTTGTGGTTCTCCCGCACCTTGGCTCGGCGACGCTCGAAGGACGCCTGGACATGGGCGAGAAGGTGATCATCAACATTCGCACCTTCCTCGACGGCCACAATCCGCCCGATCGCGTCCACGCAGCGATGTTTTGATCCGGCGCGCGCCCGGCAAGTTATCGTTGAGCGCAAAAGCCGCGGAGACGTTGATCCCCGGCGCCACTCCAAATTGACATCGGTCAAACATTAGGTTTAGTTATTGAGACACTATGTTTCCGCTTGTGCATAAGCACGAGCGCGTGCGGAAACCTCCGGCAAAAATTCGATGATCTCCAAAGATCGAATTGTCGCGGCCTTCGACGGAATCGCACCTCACATCGCGATATTGGACGCGGCTGGCACGATTGTTCACGTGAACGAGGCGTGGCGGCAATTCGCTGTCGAGAACGAATGTCCCGATCCCGAAGCCTATGTCGGCCGGAATTATCTCGATATCGTCCGGCGGGCGGCGTTGGTCGGCGATGAGCTGGCCGGCGAAGCCGTGCAGGGCATTGCTGCGGTCCTGTCGGGCGACCGTCAGCGCTTCAGCCTGCAATATCCCTGCCACGCGCCCGGGGTCGAGCGCTGGTTCATCATGACGGCGACGCGGGTGAGCCGAGGCAACGATATCGTCATCGCCCATGATGCCGTAACGCCGCTTGTCCAGGCCGAGCGGGCCAGCGCCGCTGCCGGGGAGAGACTGAAACACAGTCTCGATGCCGGGCGGATGGGAACCTTCGAGGTCGATCTGGACAAGGAGGAGATGGTCTTCGACCGCCAGGAGGCGAGGCTTCTCGGCCTTCCCGGCGATATGAATCGCCTGAGCCTTGCGGACTTCAACCGGATGCTCATCACCCCGGATACGACGCCCTTCGAGACGAGGATCGCCAAGGCTGGCCCGCGCTTCTCCGACGAGCTGCATCTCAAGCTTCCGGACGCAAGCGAGCATTGGATTTCCTTCGCCGCTGCTGCACACACGAACGGCACGCTGGATGGCGGCCGGTATATCGGTCTCAGTTTCGATGTGACCGAACGCAAGCTCCACGAGGACAGGAACCGCCTCTTCACGCGCGAAATCCGGCACCGCGCGAAAAATCTCCTTGCGGTTGTTCTCGCCATCGCGCGCCAGACAGCGGGGCAAAAGGACCCGGCCATCTTTGCGGAAGAGTTTTCCAGCCGCATCGCAGCGCTCAGCGCGACACTCGATCTGCTGGTCCGGGGCCATTGGCAGGGCGTGGAGATTCACGAGCTCTTCGAGACGCATTTCGAGCCGTTTGCCGAAGCAAGAGACCAGGTGACGTTCGCCGGGCCTTCGGTCAAGCTCAAGCCCGAAGCGGGTCAAACGCTGGGAATGGCTCTGCATGAGTTGGCCACGAACGCATTGAAATACGGAGCGCTTTCGACCCCCGAAGGGAGGGTATCCGTCGAATGGCGCACGGCATCGGAACTGCCGGGCCAGGAATTCAATCTGACGTGGTCGGAGGCCGGTGGTCCCGAGATGAAGCCCATCACCCATAGAGGGTTCGGCTACTCCGTACTCATGGAGCAGACTGCGTTCGCGCTGAATGGCAAGGTCGAGGCCCAGTATCTGAACGCGGGGCTGATTTGGAAGTTATGGGCTCCCTTGCAGGACATCGCCGCCGATCTTCCGTTGCACTGAACCAGGCACAAAAAAGGGCCTGGACAACATCCAGGCCCGTCAACTCTTCAATCTTCGATCTGTTTACCGCAGCTGAAGCTGACCCAGGCCCGCACCAACGGCGAGGCCGGTTTCGGATTTCACGCTGATGGGCTGAAGCGAAACGGTGGCGTTGCTGCCGCCCACAAGCACGTTTGCGCCGCCGCCTACGCCAATCGTGGCGTCAGCCGATGCGCCAACATAATTGCCGACGAGGGCGCGGGCGCGGTGCCTCAGAGAGGTCGGTGCGTAAACGCTCCATACAAGTTCTGACCTGTTCGTGACGCCGATATCGGCCCCGATCCGCCCGAATTGGCCGACATAACGCTCGTGGCGGCCGTTAACGCCCGTAAAAAGGCAACGCGTTTGCTGGACGGACGCAACGATGGCGCCGACCTTCGGCGCGCCAATGCAGCGCAAGGTACCGACGCGGACAGCCGCATCGGCAGAAGTAGCACATCCGAGCGCAAGCAAAGCGCCGGAAACAGCAGTAAGCAGGATTCTCATAGTCAATCTCCTTCGACCCCCACATTCGAGTCAAACTACAGCTTTACGTTAAAACCTTGGGAAAACGTAAATTCGCAGATGATCAGAGGCAACGTAGCAACAGCTATGCCTGTGCTAGTTGAGTCGCGACTCACGTGTCCACCCAAAACGTGTCGCAGGTTGTAAGGGAAGAAAGTATAATTCGGTGAGTGTGTTATTTTGCGCGCGCAAGTAAAATATCTGGCTTTGCCAGCATTGAGACGCGGCTTTTGTGGCTGCTTCCGCCGCGCCAGTAAAGATGGGATCTGATTCGTCCTGTTGCTGGCGTGTCTCTAAACGGCTCCGGAAGTCGGCAATGGTAATGGCAATGAGATCAGGACTTCGAACCCTTTTCCCTGGGAGGGAATGCCCAGGCGAATCTCGCCGCCATGCGATTGAACAATGTCGCGCGCTATCGTGAGACCCAAGCCAACGCCGCCGCTTTCCCGGTTGCGTGCATCGTCCAGGCGCCCGAAGGGCTTGAATGCCAGAGCAGCTTTGTCTGCAGGGATGCCAGGTCCATCATCAGCGATTGAAATCGCCGCGCCACCCGAAGCAAGCCCAAGCTGAACGCGTGCGCAGCCGCCATATTTCACGGCATTGTCGATAAGATTGGTCAATGCCCGTTTGATCGCGACCGGCTGGCACATGGCGAAAAGGTGATCGGGTCCGGAATAGCTGGCAGAGCAATTGCGGTCGGAAAAACTATCGCAAAGGCTGATCAGCAAAGCCGCGAGATCGATCATTTGCGACGGCTCGCGCTTGAGATCGTCGCCTGCGAAGGCCAGCGTCGCGGAGATCACGCGGTCCATCTCCTCCAGGCCTGCGATGAGGCGATTTTTGCTATCGCCTCCGGTCATGTCTTCGGCGTCGAAGAGCAGGCCGGTCAGGCTGGTCCTGAGATCGTGAGAAAGGGCGGCGAGCATATGCGTGCGCTCATCGATAAAGCGCTTGATGCCCTCTTGCATTTCGTTCATGGCTCGCGCGATGACTTCGAACTCGTTCAAGCCGGCCGGATCGATGGGGACTGCCTTGCGTGTCCGTCCGAAATTTCGCGCGCTCTCCGCAAGCCGCTCCAGCGGACGCAGCGCTCGACGGGCCGTGAAGGTCGAAAGAAAGGAAACCAGCACGACCGCACCGGTCAACAGGATCAGCCACGGTTGCAGCCGCTCTGCGTAGCCACTCGTTCCTTCCGGTTCGATTATGAGCCAACTCTCATCGAGCCCCTGAATCGCAAGCTCGAAGATTCCGAGAATAGGGACATCGGCCTCCCCGGGCTTCAGCGGGCCTAATGACAGCCGTTGCAGAAAATCCGTCGGCTGAGGCTGCAAATCGACGTGAAACATATTTCCGCGAAGCTCAAGCGCGCCCTTCACCGCCACTTTCCTGACTTTTCCTTCGAGATCGCGTTCGATGGAAGCTTTTGCCCGCTCGAGGTAGGGCCGCAGGCCTTTCTCCGATGCTGGCTCAGGCTCTTCCCATGTCCGCTGCCAGCGGATCTGTAAACGATTGTCCGCTCCAAACCGGGCGGCGCGCGCATCCCTTGCTTCCGCATCCTCCTGAAATACGACGGACGTGGCTTCCTCCGCCGTCCCAACAAGCCAGTACGCGCTGTAGGTCGTCAGGATGCGTGCGGGCATGAGAAAGAAGAGCACAACGTAGAGCGCATCGACGGCGATGATCGCCGCCAGTATCGTTACTGCGATACGCGTCCCCAGCCGTAAGCGTGGCCATGCCTTACGAAACCGCATCGGCTGCGTACTCCGCTGATCCGACCAGGACCTCCGCGCAGAACACATAACCACCGCTTCGCACTGTTTTGATCAACAATGGGAGCTGTGGGTCGGCCTCGATTTTCCGGCGAAGCCTGCCAACCTGTACGTCGATGCTTCGGTCCAAGACTGCCGCATCCCTCCCACGGGTCAGATCGAGGAGTTGATCTCGCGTTAGCACGTTGCGGGGATGCTCCGCAAAAACCAGAAGCAAATCGAACTCGCCGCCGGTCAGCTCGACGAGCACTCCTTTCGGGTTGCGCAGCGTGCGCCGCACGGCGTCCAGCCGCCATCCCTCAAATTCGTAGGAGACGACCGGCGCGCGTTCCCGCTGAAGAGTCGTATCCCCTGCGCGGCGCAGCACCGCTCGGATTTGCGCCAGCAGCTCCCTGGGACGGATCGGCTTGCAGATGTAATCGTCTGCGCCCAGCTCCAGCCCCGCGACGCAGTCGATTTCTTCGGACAGGGCGGTCAAGAAAATAACGGGGAGCCTGCTTGCTTCACGGAGGCGCCGGCACAGCGCCAACCCGTCTTCACCAGGCATCATGATGTCTAAAACGACGAGATCGAAGCGGCCCTTCTCTATCGCCGCGAACATGGCCGCGCCATCTTCCGCCGCGGAAATGCGGAACCCGTTCGCGGTGAGAAAGCGGGCAAGGCTGGCTCTGATCTGCCTGTCGTCGTCGACAATCAGGATATGTGGTGCGTTCGCCATGAACCAGACCTCGAAAAGCGATGAATTAAGTCATATGCTGAGCCGAGACTGTTGGCTAGCACCCGTCTATTGTCACACTCCGTTACAATTCGTCTTGCGACGCTTATCATACTCGAGGCGTTGCTGTTTAAGCTACAGCCTTGCAGGACCCACAACCTGCTGGCGATCGTGGCGACCAGTAATGGCCATCACGATCGCGGGCGGTTTCAGAGCAGATTGCTCGGAAAATCAGCGGCGTATTCAATGCTACATTGAATTGCCTTAGGTTTTGGGCAGGATTTCGTTTCAAGAATGCTCGTTGGACTTTTGGCAATGTCTCCCGACCAGTCTACCGCATACCTCAAAGATCTGCTTTTTGATCTGGAGCACGTCGCGGCCCGATTAGCTCGGCTCGACGGCATGGCGGTCGCCTCTGAGCAGACGAAACATTTGGCTTTCGCGCTGGCCGCCGCGGCGTCGGCCATCGCCAGAGACGCTTTGATCGTCAGTTCCTTGGAAAACTCAGCCGTAGGCTCGAGCCATGCTCAGCAGCGTCGAAACAGATTGAGTTAGAGGAGCGGCCGGATATGAGACCATCACGAGCCGAGCGCCTGGGCACTCTGATCGCGCAGGACATTCTCTCATTGAAGCTGCAGCCGGGCGACAGGTTGGAGGAATGTGGGCTCGCTGAAAAATACGGCACGTCTCGCACACCGGTTCGCGAAGCCCTTCGTCAGCTTTCTTCCGATGGGTTGGTGGAAATCAGGCCTAAGAGGGGGGCGATCGTTGCCAAATTCAGTATTCGAGAACTGGCCGAACACTTTGAAGTCATAGCCGAACTCGAGGGCGCCTGCGGGCGTCTCGCCGCGAAATCGTCCACGGTTCAGGATCTTGACGCGATTGTCGCCGCGCAGGAGACGTGCCGCGAGCATGCCGGACGGCGCGATGCGCATAGCTACCAGCTCGCAGATGCGGCCTTCCACGCGGCGATCTATGCCGCAAGCCGGAATGATTGCCTCGTTAGATTGATTCTTGGCATCGGCAAACGCGTTGCAGTCTATCGCCGATCGCAGTTCGAGCAAATGGATTGGATCAGGCTCTCGGTATCGGAGCATGACCAGATAGTGCAAGCGATCCAGGAAGGCCTCGCGGAAGAAGCCGATCGCCTGCTACAGCTTCACACAATGAACCTCGGAGGTGACTTTCTTCGCATGCTCCGCCTCATGCTGGCCGGCGAAGCGTTTGTGACGTCCTGAAAGAGAGGCGGAGCTATGGCCTTTTTTGCAAAAAATGGGCAATGGCACCGAGATCAGCCTTCGCTCTGACCGCACGCCCGATACTCACTTAAAGGGACCGCGATCCTGCGACGCGCTCCGGCCATTGCCGAAACGGTGAATGATAGGGCATAATAAGCAATCGAATGCTTTCACCTGCTTTTCGAGGCAAGGCCATGAGCGGCGCGGGAGAAAACCAGAGCGGCGTCATAAGCGTTCGCTCCCGTCTTTCATTGGCCGAGACGGTCAAAAATCTGCTGGTCGCGATTGAACGGCGCGGTATGACCGTGTTCGCGCGCATCGATCACGCCAAGGCCGCTGAGGAAACGGGCCGCAAGCTGAGACCCGCGCAGCTTTTAATCTTCGGCTATCCGGAAGCCGAAGCGCCTTTGATTGAAATCATCCCGCTTTTCGGCCTCGATTTTCCTCAGCGCGTGCTGTTGTGGGAAGACGAACAAGGCAGCGTTTGGTTGAGCTACAACGACCCGGTCTGGGTTGGCCGCCGGCACGGAGCCAGCGCCGGCCTCTTCCCGAAGCTTGAAGCGATCAGCAACTCGCTCGCAGGGATTGCGGCCGAGGCAATTGTTGCCAAGAGCGATGTCACCGGGGCGTGACGTCCCGGCCTTGGGCGTCGAAGTAGCGTTTGGTCATCCCGGAAAGGCGAAGCCTTATCCCGGATCGTAACGAATTGAAGCTCCTGACTTTTTGCGATCCCGGCTCGTGCTGCACTTGGCCGCGATGACGGCGGCGGCGATCCGCTGGCGCAGCCGCCAAACCCACCCTAGCCAGAGCGGCGCGGGGTTAGAGTGCGTCCGGAAAAGTGCGAAGCGGTTTTCCGATAAAGACGCAGGGCAAACAAAAACTTAGAGCCCGCTTTTGATTCCATCAAAAGCGGATAGGCTCTAGGGCGTAAGGAAGGCGGCAATCGGGTTGAGAGGTCCGATGCGCTCGCAAATGGTTTTGAAACTTGCGAGGAGCGGCACCGCAAGCAGCGCACCGGGAATGCCCCAGATCCAGCCCAGGAAGATGATCCCGACAAAAATGGCCACGGGATTAAGCAGAAGCCTCCGCCGGACGATAAACGGCACGACGAGGTGAACGCTACTCATCAGAAGCAGGTAGGAGATCGGTGCAATCAGCGACTGTCCCAGCGTGTCGAAACTCACCATGGACACGACAAAAAGCATGACTGCGATTGCCAGTTCCCCGACATAGGGCGCAAAACTCAGGACGGTCGTGAGCGTACCCCATAAAAGCGGGTCCGGTATGCCAAGAAACGCCGTGATGCCGGCAACGCCCAGGCCCAGCCCGATATTGATGAGCAGCATCATCACGAGATAGAAGGATATATCGCTCTCGATATTCCTGATAATCTCGACGGTTCTTCTCTTGTCTCTCAGCGTCGGGATGACCGAAACGAGCTTCCGCAAGAAGGTGTCGCCGGAAGACAGGAGGAAATAGACAAGCACAAAGATCACCGAGGTCGTCGCCGCAACCTGGGCGCCCCCGCCGAGCAGGCGCTCGGTCAAGCCAGGAGCGGCAACCTGAACGCGCTGAGGCGTGCTCACTCTCGCGCTGACTGTGGTTGATGCAATCTGGTCCGTCGCTTTCTGAATTTGCGCAAAGGGCTGCTTGATGGATCGCAGCATGGAATTGATTTTGGAGCCGTTCTCGGGCAGTTTCTGCAGCCAGTCTCTCACCGGGCCGGAGAGACCGTAAGCGCCGACTCCAAGCGCTCCGACGAAGATCGCCAGGACGATCGCCGCGCTGAGCGGACGCGGAAAACGGAAACTATCGAACACGCTCATCACCGGAGCGAGCAGCATGGTGATGAGCACCGCGAGCGTCAGCGGGATCAGGACAGGCGACGATATGTAGAACGTGTAAAGCGCCAGCAGAACGAGGATGGCGGTCGCCACCTGCAGCAGGTGCCGGGTGGTTTCCAGAAGCGGCTCAGGTTCGGGGTGTGAAGGTTCGGCAGCTGAACTTTCCGTATCGAGCGCAGCTGCTGGAGCGGCGACGGGCGCGATGTCCGTTAGCTCCCCCTCGTCGCTGGGCTTCGGGGTTGCGAGCAGATTTTTAAAGCCCGAGAGAAGCGTCATGTGGGAACCGCATGGATCGAGAGCGCAGCCGCGCAACAGGGTCCAAGCTCAACACATGGCCGCTTCACTCCGTTCCCGGATCAAGCACCAGGCAAAAGGCTCCGAGGGCGCCTTATACGAACGTCATGAACATGACGCCTTTCCTTGGATGTGCGCCAATACTACTTATATGATTACTTATGGCCATTTTACGAAACGAACCCAATTAAGATTCTCTTACGGTCGGCATTACTGCTTCGCTGCGATGGCGTCAGCCATGGCCAACGTTTCGCGCGCGATGTCCGCATGCAGCCGCTCGACCATGCGGCCGTCCAGGCTGATTGCGCCCTTGCCCTGGTTTTCCGGCCGTTCGAACGCCTCGACAATCTTGCGCGCAGCCGCGATCTCTTCTGCGGACGGCGAGAAGACCTCGTTGCAGGCTGCGAGCTGGTTGGGATGGATCAGCGTTTTCCCGTCCATGCCGAGCGCGCGGCCCTGGACGCACTCTGCCAGGAAGCCCGCTTCGTCGGAGAGCGCGTTGAAAACGCCATCAACGACGGTGATGCCGAAAGCACGCCCCGCCGCGACGGTTAGCGAAAGCCAGGCGAGAAGCGGCAGCCGGTCGGCCTGTGCCTGGATGCGCGTCGCCTTGATGAGGTCGTTCGTGCCAAGCACGAAGCAGGTCAGCGGCAGTTCCGAGGCTGCCGCGGCGCGCCCGATCTCCTTCAGATTGAGGATGGCAAGCGGCGTCTCGATCATGGCCCAAAGAGGGATTTTGCACCCGGCGGGAGCTTGCTTGCGCACGTGCTCCAGGTCGGCCGGCGTCTCGATTTTCGGCAGAAGGATCGCGTCCGGCGATGCTTCGAGCGCCGCAGCAAAGTCCGCCGCACCATAAGGCGTCGCGAAGCCGTTGACCCTGATCGAGACCTCGCGCGGGCCAAAACCGCCCGCCTTCACGGCCTCGCAAACCTGTTTGCGCGCCAGCTCCTTTGCGTCGGGCGCGACGGCGTCTTCGAGATCCAGAATCAGAGCGTCAGCCGCAAGGGTTTTCGCTTTTTCGAGCGCGCGCGCGTTCGAGCCCGGCATATAAAGGACGCTGCGGCGAGGCCTCATGATGGATCTCCTCAAGTAGGGTATCTCTGGCGCAAGATTTGGACGCACATTATACCGAAACGGGTTGGCGCGCCTTTGCCATTAACGCCGCAAGCTGGGCTCGCGCAATCCGCGTATGAGGGAATTGCGGTACCTATGGCGAAGGTGTTATCGATTTCGTCCCAGGTCGTTTACGGCCAATCGGGAATTCGGCAGCCGCATTCGTGTTGCAGCGAATGGGCCACGATTGTCTCGCCGTGCCGACGATCATCCTTTCGAACCGCCCCGGCTACAAGGCCGTTCAAGGCGAGCGCACCGATCCGCAAAAACTCGACGCCATGCTCGAAGCCGTGCTCGAGAACGGCTGGCTCGCGGACGTGGATGCGGTGCTAACGGGATATGTCCCGACAGTGGCACACGCCGAGTTCTGCCGGTCCTGGATCGCCAGGATCAAGACTTTCAATCCGAATGCGATCACCCTTTGCGATCCGATCATTGGTGACGAACCGGGCGGCGTTTACATCGACAAGGCCGCCGCGAACGCGGTTCGAGACCATCTCCTGCCGCTCGCCGATTTCGTGACGCCGAATGCATTCGAGCTTGGATGGCTCTCCGGCCAGGCGATCTCCGATGCGGCGAGCGCTGTCGCGGCCGCTCGCACCCTGGGCCGGCCCACGGTGGTGGTGACGTCCGCTCCGGCTGAAAGCCGGATGATCGCGAACATCCTTGTCGAGGGCCGCAAAACCGCTGCGACGGCATCACCGCGCCGAACGGTGAAGGCGCACGGAACGGGGGATTTCTTTGCCAGCGTTTTCCTGGCGCACAAGCTCAAAGGATACACGGCCGCCGCTGCTTTGCGCGCGTCCGTGGCGGCAATCGATCTCGTGCTCGACCGCAGCGAAGGCCGAAGCGAGCTTGCCCTTATAGAAACGCAGGACCAGTGGGCGGCCACCGATCCCACGCTCGCACCACTCTTCACTTTGCCAGTTGAAGCGGCAGCGCCGTGACGGCGACTGTCTTGGGCGTCGATGGATGCCGCGCGGGATGGGCCTGTGTCCTGAGACAGGTTGAACCACCCTTTGAGGAACGCGCTTTCCTCGCGACTTGCTTCGATGACGTTCTGAACCATACCGCTGCACCCTCCGTCATCGCAGTCGACATTCCCATCGGCTTTCCGGAGCGCATCACGGGCGCGGGGCGCGAATGCGATCGCTCCGTGCGCAAGCTTCTTGGAAAGCGGGCGTCCTCCGTTTTTGCTCCGCCCGCCCGCGCCGTTCTTTCCGAAACGGATTATCGCCGCGCTTGCGCCGCAGCGCTCGCCACATCGGACCCGCCCCGTCAAATCTCGAAGCAGATGTTTCACCTTTTCGCGAAAATCCGTGAGGTGGATGGCGCCATAACGCCTCAGAGTTACGTTTTCGAGTGCCATCCAGAAGCCGCCTTCTGGGCGATGAACGAGCAAACCCCGCTCGCCGAGCCGAAAAAGCTGCGCAACCGTCTCAATTCAGCGGGGCTCGAAAAGCGCCGGGCTCTTCTCATCACGCACGGTTTTTCCCAATTTTTTCTGCGCGAGGCGAGATTTCCCCGGTCGCAGGCCGGTGCCGACGACATTCTGGATGCCTGTGCCTGCTCCTGGACCGCGGCCCGCATCTTTCGGGGCGAGGCTATAAGCTTTCCAGCCCGGTTCCCCGTCGATGCGAAGGGCCTTCGCATGGCGATTTTCGCTTGAGCAAGCTCCGCCGAGCCGCGAAACCAGTTTGAGGGGCTGGGGTTCACTAATGAAAAGCGCACACGCGCCAAGACGCCTGATACGGGGACCGACCATGCCGAGACATATGTTCTTCCTTCTGCTCATAGCGCTGTCATTCAATGGCATAGCCGATACCGTTCGCGCCATGAACGCTCGGACCATAGCTGCTAATCAGGAAAGCCGGTCAAGCCTTCCGAACCTCAATATCGAGGCCGGATGCCAGGACCTGGCAAAGAACGACCTCAATAAGACGACAGATTATCCGGGCTGCGTTTCGGAAGAGCGCAAGGCGCGGGAGCAATTGCGAAAGGAGTGGGCGTCATACCCGGCCGACATGCACAGCCAATGCATGCATCTTGTAACACCTCCCGCGCTTCCGAGCTATGTTTCCTTGCAGGAATGCCTCAAAATGGCGCGCGATGCTCAAAAGATGATGAAGACGGACGGGGCTGCCGACATCGGGAAGACGACTGAGGTCCCATCCCACGAGTGAGGGAAGAATTCCCAGCCACGCTACTTTTTGCGCCAGGTAAAGAGTGCTGTCGCGGAGTAGTTCAGAATGGAGCTTACTGTCGCGCCGGCGATGCCGGCTAGCCACCAGATCTTGGTCACCCGGAAAACCTGTTCTGCAAAGGCGACGTTCACCACCGCCCCGACGCTGCAAACAAGAAGAAATGAGATTAGGCCCGTAAGCACGTTCCAGCCGCGCAGGCGCCGGTCTCGATAAGTCAGCCAGTTGTTCAGGAAGAAATTCGAGATGGCGGCAATCAATGTCGCAAACCCTTGCGCGAAGGGGAAACTGAACGTCGTCATCGTCAGGACGAGCTTCAATGTGACGAGATGGACGGCCACCCCACTCCCGCCCACGAGGCTGAACAACAGAAAACGAATAGGAATGAATCGGCCAAACATTTTATCAGCTAAAAGCACGAGATATTCCCATACCGTCAGAGTATCGAGCTTGCTTTCGCCGTGGAGGCGCTCCTTGAACTGATGGGCAAGCTCCTGAACCGCGGAGGCCGTATCGAGAAAGCAAAAACGTCGACAAAGATCTTATTGCCGACCCCGGACAGATTAGGGATCGAGCCTTCGAACACTTCCCGCTTCGCTATGAAAAATCCGCTGACCGGATCGCTAAGACTCGCCCGAAGAATAAGCTGCGCAAGTCTCATCGCAATGAAGCTCATGGCGTGACGGCCGCGCGGCCACGTCGCGCACGAGGTCGGCGAAAATGACCTCCCGCCGGACACCCTGAAGCGTGGCGGCAAGCTTCTCCACCAGAGGCTCGACATTATCTCGCTCGTTGAAAGTCGGTGCGATGACAGCAGGGTCTGGGCCTTCATTCGGCGCCCATTCGAGGTCAATTGTTGCTATCTGCATTCGCTGCCCTGGTTTGACGCCGATCCACAGCCAAAAAGGCCGCCCCGATAACCGTCGAGAAAGTATAGATCATAAGAATCGTGCGGATGAAATCCGGCTTCCCTCGTCAGCGTGGCGATCTTGTGGGAATCTCCAAAGAACGAAGCAGCGAAAGCAGCATTGCTGTCCTTTCGCAAAACGAGCAAGGCGGGGGCGCTCTTGAGTTTGGCTTCATCCGGGGGCGGAAGGCTCACATATCGGATGCGCTCGTTGATCTGCGCCACGCCGCCCGGTCCGGCGCCATAGAAGGCGAGTTCGCCCGTAATGGCGTAGCGGTCGGTCAAAATCATGCGCGCTCCGTGCTCGCGCTGAAGACGCTCAACATCGCTGCCAAGCTCAGACCAGCCCTTCAGGCGAGATGTGGGGTCCTTTTTCGCGTTGATGGGAAGAAGCCCAAACCCCAGTTGGAAGAATGCAACCACGGTAAACGCGATGCCGATCCAAGGCGCGAACCGGAAGGCTGCGCTCAGCCAGCGCGCAGCGCCTTTCTCCGCTGATCGTGCGCGAAAGGCATGAATGGCGGCGAGAATCGCGGCTGGATAAACGAGGCCCGGCCAGTTCGGCTGAATCTTCTGGCTTGCCGCGTGAACGAAGAAGAAGACAAGAATGGGAGCACTCATAGCGCCCAGCAGAAGCCAGCGCGCCTCGCCTCGCCGAAATCCGCGAACAAGGGCGTAACCGCTCCCAAACAGGCAAAAGAGAAAGATGAGAGGTGTTGCGAGACCAGCCTGGCCCCCGAGAAACTCCGCGACGCTTAAGGCCGCATTCGCGGGTATGTCCTTGACGCTGTGCTCGGCCTGTTTGGCGAACGAGGCCCACTCGTGGGAGTAATTCCAAGAGACGACGGGCGTGATGATGAGTGCGGCGATGACGGCCCCTATATAGGGTTCGGGCCGGGGAAACCAGCGCCGCCCCTCCGCCGAGGCGATCATCCAGAGGAACAGGCCGGGTAAGAGCAGCGTGGCCGTATATTTGCTCATGAAAGCGAGACCCAGGCTTGCGCCAATTGCATACCACCACGTGCCCCGCTTTGTTTCGATGAGCTTTGCGAGCGCGAACAGGGCCGCCGTTGAAAAGAACCCAAGCGGCGTATCGGGCGTGGCCACAATCGCCCCCGCATTGCAGAGCAGCATTGCATTCATCCAGAAGACGCAAAGCAAGGCGGCGGTGCGGTCGCGGAAAAGGATGAGGCTCGTTTTGTAAAGCAGGTACGATCCTGCAAGCGCGCTCAGCAATCCAATGAAGCGAACGCCGAACTCCGTCTGCCCGAAGACCGCCGTTCCCGCCCTGATCCAGTACGCAATCATCGGCGGATGATCGTAATATCCGGAAGCGAGATGCGTCGACCAGAGCCAGTAATAGGCTTCGTCCTCGGCGAGATTCGCCGTCGCGGCGAGCACGAATCGCAAAAGAATGAGGACCGCGATTGCGGCAAGGCCGACACGCAAAGTGGTCTCGCCTTCGGACGCGGCAGAGCAAACCCTGCCAGCGTTCAATGCCGAACTGTCCTCGACCAAGGCCACTTGTGAATCCCCCTCAACGCCGGCCGATGGCACAGACAGAAAGCTGCTTCATGGCAAAAGCGCGGCTTCCTCTCCTGAAGGACGGACTTTCGTTCAACGGATCGCCGTGTTAGGGCGAAGCGCATCCGGCAACAGGAACAAACTCGATGACTGAATTGACGCCCCACAAAACCGATACCGGCCTGGCCTGGCCGCATCCCTTGCCGACGTGCTGGTGCCTGACCGACGGCCGTCCTGGCATGGAAAATCAGGCTGTCGGCCTTGCTGAAGCCATGGGGCTCACGCCTGTTGTGAAACGGGTCATTCTCAAAACGCCCTGGCGCATCGCAAGCCCGCACATTACCGCGTTCAAGCGATTCGCTTTCAGCAAAAAGGGCGATCCTGTCGATCCGCCCTGGCCGGACATCCTGATCGCCACGGGCAGGCCGAGCATCTTGCCTGCGCTTCACGTGAAGGGACAAAGCGGCGGGCGAGCATTCATGGTGCAGCTTCAGGACCCGGTGTCGCTGCGCTGGCGCTTCGACCGCATCGTGGTTCCGGCTCACGATGGCCTTTCCGGCGAAAATGTGATCGTCATGGATGGCGCGCTCCACCGGATAACGCCGCAAAAGCTTGCGGGCGAGGCCCCGCGCTGGGCCGAAGCCTTTGCCGCGATACCGCAGCCCAGGATCGCGGTGCTGCTTGGCGGCGCGAATTCGCGCTACAGGTTCGGCGAGGCTGAAGCTCGGGTGCTCGCGAGCCAGCTCAAGGCCCTCGCCGGTCAGGGATACGGGCTTCTGATTACCGGATCGCGCCGCACGGGCGAAGACAACCTCACCATTTTCCGTGAAAAATTGGCCGGATGCGCGGCATTCATTTCAGATGGCGGCGGCGACAACCCCTACTTCGGAATGCTGGCCCACGCCGATGTGTTCATCGTCACCTGCAATTCCGTGAATATGATCACCGAAGCCTGCAGCACCGGCAAACCCGTTCACGTTGTGCCGCTTCCCGCGCAAGGGCGGCGGGTCAGCGAGCGGGACAAGTTCGCCCGTTTCCAGCGCGGCCTCGAAGAAAGCGGCCGCATCCGCTTTTTCAAAGGGGAGATCGAGACCTGGGCTTATGAGCCTTTGCGTGAGATGGAGCGCATCGCGAGCTTGATCCAGCGGGCCTACTTATCGCGGGTGGGCTAAGCGGAGGCGTTGGGGCAGCGCGTCGTCGAGGGAAGAGGGATGTCCGCCATAACGGCGGAACTGTCCCTCGATCGGACGTCCGCTCGCAGTTCCGCAGCGTCCTGCCACATCCGCCGTTTCTCAGATCGGAAGCAAAGACAGCTCGGAATAAAGCCTGTCGAGGTCATGACCCTTGAACACGGGGGAGCGAAACAGGGCCTTGCCTGTCTTCGGGATTTCGAGGGAGCGCAATTGGGGAAGCAACGCCTCGTAGACTGCCAATGCCAAAGTTTTCTGCCTCCAAAGCACCGCAAGCTTCACCCGCTCGAGATGGCGCTCCAAAACATCTGGCGCGCTACAATGGAGAATCTCCGAGTAGCCAATTGGAAGTCGATGCCAACGCAGCGTCCGCCGTTTTGCTATAATATAACAATAGTTTTCTTCCTCGATAACCGCCGCATGCAGACAATGAGGCTGACGATGACTTCGAAAGATTTGCAGTTGCTCGTCGTTCAGAAGCTGCACGATTCGCTCCGGGTCAAAAGTCACCACGGGAGCGGGCCCGGAAAAGGTGTCGATGTTGAACAGCGGCGGGAAGAGTTTCCCAGCACTGAGAGGCGAGAAGCCCATGGCTTTCAGCGCTCGGATGGTGATCTCCGCGGGCGTCAAAGCCGTGTATGAGATCGTCTCGTCCTCAACCGCCGCGGCTAATAGCGGCAAACTCCAGCCGCGATATTGAGGATGAACATACCAGGAAGAAAGGTTGCACACGATTCCGGTTTTGCCGTTCTTTTCTCGCTTCGAGTAAACAGTACCGATAAACCCGACTATTTCTTTCTCATCGACAGCTACAAAACCTAATGTCGGCTTCTCTTCGATCCAGTCATAATGGAACAAGGGGCGCCATATGTCAGGAGAGACAGCATTACCGAAGCCCTCGGAAAGCAGTCGACAAATCGATTCGATGTCTGCGGGCCCCGCCGGGCGAATTTGCGGGCCTGATGACGCGACTGCTTCCGAAATCAGCTGGCCCTGTGGGAAGCGACGGACATTGCCTTCAACGCCGCCATAGCCCTCCAGAATGAAACGGGCGAGACCGCCAATCGTTGGCGCACGAAACAAAGCAGCGGCGGGCAGCTCGATGTCATAACGCTCGTTAATTTCGAGCAACATCGAAATTATACTGAGAGAGTCCGCGCCCGTCCCTAACACATTGTCCGAAACGCCGAGGGAGTTAAGCCTGAGGACACTTGTGCAAAGGCGTTGCAGATCACATTCCAATTGCTGAAGCGTCATCAGGAAAAGGTTCTTCTTCCCCGGACGGACTCGATCGGTCTCACTCAAAACAGGATGATCCGCTATAGCTTCCAGACATTCGGGGTTTTGGAGCGCATCCTTGTTGCTGGCAGCACGGCCGTTCACCGCGTCGCGCGCAGCCGCCTCGGAACGTTTTCCGTTATGGGTTATCGGAAGGGCGTCAACTTGGGCAATTCGAGAAGGCGCCAACGCCGGTGAACCACGCCGCGCCAGTTCGGATCGAATTCGCAGTGCGAGCGCATCATTGAGCACGATTTTCTGATGCAGCACGACAAGCAAGACCATGCGGCTGCCGCCCGGTTCGTTCTCCGCGTCCTGTTCAACAGCCATCGCCTCCGCCACTTCGGGCACGTCTTGAAGAATTCGGTAAATCTCGGCGGGGCCGATACGAACGCCACGCACATTCAGAACGCCATCCGACCGGCCGTGCAGGCGCGCTCCCCCGCTCGCGGTAAACTCGATCAGATCGCCATGGGTCCAGACGCCCAGGTTCTGGCTGAAAGTAGGCTTTGTGAAAACGCTCCCTTCCGCTGTCCCCATAGAACCCCAAGGGGCGCGACGGAAAAGGATTCGCGCAGATCAGCTCGCCTATCGGGGAATGAAAGCCTTCGGTTGCAGTCAACGATCTGACGTCCAGGCCAAGACTGCGGCACTGCGCTTCGCCGCGATAGACCGGAAGATTGGGATTGCCGAGTACAAAACAACCAATAATGTCGGTTCCGCCCGAAATCGATTGCAGGGCCAATTCCTTAACATTGCCGCGCACCCAGTCAAAGTGTTGAGGGTAAAGAATGGACCCTGTCGAGAGGATGGCGCGAAGCCGAGAAAGGCGGAGTTTTTCCGCTGGGACAAAATTAAGATTGCTGCACAACTGGAGGTAGGCTGGGCTTGTCCCGAAGACCGTAACCGCTTCCTCCTCTACGATACGCCAAAGCGTTTCCGGTCCTTCTATGGGCCCATCGAAGACCACGAACTCCACGCCGGAAGCTAACGCGCTCAACTGCCAGTTCCACATCATCCAGGCGCAGGAGGTTTGAAAGAATAGCTTGTCTCCATGCTGCAGATCGCAGTGAAGCCGGTGCTCCTTGACGTGTTCCAGAAGCGTTCCGCCAGCGCCATGAACGATACATTTCGGGGCTCCGGTCGTGCCCGAGGAGAACATGACAAAGAGCGGTTGATTGAAGGGAAAACGGCGCCAGGCGTTATCCGTGGCACTGTCCATGCGGGCTACGATGTCGGCAAATCTCTGGACCGGCATTTCCAGGGCATCGGGCGCCAACCCATCGTCCAAAGCGATTATGGTTTTCAACGTTGGCAGCTGCGCAGCCACTTCTGCGACGCGATCCGCTATCGCGATGCCGACGTCCCACGGCTCTGCCCTTAGACAGCCCATCAAAACGATAGGTTCGAGCGGCGCGAAACGCGAGACTATCGCAAAAGCTCCCATTTCGGGCGCACAACTCGAAAACACGGCACCGAGAGACGCCGTTGCGATAGCAGCTATGATGGCCTCAACGCCGTTACGGGCGACGACCACGACGCGATCACCCTCACAGACCCCGGACGACTCGAGAAATTTAGCCAATCGTACGGCTTTGGAGCGAATCTCGCCTCGGGTCAGGCGCTCACGTCTGCCGTTGAAGTGACGCGCGGTTATCGCTATGCGATCGTCGGCAGGATCATTCCCGCCCACCAAGGCTTCCGCGTAATTGAGGCGCAGTTCTGGAAAAAAAGCCGCATCCTCGCAGGACTCGCCGACGCACGCTGGATTGTCCTCCCCCTCGTGCGCAATCCCTGACCAGCTTAGGAACAGCCTCCAGAATGACCGAAAATCGGAGACGGAAAATTCATCAAAGGCTTCGTAATCATGAAAGGCCCGACCAGTTTCGCGTTCGCAATAGCGTATGAACGACGTTAATTGGGAATGTTGAACTTGGTCCGCATCAGGCTCGAAAAACCGGCTTTCCACAGCAATTAAACTCATTGCTCCTCTCGAATAGGAGATAGTTTTATTTTTCAAATAAGAGACATCATAGGTCTCAGAGCTGATTGAATTCAGCAGGCCTGTCTACTGCGGAAGTGTAACAGAGTTATGTAGGTGCTTGCCGGCAACAGTGTCGAAAGCGTTCCAGCCAATTTGCAGAACTTGACGCACGGCGCGGATCTACCCGCGTCGCAAGGCGTGGGCCGGAGATCCGCTGCGGAGGGTGACGCGGTTGTAATCTGAAATCCGCCCGAAGCCGGAATCGACCCAAGACAGAATCCTGCTTTGCGGGCTCCGCCAAAAGGAAGACGGCCGCAATGCCCCGCCCTTCTTGGCGAAGCCAGGAATTTTTTGCTTAGTGAGCCTTCTCCAAGGCGGCCAGCAGCCTGTTCCTGTGCTTCATGACCGCAAACAGGATCGAAGCGATCAGGATCGGCCATCCGAGGAAAGGCACAAACCGCGCGCTCACGGCGGTTAGTATTCCTTTGAGCGCCTCTTCGCCCAGCGCCTTCTCAATCGCCGGGATTGCCGCCGCCGCCGCCCCCAACTGCGTCAGGAGAGACCTCAGGAACTCGGCGGCCAGCGCCCAGTTGTTCGAGCGGATCATCCCGCCGATCCGGCTCATGATATCAACAAGCGCAAGCTCCGAGGCGACCTGCGTGAGCCCTTGGACGTTGAGGTCTCTGACGCCAAAGGCGTCTTTGACGATGTCGCCCACGACGTCGATCAGTTCACCGGCACCCTCCGATGAGCCCCCGGGAATGACCGGCGTGGCAGTCTCAGGCACAAGGGCCACGCCACGTTCCGGCATTTGCTCGGCGATCATTGTCTGCGCCGGCTCCGCATAAATGATGGCCTCTTCCGCGGGGATGCCGCTAAGCACTCCGGAGAGCGAAGCAAATATGCGCTCGTTGGCGCTTTCGATGATTTTGCTGTTTTCGGTCGAAAGGTTCGAATAAAGCGCCACCGCCAGCAGGTTCTCGGCCTGGCCTTTAGCCGTCGCAATCGTTTGCATGACATCGCGGCTGCGATTGGCATCCTGCGCTCTTGCTGCGCTGGCGAGTGCGGGAAAAAGACCTGCCGCGAGGCCCGCTTTCAGAATTGACCGTCGTACCAACATGGAATTCTCCCCCCCGCTTGTGATCGCAGACGTTTTGGCATTGTTCGCTAAGATCAACCCGCCTTTAATCGAAACGATTAAAGGCAGAAAAGGTGATCAATTTTAAGTACTAGTGCACGCACGCAAGAAACTCCGTTCTCGGCGGCGGATCAAGTGCCGCATTTGGTTTTGGAGGCAGTGCTGCACAAGCGGCGGCAATCGAAGCAGACAGTCCGGCTTCGCCAAAGCAGAGCCCGGGCTTTTGTGGGCTGCTTTCGCGGACAAGCGGTGGATGACTTGATAGTCTCAAGATGAGAAACGGCATGAAACCTGGAGAGGATGTGACACGCCCTTTGGGCGTGGTGGTGACCGGGGGATTTGCGGGGCTCGGGCTGGCGATGGCAAGGATGTTCCTGCTCGCCGGAGACCGTGTGGTCATCTGCGGACGTGACCATGACCGTCTCGACGCGGCGCTCGGGCAGCTTCGAACCGAGGCGCCCGGAGGCGAGGTGCACGGCATGGCGTGCGACGTGTCCGAGCTTGGCGAGGCACAAGCGTTTGTGTCTTACGCCGTCTCGAAACTTGGCGTTATCGACCGTTGGATCAATAACGCCGGCACGGCGGGCCGCCTCAAACGCCCGCTTTGGGAACTGCCGCCGGACGACATCGACGAAACCTGCCGGACAAATCTTTGCGGTACGCTGATGCTCTGCGCCGAGGTTGTTCGCGTGATGCTCCGTCAGCCGTTCGAAGGGACCGGGCCTTCGTTCCACATCTTCAATATGGGGTTTTCGGCTACGGGTGTGAGATCTTCTCCGACCGCGGTGCCTCACCGCGCTTCGAAACGGGCGGTGACGCTCTCGACCGGCTTCCTCGACGCCGAACTTAAAAAGGCAGGCATCAGCGCCATCGGAGTGCATGAACTGAGCCCCGGCCTGGTCCTGACCGATCTCCTCATCAAGGATGCCGGGATTTCGGAACGCATGCTGTTCAATGCGGTTGCCGAAACGCCCGAAACGGTCGCGGCGGCGTTGGCGCCGAGAATCCGCAACGCGAGCGGTTCAGGCGGCCTTATGAGGTATCAGCCGGTCATCTTCATGGTTGCGAGAATTATCGCCTCGAAGTTTGGTTACCGCAAGGGGCGCTTTTTCGACGACGAAGGCCGCCGGCGCTTACCTTGATGAGCTTTCTCCTTGCTCGGGGTCAGGATCAGTCTTCAGCCGTGAGCCGGCCAAATCTGGAAGGCGGATAAATGGTGATCGGGCGCCGCAAACATCAGCTTTCAGAAGCGGGTACCCAGCTCCCATGGAAGCCGATCGGCACCCGGTGACTGAGATGAATGCGGCCGATGGGGCCTCTCTCCAAATCCGAGGTGTCGAGGATCAGCAAGTCGCTTCGGTTCTCGTCGCGGATGTAGTGCACCGTGAGCACAAAACCGTCGCCTTCGGGCGATCCCGCAGAGCGCGGCACAAAGACGGGTTCGCTGAGCGCGTCGCCATCCGGCACGGTGAAGGAAGCCGTTCGGCCCGACGCGAGGTCCAACTGGGCGACTGCATTGAATAACGCCTGCGTGGAGGATGCATCGGGGCCGTAAGCATTGTAGAAGGCGCGGTGGTATTCGACCCCCGCCCTGCGCTCGTCCAGCCGCGGCATTTCTCCCGTTACGTCTGTGAGTTGGGTTTCCTTCACATCATCGGTCTTGCCGGCGAGATCGATGGACCAGCGAACGGGCACGCCCATTATTCGCCCGGTCCGGGGGGGATTACCCTCAACATCGGGAAAGAGGGGCGCTCTTTCGTATTTGATCACGTCGCAATGGATCGAGCCGCCATTCGTCCAGGCGTTGAAGGTGTGAAAGACATAGCAGGGCGGGATCGGATGCCACTTGAGGGAACCGATGGGAGCGCGCCGCCCGACCACGCCGAGAAGCGCAGGTTTGCTTGGGTCCCAGGCATAGGCCGGACCGCCGCGCCTTGCGCGGCTGATGTCTCCCGACAGCGGAAGGATCGGGAAGACGATGTGATCCCTTGTCATGAAGAAGTCGTGGACGAACGAGCAGTAGGGCGCTTCGAAAAAGTCCTGGCGGACAAGCTCCCCGGTTGCGGCCAAGATGACGAGGCTCATTCTTGTGCCGAGGAGGCCGCCGCCCGAATAGGAGAAACCAACGAGCTCGCCATTTTCAGGATCGGTTTTTGGATGAGCGGTAAAGCGGCCCTCGATGGTCGTGGGAAGAATGCCGCCAAGGGTGTTATACCCAACGGGGTCGAGCGAGCGCGTCAGCTCGAAGGGGAGGTGGGCCTCCTCCAGCGCCAGGAGCTTGCCCGCGTGGCAGATGATGTGTGTATTGGCCACGCCGGAGTCCTTGCCGATCACTCTTGGATCGGTCTTGGAAGGATCGCCGAACCCTCCGAAAAGGGCCTCGCCTGCTTTCCTTTCCAGTTCGAACCGCGGCGTGCGAACCCAGCGATTGCGGTAGGTAGCGCGCCCATTCTCCAGCGTAAAGGCATGCACCATGCCGTCGCCCCCGAACCAATGAAAATGACCGCGCGGGGCGAACTGCGGGTTCGGGCCGTTGCGGTAGAGCGTGCCGTGGAGCGCTTTCGGAATGTCGCCGGTCACGGGGAGGTCGGAGGAGTCGCCCTCGACGAAGACGGGCGCGAATGCGCCCTGCAGCATGGGTTCGTTCTTAGGGAATGGACGGGACATGCAGGCTCCTTTGCAGGCGCGGGCCTCCGCGCATGGTTCGCCTATAACAGCCCACGGAGGAGTTTGATCCTCTCCAGCTTTCGCCGACGGCCACGTATTTGAGCCAAGACGGCTGGCGGCTCGCGCTTCTTCCTGGAATGTGCCGGGTTTGACGAGAGCAGCCCGCGTCGATTTGGACGCGGATAAGCTGCTCTAGTATTTTAAAATCGATCAACTTCTCCGCCTTTAATCGATTCCGATTAAAGGCGGGTTGATCTCCTAATCGAAATGGTCGGAACGACATCGGGGGCATATCATGGCACGCCGTCGCAACTCTTCGCTTGGCATGTTCGGCCGCTTCGGGCGCTCCGAGGACCTGCGCTCGCTCGACAAGGCGCTTCGCACGTTTGACCTCCATCCCAATCTTGTTCCCGATGCCGTCAAGCTGACCGTGCTGAACCTGCTCAAGGACGCGAGGGGCGAAGACCCCGCGCCCACGGACTATGGCAAGGTCGCGGTGCTCCTCGCTTACTGCGCGCTTGGACGGGAGGCATTCGCCGTGGCCAATGGCGAGGTTGCGGCGACTGCGGCTGAACGCCGGATCGAGGTCGCCCTTGAAGCGGGCGAGGGGCTAGACGCCAGCCTGATCCTGCTCGCGCTCCAGGCTGCGATCATTCATCCGAGCGTGAAAGCCGAATACCAGCTTGAAAGCGAGTGAGGCGATCCGCCCGCCCGGAAAAACTCCTGCCTCTTCAGAGCAGAGTTGACCGCTAAGTGAAGCTCATCTAGCTTCCAGGCGTCCAATAGGGATGGAGTTCCCCTAAAACCGCCTGCGGGCTGATGACTCCTACCGCGAATGTGACGGTAGGAGTGTGCCCTGGTCAAAGCCGCTCTTTCGTCGCACGCGCCCGTTTTGGCTTGGAGATTGCATTTTGCACCTCCAGACGGAAGGAGTTTACTATGGGCAATGTCTGGCTGGCGTCTTCGGTGTGGCTTGCGCTTGCGCTTGCCGCGTCCATCATTTCCATTCGCGTGGCGATATCTGTCGCGCTCATCGAGATTGTCGTCGGCGCGATCGCGGGCAACACGATCGGCCTTGAGATCACGCCCTGGGTTAATTTTCTCGCGGGCTTCGGCGCAATTCTCCTGACATTTCTTGCCGGAACCGAGATCGAAATGCAGGTGATCCGGAGGAATCTCGGCGCCAGCGTCGGGATTGGGGTCGTGGGCTTCCTGGCGCCGTATATCGGGGTACTTGCCTATGCTCATTACGGCATCGGATGGCCTTGGCCTCAGGCTCAGATCGCGGGCATATCGCTTTCGACGACCTCTGTTGCTGTCGTGTACGCGGTCATGGTCGAGACCGGCTTCAACAAGACCGAACTTGGCAAGATCATTCTTGCCGCCTGCTTTATCAATGACCTCGGGACTGTTCTCGCGCTTGGCGTCGTATTCGCGCATTTCGATCTGTGGCTCGCGTTCTTCGGCGCAGCAACTGCTGTCGCGCTCTGGCTTCTCCCGAAATTTGCGCCGTGGTTCTTCAAGGCTGTCGGGCATCGCGTCAGCGAGCCGCAGGCGAAATTTGTAACGCTCTTTCTTCTTTCGCTCGGCGGCCTTTCGCAAGTCGCGGGCAGCGAAGCCGTCCTGCCGGCCTATCTCATCGGCATGGCCCTTGCTCCCTCCTTCCTCAAGGATCAGGAACTCGGCCATCGTTTCCGCATCATTGCTTTCACGATCCTGACGCCCTTCTACTTTTTGAAGGCGGGGTCTCTCGTTCAGTTCAGCGCGGTCGCCGCTTCGGCCGGGCTGATCGGCGTCTTCCTTTTGATCAAGATGGCCACCAAATTCGTAGGAATCCTGCCTCTGACGAGGCGTTTCAATTTTGAACCGAGGGAGGGGATGTATACGACGCTTCTGATGTCAACAGGCCTGACCTTTGGCAGCATTTCTGCGCTTTTCGGCCTCACCAACCATATTATCGACCAGTACCAGTATACGATTTTGGTGACCGCGGTGATCGGCAGCGCAGTCGTTCCGACTCTGATCGCGCAGAAATGGTTCATGCCGGAACTGAAACCTATGGAAGTGGATGCGCGTGCATTTGAGCCTACCGATCTGAATACGGCCAGTATCGAGGAGGGATCCCATGTTTAAGAAGATTCTTATCGCCAATGACGGCTCGGAAGGCGCGGCGCGAGCCCTGTCGGCGGCGATCAAACTGGCGAAAGAGCAGGGCGTGGACCTTCACATGATCTCGGTTGAGGAGCTGCCAAGCTTTCCTGCTTCGGTCGATGAAGTTATCGAAGAGAAAAGCGAAGCCAATCACGTTTACGAGGGCGTCACGAGTTCGCGCCGCTGCTCAAGCGCAAGCGCAAGGTGTCAAACTCACCTCGCATGTCGTCGTCGGTCACCCTGTTTCCACGATAACCGATTTCGTGGCCAGCGAGGGGTTTGATCTGCTTGTCGTGGGCTACATGGGCCATTCCGCGCTTTATAACCGCCTCATCGGCAGCACAACGGACCGCCTCGTGGAGCATGCCCCATCTGCCGTTCTCGTGGTGAAGTGACGGTCGTGGCCGGGAACCTACCCGATGGGAGACCTTAGCCAAAGGCCGGCAAGACATTGATGGCGTTTGTTAAGATCATTCCGCCGCTGCACGGCACTTAACAGCGCCCCAATTTTGAACTTATAATTAAATTCGCGATCTTTGGGGGCCCGGACATGGAAACACCTCGGGACGCCGTTCTCCTTCGTGTCTTCATCGGCGAGGCCGACCGCGCCGCTGGCCGCCCGCTGCATCGCGCCATCGTCGACGCCGCATTCAAGGCAAAGCTCGCCGGGGCAACCGTCTTCCACGGGCCGCTGAGCTATGGGCATGGCGATCGCGTCAATGACGAATTGAACGTCGATTTGCCGGTCAACCTTCCAACCATTGTCGAGATCATCGATCTCGAGGAAAAGATCGAGGCGTTCCTGCCTCAGCTCGACAAGATGATCGGCTCGGGTCTTGTGACGCTTGAGAAAGTGCAGATGGCGCGCATCGGACGCAGCACGAAACGCGAGGGGAGGACGTAAGCATGGACGTGCCGCACGAAGCCGTATTGCTTCGCATCTTTACCGGGGCCGACGATCGCTATGGCGTCGAGCAACCCCTCTATCGCGCCATCGTCGCAAAGGCGCGTGAAATGCACCTCGCCGGGGCTACCGTCCTCAAGGGTCCCGTAGGCTATGGGCTATCGAGCCGCATGCACCGGCCGCATTTCTTCGGCAAGGACGAGCGCCCCGTCGTCATCGAGATTCTGCGACTCCGAAGAGAAGATCAACGCGTTTCTGCCAATCCTCGACGACATGATGGAAAGCGGCCTCGTGACGCTCGAAAAGGCGCGCGTGCTGCAATATGGCAAGAAGCGTTCGGGCTACATCGAGCGCTTGAAGAAGAGCATGCGAGGGCACCTCCACCTGGACGATGCGGGTGAAGGCCCGGAAACGCAGAGCTGAGCGATGCTTCGCGAGCACGCCGCGGTAAATGGATCGTTGCTTTTTTCCATGCCGGCCGTGTGTTTAACCGACTAGGGTTAAAGGAAGCGCGCCGAAATTATTTCCGGTCACCATGATGCTTAACGAGCCGTTTATGCCTGCGCAGAAGAAGGGCGCCGCAGCTTCAAAGTGACGGGAAATAAGTGCGCTAGAGCATTGTAAATAAAGAGCTTCTTCTCACATATGACGTCCCATTAAATAGAATTTAATGCCGGAATTTTCTCCTTTACTGGGACGAGCAAAAGTCCGTTAAATATATTTAGAACGCGCGAATTAACCACGCACGCGGCCGAAACAGCCGCGGCGCGGGCGGCGGCGATGTCGTCCCGTTCGCTATTTTCCCTTGCATTATCAGGGGTTGGAGCGAGATGCAGCTCTTGTTAACCTGCCCGCAAGACGATTTCACCGAAGATCTTTCAGGAAAGGCATGCGGACGAAATCGTCAGGAGAAAATTGGCAAACAGAGGTCGCTGTACCGGGATGTATGCAAAATGCAAAGCACTTGGCAAACTCTGCGCAGCCATCAGTCAAGCGAGTTTTGCACATCGAATTGACGCACCTCACCCAAGGGCGTATCTACCCGCTCAATAGCCGCCCCAGACCGCGACGCGACGCCAACTGCCGCTAAGCGCTGACGCCTTCAAAGGTTTTCACCATGCCAGCATACCGCTCAAGAACCTCCACCCATGGCCGCAACATGGCCGGCGCCCGCGGACTTTGGCGCGCCACCGGCATGAAGGACGAGGATTTCGGCAAGCCCATCATCGCCATCGCCAATTCCTTCACGCAGTTCGTGCCGGGGCATGTGCACCTGAAGGACCTCGGCCAGCTTGTGGCCCGAGAGATCGAAAGGGCAGGGGGAGTTGCCAAGGAATTCAACACTATCGCCATCGACGACGGCATCGCCATGGGACACGGCGGCATGCTCTATTCGCTGCCGAGCCGCGAACTGATCGCCGATTTGGTCGAATACATGGCCAACGCTCACTGCGCCGATGCGCTCGTTTGTATTTCCAATTGCGATAAGATCACGCCCGGCATGCTGATGGCGGCGCTGCGGCTCAACATCCCGGCAATCTTCGTCTCGGGCGGCCCGATGGAAGCGGGCAAGGTCACGGTGAAGGGCAAGACCATCGCGGTGGACCTGATCGACGCCATGATCAAGAGCGCGGACAAGAACGTCAGCGACGAGGAAGCGCTCGCCTACGAGCGCGAAAGCTGCCCCACCTGCGGATCGTGCTCCGGCATGTTCACGGCAAACTCGATGAACTGTCTCACCGAAGCGCTGGGCCTGTCGCTGCCAGGAAATGGTACGCTCGTCGCGACCCATGCCGACCGCAAGGAGCTTTTCCTTGAAGTGGGCCGCCGCATCGTGGACCTCGCCAAGCGCTATTACGAGCGCGACGACGAAAGCGCGCTGCCGCGCAGTATCGCGAATTTCGAGGCGTTCGAAAATGCGATGACGCTTGACATCGCGATGGGCGGCTCGACGAACACGGTTCTGCATTTGCTCGCGGCGGCAGAAGAGGGCGGCGTTCCCTTCACAATGGCCGACATCGATCGGCTGTCACGGCGCACGCCCTGTTTGTGCAAGGTGGCCCCGAGCAAGAACGACGTCCATTTGGAGGACGTGCATCGAGCGGGCGGCGTCGTGGCGATACTCGGCCAGCTTGACCGCGCTGGGCTCATTCATCGCGAGTGCCCTACCGTGCATGCGCGAACCATGGTCGAAGCACTTGATGAGTGGGATATCAGCCGGACCGAAAATGGCAAAGTTCAAGAGTTTTACCGCGCCGCGCCGGGCGGCGTGCGAACCACGGAGGCCTTCAGCCAGTCGAAGCGGTCGGATGCGCTCGATCTCGACCGCGCCAAGGGTGTGATCCGCTCGCCCGAAAGCGCCTTCTCGCAGGATGGCGGGCTGGCGGTGTTGTACGGCAATATCGCGACCGATGGCTGCATTGTGAAGACCGCCGGCGTTGATGAAAGCAACCTCAAATTTTCCGGCCCAGCCGTGGTGTGCGAAAGCCAGGAGGAGGCCGTGAACAAGATTCTCGGCGGCGGGGTGAAGGCCGGCGATGTCGTCGTCATCCGCTATGAAGGTCCCATCGGCGGCCCCGGCATGCAGGAGATGCTCTATCCGACCAGCTATCTGAAGAGCATCGGCCTCGGCAAGGAGTGCGCGTTGATAACGGATGGACGGTTTTCGGGGGGCACATCGGGCCTTTCTATCGGCCACGTCTCGCCAGAGGCGGCGGAAGGCGGAGCCATCGCTCTCATCCAGCCGGGGGATATCATCGATATCGACATTCCCGCGCGCACCATCGACGTCCGGCTCGGACAGGCGGAGCTTGCGGGCCGTCGCGAGGCCGTGGAGGCGCGAAGCATCGCCGCGTGGCGCCCGCTGGACAGGCAGCGCGAGGTCAGCCAGGCTCTCAAGGTTTATGCCGCAATGGCGACGAGCGCCGCGCGCGGTGCTGTCCGCGACGTGAACCGCGTGCGCTAGAGTGCGCAGGAAAAGCGCGAAGCGGTTTTTCCGATACAGACGGACGGCAAAACAAAATCTCAGAGCCCGATTTTGATGGAATCAAAATCGGGCTCTGAGACACTCAGGTCTGCCTCCTGCGTAAGGAACAGAACTGGGTGAGCGAAGCCCGGCCCAATCGCCCAGGCCCTCTTGCAGTTGACCAGCTCTTTTAAACCAGTCAGCTACGCTCGAATGCCACATCGCCGTCTGCCCCTTCGCCTGCTTCTGCTGGCGATAGAAGCCATTCACCGCAATGATGCTGCGAAGTTCGAGCGGATCAACATTCACTGCGTAGCAGCGGCCGGAATTGTCATCCAAGTGAATTGGGCCGGTGATTGTCTCGTCAATCATCACTCAAGAGGAAGCGCTGTTCAAAACTATGCTTCCGCTCGTCAGCCAATGAGGGTGGACATAACGCTGGCAGCAGCCATACCGCTGGCTCAACCGAAGTATTGCGGGGAACGAGCAGCTTTTTATTAGTCAGCTCAACTTTACTCGGTGCCAGGTTGTTATCCGCATGCATCTGGTATCGCAACTTTAAGTAGTATTAATTTTAAACGCAACCTACTTTTCTTGTAAATTTGCCACATGTTAACACAAACAATTAATGGACGACATTTCTCGTTTTGAAATCAATACAGTGAAATAGTACCAGTGCGCCCGGTCCTATCCGGGCACTGTATTGATTTATGCGTAATTTAGGAGGGACACGGACAGATTTAAAAAGCTATCAGGGAAGGGGCGGTCTCATGTTGAAAAGAGTAATCTTTACGGGTGCTACACTTGCTTTCATTTCATCGACAACTTGGGCTGATACAGGACCATATCCGCAGCAGCCATGTTCACTTCCAAATTATGTGATCGAAAAGGTTCAAAGCCAACTGAAGACAGTAGTGAAAGAAAATAATGGCGGATTGTTCTCTCCAAGCATGATGTGGTCGGCTATCGTCGATCGCAAAGGCGTTGTCTGCTCGGTTATCAGCACGAAAGATTTCGATCCCAAAAGCGACCCTTGGCCTGGCAGCCGTGATATTGCAATGGCGAAGGCGTTCACGGCGAATGCTTTCAGCAACAGCAAGCTCGCCATCTCGACTGCGAACCTCTACGCCCCAACACAGCCGGGCGGATCTCTTTATGGACTGAACAACTCCAATCCTTTCAACCCAGAATTCAATCCGCAGGGGACGGGGATCAACCGCGTCGCGGGCGGCATCATCACCTTCGGCGGCGGCGTTGCGCTGTATGAAAACGGCCAAGTGATCGGCGGGTTGGGCGTCAGTGGCGACACCTCCTGCGCGGATCACGTTATTTCTTATAGAATGCGACGGGCTGCTGGGCTCGATAAGATTCCAGGCGGTCCAAACAGTAGCGGCAACGACAACATCGAATATCCCTCGAGCGGCGCTCCGACAGGCTTCCAGCAGCCACATTGCGCTAAGAGCGACATACCACCTTCTCAAATATAAAGATGCGAGCATGCCTTGCCTGGTAAGGCGAGGCATGCTGATAACCTACACTTGACTCTGAAGACGGCGCTTCGTTGAATGTAAAGCGCTTACCTTTCTGCCCGCGCCGCCCGCTCAACCAACGCGCCGGATGCGGGCGAGAACCATGGAGCCTTCCGGGCAGCGGCCCTCCTTGCCATAGCGCTCGATTTACAAGGTGTATCGGGCGATATCGACATGCCAGTCGGCGCGTGCTTTTCGAGATGTGCTTGACCTTGGCCAGCTCACGTCCCCGGCAGTGGTGTAACTCGACGGTAGCAAACCGCTCGCGAAGCGCGCCTTCAATGGCGCCGTAGCGAGTGAGCGGTTTGCGGTGGTCATCGGCGACTTAGCGGTAGGATCGGGTTGCGACATCCAACGCAACCGGGGAACCACCGATGACCGACGACATGATGAGCCTTCGCACGCTGATTGAGAAGACGCCCGACGCCGATATCCTGCGCGAGATGATCGGCTTTGCCGCCGAACGCTTGATGGAGATGGAGGTCTCAGGCCTCACCGGCGCCGCTCTTGGAGAGCGCTCGCCGGACCGGCTCGTGCAGCGCAACGGCTATCGCGACCGCATCTGGGAGACGCGCGCCGGCACGGTCGAACTGCGTATTCCGAAGCTTCGCAAGGGCAGCTACTTCCCCGGCTTCCTCGAACCACGCCGGCTGGCCGAGAAGGCGCTGACGGCGGTTATCCAGGAGGCTTACATCCAGGGCGTCTCGACGAGGTCCGTCGACGATCTTGTCAAGGCCCTCGGCATGAGCGGCGTCTCCAAGAGCCAGGTCAGCCGCCTCTGCGAAGAAATCGACGACCGCGTCAAAACCTTCCTCGATCGCCCCATCGAAGGCGACTGGCCCTATCTCTGGATCGACGCCACTTATGTGAAGGTTCGTCAGAACGGACGCATCGTCTCCGTGGCCGTCATTGTCGCCGTCGGCGTCAACACCGACGGCCGGCGCGAAGTCTTGGGTATGGATATCGGTCCCTCTGAGGCCGAGACCTTCTGGACCGGCTTTTTGCGAAAGCTCGCCCGCCGCGGCTTGCGCGGCGTGAAGCTCGTCATCTCGGACGCGCATGAAGGCATCAAGGCCACCGTCTCAAAAGTGCTCAATGCCAGTTGGCAACGCTGCCGCGTGCATTTCATGCGCAACGCCCTCGCCCATGCTGGCAAGAGCGGACGGCGCGTCGTCTCCGCTTTCATCGCCACGGCCTTTGCCCAAGACGACGCCGTGGCGGCCAGCCAGCAATGGCGCAAGGTCGCCGATCAGCTGCGTCCCAAACTGCCGAAGCTTGCCGCGCTGATGGACGACGCCGAGCAAGACGTTCTCGCTTACATGACCTTTCCGGCAGCGCACCGGGTGAAATTGCACTCCACCAATCCGATCGAGCGCCTGAACGGCGAAATCAAACGGCGCACCGAGGTCGTGGGCATTTTCCCGAATGAGGCCGCCATCACCCGTCTGATCGGCGCAATCCTGCTCGAACAGAACGACGAGTGGGCTGTGCAACGCGCCCGCTACATGACGCTGGAAACCATCGCGCCTTTGAGCGATGATCCCATCGTCGGGCTGCCCGCTGTGGCAGCCTGACCTTCCCGGCCCTGCCGGAGCATCGCCGATGCCAGCCGTCAGCTACACCACGTCATGGGACACGATCCTTGGCCATACGAACGGCGGTAAAAGCGAGACATGCGTGTGTTCTTCCCGCCCCAAAACTTGTTCACGCAGACTTAATGAAAGAGGGCCGGTTATCCCTGCTCGCCCTCGCACTCGTCTGGACACTTGGATCGCAAGCAGTTTGATTTACGAATCCTTCAATTCGCGCCAATGTCAGCCGCCTTTAGTTGCGTTTCGGCAACATTCTTTTGATTTGCAAGTATAAAATACTGTTCGCCCCCACCGGCAACCGCGAATCACGGTATTGCTGCCAGAGTGGCTCTGGGAATCCGATACTTCTCCATCAACGAGCAAGCGTTGCTTTTGCGTTCTCTGGAAATCTTAGGGGATTACGCTATGAAGAAAACACTCGCGGCCGCAGCGGTCGCTCTAGCGGGCGCAGCCGGTGCAGCCAATGCCGCGGACTTGTACTCAGGGGGCCTGAAGGACACAGCATTCGTTCCGCCTCCGCTCTGGACCGGCCTTTATATCGGCGCGAACGTTGGTGGCGCGTGGGCCGATTTGAAGACGACTGACAGGGATGGGATCTGGTCGGGTACCCCGGGAACGGGATGGACCGACTCTGCTTCTGGAATCATCGGGGGCGGCCAGATCGGCTACAACTGGCAGGCTAACAACGTCTTCAACGGTTTCGTTTTCGGCGTTGAAGCCGATTTCGGCGGTACTGGCTTCTCGGTTAACCACCATCCGTTCGACGTTGGCTACAACGACGGCGTCGACAGCGGGTTCTACGCTGACTTCACGGGCCGCTTGGGCTATGCGGCAGGTCCTGCTCTCTTCTACATCAAGGGCGGCTGGGCCTATTTCGATGGCAACAATAAACTCAGCGACACGGTATCTCTCGGCGGTCCTTACAGCTTGACGACCAACGGCCTCAGCGGGTGGACCTTCGGCGGCGGTATCGAATATAAGTTTGCTCCAAACTGGAGCGCGAAGGTTGAATATCAATACTTCGACTTCGGCAACTTCAACCAAAATCTGTATGGAACGGGATTTACCGGATTTGATCGTAATCTCACGGCTAACGCCGTCAAGGTTGGCATCAACTATTTCGTTGGCAGCGTCTATACGCCTCTCAAGTAAGACGCCTGTCCCTGATTTATCAGGCGAAGCGGCTCGCAAAAGCGAGCCGTTTTGCTTTTCGGCCTGTTCCTGGCCAGCTTGCTTACGAAGTGCCCTTCCGCATGCTTCCGATGATGGCGATGGGCGGCAGCGTCGCCAGCGTGCTCGCGGGCAACTCCCGCACAATCAGATGATCGTTGCGCCTTTTGCGTAGACGAACTTGGCGCACTGCCTCGATAACCTCGGCGATGCGCACGCCCTTCGGGCAGCGCGTATTGCAGGTGAGGCAGGATACACACATCCAGATCGCCTCGGAGGCGAGCAACTCGTCCTTCAGGCCGAGCTGCGCGAAGCGGATGATCTGGTGTGGAAGGATGTCCATGTATTTCGCCATGGGGCATCCAGCCGAGCACTTGCCACACTGATAACAGGCCAGAAGATCCTGCTTGCTCAGGCTTTCAACTTTCTCGATGAAAGCGTTGGCTGCGGCGCCGTTGCCGTTGATCTTCACGCTCATGGCGTTGCTCCTGACGTCATCATGGCCGCGTCCTTCGCTCGCCGGGCACGAACCTGCTGCGCAGCATGGAATGCAGCGCCGGGACGTTCCCGAGACGGGCGAGCTGATGGTTCTTCACATCTTCCGGCGTGTATGACGGCAGGATCAGGGGCGATATGAGGTCGGTCTCGATGCCGGCGTACTCCATTTCACGCTCGTGGGCCGCGACGTGCTCTAGGCTGAGCCGCCCCAGTGTCACCGTCTGCGCATAATCGGTGGCGTTTTGGCCGGCGCGCCGGCCGAAGACGTTGTAGTCGAGCACCGAGTTGCCCATGAGGCGGTTGCGCCCGTGCACGCCTCCAGATGCCTCGCCCGCCACATAAAGGCCCGGAATGCTGGTTTCGCAGCGCTCGTTAATGGCGACGCCGCCATTCTGATAGTGCAGCGACGGATAGATCAGCATCGGCTCCTTCACGATGTCGATGCCGAACCGGTTAAACTGGCGGCACATGCCGGGGAACTGCTTGTGGATGTAGCCTTCGCCGTAGATTTCCTCGATGATCGGCGAATCCAGCCAAACGCCTGTCCGGCCAACCCAGGTGTCGATCCCGTTATTGCGGTCGGGGCTGCATTCGCGGATGATGGCGGCGCTTTCGACGTCGCGCGGCTCGCGTGGGAAGACGAACAGTTCACCATGTTTGTTAAGGGGCTGCCCGCCCGCGCCGCGTATCTTCTCCGTAATAAGGAATCCCGCGATCTGCTCGGGGAACACCGCGCCCGTTGGGTGATACTGCACCGAGTCCATGTACTTCAATTTGGCGCCCGCGCGATAGGCGATGACGAGACCGTCGCCAGTGGCGCCGTAATGGTTTGTCGTGGCGAAGCCGCGAATGTGCAGGCGGCCGAAGCCTCCTGTCGCGATGATGGTGGCCTTCGCCTTCACCGTCAGGAACTGCTCGGTATCGAGGCTGTAGAGGATCGCGCCCGCGCATTTGCCATGCTCATCGAGAAGCAGTTCCACCGCTGGCTCGAACTCGCGGACGGAAATCATGTCCGGATGATTGCGTACCTCGTCCATCAGGGTCCGCATGATGATCGCGCCGATATAGTCGCGGCAGGAAACCATGCGCTTGCGTGAGGTGCCGCCACCATGCAGCACCTGCATGCTGCCATCGGGCATCTTGTCCCATATGACGCCGAGGTTTTCGAGTTCGCGAACAACTTCGGGGGCGTCCTCGGTCAGAACACGCACGAGCGCTGGGTCGTTGTCAAAATGGCCGCCGCCCATGGCGTCGAGATAATGGCGCGTCGGCGTATCCGTGCGCGAAACCGCGGCCTGCATTCCGCCTTCCGACATCATCGTGTTGGCGTCACCCATGCGTAGCTTGGTGGCGATGAGCGACTTCATGCCCTTGCGCGCAGCTGTGATCGCAGCCCAGCATCCGGCGCCGCCTCCGCCGATGATGAGGAGGTCAGTCTCATAGTCGGGCTCGGTCAGAAGCGTGCTCGTCAGCTTCGGGCGGATCATGGAGTGCGCTTCCAGGATGGCGGCCACCTCGGTGGTCAGCTCCTGGCCCCTGTTCGGGCCGACGCGGACGGCGCGCTTGGCTCCCGGCGCATAGTCGGGGTGGTATTTGGAGAGGACATCCTCCCGCTCTTCCGCGTTCATCGGCGGATAGACGGGCTTCCCGCTGAGCGCCAGATCAACCCGCTTCGCGCGGGTTTTCTCGACCAGCTTCACCTGTCCGGATAGATATTCAGGATACATGTCTCACTCCCAGAGGTGGCCGATGCGCGCCGCCCGCGTAATTACCGCTTGAATTGGTGTCTCATGTCGTTCGTGGGCTGGCTCAGGGCTCGACGTCGCGATCGTAGTAGAGCTTGCTCAGGCTTTCCTTATTGAGGCCCATCAGCCTCACATATTCGGAGTTGTACTTGCCGGAGTGGATCTCCTCGAGCCGGTCGTCCAACTCCTGGCTCTCCTTGCGAAGATAGCGGCCGGTGAGGCGCTTGGAGAGGATGCCGACCTCGTGCTGGATGATCTCCGCCGGGCAGCGCAGCGCGCACAAACCGCAGGCGACGCAGTCGAACGACATGTCAGCCACCGCCGCGATGTCGCCGCGCATGGCAGACTGGATGTAGTCCATCACCGGCAGATTTTGCGGACAGGCTTTGTTGCAGGTGCCGCAGGCGACGCAGCGGAACGTAACAGGATAGACCTGTAGGATCGCGTTCACGTCAGGCGTCAGCTTTTCGAGATCGTAGACCGCCTTCTCCATCGGCACGGAAGGGATCTGCGTGAGCGCCATGCCCTCCTTCACGAGCGTCGTGCAGGCGAGCCCCGTATGGAGTTTATAGTCCCCCGGCAGGCGGTAGATGGTGCCGCACGCGCCGCAGAAGCCTTCGCGGCAGCCCGCACCGCGAATGATCTGATGGCCCGCATATTCGATGGCACGCATGATGGTGGCGTGCTCGGGCACAATATGGCGCTTGCCGTTGATGTAGACGTTCACCATGTGGGCGCCAAGTTGCTCGCGCTTGCCGAGGTGTTCGGTTTTCTCCACTTCCTTTTGCATTTCCACTCCTCGTCAGGGCTTCGCCGAAGCGCCAGCTCTTGTGTCAGGCCGCTGTTTTCGTTGCGGCGCTTCGATATTCGTCAATCTGGTCGAAATTTATGTAGCGGTAGACGTCGCCCGCGTTCTTGTTGACCGTCTCGATATGCTGCATGTACTCGGCGACCGTCGGGATGCGTCCGAGCAGCGCGCATACTGCGGCAAGTTCGGCGGAGCCGAGATAAACGCGCGTATCGATGCCGAGGCGGTTCGGGAAGTTGCGTGTCGAAGTCGACATCGCGGTCGAGCCTTTCCGGATCTGCGCCTGGTTTCCCATGCAAAGCGAACAGCCGGGCATTTCGGTGCGAGCGCCCGAGGTCCCGAAGTGGCTGTAATAGCCTTCCTGCGTCAGGAGAGCCGCGTCCATCTTCGTCGGCGGGGCGATCCACAATCGCGCTGCGATGTCCGTCTTGCCCTGCAGCACTTTGCCGGCAGCGCGGAAGTGGCCGATATTGGTCATGCAGCTGCCGATAAAGACCTCATCGATCTTGTCGCCGGCAACCTGCGAGAGAAGCTTCACGTCGTCCGGGTCGTTCGGACAGGCGAGGATGGGCTCCTTGATCTCGTTCATGTCGATCTCGACGACGGCGGCATAGTCCGCATCGGCATCGGGTTCGAGCAGCTTCGGATCGGCGAGCCAAGCCTCCATTTCGCCGATGCGGCGTTCAAGGGTGACCCGATCCTCATAGCCGTTGGCGACCATCCATTTGAGGAGCGCCGCGTTCGAGCGGACGTATTCGATCACGGGCTCCTTCGCGAGGCGCACCGTAGAGGCCGCAGCGGAGCGCTCGGCGGAAGCATTGGCGAGTTCGAACGCCTGTTCGACCTTCAGGTTTTCCAGGCCCTCGATTTCCAGGATGACGCCGGAGAAGACGTTCTTTTTGCCCTTCTTCTCGACGGTCAGGAGGCCCTTCTGGATGGCAACGAAGGGGATCGCATTAACAAGGTCGCGCAGCGTAATCCCTGGCTGCAATTTGCCCTTGAAGCGCACCAGAACCGATTCCGGCATATCGAGCGGCATCATGCCGGTGGCTGCCGCAAACGCGACAAGGCCGGAACCCGCCGGGAAGGAAATGCCGAGCGGGAAGCGGGTGTGGGAGTTGCCGCCCGTGCCGACAGTGTCGGGCAAAAGCGTGCGGTTCAGCCAAGTGTGAATCACGCCATCGCCTGGACGAAGGGAGACGCCGGCGCGGCCGGAAATAAAGTTCGGCAGCGTGGCATGCGTTTTCACGTCGACAGGCTTCGGATACGCCGCCGTATGACAGAAGGACTGCAACACGAGCCCGGCCGAGAAGCCCATGCAGGCGAGATCCTTCATCTCGTCGCGCGTCATTGGGCCGGTCGTGTCCTGCGAGCCGACCGTCGTCATTTTGGGTTCGCAGTAAGCGCCGGGACGCACGCCCTTGCCCTCGGGCAGGCCGCAGGCGCGTCCGACGATCTTCTGCGCGAGCGTATAACCTTTGCCGGTGTCGGCGGGCTGCGCGGGCAGGCGAAAGAGCGTGGACGGCGCCAAGCCGAGCGCCGCGCGCGCTTTCGAAGTCAGGTCGCGGCCCACGATCAGCGGAATGCGCCCGCCCGCTTGAACCTCATCGAGGATCACGTCGGACTTGATCTTGTATTCGGCGACGACCTGCCCGTTCTTCAGCGCCTTGCCTTCGAGCGGGCGAAGCTCGATCACATCGCCCGTCTCCATTTTCGAGACGTCGAGTTCGATCGGCAGAGCGCCCGCGTCTTCCATCGTGTTGAAGAAAATCGGCGCGATCTTATTGCCGAGGCACACGCCGCCAAAGCGTTTGTTCGGCACATAGGGAATGTCTTCGCCTGTCCACCACAAGACAGAGTTGGTTGCGGATTTGCGCGAGGAGCCGGTGCCGACCACGTCGCCCGCATAGGCGACCAGATGGCCTTTTTCCTTCAACGCCTGCAGGAGTTTCATTGGGCCGACCTTGCCCGGCTGGTCCGGCTCGATACCGGCACGCGCGTTCTTCAACATGGCAAGCGCATGCAGCGGAATATCGGGACGGGTCCAGGCATCGGGCGCAGGCGAGAGGTCGTCGGTGTTGGTTTCGCCGGTGACTTTGAAGATCGTGACCGTGAGGCTTTCCGGCACGCCGGGGCGCGACGTGAACCATTCCGCGTCCGCCCAGGATTGGATGACGGCCTTCGCGGCCGCGTTGCCCGGCTTGCCGGACTCGGCAAGCGCTTTCACGTCGTTGAAGAAGTCGAACATCAACAGCGTGTTCTTCAACCCTTGCGCAGCCGCCGCGCCGCATTCGGGGCATGCGAGAAGGTCGATCAGCGGCTTGATGTTGAAGCCGCCGAGCATGGTGCCGAGAAGTTCCGTCGCGCGGACCTTGGAGATAAGGGGAGACGTCTCTTCGCCCTTCGCAACCTTCGCCAGGTACTCCGCCTTCACCTTCGCGGCATCATCGACGCCTGCAGGGACACGATTTGTGATGAGGTCGAGGAGAAACGCTTCCTCGCCCTTGGGCGGATTTCCCAGGAGGCCGACGAGTTCTGCCGTCTGCTGCTTCGACAACGGCAGAGGCAGAATCCCGAGTGCGGCGCGTTCAGCGACATGGGCGCGATAGGCTTCAAGCATGGCGTTCCCCTATCCTTTTTATGCTTGGGCCAGTGAAGCGAGCGCAGCGTTCAGCGTTGGGCTGGGCCGCATGGCCGTGGATGTCTTTTCGAAATCCGGACGATAGTAGCCGCCGGTATCCTGCCGCTGGCCTTGAGCGGCAATAAGCTCGGCAAGGATTTTCGACTCGTTCTCCGCGAGCGTCTGGGCAATCGGCTGGAAGCGCGCCTGGAGGTCCTTGTCTTTGGTCTGCTCGGCAAGCGCCTGCGCCCAGTAAAGAGCGAGGTAGAAGTGCGAGCCGCGGTTATCAAGTTCGCCGACTTTGCGGGCGGGCGAGCGGTTGTGTTCGAGGATCTTGGCGTTGGCCTGATCCAGCGTTTCCGCCAGCACTTCCGCTTTCTTGTTCTTGAAGATCTGGCTCAGATGCTCCAGCGCCACGCCGAGGGCCAGAAACTCGCCGAGCGAATCCCAGCGCAGGTAGCCTTCTTCCTGGAACTGCTGGACATGCTTCGGAGCGGAACCGCCTGCGCCGGTCTCGAAGAGCCCGCCGCCATCCATCAAGGGGACGATGGAGAGCATCTTGGCGCTGGTTCCGAGTTCGAGGATCGGGAAGAGGTCGGTCAGGTAATCGCGGAGCACGTTGCCCGTGGCCGAGATTGTGTCCTTGCCCGCGCGGATGCGCTCGATCGAAAACTTGACCGCGTCTTGCGGCGTCATGATGCGGATATCGAGGCCGCTCGTGTCGTGGTCTTGCAGGTAGCGCTCGACTTTCTTGATGATCTCGGCGTCATGGGCACGGTTCTTGTCCAGCCAGAACACAACGGGTGTATGGCTGAGACGCGCCCGTTTCACGGCGAGCTTTACCCAATCCTGAATGGGCGCGTCCCTCACCTGACACATGCGGAAGATGTCGCCGGCTTCGACATCCTGTTCGAGCAAAACCTTGCCTGAGGCATCGACGGCGCGGACCTTGCCCTTGGCCGGGATCTCGAAGGTCTTGTCGTGGGAGCCGTACTCCTCCGCCTTCTGCGCCATCAGGCCGACGTTCGGAACGGTACCCATGGTCTTCGGGTCGAAAGCGCCGTGCTTTTTGCAGTCTTCGATGACGGCCTGATAGACCGTTGCGTAGCAGCGGTCGGGGATCATGGCCTTGGTGTCGTGGAGCTTGCCGTCCTTGCCCCACATCTTGCCGGAATCGCGGATCATGGCGGGCATGGAGGCATCGACGATCACGTCGCTCGGCACGTGCAGATTGGTGATGCCCTTGTCGGAATTCACCATCGCGAGTTCGGGGTGCGTCTCGTACACGGCCTTGATGCCGGCTTCGATAGCGGCGCGCTCTGCTTCCGGCAGCTTTGGCAGCTTGGCGTAAAGGTCGCCGAGGCCATTATTGGGATTGAAGCCGATGTTTGCAGCGCGGCGGCGTGTTTCGCGAAGACATCCTTGAAATAAACCGAGACCGCATGGCCGAACATGATCGGGATCGGAGATCTTCATCATCGTGCCCTTGAGGTGCAGCGACAGCAGCACGCCTTTCTTCTTAGCGTCCTCGATCTCAGCATCGAAGAACTCGCGCAAGGCGCGCTTGCTCATGACAGCGGCGTCGATCACCTCACCGGCCTTGTATGCCGTTTTCTCCTTGAGCACCGTGGCGTGCCCGTCATCCCCCAGGAATTCGATCCGGAAGCTGCCAGCCTCGGGGACGGTTATGGATTTTTCGCTGCCGTAGAAATCCCCGCCGCTCATGTGGGCCACGTGCGTTTTCGACTCGGCGCTCCATGCGCCCATCTTGTGCGGATGCGCGCGCGCATACTGCTTGACGGAGGGAGCGGCACGCCGGTCCGAATTGCCCTCGCGCAAGACCGGGTTCACGGCGCTGCCGAGGATCTTCGCATAGCGCGTCTTGATCTCCTTCTCTGCGTCGGTCTTCGCCTCTTCGGGATAATCCGGGATGTTGTAGCCTTTGACCTGCAGTTCCTTGATGGCCGCCTTCAACTGGGGAATGGAGGCGCTGATGTTCGGCAGCTTGATGATGTTAGCTTCGGGTGTTTTCGCGAGTTCACCCAGAAACACCAGATCGTCGGATTGCTGCTGAGCCGGGGTCAGATTCTCGGGGAAGTTCGCGAGGATACGTCCCGCAAGCGAGATGTCCCTTGTCTCGACGTCTATTCCAGCAACCCGCGTAAACGCCTGGACAATCGGCAAAAGCGAGTATGTCGCAAGCGCCGGGGCTTCATCGACTTTCGTCCAGACGATCTTCGGTTCGTGCTTGGTCATCCGTTAACCTCGAAAAATTTTGTCAGCCTGCCTTATACGACATATGAGCATTGCGATGCCGGCGTGCGGGTATCCATGTTGCGCCCGCGGTTGATGTGATCGTCGATTTCGCCAGCGCAGCCAACCGTGCGTCCGAAGAGGAAGGCCGTGAAGGCGGCGCTCTCGAGGGCTTCCTCGGAGAACGCGCCCGAACGGTAGCGGGGCCAAAGGGTCTTCAAGAGCAACGCTGCAATCACCGCGTCGATGTTCACGCAGAAGACGTTCGGCGTGACGCCGTGATCGTAAAGAGCCTGGACAAGCGCGCTGTAAAAGTCATGGAAGACGTTGGATTCGCCGCGCTCTTTGAACAGTTGCGAAAGGAAGAGCTCGCGTGGGTCCTTGTTGACGGTCTGGTTCCGGAAAATCGGATGGTGAACGCCAGGAATGGCCTGTACGTCTCCGCCAACGCCTTTTTTCGCCTTCTTATTTGCAGCGAATTCGTCGGCGAACCGTCCGGCCATGGCGGCAAGGTCGAGGCCATGATTAGGGTCGCCCGGATCCTTCAGGTCGGTTTTTCCGAACTGGCTGATCAGGAATTGCATGCCTTCGAAGCCATTGCCTCCGTGGGAGAAGCCGGTATGCGTGAGGAAGCCGATCATCGCCTTATTGATCTGTACGCGATCCGGCGTCTCGGGACCATCCGCCGAAACCGCACCCTTGCACCCTTGCGCAGAGATCGTCCCAGGGCCGTTGGAGATGATGAGTCCCAAGAGCACCTGGAACGGGAAGAGCTTCTCCGGCGTCGGCGTTTCTCCGAGCAGCGCCAGGTAAGCCATCTCCGTTGCGGACCAGCTGTTGATCATGTCGCTGACAGGAACGCCGCAGAAAGTGTTTTCCTTATGCCTGCTGCTCTCGACCGAGGCTCCGATGATCGCGGCGAAAAGGCGCGCATACCAAGGAAAATTTCTAACCGTGTTGCGCGTGATTTTCTTCTTCATCAGCGCGCCCCAGGAAATCGTCGTCGTGATGGCAGCCAGCACGGCGTCCGCGGTGGGATGGCCATTCAGGGAGTTCAGATAGTCAACGAAGATGGACTTCGCGCCGCGCGCCTTCAGTCCGGCCAGCATGGCTTCGCCCTTGGCATCTGGGCTCTTGCCAACGAGCGCTGCCAATTGCTCTGCGTTTGCCTTAATGCCGGAGAAATCGAAGCCCTCCTGGTCGCCCGTCCTCAGCCCGGAGACGCCGAAAAGGTCAAGCAGCACATCGGCCGCCTTGCGTGCGCCCGCCACGGTCTTTGGCCCGGCGAGCGCGCAGGCTGAAGCCAGGACAGTGTTGGGAGCGCTTCCTGACTCGCGTGCCGCATCAGCCACCTTCACCGCAGTTTCGTTGAGGTTGACCTCGGCAGCGATGGCGGTGTTGAACAAGGCGTTGTCGTTGTCGTCGTTGTGCTCATGGGTGAGCGCGAGGCAGTAATTCGATTCGAGAGGATATTTGGCGGTGTCGAGGATCGACACACCGCTGACCCGCGTGACCTGAGTCTTGGCATCCATGATCGAGCTGCCCGAACGGTCTTTCAGGGCTTCACGTGGGAATATGGTGCCAACCTGTTTGGAGAGCTCCGAGATCTGATCTTTGTAAGGCTGGATAGGCTCGATAAGCGGGATGTCGAGTTCGGGCGGCAGGGCGAGTCCTTGATTGTTGCCAAACCACGGCTTCAGCGTCAGGTCGCCCTCGGGCGCGAAATCCAGACGCACACCATGAAGCTTCATTACCGCGGTCAATGCCGCCGGGATGTGCGAAATGTTCGTTACGACCGCGCCGGCCTTTGAGATAATTGGCCGTTCGGGTGTGAATATCCCGTTGACGTTGAGAATCCTCTGGAACCATTTTTCCTTGGCTTCGGCGCTGTCGCCATCACCGCCCATCGCGCCGGCGTGGCCGACTGCGCGCGTCAGTTTCGCTTTCCAGCGTCCGACGACGCAGGCGATGACTGGCTTTGAAAACTCAAGGTTCTCTTCGTAGTAACCACCCGGCTCGATGTACATGACGGCAGCCTTGCTGCGCGAATCGTAATCGAAGGCACAGGCGAACTCCGCCGGTGCGAAGCCGATGTAGACGTCTTTTCCGCTGGAAATGCTGGTCGTCGTTCCCCAGCCGCTGGACGCAAGGTAGGAGGCGATGGTCGTCGTGAAATTGCCGGAATTCGAGAAGATGGCGACGGAGCCTTTGCGCAACGATTCCTCGGGCCTTTCACCGCCGAGCGGACCGCCGATGCGCACGTGGTTCCAGGCGTCAGCCACGCCGAGGCAGTTCGGGCCGAAGAGATCGACGTGGCGTTGCTGAGCCATCGCCCGAATCTCACGGGAGTTGTGGACTGGCACCTTCTCCGTCAGGATGATGATCTTCTGGACATGCTTGTTGACGCGCATCAGCTCGTGGGCGCCATCGCGCACGGCCGCAGGCGGCAGATGGATCACGCCCACATTGAAGTTGTGTCCGTCGTCGAGTTCGTCGCGGACGTTGTTGTAGACGGGAATGGGGCCGATCGGGGTTTCGAGGACTTCACCGCGGCGTCCCGGCGATGTGCCGAACACGATGTTGCCGCGGGAATAGGCGTGACTGGTCGGAGCGACGGCGCGGGACTCGTTGCCAAGGATATTCAAGACGCAGACCCGATCCTCGCGCGTGGCGATGTCGGCCAGCGATCTTATGCCCACGAAATACTTAAACCTCTCAATGCCTTGATTTCATGGCAACCCCCAAAAACTCCGTCTCGCAAAAGATTTAAACGATCAAAGGCGGCGCCGTTCATGGGGCAACACCGAGTTTGTGGGCGAGCGCTTCGCGTCCCCCGTTCTTCATCCAGCGGTCTGCGGCTTGCGCGTAGCGCACGACGTCGGTCATCGCTGAATTGAAGCCGAAGATGCGGTAGGGCAAACCGATCAAATCGCAGACATCCTTGAAGGCCAGCATGCCGCGCGCCAGATTGGGACCGCCGCGCCCGATAACGACATAGACGGGCGTCGGTCCATGCTCGCTGAAATATTCGCGCAGAGCGTCCGCCATGGCGCGAAAGGTGACGAAAATATCCGTATTGTTGGCCTTGCCGCCGATGATGAAGAGCACGTTGGACTGTTTTAGCCAGTGCTTGAGGCAGATGCGCATTACCTCGCGCATTTTGTCGTAGGGCGGGTTGCCGCCGAAGTCCGATGAAATGATGGCATCGTCGCCGAGGAATTCCGTCACCAGCGAGTTGGCGCCGCCGCCAAAGACGGGGGCGAGGATGGTGCCGTTCGCGTTGATGACAGAAACGTCCGACTGGCCCTGATAGGTGCGCAGCTGGTTGATCTCGTACTCGAAGTCGGTGTAGTCCTCGACGAACAACTGCTTCGGCAAATTCAGACGCTTCACGCGCGGGTCATCCCGGTCGAACCCGCATTTGAAGTCGCAAGCCACGGGCGTCAGGCCACCCTTGCCAGTCGGCATCATGCGGATCGGGTTGAGTTCGAGCGTCGTCATCCCATTATAATGGAAAAGATCCCACAGCTTCGGCAGATTTTGTGCCAAGGGCGAGATGATCTCCTTCGGCGCCTTGATGTCTGTCAAAGCGTTGGTGATCACGAAGGACTTGAGCCCAGTCAGCGGATCGAACGGAATTCGGCGATCTGGTCCTTCGGCAAGTCCTCGATCTCCACACCGCCTCGGTGTGTAATCGTAATCGTTGGCGCACGATAGCGGGTTGAATTTGCAATGCAGACATACACCTCGTGCTCGGCTGGCACTGCGCCTTCGAAGGTGACGCCGTGAGCTTTCGCCACGGCGTTGCCATGACAATGCTCGACGAAATAGAGGCGCTCTTTTTCCTTCAGGGCCGTCTTCAAATCCTTCGCGCGGCCGACCAATCCGGCTTTGCCCTTTTTGCCGACGCCGCCGCGGAAATTGGGTTTGACGAAAATCTCATGGCATTTGACGATCAGCGCCTTGATTTCAGCGTCGCTCGCCTCCGGCCCCAGCACTTCGGAGGTAGGAAAATCGACGGACTTGAGGAGCTCAGCCCCATAAAGCATCCCTGCAAGATTTATAGCGTCTCTCTCCTCCGAAATCTCGCTTTATTATCAATATTCTTGGGGCAAGGTCTTCAGCTGCGCCCAGGAGTAGACCGGCCCCTTCACGCAGACATAATCTTTCCCGACGTTGCAGCGCCCGCATTTGCCGATGCCGCACTTCATCTTGTTTTCGATGGTTGTGTAGATCTGGTCGTCCGCGAACCCCATCTCGCGCAGATTATTGATCACGAACTTGATCATGATCGGAGGGCCGCAGGTTATGGCGATAGTGTTGTCCGGCTTCTGTGGCTTGGTCATCACATTGGCGGGGACGAAGCCGCAATAGCCTTCCCAGCCTTCCTCCGGCGAGTTGATGGAGAGATGGACGTCGGCCGCGCCGCGCAGCTTTTCCAGCTCGGCGGCGTACATGATATCCCGCGAGGTGCGCCCGCCGTAGAAGACGGTGATCGTGCCGAAGTCCTTGCGGTTCGTGACTGCGGTCTGGATCACAGGCCAGATCGGTGCCAGCCCGCAACCGCCGCCGATGAAGACGAGATTGCGTCCCTTCCAGTCGTTGACCGGGAACTTGTTGCCGTAGGGGCCGCGCACGCCGATCACGTCGCCGACCTTCATGTCATGGATGGCGGTTGTGACGCGGCCCGAGCGCATGATCGAGAACTGCTTATAATCCGTGATCACGGGCGCGGACGCGATCGAAATCATCGACTCGCCCTTGCCGAAAACTGAGATCATGGCGCACTGGCCGGGTTCGTGCTCGAAGCCGCCGCCGTTCGTGAACTGAACGCGGAACGTCTTGATGGCGCGTGCGCCGGGCACCTCTTCCTTGATGTGCACGATGCGCGCGAGTTGCGGCAGATAGGCATTCTCGCTCATTGCCAGACGCCCTCTTCCATGACATTGGCTATTTTGACGATGTCGATCCCGACCGGGCAATGCGTGATGCAGCGGCCGCAGCCGGTGCATTGCTGCATCTTGTGGTTCTCGACGAAATACAGAAGCTTATGGCAAATCCGCTGCCTCAGCCGCGCGCCGGTGTCCTCGCGCGGATTGTGGCCGGACGAGTGCATGGTGAAATCCGGGAACTGGCAGTTGTCCCAGGTTCGCACGCGCGCGCCCGTCAGCGGCGACTTGCCGGTGACCTCGTCATTGATGTCGAAGCAGTGGCAGCTCGGGCAGAGATAGGTGCAGGCGCCGCAGCCGATGCAGGCTTGCGCGAGCTTGTCCCAGAGCGGCGACGTGAAGTTGCGCCTGAGCGCCTCAACCACCGTGTCGATGGTTGATATGGCCCGCTGCGGATGCTCCAGCGCAATGGCGTGAGCGCTTCGGACATCTTTGTTGTCGGCGGCTTTCGGGTCGTGAAACAGATCGCCGGCGCTTTTGACGATGTCCTTGCCCTTATCCGTTATCGCCTTGATGTGATAGCGGCCATCGAGTTCGGTCATGAGAACATCGAGGCCGTCCTCGGAATGCGGGGACCCGCCGACCGAGACGCAGAAGCAATTCGGCGAGGGCGGCGCATTGCAAGCCAGCCCGACGAAGACAACCTTATCGCGCCGTGTCTGATAATACGGATCGGAGAAACCGCAGCCGAAGACCCTGTCGTTGCGCACCATCGCGCGGCCATCGCAGGGGCGCACGCCGAACACGACTGCCGGTTCGACCTTGGGCTCGGTATCAGTGAGTTCCGGCGCCTTCCCGTTCTCAAGCCGGAAGCGGTAGAGCACTTCGCGTTGCGGGAACACAAACCCTTTTGCCGGGCGCACAGTGTTGGTGTGATCCAGCGCTACATCCGCGCCGGAGTTTACCTTTGTGAATTCCCATGCATCTTCGACGAAGTCGGGGGCGAATACTTCGCCGCGGTCTTGGAGTGCAGCTATCCATTGGCCGAGCTTCTCCTTTTTCAGTATCGCTTCCATCGGCCTACCTCACAAAATCGTTGGGATCGCCGTCGCGGAAGGACGAGATGAGCGAAGGCTGCTCGGCATCGAGCCCCGGCGTGTACTGGAACATTTCCAGCGCCTCGTGTTCGAGCATGGTGTTGAGCAGGCGCAGCGGGATGTTGACCGGGCAGACGCGCTCGCACTCGCCGCAGTCGGTGCAGCGCCCGGCGAGATGCATGGCGCGCACCATGTGGTACATCGCGTTTTCCGAAGGGCTCGCAGACCGGCTGATCCAGCGGACACGGTTGGCTTTTTCGTCGGCGGTCGTGGTCGGGTTGACGATGAAGTTCGTGCTGTCGACCACGCACTCGTCGCAATAGCACATCGGACAGACGGCGCGGCAGGCGTAACAGCGGATGCAGCGCTCGAAGTGCCCGGCCCAGAACGCTGAGCGCTCCTCCGCGCTCTTCTCAGTGAGGGCCGAGACCGCCGTGAAGCGCGGGCCGTAAGGCCGTTCGTCGACCTTTTCGCCGAAGAAGAAGTCAGTGTCGATGGGATAGGCCTTGGCGCATTCGAGGCAGCGGTCGGCAAGAACATCCTTCGCGGCAAGCGTTCCGCCGCCGCCGATGTGGGAGACCTTAACGCCGCCCGCGCCGTCGAAGGCCGCCGACGTGGCCGCCTTGCCGCGCAGTGCCTTGTTGATTTTTCGCGTATCGATCATGCCGCCGTTTTCGCAGGAGACGCCGAGAACGATCACCTCGTCGCGCTTTATATGATTTTCCTGTAACAGGACCGTGATGGCGCGACTATCGCAGCCCTTGGCGATGATGGCGAGCGGGCGCTTGTCGGACTGCCGCGCGTGCTTCATCCGCTTCTTCTCGTTGACGAGATAGAGCGCGAGGTTCTCGACACAGGTGGTATCGAGGACGAGCGCGGCTGTCTCTTCGGGCGTGGTCATGAAGGCCGGCTCTGCCAGAAGCCCCGCCGAACTGCGGCGATAGCCAAGAACGGCGCGCACTTTTCCGCTCTCCAGCAACTCCCTGGCGCGCGCTTTGATGTCTTCGACTGCGATCATCAGCGTTTCGCCTTCAGCTTGGTTTGCGGGCCGAGCACCTTCAGGTCCTTGACAAATTCGGTGATGACTTCGGCGTACTTGACGCCCTGCGCCGCCGAGACCCACGACATGCGGAAGCGTTCGGGCTCGACACCGATGAATTGCAGGAGCTTCTGCGCGAGGTAAATCCTCCGCCGGGCGTAGTAATTGCCTTTCAGATAGTGGCAGTCGCCGGGGTGGCATCCTGAAACGAGCACGCCGTCGGCGCCCTTGTTGAATGCGGACATGATGTAGATCGGCGACACGGACCCGGAGCACATGACCTGGATCGGCACCGCGTTGGCCGGATATTTCAGCCGTGACACACCTGCAAGATCGCTGCCCGCCGAGGAGCACCACTTGCACAGGAAGGCGACGACCTTCGGCTCGAACTCCTGCTCTTCGTGTCTTGAAACAGCCGGCTGCGCCACCTTGCTCATCCTCCCATGCAGGCTTCGAGCATCTCGAAAACCTGCAGCTGCGTTACGTTCTTCACGTCGATTGCCGCGCGCACACAGGTGCCCACGCAGGTGCCGCAGCCTTCGCACAGCACCTCGTTCACGAGCGCCTTGCCGTCTACGAGCCTGATGGCCTCAAACGGGCAGACATCCACGCACATTTCGCATCCGGTGCAATGGGAATCCCGCACCTTCGCCACGACCGGGCTGTGCTCTAATTCGGGCTTGGAAAGCAGCGCGATGACCTTCGATGCCGCCGCACTCGCTTGGCAGACTGTTTCCGGGATGTCCTTCGGCGACTGTGCCGCGCCGGTGAGGAAGATGCCGCCCGTCACGCTTTCAACGGGGCGGAGCTTCGGGTGCGCTTCTGCTAGGAAGCCGTCCTTGTCACGTCCGATCTTCAGCGTCTTGGCGACATCCGCCGTGCCCTTGGACGGCACCATCGCCTGCGCGAGCACAACCATGTCGGCGTCGATCTCGACATTCTTGCCCGCGAGCGTATCGACGCCCAGGACTTTGAGCTTGCCTTTGGACTGGTAGATCTTCGACACGCGGCCGCGCAGGTAGATCACGCCGTCGCGTTCCATCGCGCGCTGGACGAATTCCTCGTAGCCTTTGCCGCCAGAGCGGATGTCGATGTAGAAAATGTGGGCCGTGCCGTCGGGGACCTTATGCTTGTACAGCGTGGCGTGCTTGGCCGTGTACATGCAGCAGATCTTCGAGCAGTAGACGCAGTGCTGTTCTGGGTCGCGCGAGCCGGAGCACTGGACGAAGACGATGCTCTTCGGCTCTTTGTGATCGGACGGCCTGAGCACTTGCCCGCCCGTCGGACCGGATGCCGAGCACATGCGCTCGAACTGGATGCCATCCAGCACATCAGGATACTTGCCGCGGCCGTATTCGGCCATGTTGTCCATGCCGTAGAGGTCGAAACCAGTCGCTACCACGATAGCGCCCACATCGATCTCGATGTCTTTCGGCTTCGCGTCGTAGTCAATTGCCTCGGCTTCGCAAACAGTCGCGCATTTGCCGCAAACGACGGGATTGAGGCCCAGGCAGGCGTCCGGGTCGAGGTAGTAGCTGGCCGGAATCGCTTGCGCGAACGGAATGAAGATGGCGCGGCGATCGTTCAGGCTCACGTCATACTCGTTGGGGACGACGACCGGGCAGACGGGCGTGCAGTCATCGCAGATCTTGCACTTCTCCGGGTCGACGTACTGCGCCTTGGTGTGAACTTTCACCTTGAAGTTGCCCATGAAGCCCGAGACCGAGGTAACCTCGCTCGACGTCATCAGCGTGATCTTCGGGTTCTTCGAAACCTCCACCATTTTTGGCGACAGGATGCACTGCGAGCAGTCGAGCGTCGGGAAGGTTTCCGACAGCTGGATCATGTGGCCGCCGATGCTCGGCAGCTTCTCGACAAGCACGACTTCAAGGCCGGCATTGGCGAGATCAAGGGCGCTTTGAATGCCCGCGATGCCGCCGCCGATGACCATTACCTTGCGCGTAACGGGAAGGCCGACAGGGGTCAAGGGTTCGTTTCTGCGCGCGCGCTCAACCGTAGAGCGCGTGATCTTGATCGCTTTCTCGGTGCCCTTTTCCTTGTCCTTGTGAACCCAGGCGCATTGTTCGCGAATGTTGGCGATTTCCAATTGGAAAGGGTTCAAGCCGCCCAGCGCCGAGGCGTCGCGGAAGGTCTTTTCGTGGAGGTTCGGCGAGCAGCAGGAGATGACGACGCTATCGAGCTTGTGCTCCTTGATGGCGTCAATGACCGACTTTTGCCCAGGTTCGGAACACATGTAGACGTAGTCGTTCGAGAAAACCACGCCGTCGTCATGAGACAACTCCGCAGCCACCCGCTTGACATCCACGGTCGCCGCGATGTTGGTCCCGCAATGGCAAACGAATACTCCGGCGCGCCGTGTCAATGGACCGCTCCCTTTTTCGTCTTGGAGGCGCACTCGAGGCCGTATTCATAGCCCTTGTCGAAGGCCTTCAAATTCGCGGAGAGGAAACGATCGGGGACGAGGCCTGGCAGCGCCTTCTTCATGGCTTCGGCCGATGCCGCGCCGGTGACGGCCGTGAAAAAGCCGAGCACCACAAGGTTGGCGAACAGACGATTGCCGAGTTCTTCGGCGATGCGGGTCGCCGGGACGGGGTAGACCTTCACGCGTTTCGGATCGCCCGACGGCTTGACCAGATCCTCTTCGAGGATGAGGATGCCGCCGTCGACGAGGTCCGGCTCGTATTTGTCGTAGGCTTCCTGCGACAACGCGATGAGTACGCCCGCCGTCGTGCAATAGGGGTAGAGCACGCGGCTTTCGGACACGATGAGCTGCGACTGACAGGCGCCACCGCGAGCCTCCGGTCCGAAGCTCTGGGTCATGGTGGCGAACTTGTCGTCGTAGAGCGAGACCGCCTTGCCGGTGATAAGTGCGCACCGGACAATGCCCTGGCCGCCGAAACCGGAGAATTTAATTTCCCACATGGCTAGTCGTTCGCCCCGCATTCGCGAATCTTCGCTTCTTTGGTCGCAGACAGCCGCGCTTTTTCCTCGGCCTCTTTCTCAGGCGGCGTCTTGCCGTAAAGCTGGTAGCTGTCGCCGATGACTTTCGTGTAATGGGAGTTCACGGCGTCGAGGAAGGTCGGCTTCTGCCGCTCGACAAACTTGCCCATGGCGATGCTGCCCTGGAAGCTGATGTCGACCGCGCGCGTATCCACGCCGTGCTGGATATCAGCGTCTCCCTTGTAATACTCCATGGCGTCGAGGCCATCGCCGAGTTTGTTGCGGCGCTGGTACAGCGTCGTGCAGGGGGCGATCACCTCGATGAAGGAGAAGCCCTTGTGCTGCAGCGCCTTCCCGAAGGTCTGCGTGATGTTGTGGGCGTGAAGCGCGGTCCAGCGGGCGACGAAGGTCGCGCCGGCGGCGTCCACCAGGAAGGGCAGGCTGAACGGCGTTTCGTAATTGCCCGTCGGCGTCGTCGAGGCGTTGGCGTCGGTCGGCGTCGTCGGCGTTACCTGCCCGCCGGTCATGCCGTAGGTGAAATTGTTCACACAGATGACCATGAGGTCCATGTTCCGGCGCGCGGCGTGAATGAGGTGATTGCCGCCGATGCTGGTGAGGTCGCCGTCGCCGCTGATCACCACCACCTTGAGATCGGGGTTGGCAAGCTTCAGGCCGGTGGCGAAGGGAATGGCGCGGCCATGCGTCGTGTGGAAGGAGTCGAATTTGACGTAGCCTGCGACCCGGCCTGTGCAGCCGATGCCCGAGACCACGGCGATCTTGTCCATGTCGTAACCGCCCGCCTTGATCGCCTCGGCGAAGCAGGTGACGACCGTGCCGATGCCGCAGCCCGGACACCAGATATGCGGCATCCGGTCCATGCGGAGGAAGTCCGCCATCGGGTTTTCCTTGCGGAACTTGTCGTCGTCGGTCGTGTATTCAGGAGCCAGATCTGCACCGCTCATTTTTTTGCGCCCTCCTTGATGGCGGCGAGGATTTCTTCGGGATCGTGAACAGCGCCGCCGCAGGAGTTGACGCTGATCACTTTGCACTGGCCTGCGGCGCAGCGCTCGACCTCAAGGACGATCTGCCCGTAATTGAGCTCCGGAACCACGATGGCTTTCACCTTGCGGGCAAGGTTGCGGATCTTCTCCTCGCAGAACGGCCACACCGTGATGAGCCGCAGGACCCCGACCTTGATGCCGGCCTTGCGGGCTTCTTGAACGGCGCGGATGGCGATGCGCGAGGTAATGCCGTAGGACACCACCACGACGTCCGCGCCGTGCAAGCCATCCTCCTCGACGCGAATGATCTTGTCCGCGTTGGACTCGATTTTCTCGATCAGGTGGGTAACAAGCTTTTTGTTCATCTCGGGCGTCAGCGTCGGATAGCCACGCTCGTCGTGGGTGAGGCCGGTGGAGTGGAACCGGTAGCCGTCACCCGCCTTGACCATCGGCGCGACCGTCTTGCCGTCGAAGCGATAGGGCCGATAGTCCTCCTTCGGCCCTGTATACCAGTTGCGCTCGACGACGCGGATTTCCTCGGCCGGCGGGATGACCACCTTTTCGTGCATGTGGCCGACCGTCTCGTCCGTCATGATGAAGACCGGCACGCGGTAGGTTTCGGAGAGGTTGAAGGCTTCGACGGCCAGATCGAAGCACTCCTGCGGAGAATCCGGCACCAGCGCGATGATCCGATAGTCGCCGTGCGAACCCCAGCGCGCCTGCATCATGTCCTGCTGCGCGGTGAGCGTCGGCAAACCGGTGGAGGGGCCGCCGCGCTGCACGTCGGCGAGCACCATCGGCGTCTCCATCATGCAGGCGAGCCCGATGGTTTCCATCATCAGCGAGAAGCCTGGGCCGGAGGTGACTGTCATTACCTTTTGTCCGCCCCAAACCGCGCCGACATTGGCGGTGATGGAGGCGATCTCGTCTTCCATCTGGATAAAGAGGCCGCCCACTTCCGGGCAGCGCTCGGCAAAGCGTTCCGCCGTCTCGGTCGAAGGCGTAATCGGATAGCCGGCGAAGAAGCGGCACCCGGCGGCAAGCGCTCCTTCGGCGAGCGCATGGTCCCCGTCCATGAAGTGGCGGCCTGTCAGAACGCCTTTTGGATCTGCTGGAACCGTCTTAGGAAATTCGGACACGCGTCTATCCCTTATCTCTGATCGGTCTTCACGAAAATCGCGAATTCGGGGCAAACCTTTTCGCAGAATTTGCAGTCCCGGCACTCTTCGGCGTCCTTAACCTTCGGAGGGTGGTAGCCCTTCGCATTGTAGGTCTTGGACATTTCCAGTGCGTCGGTCGGGCAGAATTCGACGCAAAAGCCGCAGCCCTTGCACCAGTTCGGGTTGATCGTAACCCTGCCATACGCCTTTTTCAGTTTGCCGAAAGACATCGCGATCCCCCTAGAGAAGCCCCCTCTCCGCCAGAATAGGGCGGGGAGAGTTATAGTGGAGATTGAGCTTCAGCACGCGCTCCTCGCAGCCGAAGGCGATCGCCATGAGTTGGGTAAAATAGACGACGGGAATCCCCTCGAAATCGGGATACAGGCGCCGGGTGATTTCCTGGCGCTGGTCCAGGTTGAAGGCGCAGAGCGGACAACTGACCGCGACCACGTCTGCGCCTTGCTCCCTCGCGTCGGAAAGGATCTGATAGGTGCGGTCGGCGACGATCTTCGGCTTGTCGACCGTTTGATAGGCTCCGCAGCATTCCGTCTTGTGCGAAAAATCGACCGACCTTCCGCCGAGCGTCCGCACAAGCTCATCAAGGAGAACCGGGTTCTCGACATTGTCGAAAGCGATGGAACGCGGACGGACCAGAAGGCAACCATAATAGGAGGCAACCTTCAAACCGTTCAACGGCTTCACGACCTTGGCGGAGATGGCTTTGGAGTTGGCCTTGAACTCTTGAAGAATTTCCAGCGTGTGAACGACGTCGACATCGCCTTCGTAGACCGTCTTCTCATCGGTCATGAAGTCGTTCATACGCTTGAGCAAAACGGGATCGGCTTTGACGCGGTCGTTCGCGCGCTTGAGTGTGTTGTAACACATCGAGCACGCGGTCATGACGCGCGAGGCGTCGGCCTCCTTGACGCGGAGCATGTTGCGAACCGGCGCAAGCTGGCGCATCGAGTCGTCTTCGGACAAGGACAGAACTGTTCCGCAGCAGTTCCAGCGATCAAGCTCTTTGACCTCAACACCGAGATACTTCATCGAATAGAGGAGCGACTCTTCAAAGTTGCCGGCGTGGTTCTTCATGGTGCAGCCGGGATAGTAGCTCAACTTCATGTCTGCTCACGGTCTGTAGCTGATAAAGTGACAAGGCACAGGGATATGCGCCCTCGTTACTGTCTTTGATCAAAGGAAAGGTTGCCTTATTAGTGCGAACTGGCGGTTTGAGGCGCCAATCCTCTTTCTCTTTCCGATGCTTCTCCCGTGGATAACATACTCAGACTTGGAAAACTTTACCTTGACCTAGATCAAAACAGAAGTTAATTGCTTTTTAACGGTAAGTAAAAGGGATGTAATACCTTCACAGGCGTTACCGCAATTGCTGCGGTGCACAATATTCAAGACGCTAGATATTTGGCCGGGTCTTCTCTTTGATAATCGAACGGTTGCCCCCTGGCGCCTGCGGCGCATTCCCCACATCATGCTCTTGGATTTATCAGCCTTTAGCGCCGTGCCGCCACAACGTACCCCGGTTCTGGTTGCCGCAGAAGTGATGTTTGTGTGTCATTGTGCCGCAACTTTTAGCCTGGCCATTGGCATGAAAGCGAGGCCGCGATTACGCCGAAGGCCGGTTCCTGGAACTCACCCCATTCGCGCGTCAGGAAACAGACGTGTCGCAAACCCGACAATTCCATCCATGAAACCGGCCTAAGAAAGATATACCCCTTTCAATCAATTGTTTATGAGGATGGCACAGCTATTGCTGAAAGGGAAGCCAGACGCCCTTAACGAGCAAAAAGCTGTTCTGAATGATCAATCTCACCGAAAACGCCATCAGCGCCGTTCGCACCGCGATCTCTCGCGCAGATGCGCCCATCGAAGGTCTGCGGCTCGCGGTGGATGCCGGGGGCTGCGCGGGCTTCAAATACATGATGGGGCTCGTCACGAAAGCCGATCCGGATGACCTCGTCGTCGAGCGCGAAGGCGTGAAGGTTTTCGTCGACCCGGACAGCGTGATGTATCTCGAGGGCACAACGGTGGATTTCGTGATCGGCCTTCAGAATTCCGGCTTCACTTTCGACAACCCGCAGGCAACGTCGAAGTGCTCGTGCGGCAAATCATTCGGTTGAGCAAGGAGACGCGGCCATGTTGGAAATACAGGAACAGATCAGCGAGCTTCCGTCCGAGCCTCTCCTGGAGATCGCGGAGGAGGCCAGGGTCGCGATGATCCGAGCGGCTCTCGATGAAATTCGCCCTTTTCTCCAGCGCGATGGCGGCGATTGTGAGCTGGTCGGCGTGGAAGGGAACGTGGTGAGAGTGAAGATGAAGGGCGCCTGCATCGGCTGCCAGCTCGCTTCCGTCACCATCCATGGCATTCAGGCGAAGCTTGTTGCCAAGCTCGGCATGCAGCTTCGTGTCGCGCCCGTTCTCGGTTTCGGCGGCCTGTAGGACTTGTAAGGTATTGAGATCGGAGGGCGTTATGCGGCCCGTCTATCTGGATAACAATGCGACGACGCGAATGGACCCTGCGGTCCTGGCTGCCATGCTGCCCTATTTCACGGATCACTTCGGTAATGCGTCGTCGGCGCACGGCTTCGGTGCGGAATCGAGCGCGGCGATCAAGGCCGCCCGAGATCAGGTTCAGGCGCTGATCGGCGCCGCACATAGCCACGAGATTGTCTTCACCTCCGGCGGCACAGAGTCTGACAATGCAGCGATCCTCTCGGCGCTTGAGGGGCAAGCCGCCCGCAGGGAAGTGATTGTTTCCGCCGTCGAACACCCGGCCATCCTGGCGTTCGTGATGCATCTGCAGAGAGATTATGGAATCGTGGTTCACGTTATTCCGGTCGACGAAAAAGGCAGAATCGACGTCGACGCTTATAAGGCGGCGCTCGGCTACAAGACGGCCATAGCCTCCATGATGTGGGCTAACAACGAGACAGGGACGATCTTTCCGGTCGCGGAACTCGCCGAGCTTGCGCACGAAGCCGGTGCACTCTTTCACACAGACGCCGTCCAGGCCGCAGGCCGAATCCCGATCGACCTCAAGGCCACCGAAATCGACATGCTGTCGCTGTCGGCACACAAGTTCCATGGGCCCAAGGGGATCGGCGCGCTCTATATCAGAAAGGGCCTGCGGTTCAATCCGCTGATCCGGGGCGGAAAACAGGAGCGCGGACGGCGTGCGGGAACCGAGAACACGCCGGGCATTGCCGGTCTCGGCATGGCCGCGGAACTGGCTCACCATCGGCTCGTATCCAATGCGGGCCAGCGCGTGCGCAACTTGCGCGATTGGTTTGAGGCTCAAGTCCTTCACCGTATAGGCCACTGTTACTTGGCGGGCGACGTTGATAAAAGACTGCCGAACACGTCAAACATTGTCTTCGAACGCGCAGAGGGCGAAGTGATCCTCTCCGGCCTCAACAAGGCTGGCATCGCCGCATCCTCCGGGTCCGCATGCGCGTCGGGATCGACGGAGCCCTCGCATGTGCTCCGAGCCATGAAAGTACCCTATACGTCAGCGCTTGGCGCCATCCGCTTCTCTTTTTCGCACGAAAACACGAGGGATGATGTTACCCGGGTGCTTGAAGTTTTGCCCGCAATAGTGGAAAAAGCACGGGAAGTCTCAGGCTTTGCAGTTTTTGGCGAAAACAGAGAAGCTGGACTGAGCGCGACATATCCTCAATAGGCGAGGGATAATGGCATTTCGTGTGGAAGGTCTATACGTGGCGGACTGGCCGGACGCCTGTCGCATCGAGGCAAAGCTGCGCGAAGCGGGCCTTCGTCCCACGCGCCAGCGCCTGGATTTGGCGCGGCTTCTGTTCCGCGAAGGCGACCGGCACGTCACTGCAGAGGTGCTGCATGGCGAGGCCATCGCCAATAACATTTCCGTCTCGCTTGCCACCGTCTACAACACGCTGAAGCAATTCACCGAATGCGGCCTGTTGCGCGAGGTCGCGATCGAAGGATCGAAGGCCTACTTCGATACGAAGATTTCTGATCACCAGCACTTCTATTTTGAGAATGACGGCCGCCTGATCGACCTTGAGCCTGGGCAGGAGGTCATGGTGTCGGTGCCGACGCTGCCGGAAGGCACCAGGATCGCTCGCATCGATGTTCTGATCCGGTTGGAGAAAGTGAAGAGCTGAGCCCGCGAGAGATCGCTTTCAGGGGCGAAGCCAGTTGAAGGCCCGTTCCAGGTAATCGCGGCCATTCTCTCGTTGCCAGACGCCATGCGCCATGACTACGCGATGGGGATTCCAGGCGAGCATTTTCTCGACCGTTGCGCGAGCAGATCGGCGATCCATTGTTGTCAGCCTCAGTTCAAGCGGACCGTAGCCTTTGCCTTCGGTCATGCCTGCCAAGCGGGCGAGCATCCGCATCCACCAGGGCCAGTGATCGCGCAAAAAGGCGCTGCTGAAATTCTGCGACATGTCGGCGATGATCGCTGCCGCCGAAGGCTTGTGAAAAAACTCGATCTCATCCAGGAAAGGCGACCCCCGAAACCAAGCCTGATCGATCACCTCGGCCCATTCTGGAGGAGGTTCGTTGTTCAGGGCCGGTTGAAACGCGAGGTCTCGCCGTTTTTTGATCGTGGATTGAGGTCCCCACAGGCGAGCAGCGGGGAAGGCGGCTTTCCAATCTTGCAGATAAAGGTGATGGAGTTTGTTGGGGCTAACGAGATGAGCCACCGAGCCCAGCCCCTCGACCTCCCGCCGCAACTCCGGTGTCAGTGCAATCGGAGACCAGACCCACAGTGTGTTACCGGGTAGCCTGACAACGACCGCGCGTGTCGGGTAAGGAAAACCGTAGAAGCTTACGGTGTCACCTTCTGCCACCCAGATAGTGTCGTCGATCGCCTGGAGCCGCATGACCCCATAACAACGGAGCTGCGGACGAGTTGCCCGGCGAGGATTTACGCGGCGTGCGCAAAATCGGAGCCGGGGTGCGACGCAATTTTTAAAAACGTTGTTGCCCATGGTTCGACGGCGCTTGGCGTACGCTCTATGGTAAACGGGTGGTTGCGGCGTCGATGTGTTAATCCAAAGCTGGTTAATTTTCGCGCGCCGGAATTGTTTTTGGTCCAAATCGTCTTAACAATTGGTTTATTCGGCGTAAAACGAGAAGCCGCGTGCCGTTAATTGGTGCGAAAAAGTCGTTCCAAGCTATTGAAAACAATCAGTTTTTCCTTCGATCGCCACCCCGTTAAATGGAACTTAATGCCGGAATTTTCCCATTAACTGGGACGCGGAAAAGTCCGTTAAATATATTTTCCGTTGCCGGGCTATGCAGTTGACTCCCGTAGCCCTAGATGTAGTAGTTCGGGGCATGCAGCAGTATCCTGCGAACATGGCCGATTTCATGGATATGTTTCCGACCGAAGACGCGTGCTTGGAGTATTTGAGCCTCGTGCGATGGCCGGACGGATATCAATGTTTGCGCTGCGGGAAAGGGAATTACTGGAAGAAGGCCCGTGGCCTTTTCACCTGCCGCGCATGCGGGTACGAGGCTTCGGTGCTGGCAGGCACCTTGTTTCAGGACACGCATAAACCGCTCCGCTTGTGGTTTCAGGCGATGTGGTATGTGGTGAACCAGAAAAACGGCGTCAGCGCGCTGGGGCTGCAAAAGGCGCTGGGCCTGGGCAGCTATCACACCGCATGGGAATGGTTGCACAAGCTGCGCCGCGCCATGGTTCGTCCCGGCCGCGACAGGCTCTCCGGCATCGTCGAAGTGGACGAGACTTTCCTTGGCGGCAAGCGGCGGGGCCGCGGGCGTGGAGCCGAAGGCAAGGCCTTGATTTTCATTGCGGCGGAAGAGGCGAAAGACAGCGAGAATGCCATTGGCCGCATTCGCCTTTCCATGCTGGAAAACGCCGCTGGAGAAACGCTCGCAAAGGCGGTCCAAGCGGCGGTTGAACCAGGAAGCCTTGTGCGCTCGGACGGATTAAGCAGTTACGGCTATCTGCCCAGCTATGGTTATATCCATGTTCCCAGCTTTCACAAGGAAGCTACCCCCGGTGATCCGACGCCATTGGCGCACCGCGTGGCGTCCCTCCTGAAGCGCTGGTGGCTTGGAACGCATCAGGGCGCGATCAGCCCGGACCACCTTGCCTATTATCTCGATGAGTTTACCTTCCGGTTCAACCGGCGGACCTCACGTTCGCGAGGCAAGCTGTTTTACCGGCTCATCGAAGGCGCACTGCAAACCGGTCCGGTCCCAGCCAAGACGCTGGCACAACATCTAGAAGGGCGGGAGTCAACTGCATAGCCCTGTTCCGTTGCGCCTGTTAACCATGTCCGCGCCTTTCGCAGCAGGCCGGGCGCGTCGTTGCCGTCATCTCTTGTTCGATTTTTCCATTACAAATCAATGACTTATCGCAATTAACCTCACGGTAAAGCGCATTTCCCTAAGATCTCTCCAAGCCAGAATAACAGCTGGTTTTCGTCGACGCCGCACTCGATTTTGGTCCACGCCACAATTCATTTTGGACCATGCGTGGTCCATGGGGAAAATGGCCATGCAAATTTCCGGAGCCGATGGTGGTTGCTGCTTAGTCTTCGGCGAGGGTGACCCCGGTCACGCAGATATCGCCATCGATGACCGCAAGGCTTACCGGCTCGAGGCTCTGCCCCAGGCAAGGGCCCTTCAAGCACTTGCCCGTGGCAAGCTCGAACAGCGAGCCATGCTTGCCGCACACAATACGGTTGCTGCCGGGCTCGAGAAACTGATTGGTCTCCCAGTCGAGGTTGACCCCATTATGCGGACAGCGATTGACATAGCCAAAAACCTTTTTCTCCCAGCGCACCACGAAGATGTGCCACGGCCTCTCGACCTTGTCCTCATCGACGCGAAGGAGAGAAAAGGCTTTGCCCCTGCGATTGGGAATCTCTGTCGTTGCGCAGATGGCGTAGGCGATTGTCATTTATGCTCTCCCGAATGCCACGCCCAAGTCATGGCAGGGCTTGACTCGGCCATCCAGATTCGCCACCCGCTCCGGATAGCCGCCTCGAGGGCGGCTACGACGACAGGATGAGGACGGCGCATCAGTAGCGCTTCATCTCGATGCCGTGCTTCTTCAGCGCGTAGCCGATCTGCCGCGGCGTGAGCCCGAGGATCCGCGCGGCCTTCGCTTGAACCCACCCCGTCTTTTCCATGGCTTTGAGAAGTGCGTCTTTGCTAAGCTGCGAAAAATTACCATTGATTTCACCTGGCGGCACAATCTTGACCCCGTTTCCGTTCACCGCTTCCTTGTGTTCAGCCCGCTCGTGCTGAGACTTCGCCGGAACGGCGGGAGCTGAGTTCATCGGCTCGTCGAGACGAGTTTGCTTCTGCGCCGGAGCCGTATAAGCCGTCTCGCCGCAGGCAGGCCCCTTCCAAAGCATGGACGAAAGGCAATGACCCTGCTGGCACGCGAAGTCGCTGGCGTGGAGTTCGTCGGCGGGGGTCATGGCCGCGGTCCGGCGGATGCAGTTCTCAAGCTCGCGGATGTTGCCGGGAAAGGAGCACTTCTGAAGGACATCGATCGAGTCGGGCCCAAAGGTGACGGGGTGGCCGTTTTCTTCCGCGTATTGATTGAGGAAGTGCATGGCGAGTTCGGGAATGTCGCCGGGGCGCTCTCTCAGAGGCGGCAGGATTAGCGGAACTACGTTGATCCTGTAATAGAGATCCGCACGGAACTTTCCTTCCGAGACAAGCTCTTCAAGGTTACGGTTTGTCGCGCAGACCAGGCGGAAGTTGATCTTCAGCGTCTGCTGGCCGCCAACGCGCTCAAACTCGCCTTCCTGCAGAACGCGCAGGAGCTTGGCTTGAAACGCAGGAGAAATCTCTCCGATCTCATCAAGGAAAATCGAGCCGCCGTGGGCCAGCTCGAAACGTCCCTTCCGCGTCGCGACGGCACCCGTGAAGGCCCCTTTCTCGTGTCCGAACAGTTCGGACTCGATAACGCCTTCCGGCAAAGCAGCGCAGTTCACCTTGATGAAGGACTTACCCTTGCGCGGCGAAAGCTCGTGGATCGCCCTGGCAAAAAGCTCCTTGCCGGTGCCTGTTTCACCGCGGATCAGCACAGGAGCATTCGACTTGGCAACCTGCTCGATCCGGTCTGTAACGGCGCGGATCGCCCGGCTCTTGCCGAGGATGCCTGTCAGCTTCAAGCCTACGGATTTCGGCGCCTTGAACGTGGAAAGTTCTTTGGCAAGCCGGTGCTGCTCGACAATGAGCCTCTCGCGGTCTTCGGCGACGACTCGATGCAGCCTGAGCGCCTGCCCGACAAGGTTCGCCACCATGGTCAGGAAACGCACGTCGTGATCGATGCGAACGTCCGTGCGGCACTCCCAGACCCTTTCGGTGGCGAGTGTGCCGACAACCTTTGTGTCAACGCGGATCGGCACGCCTATAAAGGTCTGGACGGAATTCTGGCCGACACCGATTCCGAGGCGCTTCCAATCCTTGAAAAGAGGGTGGACCGCGCAATTCTGGACGACGAGAGGCGTGGCGGTGGCGACGATGCGGTCGATGACCGGCATCGGAAGATCGGCGTGCTCGTTTGCATCCATCACGTGGTCGGTCGAGGCCGCCACTTTTATTTCCGGATCGCCTTCCTTGTTGAGCAGCATGATGGTCGCAAGCCGCATGTCGAGGAAGGAACTCATGACAGAGACAACGTTATTGAGCATCACCCTCAGGCTTGCCGGGGATGTCACGATTTTGGAGATTTCGTATATGCCGCTGAGCGCTGTCTCGCTGTATCTCACACTTCCCGGAACCGTGACGGTGTTAGCCGGCGCGGATTGCTTCATAAAAGAAACCTCATGTTCACTAACGCTGGCGCTAGATTTTCAATGCGCCAAACGGTTTCGCATTTGCAGCGATTGTAACACGGGGGTCATGACGGTGTCGTGTCTATAGAATAATCAATTTACACGTGCTACCGGTTGTAGCACGGGCTTGGCGGGCTGCTAAAATTGGGCAGAATCAAGGGCTAACAGTCAGAAATGCCGGTTTTTCAGGCAGTAGCTAATTTTTAACCACTCATCTAAAGTTTACCGGCAGCTATGTTGCCAGCACATCCCCGCCAAAAAAAGTTTTTATAGCGCTATATCAACGGTCCACCGGCAACGGCTTTCCGGCTTTGTGCGCGGCCATCCATTTTTGAAGTTCCGCCACGTGCTCGGATTCTTCGAGGACAAACTCTTTGGCCATCGCCTTGATTTCGGGGTCAGTGGTCGTATCAAGAACGCTCTTGTAGAACTCATAGCCGGACGTTTCGGCGGCCAGGGCGATCTCGAGCGCCTGCTCACGCCCTATCATGGGGTCGGCGGCCCAGATCGCAGCCGCTTCCGGGCTTTCCAGTCCCGGCCACTCGAAATCGCCGGGCTTCTTCGCCGGGATTTCGCGAAAGCCTGAGCGCGCCATGGCGTCGGCAAGGTGAAGCTTGGAATACTCGGACAGTTGCCTGAACAGTTTCCCCACTTCGCGGTTGCCGCAGGCGTCCATCGAATCGGCCAACTCGCCAAACCTGAGCGCGGCCTCCTGCTCAAGCTTGATGGAGTAGGCAAGAAATTCCTCAACCGAATCCATGTTCAGTCCTCCTGATTTCCTGTCGCACAGCGAAAAATATGTCCGTCAAAACCCCCTCACCCTGTGCCTCTCCCACAAGGGGAGAGGCACAGGGTGAGGGGGTGTAACCGTTGGGTCATCCTAGCCGAACTTGAACAGCACGCCATATCCGCCGCGCGGATAGGCCCATGTGAGCGCGCCGCTTGGCTCCGCGATTACGCGGCAGGTTCCGCATTCAAGGCAGCCGTCCGGGCTGATCTCAACCTGCCCCTTGGCGTTGAGTGCGTAGCACCCTGCCGGGCAAAGCTTCACTAGTAAGAGAAGCTCCTTGCTCGGCGTATCATGCGGCGCGACTACGATGTGAGGGCGGCCGGCATCGACGAGATAGCGGTTCTGATAAAGCTTCTCCTCGACCCGCTGGGTTGCTTGCTCCATCATCGATTATCCTCTCTGTGCTATCTCAAAACTGGCAGGCTGCTGAAAAAGCCTGAAATTCTGGCTCCATCCTTCGACAGGCTCAGGATAAGGCCGAGTGTTTTCAGCGTTTTTCATTCTCATGGTGAGCGCTAGCGCCAGGACCTGGCGAGCTTCCACGCGTCGCTTGCGAGTCCCCTCACGCCGCGCGTCTTCACGAAGGCACGGACGATATCGCGCTCCTTGCTCTTCTTGTCCTTGCCATCGACACGCAAGAACGCTTGGGCGGCCTTCGAAACAAGTTCCGGGTAGGTACCGAACAAATGCTGCTTTGAAGAATGTAGGAAGTCGGGAAGGCGCTTGTATTTCTTCAAGTCTTTCATCACGAAGGATTTTTCGATCATTTTCTGGTAGAGTGAGAGGTTCTCGGCCGACATCTCGTCTTTGCGGGCCTTGATCTGGAAGATGGCTTCCGCCGCAAGCCGGCCCGTGGTCATGGCAAGGTTCGAGCCCTCACGATGCACCGCATTCACGAACTGACCCGCATCGCCGACGATGAGCCAGCCATCGCCGTAGAGCTGCGGTACCGCCTTGTAACCGCCCTCAGGGATGAGATGCGCCGCATATTCCTTGACCTCCGAACCCGCAATCAAGGGAGCAACTGCAGGATGGCGCTTGAATGCGTCGAGCAGTTCATAGGGAGCAGCCCCGGTTTCGGTCATATCGGAAACCAGGCAGCCGATACCGAGCGAAATGCTTTCCTTGTTCGTGTATATGAAGCCCGTTCCGGCCATGCCCTTTGTGATGGTGCCGGCGGCCTCGATAACGACGCCCTCGTCGCCCTTGAGATTGAAGCGTGCCTCGATGACTTCGCTTGGCAGGAAGTGCATTTCCTTCACCGCCAGCGCCACCGTGTCGGGCTTTGGAACCGGCCGCAAGCCAGCCTTCGAACCGAGCAGGCCATTGACGCCTTCCGCCATGACGACGACGTCGGCGAGCAGCGTTCCACCCGCGCGGTCCGTCTTGACCCCGATCACCTTGCCGCCGCTGAAGCAGAGGTCGGTCACGGTCGTCTCAAGGATCAAGAGCGCGCCCGCCTCCCGCACTCGCCGCGAGTACCACTTGTCGAACTGCGCGCGGATGATGGTGTATCGGTTCGGCTTTTCCTCATTGAAGTCTTCGGAGCGATATTGGACCCCGGTATACGAGGTGTCGTTCATGTACCACATGCGCTGCTCGATGATGTGCCGCTCCAGCGGCGCGTCTTCCCGGAAGTCGGGAATGATCTTCTCGAGCATGTCCGCGTACATGATCGCGCCCTGGACATTCTTCGAGCCCGGATATTCGCCGCGCTCGATCTGGAGCACTTTCAGGCCGCGCTTGGCGAGAGTGTAGGCGCAGGAGTTGCCAGCGGGTCCGGCTCCCACGATGATGGCGTCAAATTTCTCTGCGGGCATGAAAGTTCTCCTTCAAAACCTTAATTCTCTCGGCTCACCCGACAAGCCGCGAGCGCGTATTGGGTGCGATCCGACGGCGGATCGCCTTGGAAAGAGCCGGCAACAGCCGCACCGCGTCCGTAACGAGGCCCACATGCGCGAACTCGAAGATCGGTGCGTTCTTGTCTGTGTTGATCGCGAGGATCAGGTCGGCGCCTTCGACGCCCACGCGATGTTGAATGGCGCCCGAAATACCGGCCGCGATATAGAGCTTGGGCCGGATGGTTTTGCCGGTCTGCCCGATCTGGCGGTCGGCTGGGATCCAGCCGCGCTGCACAAGCGGCCGTGAACCGCCCCATTCGGCGTGGAGCGCCCTCGCGAGGTCTTTCACAAGCTGGTAGTTTTCGGCGCTGCCAAGGCCTAGGCCGCCTGCCACCACGATATCGGCGTAGGCAAGGTTGGATTTGTTCGAAGTCGCGGTCGGGAATGAACTGGAGGATTTTGGTAACGATGTCCTCCTCCAGCATCTTGAAATCGTGTTCAATAACAGGGCCGCTCCGTCCATCCTGCCGCTCCGGCAGTGAGAACACGCGTGGACGCACGGTCGCCATTTGCGGGCGGAAATTCAGCGTGTAGATCGTGCAGAGAAGGCTGCCGCCGAAGGTCGGGCGCGTTGCGGCGAGCGAGCCGTCCGCGTCGACCGCCAACTCGGTGCAGTCCGCGGTGAGGCCGGTCATGAGCGTCGTCGCAACGGCGCCCGCAAGATCGCGGCCAAGTGTCGTTGCGCCGAGAAGAAGGATTTCCGGCTGATAGGTGTTGACGAGTTCCGTCATGCACCGCGTGTAGGGTTCGTTTCGGTAATCGGCGAGGACCGGGCTCTCAACAAGATACGCGACATCTGCGCCATGAGCGAAGGCTTCGGCCACCGCCTCGCGGGTTTCCTCTCCCGGTCCGCCGAGGACGACGCCGGCAAGCTGAACGCCGAGCTTGTCAGCAAGCTTACGGCCTTCTCCCATCAGCTCCCAGGAAACGGGATGCACAACGCCGCGTTCGAGCTCTACGAAGACCCACACATGCTTGTAGGACTTGAAGCGCTCCGGCAGCTCTTTCTTCATTCCGGCGCGGCCGCCAGCTCCAGGCTGGGGAGTGGGTTTTGTGGTCATGAGATGATCTCCCTCTGTGCCTCAGCTTTGGGCCAGGTGCGTCAATTCCTTCTCGAGCGAAGGCAGCCGCTTGAAAACTTCTTCGATCGCGTTCGTCGCCATTTGGTCGGGGGAAAGTCCGGCGATGTCGATCTGGTAAGCTTTCTCTGACCGGGGCGGGGGCGCGAACACGCGCTTGACGACGGTCGGCGATCCCTTCAGTCCGCATTTGAGCGTCTCGGTAATTCCAGCCGCAGCAGCATTCCAGGTGATGACCTCGGCCCGGGCGGCGCGCAAGGCGACGTCGATCGATCCGCGGCGGAGTTCGTTCGTCCCTTCGAGCATGGTGATAAGGCAAGGGAGCTTCGTCGAAAGCACCTGCACGCCGCCTTCGGCGCGACGCTCCACCGTGATGGTGCTTTCCTCCAGATTGGCCTCGCGGATCGCTGCGACATAGGTGAGCTGATTGAGTCCAAGCCGCCTCGCGATGCCGGGACCGACCTGCGCAGTATCGCCGTCGATCGTTTGCTTTCCCGTGAAGACGACATCGACTGGGCCGAACGTCTCACCAATCTTCTTGACGGCCTGCGAGAGCGCAAAGCTCGTCGCGAGCGTATCGGAGCCTGCGAAAGCGCGGTCCGTAAGCAGCACCGCCCGGTCCGGCCCAAAAGACAAGGCTCGGCGCAAGCTGTCCTCCGCCATGGGTGGTCCCATGGTCAAGACCGTGATTGTTCCGCCCTGAGCATCGCGGAGCTTCAACGCCGCTTCGAGCGCGAACAGGTCATACGGGTTGATGATCGTCGGCACGCCTTGCCGCATGATGGTGTTGGTTACAGGATGCACACGGATCTGCGCGCTGTCTGGAACCTGTTTGATGCAAACCACTGTGTGCATGGTGAATCCTTGTTGGCGCGGTCAGCGAATGATCGTGAGCGAGTCGAGAGGCACGAAGCCCTTGGTAGGCTCGTCAGCAATTGGGGGCCGGCTTGGGTCGCACTCCTGCAAGACCTTGAAGACGCGCTGATCGATAGGGCGAGAGGCGACAAAGTCCTGATAGGCGCGGGCCAACGTCTCCTGTGCGCCTGCAAAAATCAGGTCTTCGGATGCGCCGGTGAAATCCATGCCATCCAGGTATTTTCCCATGCGCTTCAGGATATGCAGGCGGCACACGCGAAGGATTTCCGGGTCGTAATCCAGCTTAAGGTAGGAAAAGAAGTCTTCGGCCGCGTGAAGCTTCTCGAGGTCGGAGAATACCTTGCTCATGCCGCGCTCCTTTCGGTTTCAACCTGGTGACCGCCGTGCCGGAAGCCGTCGCTTCTCTCGTCAATGAGCGATGTTGCAAGGCGCAGAAGAGTGAAGGCGGGGATGGTGGTCTTCTGTCGTTCCGAGTAGCTCCGGACGGCGCATAGTAGCTGGCGCTCCTCGTCCTCCGTCAATTGAAGGCCGAGATATGCGAGCTCGTGGCGGAGACCGGACAGACCCGAATGCTTTCCGAGAACGAAGCGATGGTTGCGGCCCAGCTTCCGGGGTGACAGGGCTTCGTAGCAAGCGCGGCTTTTCAGGATGCCGTCGACGTGGATGCCGGATTCGTGTGTGAACACGTCCTTCCCGACGACGGGCTGGGCGCGTCCCACCTCGATGCCGCTGCTCCACGCAACCAGCGTGCTGAGGTGCCTGAGCGCGGGAAGATGCACGCGATGACCATTTCCAAAAATGCTGTCGAGCGCGACGGCAACCTGTTCAAGCGCCGCGTTGCCCGCGCGTTCGCCAAGCCCATTGACCGTCACGCTGGCGGCGGCCGCCCCTGCCTCTATCGCCGCAATCGTGTTGGCCGTTGCAAATCCGAGGTCGTTGTGGCCGTGAAACTCGATGGGAAGATCGGTCAATGTCCGGACCGTCTTGATGGCTGCGCGCGTCGCAACCGGGTCGATCACACCAAGCGTATCGGCGAAACGGTAGCGGGCCGCACCAGCCTTGGCCGCGGCTTCCAGGATAGGCTCCAGGGTCTGGCGGCTGGCTCGCGAGGAATCCTCGCCGCCGAACGCAACTTCGAAGCCCTTCGCCCGTGCATAGCCGATGACGTCTGTGGTTGCTGCTACGACGCGGGCGAGCGAGCCGCCGAACTTCGCAGCGATCTGCGGATGTGAAACGGGTGCGGACAGATTAACAATACTGACGCCGGATGCGATCGCATCATCGACATCGCTTCGCCGCATGCGGCACCAGGCCATGACGCGGATCGGAAGGCCAGCGCGGGCAATCCTGCGGATTGCTTCTTGCTCTTCGGCGCCCATCGCCGGTGTGCCCGCCTCGATCTCATCGACGCCCGCATCGGAAAGCGCAGCGGCGATCTGAAGTTTTTCGTTGGCAGTGAACGCAACGCCAGGCGTTTGTTCGCCATCCCTCAAAGTCGTGTCGTTGATGGCGATGCGGCGCTGGAGCCGGCGATGCGGATACAGCCCCCCTTCGGCTGACAGCCGAAACCCTCCGGCGGCTCCGCCCTCATCCTGTCTCAACTCTGGAAATGTATCGCGCATGAGCGCTCCGTTTGAAGAACTTGCACCTTTCAGAGCAGGAGTCGTGCCAAACGGTTAAGGCATTGAGCGAAAACTATAAATTTCAAATTTTGAGTGCCTGTCGCAATCCCAACACGTGTCGCCTTTGCGACATGTGAGCGGATGAAGGACCGCTCCACGCGGGGTCGGGCGGCCGCGGTTAGCCGCTCCCGCCAGACTGAGCTGTGGGCTTTTGTGGAGCCTGCTGCGCAGGTGGCTGGTCGAACTCGAAGATCTGCCGCAAGAAGCCGGGCGCCAACATGGAAACAGGGTTTACCACGACGTCCGGGTTCGATGTTTTCCCCTGCACGGCATAGGTGATTCCAAAAACACCCTCGTTTTCGCGGCCCTTCAGAAGATCCCCTAGGAGGGGGACAACGCCCAGAACCGAGTTGAAGCCGTAGAGAGGAACATAGGTGCCGGAAAGCGCGATCGCCTCGTGCGAGAAGTCGATGCTGCCTCTCAATGTCGCCCCGATCACAGGTCCGTTGATGGCGGCGTCGTGCAAATGGAATTGGTTGCCCCCGACCGAAAAGGGAACAACCATCCGGTCGAACTGTAAAGGCTCCCCCGAACTGATGCGCTGAGCGCTGTTGCGCGAATCGGGCTTATGGCGCGCACCCTCTCTCTCCGCCTGCGATATGACCTTGCCGACAACCTCGTCGCCGGTAACGACGAACCGGCGCACATCGAGGACGCCCGTCTTGTCCGCGCCGCCCGAGCCGTCGAGATTGATGCGCAGGTTCATGGTACCCCCTCGTATGGCAGGGTAGAATCCGACGAGGCGGAAGGCGGAACCTGCGTCGGTTGCATCCGACACGAGCGTCCGCGCATCGTGCCCGCGCTGATCGACATGGACGGCGACCGGAGCTTCGCCATTCAGGCGGCCAGCTACCTCTAGGTAATTGAGTTTGCCGCCGCGCCTCTTGGCATCGATGATCACCGACTTGACCGAAGTGTCGTAATAGCCGGTCACGCTACTGATCTCGGCGTTGAGGTCGAGACCCGGCTCGTCCTTTAGCGGCGGAGGTTCAATGTCTGCGATCTTGCCGGCATTCAAGAGTGACCGGAAAAACGGCCGCCCATCATAGCACTCGCCCTTTGCCTGTACCTTCAGCACGTTTTGCGGCGTCAACTCTCCGCTCATGGAGAGCCGCGTCAGCGCATTCGTCGAGAATTCCGGGAAGGTAAAGCCGGCGATGCGATGCCTGTCATTCAAAAGCATATGACCGCGGATGTTGAGATCGTCGCCGGATAAGGAGAAATTGTCGAGCAGCAGATAGCCATCCTGCCGTTGGCTGAGGTCAAAATTCACAGAGGCTTTCTGCCCAGGCGGCTTTCGCCATCCGATGGCTGTCAGGAAAAGATCCGTGTTTGTAAGGTTCGCCTCCATGTAGAGCTTCTGCGGCCCGTCTCTCTGCATTGCGATGGCGAGGGCGACGGGAAGATCGCCCTTCACGATGTGATTGATATTCATCCCGAGTTCTTCGCGGCCCTTTTCGTTGAGGATCGCGGCAAGGCGGAGCGTCGGCTGCTTCTCGGGGGGAGCGTCGAAAAAGCGTTGCCAGGCGAGCGAGACGGGCACGTTGTTCACTTTGACTTCGCCGACGGCGCTGATGGCGTTGTCCGAAACATCGAAATTCACTGCACCGCCGTTCACCGCAAGCCCGGCGGCCAGGCCATTCGATTTGAGGTCGAAGACGCGGCTTTTGCCTGCGATTGTCATGTGTTTCAACTTCAGGTCTGGCACGGTCGGAAATTTGATTTGGAAAGCGCTCTGGACCTGTCCACTGATGAGTGTGGGTTTGAACCCTACCGCCTTCACATAGTTGAGCGGCGGCTGATCGAGCAGTTCCAGAACGCCACCGACATCGCTTACGCTTTTGAAATGGACTTCGGCGTCTGGGAAGTCCGGCCGGAAATCTTCTACGAGAAACTGCCCATCGGAAAACGATATCGATTTTCCGCTTGGTACATCGATGCGCGCATCGCCAGGAATGTCGTAGACAAACCGTCGGCCGTTCATTCGCACAACGGAATCCTTGGTAAGGATCGGCGGTAAGCCCTTGACGTGATAGATTTGCGCGCCGGAGATGTTGAGCTGAAGGGAAACTGCTGTTTCCGGCATGTCGCCGCCGTTCTTTAGCTCGGCGACGTCGGCGGCGGACAGGTTCACCGATAGGCTTGCGCCGCTGATGTTCGCCACCGGCACGTTGCTGCCCACCCACTCACGCGTACGGTTGAACATGAAAACGGGCCAAGCGGCCTTCAAAAGCGACAAAGGCATTGGGGATACGGCGCCGTTCAAAACCACCGGTCCTCCCGACCGCGCCCCCGAAGCCAGGGCCGAAAACGCTATCCGGGCTTTTCCGGCCTGAATATGGAAGTCCTCCAATGCGACGCTGTCTTTTGCGGCATCATAGGTGCCCGCGATCTTGAAGCTGTCAATGGCGATCGGCCGCACTCCGAATTGCGATGCTCCGAGCTTTGTCCCGCTCCCATCCAAATCCGCGGACCACAGGAGCTGATTCGTTTGCGGATCGGTTTTGTGAGCAATCGAACCGGCAATCGTGAGAAGGCTGTCATCCCAGCTAAGCGTGAAGGGCTTGATCCGGATCGCGTCGTTTGCCCCATCGTAAGCGACTTTCAAGACGCCGCCATCGATCGCTGCGGGATGCTTGTCATCGAAGGGCGCAAAAATCCTGCCGCTCCCCAATTCGATCTCGGCTTCAGCGCTGAGAAGTTTTCCGCTGTGGCTGATGTCGAAGCGCGCTTCGCCGCCAACCGGCAAGTCGACAAGCCTCATGGGATCGACGGATGCAAAGTTGCGCCAGAGTGCGCGAGGAACAATGTCGTGCACGGACGCCGTGACGGCGTACACCTTTTCCCGCGTGCGATTGATTGCGCTGAAGGAGCCTCTCCATGTTGTCTCGTCGCGCTGAAGCGTGACCTCCCCGCGCAAGGACCGGGCGCCCCCTCTGTCGTCCAACTCGATATGCGAGTTGGATACCTTCCAGGTTGAAACGCCCTTATCGCTTGCGAAATAGATGGTGGCATCCTTCAGACCGATGCGCTGGAGCGCGGATGCGCTACCTCGTCGTCCGGCGGCGGCGAACAAGCGAGACAAGAAAGGCGTCGGGTCAAATGGCAAGGTGGTGGGCTGGGTGTTCAGAGCCTGACGGGCCATCCCTCTGACGCCCGCAATTTCAGGTGGTTCCTGAAGAGGCTTTGAACTGGAAGGGGTGCCGAAGGGCGTCTCGCTCGCGGTCCATGCTGAGGGGGGAGGCGTCGCGGGATCGGGGGACGCGGTCAGCGTCAGTCCCTTTCCCGGGAGATTGAATATGAGGACTTTCGGTCCAATGAGATCGATCTGCGAAGCCGCAAGCGAAAGTGTAAGGAGCGAACGCTCGCTGATGTCGACAGCCGCCAGCGGAGCTTTGGCAATTTCCTGATTGTTTTCATCGACGACGCTCACGTTTGCGAGCCGGAATTCGAGGCCCCAATCACCGGCAAGCCTGAGAATGGCATCGCCAACGCGAAAGCTGTAGCCCTGAAGCTGGGCGTTCAGCCGTTCCTCGACAGCCGGTGCGAGAAAAGCGAACGATATGGGACCAGTGAGGAGGCGCGCATAAAGTGCCCCGATCGCGAAAAGCGCGGTGAGGGCAATTGCGACCGTTGCCCGACTGCCGAACCAGAATGAATGCCGCGACGCCTTCTTAATGGGCGCTGGAATGGCATCGAAAATGGCCTTCCCGCGCCGTGATATCCGTTGAAGCTGCACCTGCACCCGGGCACGCTTCGCCAGCGAAGGGTCTCGCTTTAGGGGAACAAGCGCCCGGCGCGTCTCTTTCGAAAAAGAACGGTCATCCATGGCAGACTTTCAGAGCCAGCGCGCGTCGCTCGCCGCCCTTGGTATGTTCGTCTTTCCCACAAATAGAGATCCCCAACCGTGTACCGCGCATTTTATCTGTCCGGCGCCGTAACATTCTTGTGCTCACGGAGCCGGTTGCGGATCGCGTTTCTTTCAGGCATTTCGCTTCTATAGACCGTAAATGAAGACAAAAGGAAGGCTGATCGATGCTCCATGAAGGTGATAAGGCCCCCGATTTCGCTTTGCCCGATGCAGACGGCAAAACCAGGAAGCTGAGTGACTTCAAAGGCCATTACGCAATTGTCTACTTTTATCCGAAGGACGATACGTCGGGGTGCACAAAGGAGGCTCAGAGTTTTACCGAGCTGAAGGCGGAGTTTGCCGGCCTGAAGGCCGAAGTCATCGGAATTTCTCCGGACAGTTCAAAGTCGCATGCGAAATTTCGAGATAAGTATGGGTTGCAGGTTACACTCCTTGCAGACGAGCAAAAAGCGGCGATCGAGGCCTATGGTGTTTGGGCCGAGAAAAAAATGTACGGCAAGGCTTACATGGGCGTCGAGCGTTCGACCTTTCTCATCGGCCCGGATGGCAAGATCGTTCAAGCCTGGAAAGGCGTCAAGGTCCCCGGCCACGCTGCAGCCGTTCTCGAGACGCTGAAAAAACACCAATAGCGCAAAAAATGAGAAACCGGCGCACACCCTGCGCCTAAAAAGCCACGAAAGCCTGAAAATATATTATTGTAAAACTTTTCGTAAAATCCTGACGATATCATCGGCGTTGAATTAGCGTGGGCTGTGCACTAAGAACGGAGCGCTCGCCCCGCATCGCTCCGGAGACGCGCCGATGTTCAGTAAGAAGCCAGAGACCCAGATGAGCAATTTTGATCAACAAAAGCCGATTACGAAAACGACAAGCAAAGCCATTGGCGGCCAGCCGAGTCAGGTGACATCCACCCTGATGCCAATGGGAACACCGGGTTCGGCGCCTCTGCCCAGCCAGGCTTCGTTCGCACCAAAACCAGCCTTCAGGGGACCGGACCGCATGGCGCCATCGATTATCGGGGAAGATCTCACCGTAACCGGCAATGTGCTGTCCAGGGGCGAGGTGCAGGTGGATGGCCAGATCCAGGGCGATGTCCATTGTTCATCGCTGATCGTCGGCGAGAAAGCTCAGATTACGGGCGGGATCGTTGCCGAGGATGTCGTCGTTCGCGGGCGCGTCATGGGCTCCGTGCGCGGCAACCGCGTCACGTTGCAGGCTTCCAGTCATGTCGAAGGCGACGTTTTCCACAAGTCTTTGGCGATCGAACAGGGAGCCTTTTTTGAGGGCAAGTCTCGCCGGTCCGAAGACCCGATCGCCTCGGCTCCACGCCTTGAAGGGATGAATACACAGGCCGCCGAATAGGCCGCGCCGAGTTTTATCTCTGGCTGAGAGAGCGTGCGTTTCGCGCGCTCTTTTTTATTTTCTTCCATTTCCGTTGTCGAACAAAAGCGTGGACAGGCCGATTTTAGAAAGGACGACAAGGGCGATCACAAGGGCAAGGCCGAACGCTTTTCCCGGATCGTCGTCTTCAAAAGAGATGACCCGTTTGGTCCCTATCCAGGATGCGCCGACGTCAATCGCAATGCAAATTACGCTGGCCGCTTTCAAAAGAAGCACGGGTGGGTCATCGGACGGGACGCTCCAGATCAGGCGGCTCGCAATTACAAAACCAATGACGATGATGGTGACGACAATTCCAAACGCGAATTGCCCCGGGTTGATGCTTGGATGGGTAGGCAAATCGAAAAAGTCGGCAAGTCCCCGGAATGTTGTATAGAGATTCCAGAGTGCGGGAGCGAGGAGCGGGATCGCAAGCAGTTGGACGTTCATCGCTATATCTCCCATTGCAGCGGCTTCCGGCGCCTCTTCAACTTTTCAGCATCTGCCGAGACATACAATCATGCGCAATAGAGCTTAAGCGGGGCAGGGCGCAGTGTGCCGTCGATAAAACTGCAGTTGAGACTGTTTGCCTTTACCAACTAAACCCTTTTTGGATAATTTTTCGCAAATTGCCCAGGAGCGTGTTGGGAACCCTCTCCTCAGCCGCTTGTGTTAAGTGCTAGAATGCGCCCCTGTTTCGATCACGAAGGCGCCTATGTCCCGCATCGATGAAAGCTTGCCCTTCAAGCCTGTCCGGATCGCCGTCCTGACCGTATCCGACACGCGCTCGCCGAAGGACGACAAATCCGGGGGGCTCCTTACCGAAATGCTTCAGGCCGATGGCCACGAATTGGCCGCGCGCGCCATTGTGAAGGACGATGTGGATCAGATCCGTCTCCAGATGAGAGCCTGGATCGCCGACAAGGGTGTAGATGCCATCATATCGACCGGCGGAACAGGTCTCACCGGGCGCGACGTGACGCCCGAGGCGGTGCGGCCCTTGTTCGAGAAGGAGATCGACGGATTTTCAGTACTCATGCACATGCTGAGCTATCAGAAAATCGGCACCTCCACGATCCAGTCGCGCGCTTTGGCGGGTGTCGCCAGCGGCACGTATATTTTCTGCGTTCCGGGCTCTCCAGGGGCGTGCACGGACGCTTGGACCCTGATCCTGCGCTTTCAGTTCGATTTCCGGCATCGACCCTGCAACTTTGTCGAGATCATGCCGCGCCTCGTGGAACATATGGAGCCTCCGCGATAGCGTGGCTCTCAACGCAGATCACCCTGCGGAACGCCACGATCGCTCTCGCCCGGTCTAAGGCCTGATCTCATTTAAAGACTGATGCCTTCTCTCAATGCAAGGAGAATTAGGGTTTCCCGGCTGTTCGTTCTGATGTCAAAATGGAAGTACATTGCCTTCGAGCCCGCTGGGGTCAGTCTCACTCACGATGTCCTAATCGCCCGTAGCACCCGGCGCCTGCCGTTGGCGCTTCACCTCACCGCGCTTCGCTTTGCCGGCTAGCCGCCGATGCTTTGCGCCAAGGGTTGGCCGCGTGGGGGTGCGAACGGGACGCTCGACGGCCGCCTGCCTGATCATGCGGACGAGCCGGTCTATGGCATCCCTGCGATTGGCCTCCTGCGTGCGGAAGTTTCCCGCCGTGAGTACAATCTCGCCCTCCTTCGTCAGCCGTGCGCCGGCGAGGCTCTCCAGGCGCAGGCGCACCGCGTCTGGCAAACTCGGCGAGCGGCGCACATCGAAGCGCAATTGCGCCGCGCTCGAAACCTTGTTCACATTCTGCCCGCCGGGGCCGCTGGCCCGAATGAAGGTGACAGAGATCTCGAACTCGTCGAGTGCGATCCTGTCCGTAATTTCGATCATGACTGGTCCTGCCCACTTTCAGACTCGACTCGATAGGGAAGACGCCTGAAGGGCGATAGCACTACTTTACATGAGGCCCAGGCCTGAGGCGATCCGGTGATGACTTGTTGCCGTCAGACGTTGCGCGACTGAGTTCACCGCGACGATAAGGCAGGCCTGGATGGGCTTGCCGACGGGGGCGAAGCGGGCGGCACGCAAGCCGGAGCTGGGTCGAACAGGACAAGGTTGCGTCCTGGGTTGAGCAGGGCGCCGATCTCGCCCGCGACGGCGTTGTGCGGTTCCGCCGTGTCGATTTGCGCGATCGCATTGCTTCCGAGTTTGGCGTCGAACTGCATGAACGCAGCGTGGGTAAACTGCCGCAAACCGACCTCGCCGCCCAGCAAACTTTTAAAAAAACTTCGTTGGGGACGCCATACGCAAGCCGGTGTTCACGTCAACAAGGTCTATACGAGCAAGTGCAATCGAGCTTACGAGAGACCGCCGTCATCGCAGGCTCAAGGATATCGAGAAGACAGCCGAACTCACCGAGGGCGGTCTCATCGTTTCCCCGAACGGAAACAACCGCCGCGCCGAGGCTCTCCGCAAGATGCTCGGTACGGCGCCGAAGCCGGTCATGAACACTATTCTTATCACGCACAAGCCGAACATCATCGATGCGCTCGGCAAGGATTGGTCCGACGTGAAAGAGGGTGAGGCCAACTCGCTTCCTCAGCTCCGTGACTGCCTCGGCAAACGCTTTGGAGCTTCAGGCGGCGGGCTGCCGAAGCCACAGACGATCACCGATGGCCGAACCCTAACAGGACGCCAAAAGGGTCCATCCCAGAACGCCGATAGAGGCGGCGGCTTTTTTTGAGCCGCGGTAGCAGGCTCTGCCTCGATCATTCTCACCTGTGCCGGTCGCGAAGGCTCCAGATCCGATTCTAACCCGCTACCGGTGCAAGTTTTCAAGCAAGTTCGCGTTGTGCAGGGAACTGATCAATTGCCGTGGAGTTTAAGACGAACAACAAAGGAGAAGCCCCATGGCTAAAGAAGCGTCCCACGAACATCCGGCCCACAGCCATCACACGAAGGCAGCCGAACATCACACGCTCGCTGCGCAGCATCACAAGGAAGCAGCCTCGCATCATGCGTCCGGCCATCATGAAAAGGCCGCTCATCATGCTCATACCGCTCACGCTCACACTTTGCACGCATCACACCATGCGTCTGAAGCGGCGAAGGCCCACGTGTCGCACGATAGCAAAAAATAATCGCTAAAAATCTGTAGTTTAGGCGGATTGAAGTACCAAAAAGGGGGTGCCCATTCGACGGGGGCATCCCTGATCGGTGCCCCTAGATAGGACCTCGACGGAGTTTCCTTCATGCGCGTCTGGCCAGGCCGGCCCTTTCCCCCGATACCTGGGATGGGGCCGGTGTGAACTGCAGTCTGTTCGCGGAAAGCGCCATGAAAGGCGAGCTGTGCCTGTTCGACGAACCAGACGCCACCAAGGAAGCGGCATCCTTCGAGCTGAGCGAGCAGATGGCGCGGGTCTGGCACAATTGCTTCCCAGGCCAGTTGTGCGGTTACCCGCGTGCACGGGCCGTAGGAGCCGCAGAATGGGCATCGGTACAACCGGAAGAAACTGCTCCTCAACTCCTACGCCAAGCCTATCGGCCGACGCCTGAAGTAGGATGATTCGCTCTCCGGCTATCATCCACCAAGACGGGGACCTGATGCGACAGCGCTGCGTTCGCGCCGCCTGCGGCCGCCGTCGATACGTCATAGACGACCGCCCGCCGCTGACGCCGGACGTTCATCTGCGAGGTTCACATCAAGGGGTTCACTAAGCGAAATGCTGGGCGTCCCCGAAAATTGCAGGGCACCCGGACTGGCCTCGGGGACCGCCATTCACGCCCGTAGAGCTGCTCCCGGTGCATCGCCGCGTCGACGACCGGTTCCTGTGGACAAGGGGCCTCGACAACTATTGGGGCTACAACACAATTAACGCGGAACCGTTGACGACGCCAAGTCGCGCCTGGTGCCAAACGTAAACACTGTCCTCAATCCGCCCCCGGTGCAACCGAGCCAAGCTCCCGGGAGGAGGAGCTTGGCCCGTTGAGCGCCGCAGTTCAAATCATGGCCCAGATTCTGAACTCCGGCTCAGACGCCCCGCAGAGACCAGCAATCGTGCGGGAAACTCGACTTTTCAGAAAGAGCTAAGACGGTGTTACCATCTGTTCTTGAAGCTCCTCTTTTGCAGTGCGTGCGGGCTTTCTTTCAAAACTTTCCTTGCCGCTATTTCTGCCTGAAGTGGACCTGGAAATTCCCGGCCTTCTAGGCTGTTAAAGGAATGCAGAGCCGACAGAAACCTATAGTTGCTCTCATTTCTGTGCTTCCGCACAATAATCCCAACCGCGTTTCCTTGAAGTTCGATGACATAGGCATCAGACATAAGCGCACCTCTCGCCGCATAAATGGCGTTGTTGAAGTCGTCGATTTTGATAAGTTCGATCCTAATCGCGGCAGCAACACCGCCGGTCTGCCAGACAACTGCGCCCGCAGTATAATTTGTGTGCATGACCTGGCTGCGTCATCTCAAGCTCCTGCATGTAACCAGATTAATATGACAGAAATAGTCCATTTTACAATGCCCGTTTTACTAGAAGAAGACCGATCCGAGATATGGAGATCAAAGATTTTGCGGCGCCGTCACCGGAGCACCTATTTTGATGCTTATGAAACGGGGTACCGTAAAAGAGGCTCCCCATATAAACATTAAAAAAACAAATATATTTTGTTTAATGGGCGTAAAAGCAGACAAAAGAGAACATTGTACCAAAAGAAGCTGCCGCGGCTAGGCCCTTTTGGATGCCGCCGGAAATTCAGCGCGGGCTCTTTGCAAGCGGTGCAGGCTTTCCTGCGGAGCGTCCTAGGTCATCAAGTTTCCGATGACGGAAGCGGGCAATTCCTTTGGAGCGAGCGGCGTACTCTGTTGAGAGTCTGGAGCCTCAGGCGGCGCGCCGTTTCTCGATTTGAGCGATGGCGTCTTCCACCGCGTCGAACACGAGGAGCGTGGAGGCGTGCCGCGCCTTATAGTCCCGCACAATTTCGAGGATGGCGAGATCGCTCCATCGGCCCGAAGGCAGCGTCCCACCTTCCTTCAACATCCGTCGCATCTGCGCGCCCACGCTGCGCAACTCGTCCGCGGTCGACCCGACGATATTCGCGCCCATGACAGCCGCCGAGGTTTGCCCGAGAAGGCAGGCGCGGACGTCCTGAGCGTAGTCCGTAACGGTATCGCCTTCCATCTTGAGGCCGACCGTGATCCGTGAGCCGCAGAGCTTAGAATGAGCGCTCGCCGTCGCGTCGGCGTCCGCCAAGCGCCCCGCTCGCGGCATGTTCGCGGAAAGTTGAAGCACCCGTTCCGAGTAAATGTCTTCCAGATCAGTCATTGCTCCGCTTTCGCTCCGGCGCGCGCACTTGCCGCACAACTCCAATCTCTTATATGCTGTGAAGTCTTGGCCCTTGCAATTGTTCGGCTGTCCGTCTTGCAGGGACAAAAAGCACCGCCGCCCTTAAGTCGGGTATGCTTAGGTTAAGCCGGCGCGAGGGGGCTTCTTTATCTGCAGACGGCGTAGCGATAGCCACGCGGGCTGCAGCAATCTTATCGCCTGCCGAAAGGGTATGTTCCCATGGATACGAGAGCTTCAGTCACGGGGCTGATCACGCGCGAGCGCGAGAAAGGGCACGGGGTGCCCGCGAAACGGCCCACGCGCGAGGAGGCCGAGGAGGCGGTGCGCACGCTTATCGCGTGGGCGGGCGACGACCCAGCGCGAGAGGGGCTGCTCGATACGCCGGGGCGCGTGGTGGAAGCCTATGAGGAGTTTTTCGCGGGCTATGACGGCGATCCTTACGGGGCGCTCGACCGGACCTTCCAAGATGTAGCGGGCTACGACGACCTCGTGATGGTGCGCGACATCCGCCTAAAGTCCCACTGCGAGCATCACATGCTGCCGATCATCGGCGTTGCGCATGTCGCCTATCTGCCGAGCGGGAGCGTTGTCGGCATCTCGAAGCTTGCCCGCGTTGTCGACCTTTACGCGAAGCGGCTTCAAACGCAGGAGACCATGACAGCGCAGATCGCCAATGCAATCGAGGACGTACTGAAGCCGCGCGGGGTTGCGATCATGATCGACGCTATCCACGAATGCATGACAACCAGAGGCGTGCATAAGCCTGGTACGACAACGATCACAACGCAGTTCACGGGCGTTTTCAAGGACGACCTGACCTATCGCGAGCGCTTCATGCAGCTCGTCAATGGCGTGCGCCCGATCGGGATGAAGTGATGGGAGGCCGCTTCCAAACGCGGCGCGGCGTTCACGGCGCGCTTCGACGCCGACGGTCTCATCCAGCGCCGAAGACTTGCGACTGACCATCGAAACCGGGGATGCGCATTTCCGGAGCCGGTGGTGGAAATCGCTCTGGCGGAGGGGCGAGACGAGCGGTAATCGGCTTCTCGTCCAGGACCATTCGACCGACTGCGACCAGGGTGTCATTTGGCTTAAATCCGAGCTGAGCGGAGACGCGGCATGCCACACGGGCAGGTCGAGTTGCTTCTTTAGGCGCATCCGCGGAGACGGTGACGGCGCGATTCTTGAAATAATTGTGAAGGGAGAGCGCTCATAAATTGCGGGTTAACATAAAAGTCTGGTTGCTGCTGCGTGGTAGACTCAGATTTCATTTCTCCGTATTCGCGCTTTTCCAGATTGTTTGACACCGCATACGAGCCGCTAGATGGCGAAGACACTTATCGGATTGGCATTAGGTGGCGGGGCGGCGCGAGGGCTTGCTCATATCGGTGTGATCGAGGCGCTGATGGAAGCTGGCCTCGAACCCGATATCATCGCTGGCACCTCTATCGGCGCGATCGCAGGCGGTTTCTACGCATCGGGAAGGCTTGACATCCTCCACAGCTTTGCGCGCGAGCTCACTATGCGGAAGCTGCTGCGCTATCTCGACGTCAATCTGGCCGGGTCGAGCCTCGTCTCTGGCAAGCGCCTGGAAAAAACGCTCGCCTCGCATATTGGCGACATCCATATAGAAACGCTTCCGAAAAAGTTTGTCGCTATCGCGACAGAGCTAGGCACCGGCCAGGAAGTCTGGTTGACGAGCGGATCGCTTACGGCGGCGCTGCGGGCATCCTATGCGTTGCCCGGGATTTTTAAGCCGGTACGCATCGGCGGCCGGTGGCTGATGGACGGAGCGCTGGTCAATCCGGTGCCGGTCAGTGCGGCGCGCGCGCTTGGGGCCAACTTTGTCATCGGGGTGACCCTTCACACAGGCCATGTCCGCAACACGCTTTTCCCCATCGAAGCCGAAGCCGCGCCCGATCTGAAGCCGGAGCGTGTTTTTGAAGAGGAGGGCGAAAAGAAGAGCCGTTTTACTCTTGTGAAGCGACAGATATTTGGTGGACGTCGCCGCGACGGCGCATCGCCGGGGATTCCGCGGGTGGTGCTCGAGGCTTTCAATATTACCCAGAACCGGATCGCTCGCTCAAGGCTGGCCGGCGATCCGCCGGACGCTACGATTCAGGTTCACCTCGACGGTGTCGGTCTGTTCGACTTTCACAAGGCTGAATATGCGATTGAGCAGGGCCGCATGGCCATGCGTCGATTTCTCCACTCGATGCGCCGCGATGGCGTCGCCATTCCGACGGCGGACTTGGCTGCGCGGCGGTAGGTTTCCCAAACCGATCCCTGCTGGAAGGGGGGGCGGCAGGAATGATGCGGTGGATGGCTCCCTTCCACGGCATTGATGTGCCAAAAGCGTGTCGCGAAGACACGGATGAGGGAGCCACCCGTGGAGAAGATAAGCATAATCGGTTTGGACCTTGCCAAGCAGGTTTTTCAGGTTCACGCGGCCGATGCGCAGGGCCGCTGCGTCCTGCGCAAGCAGTTGAAGCGGTGCGAGGTTCTGGTGTTCTTCGCCAAGCTCACCCCTTGCGTGGTGGCGATGGAAGCCTGCGGCACGGCGCATCACTGGGCGCGGGAGATCGCAAAGCTTGGCCATGAGGCGCGCGCCTTATTCCGCCGGCCTATGCCAAAGCCTACGTGACGCGCGGAAAAAATGACGCCATCGACGCCGAGGCGATTTGCGAGGCGGCGGACCGGCCCTCGATGCGTTTCGTACCGGTGAAGAGCGTTGAGGGCCAAGCGCTCGCCATGCTGCAACGCTCGCGCGATCTTTCGATCAAGAACCGCACCATGCTCGTCAACGCGCTTCGGCGCCATCTGGCCGAGTTCGGTTTTATTGCCGCGAAGGGGATGGGCAAGCTGCCCGATCTCATCAAGGTCGTGAGCGAAGCCCCAAAGGAAGCGCTGCCGGACATGGCGCGCGCCACGATACCGCATCCGCAGCGGTGGGAGAGTGGGAGTCCGGCTGCGGCTCTTATACCAATCGCCGGATGTGCTGACTCATTGGGGGTTCACACGGCTGTGGCGTCGTGATTCCCTGAAGCGCTTGATTCGCTTGGGGGAACGGATGACCGTCAAAATCACGCGCACGGAATTTTCGGCGGGGGAGTTGCGGCGCAAGGCGGCACGCGTGCGCGATGCGCACCAATCGCGGCGGCTGTTGGCGCTGGCATCGATCCTGGATGGTGCTTCGCGCAGCGATGCTGCCCAGAACGCTGGCATGGACCGGCAGACGTTACGCGACTGGGTTCACCGCTATAACGCTGAGGGTGTTGAAGGGCTGCTCGATCGTCCGCGCGCCGGGCGCAAGCCGCGTCTGAACGAAGGGCAACTCGCCGAATTCGACCGGATCGTCGAGACGCAGCCGGACCCCGTGACCGATGGCGTGGTTCGCTGGCGCTGCGCCGATCTCAAGGCTCAGATCGCAAAGCGCTTCAGCGTCGAAATCTCTGAGCGCTCGGTGGGACGCATCCTGAATGGACGCGGTTTTCGCAAGCTTTCAGCGCGTCCTAAGCACCCGGAGGTTAATACGACGGCGCAGGAGGCTTTCAGGCAAACTTTACCCAGATCTTAGCCGACAGCCTTCCTGAGCGTGCCAAAGCCAAGCCTATCGAAATCTGGTTTCAGGACGAGGCGCGGGTTGGCCAAAAGGGGACGCTGACAAGGCTTTGGGCCAGAAAAGGAACAAGGCCCCGCGCGGTGCGCGATACGCGCTATGAATGGGCCTATCTGTTCGGCGCCGTCTGCCCAGACCGTGGGGTGGGCGCGGGGCTTGTTATGCCCTACGCCAACACCGAAGCCATGAACAAACACCTGGAGGAAATCGGCAAAGCCGTCGCGCTTGGCGCGCATGCCGCCCTTATCCTTGACGGTGCGGGCTGGCATGACAGCGCTGATCTTGTCATGCCTGAAAACATCACGCCGATCATCCTGCCGCCCTACTCGCCGGAACTCAATCCCGCCGAGAACGTCTGGGAATATCTACGCAAGAACAAGCTCGCCAACCGCCTTTACGAAACCTACGAGGACATTGTCGAAGCCTGCTGCGACGCCTGGAACAGCCTCATGGCGACGCCTGACCGTATCGCATCCATTGCCGCAAGAAGCTGGGCAAAGGCGTCATGACTTATGGCGATTGGTATAAGGCTGACTTCCTCGTGGTGCACGACCTTTGCAAAAAGGGATAAATATAATATCATAAAAAACGCATATTATTTTCTTGACAGCTACTTCAGGTCACTTAAGTAAACTAATACAACCAAAAGTTATTGCGCTATTTTTTCAATGATTTAGATTAGGCGCTTTTCCGTTTTCCACAGTTTCCTTGTGGCGCGGATTCAACAGAGTCAAAAGTGCTTGGAAGTAACGGGTTTCTACTTATCTTCTATCGTGATAATTATTTATCCAAGAGGGAATGAATGTTTTTCACTTGTCCTTCGGACACTTAACCAGGATTCTTCTCAATGAAATCGCTTCTTTCACGCGCGGCGCTCGCGGCCGCAGCGATAGTCATCGGCTTGTCCGGCGCTTACGCCACTACCGCTACCGGCAACTTGAACGTCAGCTTGGTAGTGACGTCAAGTTGCAATGTTGGCGCCTCATCGATCACATTCCCCAAAACGACTGGGCAGCAAGACGTCGACGGAACAGGTTCCATATCTATTACTTGTGGAGCCGGAACCAGCTACACCGTTGGTCTTGGTAATGGCTTGTATTATACCACTGGCCGTCAAATGGAGACCAGCAACGGGAGTGGTGTGATTCCGTACGAACTTTATTCGGACACTGCCCACAGCATTGTTTGGAATATCAGCTCTCTTGTATCAAAAACGTCAGCAGGCACAGATCTTATCTCTGTTTACGGCCACGCATCGGCCAGCAACGCCACGCCCGGCACCTATAGCGACACTGTCCAGATAACGGTCAACTATTAGGATCGTTGTGTTATGAGGCGAGCCCCAGTTTTCACAGCATTCGCGCTTCTGGCGTCGGCGGCAGCTAGCCCTTTGCAGGCTCAATCATTGAAGGTTTCGCCCATAATGATTGATCTCCCTGCGGGGGCCGGTGGTTCGATTTTCACCCTCGAAACCGATAATAAGGAAGGCGTTGCCGTTCAGGTGCGCGTCTTCCGTTGGTCTCAGGCCGACGGCGGCGACAAGCTTGAGAAAACCGAAGACGTGGTTGTTAGTCCACCCATGTTGACGGTCCGAGGCGGGGCGCCCAGCACCATTCGCCTTGTCCGGGTTGCAAAGTCGCCTGTGTCTGGCGAGGAGACCTACCGCGTCTTCATCGATGAAATCCCGGACAGGAAGAAACTTCAGGCCGGAAGCGTCGCTCTCGCCATCCGTCAAAGCGTGCCAGTGTTTTTCGCGGGCATCGACGTACGCCCTGCCTCGATCACCTGGAGAGCCGTGGAGCGCAGGGGCAAGCTCGTTCTTGAGGCTTCCAACGCCGGGCAGAAGCGGATGAAACTCTTCAGGCTCGCGGTGACCGACGAGAAGAACCATGACCTCGTGAAGAATGGCGGCTTAGCCTACGTACTCGGCGGCCAGACGAAGGCGTGGGAGCTCTCGGGGGCAGGCGCAGGCAAGGTTCTCACAATCAAAGCGGAAAGCGATATGGGTACAGTCAATGCGTCCGCTGTTCCGGGCAGGAGCGGCTAGCGCCGCGGGCAAGGCCGCGCTCATTCTCGCCTGCATTGTGTGGTGCGTTGGAGATGCAGCGCTTGCCCTTCCGAATGGGGCTGGAGCCGGCGATAGTGCCAGTTCCCATCTCCCGGCCTTCATCGCGGTGAAAGAAGACCTCTATCTTGCGGTCTTTCTTAACAATTACGACACGCAAAAGCTCGCTGCCTTCCATCGCTTCGCCGATGGATGCATAACCATCGCGCCAGAGGATCTAAAGGAGTTCAATCTCAAGATCCCCGATACGGCAATGCACGCGAGCGGCGGGGTTTGCCTGGAAAAGTTGCCGGGCGTCACCTATCGCTACGATGCCGACGCGCAAAATATTCATTTGAAGGTAACCAGCGATGCGCGCGTGCCACTCGAATTCGACGCACGCCACGCCCGCTCCGATCCGACCGGTAGCCAGGATTGGAGCGCCGTCTTCAACTACGCTTTGTTCGCGAGCGCCGGCAGCCAGGACATGGCGACGAGCACCTATCCGCAGTATCAGGGTGTCTCCGCAACCGCGGACGGCCATGTCTTCTCGCGATATGGCGTGTTCAACCAGTCGTTTACGGCGAACTCGACTGCGACCGAGCTGACGCCCAATTTCCTGCGGCTCGACACCCGCTGGTTTTTCGAAGACCCCGATACGCTCGTCACCTATTCCGCAGGCGACGTCATCTCCGGTTCGCTGAACTGGACGACCTCGATCCGCATCGCGGGCGTTCAGGTCCGCCGCGATTTTCAGCTGCGGCCCGATCTCGTAACCCAGCCTCTGCCGCAATTTTCGGGCAGCGCGGCCGTGCCCTCGACCGTGGAGGTGTTCGCCAATCAGGCGCACGCCTTCTCCCAGGCGATCACGGGGGGGCCGTTCAACATCAATAACATCCCGCTCGCCACCGGCCCCGGCATCATGCGCATCGTCCTGCGCGACGCAACCGGCAAGGAAACCGTCACCGAATACGCCACTTACAACTCCACCAATCTGCTTGCGCCCGGACTGTTCGATTATTCAGTCGAAACGGGCTTCGCGCGTCAGTTTTACGGCCTCACCTCCTACGGCTATGACGGCAACCCCATCGGCTCGGCGAGCTTTCGCTACGGCGTGATGCCGCGCATCACGGTCGAGGGACACGCCGAAGGCGGCGCGGGGCTCGCCGATGCCGGAGCGGGCATCGATTTCGGGCTGTGGCATTATGGCGTCGCCTCGTTCGCCCTGTCCGGCAGCGAATATGATGGAGCTTTCGGCGGGCAGGCTTATGCCTCGTTCGAGACCACCATCTGGGGCGCGCGCTTCATGGCGCGGGTGCTGCAGGGCCTTGGCGAGTATGAAGACCTCGCCTCGGTCACCGCGCCGAAATGCGGCCCGCTCATTGCAGGCTGCGCTCCCGGAACTGGGGCCGCCTATAAGCGGCAGGATCAGGTCTCGCTTTCGGTCCCGCTTTATTTCGACGCAAGCATCATCAATGCCAGCTACACCGATAGCCTCGATTACGACGGCAACGCTAGCAAGGTGGGAACGGTGTCCTACAGCCGCCCCTTCTACTGGGACAACAGCACAATCTCGTTGAATCTGTTCAACGATTTCGAGCAGAATAACAACTACGGCGCTTACGCGGCCGTCACCTATTCCTGGGGCAAGTACACAGCCTCAGCCATCGCCGAAGCGAGCAACAACACGTACGGCGCGGGGGGCTCGTTCTCGCGCTCGCTGGGGCTGGAGCAGGGCAGCACCGGTTATTCCGTGACGGCGCTTGAAGGGCCGCAGCCTTACAACTCTGCCTCCGCCAGCTATAGGGCATCCGCGTTTCAGGCAGCTGTGGGCGTGGTAGAGACCGGCAAGAGCGCGCAGGTCACGGCGCAGGTGGATGGCGCCGTCGCCATCCTGAATGGCGTGCATTTCGCAAACCGCATCGACAATTCCTTCGCCGTCGTCGACACGGGCATTCCCAATGTCCGCGTGCTCTACGAGAACAATCCCCTCGGCGAGACGGATTCCAACGGCACGCTGCTGATCCCCGCAATGCGGGCGAGGCAGGAGAATTCCATCGCCATCGATCCGGAAAGCCTTCCCGTGCAAGCCGACATGCCGGACACGAAGCAGGTCGTGGTGCCGGGTGCGCGGGGCGGCCTCACCGTCCGCTTCAAGGGCAACGCGGCGCCGTCTTCCGCGATGGTGAGCTTCAAGGACGGTAAGGGCGATTGGCTTCCCGCCGGGTCGGAAGTCTGGGTGAACGGCGGCGAGACCTCTTTCGCCATCGGCTATGACGGCGAGACCTATCTGACCGGGCTTTCTTCCTTGAACACCGTGCTGATTAAGAAACCGGACGGATCGTCTTGCAACGCTTCCCTCGAATTTGCGCCCGACGCGAACGGGCTGGTTCGCATCCCCGGCGTGTTCTGCCTTTCAACCGATACGCAACTCGCCGCGGAAACCGGCGGCGTCACTCTAAAGGCCAAGCGATGAAGTGTTCTATCTTTGTAATCCTCGCGTTTGCCGGGGCGCCAGAAACGGCGGTGGCGCAACTCGTCTGCGCCTTGAACGTGACCCCGGTTCAGTTCGATAGCATTGCCGGGACGAGCGCGGGCACCTTCGACGCGCGTGGCTCGATCACTGTCACCTGTACGGGATCGCAAGGGGCTGCCATCGCGGCTTGCGTCGAGGTCGGCCAGGGCGCGCCCGCTGCTGTGATCGGCCAGCGCTTTCTTTGGCCCGCCAAAGGGACCGGGGCGTTGCCTCTGCAAATCTTCCAGGACGCAACTCTCACGAGGCCGTGGGGCGCGGCTGCCCGGGCCGCCATGATGCAACGCACCGGCGACGGGCCGATGTCGGCAACCGCATATTTCCGCGCCTACATACAGAAGGGAAGCGCGGTCCCCGGAACGTATTCGGCGCAGTTTACCGTTACGCTGCGATACGGGGCCGTGACCGGGAATTTCGCGGATTGCGGCGTCGTGGGGACCATCGCGCCAGCATCAGCCGCCCAAAAGACGATCGCCGCGGTCCCGACGATCGCCCGCAAGCGCTAGTGGATCGCTGCGCCCGGTGCGCAACAGACATGAGGCGCTTTTCGATTGGGCCGGCCGAGATAAGAAAAGCCGGCGAAGTTGCGGCGCTCATCGTGCGGCCCGGTCTCCCACGCGAAGCCTTGCGCCCCGATGGCTCAATGACCCGAAGGCCTGGCGCGCGCTCCTTGAGCGCATGCCGTTCCCGGAACTCATCGGCAATCGGGGCAAGCTTTCGTCTGCCGATGCGCTTAGACCCGGCGACGAACTCGCGGTTCTAAAAGACCGCGAAAGAAGGCGGCGGTGCATCCGCTTGCGATCCTTCTTGCGCTGAAGACCTATGCCAACGGGCGGCACGAGAAGGGGACGCTCACCCGGGAGCCGGCGCCGGAGGTCGTCGATGCGCTGAATGCGGCTTTCTTCACGGCTTTCGCGACTGTCGAGACAGCCGGCAGGCGCATTCTCCTCGCGCTCGACATATCCAACTCGATGGCTGCTTGCGGGATCACCGGGGCATCGCTTTCGCCGATGGAAGCCGGGGCGGCGATGGCGCTCATGACCGGCTCGACGGAGGAGAATGTCCACATTCTGGGGTTCACGGCGGCAAACTCCACCCATGGCTCGCAAGGAGCAACTCTGACACCGCTGCGGCTTACGCCCGGGATGCGTCTTGATCGCGCGATGCGGACCATGTCGGGGCTGGCGTTTGGCGGCACGGATTTGCGCGCTGCCGATGCTGCATGCGCTGCGGCACGGCCTCGCGGTCGACGCCTTCATCGTCTATACGGACAGCGACACTTTGCCTGATAAAATTCACTGGTGCGGGCGCTTCGCGAGTACCGCCGGACCGGTATTGCGGCGAAGCTCGTCGTGGTGGGCATGGCATCGAGGGCTTCTCGATCGCCGATCCAAATGACGGCGGGATGCTGGACGTCGTACGTTTCGATGCCGCAACTCCGGAGCTGATCGCGGATTTCGTTCGCGCCTAGCCTTTCGCGCTTGAAGGAACGAAACGCCCGCAACCCCTGATTGTCATTTCTGCAACGCTTTCCCGCCAATCGTTACAAAAACGTAAACTCCCATTTGCCTCCTCCGACAACATTATACAACTGATGATTGTGTAGATAGAGTCGAAGGTAGGCTTCGCAAACGGGGAAGAGATTGCTTCATTCGACATCAAAAAGCGCAAGGGCTTGGAAGACGCCTGCCTCGTTGCGCATGCCGCTTTTGGGGAGTGCAGGGGCTCTCTTCTTAGGGCTTATGGCGTCGGCTCATGCCGGCGATCTTGGAAATACGGGCCTGAGAGACCCGATTCCGGATAATCTGAGCTGGCAGGGCGTCACGATATACGGGACCGTCGACGTCGGATACGCCTATCAGACGCACGGCGCTCCGTTAGGCGGAGCCTTCTACCCCGGCCTGGAATACAATCTCAACGGATCGAAAAACGCGAGCAGCGCGATCTCGTCCTTAGCGGAAAACGGGTTGGAGCAGTCCAAGATCGGCGTCAAGGTCGAGGAAGCCGTCGGATATGGCTGGCTGGCGATCGGCAAGCTTGAAGCCGCCTTCGACCCGCTTTCAGGCGAAATTGCCGACGCTTGCGCGAGCATGGTCCAAAATAACGGCAGGCCTTATGCCCAGCAAAGCGCGAACAGCGATGGCAGCCGCTGCGGCCAAGCCTTCAGCGGCCCGGCCTATGGCGGCGTCAGCAACCCGATCTACGGAACGCTAACGATAGGGCGGCAGCAGTCGTTGGAACTCGACGCCGTCAGCTCCTACGATCCCTTGGGGCTTGCGCCCGCTTTTGATCTGCTCGGCTATTCCGGCGGCACAAACGGCGGAATTGGCTCAACGGAAACCAGCCGCTGGGATAACTCCATAAAATATGCTTATCAGTACGGTCCAGCGCATGCGGCCGCCATGTACACGAATGGCGGCGACGGTACAGCGATCTTCAACGGAGCTTACGGTTTCAACGCCGGCGCGGTCTGGCAGGGCTTCTCCATCGACGGCAATTACACCAGAGAGAGGGGAACGGTCGTTTCAACGGCAATCCCCTACCAGCCCTATACTACCGGCAAAGGCTGCTATGTAGGCAGTTGCCCGGATGGCCTGCTCGGCACCATCTCCGATAACGAGGCCTGGTCTGTTATGGGCAGGTACACCTATAAGTTTGAAGGTGGAATGAAGGACGAAGAGCCTGCAGCGAAGCTGACGGTCTTCACCGGTTATGTGCATATCGACATGGGGAATCCGGAAGATAAGAATATACCGGTGGGCTCCACGACGATCGGAGGCTATGAGCTTCTCGGCGTGACCACCAATGCCTATACGACGGACAAGATTTTGCAGACCTTCTGGACAGGCGCGAGATACGAGCTTCCTTCCGGCTGGAGCTTCACGGGAGCATACTATCGCTATTCCCAGAATGAATACATCAACAGCAAGGGGCAGAACTGCGCGACGGCGCCCAAGGTCAACATCCCCGGCGCCAACCGCACGCCCGCGAACTGCGCAGGTTACTTGGACCAGGGGTCTTTCGTGATCGACTACGCGTTCAACAAGCACTTGGACGCATATGCCGGGATTAGCTATATGCAAAACGGCGGAGGCCTCAACTCCGCTTACTTGAACGACAATATGGTGACGTTCATGACGGGTCTGCGCCTGAAGTTCTGACGGTTCGGGTTCATCCCGAACCAAGACGCAAATGCAAGAGCGGTCCAGTGAAGGAGCGCCTCACAGATTAAAAAAAGACAGAAGCTGGCGGCAGCAAGGGTCACAGTCGCAGTGGCGCCCTCAGCAACCGCACCATTGGCCGTGAAGCTAAGCCAACGCTCTGCCGCGGCGAAGAGCGTGTGCATGGCTTTTCATCGTTACGGATTTTCAGTGGAGTGAGACGAAGGCTTCATTTTCTCCACTAGGAGCGCGCTGGAATTTGCGCTAAGTGTGGCGCGCGCACAAACAATGGACGCAAAAGACGAGCCGGGGGAAGGGCCTCCGGCTAAAGCTGTTGGAATAACAAAAATGTTCGAAATCTTTCGTGAAGAAGTCGAGTGGGGCGGCCGCACGCTGAAGCTGGAGACGGGGCGCATAGCGCGGCAAGCGGATGGCGCGGTGCTCGCGCATTATGGCGAGACCTCGGTGCTCGCAACCGTTGTCGGCGAGCGTGAAGCGGACCCGACGAAGGACTTCTTCCCCCTCACGGTGAATTACCAGGAGAAAGCTTACGCCGCGGGCAAAATCCCGGGCGGCTATTTCAAGCGCGAAGGCCGCCCAACCGAGCGCGAGACGCTCGATTTCGCGGCTCATCGACCGCCCCGTCCGACCGCTGTTTGCGTCAGGCTTCAAGAATGAGACGCAAATTATCGTCACGGTGCTCTCCCATGACATGGAGAACGACCCGGACGTCGTCGCGCTGGTGGCGGCTTCGGCGGCGCTGACGCTGTCGGGCTTGCCATTCCTCGGCCCGATCGCTGCTTCGAGGGTTGGCTATGCGCATGGCCAATACATCCTCAATCCCACATCGGACCAAATGAAAACGACCGAGCTGGATCTCGTAGTTGCAGGTACGGGCGACGCGGTTCTCATGGTCGAGTCGGAAGCGAAGGAGCTTTCCGAGGAGATGATGCTGCGCGCCGTGGTGTTCGGTCAGAAGGGATACCGCCCGTGATCGAGGCCATCATCGGCCTTGCCGAACAAGCGGCGAAAGAGCCGTGGATTGTGCCGGACGCGAAAAACGAGTATGAGGCCAAGGTCAAGAAGCTCGTCGAGAGGGATCTCAAGAAAGCCTACCAGATCGCGGGCAAGCAGGATCGCAACACGAAAGTGGCCGAGGCAAAGGCAAAGGTGTCTGGCAGAACTGTTCTCGAATGAAGCCACGGCTGGCGACAAGGTCAAGGTTGCCGACGCGTTCAAGGAGATCGAGAAGAACGTCGTGCGCTCGAACATTCTCAAGACGGGCAAGCGCATCGACGGCCGGGATCTGAAGACGGTGCGGCCTATCGATTGCCAGGTTGGCGTCATACCGCGTACCCACGGCTCGGCGCTGTTCACGCGCGGCGAGACGCAGGCGCTCGTCGTGGCGACGCTCGGCACGGGCGAGGACGAGCAATGGATCGAACTCGCTGGAAGGAACCTACAAGGAGACCTTCCTGCTGCATTATAACTTCCCGCCCTTCTCCGTGGGCGAGGTGGGCCGCATGGGCTCGCCTGGACGCCGCGAGATCGGTCATGGCAAGCTTGCCTGGCGCGCGGTTCATCCCATGCTGCCCGAATTCCGATAGCTTCCCCTACACGATCAGGGTCGTCTCGGAGATCACCGAGATCCAACGGCTCGTCATCCATGGCAAGCGTCTGCGGCGCTTCGCTGTCGATGATGGATGCGGGCATTCCGTTGAAAGCGCCCGTTGCAGGCATCGCCATGGGCCTTATCAAGGAATCGGATGGCGTCGCGGTTTTGTCGGACATCATCGGCGACGAGGATCATCTCGGCGACATGGACTTCAAGGTTGCCGGCACGGCACAGAGGCGTGACTGCGCTCCAGATGGACATCAAGATCACCGGCATCACAACCGAGATCATGAAGACGGCGCTGGATCAGGCGCGCGACGGCCGGTTGCACATCCTCGGCGAGATGTCGAAGGCGCTCGGCCACGCCCGCACGGATCTTGGCGAGCATGCGCCGCGCATCGAGACGATCACCATCCCGACCGACAAAATCCGCGAAGTGATCGGTTCGGGCGGTTCCGTGATCCGCTCCATCGTCGAGGAGTCCGGCGCAAAGATCGACATCTCCGACGATGGCACCGTGAAAATCGCCGCCGCCAACCTGAGTTCGATCAAGGACGCCATCAATCGGATCAAGATCCATCGCATCCGAGCCGGAGGTCGGCCAGATCTACAAGGGCAAGGTCGTGAAGATCGTCGAGTTCGGCGCCTTCGTGAACTTCTTCGGCTCACGGGACGGCCTCGTCCACATCTCGCAGATGTCGGATCGCAGGCTGAAGCACGCTTCCGAGGTCTTGAAGGAAGGCCAGCGAGGTCTATGTGAAATGCATGGGCTTCGACGATCGCGGCAAGGTTCGGCTCGCGATGAAGGGCATCGACCAGAAGACGGGCAAGGAAGCGCCAGCCGCGCCGTCTGAGCACCCCGCTACAGAGCCAGCCGCGAGCTGGTTAGATCCGGAGGCAAGGTCGCGCCGATGCGCCGCGCGCGCTTAGGGCACTTGCCTCCGAAAAGCTGTTGAGCCTCCACAGGCGCGCGCCTTATTTCTGCGAGCGTGATTGCTTAAAATGCTGTGAAAAATTGGGTTCGTTTTGTAAAACGGGCGTAAGGTAGGCATGTAAGTAACTCTAGCGAAGGCTGGATTCACGGCAGAGCTATTTTGTCTGCTTTGCGAAAATTGTGTCGTTTGTCCTGTCTTGGAAACTAATGTGCGTAAAACGGATGGTAAACTTTCATTTAACGGGTTAGCGTTCCGTAAAAAGTCTACGCCGCGCAAGGCAACAAGTTTATAGTTTATCAAAATGTTGGTTTTGCTTATGACCATAAGCTTGATCGTTCGTTGATTAACAATATATTGAGTAGAAATAAACCTATGACTGTTACAGTTGCTGAAGCGCTAGCGATCAGCTAATGAAAAAGAACAACCGGCGCAAGCTTCAGACAAGAATGCTCCATAGCGGTGTTTTGAATTATTGCGTAATAAAGATGATCGCATATCATACCTGGATATTCAGAAAGCAAAAGGTGTAACGCTAGGCTGTATTAGGATGTTTGCTCATCGCAAAATTGCCGAACCGGCCGCGGCTAGACTGGAGCCAATATATAAAAGTCTGTCAAAGAATACGTTAGAATATTAAAGTAAGTTTAGCGTGTGCGCAATTTTTTGATAACCTAAACTGTTTTGGGATGTCGCGCCCGTGTTACCGGTTGGCCGCTAAACCGCTATTGGCTGCGGATCGAGAAATCCCAATCTTGAAGGCAAGTTCAAAAAATGCCGGGAGGTTGGAATGGGTCTTCTGGTCGACGGTGTCTGGCAAGACCATTGGTACGATACCGCAAAGCACGGTGGACGCTTCATCCGCTCTGAAAGTCAGTTCCGCAACTGGATCACCCCGGACGGAAGCCCGGGGCCTTCGGGCGTCGGCGGCTTCGCAGCCGAACCCGACCGTTATCACCTCTATGTCTCTCTTGCCTGCCCCTGGGCGCATAGGACGTTGATATTTCGCGCACTCAAGGGTCTTGAGAGCTTTATTCCCATTTCCGTTGTGAATTGGCTCATGGGGCCGGAAGGCTGGACCTTCGACGACGGCCCCGGAGTCATCCCCGACACCGTCAACGGTGCCAAGCGCCTTTATGAAATCTACACGAAGGCGAACCCGTCCTATTCGGGGCGCGTGAACGTCCCGGCGCTGTGGGACAAGAATACCGGCACGATCGTGAATAACGAGTCGTCCGAAATCATCCGCATATTCAACAGCGCGTTCGACGGCGCCGGTGCGAGGGCGGGAGACTATTACCCGCTGGACTTACGGCCCGAGATTGATAGCCTCAACGCTGAGATCTATAGCCGCGTCAACAACGGCGTTTACCGCGCGGGTTTCGCAACGACACAGGAGGCCTACGAAGAGGCGGTACGCCCGCTCTTTGAGACGCTCGACAAACTCGAAGCGCGGCTTTCCCGCCAAAGGTATCTATGCGGCGAGCGCATCACCGAAGCGGACTGGCGGCTGTTCACAACGCTGATCCGCTTCGACGCCGTCTATCACGGGCACTTCAAGTGCAACATCAGGCGCATCGCCGACTACCCGAACTTATGGGGCTTCACGCGTGAGCTTTATCAGTGGCCAGGCGTTCGCGAGACGACAAACTTCCAGCATATCAAGCACCACTATTACGAAAGCCATAAGACCATCAATCCAACCGGGATTGTGCCCGTCGGCCCCGATCTGGATTTCGACGCGCCGCACGGACGAGATCACTTTTTGGTGAGCAAAGCCCTGGGGTGAGACTCGTCTTCGGCGAGGTTTTGCGCTGCCTTTTCGAGAAATCGGGTTTTTCTGGTCGCGCTTCCAATCGAGCCGTTTGCGCAGATGCGCGGAACAATCGCCGCTTTCATCTCATTGCGCATCCCACCACAGATAGGGATGTGATCCATGCCGACGATCAAGACGAAGGATGGGACTGAGATCTATTACAAGGATTGGGGCAGCGGTCAGCCGGTTGTTTTCAGCCATGGCTGGCCGCTCTCCGCCGACGCGTTCGAAGACCAGATGTTCTTCCTTGCCTCCCGAGGGTACCGCTGCATCGCCCATGACAGGCGCGGCCATGGCCGCTCAAGCCAGCCCTGGACCGGCAACGACATGGACACCTATGCGGACGATCTTGCTGCCTTGACGGAAGCGCTCAATGTGCGGGATGCGATCCATGTCGGGCATTCGACCGGCGGCGGCGAAGTGGCTCGCTATATCGGCCGCCACGGGACGCGGCGCGTCGCGAAGGCGGTGCTGATCAGCGCTGTACCGCCGCTGATGCTGAAGACGGAGGCTAATCCGAGCGGCACGCCGATAGAGGTGTTCGATCAGCTCCGGGCTTCCGTCGTCGCCGACCGCTCGCAGTTCTGGAAGGACCTCAGCCTGCCATTTTACGGCTACAACAGATCGGGGGCGAAAGTATCAGAGGGCGTGCGCGAGTCGTTCTGGCTGCAGGGCATGATGGCGGGCTTCCCGGCATCCTACTTCTGCATCAAGGCCTTCTCCGAAACCGATCAGACCGAAGATTTGAAGAAGTTCGACGTGCCGACCCTCATCCTGCATGGCGATGACGATCAGATCGTTCCGATCCAGGCAGCCGCGCTTCTGTCCTCAAAGCTCATCAAGGGCGCGCATCTCAAAATTTATCCGGGCGCGCCGCACGGCATGTGCACGACTCTGAAGAATGAGGTCAATGCCGACTTGCTCGGTTTCATCCAGGGGTGAGTGCTGCTGCCTCGCGGCCCGGAAAGGTCGAAAGTTGCGAAGCTCGTGTTTGGCGATGAACTCTCCGCCGCTTGGAGAGTTACCTCTCAGCTAACGCACAGGAGTTTGACGATGGACAAAGATCGCATAAAGGGTTCCGCCCAGCAGGCGAAGGGCTCGATCAAGGAAGCAGCCGGCAAGGTGACGGGCGATTCCAAGGCGCAAGCCCAGGGTAAGGCTGACAAGGCTTCCGGGAAAGCCCGAAACACCGTCGGCGGCATCAAAGATGCCCTGAAGGGCAAGTAAGGCGCCACGAATGCCCCCGCTAAGCCGGGGGCATTTTTTTTGCTTGTTGCAGTTAAGTATTTCCCTATCAAATTATTGTGCAGCGACTTCGGTTTCGCATAAGGTGGTTTCGCTAAATCTGTGCTCACGGAAATTTGTAAATGAGCGTTTGGCAACGAAAGTATTAGACTTTCTTTTGTGGCGCATAAGCCACGACTTAGGCTAAGCATTGGCCCCATGAACATCTCTTTACGCCTTTTAAGATACGTCACGGCTGCCGCCGACTGCGCTAATGTCACGGAAGCCGCCCGCCGCCTTCAGGTGTCCCAGCCCTCGGTTTCCGCAGCTATTGCCGAGTTGGAGCAGATGCTTGGCATCACAATATTTGTCCGCCATCATGCAAAAGGGGTGACGCTAACACCCGCGGGGCAGAGGCTGATTTCAGAGGCAAGGCTGCTTTTGAAACATGCCGAGGAGTTCTCGAAAACGGCCGAGGCGCTCGGGGACACCGATCGCGGTGAGATAACGGTGGGCTGTTTTCCGACCCTCGCGGCGCTGTTCATGCCCTCTATCATGCTCGAATTCGCCGAGCATCACCCGCTGATAACGCTTCGGCTCGGTGAGGGCGATCAAGAGCAGCTTATGCGGGATTTGGCTCAAGGCCGGATCGAAATGGCCTTCTCGTATAATTACGGCGTGCCCCCAGGCTTTGATACGAAACCCCTTCTATCGCTTCCAGCTGTTGTTTCCCTGCCCGCGAATCATCGTCTGGCAAGAGCGCCTGACGTGAGCTTGACGGAGCTCGAAAAGGAACCGCTGATCTATTACGACACCCCGCTGATACGCGACTGGGTCACAAGCGTCTTTGATGCGCTTTCCATCCAGCCGAATATCCGGCTGAGAATAAGGTCTTACGAGCTGATGCGTGAACTCGTGGCCCGCGGTCACGGCTATGCCGTCCACGCCTCGGTGCCGCTCACATCGGCGACCTATGACGGCGGGCAGGTGGTCGTAAAGTCGCTGCGGGATAAGGTGCCCCCGGCTCAGGTCGTGAGTGTCACCCCCGGATCGCACCTTATGCGCCCGGCCGTGAAAATCTTTGAGGATTTCCTCGAGGCTTCGCTCCAGCGAGGCTGCAGCGACAACCGGTCCGACAGCGGCTGCTTAGGGGCTAGTCGACAGGAACGCGGGTTGCATTCCGGCGTTAGCGATTTGACGCTGAGACGGGATGCCATCATGGGTTTAACAAGCTTCGTAGGGAGCGCGGCAACCTGCGCTTCGGTGTTCAGTTTTCTTCCGCAGGCCCTGAAGATCGCCAAGACGCGGGATGCATCGGGCATATCCACTAAAATGTACGCGATAACGGTGGCAGCGTTCGCGATGTGGATCGCTTACGGTATTCTGCTGCCCGCTTTTCCCGTAATCATCGCAAACGGAATATGTTTCCTGCTCTCGAGCTTCATTCTTGGGATGAAGCTTCGTTCAACGGGATCGAAGAGCAGGATCGCGGCACAAACCGATCCCGCAATTTGACATTATGTGCTTAACCTCCGTTCGGGCTCGCTCATGAATGCATTTTCGAAAGTCTCCGCAGGGCGCGTTCTTCGCCTTGCTGGTGCGCTCGCTCCGCTCATTGTTTTTGCCGTTCCATCATTCGCTGCGCCGAACGTGGTTGTGACCATAAAACCTATTCACTCGCTCGCGGCTGCGATCCTGGAGGGCGTCTCTGAACCCAAGCTTCTGCTGGAGGGGGGCGCATCGCCTCATTCATACGCGTTGAAGCCATCCGACGCGGAGGCGATCAGCGGCGCGGACGTGATCATCCGCGTTTCCGAAAACCTCGAGGTTTTTCTCGACAGGGCAATCGCTACGATTCCGAAAAAAGCGCGTGTGATCACCCTGGATGGGACGCCGGGCCTCACGCTTCTTCCGCTCCGCAAAAGTGGCGGTCTCACTGAGCCAGCAAGTACGGACAGCGAAGCGGCCGATGAGCACGAGCACCACCAAGGCTCCATGGATGTGCATTTCTGGCTTGATCCCGTGAACGCGATCGTGATCTCGGGCTATCTCGCCCAGCAATTCGCGGAGATGGACCCTGAACACGCGGCGCAGTATCGAGCTAATGCCGAGACGCTCGAAGCCAAGCTGGCCGCGCTGGATGCGGAACTGAACGTTACGTTCAAGGGGCTCTCGGACCGGCCCTTCATCGTGTTCCACGACGTGACCCAATACCTCGAAAATCGATATGGGCTTCATGGTCTCGGCGCGGTCACGCTCAGCCCCGAGCGGCCGCCTGGGGCGAAACGGCTTTCGGACATTCGCGATAAGATCGGGCAAGCGAAAGCGATCTGCGTCTTCTCAGAGCCTCAGTTTCCGCCAAAGCTCATCGAAATGCTGACCGAAGGCACCGAGGCGAAGAGCGGTGTTCTGGACGAGATCGGCGCTGCGATCCCTCCCGGCCCCAGCCAATATTTCGCCCTCATGCGGGCCGACGCGGTAAGCTTGGCCAACTGCCTGAAATCATAAGAAGGTCGGTAGGGGAAGCAGCGAGAAACACTTGACGCAACGATCTCATGTAAAGAACCAACCGCCATCAGTCGCGGCGGCTTTGCCCATGGCGTCCGCGGCGGCAGAAAAAGTATTTATATGCTTATATAGTATTCTGCGGAACAAACCCAATAAAGTTAGCCGATCGTAAAGTCTCACAGGATTGCGCCCAAGCTTGGAAAAGCTCCATACCGCCTCGGATCGCCGGGCCAAACTGGCCAGCGCAGGAAGCGTGGACTGGAGCCCGCTTTTGATGGACTTAAAAGCGGGCTCCAAGTTTTTGTTTGCCGTGCGTCTTTATCGTGAAAACCGCTTCGCACTTTTCCGGACGCGCTCTAGCGCCGTTCGAAAAGGCGTTCCAAGTCGCCTCGGGAAAGTTCCACAAAGGTGGGGCGGCCATGGTTGCACTGGCCGGCGTTTGGCGTCGCCTCCATTTCACGTAAGAGGGCGTTCATTTCGTCGATCCGCATCGGCCGCCCGGCGCGCACGCTTCCATGGCAAGCGATGGTTGCGCAGATCGCGTGAAGCCTCGCTTCAACGCCGCCGTTCGCGTTTTCCTTGAGTTCATGCGTCAGATCGCGAACGAGGGACTGCAAGTCGCATTGGCCAAGAAGTGACGGCGTTTCCCGAACAATCACAGCGCCTGGGCCAAAACTTTCCAGCACGAGGCCGCTGTCAGCAAGCTTATCGCGATGCTCCAGGACAAGCTCGACATCATCCTCGGCTATTTCGACGATTTCGGGAATCAGAAGAAGCTGACGCGCTATGCGGCCTCCGCCGAGCGCCGCTTTCAGCTTTTCGTAGACAATGCGCTCGTGAGCAGCGTGCTGGTCCACGAGGACGACGCCATCGGCGGTTTCGGATAGAATGTAGGTCTTGTGCAACTGCGCACGGGCGGCGCCGAGCCGCTCCTCCGTGTGTTCTCCGGCGGAGCCGTCGGACGGAGCCAGCGGAGGGGCCGCTTCTTCTGCGAACCCGTTGGCGGCAACGCCGTTGTAAGGCTGCCACGTCGCGCGAAGAGGGGCGCGGTATTGCTGCCCTTCGGTCTGTTCCGCTCTCGAAGGCTGGACGCCGCCGCCGAATGGCCTCGGGGCCACCGACGCGACGGTGTGCAGCGTCTGGGCTAATGCGGAAACGACCAGGCTTCGGATGAGGCTCGCCTCGCGAAAGCGCACTTCGGCCTTGGCGGGATGCACGTTGACATCCAGATCTTCGGCCGGAACGGCGAGAAACAGCGCAAGAAGAGGATAGCGTCCGCGTGGAACGAGGTCCTGGTAAGCGCCGCGGATGGCCGACAATAAGAGCCGGTCCTTGACCGGCCTGCCATTCACGAACAGATATTGCAGCGAGGCGTCCGGCCGGTTGAGCGTGGGCCGCCCCGCAAAGCCCGATAAGGAAATGCCATCGCGTTCGAGACGGATCGGCTCGGAGCCTTCCGCGAAATCGCGTCCCATGATCCGGGCCAGTCGATGCCGGACAGCATTTTCGTCATGCGGATCCGCACCCGGAAGCGCAAACGATGCGCGCTCGCCAACCGTCAGGGCGAAGCCGATATGCGGGCAGGCAATCGCCAAGCGCTTCACGACATCTGTAATCGCCGCATTCTCCGCGCGCTCCGATTTCGTGAATTTGAGGCGCGCGGGCGTCGCCGCGAAAAGATCGCGAACCTCGACGCATGTGCCGGGCCGCGCCGCCGACGGCCGGATCGCGGACTTTCTTCCGTTTTCGATCGAAATCTCGAACCCGCGATTGAGGCCGGCAGGTCGGGTCACAATGCGTAAGGCTGCCACCGAGCCAAGCGATGGCAGAGCCTCACCTCGGAAGCCGAGGGTTCGAATATCTTGCAAGTTCCCGGCTGGCAGCTTGGACGTGGCGTGCCGCTCGATGCAAAGGCTCAAATCGGCTTCGTCCATGCCGCAGCCATCATCGGTGACGCGCAAGAGCGAGAGGCCGCCGTTTTGCGCAACGACCTCGATCGACGTTGAGCCCGCGTCGATGGCGTTTTCGACAAGCTCCTTGATCGCACTCGCTGGCCGCTCGATCACCTCACCGGCGGCGATCCGGTTGATCTCGACCTGGCTGAGTTGGCGGATTGACACTTTTTATCCTGCCAGATATTCGCGGGTCAGCCGCTTGCCGACCTCAACAGCAGGCTGGTCGAAAGGATCGACGCTCAGAAGATCGGCGGCAAGGATCGTCTCGATGAAGAAATGCATCATGAGCGCGCCAAGCGTCCGTTCGTCGAGCTGGGGCAGATCGATGGTGCGCACCGGTCGTTGCGCCTCGGCAAAGGCTTCCACGATCGCGTTCTGCTGCGCCTGGACAAGATCGCCCATGCTACGTCCGGCGAGGTACTTTGCGCCGCCCTCTTCTGCGAGCGCGCGCGGAATCTGAAGGCCATTGTCTTCGCCCGTCGCAGGGGCGACACGCACCACATTCATGAAATGAACAGGTGGCCCATCCATGAAGAGCTGAAGCTGGCTATGCTGGCCCACGGGGCACAGCGCGGCAATGGGCGTGGTTCCTTCGCCCCGTTTGCCGAGGCTTTCTGCCCAAAGTTGGACGTACCACGCGCTGAATCGTTCCAGCCGGTCGGAATAGGGCATCATCACCGAGTTTGCGACGCCCAGATCCTTGGCGAGCCCGATGGCGACCGCGGCTCCGACCGCAGCCGGATGCTCCTCAGGCATGGTTGCGGTCGAGAGTTTCTCGACAACGTCCCGGCCGCCCGCGCGGAAAGCGGCGACGTCGAGGCCGCGAGCCAGAGCGGGCAAGAGGCCAACCACCGTGAACGCCGAGTAGCGTCCGCCGATTTCGGTGCTGTGCGGCAGCATGGGAATACCCCGCGCCGCGAACAGGGTGCGAAGACCATTGAAGATGCCCTTCATCTCGGGCTCGGTCACACCCAGAAAGATGTGCGGAATGAGCGCCGAGTGACCGGCGTCCTCTATGAATTTGAAGGCGGTCAGCGTTTGCGCGAGCGTCTCGCCCGTTGTGCCTGATTTCGAAATCGCAATGAACCGTGTCTTCGGAATGTCCAGAATGCTCAAGCCCCGCATGAAGGAGCGCGCGTCGAGATTGTCATAAAAGCGCAGGCGCGGGCGCGTTGCGCCTCCGGGGCCCTCATCACCGGGGATCGACCAGCCTCCGAGCTGAGCGAGCGCCTGTCCGCCAAGGCTCGATCCACCTGTTCCCAGGATAAGGATCGTGTCGGCGCCTTCCGCAAGTTTGTCATAGGCGGCGCGAGTCTCCTCGATGTCGGCGGTCTCGCTGAGAACGCGGAAATGAGCGAAGCTTCCGTCTTGTGCCTGTTCTTCCAGAGCCTTGAACCGTGGCGTCAGAAGGGTGAGCCATTGCGTCAGGCGATCTTCGCCGAGACCCGCGTCTCCGATCTTTGAAGAAAGACAGCCATCAATCGATTGACGGTACATCATGGCGCAAATCCTTCCGTGATCTTATCGTGGCGATGCCTGCGCCTCGGAGGCAAGGCATCTCATTGATTGTTTCAACAATGATTTCACGCAAGGCGGCGGACGCAAAGAAAAAGCCGCGGGATGCGGCTTCTTCCGACGTATTCCTGGCGAAGGGCCTTAGAGCCCGGCTTCCTTGATGCCCTCAGGCTCGCCAACAACCGTCACGATCAGGTTCTTAGGCTCCATCAACCGCTTCGCAACGCGCTTGATGTCGGCCACCGTCACGGCTTCGATTTCGCCATTGCGCCGGTCGATATAGTTGATGCCGAGATCGTCAAGCTGAATGGCGAGAAGCTGCGCCGCGATTTTCGAGCTCGTGTCGAATCTGAGCGCGAAGGAGCCGATGAGATAATCCTTTGCCGTGCGAAGCTCCTGCTCGGTCAGCCCTTCCTTGGCGGCGCTATCGAGTTCCGCTTTGATAAGATCCAGCGACTGTCCGACGCTCTTGTTCTCGGTTGCGACGCCACCTGCAAAGACCCCCACATGATCGAGAGGATACAAATAGGTGTAAACCGAATACGCGAGACCGCGCTTTTCCCGAACTTCCTGCATGAGCTTCGAGGAGAAGCCGCCTCCGCCGACGACATAGTTCAAGATGTAGGCGGGGATGAAGTCCGGGTCTTTCCGCTTCAAGCCCTCAAATCCGAATTGGACGACCGATTGCGGATTGGGCATCGTCACGATGCGCTGCTTCGGCGTGTTCTGCCACGAGAAGTCTTGCACAGGCTTGAGGTCGGATTTGGCAGGAAGATCGCCGAAAACCGTATCGAGCAGGTCGCCAAGCTTCTCCGCATTTATGTCACCGACCGCGGCGACTTTTAGATTATCGCGCGCAAAGATGCGCTTTGCATAGTTGCGCAGATCGTCAGGCGTGATAGCCGATACGCTCTCAGTCGTGCCGTTTGTCGGGCGCGCGTAGGGATGCGAGCCGAAGGCAAGCTTGTGCCATTCGAGCGATGCGACCTTGTCGGGGTCTTTCTCTTCGACGCGCAAGTTGGCCAGCAACTGTTCGCGAATGCGCTCTGCATCTTGCTCCGCAAAGTGTGGCGCGGTCAGCGCCATGCGAAGCAGCTTGAACAACTCGTCGCGGTTCTCAGTAAGGGTCTGAAACGACCCCGTCACGTGATCATACGACGCGTTGATGGTCATCTTGGCCGCGAGGTCTTCCAGCCTGCTCTGAAAGGCCTCGGAATCGAGATTGCCCGCGCCTTCATCGAGCATTCCCGCGACGAACGTCGCGACACCCGGCTTGCCCTCCGGGTCCTGAACGGTTCCCCCGGCGAAGCCAAACTGCAGGCTGAGGATCGGCCGGCTATGATCCTCGACAAGCCAAGCCTCTATTCCCTTTTTACTGACGATTTTTTAAATCTGCATAGCGCCTGCTGGAAGTGAAGTCCAAAGAAGCAGCGACAAGACAGCTGCCGGAGCGATGATCGGCTGAAAAAGCCGGCTCCCCAAAATCTTTCTTATCATGTTGGTTCATCCGCTCCTTAATGGAAGGTCCCGGTTTCGGAAACCGGGCGCGCCTCGACTTTCGCGAGTTGCGAGGGCAAAGGAATAAGGTAGCCTGTTACGGACCGTTTGCGGTCCAGATACTTTGCTGCAACCGCCTGGATATCCTCGCGGGTGACCGCTTTCAACCGCTCCGGACGGGCCTCGACATCCTCCACCGTACGGCCGGTCGCGAGATTCCAGCCATAGGTGTGAGCCAGGCTCTGCTGGCTGTCGGACGCATAGATCAAATTGGCGACCTCGGTTGTCTTCGCCCGCTCCAACTCTTCAGCGGTGACGCCGCTGCGGATCACCTCATCGATAACCTTGTCGACGGAAGCCTCGATGTCCTCGAGCTTGGTGTCGCCCGCAGCGACGGCATAGAACCCGAAACGGCCCGTGTCGAGCGCCAACCCGCCATAATACGCGCTCGCGCTCGAAGCCTTCTTCTCGTCGCGGACAAGGGAATTGTACATGCGGCTCGTGTTGCTGCTGCCGATAATCCGGGCCAGAAGCTGAAGCGCTTCCGCCTCCCGGTCCTTGGCGGTGTTGAAGCTCGGAGCCAGGTAGTAGCGCTCGAAAGTTGCCTTGCCGACGCGTCCGTCACGCAGGATGACACGCCGTTCCGTCAGCGGCTCCGGCTCAATGGGGCGTGCTCTGGGCTGGCCAAGGTCCGGGTTTGCCGGGATCTTGCCGTAGGTATCCTTTGCCAGCGCAACAACCTGATCCGGATCCACGTCCCCGGTCACAACGAGGATCGCGTTATTCGGCGCATAAAACTTCTTGTAATGGCGCAGAGCATCCTCACGCGACAGTTCGCGGATCTCGGTGTCCCAGCCGATGACAGGCGTATGATAGGGATGTGCAATGTAGAGCGCCGCCATCATCTGTTCCTGCAGGAGCGATGACGGGTCGTTGTCGACGCGGCTGCGGCGTTCCTCGCGGATGACTTTGCGCTCGGTCAGCACTTCCTTTTCATCGAGGCGGAGGTTGGCCATGCGGTCGGCCTCCATGCTCATCACCTGGGGAAGCTTTTCCTTGGCGACCCTCTGGAAATAGGCAGTGATGTCTTGCGCGGTAAAGGCGTTATCCTGGCCACCCAGGCGCGCCACGATCTTTGAAAATTCACCGGCGGGAACCTTGTCCGTGCCCTTGAACATCAGGTGTTCGAGAAAATGCGCGATGCCCGACTTGCCCGGCGGCTCGTCCGCGCCGCCAACCTTGTACCACACCATATGCGTGACGACGGGAGCGCGCCGATCCGGTACCACGACGATCTCAAGTCCGTTTTCGAGCTTGCCGTGGAAAGCGAGCTTCGAAGGCGTGAGCGTCTCAGCCGTGGCTGCGGGAGAGAGTGCTAAAGTCATGAGGAGCGCACCAAGCAGTTTGATTTTCACTAATCGGACCGCCCCCAACCAACTCGAATCGGGGCAGCTTCCTAACAATTGGTGTTGCATCGGCGATTTGACCATCCTTGGTGAAGTGTAGCTGAAGATATAGGGGGCCGAAGCTCAGCCGCCACAATTGTTACGGCGATTTCATCGGGCTTGGCGGAGATTTCCGGAGAAGCCTGCACGCAAAAAGCGATAATTTTATGCCCTCTCGCGAGTTCTTTTCTGTCCCGGTGGGTTCAAATGTCGTTGAGCCAGGTCACGATTGGCGGACGCGCGGACAGCACATCGATGATCTCGTCCATGGCTGCGATGTGATAATGATGGCCGTCCTTGTCGATCGTGTCCTTGGCCTGTGAATAGAACCACTTCGCATAGCGGGAATTGCGAACGATGAAGATGGGCCAGGGATAGATGTCATTCTCACTGTAGATTTGGCGAAGGAGGTAGGCTTCCTGAGCACCCCTGTAGCAGAGGGGGGCGTCGAAAAGAATCCGAAGCGACCTCATCTTCGGCTCGGTCGATTTGAGAATGAGCCGAAAGCCTTCCCGATCGTCATACATGCCGTCGATATACATTTTCGACGATAAACCGTCGATCGGTTCCCAGCGTTCGAACCGCTCTTCCTCAGCCATGTCTGGAGATCGCCCTAAAAACTCTATAGCACATACGACCCAACCAATACCGCAGACTTATAATAGAGGGGAGAGGCCGCGCAAGGAATACATGCAAAGAATGCGATCGCTCAAGCGCCTTGCAGAGGAATGCTTGCTCGGACAATTCCCCGCGCGCTTCACACTTTGATACAAATACACTCTGTATCTTATCAGAAAATATAATTGCCAATATAGGAGGGATGTGCCAGCAAAGACGAACTCTTACCGCAACGAATCTCCTGGCCGCGTGCGGCGTTCTGGACCGGCAAAAATGCCCGATCATCGCACATCGCTACTTAAACGCTTTGAGGTTTTGAAAAATCTACCTGCCGATGCGCTCGATGACCTCGCGGCCGTCCTTTCCTGGGCTACGGCGACCGCGGGAAAGCAAATCGTGCTCGCAAACGAGCCATCCGGCGACGTGTATTTCATTGTGAACGGCAGGGTGAGGGTGCTTCTTTACTCTGCCGCGGAAGGCAAGCCGGTGCTTTTTGTCACGCTTCGTGCGTTCGAGATGTTCGGCGAGATGGCTGCCATTGACGGAAGCCCGCGTTCCGCCACGGTCGAGGCCGAAGAAGATTGCGTACTTGCGGTTTTGCCCAGGGAGCAGTTTCTTCGCCTTATCCACGCTTACCCGGCCTTTTCGTTTGCGGTGATGAAGCAACTCGCGGCTCAAGTCCGGCGGTTGTCGGACCGGGTTTATGAATTCAGTACACTCGGCGTCCAGGCGCGCGTTTATGCCGAGCTGCTGCGCATTGTGGCCCTGGCGGAAGAACAAAATGGCCAGGCGCTTCTTTCGCCGGCGCCGCTGCTTGTGGACCTCGCCGCAAGTGTCAGCACGCACCGGGAAGCGGTATCGCGGGTCATCAGCCGCCTCCAGGACAACGGGATTCTGAGGCGGGAAGGTGCAAACATCCGCGTCCTGGAAATTGATCGGCTGCGCCGGCTGCTCCTTGAGGAGAAGGGTGAATAAAATTTTCAGCAACGCGTGAGTTTTACCAACACGATTGTCTTTCTTTACCCTTATCTTATCTTGCTTCGTATCGTTTTGCGAACAGGGAGCACGTCGAAGCCATGCGGGATGTTGTCTTCGAAGCCCTGTGTGCCACGCTTGATCACTTCGACGCGGGATTTGTTGCGGTTTTTCCCGACGGCAAAATCCTTCACGCCAATCGGATGGCACATGAAATGATGGCCGAAGGCTGGCCGATTCAGTCTAACAACGGTTCCTTGCAAGCCTGCAGCAAGAAAGCGACAACTCTCCTTTTGAAGAGTTTGAGACAGGTCACGCAAACGACCGGACGCTCCCCGGATGAAATCAGCCTGGACATCTGCCTTGCAGACGCTTCCTCGCCCAAGGGTGTGGCGATTGCCACCATGAAACCGCTCATCAGCGCCAGGCTCGATCCATCTCCCGTCGCGCTTTTCGTGACCTGCATCAAGAACCGTGGCGATTGCGCATTGGCTGCCATTGCCGAATGTTTCGGATTGACGCCCGCCGAAACGAGAACCCTGCATCATTTCGTGGGGGGTGGCACGGTTGCCGACGCTGGCCATGCGCTGGCCGTCTCCGAAAATACTGTCAAAACCCATCTGCAGAACATCTTCGCCAAGACGAGATCCTCGCGGCAAGCGCAGCTCATCAAACTCATCAACGATCTCAGACCGCCTTTGAGGCAGATGGCCAAGTCGAGCACCGGCGACAATGGATCGACCCGGTTCTCCGGCTGCTCTTGCCAAAACCATAACATCACGGTGAGGCTGTAGCTTTGCCGAAGCCAAACGGGCCGCGCCTACGCAGACTTGTTCGACGCGCCAACGGATCGCCGCCGCCGCCCTCCCGGAAAGGCGAAGCCTTATCCGAGATCGTAACGAGTAGAAGCGCCCATCTTTTTGCGAGTGGCGTCCGGAATGACAATCCGAAGATCGACGCGCCCTTCACCGGAATCGGTGAGGCGGAAAAGTTGTTCGGTCTAAAGTGCGGGAGCCGTCCGAACAGGACGGCTTTGCCCCATCCCTATAGCGGGATATTGCCGTGCTTCTTCCACGGCATATCCTGCTGCTTGTTTCGCAGCATGTTCAGCGCGCGAGCCACGCGGTAACGGGTGTTCCACGGCATGATCACCTCGTCGATATACCCGCGCTCCGCGGCGATGAACGGGTTTTCGAACCGTTTCTGATACTCCTTGATGCGGCTGGCGATCTTATCCTTATCCCCGAGCTCCGAGCGATAGAGGATTTCCACCGCGCCTTTCGAGCCCATCACGGCGATTTCGGCCGTCGGCCAGGCATAGTTGACGTCGCCTCTGATGTGCTTTGAACTCATGACGTCATAAGCGCCGCCATAGGCCTTGCGCGTGATGACCGTCACTTTAGGTACAGTTGCCTCCGCGAAGGCGAAGAGAAGCTTCGCGCCATGCTTGATGAGGCCGCCATATTCCTGGGCCGTGCCGGGGAGGAAGCCCGGCACGTCGACAAAGGTGAGAAGTGGGATGTTGAAGCAATCGCAGAAGCGGACGAAGCGCGCGGCCTTCCGGCTCGCATCGCTGTCGAGCACGCCCGCGAGAACCATGGGCTGATTGGCGACAATACCGACCGGGTACCCGCCGAAGCGGGCGAAGCCGGTCACGATGTTCCTGGCGAAACCCTCCTGGATCTCGAAGAAATCGCCCTCGTCGACGACCTTCGTGATCAATTCTTTCATGTCGTAGGGCTTATGCGGGTCTTTCGGGATCAGCGTATCGAGGGAAGACTCCTGCCGGTGGATGTCATCCCTGGTCGGCAGATGCGGCACCGCTTCCCGGTTGTTCTGCGGGAGAAAATCCATAAGCCGCCGCATCTGGAGCAGACACTCCACGTCGTTGTCGTAAGCGCGGTCGGCGATGGACGAGCGTGTCGTATGAACGTGGGCGCCGCCCAGTTCCTCTGCGGTTACCTCTTCGTTCGTCACCGTCTTCACCACATCGGGGCCGGTCACGAACATGTAAGACGTTTCACGCACCATGAAGATGAAATCGGTCATGGCAGGCGAATACACGTCGCCGCCCGCGCAGGGGCCCATGATGACGGAAATCTGCGGGATCACGCCGCTCGACAGCACGTTGCGCTGAAACACCTCGCCATAGCCGCCGAGCGCGGCCACGCCTTCCTGGATGCGCGCGCCGCCTGCGTCGAAAAGTCCGATGATCGGCGCCCGGTTCCGAAGCGCCATGTCCTGTATCTTGATGATCTTCATGGCGTGCGCTTCGGAGAGCGATCCGCCGAACAGCGTGAAGTCCTTCGCGAAAATATAAATGATGCGGCCGTTGATCGTGCCCCAGCCCGTGACGACGCCGTCACCCGGAAACTTCGTCTCGCCCATGCCGAAATCGGTGCAGCGATGCTCGACGAAGGTGTCGTATTCCTCGAAGGAGCCATCGTCGACGAGAAGCGCGATGCGCTCGCGGGCGGTGAGCTTGCCGCGCTTGTGCTGCGCGTCAATGCGGCGGGGGCCACCGCCCTGGCGGGCGACCTGGCGGCGGCGATCGAGTTCGGCGATGATTTCTTTCATGGCTCTTCCGGCGGGACGGGGCGAATATGAAAACCATGTGACAGTACCGGTTATGTCGCAACGCGGCAATTTCGCAATTAGCATGGCACTGTCCCGGTTGTGCGCGGCCAAATCTTTTGTTAGACAAATCGCACTGCCGAATTATGTTACGGACGTTGCGGTCGTGGCGGAACGGTAGACGCGCTAGCTTGAGGTGCTAGTAGGGCAACCTGTGGAAGTTCGAGTCTTCTCGACCGCACCATTTATCCTTTCAGAGCAGTTCCGTAAAAGTCCATAAAACGCTGAAATCACAGGAAAAAATCGCTTAATCTGTTCGTTAAAGCCGCAGCGAAACGGTGGTAGCCAGGGCAGAACAGGGATATAAATCGGGATACAGCTCCAGGAGATACCCCAGTGCTCACAGACACCGCAATTCGAAACGCAAAACCCCGCGATAAGCCATACAAGATGTCCGACACGGAAGGCCTGTTATCCTTGTGAATCCACCAGGTCCCGGCTATGGCGTTGTCGATATCACGCGACGGCAAGGAAAAACTGGCGCATTTGGGTGCATATCCCGAGATCAGCTTGAAAGCAGGCCCGCGATCTCCGAGATCAAAGACTCAATCCGGACATTCACGCCAAAGGTGCGCGACCCGCGCGCCAAGTGCGATCAACTTCGAAGGGGCGCCCGGCGTTACATCCGAGATGGCGGCGAAGCGGTGCGAGTCGCACGAACGATATTCGCTGCGCCGCATGACCGAAATGTTCGATGCGATCGGGGCAAGCCACTGAACAAGATCGAACCGCAGCATATCTCCTAGGTGCTTGAAGCGATTGCCGGGCGTGGCGCGCCATCCATGGCGGATAAAGCGCGGGCGCTCGTAACCAGACATTTCGCTATCGCGATCAATAAGGGGATGTGCGCTCATAATCCGGCCGCTCACTCAGCGTAACCCTGCCAGATGCGAAGCCACGACCGCGTAGCGCTAAAGAAGTGCCGGGGCTCATCAACAGCGATCGATGGCTACGGTGGCGATGCGGTCACAAGCTTGGGCTGAAGCTCATGCTGCACACGTTTCTGAGAACAAGCGAGATGATCGGTGCGGAGTGGTGCCGAAATCGATCCGGCGCAGCGACGTGGATCTTCCTGAGAGCTAGGATGAAGCTCGGAGCACCGCGGCGATCACGTCGTGCCACTGAGCAGGCAGGCGATCGCAATCATCGATCAGCTCAGGGCGATAAATGGCGACCGGCGCTACATCTTCGCATCGGGCAGAAGAGATAAGCCGATCAGCGAACGAACACACTCACCTTCGCCCTATATCGCTGTGGATATCATCGGGAAATGTGCGCCCATGGTTTCCGGTCGATCGCGAGCACGATGTTAAACGAAACTACGCCGAGGCCTCCACAGTTTCGGACCTGACATCATCGAGATGCAGCTCGCCCATCAGCACGAAAACGAAGTACGCCGCGCATATAATCGCTCGCAATATTTAAGCCGCGAAGTGAAATGATGCAGCTCTACACCGATTACTCGAACAATATTTCGGAAATAATTGAGAAATTGAAATATTACAACAACAACACCTGAAGTTTTGGAACTATATGCTGCTCAAGGCGAGCGCACTGCAGTCCCGTAAAGCGTTCGAGCTGGGAAGGGACCCGTTAAGTCGTTGAAATACCTAAGCAATATCAGTTCGTACAGGTCACATATCTTTGCTCCGGCTTCCGATCGAACGGGACGCAGCATCACGAACAGCACGAACAGCTCGACGCAATTGTGCGCTCAGCACGACAGCACGCTGAACAGCACGAACAGCTCGACGCACCGATCGAACAGGGGACTTGAGAACAAAGTCAGCAGGGGCGGCTTTAGCTCCGCCTTCCTGCTTCAGTGCATGGAAGCAATGGACATAAATCTGGGGCGCTTCCACGCTAACCGCTTGAGCGCTTGGAAGGCAGTGGCGTTTTTCTCTCCGCCGCCACCTTTGCCTCTTTGTACCCTTGATTGCAATAAGGGTGAGTGAGTTGATCGTTTTCCGGGTTTCCTGTTCCGCCGTCCGCTCTTCTCACTTTATGATCGTGCGATATGGCCTTGAAGTAAAGCCTGGCTCCGCAAATTCCACAGGTCAGCTCTTTCGCCAGAGCCTCCTTCAAAAACACAGCATTTTTTGTAGCTTTTGTGAAATTTCTTCCATATTTTATATCTTCTTCAGTTGCAACCCTGATTATGTTCAATGATTTCTCCGCCTTTATATCGGAGACAATTCGCTCTTCATTTTTCCCTTCCGCAATTCCCTCTAGGACTATTTCATACATCGTAACAATAGGGCGAAGCGCAACACCAGACCTTGAATAGTTTTTTGTTATCTGGTTGAGGAAATATCTGTACTTGAGAATAAACTCCTCGAAATTCTCTCTGTTTTTAGTGAATTTAGAGAATTTCTTCTTCTTATTCAGTTCCTGAACAAAAGCGATTGCCGCCAGAAAAGCCGGAGCTTGAAAGCGCCCCGTGGCACCATAACAATATATGCCGGGATGCAACCCGAGTGAGCCATCACCGGGGCCAAAGACCAAAGCGGCCGCGCTCTCTATCTTTCTCAAAAGCTTTAAAGTGTCTTCTCCAGTTGTATCGTCTGACAGAGAACCCTCTGGCACACCGCTTATGTAGTTCGCGAGATCAAATATCATCGCGACGCTTCTGGCGGTGATGCTCCTGTCGGCTGCCGGGAGGTCCAGCGTTTTGATCGGGTATTCGAGGATAGGCAAAAACAGGTTGTCGTAAACAGCTTTAGCAACCCGCTCAATTTCCTTGGCTGGTTTTTTGTCGAATGCAGACCAATACTTATGACCTGTACCAGCCCGGATCAGCGCTCTGGTTGCGATGGCGTTCGGCTTGCGCCTGGAAACGATAAGCGCCAACTCCGTTTCGTCGATCTTGGCAGAGCTTTGGTTGATCTTGAAAAACGATTTTTCCGCGTTCTGGGCGTCACCTTCCACCCATTGCAAGGTGATTGCAAACGTCCCCATGTTGCGGCCGCGAAGAAGGGATAACTCGTTCGGAGCTGATTTCTGGTTTTCTAGGATATTGCTTAAGCTGCTCGTATGTGCCGATTTCCTCTCTTACGCGTTCTCGGGTTTCCGCGGCCGCTTTTTGCTGGCCAGGTTCAATCATGCCCTGGAAAAAGGGGCGCGATAAAACAGTGTCTCCGAAATCATCGTTTATCCATCCTATAAGCGCCCCAAGCCGATGCGCCCCATCGATAACAAACAGATTCCCTGTCTTCGGAGATCGCCACATAATGATGGCAGGGATCAGATCCCCGTCGACGAAGCTTTTTATAAAGTCGGCAACCCTCGAAGGATCCCAACTTGACGTTTCGCGTTGAAAATCGGGCTTGCGGAGAATGTTATAAATTATCCCCTTATCCTCCAACTCGGAAAGCTTGATCTGTGTGCCGAGTCGTGGACTTGCGGATGACCCTCCGCCGCTACCTCGAAATCCTCTCTGGGGATCATAGCGTCTAGATTTACAGTTCTGACCAATTCGCGCTCCTTCGTGAGCGGCCGCTGATTATGCGATACACTTAGTCCAGACTTGTTTACTTTCTCAAGAGCCATTAGCGGTTCTCCCCTTTGGAGGGAGCCGCCCTGTTATCACCATATTTGGCGAACAGGACGCAGCACGACAGCACCGCGAACAGCACGAACAGCGGCTGCAAAATTGTAGTGGCGCTTAATACCGCGCTCGACAGCACGCAGCCTGGCGAACAGACCTGCTCATGCTATGAGCGCTCGACAGCGGCAAACAGCACGACAGCAGCGAACAGCTCGAAAAAAGCCGAAAAGTTCCATAAATTGCGGTCGCCTTGCGGCGGCTTTGTGCGGTTGCAGCTGCCGTCTCTCCGCGCGCTCACTGCGAGGTCGACCATGAAGACAAGCAAAAAGCGGCTCCTATAATGTAGGAAACTGTCATTCACATGCATATTACTGAGAATTATAATTCATGCACGTTAGTACTAAATTGTGTGTGAAACTCTATTCTGTAATATATAAAATCCAGTGCTCGTTTGAAATTTGCCCCACTTGACGCGGGGTGGAATTTCGCTCTCAGCTCCTATATGCTTATCGTCAAGCATGTAGGAGATAGGCCATGACAGAGGAAGAGAAATTAAGGAGGCGACATCGAAACGCTTCGGAAATAGATAAGGTTGAACTGGGCAGACTTGGCCAAGCTTCGCTTAGCACCAGAGCAACGCAAAGGCATCCGAGACAACATCAATTCGCTCGTCAAGGAACTCCAGGAGCTTCTCTTAAGGTTGGAGGCTCTCAATGCCTAAAGGACCAAAAGGCGAGAAGCGCCCCGCCGATGTGATTGGCGCTGCGGTTAAGATCGCCAAGATCGCCACGGGCGAAATCGAAGAAGACCCACCGCCAGAGAGGAAGGCAAAGACCCTGCCGCCGTCTCCCTCGGCAAACGAGGCGGAAAAGCACGCGCTCAAGCCATTCATTCCAGAGAGACGCGCAGAGATTGCTAAGAAGTGCCGCCGAGAAGAGATGGGAAAAATAAGAAAGCATGTGAGGCTAATTTTTTAAAATAGTGCTTGCTAGAAAGCAGGCGGCTCTTCGTGTACCTCCTTTATGCGTGCAGGAGGCAATGAGATGGCGCTTTCGATCCAAAGCAAAGGCGGGAAGGCCCGTGCAAAGAAGCTCGCGCCCAAAGAAGCGGCGCGAAATAGCTAGCACAGCAGCGAGAGCACGCTGGGGTGAGTAGGCAGACCTTCCATCTGTCGATTTTTCGGGAACGCTGAAACTTGGGAATGTGAGTATCCCATGTGCTGTCCTCACAGACGGAACCCGTGTCTTATCCGAGTATGGGATCACAAACGCTATCCTTGGCGTTCGAAGCGGAGCTTCAAAGAAAAGAAAAAGGCAGCGGAAGAGGCTGGGGCCCATCTGCCCGGATTTTTGTGGCCCCAAGGCAGTTAGAAGCGTTTATTTCCAAAGACTTATACGACGGGCCCCTCAAGCCTATTCGGTACGTTGAGGGCCGCACCATTGTTACAGGCTACGACGCTCGGATTCTTATCACGATTTTTTGTGAGGAAATCTGGCTAAAAGCTCGCGCGGACAAAAAATTACAACCTCAGCAGTTGGACAAGGCGCAGCGCGCAGAAGAACTAATGCGCGCGCTCGCCGACATCGGCATTGTTGCGCTTGTTGATGAGGCTACCGGCTACCTATTATTTCTCTCTCTCTGCTGGCGATACGCGAGAATATTTTTCCTTGCCTACCCTGATTACGGCATTGTTACATAAACGGGAGTGATCCCGGGTTTTAAGGCCTCATAACAGTTAGAACTGATAGATTATAATACTTCAATAATGACTATTTAGGCCTTGTTGGTGATTTCAGCTTCTTGAAAGTTTTTTTACTATACAGAAGTGTATTTCTAACAAATCAAATTTCAATGAAGCTAGATTTTATGCCACCGATACCTAGCTTGCTGAAAAAAATTGTTTTGCTAGTCCTCATTTTATGGCAAACTGAATAGATTTTGTTAACTGCTGTAGTTACCGGGCTAAGCGATGATATACACAGATGTACTGTGCTTACAAAGATGCATACACTTGACTAGCTATCCAAAAAGAATAATCGATGCTGCAATGAAGTTTGTCGCAGCCATGTCACACGTGTATCACGCGCCGAAGTTAAGCCCAGTTTCCATAGAGCAGATCGCGTGGCGGATGATCAGCAATTGGCCAGCCGGCCTAACTGCTGATAGTTCGCCACACGATCTGCGCGTCTAAAAAATGCAGTGGATAGTAGGCTTTATACAGGAATAATCGTAACAGAAATTAACCTACAAGCCAGTCAGCAGATGCTTCAATCCGCGCAGGTTCCGCCTCTCGATCTTAAGCCCATTATCTTCAGCGTTATTGTGACGTGAAAATCACGTATCAGACCATCAGCAATTAACCAGAAGGCCGGTACGGTGGCATGCCAGTCAATGGCTGATCGTCCATCGCATGATTTCCGTGTCAGAAAAACGCTGTGGAAATTTGACTTTTTTATTCTTCAATGGCGCGTCGTCGCGATGCGTTGCAGCTCCAATGACACTTTAAAGTGTCCCGAGTGTGTCTTGGCATAAAGTGTATTGTTTCTGTTGTATCTGCATGTAGCTTGTCAGTCTCCCTGCGCTAATTGCTCCTCACTTTCAACCTGTCTATCGTGCGTCCAATCTACGATCCCTTACTACTCGCTAAACTCGGGAACCTGCACCCGTAAGTATCTCCTTCATGTTCTTCTTCTTTTCGGTTTAACTGTCTCATTGTCGGACATGTTTTTGACAATTTTTTTATATTAAGCTGATTATCCACCCCAGCGTTTTTCTGAAAATCGTGTGGGAAAAATTGTTTGAATGAAAAATCAATAATTCGCAGCCTGGGGCGCTGCTGTATTCAATTGACAGTGATTCCGTGAAACAGACGATAAACCCCGATTAATTGTAGATAACTGATTCACACTTATTAACGTGGGCATTGCCGTTATGTATGTCTGTGCTACAGCTTGTGGCTCTAACTGCACTGCTTGCTCAACAACCACTTGTACAGCCTGCCCTCCCAGGATACTATCCATCAACTTCACTTAATTGCGCTCGTTAGCTAACTTCTTCTTCTTTTGTTTTAATATCAGCTGTTTCGAACAAACAAATATATCCGACCTGGCACGGGTAAAAACGTTGCCCATCTACGCGCAAATAGCCCGATAGTGGGACTTTGTTGGGCAAGCGTGTACTGACAAAAGCAATTCTGCATTCAACCTACCGCATTCGTTTGGGTGGGCCACGAGGAAGTTTATAGTCGTACCCAAGATTATGTACCTGCATGCACGCTATTCGTTCGGAAGGAAGAAACCAGGCAGTAATTGACACTGTACGCAGGAAATCCAGCACACCATATTCATTTGGCAGTATCAACCACGCAATTTAAGGCCATATCCAGGGCATCTATCGTACGCTATTTGTTCAGAAGTAGGGCACTAATTTAACGTCAATTTCAGGGTAAATTAACTGAGACATTTAACTAACATTTTCTGAAAATGATAAATCTAACTAGCGTATAAATTTGTAAAACAATGAGTGAATAAATCTAATATAATTGCAAAATAGTAAATAATTAAATAATATTTCATGCATTTAAATGGATAAAATATAGCACTATTCAATCCAGAACATAAAACGTCATCTTCATCCTCGTCCAGTTTTCCGTGCATGCGGAAGGGTTTGACGGTGCCAATCGTTTGCCATGAGCGCGCATGACGACTATGATGATGATGATTATAATGACGAAACAAAATACATAGTTGAATAAACAATAATCAATAAACTGATTGTTAATCCTTCTTTGTAACATAAAATCTATGGTTGCCCTCTACCCTGAACTATTGACGCAGGTAAAATTATATATCAGATTATTATTATAATTATTATTATTACTAATTATTAATGAAGTGTAATAGGTAATTCATATCCTTTTTAAACTTTCGTGAGCATGTCCATTTCCGTGCACAACGTGTACATCAGCCTCTGTCTGTCTCACTTGTTTCAACGCAACACTACAGCCCTACGATTCACTCAACGGTGTATCATGCACAAGTAAGTAAATACTAAGAGGTTGGAGTAAACAATATTGGATAGCAAATAGGATCTGGTCATCGTAATGAAAGCCTAGATCCGATTTTAAACTGCACAGATTTTAAACTGCAAAAATGCAGCATTGCACGTTGAGAAGCAGACGGTAATGCAAAATGATTGAATCCACTTTATTCACACTGGGTATTTTAGTTAAAATCGATCGGTTTGCCATCTCAGCGATTACAATTCCTTCAAAGTAAACATTTGGTCAGCCCGGATATTCGCTAGAACTCGTTTCATTTTGAGCTAGATTCGTTTAGTCAATTAAATTTTTGAGAACCACCGACAATGTGCATAATAGACTTCATGCTGCAAGTATTCAGGCCCTGGCAAGTCATTTCTGATAGGCGATTTTATACAGTTTTCTAGGAGATCGACCCGGTGGAAAGTAGGAAAATGGTGACTGAAGGAGGGAAGTCTTGAGGGAAAGATCGGAAGGAAAATATGGAAAAGGAGATATTTGAGGTGATATATACTTTATTATAGAAAGATATTCTAGAAAGAGATATAAATAATATTGTAGTATAACTGGTAGATGAAATGATGAATAATATGGATGGTTGCAGTTGTGGTTGGTTTATTCAATGGTGGTTTGTATCATCATTGAAGTGATGAACTGATGAAACCAAATATTACCACATCCTTTTGACAATCAGCTAGGGTTATATGAACCGTTTTTTTGCTTATGAGGGTTTGCCTGGATGCTCATAATGAACACTTGTTATTATTCCTAAGTAATTAGTAACTAATTATCTTACAAATAATTACTTAAAATAAAATTATTTTGTAATTAGTTACTAATTACTTACAGTAATAATAACAATAAGTTAATAGTAATAATAATTAAGTTAACAGTATCTAACTTAGTGATTATTAACTGGTCACTAAAAATTGACTTATTTGGGTAACTTCTGCATTTAAACTGTTTCAGCATGCGGTTTTAACTGTATGGAGTGCCTCGGCCACAGCTTGCATACAATGCATACCTGGAAATTTCGAAATAAGAGGCATGAATTGTCACCAGTGATTACCTATGGCATAATCAAAGTGAAAAAGCATACCGTAGTTAGCCTACAGGGTGTGATTTTTGTGTGGGGGGTGGGTTTTGATACCCATTTGCACAATACTCTATCCTCTTTCAT